>NZ_BAAAPE010000013.1:269353-851548 GCF_039530985.1 Streptomyces albiaxialis
CGCCCCTGGGCCTCAGGGGCGCGGGGAACTGCGCGCCCAGCCACGACGACAGCCGCGGACTGCGCAGCACGGCACGGGGCAGCCCCTGCCCAGCAGTCACGCCGGGCTAGGCATGGAAGGACGTCGTCGCGGCAAGGGGCGCCCGGCCGGAGGCCACGTGATTCACGGGGGCGCTCTCGTCGGCGTACCCGAAGGAGACGCCGACCAGCAGCTTGCCCTCGGTGACGCCGAGCTCGGCGCGGACGGTGTCGGCGTAGAAGCTGAGCAGGCCCTGGGGGCAGCTCGCCACGCCGTACGCGGCCATGGCCAGGAGCAGCGTCTGCATATAGGCGCCGACGTCGGCGGCCAGGCGGGGCCCGCCGTCGCCGGTGACGAAGAGGAACGCGGCGTGGGGCGCGCCGTAGAAGCGCAGGCTCTCCGCGTCGTAGGCGGAGCGGGCCGCGTGGTCCTCGGGGCCGATGCCCAGCGCCCCGTACAGGCCCGCGCCGAACTCGGCCCGCCGCTCCTGGTGGACGGGCGCGTACATCTCCTCGCGGTACGGGAAGTCGGCCGTCATGCGCTGCTCGGCGTGGGCGGCCACCAGCGCTTCGGCCAGGCGTTCGCGGCGCTCACCGCCGACGACCTCGACGCGCCACGGCTGCGCGTTGGAGTTGGACGGGGCGGCGCCCGCGAGGGAGAAGACCGCGCGCAGGGTCTCGTCGGGCACGGGTTCGGGGCGGAAGGCGCGCGTCGCGCGGCGGCCGCGTATCAGCTTCTCCGCGTAGTCGTGGTCCATGGGTCGCTCCTTACGATCGTCGACACAAGTAAACGGTAGCGTTTACCTACGGCGAGCCTAGCAAGCCGCCACCCCTTAAGTAAACGAGGGCGTATACTTCCCGCATGAGCGCGGAGCCGGAGACGGAGACGGAGAGGGGCGCGGAGACCACGGCGTCCCCGCGGCGCGGGCGCGGCGGACGCGGCGGGCGCGAGCGCGTCCTGGCCGCCGCCGCCCGCCTGTTCGCGGCCCAGGGGATCAACGCGACCGGCATGGAGCAGGTCGCCGAGCAGGCCCCGGTGTCCAAGCGCACGCTCTACGCGCACTTCCGGACCAAGGACGAGCTGGTCGTCGCCCACCTCCACGACCTCGCCGCGACGGGCCACACCCTGGAGAGCGCCCTGACCCGCGAGGACGTCCCGCCGCGCGAGCGGATCCTCGCGCTCTTCGGCCCGCCGCCCGCCACCGGGGCGGCGCCGGTGCGCGGCTGCCCGTTCATCGACGCGGCCGCGGAGTTCCCCGACCCGGACGGCGCCGTGCACTCCTACGCGCGCGAGCAGAAGCTGCTGATGGCACGGCTCGTGACGGAGCTGCTGACGGAGCTGGGCTGCCGCGAACCCGACGCGCTCGCCGAGCAGTTGGTCACCCTCGCGGACGGGGCCGCCAGCCGCGCCATGGTGCTGGACGACCCCGACTACGGACGGCACGCGCGGGCGGCGGCCGAGGTCCTCCTCGACCACGCGCCGCGGGCCTGAGAAGGGCGGCCTACGTCCGGCGGGCCACGAGGAGGAGGCGGGCGGTGGACTCGCCGTGCAGCCCGGACACCCGGTCGGCGCGCTCCTCCACCACCTCGAAGCCGTGCGCCCCCAGCATCGCGCGCAGATGCTCCGGCGGGTGGTGCCGGAAGTACCCGCCGTCCGGCGTGCCGAAGAGGCCGTACGGGGCGCTGCCGCCCGCCTCCCGCACGGAGCGCGCGTGCTCGACGTACCGCCGTACGTGGAAGTCGTCGCTCTGGAGCGGCACTTCGCTCACGTAGAGCACGCCGCCCGGCCGCAGGACGCGGGCCAGCTCGGCGAGGAGGGCGTGCTGCGCGGCGTCCGTGGGGATGACGTTGAGGATCACGAAGAGCAGCGCGGCGTCGAAGTGCCCTTCCCCGTACGGCAGCGGCAGCTCGGCGTGGTGGACGAGCGGCAGCCCGGGGTGCTCGCGGTGCCCGCGCGCGATCAGCGCCGCCGAGGGGTCGATGCCGACGACGTCGGGGTAGCCCAGCTCCGTCAGCTCGGCCGTGAGGCGGCCGTAGCCGCAGCCGTAGTCCAGGACCCGGGCCGTGCGCGGCACATGGGCCTCCAGCAGCGCGCGGTCGAGGGTGTGCGTGAAGGTGTGACCGGCCCCGGCGCCCGACCCCACCCAGAACGGGTGCGGCCGCACCGGCAGCACCGGCCGGGCCAACGCCTCGCGGAAGAAGTCCAGTTGGTGGGTGAGCAGCCGGGTGACGGCCGTCTCGTCCGTGGGCGAGTGCGCGGCGCCCGAGAGCGGCAGCACGCGGTGCGGGCGGCCCGCGGCGAGCAGCGCGGCGGACATCCGCAGGGTGTGAGCCGCCACCACGTTGTCGTCGGCGAGGCCGTGGACGAGGAGGAGCGGGCGGGTGAGCGAGGCGGCCTCGGTGATCGGCGACGAGCGCGCGTACGCCTCCGGGTTCTCCTCGGGGCGGCCGAGGAAGCGCTCGCGCCAGTGCGTGTCGTACAGCCGCTGGTCGCTGGGCGCGGCGCCCGAGACCGCCGCGTGGAAGACGTCGGGGCGGCGGAGCACGGCCGCGGCGGCGAGGGTGCCGCCGTAGCTCCAGCCCCGTATCGCGACCCGGCCCAGGTCGAGGTCCGGGCAGTGCGCGGCGGCGGCCCGCAACGCCTCGACCTGGTCCTCCACGACGGGCGAGAGGGTGTCGCCGTGCACCGTCTTCTCCCACGCGGGGCCGCGTCCGGGGGTGCCCCGGCCGTCGGCGATCACCACGGCGAAGCCGCGCTCGGCGAACCACTGCGCCTCGCACAGCCACCAGCCCCGGACCCGCAGCACGAGCCGCATCGCGGGCCCGCTGTACGGATTCATCAGTACGGGGAGTTTCCGCGCGCCCTCCTCGTACCAGGAGGGCAGGAGCAGCGCCGTACGGACGCCGTGCGGCCCGGCCTCCAGCCAGGTGACGCGCGGGGTGACGACCGGCTCGGCGTCGTACGAGGCGATCGGCGTCGCCGTGCCGTCCGGCCGTACGGCGGTGAAGCGGCGGCCGTCCTCCGTGTGCGAGGCCAGCACCAGCGTGCCGTCGGACGCGGGCGACGCGCGGTGCAGGCCGGGCCCCTCGCTGACCCGTACCGCCTCGTGCCCGGCCCCGCAGCGCCAGACGTGCTCCTCGGTCGGCTCGTCGCAGGCGGTCACGTACACGGACTCGCCCACGGCGCCCAGCACTTCGCGGACCTGGAGCCCGGCGGGCGTGACGGGCCGCCCGCCGACGGTCAGCGCGCGTGTCTCCCCGTCGTCCGCGACGTGGACGAGCGCGCCCGAGGCCGTGCGCAGCGGCGCGCCCGGCACCAGCTCGACCCACGCCGGGTCGCGCTGCTCGTGGAGCGTCTCCGTGGCGCCGGTGTCCGGGTCGGCGGCGAGGACGCGCAGCGTGCGCTGGTCGCGGGACTGGACGGAGAGCAGCGGGCCGTGCGCGTCCCACGCGGCCGAGACCAGGTACTCGAACGCGCCCCGGTCCCACACGACTTCGGTCCGCGCGCCGTCCGGAGTGCCCGGACCGGCCGGGCCGGCCGGGCCGACCGGGCCGACCGGGCCGACCGGGCCGCCTTCCACCGGGACGACGAAGAGGGACACGTCGGCGTTGGCCGTACCGGCGGCGGGGTAGCGGATCGCGCGCGGCGGCCGGTCCGGGTGGGCCGGGTCGGCGATCCACCAGCGCCCGACCGGCGCCTCGTCGACGCGCGCGACCAGCAGCCGCCGCCCGTCGGGCGCCCACCAGAAGCCCGCGTGCCGGTGCATCGACTCGGCGGCGACGTGCTCGGGCAGCCCGTACGTCACCTCGTCGTTCTCCGGGGCCGCGAGCACGCGCGTGGTGCCGTCGGCGAGTTCGGTGACGTGCAGCGCGCCGTCCGTCACGTACGCGACGCGGCTGCCCGTCGGATCGAGGCGCGGCGCGGCGACGGGCCCGTCGGTGGGCACGGGCCGCGGGCGGCCCCCGCCGACGTCCATGACCCACAGCCGCCCGTCGAGCGCGAAGGCGACGGTCGTCACGGCCGCGTCGGCCGAGTACGCGACGATCCCCGTGGCCTTCTCGCGGGCCCGCTCCCGCCGTACGCGCTCGGCCTCCGGCAGCTCGCCCCGCTCCTCCTCCGTCCCCGCCGGCCGCCCCGGATCGACGAGCAGCCGCTCCTCGCCGTCCGCGTCCAGGAGCCAGAGGCAGGAGACGGGGTCCTCGCCGTCGCGCGTGCGCAGGAAGAGCACGCGCGCGCCGTCCGGGGAGACGGTGAAGTCACGCGGGACGCCGAGCGAGAAGCGGCGCGTGCGCGCGAACTGCCGTGGAAACGCGGTCAGATCGGTGTCACTGTCCATGGGAAACATGGGCATACAGTCCTCCATCCATCCGTCATGTTCGTCGTCCAGGGCACGAAACGCGCCACCCGATCGGGCGAGCGCAGCGCCCCGTGGGGTGGGTACGGCCTCTGTGCGCGCGGGCGAAGACGTCCGCGCGATCACCGAGATGCTTCTGTGAGAAGCGAGAAGAGGCTCGATGTACCGCACAACCATTGCTGCCACGCTGCTGGCCGGTGCCGTCGCCCTCGGCGCCGCCGCGCCGGCCGTCGCCTGCCCGCCCGACCACCATCACCAGGGCAACCAGGGCAACCAGAGCGCCCCGGCCCACCAGGGACCGCAGGGACCCCAGGGCAACCAGGGCAACCAGGGCACTCCGCACTCCCACGGGAAGCAGAGCCCGCAGGAGAAGCCGGTCGCCCCGGGTCAGTCCGCCGAGCCCATCCAGGCGCACACGGACCCGCTGCACGTCTCGGAGCCGCTCGCGGGGATGCCGATGCCCCACTAAGGCATCACGAAGGGCGAAGGCGCGGCCAGGACGTCCTGCCGGCCGCGCCTTCCGCATGCCATGGCCGTACGCACGGTCGTACGCTGGAGGTATGACGCCTCCGATCGTCGTACATCCGCCCTCCCCCTCGGGCGAACGGCGGGTGACGGCGCACACCGAACTGCTGGGCATGGCCCGCAGCGCGCAGGACGTGGTCGATCTGCTCCGGCGCGCGGGGCTGAAGCCGGAAGACATCCAGATCGAGGACCCCGCCCTCGTCGAATGGCGCGGCGGCGGTCCCGAGACATGGGGTCCGGCGCCGGGCGGCTGAGCGGGCCCCGGCATGTTACGACGCCCCGGCGGGATTCCGCAGGCGTTCAGCGGGCCTCGACCACGGTGAGGTCCTCGGGCGGGCACTCCGCGGCCATGTTCTTCAGCGCCGCGATCTCCTTCTTGTCGGCGGTGAGACCCCAGCGGTGCTTCACGGCCGTCCACTCCGCGACGTAACGGCAGTCGGCGCCGTCGTCCGAGGGCTCCCAGCGCGCCGGGTCGCTCGTGTCGCCCTTCGCGCGGTGCTCGGCGGCGGTGACGGCGGCGAGCGTACGGGGATCGTCGACATCGTTCGCGTACGCCTCGCGCTCCTCGGGCTTCCAGGAGGCGGCGCCGCTCTCCCACGCCTCGCCGAGCGGCACCATGTGGTCGATCGCGAGGGCGTGCGCGCCGGTGTGGTCCTTCTTGTCGTAGTACGAGTGCCACTTGCCGCCTGTCACCACGCAGCGGCCGTCCACGCCGGGCGGCGTCGTCGCCTCCTCGATCAGGACCTCGGCGCGCGTGGAGCAGCCGTCCTGGTCGGGGTCGGACCAGTGCGCGAACTTGTCGCGCGCGAACCCGCGCGGTTTCTCCCCGGCGACGGGCAGCGTGGCGACGGCCCGCGCGAGCGAGACCGTACGGGAGTCGCCGGGCGCGGCGGTCGCCGCGGGCACGGGTCCCGCCACGAGCGCGGAGCCCGCCAGGAGCGCCGCCGCCGTCATCGTGATCGCCAGAGTGCCGGAGACATAACCGGAGACAGAGCCGGAGACAGAACCGGAGCCGGGTCCGCGCATGCCGGGACCTCCTCGCCGTAGGAGCCGCAGAACGGGACCAGTGGTAGCGGCACGGGGCGTGACCGGCGGCCCTGCCCCCCGTGGAGTTCACCCGCACGAGACCGGGTGTGCGGTGACGGAACGTGCCGGAGTACCGTCATACGGACCCTGGGGTCGCACAGTGAGGGAGTTTGATCGCCGATGCCGACGACGTCGCCGCAGGAGGGCCGCACAGCCCTCGTCGAGGACCTGATGGAGCGCTTTCCGCACATCCCGCGGGAGGCCGTCATCAAGGAGGACCTGCTCAGGGGCGGGATGGCCTTCGACGACTCGGCACTGAGCGACACCGCCGACGAGGCTTCCGGGGACGTCAAGCCGAAGTCGTACTTCATCTTCTCCTTCGACCACCGCACCCTGCCCGAGCTGGGCGAGGCCGCGCTCCGGCGGCCCCCGGAGGAGATCGTGCTCACGGGCGGCGCCTACGACCTGCGGCGCACGGTCGTCTCGGTGCGGGTCAACCCGGACTCGCCGTACCGCGTGCGGGCGGGCGAGGACGGCTCGCTGGGCCTCTACCTCGACGGACAGCGGATCGCGGACGTCGGCCTGCCGCCCATGCCGGACTACTACCGGCACACGCTCGCCAACGGGAAGTCGGTGATGGAGGTCGCCCCCACGATCCAGTGGGGCTACCTGATCTATCTGACCGTCTTCCGGGTGTGCCAGTACTTCGGCGCCAAGGAGGAGTGCCAGTACTGCGACATCAACCACAACTGGCGCCAGCACAAGGCCGCCGGGCGGCCGTACACCGGCGTGAAGCCGGTCGAGGAGGTGCTGGAGGGGCTCCAGATCATCGCCGACCACGACACGCTGGGCGCCTCCCGCGCGTACACCCTCACCGGCGGCTCGATCACCTCGCAGGTGCAGGGCAAGGACGAGGCCGACTTCTACGGGATGTACGCGAAGGCCATCGAGGAGCGCTTCCCCGGCCGGTGGACCGGCAAGGTCGTCGCGCAGGCCCTCCCGAAGGCGGACGTGCAGCGCTTCCACGACTACGGGATCAAGATCTACCACCCGAACTTCGAGGTCTGGGACAAGCGCCTCTTCGAGCTGCACTGCCCCGGCAAGGAGCGGTACGTGGGCCGCGAGGAGTGGCACCGCCGCATCCTCGACTCCCGCGACGTGTTCGGCGCCCGCAACGTGATCCCGAACTTCGTGGCGGGCATCGAGATGGCCGAGCCCTTCGGTTTCAAGACGGTGGACGAGGCCATCGCCTCCACGACCGAGGGCCTGGACTTCTTCATGGGCAACGGCATCACGCCCCGCTTCACCACCTGGTGCCCCGAGCCGACGACGCCGCTCGGCAGGACGAACCCGGCGGGCGCGCCGCTGGAGTACCACATCCGCCTGCTGGAGGCCTACCGCGACGCGATGGAGCGGCACGGCCTCTCCTCGCCCCCCGGCTACGGCCCGCCCGGCGCCGGGAACGCGGTCTTCTCGGTCAGCTCCTTCATGGACACGCTGCCCGCCGACGCGACGATCGAGGCGAACGCGGAGACGGCGGAGAGCGCGAAGGGCGTGCAGGGCGCACAGAGCGTGCGCGCGTAACGCCTGGCGCGTAGCGCGTCACGCGTTTTCTTCCGTCCGCCGATGAATTCCGGTCCCCGTCCGGGTCTGCCTCTGTGCAGCCCCGGACGGGGACCGACCTCGGAGGACGGAACCATGGCCAAGATCACGCTCACCACCTTCCTCACGCTCGACGGCGTCATGCAGGGGCCCGGCAGCCCCGACGAGGACACCAGTGGCGGCTTCGACCTCGGCGGCTGGCTCGTTCCGTACGCGGACGAGGGCATGGCACGCCACATCGCCGGCTGGTTCGACCGCGCCGACGCCTTCCTGCTCGGCCGCCATACGTACGAGATCTTCGCCGCGTACTGGCCCCATGTGAGCGACGCCGAGGACCCGGTCATCGCCAAGCGGCTCAACGGCCTCCCGAAGTACGTCGCCTCGACCACCCTCGACCGGCTCTCCTGGAACAACTCCACGCTGCTGAGCGGCGATGTCGCGGACGCGGTCCGCAAGCTGCGGGAGCAGCCGGGCCGCGAGATCCAGATCCACGGCAGCGGCGCCCTGGCCCGCTCCCTCATGGCCCACGACCTGATCGACGAGTTCCGCCTCCTCACCTACCCCGTCGTCCTCGGCAAGGGCCGCCGCCTCTTCGCCCCCGACGCCGTCCCCACGGCCCTCCGCCTCACGTCCTCCTCCACCACGGAGTCGGGCATCGCCATCCACACCTACGAACAGGCGGGCCGCCCCACGTTCGGCACGATGTGACCCGGCTGTGACCCTCCCCGGGGCAACCCGGAGATCAGTCCGGGTCGTCACCCCCGGTACGGGATCGGTGAGGGAGGCCGGTTCCGGGTCGTACGTGGGTGAGGGGAACGTCGGGGATGAGCGCGGTGTACGGGCGACGGGGGCTGGTGCGTGTGGGGATCGGGGCCGGGATCGCGGTCGCGGGAGGGGGTGCGGCCGTGTCGGGTTGGGCTGCCACCGGCGCGACGCGGGACTCCGCGTGGACCGCGCTCGGCAAGGGGCTGGACGGTTCGCTGGTGCGGCCGGGGGACGGGGACTACGGGGCGGCCAGCAGGCTGTTCAACCCCCGGTTCGACGGGACGAGGCCCGCGGGCGTCGCGTACTGCGCGGGGCCGCAGGACGTGCGCGAGTGCCTGGAGTTCGCGCGGCGGCACGGGATACCCGTGGCGATACGCAGCGGCGGGCACTCCTACGCCGGGTGGTCCAGCGGTCAGGGCAAGCTCGTCGTCGACGTGCAGCGGATGGCGAAGGTGAGCGTGTCGGGGCGGAGCGCGTCCGTCGGCGCGGGGGCCAAACTCATCGACGTGTACGACCGGTTGCACGACCGCCGCAGGACGATACCCGCCGGTTCGTGCCCGACCGTGGGCGTCTCCGGGCTCGCGCTCGGCGGCGGGGTCGGCGTCGTGGCGCGGGCGTACGGGCTGACGTCGGACAGCGTGACGGGCGCCCGGATCGTGACCGCCGACGGGAAGATCCGGGACGTGGACGGCGAGCGCGACGCCGACCTGTTCTGGGCGCTGCGCGGCGCGGGCAACGCGAACTTCGGGGTCGTCACCTCGCTGGACTTCCGTACGCACGTGGCGCCGTCCTGCGTCACCTTCTTCCTCTCCTGGCCCTGGTCGCGCGCCGAGGCGGTGCTGCGCGAGTGGCAGCGCTGGGCGCCCGTCGCGCCGGACGAGATCTGGGCGAACCTGCACCTGGCGGCGCCCGTCGGCGGGCGGCCGGGAAGCGTGCGGGTGGGCGGGCTGTCGCTGGGCTCCCGGACCGAGCTGGAGAACCAGCTCGACCGGCTCGCCGACCGGATCGGCGCCCCGGCGTCCTCGCTGTCGGTGCGCCCGCACGCGTTCCTGGACGCCATGAAGATCATGGGCGGCGTCTCCGGCTGGTCGGTCGCGCAGGCGCACCAGAAGGGCACGCTGCCGGGGCGTACGGCGCAGGGGAAGGTGGCCCGCGAGTCGTACACGGCGCGGTCCGACTTCTACACCCGCAACATCCCCGCCGACGGCATACGGACGCTGCTCGCGCGCGTGGAGCGGCTGGCGAAGCTGCGCGGCGGCGGCACGGGCAGCGTCGCGCTCGACGCGCTGGGCGGGGCCGTGAACCGGGTGAAGCCGGGCGCGACCGCCTTCGCGCACCGCGACGCGCGCTTCCTCGCCCAGTACCTCGTCTCGTGGCCGGACGGCGCCCCGGCGAAGACGGTCGCCGCGCACCGCGCCTGGCTCGACGACACGCACACGGCGATGCGCCGCTGGGCCAGCGGCGCCGCGTACCAGAACTACGCGGACCCGGCGCTGCGCGACTGGCGGCGGGCGTACTACGGGGAGAACGCCGCACGCCTCGCGGAGATCAAGAAGACCTACGACCCGAAGCGGCTGTTCTCCTTCCCGCAGGCCCTCTAGGGGCAAGCGGCGCGCACGCCCGCCCGGGACGCACGCGTACCCTTGCGGGCGCAGTCACCACACCGTGCGCCACTAGGAGAAACCCGTGCTCGTCCTCCTCCCCCCGTCCGAAGGGAAGTCCGCAGGCGGCCGGGGCAAGCCCCTCGACCTGACCGCGCTCTCCCTTCCCGAACTGGGCGCCGCCCGCGCGACGGTGCTGGACGAGCTGGTGGCCCTCTGCTCGGGCGACGAGGACGACCGGGAGAAGGCCCGCGAGGTGCTCGGCCTCAGCGAGGGGCTGCGGGGCGAGATCGCCAAGAACGCGGAGCTGCGCACGGCGCCCGCGCGCCCCGCCGGGGAGATCTACACGGGCGTGCTCTACGACGCGCTCGGCCTCGCCACCCTCTCCCCCGCCGCCAAGCGCCGGGCCGCGCGCTCGCTGCTCGTCTTCTCCGCGCTGTGGGGCGCGGTGGGGATCAAGGACCGGATCCCCTCGTACCGGCTCTCCGGGGGCGTGAAACTGCCGGGTACGGGCGCCCTGGGCACGTACTGGCGCGGGCATCTGGACGCCGCGCTGCCCGAGGCCGCGGGCGGCGGACTGGTGCTCGACCTGCGCTCGTCCGCGTACGCGGCCATGTGGAAGCCCAAGGGCGAGCTGGCGAAGCGTACGGCGACGGTCCGTGTGCTCCAGTCGAAGACGGTGAACGGGGTGGAGAAGCGCTCCGTCGTCAGCCACTTCAACAAGGCGACCAAGGGCCGCATCGTCCGCGCGCTGCTGGAGGAGGGCGCCGCGCCGCGTACGCCCGCGGCGCTCGCGGCGACGCTGCGCGACCTCGGGTACGCCGTCGAGGAGCCGTCCCCGACGGGGCTCGACGTGGTCGTCACGGAGTTGTGAGACCGGACCCGCGGTGTGAACCTGGAGGAGTCTCGGGGACGCCGTCACGCCCAGGAGCCGCACCGTGAGCACCTCCGTCCTCCGCCCCTCGCACCCCGCCGTGCGCGCGTTCGTCACGGCCGTCAACGCCCACAACAGGGACGCGTTCCGCGCGGCCCTCACGCCGGACGCGACGATGTCCGACGACGGCTCGGAGCGCGACCTGAACGAATGGACCGAGCGCGAGATCTTCGCCTCCAACGGCCAGATGGACGTCCAGTCCGAGTCGGCCGACGGCCTGTCCCTCACGGTGCTCTACAGCAACGACACCTGGGGCGCCATGCCCACCGCCTGGCGCTTCACGGTCGACGAGAGCACCGGCAGGATCAGCCGCTTCGAGACCGGCCAGGCCTCCTGACGGATCCGCATTGCAGCATGCGCAACGCCCGTTGCGCATGACATGGCCGCCCGGCAGGATACGGGCATGACCTCCTCCGTGCTCGCCCTCGCGCCCGTCGTCCCCGTCGTCGTGATCGAGGACGCCGCGGACGCCGTGCCGCTCGCGCGGGCACTGGTCGACGGCGGGCTCCCCGCCATCGAGGTCACGCTGCGCACACCCGCGGCCCCCGACGCGATCCGGGCCGTCGCCGCCGAGGTGCCGGACGCCGTCGTCGGCGCCGGCACGGTGATCTCGCCCGAGGGCGTACGGACGGCCGCCGACGCGGGGGCCCGGTTCCTGGTCAGCCCCGGCTGGACGGACACGCTGCTGGACGCCATGCGGGACTCGGGGCTGCCGTTCCTGCCCGGCGTCTCCACGACCTCCGAGGTCGTGGCGCTGCTGGAGCGGGGTGCGACGGAGATGAAGTTCTTCCCGGCGGAGGCCGCCGGAGGCGTCCCGTACCTGAAGTCGCTCGCCTCGCCGCTCCCCGGGGCCCGGTTCTGCCCGACCGGCGGCATCGGCGCGGCCAACGCGCCCGCGTACCTCGCGCTGCCCAACGTCGCCTGCGTGGGCGGCACCTGGATGCTTCCGCAGGACGCCCTGGCCGCGCGCGACTGGGACCGGGTGCGCCGCCTCGCCGCCGAGGCCAAGGCGCTGGGCGAGGCGTGATCGCCACCCGCTAGCGTGCCTCCATGGCAACTGATGAGACGGCGCGGCCCGTTGGGGTGATATGTCCGCGCTGCGGGAGTTCCGAGGCGCGTACGGTCGACGAGGCGCGCGTCGGCAAGGGCGCGCTGCGCAAGGAGCTGAACTCCCGGCTCCAGAAGGGCCCGGAGAAGTCCGGCGACGGCTGCGTCCACTTCATCGAGGGGATGGTCCTCACCGGCATCGGCGCCGCCCTCGCCTACACGGGCGTCGACCAGGACAAGCCGCTCTATCTCGCGGGCGGCGTGGCGCTGGCGCTGATCTGCTTCTTCGGCACGATCGCGGTCGTACGCGGTGACCGGCGCGAGAAGAGTGCCGAGGAGGACGGGCTCGCCAAGGCCGACTGGCTCTGGCGGCCCGCCCATTACTGCTACGCCTGCGAGGGCGTCTTCTGCCCCGGCGGCACGCCCTGGCCGGGTGTGCTGACGCCGGACCAGTTCAAGAAGATGGTCTGGACGGAGGCCGGTTACGGCGACCAGCTCACCGACAAGGCCAAATCCGCCGAAATCCCTCCGGGCACCTTGCCCTGGTATTGAGGCCCGTCAGGGGCGCGGGGCACCCCGAACCCGGCCCCGTAGTGCACGCACCCGGCGCAGAGGGCTGCGCTTGCCAGCCCTGCGCCTCCGCGCAGACCTCCCAAGCGCAAGGGGAGAAGGGCGCACCCCCTCCTGGCGGGGCGCAGACCTCCCAAGCTTCGCGGGAGGGAGAAGCGGGGGCCCTCTCCGGGTCAGCGGAGGTGGGCTGTGTCGTTGAGGAGGCGGAGGGACGCGTTGCCGTCGGCGTAGTAGGCCACGGCCGACAGCGAAGCTGCCGACAGCTCCATGCGGAACAGCGATTCCGGCGGAGCCCCGAGCGCCAGCCGGACCAGGGTCTTGACCGGGGTCACATGTGTGACGAGCAGCACCGTGCGGTTGGCGTAGCGCGCGAGGATCTTGTCGCGGGCCACCGCGACCCGGTGCGCGACCTCGGCGAACGACTCGCCGCCGCCCGTAGGGCGCGCCTCCGGCGAGGCCAGCCACGCGGCCAGGTCCTCCGGATACCGCTCGCGGGCCTCGGCGAACGTCAGCCCCTCCCAGGCCCCGAAGTCCGTCTCGCGCAGCCCCTCGTCCGTACGGACGTCGAGGCCGAGGCGGGCGGCGACGGCGGCGGCGGTCTCCTGGCAGCGCCGCAGCGGCGAGGCGACGATCGCCTGCACGGTGCCGCGCGCCGCGAGGGAGGCGGCGACGGCCTCGGCCTGCTTGCGCCCGGCGGGGGAGAGTTCGGGGTCGGTGCCCGAGGCGCCGCTGCCGGAGAACCGCTTCTCGGGCGTGAGCGCCGTCTCCCCGTGCCGGAGGAGCACGAGCGTGGTGGGCGTACCGAGATCGGCGGCCCAGCCCGCGGCGGGCGCGGCCGGGGCGGGGGCCAACTGCTCGGGCCCGGAGTCCGGTTCGGCCTCCGGCCCGGCCTCCAGCTCAGCCGTCGACGCGCCCGCCTCCCACTGCTTGCCGGCCTTGCCCGCGTCCATGGCCTCGTTCGCGAGCCGGTCCGCGTGCTTGTTCTTCGCGCGCGGGATCCACTCGTACGAGACGGACCCGGGCGGGAAGATCCCCTGGGCCTCCGTCGCGAGCGGGCGCATGTCCGGGTGCTTGATCTTCCAGCGCCCGGACATCTGCTCGACGACGAGCTTGGAGTCCATGCGGACCCGCACGAGGGCGTCGGGGTCGAGCGCGTGCGCGGCGCGCAGCCCCGCGATCAGGCCCTTGTACTCGGCGACGTTGTTGGTGGCGTGGCCGATGTACTCGGCGGTCTCGCGCAGCGTCCCGCCGTCGGCGTCCTTGACGACCGCCCCGTACCCGGCGGGCCCGGGGTTGCCGCGCGAGCCGCCGTCGGCCTCGACGACGAACGTACGGGTCACAGGCCGGACTCCGGCGTACGGACGAGGATGCGGCGGCAGTTCTCGCAGCGGAGGACGGCGTCGGCGGGGGCCTCGCGGACGTCGTTCATCTCGGTGATGTTCAGCTCCAGGCGGCAGCCCTCGCAGCGGCGCTGGTAGAGCTTGGCGGCGCCGACGCCGCCCTCGCGCTCGCGGATCTTGTCGTAGAGCTTGAGGAGGTCGCCGGGGACCGCGCCCGCGATCGTCTCGCGCTCGCGGCGCACGGACTCGGCCTCGCGGTCGATCTCTGCCAGCGCCTCGTCCCGGCGCACGGTGGCGGCCTCGGCCTTGGCACGTACGGACTCGACGCGCTCGGTCAGCTCGGCGGCGCGCTCCTGCGCGGACTCGCGGCGCTCCATGACCTCCAGGACCACGTCCTCCAGGTCACCCTGGCGCTTGGCCAGCGAGGCGATCTCGCTCTGCAGGCTCTCCAGGTCCTTCGGATTGGTGACGGCGCCCGAGTCCAGGCGCTTCTGGTCGCGCGCCGCGCGCTGGCGCACCTGGTCGACGTCCTGCTCCGCCTTGGTCTGCTCGCGGGCGGTGTCGCTGTCCTCGGTCTGGGCGGCCACGAGCAGGTCGCGCTGCTGCGCGAGGTCGGCCTCCAGCCGGGTGATCTCCTCGTGCTCGGGCAGGTTCTTGCGCTTGTGCGCGAGCTGCGTCAGGCGGGTGTCGAGGGCCTGGACGTCGAGAAGTCGGATCTGGTCGGCGGGCTCGGCGTTCAGTTGGGGGCTCCCGGGGTCATGTCGGTGTCGGAAAGGGAAGTCGAGGGGGCGGCGGCGGCCGGGGCGTGCGCGGTCCACGGGTCGGTCACCGTGCGGGAGACGTGGGTGCGCAGGTCCCAGCCGTTGCGCTCGGCGACGGCGTCGAGCTGGGCCGCCGCCTGCTCGCACCACGGCCACTCGGTGGCGTAGTGCGCGGCGTCGACCAGGGCCAGCGGGGAGTGCTCGCGGGCCTCGGAGGCGGGGTGGTGGCGCAGGTCGGCGGTGAGGTACGCGTCCACACCCGCCGCCCGTACGTCCGCGAAGAGGCTGTCGCCCGAGCCGCCGCACACGGCCACGGTGGAGATCCGCGCGTCCGGGTCCCCGGCGACGCGGACGCCCTGCGCGGTGGCGGGCAGCCTCGCCGCTGCGCGCTCGGCGAACTCGGCGAGCGTCAGCGGCTCGTCGAGCGCGCAGATACGGCCGAGGCCGCGCCGCCCGTCGGGGTCGGTGGGGTCGGCGGCGTCCGGGACGAGCGGACGCAGGACGCGCAGCCCGAGGGCGCCGGCGAGGGCGTCGGAGACGCCGGGGTCGGCACGGTCGGCGTTGGTGTGCGCGACGAGCAGCGCGACGTCGTTCTTGATCAGCGTGTGCACGACGCGGCCCTTGAAGGTGTCGGCCGCGACGGTCGTGGTGCCGCGCAGATAGAGCGGGTGGTGCGTGACGAGGAGGTCGGCGCCGAGTGCGACGGCCTCGTCGGCGATCTCCTGGACGGGGTCGACGGCGAACAGGACGCGGCCGACGCGCGCCTCGGGGTTCGCGACGTCGCCGCACACCGGGCCGACGGCGTCCCATGCCTCGGCGCGGTCGCGCGGCCACAGGGTGTCCAGGGCGGCGATGACATCGGGGAGCGTCGGCATTACGAGCACGCCCGCAAGGCTACCTGGGCCCACCCACCGAAAGACCTCGCCCCTTTCCAGGCGAAAGAGCTCGCCCCTCCAGGGGCGCGAGGAACTGCGCGCCCAGCCCCGACGCGGCCGCACCCCGCAAACCACAGCCCGGGGCACCCCGAACCGGCTCTGTACGCGGGACACCCGGCGTGGGGGGCTGCGCTTGCCAACCCTGCGCCTTGCGCAGACTTCCCAAGCACAGTGGGGTTGAGGGCGAGGCGAAGGTGCCCCGTCAGGGGCGCGGGGAACTGCGCGGCAAGCCACAGCGCGGCGGCAGCCCGCAAAGCACAGCCCGGGGCACCCCGAACCCGGCTCTCGTTACTTCGTGAGGTGACCTCGCAGGTCGTCGAGGACGACGTTGGCGGCGGTCACGCCGAGGCCCAGGTACCAGGTCTCGTCGTCGACGTCCTTCGCCTGGCCGTCCTCGACGGCCCCCAGCTTCTTCCAGAGGGGGCTGTCCTGTGCCTTGGCGCGGTCCGTCTCCTTGGGGTCGCCGTAGGCGCCGGTGAAGATCCAGTCCGCGTCGGCCTCGTCCATCCGCTCGGGGCTGATCTCCGTCGCGAGGTCGTTGACCTGCTGGTTCTTCGGGCGCGGGACTCCGACGTCCTGGAGGATCGTGCCGATGAAGGACGCCTTGGCGTAGAGCCGGATGGTGTCCGGCATGTAGCGGACCATGGAGACGGTCGGCTTCTTCTTCCCGAGGTCCTCGCCGAGCTTCGCCGCCTTCTCCTCGTACGCGCCGAGCGAGGCCTTCGCCTGCTTCGTACGGTCGAGGGCCGCGGCGTTCAGGAGGTAGTTCTCCTTCCAGGTGAAGCCGGGGCGGATGGAGAAGACGGTCGGCGCGATGGCCGAGAGCTGCTTGTACTTGTCGGCGGCGCGGAGCTGGCTGCCCAGGATCAGGTCGGGCTTGAGCGCGGCGATGGCCTCCAGGTTGAGGTTGTTGATCGTGCCGACGTTCTTCGGGTGGCCCGCCTTCTTCTTCAGGTAGGAGGGGATCCCGTTGTCGCCCTCGGTCGGGGCGAGCCCGACGGGCTTGAAGCCGAGCGAGACGGCGTTGTCGAACTCGCCGACGTCGAGGACCACCACGCGCTTGGGCTGCTTCTTCAGTTCCGTCTTGCCCATGGCGTGCGTGACGGTGCGGGGCCACTCCCCCGGCTTCGCGTCCGTGCCGAAGGAGGCGGTCTTCTTCGCGGCGCTCGCGAAGCCCTCGCCGCCCTGGGCGACCTTCTCCTTCGCCTTGCCGCCGCCCTTGCCGCCGGATCCTTCGTCGCCGCCGTCGGAGGAGCCGCAGGCGGAGAGGGCCAGCGCGGCGGCGAGCGGGAGGGCGACGGCTGCCGTCGCGCGCTGTCCGCGACGGCTCGGGCGTATCGACATGTGGAGCTCCGGGTTCCGATGAGGAGGACTTAGGCGAACCTTACTTCACTTTCCGGCCGCCCCCTCGGCCGGATTCAGACGCTGAACGCGTTCCTCGACCGGGGCCGGGCCGAAGGGACCGTACGGGCCGACGTCAACGCCACCGACGTCATCGTCTTCACCGCGCTCCTCACCCAGACACTCCCCCACGGCCCGCTCGGCGTCCCCGGCCCGGCGGTCACCCAGCGCGACATCGAGGAGTCCTTCGCGGCCCACGCCGGGCCCGGTTCCGCGTAGCCGGGGCCCGGCCAGACGCCCGGTCCGGGCCCCGCGAAGCCGCCCGGCAGCACACCGGAGCGCCCGCGTCCGGCGATTCCGGGGGGTCGTCACCCGTACGCGTGAAGCGCTTCAACTCGCGTTGTTCGTCTGCGAGTACGAGCCCTAGCTTCGTCACTGGAGGTGATCGTGGCATGACCGGCTGTGCCATGGATGACGGCTTCACGGTCGCGGCGGACGGTTCGTACGCGGCGCGGCTCAGCTCCGCTCCGGGCTCCGGCGGCCCCGCCTGGTTCCCGGAGCGCTGGACGCTGGAGGGCCCCGAGCCGTACGCGGTTCCGCTGCCCGGCGGGCAGCCCGAGGAGCCCGACAGCCAGGTGCTGCCGCTCGCCGACGGGCGCGTGCTGATCGCGCGCCGCTCCGGCGAGCGCCAGTTGCTCGCGCTGCTCTATCCCTCGGGCCCCGACACGGGCGAGCTGCACCTCGGTTCCGTGGAGGCCGAGCGGCTCACGCTGCTGCCGCCCGCCCCGTGCGGCACCCGTGCGTACGGGACTGCACCGGCCGGGGACGGGCGTTCGACCGGGATCTGGCTGCTCGCGGGCGGCACCTCCGGCGCCCCCGAGCGCGTCGCGGTCGTGGACGGCCGCTGCGCGGGGGGCGCCTGGCTGGACCGCGAGGGACGGCTGCTGGCCGTGGACCGTACGGAGGCCGGGGAGGCGGGGCGCACCAAGACCGTCGTGGTGGACCTCGGCCGGGGCGGCGCGGTCTCCCCGCTGCTCCAGATCACCGAGGAGAGCAACGACCGTCTGCTGCGGGCCGATCCGGACAGCGGGCTGCTGCTCGTGCGCTCGGACGCGCCGGGCGACGACCGGCTGGGCTGGGGCGTGCTGGGCAGCCACCGCCCGGTCCGCTTCCCGGAGGTGCTGCACCCGGCGCAGACGCGGCTCACGCCGTTCGCCGTGCAGCCCCGGCAGATGCTGCTGCCCGAGAACTGTGCCGTCGCGCTGCGGGTGGACGGGGCACAGGGCGCCTGGATCGCCGTGTGGCGGCCCGGACTGCGGGAGTTGCTGCACCTCGCGGCGCCGCCGGGCTGGCTGCTGGGCAACGGGCTGTGGACGGAGGACGGCGAACTGCGCGTGCCGTACTCGACGCCGGGCACCCCCTGCGGCCTGGCCCGGCTGCGGGCCCCTCTCCCCGAACCGGACCACCCGGCGCCCCCGGCCCCGGCCCCGGCCCCCGCCCCGGCGGCGCAGTCCGCACCGGCCGCGCCGCCCGCGCCCCGGTCCCCCGCCCCGGAGGAGCAGAAGCGCCCCGCGCGGGAGGAGCCGGTGCGGGAGGAGCCCGTACGGGAGGAACCGGCTCGGCACGAGCCCGTACGGCAAGAGCCCGTGCGGCACGAGCAGTCCGGGAAGCCCGAGGTGCCTCCGGCGCGCAGGCCCGACCCCCGGGCCGCCTTCGAGCGGGGCGCCACGGCCGCCGACACTCCCGCCGACGTCACGTCTGTGCAACATCGCGGTCACGCCGCACGGCCCTCCGCTTCCGAGCCCGCGCCGCCCCGTCCGGCGGCTCCGCCCGCTGGTGGCGGCTTTTCCGCAGGCAGTACGGGGGTGTTCGGAGGCCTCGCCGACCCGGGGTCGAAACCGGTGCCTCTGCAGCAGGCTCCGCTCGCCAGCGGAACGGCGTGATCCGTGTCTCGAACCCCGTGATCGTGGATCCGTATCGTCGTTAAACTCCGCCGGGTACGACGGCAGCAACAGATTCACGGAGTTACTTCGCGATGTCCGACACCCAGACCGAGACGCCCAGCGACGAGCAGACGGCCGGCCAGGGGACAGGGGGGAAGCACAGGGGGCAGGCAGCCGTCTCCGAGGAGAACAAGGTGCCGGCGCAGGGGCGCCACCGCCGCCCGACCGGTGACTGACCAGCCCTGACCAGGCCGGTACCGAGGGAATCCGTACATGCGTACAGGGGCTCCCCTCCCGCCGGGGAGGGGAGCCTCACCCCTTCTTGAGGCCCAGCACCTCGCTCGCCGCGAAGCCCTCCTGGCGCGAGCGCTCCGCGAAGTACGGGGTGAGCGCGCCGTCCAGCTCCTCCACGGTGAAGAAGTCCTTGGCCGTGTCGAACTTCGCGGCCACGCGCGGACGTTCCATCAGTGCGACCATCCCGCCGTGGACCACGAAGAGCTGTCCCGTGATCCGTTCGGCCTCCGGTCCCGCGAGATAGCCGACCAGGGGCGCGACATGCTCGGGCGCGAGCGGGTCGGGGCCCTCCTCCGGCGCGGCGAAGCCCTGGAAGACGTCCTCGGTCATGCGCGTACGGGCACGGGGGCAGATCGCGTTCGCGGTGACCCCGTACTTGGCGAGGGCGAGGGCCGTCGAGGTCGTCAGGCCGACGATGCCGCCCTTGGCCGCCGCGTAGTTGGGCTGGCCCGCCGAGCCCGCGAGGAAGGACTCCGAGGACGTGTTCACGATCCGCCCGTGGACGGGCCCGCCCTCGCGCTTGGACCGCTCGCGCCAGTGCGCGGCGGCGAAGCGGGTGGTGTTGAAGTGGCCCTTGAGGTGGACGCGGACGACGGAGTCCCACTCCTCCTCGCTCATCGAGAAGACCATCCGGTCGCGCAGGATGCCCGCGTTGTTGACCAGGACGTCGAGCGAGCCGTACGTGTCCACGGCGAGCCGGACGAGCCGTTCGGCCTCGCCGAAGTCCGCGACGTCGCCCGGGACGGCGACGGCTTCGCCGCCCTCCGCCCGGACGGCCTCGGCGGTGGACTCGGCCTCCGCGTCGAGGTCGTTGACGACGACGCGCGCGCCGAGGCGTCCCAGCTCCAGGGCTTCCGCCCGTCCCAGCCCACGGGCCGCACCGGTGACGAGTGCTGTCTTGCCGTGCAAGGTCATAAGGGCGTACCCCTCTTCTCGGGGGCTGCGCTTGCCCACCCTGCGCCCCTGGCGCAGACTGCCCAAGCCCAGCGGCATGAAGTGGCTACAGCGAGATACAGGTCCTCAGGGCTTCGCCCGTACGCATCTGGTCGAGGGCCTCGTTGATCTCCGGGAGCGTCACCCGGTGGGTGATCAGGCCCTCCAGGTCGATACGGCCCGCGCGCCACAGGGCGATGGCGCGGTCGTACGCGCGGAGCACGTCCCCTCCGCCGTAGAGCGAGGGCAGGATGCGCTTCTCGTCGAAGAACAGCTCGAACATGTTGAGCTGGAAGTGGTCGTCCATGGCGCCCGCGCCGACGACGCAGAGCGTGCCGCCGCGCCGCGTGGCGTCGTACGCGGTGCGCGCGGTCGCGGACTTGCCGACGACCTCGAAGACGTAGTCGAAGCCCTCGCCCGCCGTGAGGCGCTGCTTCGCGTCCTCCAGGCCGTCGGGCCCGACGGCCTCCGTGGCGCCGAACCGCAGCGCGGACTCGCGGCGCCCGGCCACGGGGTCGACGGCGACGATCTGCGCCGCGCCGCAGGCCCGCGCGCCCTGGATCGCGCTGACACCGACACCGCCGCAGCCGAGGACGGCGACCGAGGAACCGGCCTCCACCCTCGCGGTGTTGAAGGCCGCGCCGAGGCCCGTCGTCACGCCGCAGCCGATGAGCGCGGCGATCTCGAACGGCACGTCGTCGGGGATCGGCACCGCGCAGGGCGCGTCGACGACGGTCTCCTCGGCGAAGGTGCCGGTGCCCGCGAAGCCGAAGACGTCGGTGCCGTCGTCCGTGCGGGCGAAGTTGGGGGTGCCCGCGTTCATGAAGCCCGTGAGGCACAGGTGGGGCTGGCCCCTGCGGCAGGACGGGCAGGCGTTGCAGGCCGCGAGCCAGCAGATCAGCACCCGGTCCCCCGGCTTGACGGAGGTGACGCCCTCGCCGGTCTCCAGCACCTCGCCCGCGCCCTCGTGGCCGGGGATGAACGGCGCGGGCTGCGGCAGCACCCCGCTCATGGCCGACAGGTCGGAGTGGCACAGCCCGGTCGCCCGGAGCCGGATGCGGACCTTGCCGGGGCCGAAGCCCGTCGCCTCGATCCCGTCGACGACATCGAGCTTGTCCTGCCCTGTCTCGTGCAGTACGGCGGCGCGCATGTGCGGACTCCTCTCGGAGGGTGCCAGCGGATCAGGGGGTCAGGGGAGTGAGGGGGTCAGGTGTGCTGGACGAGGGCGTCGGCCAGTACGGGCGCGTCGTCGCGCTCCGCCGCCGACGCGGTGAGCTGGAGCGTGCCGTCGTCGAGGCGCCACATCCGCACGCGCAGCGTCTCGCCCGGATAGGCGACGCCCGCGAAGCGCGCGCTCCAGCGCCTGACGCGGCCGACGTCCCCGTCGAGCGCGGTGTCGACGGCGGCCTTGAGCACCATCCCGTACGAGCACAGGCCGTGCAGGATGGGGCGGTCGAAGCCCGCGAGCTTCGCGAAGTCGGGGTCGGCGTGCAGCGGGTTCCAGTCGCCGGAGAGCCGGTAGAGCAGGGCCTGGTCCTCGCGGATGGGGCGCTCGGCGGTGAGGTCGGGCGCGCGGCCGGGGAGTTCGAGCCGGGCGGAGGGGCCGCGCTCGCCGCCGAAGCCGCCCTCGCCCCGGACGTAGAGCTGCGCCTCGCTCGTCCAGAGCGGTCCCTCGGCGTCGGCGACGTCGGTGCGCAGGACGAGGATCGCGGCCTTCCCCTTGTCGTACACGGCGGAGACGCCGGAGGTGGACGTCGCGCCGCCGCTGACGGGGAGGGGGCGGTGCAGCTCGATCGTCTGGCTGCCGTGCAGCACGGCCGCGAGATCGACCTCGATGCCGGGCGCGGAGAGCCCGCCGACCACGCCCATGCCCGCGCCCGCGACGGTGGCGAAGGAGGGGAGGACGTGGAGCCTGCTCTCCAGCGTGTACCGCAGCTCGGCCGGGTCGGTGGCGGGGGTCCCCGCGCCGATCCCCAGGTGGTAGAGCTGGACGTCCTTGTGGTCCCAGGCGATCTCGGTGCTGCGCGGCTCGGCGGCAAGGGCCTTCCGGGCGTCGATGGGCATGGGGCTGTGGCTCCTCGGGTGCCGGGGCGGACGGGCGTACGTCGCCGGTGAAGACCCCGGCCCGGCCGTCCGCACCGTCGGCCGGACCAGGGTCGCCTGGCGACCGGCCGAACGGAGTGGAATGAGAACACGTTCTAACCGATCGGCTACCTGTATAACGCACGCCCCCGCACATGGGAAGTCCCCTGACGCCGCGTCAGATCGGCCTCCCGGGACCCGGCGCACACGGCGCGTACCCGTGACATTTGTCCTGCCGCACTGCCCACATCCGCCCCTGCCGGGGCGGCGGGCGCCGGTCCTACCGTGAGACGCATGTCAGTGAGCAAGCACGTGAAGCAGGCGGCCGGCCGGCGGGGCCACTGGTACGGCCGGGGCAAGTACGCCTTCCTGCCCTGGCTCATCATGGGCGCGGGCGCGTTCTCCCACGTGCTCCAGGGCAAGGCGGGCAACCCGTGGCTGAGCAGCGCGGCCCTGCTCGTCTTCAACTCGCTCTACATCTCGGTCGTCTTCTCGGCCTTCGCCCCGCGCTTCCCCCGCCACCGGCTCCCTCCGCTGCTCGCGCTCGCGGGCATGACGGCGGTGTCCTTCGCGGTGGCCCTCGCGTACGGGAGCACCTGGACGCTCTTCTTCCCGCTCCTCTCCCTCGCCTCGGGGACCGTACGGCAGCTTCACGGCAGGCCCTTCTTCATCTGGCTGGCCGCGCTGACCGTCGCGGCGGGCCTGGTCTCCTCCTGGCAGAACAGCGCCTGGTACGGCTTCAGCATCGCCTACGGCACCCTCATCTCCGGCCTGGTCGCCGCGGCGGTGCTCAGCCTCTTCGACACGGTCGGCGAGCTGGGCGAGGCCCGCGAGGAGCTGGCGCGGGCCGCCGTGGAGAAGGAGCGGCTGCGCTTCTCCCGCGACCTGCACGACCTGCTCGGGCACACCCTGTCGGTGGTCGTGGTCAAGGCCGAGGCCGTACGCAGGCTGGCGCCCCGCGACCCCGACGCGGCGCTCGCGCAGGCCGCCGACATCGAGGCCGTCGGGCGGCAGGCGCTCACCGAGATCCGCGAGGCCGTCACCGGCTACCGCGAGGACAGCCTCGCCACCGAACTGGACCGCGCCCGCTCGGTGCTGGAGGCCGCGGGCATCGAACCGGTCGTCCGCCAGTCGGGGCCCCCGCTGCCGCCGCAGACCGAGGCACTGCTGGGCTGGGTCGTGCGGGAGTGCTCGACCAACACCGTCCGCCACAGCGAGGCCTCGCGCTGCGAGATCGACGTCCACGCGGCCGACGACCGGGTCCGCCTCGCCATCACCGACGACGGACGCGGCCCGGGCCCGTCGGGCGCGTACGGGGGTACGGCCGACGCCGTACGGGCACTCGGCGGCACCGGCCTCAAGGGGCTCGGCGAGCGGCTGGCCGCGACCGGCGGCACGCTGGACCACGGACCCGACGGGCGGCGCGGCTTCCGGGTCGTGGTGGAGTTGCCGGTGGACACTCCCCCGGGCCCGCCGCAGCCCGCGGGCTGCACGGAGGGCGGGAGCCCCGCGTCGGACACGAAGGAGGCGGCCCTGTGATCAGGGTCCTGCTGGCCGAGGACCAGGGCATGATGCGCGGCGCGCTGGCGCTCCTGCTGGATCTGGAGGACGACATGGAGGTCGTCGCCCAGGTCGCGGCGGGCGACGAGATCGTCCCCGCGGCGCTGGAGCACACCCCCGACATCGCCCTGCTCGACATCGAACTCCCGGGCCGCAGCGGCCTGGACGCCGCGGCGGAGCTGCGCCAGAAGCTGCCGGGGTGCGCGGTGCTGATCCTCACCACGTTCGGCAGGCCCGGCCATCTGCGCCGGGCGATGGAGGCCGGGGCCTCCGGCTTCCTCGTCAAGGACCGTCCCGTCGAGGAGCTGGCCGTCTCGATCCGCCGCGTCCGGGACGGCGAGCGCGTCATCGACCCGGCGCTCGCGGCGGCGGCGCTCAGCGCGGGGCCCAACCCGCTGACGCAGCGCGAGCGCGAGGCGCTGAACGCCGCGGTGGACGGCGCGACGGTCGCCGACATCGCGGACCGGCTGAGCCTCTCCCGCGCCACGGTCCGCAACTACCTGTCCTCCGCGATCGGCAAGACCGGCACCCGCAACCGGATGGAGGCCGTGCGCGAGGCCCGCCGGAACGGCTGGCTGTAGGCGCTATTTCCGCCCCGTGGAACGCGGCAGCGCGACGAGCATGAACAGCACGCAGACCGCCAGCACCCCGGCGCCCACCTGGAACGCCCGGGCGTAGCCCGCCGCCAGGGCCTCCGGCGTCTCCTCCCCCGCGATACGGGAGGCCGCCGCCGTCGACAGCACGGCCAGGCCGAGGGCGCCGCCCATCGTGCGGGCCGTGTTGAACAGCCCCGAGACCAGGCCCGCGTCCCCCGGCTCCGCCCCCGCCGTGGCGATCGACGCCAGCGGCGTCGCCGCGAGCCCGGCGCCGAGCGCCATCACGATCCCGGGGCCGAGCACGGACCCCGCGTAGCCGCCCGAGGCGTCCATCGTGCCCTGCCACAGATAGCCGAGCCCGGCGAGCGCCGCGCCGGTCATCGCGAGCGAACGGGCGCCGACGCGGGCCATCAGCCGGGGCGCGAGCTTGGAGCCGAGGACGATGCTGAGCGAGTGCGGGACGAGGGCGAAGCCGCCCTGGAGCGGGGTGTAGTCGAGGACGTTCTGGGTGTAGAGCGCGAGGAAGTACCACATCGCGAACATCGCGAGGCCGTTCACGAAGATGGCCACGTTCGCGGCGGAGACCGTGCGGCGGCGGAAGAGCCGCAGCGGCACGAGCGGCGCGGCCGTACGGGCCTCGACGGCCACGAACAGGCCCAGCAGCGCGAGCCCGCCGAACAGCGGCAGCAGCGCGTCCGGCGCGGACCAGCCCGCCGACTCGGTCCGCACGATGCCGTACGCGACGCAGCCGAGCCCCGAGGTCACCAGCAGCGCGCCGGGCACGTCGAGGCGGCGCCGGGCCCCGCCGTCCCGGCTCTCCGCGAGCCACAGCGCGGCGCAGACCAGCACGAGCGCGCCGACGGGCACATTGATGAGCAGGACCCAGCGCCAGGAGAGCGTGTCGGTCAGCACGCCGCCGACGAGGCCTCCGGCGGCGCCGCCGCCCGCGCCGACGGCGGTCCATGTCCCTATGGCCCGCGTCCGCGCGGGGCCCTCGGGGAACGAGGTCGTCAGGATCGTCAGCGTCGCGGGCGCCAGCACGGCGGCGCCCATGCCCTGCACCGCGCGGGCCGCCAGCAACTGCCAGGGCTCCTGGGCGAGCCCGCCGGCCAGGCTGGCGGCGGTGAAGAGGGAGAGGCCGACGAGGAACATCCGCTTACGGCCGTAGAGGTCCGCGGCTCTGCCGCCGAGCAGCATGAAGCCGGAGAACGCGAGGGTGTACGTGTTCACCACCCACTGGAGCCCGGTGCCGCTCAGGCCGAGGTCCTCCCGCATCGACGGGAGCGCGACGTTGACGACGGAGACGTCGAGCACCACGAGGAACTGGCCGGCGCAGGCCGCCAGCACGACTGCCCATAGGCGGGGTGTCTTGGCTTCGCCGGATATACCGGTCTCCGAGGCGACGGGGGCAGTCATGCCCGCCATAATCCCACCACGGATACGAACACTTCTGGGCTCGCCCCTTCAGGGGCGAGCCCGATGTCGGGGCTTGCCCCTTAACGGGCGCGGGGAACTGCGCGCCCAGCCACGGCGCAGCGGCAGCCTGCGAAGCACAGCCCGGGGCAGCCCGAACCCGGCCCTCATATCCGCGCGCCCGGCGAAGAGGGCTGCGCTTGCCAACCCTGCTCCCCCAAGCTCTTCGAGCAGGGGGCACCCCCAGTGGCAGACTTCCCAAGCACAGTGGGGCGAAGGGCGAAGCAGTTACGCCCTCCTCAGCACAGTCACTATCGCCGCGCCGCCCAGGCCTATGTTGTGGGCCAGGCCCACACGCGCACGCGGCACTTGGCGGGGGCCCGCCTCGCCGCGGAGGTGCCAGGTCAGTTCGGCGCACTGGGCGATGCCGGTCGCGCCCAAGGGGTGGCCCTTGGAGATGAGGCCTCCGGAGGGGTTGACGACCCAGCGCCCTCCGTACGTCGTCGCTCCCTCCTCCACGAGCTTGCCCGAGGCACCCTCCTCGCACATGCCGAGCGCCTCGTACGTCAGGAGTTCGTTGACCGAGAAGCAGTCGTGCAGCTCGATGACGTCGACGTCCTCGATGCCGAGCCCGCTCTCCTCGTACGCGGCACGCGCCGCCGCACGCGACATCGGGCGGCCGACGACATCGACGCACGAGCCCGAGGCGAACGACTCCGCCGTGTCCGTCGCCATCGCCTGCCCGGCGATCTCGACGGCCCGTTCCTCCAGGCCGTGCGCCCGCACGAAGCGTTCGGAGACGACGACGGCCGCCGCGGCGCCGTCCGAGGTCGGCGAGCACTGCAGCTTGGTGAGGGGCTCGTGGATGGTCCTGGACGCGAGGATCTCCTCGCGGGTCCACACGTCCTGGAACTGCGCGTAGGGATTGGCCGCCGAGTGCCGGTGGTTCTTCTCGCCCACGGCGGCGAGCTGCTCGCGCGTCGTCCCGTACCGCTCCATGTGCTCGCGGGCGGCGTTGCCGAAGATCTGCGCGGTGGGCGGCGTCATCTCGAAGCCGTGCCGGGCCGCCATCACGCCGTAGTGCCGCGCCACGGGCGACGTGGAGAAGTCGCCGTCGCCCGAACCTCCGCCCAGCGCCCCCTTCTTCATCTTCTCGAAGCCGAGCGCGAGCACGCAGTCGTTGAGCCCCGAGGCCACGAACTGGCGGGCCATCATCAGGGCCGTGGAGCCGGTGGCGCAGTTGTTGTTGACGTTGTAGACGGGGATGCCGGTGAGGCCCAGCTCGTAGACGGCGCGCTGGGCGGCGGTCGAGGCCTGGTGGCAGTGGCCGACGGGGGCCTGTTCGACCAGGCCGTACGGGATCCCGGCGTCGGCGAGCGCGGCCTCGCCCGCCTCCCTGGCCATGTCCCAGTACTGCCAGTCCCGGGACTCGGGCTTCTCGAACTTCGTCATGCCGACGCCTACGAGGAATGCCTTGCCGGTCATCCGTACCTCCGGGGTGGGGAGTGCGGGTCAGTCGATCAAGGGGCGGGGTTCAGGGTCCCTGGGGAGGCCCAGGAGGCGTTCGGCGACCACGTTGCGCTGGACCTGGGTCGTGCCGCCCGCGATCGTCAGGCAGCGGGACATCAGGAAGCCGTGCAGGGCGCGTTCGCCGGGGCCCTCGCGCAGGGCGCCCTCGGGGCCGAGGAGTTCGAGCGTCAGCTCGGCGAGCTTCTGCTGGTGCGGGGTCTGGACGAGCTTGCGGATGCTGGCCCCGGCGCCGGGGTCGAGGCCCTCGACGCGCTGGAGCGTGGTGCGCAGCCCGACGCAGGCGACGGCGTGGGCTTCGGCGGCGAGGCCGCCGATCCGCTCGCGCACCGTGTCGTCCACGGCCGCGTCCACGCCCGCGTCCGCGTCCCGCGCGCGGGCGATGAGCGCCTCCAGGCCGGTGTCGAAGGCGACCTGGTCGGCCATGTGGACGCGCTCGTTGCCGAGGGTGTGGCGGGCGACCTTCCAGCCGTCGTCGACCTCGCCGACGACCGCGTCGGCGGGGAGCAGGACGTCGTCGAGATAGACCTCGTTGAAGAGCGCGTCGCCCGTCATCTCCTTGAGCGGGCGCACGTCCACGCCCGGGGTCTTCATGTCGAGCAGGAAGAAGGTGAGGCCCTTGTGCTTCGGCGCCCCGGGGTTCGTACGGGCGAGGAGGATGCCCCAGTCCGACCACTGGGCCGCCGACGTCCACACCTTCTGTCCGTTGATCCGCCAGCCCCCGTCGTCCGTGCGCTCGGCGCGCGTACGGAGCGAGGCGAGGTCGGATCCGGCGCCGGGCTCGGAGAAGAGCTGGCACCACAGGACGTCGCCGCGCAGGGTGGGGCCGAGGTGGCGGTCGCGCTGGGCCACGGTGCCGTAGGTGATCAGCGAGGGCACGACCCAGGTGGCGATGCCGAGGTCGCTGACCTTGATCCCGGCGTCCCTCATCTCCTGCTGGACGGCGAGCTGTTCGACGGGCCCGGCGCCGAGGCCGTAGGGGGCGGGGAGGTGCGGGGCCGCGTAGCCGGTGGGCGCGAGGGCGCGGCGCGCGGCGCGGGGGTCGAGGCCGCGCGCGGGGGCGAGGGCCTCGCGGGCCCGTTCGCGGTACGGCTCGGCGGCGGGCGGCAGCTCCATCCGCAGCTCGCGACGGGCGCCTGAGGCGGCGAGGCGGGCGGCACGCAGCCGGTGCGCGGCCCCGGTGCCGAGGAGCTGCCGGGCCACCAGGGCACGGCGCAGATAGAGATGGGCGTCGTGCTCCCAGGTGAAGCCGATGCCGCCGAGGATCTGCACGCAGTCCTTGGCGCACTCGTACGCCGCGTCCAGCGCGGCGGAGGCGGCGAGCGAGGCGGTCAGCCCGCGCGCCCCCTCGGCCCCCGCCCCTTCCGTCCCGGGCCCGGCGTCCCCGGCCCCCTCCTCGCCTGCCGCGCGGGCGGCATCCCAGGTGAGGGCGCGGGCCTGCTCGACGCGGACGAGCATGTCGGCGCACAGGTGCTTGACCGCCTGGAACTGCCCGATGGGGCGCCCGAACTGCTCGCGCGTCTTCGCGTACTCGGTCGCGGTCTCCAGCGCCCAGGCGGCGACGCCGCAGGCCTCGGCGGAGAACAGGACGGCGGCGAGGTCCCGTACGAGCGCGCTGTCCACCCCGGAGCCGTCGAGCACCCGCCAGGAGGGGACGAGGGTGCCGTCCGCGCTCACCTCGGCGGTGGGGCGCAGCGGGTCGGCGGAGCCGTGGGCGCGGACGGTGAGCCGGCAGGCGTCGGGCGCGAGCCAGACCGTGCCGTCCGGGGTCGCGGCGGGGAGGATCACGAGTCCCGCCTGGGCCGCGCCGAGCACGGGCGGGGACGTGCCGTCGAGCACATAGCCGCCCTCCTCCCCCGCGACGCCCGTCGGGGTGGCGGGCACGGCGGTCAGCTCGCCGGGCTCCAGGGCGACGGCCCCGACCGACCCGCCGCACGCGAGGTCGACGGCCGGTCCGTCCAGGCCGCCCCTGTGCGCGAGTTCGGCGGCGAGGACGTGCGGGAGGAAGGGGCCGGGCAGCGCGGCCCTGCCGGTCTCCTCCAGGACGACGGCGAGGTCGAGCAGCGAACCGCCGCCCCCTTGGGAGTCCTCGGGGACGTGGAGCCCGGCCAGCCCCTGCTCGGCCAGCGCGTCCCAGTACGCGGGCCGCTCCCCGTCCAGGGGCCGCTCCTGGTCCGCGGGCGGCTCCCCGGGGGCGCCGGACGGGGCGTCCAGCAGCTTGCGCCTCTCCTCGGGCGGCACGGCGCGGGCCAGCCATCCGCGCACCGACTCGGCCAACTCCCGCTGCTCCTGCGTGATCCCGATGCCCATGCGGGGCACAGTAGAACACGTTTCAGTAAGAGGGAACCCGCGTCCTCGGCCGGGCGCGCGCGGGTGGGCCTCCGGAGACCGGCGGCGTGGCGTTCTTCACACGCCGGAGGTCTCCGGAGGCCCGTACCCCCGGGGACCGGCGGCCGGGGGAGCGCGTCCGGCGCGCCTTCCGGCACGATGACTCCCATGACGACGACTGCATCCGCCGCACGCGCCGAGGGGCCCGGCGAGCCCGGACCCGGACCCGATCCCGCCACGTTCGCCGCGTTCGAGAAGGCGAAGGGCTTCATGCCCGTCGACGAGGGCCTGGCCCTGTATGCGGCGGCGCGGCAGGCGGGGGCGCTGGGGCTGCCGCTGCTGGAGGTCGGCACGTACTGCGGACGTTCGACACTGCTGCTCGCGGACGCGGCGCGCGCCGCGGGTGTGACGGCTCTCACCGTCGACCACCACCGGGGCAGCGAGGAGCAGCAACCGGGCTGGGAGTACCACGATCCCGAGGTCGTCGACCCGGAGGTGGGCCGGATGGACACGCTGCCGACGTTCCGCCGCACGCTCCACGCGGCAGGCCTTGAGGAGCACGTCGTCGCGCTCGTCGGCCGTTCGCCGCAGGTCGCGGCCGTGTGGGGCGGGCGGCTCGGGCTCGTGTTCATCGACGGCGGACACACCGACGAGCACGCCACCGGCGACTACGAGGGCTGGGTGCCGCATCTCGCGCCGGGCGGGCTGCTGGTGATCCACGACGTGTTCCCCGATCCGGCGGACGGCGGACAGGCGCCGTACCGGATCTTCCTGCGTGCCCGGGAATCCGGTGATTTCGAGGAGACATCCGTCACGGGCTCGCTGCGCGTGCTCACCCGCAGGCCCTAGCATCGCCACTCGTGTTCAACGGAAGCCGTCTCGGCGGAACCCTGATCGTCGTCCTCGCCGCACTCGTCCCCACGTGTTTCGCGGGGTGGCTGGTGTGGCAGTCGCTGAACGGCTCGGGAGAGCCCTCGGAGAAGACCTCGGCCGCGCCCGCGCGCTCGGGAGAAGGAAATGGAGAGGACGCGGGGGACGGGGAGAAAAGGGACGGGAAGCCGGGCGGGAAGTCCGGCGGTAACGGCCGGCACAAGGAGCCCCCGGAGAGCGAGGAGCCCCTCACGGGGATGACCGTGGTGCTGGACCCCGGTCACAATCCCGGTAACAGCGAACACGTGGACAAGATTTCGCGCCGCGTCGATATCGGCACGGCGAAGAAGGAATGCGACACCACGGGCACAGCCACCAATTCCGGTTATCCGGAGGCGAAGTTCACGCTGGACCTCGCGCGCCGCGCCCGTACCGCGCTGGAGGCCCGCGGGGCCCGGGTGAAGCTCACCCACGAGGGCGACGTGCCCTACGGGCCGTGCGTGGACGAGCGGGCCCGGAAGGGGAACGAGGCGAAGGCCGACGCCGTCGTCTCGCTCCACGCGGACGGGGCGCCGAGCGGGAGCCGGGGATTCCATGTGATCCTTCCCGCGTCGGTGCGCGAGGGGGAGGCCGACACGCGCCGCATCACCGCCCCCTCCCGCCGCCTCGGCGGTGACCTGCGCGACGCCTTCCGCGAGGCGACGGGCGAGCGCCCCGCCAACTACCTCGGCGACGGCGAAGGGCTGGACACGCGCGGCGATCTCGGCGGTCTCAATCTGAGCAAGGTCCCCAAGGTGTTCCTCGAATGCGGCAATATGCGGGACGCGCGGGACGCTTCCCGGCTCACTTCCGCGAAGTGGCGTACGAAGGCGGCAGACGGGATCACCCGGGGGATCGAGGCTTTCCTGACGGCGAACCGGTGAGAATCGGTGAGATCCGGTGAACAGGAAACCAAGAAGCGAACCCGCCGGACCGGCCCGTAGTGTCATCCGTACGATGGGGTGCTCACCCCCGGCAGACCATGACCATGACGAGACCGACTAAGGACCCCACGTGAACATCCGCTCGCTCACGCGAGGCGACGGCGCGGTGATTGGAGCAGCGGTGCTGCTGTTCATCGCCTCGTTCCTCGATTTCTACTCCGCCGACTGTGACGGCGCCCCGTCGGACATCTGCGACAAGATCGAGATGCCCAACGCCTGGGACACGGACAAGCTGCAACTGGTTCTGCCGTCGGTGTTCCTCATCGGCATCATCGCCGCCGGCCTCATCGTCGGGGGCCGCTTCCTGCCGGAGGGCCGCAAGGCCGGCGCCCTGACGCTCCCGCAGTGGGGCACCGCGCTCGCGGTGGCCTCCTTCTGGTCCGCCGTGTGGGCCCTGATCGTCACGCCGGAAGGCGGCGGTGTCGGTATCGGCGCGATCCTCGCGCTGCTCGCCACCCTCGTCCTCGGTGCCGCGGCGGCCGCAGGCCCGCTCATCCCCGCCCTCGCCGCGCCGCTGCTGGGAGCGGGGGGCCCGCAGCCTGCGCCCGGTCCGTTCCAGGGCGGCCCGCAGCAGGGTGGCTACGGCTACCCGGGTCCGCAGCAGGGCCAGCAGCCGGGTCCGTTCGGCGGCCCGCAGCAGGGTCAGCCGGGCCAGCCCGGCCAGCCCGGCCAGCCCGGCCCGTTCGGCGGTCCGCAGCAGGGCCAGCCGCAGCCGCAGCAGGCCCAGCAGCCGCAGCCGGGTCAGCCCGGTCCCGGCGCCCCGGGCCCGCAGGACGCGAACTTCCAGCCGTTCTGGTTCGCCGTCCCGGTCGCCCGTCCGCTCTTCGCCGAGGACGGTTCGCCGCAGCCGGTGGCCGAACTGGCGCCGGGCACCTGGTACCTGGCGGTCGAGCAGCGCGGTCAGGCACTGGTCGCCCAGACGCAGGACGGCCGCCGCGGCGTCCTGCAGGACACCTCGGGCATCCAGCGCGGCTGACGCGCACGGAGTCCCCGCTCGGCCCCTCGCCCTTCCGGGCGGGGGGCCGTTCCCGTACGCTGACGCCCCGTCAGCCACCGCCGAAGGGACCCGGCATGCGACTCGGCCTCGCGCTCGGCTACTGGGGCCGCGGCCCCGACCCGCGCCACCTCGACCTCGTCCGCGAGGCGGAGGACCTCGGGTACGACTCGGTGTGGACCTCCGAGGCGTGGGGCTCCGACGCCTTCACGACGCTCACCTGGATCGCCGCGCACACCTCCCGTATCCGGCTCGGCACGGCGATCGTCCAGATGGCCGCGCGCACGCCGACGGCCACCGCGATGCACGCCCTCACCCTCGACCATCTCTCGGGCGGGCGGCTCCTGCTGGGCATGGGCCTGTCGGGCCCGCAGGTCGTCGAGGGCTGGTACGGCCGCCCGTTCCCCGCCTCGCCGCTCACCCTCACCCGGGAGTACGTCGAGGTCGTACGCCAGGCCCTGCGCCGCGAGGCCCCGGTCTCGGTGTCGGGGCGCTACCACTCGCACCCGTACGAGGGCGCCGACGGCACGGGCCTCGGCAAACCGCTGAAGCCGATCACGCATCCGCTGCGGCCCGACGTCCCCGTCCTGCTCGGTGCGGAGGGGCCGAAGAACATCGCCCAGACCGTGCGTATCGCCGACGGCTGGCTCCCCCTCTACTGGTCGCCCGAGCGGGCCCACCTGTACGAGCCGGCGCTGGCCGAGGCGGCGCCGGGCTTCCTGGTCGCGCCCCTCGTCCGCGCGGCCGTCTGCGACGACGTCGCGGAGGGGCTGCTGCCGGTGAAGGCGATGCTCGGCTTCTACGTGGGGGGCATGGGCCACGCCACGCGGAACTTCCACGCCGACCTCATGGGGCGCATGGGGTACGCGGAGGAGGCGGGCCTCGTCCAGCGGCTCTTTGCCGAGGGCCGCCGGGATGAGGCGATACGTGCCGTGCCGGATGCTTTCGCGGACGAGATCTCTCTGGTGGGGCCGAGGGGGCGCCTCGCGGAGAAACTGACCCACTGGCGAGCGGGCCCCGTAACAGACCTCCTGGTAACCTCCCCGGACCCCAAAACGCTCCGAGTCCTGGCAGACCTGAACTAAGCCCGCCCAATACGCCGGGGCTTGGCCCCCTCAGGGGCGCGAGCCTGTATTCGATGTGCGGCTCCACCTCACATCGGGCCTTGCCCCTTCAGGGGCGCGGGGAACTGCGCGACAAGCCACGGCGCAGCCGCAGCCTGCAATGCACGCAGCGGGGCAGCCCGAACCCAGCCCAGAAGTCCGGGGCACCCGGCATGGGGGCTGCGCTTGCCGGCCCTGCTCCCCCAAGCTCTTCGAGCAGGGGGCACCCCCAGTGGCAGACCTCCCAAGCTTCGCGGGAGGGAGAAGCGCAGACCTCCCAAGCGAAGCAGGGAGAAGCGGGGAGAAGCAGGGGCCTGCCCCGGCTGGGGCGCGCGGACCTCCCAAGCGCAACAGGAGGAGGGGCGGAGAGAGGTCAGCAGCAGGATGGGGTGAGGCCTGGGGGGAGGGCCGTGCCGGTGAAGACTTGGGCCGTGGCATCGTCTCCGCCGAGCGCGGCAACCGCGAGAAGGAGGGACCCGGCGGTCCAAGCCGTACGCTCGCGGGGCCAGATCGCGTCGTCCTCGAAGACGTACCCCGTCCAGTACATGCCGTCGTCGGCGCGCAGGTGCTGGATCCACTGGAGGATGGACAGCGCGCGGTCCGACTCGCCCACGGCCCACAGCGCGAGGGCCAGCTCCGCGCTCTCGCCGCCCGTGACCCAGGGGTTGGGGACGACGCAGCGCACCCCCAGCCCCGGTACGACGAAGCGGTCCCAGCCCTCCTCGATGCGGGCCTTGGCCGCGGGGCCGCGCAGGGCGCCGCCGAGGATCGGGTAGTACCAGTCCATCGAGTAGCGGGACTTGTCGAGGAAGCGCTCGGGGTGGTGGCGGATCGCGTGCCCGAGGAGACCGACGGCCAGCTCCCAGTCGAGCTGCGGCTCCTCCCGGTGCTCGGCGAGCGCCAGTGCGCACCGCAGCGCCTGGTAGACGGAGGACGAGCCGGTCAGCAGCGCGTCCTCGCAGGCGGTGCCGTCGGGCTCGCGCTTCCAGCCGATCTGCCCGCCCGGCTGCTGGAGGCGCAGCACGAACTCGACGGCGGCCACGACCATGGGCCACATGCGGTCCGCGAACGCGTCGTCGCCCGTGGAGAGGTAGTGGTGCCAGACGCCCACCGCCACGTACGCGCAGAAGTTGGACTCGCGGGCCCTGTCGGTCGGCGCCGACGCGTCGCCGTCCGCGTAGGCCGCGTACCAGGAGCCGTCGGGCAACTGGTGTTCGGCCAGCCAGCGGTAGGCCGCCTCGGCGCGGGCGTGCTCGCCCGCGGCGTCGAGCGCCATCGCGGCCTCGACGTGGTCCCAGGGGTCGAGGTGGTGGCCGCGGAACCAGGGGATCGCGCCGTCCTCGCGCTGCTCGGCGGCGATCCCGGCGACCGTACGGGCCGCTTCCTCGGCGGTGAGGACACCGGCCAGGACCAGCCGCTCCGTCCTGCCGGGGCTGGTCACTTGGCGTCCGGGGCTGCGGACGCGGGCAGGTGCGGCTTCGTCGCGTACGCCACGAAGCTCTTGCCTATCAGCGGGTCGAGCGCCCGCTCGGCGAGCCGCGTGGCCAGGGGCTTCTTCATGATGTCCCAGACGAGCAGCTTGTGGTACGCCTTGACCGGCAACGCTGCGTCCTCACCGTCACGGTCCACGCCGAACGCGCACTTGAGCCACCAGTACGGGGAGTGCAGTCCGTGCGCGTGGTGCGTGCCGTACGGGCGGAGCCCGGCCTCGCGCATCTTGCCGAGGAGTTCGTCGCCCCGGTAGATGCGGATGTGGCCGCCCTCGACCTCGTGGTACGCGTCGCTGAGGGCCCAGCACACCTTCTCGGGCCCGTAGCGCGGGACGGTCACGGCGATGCGGCCGCCCGGCCTGAGGACGCGCACCATCTCGGCGAGGACGCCCTTGTCGTCGGGGATGTGCTCCATGACCTCGGAGATGATCACGACGTCGAAGCTGTCGTCGGGGAAGGGCAGGGCGAGGGCGTCGCCCTCCATGGCGGTGGCGGTGGCGCCCTCGGGAGCCTCCCCCGCCTCCTCCATCGCGGCGAACCAGGTGGCGACCTCGCGGATCTCCTCGCTGTTCCGGTCGAGGGCGACGACGCGGGCGCCGCGCCGGTAGCACTCGAAGGCGTGCCGCCCTCCGCCGCACCCCAGGTCGAGGACGCGGTCGCCGGCGGCGAGCGGGAATCGGGCGAAGTCGACGGTCAGCACGGGGGTCAGCCTTCCGGAGGGAGCCAACGAGGGGCGGGGCGGGGCGGGGTGGGGTGGGGGGCGTACGGGCGGTCGTTCGGTCAGCGGCCTTCGGCCACGGCGGGGGCCACGTCGGCCGCGGCCGGTGGCCGCGCCACCGGAGCGGGCGCGGGGGCCACGCCCCCGGCGGCCATCGCGGCGCGATACCGCTCGACGGTCCCGATCGCGGCCCGCTCCCATGTGAAGCGGGACAGCACCCGCTCCCGCCCGGCGGCCCCCAGCCGCGCCCGCAGGCCGTCGTCCCCCAGCAGCCGTACGAGCCCGGCGGCGAGCGCGCCCGCGTCGCCGGGCGGCACGGCGAGGCAGGTCTCGCCGTCGGGCCCCGCGACCTCGGGGATGGCGCCGCCGGTGGTGGCCAGCAGCGGGGTGCCGGTGGCCATGGCCTCGGCGGCGGGCAGCGAGAAGCCCTCGTAGAGCGAGGGGACGCAGGCGACCTGGGCGCCGCGCACGAGGGAGGCCAGCTCCGCGTCGCTGATGCCCTTGACGAACTCGACGGCGCCGCCGAGCCCGTACTCCTCGATCGCCGTCGCGACCGGCCCCTCCTCGGGGCGCTTGCCGACGACGACGAGATGGGCCCCGGGGTGCTCGGCGCGGGCCTTGGCGAGCGCCTCGATCAGGTGCACGAGGCCCTTGAGCGGGACGTCGGCGCTGGAGGTCGTCACGATCCGGCCGGGCACCTCGGGCACGGCGGGGTCGGGCGAGAACAGCTCGGTGTCGGCGCCGATGGGCACCACGTGGACCCGGTCCGGGCGCACTCCGAGGTCGTCGACGATCTCCTGGCGGGAGGAGCCGGAGACCGTGAGGACGCTGGGCAGGCGCCGCGCGACGCGCTTCTGCATGCGCGTGAACCCGTACCAGCGGCGGACGGAGGAGCGGCGGCGCCAGCCCTCCGCGGCGTCGAGTTCGAGGCGGCGGTCGACGGTGATGGGGTGGTGGATGGTCGTGACGAGGGGCGCGCCGAGCACGCGTGCGCCCCCGAGCAGTCCGTACCCGAGCGTCTGGTTGTCGTGGACGACGTCGAACCGGCCCTTGCGCGCGGCCAGGTGGCGGCGGGCGCGCAGCGAGAAGGTCAGCGGCTCGGGGAAGCCGCCGGTCCACATGGTGCCGACCTCCAGGAGATCCACCCAGTCGCGGTACTCGTGCGGCTTGGGGGTGCGGAAGGGGTCGGGCTGCCGGTAGAGGTCCAGGCTGGGCAGCTCGGTCAGGGTGACGCCCTCGCCGACCGCGTCCAGCACCGGATACGGCTGCGCGCCGATGACCTCGACGGAGTGTCCGAGCCGGGCCAGCTCGCGGGAGAGATGGCGGACGTAGACACCCTGGCCGCCGCAGAAGGGGTTGCCCTTGTACGTCAGCAGCGCGATACGCAGCGGACGTTCGCGTACGGCCTCTGCGGTCACTCGCGGCCCCCTTCATCACTGCGCTTCCGGCGGAGCGTAGCCGCTCGCGCTAACCTAGAACAAGTTTCAGGATTGACAAGGCTCACCAGCGCTCACGGGGTCTTGCCGTCCACCGGCTAAGAATTTACCGGCCAGTCACTTCCGGCGAGCGGCCGGAAGCGGTGATTCGCGCCACCCCGGGGCCGACTGCCACAATGCACGGCTCTCGGCAGGCTGAACCCCGCAGAGCCAGTCACGGAACGGGACCTATGAGGACAGACTCGACACCGTCGGTACAGCCGGCCTCCCCGCCGCTGACCGAGCGGCAGGAGGCGCGCCGCCGCCGCATCCTGCACGCGAGCGCGCGGCTGGCCCGGCGCGGCGGCTTCGACGCCGTGCAGATGCGCGAGGTCGCCGAGACCTCGAACGTCGCGCTCGGCACGCTCTACCGCTACTTCCCCTCCAAGATCCATCTGCTGGTCGCCACCATGCAGGACCAGCTCCAGCAGATGCACGAGACCCTGCACAAGCGCCCGCCGTCCGAGGAGGGCGCGGCGGCCCGGGTCGCCGAGACGCTGATGCGCGCCTTCCGCGCGATGCAGCGCGAGCCGCATCTCGCCGACGCGATGGTGCGGGCGCTGACCTTCGCCGACCGCTCGGTGAGCCCGGAGGTCGACACGGTCTCGCGGCTGACGACGACGATCATCCTGGACGCGATGGGCCTGGAGTCGGCGCCGACTCCCGAGCAGCTCTCCGCGGTCCGCGTCATCGAGCACACCTGGCACTCGGCGCTGATCACCTGGCTCTCGGGGCGGGCCTCGATCGCACAGGTGAAGATCGACATCGAGACGGTGTGCCGCCTGATCGACGTGACGGATCCGCGCGGCTGAGCGAAGCAGGGGCGTGGGGCGTGCCGCACGCCCCTCACGCGCGCCCCTCGTGCTCCCCCGTGGCCGGTTCTCGGCCCTCGCGCGACCCTTCCCCGCCCGGTATGAAAGACAGGTACTGAGCGCGCGTCCATAGGCCGGGGGAGGCCGCGGAGGGATGGAAAGCGTGATTCGGGTGCTCATCGTGCACGACCTGAGGCTGCTCAGATTCGGCCTGGCCGAACTGCTCGGCAAGGCCCCTGACATGGCGATCAGGACCACCCCCTGGAGAAAGGCGCTGACCAGCATGCGGGCCTCGCCCGCCGACGTCTGCGTGGTGGACGTCGACTCGGCCGACGGGGCCGAGCTGGAGGAACTGGCCGTGCCGAGGCGCACGGCGCAGGCTCCGCCCGGCAGACTGCTGGCGCTGGCCAGCGCGGACCACCCCGGGGCACTGCGCCGGGCGCACGCGGCGCGGGCCCTCGGGTACGTCGACAAGAACGCCACACCCGAGGTGCTGCTCACCGGCGTGCGCCAAGTGGCGCGCGGCGAGCGGTTCGTGGACGACGCGCTGGCCGTGGCGTTCCTGCGGGCCGAGGACGTGCCGCTCACGCCGCGCGAGCTGTGCGTCTTATCCGTCGCCGCCGAGGGGGCCTCGATCGCGGAGATCGCGGACAGGCTCAGCCTCTCCGACGGCACGGTGCGGAACTACATGTCGGCCATCACCCGCAAGACCGGGGCCCGCAACCGCATCGACGCCATCCGTATCTCCCAGGGGGCGGGCTGGCTGTGACGATCCCTGGCCGGGAGAGCCCGGCCGTGAAGACCAGATTCCGGTCAAGTCGCGGTAGAGGGGGGAATGTTCGGCCACCTCCCGGTGCGTGCCCGTGACGGCGTGCGTCCCGTCCAGGACCAGCACCCGGCCGGCCCGGCGCGCGGAGCTGAGGCGGTGCGCGACGACGATCAGCGTGCCGCCCTCGCGCCGCGCGAAGGCCCGTTCGGCGCGCTCCTCGGCGGCCGGGTCGAGGTGGCAGGTCGCCTCGTCCAGCACGGCGAGGGGCGCGGGCGCCAGGTGGGCCCGGGTGAGCGCGAGCAGTTGGCGCTCACCCGCCGACAGGGCCCGGGGATCGACCTCGGCGTCCAGTCCGCCGAGCCGGGCGACGAGCGCGTCGGCGCCGACGGCTCGCGCCGAGGCGTGGACCTCGTCGTCGCCGCGCGGCCCGTAGTACGTGAGATTGTCGCGGACGCTGCCGCCGAACACGTACGCCTCCTGCGGGATCAGCACCCTGCTCGCCGCGGGCGCCGGCGCGGCGGGCACGCCGCCGACGAGGATCTCCCCGTCGCGGGGCTCCAGCAGCCCGGCGGCGAGCAGTGCGAGCGTCGACTTGCCGATGCCGCTCGGCCCCACGACGGCCAGCCACCCGCCGTGCGGGACGACGAGATCGAGCCCTTCGAGAACGGGCTGAGCGCCGGGCCCGTACGCGAAGGAGACCCCGCGTGCCTCAAGTGCGGGGACGTCGGCGCGTCCGGCGTCCCGGCGAGGCGCCCGCGGCTCCGGCGAGGTGGCGGCCGTTCCCGCGCCCGGGTCGGCGATCCGGGCCGCGCCCGGGTCCGGGGCTGCGGGGTCCGGGGCCGAGTCCGGGGCTGCCGGGCCCTCCCCCGGGCCCGGAGCCGAAGGCGTTCCGGACGTTCTCTCGTGCGTGGGGGCGCCCGTGTCGCGGGTCAGGCGGCCGATGACGACCGTCAGCCGGGCGCCCGCGCTGCCGAAGCCGTGGACGAGGCTCTGGAGCGCGGGCAGCAGCGCCTGCGTGAGGTACGTGAGCGCCGCCGCCAGGGCCCCGGCGGTGACGCCGCGGTCGAGGAGCCAGGGGGCGAGCACCACCAGCAGCACGACGGGGAGGCGGCCCCCGATGCCGACCGCGAGCGCCCGCGAGACGCCCCAGCGGGCGAGCGAGTCGGCCGCCCGGCGCTCCGCGTCGATCCGCGCCCCGGCCCTGTCCCGTACGGACTCCTGCGCGCCCGCCGCCGCGACGTCCCGCAGCCCGCCCGCCGTCACGCCCAGCTCCTCCGCCAGCTCCTCGTCGGCGACCAGGAGTTCGCGCTGGCGGCGGGCGAGCGGGCGGAGCGTGCCGAAGAAGAGCGCGAGGCCGAGGAGCAACGGCGGCAGGACGACCAGGAGCAGGGGCGGGGCGAGGGAGGCGAGGCCGACGAGCGCGCCGAGCGCCGTGAAGACGAAGGAGCGGGCGACCATCACGACACCGGCGAAGCTGTCGCGGGCGATCTCCACCTGGTGCGTCAGCCGCGAGACGACGGCGGTGTCGCCCGTGCCGTCGCGCAGCGCGGCGCCCAGGCCGCGCGCGACGACCCGGCGTACGAGCAGGTCCCGGAACGGCTCGGCGAGCGCCGCCAGCGCGCGGTAGACGCGGGCCGTGCCCAGCGCGCCCACCAGGGCGCCGAGACCGGCGACGCCCAGCCAGGCGAGCCCGGTCGCGGTACGGCCCGCGAGGAAGCCGTCGTCGAGGGCCCTGGCCAGCGCGTATCCCAGGGCGAAGGTCTGCACCGACTCCAGCAGCGACCACCCCGCCAGCGCCGCGACCGCCCGGCGCCGCCCCCGCAGAAAGCGGAACCCGGCCCTGACCGTGCCGCCGCCGCGCGTGCCGTCAGCGTCAGCCATGCGTGGCTAGCCCTCCCCGTTCGAGGCGGGCTCCCCGTCCGAGGCCCGCTCGGCGGGCTCGGCGGGCTCGGCGGGCTCGGCGGCGAACAGGCGGCGGTAGGCGGGGTGTTCGGCCCACAGCACCGCGTGCGGCGCGAGCGCGCGGACGTGTCCGGCGTCGAGCCAGGCCGTGAGGTCGGCGCGGGCGGCCGTGGAGGCGCGGTGGGCGATGACGAGGCGGGTGCGGCCGGTGCCGGGGGCCAGGAGGCTCTCGGTGACGCGGAGTTCGGTGGCCGTGTCGAGGCTGGAGGTCGCGTCGTCGAGGATCAGCAGCCGCCCGTCGTGGGCGAACGCGCGGGCGAGGCCGAGGCGTTGGACCTCTCCCCCGGACAGCCGGGCGCGGGCGCAGGGCGTGGCGTAGCCCTCGGGGAGCGTGCGGACGAAGCCGTCGGCGCAGGCCTCGCGGGCCGCCCGCCGGATCCGTCCGGGGCCCGGGTCGCGGGGCCCGAGCCCGATGGTGCCGGCGAGGGTGCCGCCCAGCAGCGCGGGGCGCTCGAAGGCGTAGCCGACGGCGCGGCGCAGTGCCGGGCGGTCGAGTGCGGCGAGGTCCACGCCGTCGAGCAGCACGGTGCCCTCGTCCGGGTCCTCCAGCCGCCCGGCGAGCGCCGCGAGCAGGGACTTGCCCGCGCCGGACCGTCCGACGACGGCGACGGTCGCGCCGCCTGGCACGGTGAGGTCGATACCGTCGAGCACGGCCGTGCCGCCCCGGACGGCCCGTACACCGCGCAGCTCCAGCCGCCCGGGCCCCTCGGGGAGTTGCCCGGTGCCGTAGGGGAACGGCGGTTCGGCGTGCACCTCCTGGAGGCGGCGTGCCGCGCCCGTGGCGCGGACGAGCCCTTCGAGGTGGCCGACGAGCCCGCCGATGCCCGCGGCGAGGACGGCGTAGCGCGCGGCGGCGACGAGCCCGCCCACGCTCAGTTCCTCCCGGGCGACGAGCAGTCCGCCCACCGCGACGACCCCGATCTGCAGCAGCGGCACCAGCACCGCCGCCTGCCCGGTGGAGCGGCCCTGGACGCGCCACATCCGGTGGCCCTGCGCGCTGAGCGCGGGCAGCGGCCCGAGGACCCGGTCGCGCTCGCGCCCGTAGGTCCGGGCCGCCGCGACCGTACGCGCGCCGCCCAGCACCTCCACCAGCCGCCCGGCGATACGGCCCTGCTCCTCCTGGTAGCGGGCGACGCAGTCGGAGGTGGTGCGCAGGAACGCCCGCAGCACCAGGCCGAGCAGCGGCGCGCCCACGAGGAAGACGGCGGCGAGGCGGAGGTCGAGCAGGGCGAGCGCGACGATGCCGCCGACGGGCAGCGCGAGCGCGGCGAGGGTGGAGGCGGCGGCACTCGGCGCGTTCCCGGCGTGGGCGGCGTTGGCGGTGCCGCGCGTGACGAGGTCGCCGTCGCTGAAGCGGCGGGCGCGGGCGGGCGCGAGGGAGAGCAGGTGGTCGACGAGCCGGGCACGCAGCCAGGCGGCGGTACGGGAGTTGAGCGTGCCGGTGAGGACGGTGTCGGCGGCGTCGAGCAGCACGGCGGCGACGGTGAGGACGGCGCTCAGCACCAGCCAGCGGCCCGCCCCCTCCTCCCCCGCGAGCAGCACGTCGAGGGCGCGGCCGAGGACGGCGGGGAGCAGCAGCGTGGCCGCGGCGGCGGAGGTGCTGACGAGGCCGAGGGCGAGGGTGCGCGGGGTGCCGTGCCGGGTCGCGGCCAGCAGGAGTCGCCGGGCCTCCTTCGCCGTGCTCGTCACGTGGCTCGGTCTCCTCACGCGAGGGGTGCGGCCCCGGGGCAGTGATGGCTCTCCCCGGGGCCGCGGGTCATCCGGTCACACCTCTCAGCAGGTGATGACGCTCAGACCGCTGTTGCCGCAGAGGAGGAGGCTCGCGTAGCTGACGTCGCCGCCGCCACCGGTCATTTCCTCTTCGGCTTCCATCGTCTGAAGGTCGAGGAGTGCCATGTCGGTGTCCTTTCGCTCGGATGTGGGGACTGTGTGGTGCTGTTCTTACTCACGACCCCGCGAGGGGGCCGGTCTCTGGGCTGCCGTCCAGGGGGGACGCGGGGTCCACGGGGGACGGCAGGAAGGGGAGGGCCGGGTGCGGCCCCCCGTCGCGCGGGCCGTGCTCGGCCGCCGCGGCGGCGCCCGCCGCCAGCAGGCAGCCCGCCGTGCCGGTGGCCAGGTCCATGGAGAGCCGCATCATCTGCTCGCCGGGGAAGGCGAGCCGCCCCCGGTGGTCGATGCCGTACCAGGACAGGCCGTCGAGCTGCGCGGCGAGGTCGGCGCCGGTGACGCCGGGCGTAGCCGTGCGGGCGAGGTGCAGCAGCAGTCCGGCGCGTCCCCGGAAGAGCCCGGGCTGCGCGCAGTAGCGGACCTCGGCCGCCGGGAGGATCGCCGTACGGGCCTCGGCGAGGTCGTCGTCGAGCGGCGCGTGGCGGGCGTACTCGTCGAGGACGGCGGCGATGCCGACGCTGCCCTCGCCGAGGTACGGCATGAGCCGCCGCCCCTCGTCGACCAGCAGCGTGCCCGCGCGGTCGCGGACGCAGCGCGCGAGGTCGGCACGCAGGGCTCCGGCCGCCGCCTCGCGCAGGGCGGCGTCGCCCGTACGCGCGTGGAGCCGCAGGAAGAAGAGGGCCTCGCCGGACGAGCCGTGCAGCAGTCCGGCGCGCGGCTTCTTGCCGTTCGCGGGGGTACGGGGCGCGGCGAGGAGTTCGAGGGCGCGGGCCGCGCCGTCGCGGAACGCCGTCTCGCCCGTCGTGGTGGCGAGGTGGTCGAGCGCGAGGCCGATGCCCGCCAGGCCGCCGTGCAGGGCGGGGCCGAGCCGCCGCCAGTTCTCGTGCTCGTCGGTGACGATCCCGGCGAGCGCGACGGCCCGCTTGGTGTGGCCGAGGCGGTCGAGGACGCAGGCGGCGCCGAGGAGCCCGTCGTAGAGGCCGAGCGGGGTGCCGCGCGGCGGCGGGTCGGTGCGGCGCAGCAGCCACTCCTCGCCGTCGGGGTACGGGCCCGCGCCGGTCTCGGCGAGGGCGTGCAGCACCCCGGCCGCGCCGTGCGCGAGCCCGATCCCGCCGCCGGGTCCGAACTGGGCGATGTCGCCCGGGAAGAGCCGGTCGTCGCGCTCGGGGGTGGCGGAGGCGAGGATGGCCCCGGCCATCGCGTCGCGGGAGCGCGGCCAGTCGGCGGGCTCGGCGGGGAGATGACGGGTGCGGGCTTTGCGGGTGGGGCGGGCGCGGGGAGCGTCCGGGGCCTCGGCGTCGTCCCCCTCGATCGTGGCGACGGCCCGTGCGAGGAACTCCCCGGGCACGTCGGGGAACTGGTCCGCGGCGATCTCCGCCAGGTGCGCGGCCTTGCCGCGGTCGATGGCGAGGACCGTCGTCATCGGGATGAAGAGCGCGAGCCGCAGACAGGCCAGCGCGTAGTGGTCGACGGCGAAGCCGGTGCGGTCGGGCGGCGCCATGAAGCCCGGGTGGGCGACGATCTGGCGCGGGTTGTCGACGGCGCGGCCGGCGGCCTCGAAGTCGAGGAGGGCGACGGACTGTTCGTCGGGGGCGACCATGATGTTGTACATGTGCAGGTCGTTGAAGACGATGCCGCGCCCGTGGACGGCCGCGACGGCCTCCTCGACGAGGTGGTGCATCCGCAGCGCCCAGCGCGTGTAGTCGGCGACGGCCACGGGGTCGGGGTCGGCGGTGAGCAGCGGATGCCGCTGGGCGAAGAAGGAGTTGAGGGTCTGGCCCGGTAAGTGGTCCATGACCAGGAAGCGGTGCCCGTCGAGAGTGAACCAGTCGCGCACACCCGGCGCGCAGTCCAGCCCCTCCAGCGCTTCGAGCGCGGCCTTCTCCCGCTCCAGGCGGGCGACGGCGTCGGCGCGGTCGGCGGCCAGCCCGGCGTGCGGCCTGCCCTCCTTGAGGACGACGCGCTCCCCCGTACGGGAGTCGGTGCCGCCGTAGACGCCGCCGCCGTTGGAGAAGTGCAGGGCACGCTCGATGCGGTACGGGAGGTCGCCGACGGTCGAGGCGGAGCGGGCCGCCAGGTGCGGGCGGAGGAACGCGGGGAGCGTCACCCAGTCGGGGACGTGGAACGCGGGGTCCTTGCGGTCCGGGACGAGTTCTCCCTCGGCGTTCGCGACGGCGGGGACGAGGGTGCCGTCGGACGTCGGGACGTAGCGCGGGGCGAAGCCTCCGTAGCGGACATAGAGGGGCCCTTCGCGCCAGCGGAGGTCGGTGAGAACGTACGGTCCCGCTTCTCCGGCGAGCTGGTCGCCGAGCTCGGTGAGAATTGTGTGAAGTTGGTCTTCACCGCCCGGATAGAGGGTGGCGAATTTCCCGCTCATCGCGCGGGAGGCGTATTTGGCATTGCGCAGGTAGAGCAGCGTGCGGGCCGGGACGAACTTGAAGGGAATGCCACGCGGAATGCAGTGGTCCCATACGGCCGCGGCTATCCGGTCGGCGTTCTCCAGGCAGGCGGAGACATGGATCTTCCAGCCCTGCTCGGGGAATTCGCCCTGATCAGGGCGGTGTTCGAGCCAGTCACCGGTGCGGGAGCGGCGCCACCCCGAGGGCACGGGGCGCTGCGCGGTGGCCAGGGTGTCGGCGTCCCGATTCCCTCGCGGTTCCGCGGACTCCGCCCGTTCGGACAAATGTTCCGGACTCTCGTAGAAGAACTTGTCGGCAAGGCAGAAAACCTCGTACCGCTTGTCCATCGTCCCCCCTCGGAAGCACGGCAATGAGGCTGCCATGCCGTTCGCACGGGGAACAGTCATGATTGTCACGAGGCGGGTATGAGAAATGCATGCCCCGCTCGTGAAGTCCGGTCCGGACCAGGCGCGTTACCGGGCTCGTTGCCAGGCATTTTCCCGGACCCGTTCCCTGACTCGTTCCCGGCGCGCTCACGCAGGGGTGAAACGCACCGGTGTGCCCGGAGGGGCCTGGGCCGCGGCGGCGAGCGCCCGCTCGGGCACGACGCCGACGACCGGATAGCCGCCGGTCGTCGGATGGTCGGCGAGGAAGACCACCGGGCGCCCCTCGGGCGGCACTTGGAGGGCGCCGAGCGGCATGCCCTCGCTGGGCAGCTCGCCCTCGACCGCGCGCTCCAGGCGCGGCCCCTCCAGGCGCAGGCCGATCCGGTTGCTCGCCGGGGAGACGCGGAAGGTGCCGGTGGTGAGGGTCCGCAGCGCGCCGGGCGTGAACCAGGCGGTGCGGGGCCCGGGGACCACGGGCAGCACGAGTTCGCGGGGCGGCGCGGGCCAGGGGGCGGCATCGGGGCCGGGCCCCGGCCCTCCCCCCGTACGGGCGGCGTCGCCGAGCGGCAGCGTGCAGCCGTCGCGCAACGGGTCCGGGCCGAGCCCGGACAGCAGGTCGGTGGCCCGGCTGCCGAGCACGGGCTCCACGGCGATGCCGCCCGCGACGCCCACGTACGAGCGCACCCCGTACGTGGCGGTCCCGGCCTCCAGCACCGACCCGGCCGGTACACGTACGGGCACGCCCCATGGCGCGGGACGGCCGTCCAGCGAGACGGGGCAGGGCGCGCCGGTGACGGCGGCGGTCACGGCGCCGCCCTCGGCGCGCAGCGCGCAGCCGGTGACGGTGGTCTCCAGGGTGGCCGCGCCCTCGTCGTTGCCGAGCAGCCGGTTCGCGAGCCGGTGCGCGGCCTCGTCCAGCGCGCCGGACCGGGGCACGCCGAGGTGCGCACGCCCGCCCCGCCCGAGGTCCTGGACGGTGGTCAGCGCCCCGGCCCGCACGACGGAGAGCGCGGGGGTGACGGGGGTGGCGGGGGCGGCGGTCCCTCCCGGCCCCGTGGGCGGCTGAGGCGTCATCGGGGCTCCTCCAGGGGGACGAAGCGGACGCGGGTACCCGGGGCGAGGAGCGCCGCGGGGGTGCGGTCGGGGTCCCAGAGCACGGTGTCGGGCGCGGTGCCGATGAGCTGCCAGCCGCCCGGCGACGAGCGCGGGTAGACCCCGGTGTAGCCGCCCGCGAGCCCTACCGCGCCGACCGGGACCTTGGTACGCGGGTTCGCGCGGCGCGGTACGTGATACTTCTCGTCGAGCCCGGTGAGATAGCCGAAGCCGGGCGCGAACCCGCAGAAGGCGACCCGGAACTCGGTGGCGGCGTGCACCCGCGCGACCTCGGCGGGCGCCACGCCCCACAGCGCGGCGACCTCGGCCACGTCGGGCCCGTCGTAGCGGACGTGGATCTCGATCGCGGTGTCCGTGCCGCCGGTGAGCGGCGGTATCCGCCAGTGCGGCAGCTCGCGCGCGAGCCGGGCGGGGGCGTCCGGCTCCCCGGGGCCGCCGAGCCCGTCGAGCAGCACGGTCCTGGCGCCGGGCACGATTTCCCGTACGGGCGGCAGGCTGCCGTCGGCGCGGCGGCGCAGCACCTCGGCGTGGAAGGCCTCCGTGGTCTCGGCCGTGGGGAGTTCGACGAGCAGCCCGTGCCGTCCCACGGGCAGGACGACGAGGTCCCGTCCCTGCGGCCCCCCGGCGCTCATGCGAACGCCCGGACGCCGACCCCGGCGGCGGCCAGCTCCTCCCGTACGCGACGGGCGAGCCGCGCGGCGTCGGGGGTGTCGCCGTGCACGCACAGGGAGCGGGCCCGCACGGCGATCGTGCGGCCGTCGGCGGCGGTCACCTCGCCGTCGCGCGCGAGCCGTATGGACCGCTTGACGACCTGGTCCGGCTCGGTGAGCACCGCATCGCGCTCGGAGCGCGGTACCAGGGTTCCGTCCGGCTGGTATCCCCGGTCGGCGAACGCCTCCTCCACGCACGGGAGTCCGGCCTCCGCCGCCGCGGCGTGCAGCTCGGAGCCGGGCAGCCCGAGCACGGGCAGCGCCCGGCCGGCCGCGGCGCCCGCGAGGCGGACGCCCTCGGCGACGGCGGCGGCCTGCGCCGCGTCGCGGACGGTGCGGTTGTAGAGCGCGCCGTGCGGCTTGACGTACGTCACGGCGGCCCCGGCGGCGCGGGCGAAGACCTCCAGGGCACCGATCTGGTACGCGACTTCGGCGGCCAGCTCGCCGGACGGCACGTCCATGGCGCGGCGGCCGAAGCCGGCCAGGTCCCGGTACGAGACCTGGGCACCGATCCGTACGCCGCGCTCGGCGGCCAGCTCGCACACGCGGCGCATCGTCGCGGGGTCGCCCGCGTGGAAGCCGCAGGCGACGTTGGCGCTGGTGACCGAGGACAGCAGGGCCTCGTCGTCGGTGAGGCGCCACCGCCCGAAACCCTCGCCGAGGTCGGCGTTGAGGTCGATCACGGGAGCGACCGCGGGGGAGCCGGGGGAGGTCGTGGGATCGGTCTTCTGGTCCATCGGCAGCAACGTACGGGATTGTTCAACAATCCGGCAAGACCGCCCTTGATCCCGATTCCCTTTCCCCGGATTCTCGGATTGACTGGGCACACCACTCACACCGGGGGGAGAGCACGATGACCGCGGACACGTCCCTCGCGCTGACCGACGCGCTGTCCGAACTCGCGGCGGACCGCGCGCTGCTCGGCCGGACGAGCACGGCGGAGCGCGTCGCGGCCATCCTGCGCGAACGGATCGCGCGGGGCTCCTTCCGGCCCGGCGTCCGCCTCTCCGAGGAGCGCATCTGCGGCGCGCTCGGCGTCTCGCGGAACACGCTGCGCGAGGCGTTCCGCCTCCTCACCCACGAGCGGCTGCTCGTTCACCGGCTCAACAAGGGGACGTTCGTCCGGGTGCTCACCGCGGCGGACATCATGGACATCTATCGCGTAAGGCGCCTCGTGGAGTGCGCGGCGCTGCGCGAGCTGGGCGAGCCGCCGTACCGGACGGGCGAGGTCAGGGCCGCCGTGGAGGCCGGGGAGAAGGCCGCGGCTGCGGGCATCTGGCACGACTGCGCGACCGCGAACATCCGCTTCCACCAGGCCCTCGCCGGACTGGCCGAGAGCCCCCGCACCGACGACCTGATGCGCGGCGTGCTGGCCGAGCTGCGGCTGGCGTTCCACATCATGGACGACCCCCGCCGCTTCCACGAGCCGTATCTCGCCCGGAACCGGCAGATCGTCCGCACCCTGGAGGCCGGGGACCCGGCGGGCGCCGAGCGGCTCCTCGGCTTCTACCTGGAGGACTCCCGGCGGCAGTTGATCGAGGCGTACCCCGAGCAGCCCACCCGCTGACTCGCCCCTTAATTCCCGTTTCGCCCCGCTCTGCCGCTCCTCATGCAGCGGCACAGCGGGGCGTTTTCTCTGCTGCCTACACCCTTGTCGGATCGTTGAACGATCCTCTAACCTCCCGTGAAACTCGCTTCACGGGAGACCGGCTCCGCCCCGCGGACACGGAGACCCCTGACGCTCCCCTCTCGCACAGGCACAGAAGGCGGAGACGACATGATCGTTCTGCTCGGCGTCCTCGTGGTGGTCCTCGGATTCGCGACGCGCCGCAACCCCCTGCTCGTGGTCGGGGTGGCCGGGATCGCCACCGGACTGCTGGGCAAGCTCTCCCCCGTCGAGATCCTCAGGACCTTCGGGGAGAGCTTCGCGTCCAGCCGTTCGGTGACGATCTTCGCCATCACCCTTCCCGTGATCGGCCTGCTGGAGCGCAACGGCCTCCAGCAGCAGGCCCGCACCCTCATCGGCAAGTTCGGCACCAAGCTGACGACCGGCCGCTTCCTCACGCTCTACCTGCTGCTGCGCCAGCTCACCGCCGCCGTCGGCCTCCAGACGATCGGCGGCCCGGCCCAGAGCGTCCGGCCGATGATCGCGCCGATGGCCGAGGCCGCGACCGAGCGCGCCAACGGCGGGCGCCCCCTCCCGGAGAAGGTCCGCGAGAAGGTCCGTTCGCACTCGGCGGGCACCGACACCGTCGGGCTCTTCTTCGGCGAGGACTGCTTCCTCGCCATCGGCTCCATCCTGCTGATCACCGGCCTGGTGAACAGCACGTACGACACCCACCTGGAGCCCCTGCACCTCGCGCTGTGGGCGATACCCAGCGCGGTCTGCGCCTTCTTCATCCACGGCGGCAGGCTGCTGCGGCTCGACCGGCAGCTCGAACGCGAGCTGGTCACCGGCAACGCGGAGATGGCCGTCGCGGCCGACGGCAAGGACGGCAAGGGCGGCAAGGGCGGCAAGGGCGCCAAGGACGCGCAGAACGAGGCGGGTGCCAAGTGATCAAGTCCGAGTGGTTCTTCTGGCTGGTCGGCGCCGTCTTCCTCCTCATGGCGCTCCAGATGGTGAACGACCGCAGCAACCCCAAGCGGCTCGGCACCGCCTCCTTCTGGGGTCTCCTCGGGGCCTGCTTCTTCTACTCGACGTGGGTCGTGGACAAGTCCCTGCCCGCCGAGCCCCTCGGCGTCGCCGTCCTCGTCCTCATCTGCATAGGCGGCTTCAACCGCACCGGCAAGGGCGTCCCCGGCACCACCACCGAGAAGCAGCGCTCCGCGCTCGCGACCCGCTTCGGCAACAAGCTCTTCGTCCCCGCGCTGACGATCCCGGTCGTCGCCATGCTCTGCGCCGTCCTCGTCTCCAAGTGGAAGATCGGCGGGACGCCCGTACTGGAGAAGGACAGCGAGACCATCCTCGGGCTCGGCCTCGGCGCGATCGTCGCGCTCGGCGTCGGCATGTGGATCCTGCGCGAGCGCAAGGTGAGCGTGCCGCTGCACGCCGGGCGCGGGCTGCTGGAGTCGATGGGCTGGGCCCTGCTGCTGCCGCAGCTCCTCTCCGTGCTCGGCGCGATCTTCCAGGCGGCCGGCGTCGGCACCCAGGTCGGGAAGATCACCGAGCAGATCCTGCCGGACGGGCAGCGGCTCGCGGCCGTCGCGCTGTTCTGCGCGGGCATGTTCGTCTTCACCCTGATCATGGGCAACGCCTTCGCGGCCTTCCCCGTGATGACCGCCGCCGTCGGCTGGCCCGTCCTCGTCGAGCAGATGGACGGCAACGCCGCGGCGATCCTCGCGATCGGCATGCTCGCCGGGTTCTGCGGCACGCTGTGCACCCCGATGGCGGCCAACTTCAACATCGTGCCCGCCGCGCTGCTGGAGCTGAAGGACCAGTACGGCCCGATCAAGGCCCAGGCCCCGACCGCCGTCGCGATGCTCGGCTGCAACATCGCGCTGATCTACTTCTTCGCCTTCTAGGGAGGGGCCGCCCATGCCTGACGCCACGAAAGTCCTGCTGACCGGCTTCGAGCCGTTCGAGGGCTATGGGGACAACCCCTCCTGGACCGCCGCCGAGCGGCTCGCCGCCGAGCCGCCGAAGGGGCTGGAGGTGAGCGCCGTCCGGTTGAGCTGCGTCTACCGCAGGTCGCTGGAGGAGCTGCGTACGGCCGTGGCGGAGCACCGCCCCTCGCTCGTCCTGGCCCTGGGCCAGGCGGGCGGGCGCCCCGACCTCACCGTCGAACGCGTCGCGATCAACGTCGACGACGCCCGCATCCCCGACAACGCGGGCCAGGAGCCCATCGACGAGCCCATCGTCCCGGACGGGCCCGCCGCGTATTTCTCCACGCTCCCCGTCAAGGCGTGCGTGGCCGCGTCCCGCGCCGCCGGAATCCCGGCCTCCGTCTCCCAGTCGGCGGGCACCTTCGTCTGCAACCACGTCTTCTACGGCCTCGCGCACCTCCTCGCCACCGAGCACCCGGATGTACGCGGCGGCTTCGTCCACGTCCCCTTCGCCCCGCACCAGGTGGTGGAGCGGGACAGGGCGGGCGCGGCCTCGATGTCCGTACGGGACATGGCCACGGGCCTCGCCGCGATGCTGGAGGCGGCGGCCACGACGACGACCGACATCCGCGAAACGGGAGGGGCGACACATTGAGTTCCGTACTGGCTGACAGGGCGGGGACCTTCGCGGAACTGGCCCGCGCGAACGTCGTACGCGAGTATCCGAACGCTCCGCAACATCTGCTGGCGGGCCCGGACGAACTGGTCGCCCCGCGCACGTACCACCCCGCGTTCTACGGCGCGTACGACTGGCACTCGTCGGTCCACATGCACTGGCTCCTGGTCCGCCTGCTGCGGCGCTACGGCTCCGCGTTCGACACGGGCGCGGTGGTGGAGACCCTCGACACGCACCTCACCCCGGAGGCGCTGGCGACGGAGGCCGACTACCTCCGCCGCCACCCCTCCTTCGAACGCCCCTACGGCTGGGCCTGGCTGCTGGCGCTCACGAGCGAAACCGCCGCCGCTCCGGCTTCGGGCCGGTGGTCCGAGGCCCTGCGCCCCGCCGCCGAGGTCGTGTCCGAACTGACGCTCGCCTGGCTGCGCAAGGCCACCTACCCCGTACGCCACGGCACGCACGCCAACAGCGCCTTCGCGCTGGGGCTGATGCTCGACAGCGCGGAGGGCGCAGGCGTACCGGAGCTGCGCGAGCCCGTCGCCGCGAAGATCCGCCAGTGGTACGTCCCCGACCACGGCGCGGCGACCCGCTGGGAGCCCTCGGGCCAGGACTTCCTCTCCCCGCTCCTCTCCGAGGCGGACGCGGTGCGCCGCGTGCTGCCGCCGGGCGAGTTCGCGTCGTGGCTGACGGCGTTCCTGCCCGAACTGGACGCACCGGAGGGGGACTTCCTGCCCCCGCCGCGCATCTCCGACCCCGCAGACCCCCAGATCGGCCACCTCTTCGGCCTCTGCCTCAGCCGGGCCGCCGCGCTCCGCGACCTCGCCGGGGCCCTCCCGGAGACGGACCCCCGCGTCCGCCCCCTCACCGCGTCCGCCGAGGCCAACCTCCACGCGGCCCTTCCGGCCACCACCTCGGGCGACTTCACCACCGACCACTGGCTGGCGACCTTCGCCGCGCTCGCGCTGGACGGTGGAGTGGGGGGCGCTGACGACTGACGTCAACTCCCGGTCCGAACAGACGGTTTGGGGCTACGCATCGGGCCTCACCGACTTGGGACACTGCCGGGGCCGGGGCTGACGCTCCCGTTCGGACAGCCGGGCGTTACGCAGCGCGAGGGCGACGGCGTCCGACGGATCGTCCGCCAGGCTGCCGGCCGCGGCGCCGAGGGCATACGCCTGGGCCTGTAGTGCGCGCTCGGCGACCGGCTCCGTGTCCCGCTGGGCCATACGGAGCCTCAGCCGTTCCCCGATCGGCAGCGTCTCGTCAGGGGGCTGGCAGCGCCGCCAGCGCATCACCAGCACCCGGCGGGACAACTCCAGCGCCAGGTCGGCGAGTTCGTCCCTGCGGCGAGCGCGCTCCCGTTCGTCCAGCGCGGCGGCGTCCGCCTCCAGGAGGCGCAGCGCCGCCGTCCCGGTCACACCGGCGTCGCGGCAGGCACCGGCCGCGGCCTCGGCGGCGGTCGCGTACCGCTCCGTCGCGCCGAGGCCGGGCAAGGAGGCGGCCACCTCCGGTGCCGCCGCGTCCAGCCAGGTGCGGGGGAAGGCGGGCTCGAACGCGTCACGCGCGACGAGCGCCGCCGCCCGGTGCCTCTCCCCGATCCACTGCGCGGTGATACGCACGCCGCTCACCCGCTCGATGAACACCAGCAGCGCGGCCTCCTCGCCTCCGGGGACGTCGAAGTCCAGCCCTGTCACGAACGGGGCCACAGCATCCGGATCGGGCCCTTCCGGCGCGGTGCCGCGATCGGACGCGAAGCCCGCCAGCACGCGACCGTCCACGGCGAGAGCCAGGCTGCTCTCCTGGTCGATGTCGCCCCATTCCACGGAGGCGGCGACAGTGCCCGCCGACAACCGGTCCAGCCCTTCGGCGGCGGTGCCGTGTGCCCCGTCGGGCTCCAGCAGCAGCGTCCAGCCGTCCTGCTCGTCGGCGACAACGACGGGCAGCGTGTCCGGGTAGGCGTTGATCCCGCACTCGCGGACATGTGCCACCGTGGCCGTGCCGACGTCGGTCCCGCCGCACCGGGCCAGCGCCTCCCCCACCGGCACACCGCGCACCACGCTCAGGCGGCCGAACCACACGCCGCACTCCCGCACCAGAGCCGTGTGGTGCTCGCGCGCGTCAGCCCGGACGGTCGGTTCAGGAACCAGCATCCGCGCATCGTAGCGACGCGCACGGACGCTCATCCGGCGTGCCCCGCCCGGGAGTTGACCTCCGGTTAACCCCACCCCGGTCATGACGCTGCCCGGATGGCCTCACGAGGGGCCGTGCCGGGACGCTCGTGCGCATGACCATCACCACACCTGCATCACGGGCCCGCGTCGTCGTCACCGGCTGTGCGCTGGCGGCGGCGCTGGCGGGGCTCGTCGGCGCGGCACCCGCGCCCACCGCATCGGCCCAGCAGAACGACAGGCACGAGCGGCACGACCAGCTCCAGCGCACCGTCGAACAAGCGCGCAAGGACGCGGGCTTCGTGGGGCTCTCCGTCGAGGTGCGGGACGGTGAACGCCGGGACTGGGCCGGAGCCGGGCAGGCCAAGCTCGGCACGGGGAAGCCCGTACCGAGGAACGGGTGGCTACGGGCGGCCAGCGCGACGAAGAGCTTCACGGCGGTCGTCGTGCTCCAGCTCGTCGCCGAGGGTGAGCTGTCGCTCGACGACACGGTGGAGAAGTGGCTCCCCGGGGTCGTCTCGGGCAACGGCAACGACGGCAGCCGGATCACCGTGCGCCATCTGCTCCAGCACACCAGCGGCATCCACAACTACGACATCCTCGACGACATCGAGGACGGCGACACGAAGAAGGCGTTCGAGCAGACCCGCTTCAACCGCACCACCCCCGAGCAGGGCGTCGCCGGTGCCATGCGCCACAAGCCCGACTTCCCGCCCGCCGACCCGGACGACCCCGAGCCCGACTGGAACTACTCCAACCCCAACTTCCTGCTCGCCGGAATGCTCATCAAGAAGATCACGGGGAACGAGTGGGACGACGAGGTACGGACCCGGGTCACCCGGCCGCTGAACCTGCGCCACACCTACGCCCCGGCCCCCGGCGACGCGTCCCTCCCGGAGCCGCACGCCCGTACGTACCAGACCTTCCGCGACGCCAAGGGCTGGACGGACACCACGGTGCGCACCGTCGGCCACGGCGGCGCGGCGGGCTCGCTCATCAGCACCGAACGCGATCTGGAACGCTTCTACACCGCGCTGATCCGCGGCCAGCTCCTCCCGCCGCGCCAGATGGCGGAGATGCGCCGCACGGTGCCGGTGAACGAGAGCTTCCAGAAGATCTTCCCCGGCATGGAGTACGGGCTCGGCCTGATGCGCAACAACCTGAGCTGCGGGGAGCGTTACGTCGGCCACGGCGGCGACGTCGAGGGGCTCTACGTCTGGAACGGCGTCACCGAGGACAGCCGCCGCTCCCTCGTCATCAACGCCACCGGCAAGACGTACGAGGAGAAGAAGGACCTCAAGGCCCGCCACGTCCTGCGCGACCTCACGGACGAGGTGCTGTGCGGGAAGCCCTCCGGGCGCCGGTGACCGTAGCCCCGTGCCGGTCCGGCCGAGGACCGGGGGCTCCTCACTCCTCCGGAGGGAAGACCGGCTCGCCCGTCTCCACGAGGGTGATGGTGATCGCCTCGACCGGGCAGCCCTCGGCGGCGTCCATGACCGGTTCGGACGGGTCGCGTTCGGGGGCGGCGGGGTGCGACTGGCGTGCCGCGTCCAGGGTGAAGTCACCCGGCGCGGTGCCCACGCACATGCCGGAGCCGATGCAGACGCTCCGGTCCACCTCCACGTGCCAGCGGTCGCCCATCTCCCTCTCCTCACCCTTCGGCCGGCAGGTGGATCATCTTGTGCTCCATGTACTCGCCGTACCCCTCGGGGCCGAACTCGCGGCCGATGCCGGAGTTCTTGTACCCGCCGAAGGGGCCGAGCATGTCGAGGCTGAAGGTGTTGACCGAGTATGTGCCGGTGCGGACGCGGCGGGCCACCTCCACACCCCGCTCGACGTCGGACGTCCAGACGCTGCCCGACAGGCCGTAGTCGGAGTCGTTCGCGAGGCGGACGGCCTCCTCGTCGCCGCCCGCCCCGTCCTCGTACGGGATGAGGCAGATGACGGGGCCGAAGATCTCCTCGCGGGCGATCCGCATCCCGTTGTCGACCTCGCCGAAGAGGGTCGGCTCGACGTACCAGCCCGTGGGCTGGGACTCCGGACGGCCGCCGCCCGCGAGGATCTTGGCGCCCTCCTGCTGGCCGAGCGCGATGTAGTCGAGGGAGCGCTGCCGCTGGCGCTCGGCGACCAGCGGGCCGACCTGGGTGGCGGGGTCGAGCGGGTGGCCGACGGCGAGCGCGTCCGCGGCGGCGCTGAAGCGCTCGGCGATCTCGTCGTAGCGCGAGCGGGGCGCGAGGATTCGGGTCTGGGCCACGCACGCCTGCCCGTTGATCATCCAGGCGAACGGGGTGATGCCCGCGACCGCCGCGTCCAGGTCGGCGTCCGGGAGCAGGACCGCCGCCGACTTGCCGCCCAGCTCCAGCGTGACGCGGGTGAGATTGCGGGCCGCGACCTCCATGACCCGCTTCCCGGCCGCGACCGAGCCGGTGAAGGAGACCTTGTCGACGCCCGGGTGTCCGACGAGGTACTCGCTGACCTCGCGGTCCGCCGGAAGGATGGACAGCACGCCCTCCGGCAGCCCGGCCTCGCTCGCGATCTCGGCGAGGAGATACGCGTCCAGCGGCGTCTCGGGCGACACCTTCAGCACCGCCGAGCAGCCGCTGAGCAGCGCGGGCGCGAGCTTCGCCGCCGCCGTGAACTGGGGGACGTTCCACGGCACGACGCCCGCGACCACGCCCACCGGCTCCCGCCGCACGAGGAGCGGCCCGAGCACCCCGGCCCGCCGCTCCTCGTACGGGAAGTCCTGGGCGACCTTGATCGCGGTGTCCCACGCCATCATCGCGGCGAGCGACTGGACCATGACGCCGGTCGAGTACGGAGTGCCGTTCTCGGCGCTGATGACGCGGGCGATCTCCTCGCTGCGCACGGCGAAGGCGTCCTTGATCCGGGTGACGACCTCGATCCGCTCCTCCAGGCTCCGCCCCGCCCACACGCCGGAGTCGAAGGCGTGGCGCGCGGCGGCGACGGCCCGGTCGACGTCCGCCCGGGAGGCGTGCGGGACGCGCCCGATGGGCTCCTCGCTGTGCGGCGAGACGACCTCGATCGTGTCACCGCCCGCGGGGTCGGTGAGGACACCGCCGATGTAGAGCTGCGCGTGCTCGACGTACGCGAAGTCGAGGTCCGTTCCCGTTCCCGTTCCGGCCGTCTGGTCCGCCATCGCCCTGCCCCTGTCTCGGCTGCTGTCCGGGCCGCTGACCCGGCTGTGACGCTTCTGACACTGCATCAGAACTAGTACCAGTTCTAGTTCTAGGGGACAATGCCCGCACCGACGAGACTCGTCGCCGTACGGACGACGTACCGGGGACCGGAGTGGGGGAGCCGCCGTTCATGTCTGAGGCACCGACTGAGGCACCGCAGGTCACCGAGCACGGCGGCGGGGTGTGGAGCATCCCGGTGCCCATCCCCGACAACCCCCTCGGGCACACGCTGGTCCATCTCCTCGACACCGGCCGCGGCCCCGTCCTCATCGACACGGGCTGGGACGACCCGGACTCCTGGGACGCCCTCGCCGCGGGCCTCGCCGCCTGCGGCACGGAGGTCTCCGCGCTGCACGGCGTGGTGGTCACCCACCACCATCCGGACCACCACGGGCTCTCCGCGCGCGTACGGGAGGAGTCCGGGGCGTGGATCGCGATGCACGCGGCCGACGCCGCCGTGGTCCGCCGCACCCGCGAGGCCGAACCCACCGCCTGGCTGCGGTACTACACGGAGAAGCTCGCCTCCTCCGGCGCGCCGGAGGCGCACACCGCTCCCCTGCGCGCCGCGCTCGACCGGGGCTGGAGCGGCGGCGACACCGTGCCGGGGCGGCGCGCGGCCCTGCCCGACCGGGAGATCGAGCCCGGCGAGCTGCTCGACCTGCCGGGGCGGCGGCTCCGCGCGATCTGGACGCCGGGGCACACGCCGGGCCACGTCTGCCTGCACCTGGAGGAGCGGCACCCGGGCGCGGTGGCGAGGCCGGAGCACGGGCGGCTCTTCTCCGGGGACCATCTGCTGCCGACGATCACCCCGCACATCGGGCTCTACGAGGACCCGGAGAGCGACACCGCCGCCGACCCCCTCGGCGACTACCTCGCGTCGCTGGAGCGCGTCGGACGGCTCCGCCCGGCGGAGGTGCTGCCCGCGCACCAGTACGCGTTCACCGACGCGGAGGCCCGGGTCGCCGCGCTCACCGCCCACCATGAGGAGCGGCTCTCCGATCTGCGGGCGCTGCTGTCCGCCCGGGCCCTCACGCCCTGGGAGCTGGCCGAGTCCATGCGCTGGAACCGCCCCTGGGCCGAGATCCCCTTCGGCTCCCGCAACATCGCCGTCGCGGAGGCCGAGGCCCATCTCCGCCGCCTGGTCAAGCTCGGCCACGCGGAGACGGTCCCCGGCTCGGACCCCGTCCGCTACCAGGCCGTCGAGGAGTGAGACCGAGGGCGGGCGGGCCTACGGGCCTCCCGTGCCCCTCCCGTGCTCCGTGTCGTCCGTACGCGCGCCGCCGCTGACGTCCTGCGGCAGGAGGCGGGTCAACCGGTCGCTTATCGCGGCGAGTTCGGGGCCGCCGCCCGCCTTGACCGCGCGCCGCCCCCGCGCGATCAGGGCGTCCGCCTCGCCGCGGGAGGCCATCGCGTCGCGCGCGTCGCAGAGCAGCAGGAAGCGCGTCGTCTCCCAGTCGCCGCCCTTGCCCAGCAGCCGTACGCGCAACTCCCGTGCCCTGTCGAGCAGTTCGGCGAGGGTGTCCGCGTCCCCCTCCCCCGCTCCGCCCCCGGCCCTGTTCCAGCCGCGCAGCACGGTGTCCGCGTGGGCGCACAGGTGGTCCAGCTCCTGGCGGTCGTCCGTGTCGCCCTGCGAGGCGGCCTGGTCCTCGCACTCCGCCAGCAGCTCCCGCAGCTCGCGCGCCCGGCGGGGGACGCGGAGGGCGCCCTCGACCGCGTCCAGTTCGGCCTGGAGGCGGCGGAGCCCTGCCGCCGCCCCGGCGGCGGCGCCCGGTTCGCCGCCCGCCGCCGCGCGGACGCGGTCGCGCGCGTCCTCCCTCAGCCGCTCCGTGGCGAGCCGGGCGAGGCGCCGCGCCGCGGACAGGATCCCGGCGTCCTCCGCCTCGGCCCGCAGCCGCGCCAGCCGCGCCCCCGCCTCGCGCAGCACGCACTCCAGCGCCGCCTGCCCCGGCGGCCGTACGGGCGCGGGCCCGCCCTCCGCCGTGAACCGGGAACGGGCGAGCGGGACATCGGCCCGCACGGTGAGCGTATGGTCGACGCCGACCTCGAACGTCACATCCACGTCGCTGCGTTCGGGCAGCCCGGCGCGCCCCTCGCGGGCCCGTATCGCGACGGTGCCGACGGTGGTGTTGCGCTCGACGCGGCCCCGTTCGCCCTCGACGACGGGGATGAGAAGGACGTCGGCGCCCGAGGTGCCCCCGGCCCCGCCGCCGCCCCGCCGCAGCGGTACGGGTGTGCGGTAGGTGCGGGTGCCCGTCGCGGGCAGGACGCTGCCCTTGCGCAGCAGCGGCGCGAAGCTGCCGTCGGGCAGGCCGATGCCGAGGGTGTGCGGCAGCACGGGCGCGTCGACGCGTACCCGTGCCGCCGCACCGGCGGGCCTCGGCGCGCGCTCCCCCGCGCGCGAAGTCCCGCCGTGCTTCTCCCCCTCCGTCCACGCCTCCGCCGCGAGGAGTGCCGCGCCGTGCGCGACCGCCGTCAGCGGATCCGGGCCCGGTACGGCGAGCACGCCGAGCCCCTCGGCGGGGTCGGCCAGCAGTTCGCGCAGGCCGGGCGCGAGGGTCACGCCGCCGGCGCACAGCAGGCCGTCGAGGTCGTCGGGGACGAGCCCGCCCTCGGCGAGCGCCTCCCTGGCCGCGCGGACGGCACGCGCGTAGAACGGCGCGGCGACATCGTCCAGCGCGCCGCGCGTGAGGGTGTACTCGAACGGGACGACGCCGCCCGCGCCGTCGCCCAGCTCGGCCACGAGCCGGACCGAGTCCTGGCGCGAGAGCCGCACCCTGGCCGCCTCGGCGGCGGCCCCGAGCCGGGCGAAGTCGCCGCGCCAGACCGGGTTGTCGCGGGTGAACCCGGCGAGCCCGGCACCGTCTGCGACGGCGGGCGCCAGCAGCGTGTCCACCACGGCACGGTCGAGGTCCCTGCCGCCCAGGTGCGGATCGCCCGCGTGGTGCCGCACCCGGAGCACGCCGTCGCGCCGGGTGACGACGGCCGCGTCGAACGTGCCGCCGCCCAGGTCGAGCACGAGCCAGTGGCCCGTACCGCCGGGGGCGTGGGCGTGCGGCTCGTGGGCGAGCGCCGCGGCGACCGGGTCCCGCACCAGCGCGCAGCGCGGCCCCAGCCCCGCCAGCTCCGCCGCCGCGCGGGCCGCCGCGCACTGGTTGAGGGTGAAGGACGCGGGCACCGTGAGCACCGCCGACTCCGGCGGGCCGCCCAGCCGGTGCGCGGCGTCGTCGCGCAGCGACCTGAGCACCTCGGCGCACAGCTCCACGGGCGTCAGCGCGACGCCCGCGCGCGCGAAGTGCCGCTCGGCGCCCACCGTTCCGAGGTCGGGCTTGAACCCGGCGTGCGCGTCGCCCGGGGCGCTGCCCGTACGCGCGCGGGCCCGCCGTCCGACGTGCACGACGCCCTCGCGGGGGATCCAGACGGCGGTCGGCGTGGTGGCGCGGCCCTCGTGGCTGAGGACGGTGCGCGGTACGCCGTCGGCGCCGACGACCGCGACGGCGCTGGACGTCGTGCCGAGGTCGATGCCGAGCCGTATGCCGCTGCTCCCCGCACCGCTCTCCGCGTCGCCGCCCCCGCCGCCCTCGCCACCGTCCGTACCGGAATCCCGGCTCGCGCCGTCGGATGCCCGCATGACCGTCCCGCCCCCCCCGTTACCGTCCGAACTCCCGGAGGCGGGGTGGGGAGGGGGATCCACCCCGCCGGCTCCCGGATCGCCCCGCGCCGCGCGAGCACGCGAAGGCGGCAGGTCCGCGCCGTGCCGCGCGTACCGCCGCGTCCCCCTGCCGCCGCCGTCGCGGCGGACCGGCCGCCGCTCCCCGCGTCCGTACCGTTCAGCATGCGATTGGCCGTTCGGGCGAACAAGCGGCGGTAGGCACGGCTAAATTCCCCTTGTCACAGGGGAACTTGCCGTGTGCCCCCACCACCGGCGCCGCGGCGGTACGGAGGAGTGTCATGCTGCGGGTCGTCTTCACCGCCGAGGATCTCGCGCGGCTGCGCGTCGCGAGGGAGCCGGACGCCCTGTGGGAGATCACCAACAGCGTGCAGACGCTCCAACGCCGCGACGGGCGCGCCGTCTTCGGCACCTGGCGGCACGCCGTACGGCCCCGGCTCGGGCCCGAGAGCAGGCTCCTCGCCTCCCTCCTCCCGCCCTGCGGCTACTCCCCCGACTTCCTCACCCCCGGCACCCGGGAACCCGCCGCGCTCGACGCCGCCGTGGACACCATGCTGAGCACCCCGCGCCGTACGCTCGCCGCCGACCTGGAGCGGTTCGCCGCCGAGCACGGGCGCGTGCCGCGCTGGGCCGGCGCCCTCGCCGACGCGGGAGGGCGGAGCGGCGCCGAACCGCTGCGGCGCCTGGGCGGCGCGGTGCGCGCGTACTACGACACGGCCGTCGCGCCCTACTGGTCCCGCGTCCACGCGCACGTCGACGCCGACCGCAACCTGCGGCTGCACGCGCTGCTCGACGGCGGCGCGGAGGGGCTGCTCGCCTCCCTCGGACCGCACTTCCGCTGGCGGCCACCGGTGCTGGAGGTCGCCTACCCGGTCGACCAGGAGCTGCGCCTGGAAGGGCGCGGCCTCCTCCTCCAGCCCTCCTACTTCTGCTGGCCCGCGCCGGTCTCCCTCGCCGACCCCGAACGCCCGCCCGTGCTGGTCTATCCGGTCTCCCACGAGCGCGGGGACGGCGGGCCGCCTACGGGCGACGGCCTCGGCGAGCTGCTCGGCCGCACGCGGGCGGCGCTTCTGCGGGCCACGGGGTGCGGCTCCTCCACGACGGAGCTGGCCCGTCTGCTCGATGTGACGGGGCCTGCGGTGAGTCAGCACACGGCTGTGCTGCGGGAGAACGGACTGCTGGTTACTGTCCGTAAAGGAGGCCGCTCCTTTCACAGCGTCACGGCTCAGGGCCGAGCCCTGATCCACGCCGCCGAACACGGCAGCCTGCAGTAGCCCCTCCTTTCCCGAGGCTCCCTTGCCGCGTGCGCGGACCTCGGGGCTGGCTACGGGCTGCCCCGCTGCGCGCATCGCAGGCTGCGACTGCGCCGTGGCTGGTCGCGCAGTTCCCCGCGCCCCTGGAGGGGCAAGCCCCGGTGTGTTGTGACCGGGCGCGCCCACGCGGCGGAGCCGCAAATTGGATACAGGCCCGCGCCCCCTTAGTGGGCAAGCCCCGAAGTCTTGCAGCGGGCGCGCACGCGCGGCGGAGCCGCAGGGGGGCTGGGCGACCTGGGGCCGCTCCCTCACGGGCGTGCGGCTAAAGTGGCGGGGACAGACAGCGTCTCCGTTCGGGGGAAGCCGGTGGGAATCCGGCGCTGACCCGCAACCGTGAGCGGCGAGCGTCCCCGCGACGCCGCGAGCCGGATCGCCCGCCCGGAGGCACAGGCTCCTGCGGTGCCCCGCCGAGCGGGGCACCGCACGGCACCGTCGGGGTATACGGAGCCGAGCCCGGTGTGCCGCCGCGCGGACCCGCGTGGCGGGACGGCCGTGCACGGCTGCGGCCCGCTCCCGTCACGTCACCGTCAGCGAAAGGCACCCGCATGTTCCCGCGCCAGCGCCGCAGCCGCCGCTTCTCCGTGGCCGTCGCCGCCCCCCTCGCGCTCTGCGCGGCAGCAGCGGCAGCGACCGCAGTGGCGGCCGCCCCCACCGCCGTCGCCGACGAGAAGACGCCGCCGGAGCTGTACGGCAAGGCCGACCCGAAGTTCGACGGGGTGTGGCGGCAGTCCGTCGCGCTGCTGGCGCTGGACGCCGCGGGCGCCAAGCCCTCGCCGAAGGCCGTGAGCTGGCTGTCGACGCAGCAGTGCGAGGACGGCTCGTTCCCCGCGTACCGCGCCGACCCCAAGGCGAAGTGCGACGCGAAGAAGACCCCGGCGGACGTGAACGCCACCGCCGTCGCCGTCCAGGCCCTGTCCGCCTCGATCGGCGGGCCGAACGCCGGGACCGACAAGGCCCTGGACTGGCTGAAGTCCGTCCAGAACAAAGACGGCGGCTGGGGCTACAACCCCGGCAGCCCCTCCGACGCGAACTCGGCCTCCGTCGTCGTCGGCGCCCTCGTCTCCGCGGGCGTGAATCCGACCGAGTGGAAGAAGGAGGGGAAGACGGCGTTCGACGCGCTGCTCTCCCTTCAGATCGACAAGGACACCAAGGGCGCGAAGAAGGACGCGTACGGCGCGTTCGCGTACCAGCCCGGCAAGGGCGACGAGCTGGACCCGAACGACGACGCCACGGCCGCGGCGGTGCTCGCCGGGATGCGCCAGGACCTCAAGCTGACCGGCGACAAGGAGGGGCACGGCGCCTCCCCGAAGAAGCAGGCGGACAAGGGCGCCGAGTACCTCGCCGCCACGCTGAAGAAGAACGGCGGCTATCTCAAGGCCGCCACCCCCGGCGCCAAGGGCAAGGGCAAGCCGGACTACGCGAACACCGCCGACGCCGTGATCGCCCTGTCGGCGGCGGGTCACAAGGACGAGGCGAAGACCTCCCTCGACTGGCTCGGCGACAACCTCGGCAAGTGGGACAAGGCCGAGGACGACCCGGCGGCGCTCGGCATCCTGATCCTCGCCAACCGCGCCACGACCGACGGCGACCCGGCGCAGCTCGGCGGCACCGACCTGCTGAAGCGCCTCGCGGCCACCGGCCCGAAGCCCGCCGCGATGCCGTCGCATGAGAAGGACGCGGACAAGGGCGAGGAGAAGAAGGACGACGACGGCGGCTCTTCCCTGCCGACCTGGTCGTTCATCGTCGTGGGCGTGGCCGTCGGCGCGGGCATCGGCATCCTGCTGAGCGGCCGCCGGAAGAAGCAGTCGCTGTGAGGCGCCCCCGGGTCCTGCCCGCCCTCCTGGGCGCGCTGCTCCTCGCCGTCCCCCTGGGCGGCACGGCGCAGGCGGCCGACGACGGCTACCGCTACTGGTCGTTCTGGGAGCGGAAGAAGGACGACGGCGGCTGGGCGTACGCGACGAAGGGGCCCTCGTTGCTGCGCCCCGGCGACGGCGACGTGCTCGGCTTCCGCTTCGCGGTCAGCGAGGACTCCGCGGACGCCACCCGGCCGCGCGGCGAGATCGCCTTCGACGCGGCGTGCGCCCGTACGGAGGAGAAGTCCGGCACGAAGCGGGTCGCGCTGCGCCTCGACTTCGGCACGCGCGGCGACGCGCCCGGCGGGGAGGATCCGCCCCGGGCGCGGACGGCGTGCGCGCGGATCGACGAGGACGGTTCGGCCGCCGACGCGCTCGCGGCCGTCGCCGAGCCGCTCCGCTACAACTCCGACTCCCTCCTGTGCGCCATCGACGGCTACCCCCGCAAGGGCTGCGGCGAGCAGGCGTCCAAGGAGGAGAGCAAGGACAGCGGCGACAGCTCCCCGGGGAAGAAGAAGGACGACGACGGCGGCATGTCCTCGGGACTCGGCATCGCCGCGGGCGTCGCCGCCGTGGCCGTGCTCGGCGCGGCGGCGCTCTGGCAGGCGCGCCGCAGGCGGTGAAGTCGCAGGAGGTGAGGGGCGCCCGCATGGCCGGACCCCGGGCCCGGGCGCTGCGCGCGCCCCTCGCGACCCGCTCCACCTCGCTCCACCCCGGGGCGTGGTGGCTGTGGGCGCTCGGTCTCGCGACGGCGGCCTCGCGCACGACGAACCCGCTGCTGCTCGGCCTGCTGATCGCCGTCGCGGGCTACGTCGTCGCGGCGCGCCGTACGCACGCGCCGTGGGCCCGCTCGTACGGCGCGTTCCTGAAGCTCGGGCTGCTCGTGCTGGGCATCCGGCTGGTGTTCGCGTTCTTCCTCGGCTCGCCGGTGCCCGGGACGCACGTCCTGGTGACGCTCCCCGAGGTGCCGCTGCCCGAGTGGGCGCGGGGCGTCCGGGTCGGCGGCAGGGTCACGGCCGAGGGCATGGTCTTCGCGCTCTACGACGGGCTGAAGCTGGCGGCGCTGCTGATCTGCGTCGGCGCCGCGAACGCCCTCGCCAGCCCGGCCCGCCTCCTCAAGTCGCTGCCCGGCGCGCTGTACGAGGCGGGGGTCGCGGTGGTCGTCGCCATGACGTTCGCGCCGAACCTGGTGGCCGACGTGCAGCGGCTGCGCGCGGCCCGGCGGCTGCGCGGCCGGAGCGACCGGGGCCTGCGCGGGCTGCTCCAGGTCGGACTGCCGGTCCTGGAGGGCGCGCTGGAGCGCTCGGTCGCGCTCGCCGCCGCGATGGACGCGCGCGGCTACGGCCGTACGGCCCGGGTGCCGCGCGCCGTGCGCCGTACGACGGCGGCGCTGACGGTGGGCGGGCTGCTGGGCGTGTGCGCGGGCACGTACGGGCTGCTGGCCTCGGAGGGCGCGTCGTTCGGGCTGCCGGTGCTGCTCGGCGGGCTCGTCCTGGCGCTGGCGGGGCTCGCGCTGGGCGGGCGCCGCACGGTCCGTACCCGCTACCGGCCCGACCGGTGGGGCGTACGGGCCTGGCTGGTCACCGCGTCGGGCGCGGCGGTGGCGGCGGCGCTCCTGACGACCGACGCCGACCTCCACCCACCCGCCGTCCCCCTGACGGCCCCGGAACTCCCTCTGCTCCCGGCCGCGATGATCCTCCTCGGTCTCCTCCCGGCAGCGGTGGCCCCGACCCCGGACTCTCCGCAGAGGAGCGCCCCGGGAAACGCCCCGAGAAGCGCCCCGAAGGGGCGCGGGGAACTGCGCGAGCAACCCTCACCCGCCCGCAGCCCGCGGCGATTCAGCAAGGGGCAGCCCCTGCCCGGTCCCGGGAAAGAGCCCAACCCATGATCCGGTTCGAGAACGTCAGCGTCACTTACGAGGACGCCACGGAAACCGCCCTCCACCACGTGGACGCCCACATCCCGGAGGGCGAGCTGTGTCTCCTCGTCGGCCCCTCAGGAGTCGGCAAGTCGACACTGCTCGGCACCGTCAGCGGCCTCGTCCCGCACTTCACGGGCGGCACCCTGCGCGGCAGGGTCACCGTCGCGGGCCGCGACACCCGTACGCACAAGCCCCGCGAACTCGCCGACGTCGTCGGCACCGTGGGCCAGGACCCCCTGGCCCACTTCGTCACGGACACGGTCGAGGACGAGCTGGCGTACGGGATGGAGTCGCTGGGCCTGCCGCCGGGCACGATGCGCCGCCGCGTCGAGGAGACCCTCGACCTGCTGGGCCTCAACGAGCTGCGCGACCGCCCGATCGCCACCCTCTCCGGCGGCCAGCAGCAGCGCGTGGCGATCGGCTCCGTCCTCACCCCGCACCCGCGCGTGCTCGTCCTGGACGAGCCGACCTCCGCGCTCGACCCGGGCGCGGCCGAGGAGGTCCTCGCCGTCCTGCAGCGCCTCGTCCACGACCTGGGCACCACGGTGCTGATGGCCGAGCACCGGCTCGAACGGGTCGTGCAGTACGCGGACCAGGTGCTGCTCCTGCCCTCCCCCGGCGCCCCGGCCCGGCTCGGCGACCCCGCCGAGCTGATGGCGGTCTCGCCGGTGCGCCCGCCCGTCGTCGAGCTGGGCGCCCTCGCGGACTGGTCGCCGCTCCCGCTGTCGGTGCGGGACGCCCGCCGCCGGGCCGCGCCCCTGCGCGCGCGGCTCGAAGGCCGTACCCCGCCGGCCGCGCCCGCGCCGGCCCCCGAGGCCCCCGTACTGGCGCAGACCGCGCGCCTCACCCTCCTGCGCGAGCGGGTCACGGCGCTGCACGAGGTGACGCTCGCGCTGCGCGCCGGGGAGACGGTCGCCCTGATGGGCCGCAACGGCGCGGGCAAGTCCACGCTGCTGGGCAGCCTCGTCGGCCTCCACGCGCCGACCTCCGGCTCGGTCTCGGTCGGCGGCGCGGCCCCGCACCGTACGCGCCCCGCCGAACTCCTCCGGCACGCCGGGCTCGTACCGCAGGAGCCGCGCGACCTGCTCTACGCGGACACGGTCGCGCGCGAGTGCTCCTCGGCGGACCGGGACGCGGGCGCGGAGCCCGGCACCTGCCGCGCGCTGGTCTCGGAGCTGCTGCCCGGCATCCCCGACGGCACGCACCCCCGCGACCTCTCGGAAGGCCAGCGGCTGGCGCTCGCCCTGGCGATCGTGCTGACGGCGGGCCCGCCGCTGCTCCTGCTGGACGAGCCGACGCGCGGCCTCGACTACGCGGCCAAGTCCCGCCTGGTGGCGCTGTTGCGGGACCTCGCGGCGCGCGGCCACGGCACCGTACTGGCCACGCACGATGTCGAGCTGGCGGCAGAGGTCGCGCACCGGGTGGTGATCCTGGCCCAGGGCGAGATCGTCGCCGACGGCCCGACGGGGGAGATCGTCACCTCGTCCCCGGCCTTCGCCCCGCAGACCTCCAAGATCCTGGCACCGGAGCCCTGGCTGACGGTGCCGCAGGTACGGGAGGCGCTGTGAGGGACATACGCGGACGCGGTCGCGGCGTGCGCGCGATCCGGCTGGGCCCCCGCTCCGTCACGGCCCTGGGGCTGACGAGCGCCATTGGCGTGGCCGCGTTCGGCTGGCCGCTGCTCGCGAGCCGTACCTCGGGGCTGGCCCACTCGCAGGACGCGCCCTGGCTCTTCGCGGCGCTGCTGCCCCTCCTCCTCGCGGTCGTCGTGGCGACGATCGCGGACACGGGGCTGGACGCCAAGGCCGTGGCGATGCTCGGCGTCCTGGCGGCGGCGGGCGCCGCGCTGCGTCCGCTGGGCGCGGGGACGGCGGGCCTGGAGCCGATGTTCTTCCTGATGGTGCTCTCCGGGCGGGTGCTGGGCCCGGGGTTCGGCTTCGTGCTCGGCGCCGTCTCGATGTTCGCGGGGGCGCTGCTGACGGGCGGCGTGGGCCCGTGGATGCCGTTCCAGATGCTCACCATGGGCTGGGTCTCGATGGGCGCGGGCCTCCTCCCGGGGCCCGAACGGCTGCGCGGGCGGCGCGAACTGCTGATGCTGGCGGCGTACGGCGCGGTCGCGGCGCTGCTCTACGGGCTGGTGATGAACCTCCAGGGCTGGCCGTACATCGCGGGCCTGGGCTCCGGGATCTCGTTCGTCCCCGGCGATCCGCTGCACGAGAACCTGGTCCGCTTCGTCGCGTACGTCCTGGCGACCTCGCTCGGCTGGGACGTGCCCCGGGCGCTGCTCACCGTTGTGCTGACGCTCACGCTGGGCGGCACGGTGCTGCGGGCGCTGCGCCGGGCGACGCGCCGCGCGGCGTTCGACGCGAGCCCCGTCTTCACGGAGCGGGTCTCGGAGGCCTCGGCAGCCTCGGCGGCCCCGGCGGCTTCGGCGGAGTCCACGGGCGGGACGCCTCCCGCGTGCCGGTGACGCCGTGTTCCCGTCCTCCCCCGAGCGACGGGAACACGGCTCCCGCCCCCCGGCGGGGTCGGGGCGTCTCTCGCCTTCTTGCCTCCGAGGCAAGAGAACGCCCGTTCTCCCGGGAGGGACCGTAGTCTAGAGAACGCACGTTCTCAAGCGCGGTGGCCTACGGACGGGGAGTGGACGGGGATGGAGACCGAGGATGCCGCGGAGTGCTCGCGCGTACTGGCCGTCGCCGACGGGCTGTTCTACGCGCACGGGATCCAGGCCGTCGGGATGGACCGGATCCGGGACGCGGCGGGAGTCTCGCTCAAGCGGCTCTACCGCTGCTTCCCCTCCAAGGCGGCGCTGGTCGAGGCGTATCTGCGGACGCGGGACGAGTGGGCGCGGAACGAGCTGTCCGCGTATCTGACGGGCATCGAGTCGCCGCGCGAGCGGATCCTCGGGGTCTTCGACTGGCTGCACGCCTGGGCCCAGGGCGCCGACTTCCACGGCTGCGCGTTCCTCAACGCGTACGGCGAGCTGGCCTCGGGCTCCGAGGGCGTGGTGCGCGCGGTGCGCGACCACAAGTCGGCGCTGCGCCGCTATCTGCGGCACCTGGCCGGGACCACCGCGGCGCGCGACCCCGAGACCCTGGCCGCGCAGCTCGCGCTGCTGCTCGACGGGGCGCTGAGCGGCGCCCACGTCAGCGGGACCGCGGCGCCTGCTCTGGACGCGCGCGCCGTTGCCGCGACGCTTCTCGACGCGTCAGGCGCCGGGCGCCCCGCCCCCGCGTGAGGCGCAGCGCGACGAACACGGCGACGGCGAGGGCGACTCCGGCGAGCACGAACTTCGAGTACAGCCCCACCAGATCCGTGACCTCGTGCCAGCGCGCGCCCAGGCCGTACCCGGCGAGGACGAAGAGGGCGTTCCACAGGGCGCTGCCCGCGGTGGTGAGGAGCAGGAAGACGGGCACGGGCATCCGTTCGACGCCCGCGGGGACCGAGATCATGCTGCGGAAGATGGGGATCATCCGGCCGAAGAAGACGGCCTTCGTGCCGTGCCGCGCGAACCAGCGCTCGGTCTTCTCGATGTCGGACACCTTCACCAGCGGCAGCCGCGCGGCCAGCGCCACCGTGCGCTCGCGGCCGAGCAGCGCCCCGACCGCGTAGAGCGCGAGGGCGCCGACGACCGAGCCGACGGTCGTCCACACCAGCACGGCGACGAGGCTCAGGTCCCCCTCGCTCGCGGTGAACCCGGCGAGCGGCAGGATCACTTCACTGGGCAGGGGCGGGAAGAGGTTCTCCAGCGCGATGGCGATTCCGGCGCCTATGGCACCCAACGACTCCATGAGCCCGGCGGCCCACCCGGCGATGCCACCGGTTTCCTCGGCGGCGATGTCGATCAGCATAAGGTAAAAGATAAGCAAAGGACGATCCTTCGCTGTACCCGGGAGGCCGTACGGCCGGGGTGCGGTTTTCCGCACTCCCCCACGGCGGAGCGCCCCGGCCTCTACGATCTTGTGCGGGGATCGGACCAGGACCAGAACCCGGAGCGTCGCGGAGGAAGTCGAGCATGGTGCTGAACGTGGCGGTGGTGGGCGGCAGTGTCGCGGGGTGCGCGGCGGCCCTGGCGGTCTCGCGGGGCGGCGGCGCGCAGGTCACCGTCTTGGAGCGCGCCGCGGGCGAACTCCGCTCCCGGGGCGTCGGGGTGAGCCTCCACGACGACCGTTACGCGGAGCTGGAGGCCGCCGGGTACGTCGACGCGGCGATGCCCTGGGCCGAACTGAACCGCCGGATATGGACCGTCCGGGACGGGGACTCCCCCGAGGGCCGCGCGATAGCCACCCACCCCTTCCCGTTCCGCGCCTACGGCTGGGGATCCCTCTGGAACGAGCTGCGCCGCCGGGTCCCCGACGAGGTCGACTACCGTACGGGCGCCGAGGTCGCCGCCGTCGAGCCGGACGCCGACGGCGTCACGCTGCGGTTCCGGGACGACGGTGGCGACGGTGGCGACGGCCGTACGGAGCGCTTCGACGCGGTGATCGGAGCCGACGGCTACCGCTCGGTGGTCCGGAACACGATGTTCCCCGAGCTGAGCCCCGACTACTCCGGCTATCTCGCCTGGCGCGGCAGCTCCCCCGGCGAGGGCCCCGGCACCGACGCGCGCATCGTGGTCTTCCCCGGCGGCCACTGCATGATCTACCGCATCCCGGGCCCCGACGGGGAGCACCGCGTCAACTGGGTGCTGTACACGGTGCCGCCCCCGCTCGACGGCACCCAGCCGGACCTGCGCACCCCCACCTCGCTCCCCCCGGGCCGTCTCACCGAGGACCTCACGGAGCACCTCCGGGCGCTCGTCGCCGAGCACTTCCCGCCGGTCTGGGCGGAGTGCGTGCTGAGCACCCCGGCCGAGGACACGCTCGTCCAGCCGATCTACGACATGGAGGTGCCCCATTACGCCACGGGCCGTCTCCTGCTGGTCGGCGACGCGGCCACCGTCGCCCGCCCGCACACCGGCGGCGGCAGCGTGAAGGCGCTCCAGGACGCCTGTTCCCTGGAGGCGGCCTGGCGCGCGGGCGGCGGCGACCTGGCGGAGGTCCTCGCCGCGTACGACGCCGACCGCACCTCCGTGGGCGCCACGATGGTCGCCCTCGGCCGCCGCCTCGGCCGCGCCCAGGTCGAGGAGACCCCGGACTGGGCTGCCATGAGCGAGCCGGACCTGGAGGCGTGGTGGCAGCGTCAGCACCAGGGCGACGCCCGCAGCAGCGGCTTCGGCGGCCAGGCCCTGGGCAGGCCCTAGGCAATCCCTGGGAAAGCCCTAGGCCCCGGGCCTCGGGAACTCCCGTACGAGGTCTCCGCCCCGGGGCTCGTAGCACGACATGCCGACGTTCCACCCGAACCCCGTGAGCAGGGCGTGGAGTTCCTCCCACCGCTCCGGCTCGACCTGGCCCGCGAAGCGGATGAGGCCGGGCTGCGAGAGCGTGCCGAGCCGGGCCCAATCGGTGGAGACGGCGGCCTCGCCGCGGAACCGGTCGCTCGGGCCCGTCTCCCAGCCCGCCTGCTCGAAGGTGGTGACGAACTCGTGCAGGGTGGGGCTCAGCGCGCCGTCGGGGCCTTCGGCCTCCGGGTGCACGGCCCCGTAGACGTTGGGGAGCCCGTCCACCTTCTTCCGCAGCCAGTCCGGGACGTTCTCCTCCGCGCGGGGGAAGTACGCGAGGTCCTTCGCGTAGTTCTCGGGCGTGAAGGACGGCGCGTCCGGCTCGTTGTCGTAGTCGTACTGGACCGAGTAGCGCTCCGGGGACATCGTGTACGTCAGCGTGAACCAGGTGCCGCCGGTCTCCGAGTACATCCCCAGCCGCAGCTTCCGGCACAGCTCGGTGATGCCCTTCGGGATGCCCGCCGCAGTGAGGCTGCTGCCGTCCTCCGCGACGACGGCGAGGGAAGCCGACGAGCCGCCCACGGCCAGCTCGGCCCAGCGGAGGGTCGCCTTCGCCCAGCCGTCGGGGAGGCCGCCGCGGAGCACTCCGCCCAGCTCGGCGCATATCTCGGCCTGTTCGGTGGGATCCAGGGCAGGGTGTCGCACGGTGTCACCTTTCCTCGGGTTGCGGTTCACAGAAATCGGGTCAGCGGTTCACAGAAATGGGTCAGGGGCGGGTCAACGCCAGTGCCTCACGCAGCCGTTCGGGGTCGGCCCGCACCTCCGGCCCGGAGAACCGGCCGGTCACCCGCCCCGCGGTGAGCACGCTCACCTCGTCCGCGCACGCGGCCGCGAACCCCGGGCTCGGGGAGACCAGGAGAAGGGTCATCCCCTCCCCCGCGAGCGTCACGACCACCTCGCGCACGCGCCGTACGACGACGGGCGCCAGCCCCTCCGTCGGCTCGTCCAGCAGCAGCACGCGCGGCGCGCCCAGCAGCGCGCGGGCGAGCGCGAGCATCTGCTGCTCGCCGCCGGAGAGCTGGGCGCCCCGGTGGCCGCGCCGCCCGGCGAGGCCCGGCAGCAGTCCGAGGACCCGGTCCGGCGTCCAGTCGCCCTTCCCCCGGTACGAGAGCCGCAGATGCTCGTTCACCGTCAGCCCGGCGAAGACCCGCCGCCCCTGCGGCACGAGCCCGACACCGGCGCGCGCGACCCGGTGCGCGGGGCGGCCCGTCACATCGGCGCCGTCCACGAGGACCGTGCCCGAGGCGGGAGCGAGCAGCCCGGCGACGGCGTGCACGAGGGTGCTCTTGCCCGCGCCGTTGTGCCCGACGACCGCGTGCACGGTGCCCTCGGGCACGGAGAGGCCGACGCCGTGGAGGACGGTGCCGCCGTCGTATCCGGCGGTCAGTCCGCTGAGTTCGAGCACGGCTCGTCGTCCTCCTCCGCCGCCGCGGTCCCCAGGTACGCCTCGCGCACGGCGGGGTGGCTCAGCGCCTCCCCCGTCGGCGCGGTGACCAGCGCCCGGCCCTCGACCAGCACCGTGACGGTGTCGGCGAGGCGGGCGACCAGCTCGGTGTTGTGCTCGACCAGCAGCACGGCGACCTCGTCCGGGAGCCCGCCGAGCAGTTCCACGAACCGCTCGACGTCCTCGTCCGTGAGCCCGGCCGCCGGCTCGTCCAGCAGCAGCACGCGCGGCCGGGCGACGAGCGCCGCGCCCAGGTCGAGCAGCCTGCGCTGGCCGTGGGAGAGCGCGGAGGCGGGCGCGGAGGCGAGGTCGCGCAGCCCCACGGCCTCCAACTGCCGCTCCGCCTCGGCCGCGCACTCCCGGTACCGGCCGGGGCTGCGCCAGGCGCCCCGGCGCCGGGGGTGGTGCCGCCAGACGGCCATCACGAGGTTCTCGCGCACCGTCAGATCCGCGATCACGGACGGCTGCTGGAAACTGCGGGCGATGCCGAGCCGCCCGCGCCGGGCCGGTCCGGCGCGCGTGAGGTCGCGGCCGTCGAGGACGACCCGCCCCCGCTGCGCGCGGGCCGTCCCGGCGATGAGGTTCAGCAGGGTGGACTTGCCCGCGCCGTTGGGCCCGATGACCGCGTGCCGGGCGCCGGTCGCGAGGTCGAGGGAGACGCCGTCGACGGCGGTGAGGGAGCCGTAGCGGCGGGTGAGCCCGGAGAGGGCGAGCCCGGAGGGTACGAGCCCGGAGTCGTCCGTCATACGGCCTCCTCACGGGCGGCGAACGGCAGCCGTACGCCCGCCAGTCCGCGCGGCAGCACGTACACCGCGACCACGAACAGCACGCCCAGCAGCAGCGGCCCGTGTCCCGGCCAGGCCCCGGAGAGCCAGTCGCGGGTGAAGACGATCAGCCCGGCGCCGAGCATCGCCCCGACGACGGAGGTCGTGCCGCCGATGACGGCGGCCAGCAGCGCGAGCGCGGCGATCTCGAAGCCGACGTCCGCCGGGGAGACGTACGCCTGGACGGTGACCATCAGCGAGCCGCCGACCCCGGCGAGGACGCCCGCGCCGATGTGCGCCAGCAGCAGGTACCGCGCCACGGGGTGCCCGGAGGCCCGCATCCGCGCCTCCGCGCCGCGCGTCCCGGTCAGCAGCGTGCCCGCGGGCGAACGCAGCAGGACGAGGGCCGCGGCGAGGACGACCGCCGTCGCGGCCAGGACGTAGCCGTAGACGGCGGTCTCGTCGGCCAGCTCCTCAAGTCCCCACAGCGGTACGGGCGCCGGGAACCCGGCGAGGCCGTCCGTCCCGCCGGTCACGGACTTCATCTGCCCGATGGCGGTGCTGGTCAGTTCGCCGACGGCGAGGGTGATCATGAGTACGGTCGTGCCGCGGGCCCTGATGACCGCGGGTCCGGTGACCGCCGAGAAGAGCGCCGCGGCGGCCCCGGCGAGCGCGAGCTGCGCGACTCCCGTCGTCCACCCGGCGTCGGCGGCCAGCGCGGTCGCGTACGCGCCGACCGCGAACGGCGCGGTCTGTCCGAGCGTGGGCAGTCCGGCGTACCCCGTCATGATGCCCGCGCTCACGGCTACGAGGCCGAGTGCGAGGGCGTACCCGGCGAGGGTGACGCTGTACTCATCGAGCACGTACGGCACGACGGCGCATGCCGCGATCAGCACGACCAGGGGCGCCGCCGCCCGTACCGTTGCCCTCTCCCCGAGGGCCGCGAGGAGACTGCCCCCGCGACTGCTTCGCGGGCTGCGAGCGCGTCGTGGCTGGTCGCGCAGTTCCCCGCGCCCCTTACGGGGCACCTCTGCGTCTCCCCTCTGTGCTTGGGAGGTCTGCCTTTGGGGGTACCTCCCTGCTCGAAGAGCTTGGGGGAGCAGGGCTGGCAAGCGCAGCCGCCGATGCCGGGTACGCACAGGGCCGGGCCCGCCGCCGGGTTCCGGGATCGCCCCGCGTCGGGCGCGGACCGTCAACACCGCCGCCATCGCGGCGAACAGCAAGTAGGGGGCCCAGTCAGGCGCGAGGGAGACGCCGAGCGTCTGGACCTCGCCGACCGCGACGGCGGCGAGCAGGGTGCCCCACAGCGAGCGCAGCCCACCCAGCACCACGACCACGAGCGAAAGCATCAGCACCGTGTCGGCCGTACCGGGCCCGGGGCCCACGATGGGCGCACCCAGCACCCCGGCGGCACCGGCGAGCGCGCCCGCCGCCGCCAGCACCCCGGTGTGGACCGCGCGCGGCCCGATGCCCGTGGTCGCGAGCATCTGCGGATCGTCCGCGGCGGCGCGCACCGCGGCCCCGGCCCGGGTGCGGGTCAGCACCCAGGTACCGAGGCCCGCGAGCACGACGGCCATGACGACGAACACCAGCCGGTACGTCGGATACCGGTGCCCGAGCAGCGTCGTCGAGGCGTCCAGCGCCTCCGGCACCCGTACCGGGATCTCGTCCGCGCCGAAGAACTCGATCAGCAGGTTGCCGCCGATCAGCGCGAGCCCGAACGTGAGGAGGGCCTGCGCGAGGTGGCCGCGCCTGGACAGCGGCGCGGTCGCCACCGACAGCAGCACTCCGGCGGCGGCCGAGCCCGCCGTGCCCACGGCCAGGCCGAGCGCGAGCCCGCCCCAGGTGCCGTCGCTCAGTTCGGCGCCCGTATAGGCGCCGACGGCGTAGAGCGTGCCGTGTGCCAGGTTCAGCACGCCCGCCGTGCCGAAGGCGAGGCTCAGCCCGGCGGCGACGACGAACAGCAGCAGCCCGTAGGCCACGCCGTCGACCGCCGGGACGAAGTGCGCGTCGAGTACCCCCACGTCGAGCCCGTCCGCTCAGTCGCCGAGCGTGGCGAGATCCTCGACCATGACGTTGGCGAGCTTCTTGCCGTCGGGCTTGACCTGGCGCAGGTACCACTTCTGTACGGGCGCGTGGGTGCGGTCGCCGAACTCCCAGGTGCCGCGCGGGCTCTCGATCTGGCCGAGCCCGCCGATGGCCTTGTTGATGCTCTCCGACGTGACCTCCTTGCCGCCCTTGCCCGCCTCGGCGATGGCCTTGTCGAGGACGGCGGCGGCGTCGTACGAGGACATCGCGTAGGTCGTCGGCGACGAGTCGTGCTCGGCGGTCCAGTCGGCGACGAACTTGCGGTTGGCCTCGTTGTCGAGGTCCGCCGCGTAGTTGAGCGAGGAGTAGATGTCCTTGGCGGCCTTGCCCTGCGCGGGCAGAGTGCTGCCCTCGGTGAGGAACCCGGCCGAGTACAGCGGCAGGTCGGCGGCGTCGGACTGGGCGTACTGCTTCACGAAGTCGATGGCGGCCTTGCCCGCGTAGAAGCAGTAGACGGCCTTGGCGCCGGACTTCTTGATGTCGGAGAAGTAGGGGGTGAAGTTGGTGGTCTTGGGGAACGGCGTCCAGCGGGTCTTGCCGTCGGGGTTGGCGAGCTTGCCGCCCGCCTTCTTGAACGCCTCGGTGAAGCCCCGGAGTTCGTCGTGCCCGCCCTGGTAGTCGGGGCCTATCGCGTAGACGGGACCGTCGACCTTCTTCTCGACGTGCTTCGCGATGGCCTCGCCGGGCTCGTCGGACAGATAGCTGGTGTGCCAGACGTTGCTGACGTCCTTGACCTCGGGGCGGCCGTTCGAGCCGACCAGCGGGATCTTGTTCCGCTTGGTGAGGGGCAGCACGGCGTTGAACGAGCCGCCGCCGACGATGCCCGTGAGGACGTCCACCCGGTCCTTCTTGATCAGCTTGGTGGCCGCCGGCACGGCGGTCGGCGGCCCGTCGCCCTCGTCCCCGACGGACAGCTCGACCTCGCGCCCGCCGAGCTTGTTGCCGTGGGTGTCCAGGTACAGCTCGAACCCGGCGCGCATGTCCGTGCCGACGGCCTTGTAGGTGCCCGACAGCGAGGCGAGCAGGCCGATCTTCACCTTCTTGTCGCCGTCCGACCCGGCGCCACCGCCACCGCAGGCCGCGACGGCGGTCAGCGTCAGGGCGAGACCCGCGGCCCAGACGGTCCGCCGCGCGCCACGTGCGGCACGGCTGGATCTGCGTACGTTCACTGTCACGAGGGCTCCCATTCGATCGCGCCTACGACGAGGCGGGCTGCTGGCCGGACTCGCGCATGGCGGGGGACAGCGCGTCGCCGACCTGGTTGATCAGTTCGGACATCATGTAGCTGACCTCGCCGATGTCCGCCTCCCTGGTGGTGGTCACGAGCAGGGAGGCGCCGGTGGAGACGGCCATCGAGAAGAGGTAGCCGCCCTCCATCGCGGTCAGGCTGTGCTCCACGGGGTCCGCCTCCATGAGCTGGGCGGCGCCGGACAGCAGGTTGACGATGCCGGAGGCGATGGCGGCGAGCCTGTCCGCGTCGTCCTGCTCCAGCCCCGTGTAGGCCAGGGCGAGCCCGTCGACGGAGACGGCGATGGCCTGGGTCACCTCCGGGACGCGGTGGGCGAAGTCGGTCAGCAGCCAACTGAGGTCTCTGGCGGAATCGGTGGTCATGAAGTGCTCTGTTCTCCGTTACCTGTCGTCTGCTACCTGTCGTCTGCGTCGTGGGCGGAGGCACCCGCCTCACGGCCGCCTCTGTTGCGCGTGCTCCGGTTGATGCCCTGCGCGTAGGCCGCGAGGACGTCGGAGACCTGCCGGGAGTCCCGGCGGCGCGGCGGGGTGGTCCTGGACCCGCCGCCCTTGGTGCCGCCCTTCGCGCCGCCGCCGGTCCTGCCGCGCTCGGCTCCCGGCTGCGCCGCGGCCCCTGGCCGCTCCTCGGGCAGCGGGCGCCGGCGGATCGGGAGCCCGGACGAGCTGAATCCGGCGACCCTGGCCTCGGCGGGGACCTCGGTCCTGGGCCGCGGCACGCGGCGCGGCGCCCCGCCCCCGGAGCCCGAACCGGAGCCGGTCCCGGCCCCGGTCCCTGTCCCGGCGCTCTCCTTCTCCTCGCCAACGCCGCGCTCCCGAGGCGGGCGGGGAGGAAGGGGCGGCGTCGGGGAAGCCGTCACGACCGGTCCGGCGGGCCCGGCAGGTCCGACAGGCCCGGAGCGCGGCACGTCCGCCGGCTCGCCGGTCCCGTCCGCCCGCTCGCCGGTCCCGTCCGGGTGACCGGCGGCGTCCGGGTGGTCCCCCTGCCCCGGCGCGTCCGCGCGGGTCCGCTTCTCCAGGGCCGCCGACGGCTTCGGCACGCCGTCCCGCGCGGCGACCTCGGCCGCCTTCCGGCGTACGGCCTTCTCCCGTACGGCCCTGTCCCGTACGCCCGTTCCCGCGCCGGGGGCCGTCCCCGCTCCGCCCAGGACGCCGGGGGCGCGGGCGATCTCGGCGAGGCACTTCTCCGGGAGGGTGACCTCCGCGATGGTGCCGGGGCCCGAGGAGACGCGCAGCTCGACCGCGATGCCGTGCCGCCCGGCGATGCGGGCCACGACGTGCAGGCCCATGGAGCGCACGGCCGCGCCGAGGTCGGCCCGAGGCTCGGCCAGGCGTGCGTTGAACGCGAGGCGCCGCTCCTCCGGGATGCCCACGCCCTCGTCCACGATCTGCACCACGGCGCGGTCCCACAGCCGCCACGCCGCGACCCCCACCTTGGTGTCGGGCGGCGAGAACCGGGTGGCGTTGTCGAGGAGTTCGGCCAGCAGATGGGCGACGTCGTCGACATAGCGGGCGGCGATGCCGAGGCCGGGCTCGACATGGCCGAGGGTCACGCGCCCGTACCGTTCGATCTGCTGCGCTGCGGCGAAGACGACGTCCGTGCAGGGCGCGTCGGCGGTGCGGACCTTGCCGCGCCCGTGGCCGCCGAGCACGAGCAGGTTGTTGGTGTTGCGGTCCATGCGGATCGCGAGGTGGTCGAGGGCGAACAGCACGTCCATGCGCTCGGGGTCCAGCTCCTCGCGCTGCACCTGGTCGAGCTGGGAGGCCATGACGCCGGTGAGCACCGCGCCGCGCCGGGCGACGCCGACGAGGGTGTCGGCGAACTGCTCGTGGGAGGCGGCCTGCTGCGCGGCGAGCCGCACGGCCTCGTAGTGCACCGCGTTGAACGCCTGGCCGACCTCGTCGATCTCGTCCTTGCCCGTCGAGGGCAGCGGACTCCCGGCCCGCTCGGCGACCTGCTCGGGCGTGGCGCCGCCGAGCGCGCGGGGCTGGGAAAGGTCCGTCATGACCTCGGGCAGCCGCTTGTGGGCGACGTCGTGCGCGGCGTTCCGCAGGTGGCGCAGGCGGCGGATCATGGCGCGGCCGAGCTGGTAGGCGATGCCGAGCGCGACGGCGAGGGTGAGCAGCACGGCGCAGAGTTCGCCGACGGCCCACCAGATGAGGGTGGTGCGCTTCTCGTTCGCGGTGTCGAGGACGGCGGCGTCGATGCGCCGCTCGACCCCGCGCAGCATCGACAGCCGCTCCGTGGAGGCCGCCTCCCACTTCTTCCAGGAGAGCGTGAGCGGCCGGCCGGCGGCGCTGCGGCCGACCTCGTCCTCCATCCGCTGCGCGGCGAGGGCCTTGGGCCCGGCGAGCGAACGTTCGAGCCAGGAGCGCCACTCGGAGGGGCCGAGCGTGTAGACGTCGCCGGTGGCCTCGGTGTAGCCGAGCCGGGTGGCGTCGAACGAGCGCTGGGCCGCGGGCGTGAGCCCGCCGCCGTCGAGCGCGCGGGCCACCGCGACCTGCTGCTGGCCGAGGTGCTCGGCGGCCTTGGAGAGGGCCGCCGCGGCGCGGATACGGTCGGCGATGCCGGGGTCCACGCCCTCGGCCTGCGCGATGCTGTCCCGGTAGGTGATCAGGTCGGCGACCACGATGCGGTAGCCGAAGGCCAGCGAGGACAGCGCGCCGCTGCCGGACCTGACCTGCGCGCGCAGCGCGGGCAGTTCGGCGAGCGAACGGTCGATCCGCTCCAGCGCGGCACCGCTGCCCTCGGGCGTCGAGGAGACCCGGCCGCGCTGCTCCTGGTACCGCTCGATGCTGCGGTCGGTGGTCTTGGTGCGGCTCTGGAAGCGCGCCGTGGTCCCCTGCGAGGCCACCAGCGAGGTGGCGGCGACGCGTTCGCGCTGGAGCGCGTGGGTCAGCTCGGCCGCCGAGGCGGCGACCTCGATCATCGTCGTCAGGCGGTTCGCCTGGAGGGCCTGGCTGGTGGCCGGGGTGAGCGCGCGCCCGGCGAAGGCGACGGCGACCACCAGCGGCACCGCGACCAGCAGGACGAGCCGGGGAGCGATCCTCACGGCGTGGTCCTCCCGCCTGGTCGGGACGGGAACTTCTGCGACACAACAACACCTGTCGTGCTTGTCGGAGGGCTGACGAGGGCGGCCGCGAACGGCCGCACCTGGTGGAGGAGTTACTGAAGTTTCGGATGTTCCCCCGTGATACGAACACCGATGCTAAGCCCGACGCGGCACGATTCGCGAGGAGTTGACACCACCGAACCGGAGAAACTCCGTCCGACCCTACGACCAGCCACAACGCAAAAGGCAGCGCTTACAATCTCTCTTCCCCCCTCTCGCCCCCGTAAGTCCCGTTCTGCCCGGGGTCACTTACCGCCGAAGTGCCCCACCTCGCAGAACTCGCGCCGCGCGAAGACCATCGGCCCGGCGTCCGGCCGTCCCACCGACGTTCCGACCACGGAACCGACGACGAGCGTGTGATCGGCGACGGCGAGACGGCGCTCCACCCGGCAGTCGAGGACGGCCAGGCTCCGGTCGAGCACCGGGTTCCCCGTCACGGGCGAGGGCGCCCACCCCGCGCACAGGAACGGGTCCTCCTCGGGGTCCGTACGCGCGAACAGCTCGGCGTGGTCCCGCTGGTCGGCGGCGAGGATGTTGACGGTGAAGGTCGGGACGGCCCGGACGATCGCGTGCGTACGCGCCCGGCGGTGGATCGCGACGAGCAGCGTCGGCGGGTCCAGCGAGACCGACATGACCGCGTTCGCCGTCATCCCGTGCGGGCCCTCGGGGCCAGTGGTCGTCAGGACCGTGACCCCGGTGGGAAAGTGCCGCATGACGTCCCGGAACCGCTCCGCGGAGGCCCCGGCTCCGTCCACCGGGACCCCGCCCGCCCCGTCCACCGGGATCCCTTCCGCCGCGGCCCCGTCCACCGCTGCCGCGCACGCGAGTTCGGGCGCTCCGGCCACGCACTCCACGGGCCCCGTCACCACGCGGGCTCCTCCGGCGCGGCGGCCCCGGCGAGCGCGGGGAAGTGCGGGACGACCTCTTCCGCGAGCTGGGCGACGACTTCAGCGGCGGGCCGCGAGCCGTGCTGCACGCCGAGCGCCGCGTGGTTGACGCCCCGCTCCTGCCACCGCCGCAGCACCTCGATCAGCCCCTCCGAGCCGGTCCGCAGGACGAAGCCGCCGCGCAGCGGCGTCGGGCGGGTGCGCGGGTCCTCGGTCAGGTCGATCCACTCGTTGGTGGCGACCGGCTTGAACCGGCCGCCGGGCACCAGCTCCCGCCAGCCCGCGGCCCGTTGGCCGAGCGCGTCGGCACCGGCGAGGGTGTGGCTCGTGCCGGGATAGACCAGCCAGCCGTCGGCGTGCTCGGCGATCCACTCCGGCTTCTGCTGCGAGGAGCCGGTCACCAGCAGCGGCACGCGGCCCGCGTACGGCTTCGGCAACAGGTCCACGCCGTCGAGGCTGCCCAGCGGCGAGGTGAGGCGCGGGCTGCGCGCCTCGGTCAGCTCGCGGAACCAGGCGAACGTGTCGCGGTAGCGCTCGCCCCGCGCGGCGTGGTCGATCCCGTACGCGGGGAACTCCGAGGCGCGGTCGCCGGAGGCCGCGCCCAGCACCAGCCGCCCGCCGCTGAGCTGGTCGAGCGAGGCGGCCTGCTTGGCCAGGTCGACAGGGTGGCGCAGCGGGAAGACCGCGCTGCCCGCCGCGAGCGACACCCGCCGGGTGTGCGCGGCCAGCCAGCCGAGGTACGTCCAGGGGTCGAAGACCTGCCCGGCGTCGCCGAACCCCGGGTCGAAGAGCGGCACGTCGCGCACCCAGACCGCCGCGAACTCCGCCTCGTCGGCGCGCCGGACCGTCTCCGTCTGCCCCTTCATGGCGGCCATGTCGCCCGCGTACTGCCACAGCGGCAGGAAGAGGCCGACGGTCAGCCGCCCGGGAGCGAACATGCGCCCGAACCCCGGGTGCGCGTCAAGAACGGATGAGTTGCTCACTTCGCCTCCACGAAAGACTAGATCGATCGATCTAGTGGGAGAGTAGCAGACTGGATCGATCGATCTATTCGGTAATCTGGCCCCATGGACGACGTCACGGAAGAGCGAGAGCGCAGCGACACCCGCACCCGGCTCGTCGTGGCGACGGCGGCCCTGCTCCAGCGCCAGGGGTACGAGGGGACGAGCATCAAGCGGATCCTCAAGGAGGCCGGAGCCACCTACGGCTCGCTGTACCACTTCTTCCCGCACGGCAAGGAGGAGCTGGCCGCCGAAGCGCTGCGCTTCGGGGCCGACGACTTCGCGCGCCTGCTGCGCGAGGGCCTCGCCTCCTCGCCCGACCCCGCCGAGGCCGTCGCGCACTGCGCGCGGCTGCTGGCGGAGACGCTGCGCGACTCCGACTGGACGGACGGCTGCCCCGTCGCCGCGACCGCGCTGGAGATCATCGGCCGCTCCCCGCTGATCCAGAGCGCCTCGGACGAGGCCCTCAAGCAGTGGCGCGGCATGATCGAGGCGAGGCTCACCGAGGGCGGCGTCCCCGGTGCCAGGGCGGCGGCGCTGGCCTGCACGGTCCTCTCCGCGCTGGAGGGCGCCGAGCTGCTGTGCCGGGTCTCCGGCGACGACGAGCCGCTGCGCTTCGCCGGGGAGCAGCTCGCGGTCCTGGTCCGCGCCAACGCCTGACGAGCCCGCGCCCCACACTGCCGAACTGCGGTTTTCCGCAGTCCCGGGCCGTACGCCGCTCGGCTAACGTGATCGTCCATGCGCCCCCTCCTCCGCTGGTTCAAGACCGCCCTGGCACTCGTCCTGGGCGTTCTCAGCGCGGTCGGCGGGGTCCTCTTCCTCCTCTCGGCCGCGCTCTGCCCACCGGTGCGACGCCGGGCCCCGGCGCTGGCGGCGGTGGAGCGGCGCCGCATCGCGGGCTGCTACGACGCGGAGGTCGGCCCCGTCTCCCCGTCCCCGCACCGCGCGCTGGGCTTCCTCACCGCGCGGCTCGGCCCCGGCCTGCTGGGCGGGCTCGTGCTGTTCGCCGGGGTGATCGGCGCCGGTTACGGCTCGCTGGTCCTCTGGGGCTGGTTCCTGCTCACGATCCACGACCCGCTGAACGTCTTCTGGTCGGCCTGCGCCGGGCTCTTCCTGCTCTTCCTCGCCGTGCAGGGCATGTACGGGGTGGCGCTGCTGGAGGTCCGGATCGCCCGGCGCTTCTACGGGCCCGACGACCGCGCCGAACTCGTGCGCCGCATCGGCGAGCTGGCCGAGAGCCGGGCCGGGGTCGTCGAGGCCGTGCACGACGAGCGGCGGCGCATCGAGCGCCATCTGCACGACGGGGTGCAGCAGCGGCTGGTCGCGCTGGGCCTGGTGCTGGGGCGGGCCCGCCGCTCCGGCGACCCGGCGAAGGCGGACGCGCTGCTGGGCCAGGCGCACGAGGAGGCGCAGCGGGCGCTGGACGAACTGCGCGAGGTGGCCTGGCGGGTGTATCCGGCGACGCTCGACGAGGGCGGGCTCGGCGCGGCGCTGGAGACGGTCGCCGAGCGCGCGGGCATCGCGGGCGTCCCGGTGCGGCTCTCGGTCGGCCTCACGGCCGAACCCCCGGAAGCCGTCCGCGCGATGGCGTACTTCGTCGCCGCCGAGGCCGTCACCAACGCGGTCAAGCACTCCGGCGCGAGCGCCGTCACCCTCGACGTCACCCAGCGCGACACCCCGTCCGGCACCCTGGTGACCGTACGGACCCGGGACGACGGGCGCGGCGGCGCGGATCCGGCGGGCGGCGGCCTGACCGGGCTCCGGCGCCGGGTCGCCGCGCTGGACGGCCGGTTCTCCGTCGACAGTCCCGTCGGCGGTCCCACTCTCATCACCGCGGAGCTGCCGTGCGCGTGACCCTGGCCGACGACTCGACCCTGCTGCGCGAGGGCCTCGCGCGGCTGCTGGCGGACGAGGGACACGAGGTGGTGGCCACCGCGGGGGACGCGGCGGGGCTGCTGGAGGCGGTGGCGCAGGACCCGCCGGACGTGACGGTGGTGGACGTACGGATGCCGCCGACGCACACGGACGAGGGGCTGCGCGCGGCGCTGGAGATCCGCGAGCGCTGGCCCCGGGTCGGGGTGCTGGTGCTCTCGCAGTACGTCGAACGCCGGTACGCCACCGAGCTGCTGAGCCGCCCCGAGGGCGGCGTGGGCTATCTGCTGAAGGACCGGGTGGCGCAGGTCGACGAGTTCCTGGAGGCCCTGGACCGGGTGGCCGAGGGCCGTACGGCGTTCGACCCCGAGGTGGTCAGGCGGCTGCTGGCGCGCAGCACGCACACCGATCCGCTGGAGCGGCTGACGCCGCGCGAGGGCGAGGTGCTGGGCACGATGGCGCAGGGCCACACCAACGCGGCCATCGCGGCGCGGCTGCACCTGTCGCAGAGCGCGGTCGAGAAGTACATCAACTCGATCTTCGCGAAGCTCGATCTGGACAGCTCACAGGGGTACAGCCGCCGCGTCCTCGCGGTCCTGCGCTACCTCGACTCGTGAGAGCCCATGCCCACCGGGACCCGAACGCGACGTCCGGATCGCGCCAGCGGCCCCGGGCATCCGGGGGCATGCTCACGGCATGACGATTGAACATTCAACGGAATCGGTCGCCGTCCTCACCGGCATGTACGCGGCCGAAGCCGCCTACATGGCGGCGGGCGGCCCCGGAAAGGCCGACTTCTCGGCCATGGCCCCGTACTTCGCGCCCGACGCGGTCCTGCACCAGGCCCAGGCCCTGCCGTACGGCGGGGTCTGGCGCGGACACGAGGGCATCGAGGCGTGCGTACGGGCCATGGCCGGGACCTGGGAGACCTTCGCGTTCGTACGCCAGGAGTTCCTCGGCACCGGCCCGACGGCCGTGGTCCTGACCGAGGTCCACGCCCGTTCCCGCGCCACGGGCCGCGAGATCGACTTCCCGATCCTCCAGACGGCCACCGTCACGGACGGCCGCATCACCGACATCCGCCCGTACTACTGGGACACGGCGGCCATCGCGCGCACCTGCGGCCGGGAGGCCGGGAGCCTCTGATTCAAGCTATTGATTATCGATAGGAATCCATCGACAATCGATAGATGCACCGGTACCTCATCGCGACGCTCCGCGTCGGCATAGCGCTCGCCATCCTGCTGGGCCTGTTCGGGCAGACCGTCGTGATCCCCGCGACGGCGGCGAACGAGGTGGAGGTCTTCCCGCCATACGCGCCGTACGAGGGCCCGTACGTGACGGTCGCGATCCTCGGCGTCCTCTGCGTCCAGGTCGCGCTCGTCGCCGTATGGATGCTGCTCACCATGGTCGAGCACGAGGCGATCTTCACCGCGCGGGCCTTCCGCTGGGTGGACCTCGTCATCGGCTCCTCGCTGGTGGCCACGGCGCTGGCGCTCGGCGTCGCCGGGCATCTTGCCGTGGCCGAGATCCCCTCCCCCGACGGCGGGATGCAGGTGGAGAGCGCGCTGGCCGGCGCGGTCGCGTGCGTCGGCGTGGGGGCCGCGTTCGCGATGCTCGTCGTCGTGATGCGCGGCCTCCTGCGCAAGGCCACCGCCCTCCAGACAGAGATGGCCGAGGTGGTCTGATGGCGATCGTCGTCGACCTGGACCTCCAGCTCGCCCGGCGCGGCATGTCCGTCGGTGAGTTCGCCGAGGCCGTCGGCATCACGCCCGCCAACGTCGCCGTGCTCAAGAACGGCCGCGCGAAGGCCGTCCGCTTCACCACCCTCGACGCGATCTGCCGCACCCTCGGCTGCCAGCCCGGCGACGTCCTGCGCTGGGTGCCGGACGAGGAAGAGGAACAGGCCCGCCCCGAGGAAGGGAGCTAACGCGCCAGCGCCTTCCGGTCCGGGCCCGGCAGCCATACGTCCGCGTCGGCCGGGTCCGGCGGGACCGGGAAGGGCAGCGCCTCCAGCAGCGCGCGGAGCTGCGGCGAGGGGTTGTCCCGGCGCCAGACGACCGACCACAGGTGCAGCGGCGTCGGGTCGGCCAGGGGGATGAGGCGGAACTCGTCGTCGAAGGGGAAGTCCGTGCCCGCCTCGCTCACCCCGATCGCGTGCGGCTCGCGGCGGATGCGCTCCCCGTAGTCCCGTCCCCCCACGGCCTGTTCGGTGAAGCGCACCGGCACGCGCAGCTCGTCCGAGAGCCGGGTGAGATAGCCGCGCCACTCCTCCGAGCCGCCCGGGTCCGGCATCGCGATGCCCGCCTCCCTGATCTCGGCGACGCGCAGCATGGAGCGGTCGGCGAAGTCGTGCCCCGTGAAGACGGTCGCGTGGATCGGCTCCAGCCGCACGGGCCGGTGCGCCAGCGCCGCCGGCCACGGCCTGCCGATGTCCCGCGCCCGGCCGAACGCGGCGTCCAGCTCCCCGCTCTCCACGGCGGGCAGCGCCGTCGCGAGCCCGTTGCGCATGCTCAGCTCGACGCGAACACCCGGCAGCCGCGCCAGCGTCTCGCGCAGCACGCGCAGCGGCGTGAACCGCTCCGCGTAGACGTCGATCCGCAGCGGCTCGACGGCGCCCCGGCCCGCCGCGACGGCCGCGTCGTACGCCGCGACCGCGTCCCGCGCCGGGCCCAGGAACCGCTCCCCGGTGGACGTGAGCCGCACCGTGCGCGTCGTGCGCTCGAACAGCGGTGCGCCGAGGGCCTCCTCCAGCCGCCGGACGCGCTTGGACAGCGCCTGCTGGGTGAGGAAGAGGCGGGCTGCGGCACGGCCGAAGTGCAGCTCCTCCGCCGCCGTCACGAACGCGCGCATCCCCGGAAGATCGGGCTCCATGCCCCCAGGCTCGATTGACAACCGCCGGTTGTCAATACGGTGCCGGAAGTTGTTGGACGCACGCGCTGAGCTGGGGTTTCTCTGGGTGCATGACCCTCATGTACGCCGAATCGGCCACCGCCCCCGCCCCGCCCGCCGCCCTCGCCGCCCCGGAACAGCTCTCCCAGCGCCTGCTGCGCGAGCGGATCATCGTGCTCGGGCAGCAGGTCGACGACGAGATCGCGAACCGGATCTGCGGCGAGATGCTGCTGCTCTCCGCCGAGGACCGGCACCGCGACATCCACCTCTACATCAACTCGCCGGGCGGCTCGGTGACCGCGGGCCTGGCGATCTACGACGTCATGCAGTTCATCCCCAACGACGTCGCCACGCTCTCGATGGGCTTCACCGCCTCGATGGGCCAGTTCCTGCTGAGCGCGGGCACGCGCGGCAAGCGGTACGCGCTGCCGCACGCGAGCATCCTCATGCACCAGCCGTCCGCGGGGCTGGGCGGCAGCGCGTCGGACATCCGCATCCAGGCGGAACAGTTCCGCGCCGTCAAGCGGCTCACGCAGCGGCTCACCGCGGAGCACACCGGCAAGACCGTCGAACAGATCGAGGCCGACGCGGACCGCGACCACTACTTCACCGCGGACGAGGCCTTGGCGTACGGCTTCATCGACCACGTCGTCTCGTCCTACGACCAGTTGCGCTGAATCCGGGTTCCGATCAGGGGCTGCCCCGACCTGTGCATTGCGGGCTACGGCTGCGTCGTGGCCGCTCGCGCAGTTCCCCGCGCCCCTGACGGGGCACGTCCACTGCTCCCTGCCGCGCTTACCGGCACTCAGAGCCGCTGCAGGATCGTGGCTGTCGAGAGCGCGCCGCCCGCGCACATGGTGATGAGGGCGAACTCCTTGTCGCGGCGTTCCAGTTCGTGGAGGGCGGTGGTGATCAGGCGGGCGCCGGTGGCCCCCACCGGATGGCCGAGAGCGATCGCCCCGCCGTTCACGTTCACCTTCTCCAGGTCCTGCTCGAAAACCTGCGCCCAGGACAGGACGACCGAGGCGAACGCCTCGTTGATCTCGACCAGGTCGATGTCCTTCAGCGACATGCCCGCCTTGCCCAGCACGGCCCGCGTCGCGTCGATAGGCCCGTCGAGGTGGAAGTGCGGGTCGGCGCCCACCAGGGCCTGGGCGACGATCCGCGCCCGGGGCCGCAGCTTCAGCGCCCGCGCCATCCGCTTCGAGGCCCACAGCACCGCGCACGCCCCGTCGGAGATCTGCGAGGAGTTGCCCGCGGTGTGCACGGCGGTCGGCATCACGGGCTTCAGGCCCGCCAGCGCCTCCATGCTGGTGTCGCGGAGGCCCTCGTCGCGGTCGACGTGCCGCCACATCCCGAGCCCGGCGGCCTGCTCGTCCTCGGTGGTGGGCACCTGGACGGCGAACGTCTCGCGCTTGAACCGCTCCTCGGACCAGGCGACGGCGGCCCGCTCCTGGGAGACCAGCCCCAGCGAGTCCACGCGCTCGCGCGAGAGCCCCCGATGCCGGGCGATCCGCTCGGCGGCCTCGAACTGGTTGGGCAGGTCCACGTTCCACTCGTCGGGGAACGGCTTGCCGGGCCCGTGCTTGGAGCCGCTGCCGAGCGGGACCCGCGACATGGCCTCGACGCCGCAGCCGATGCCGATGTCGATGACGCCGGCGGCGACCATGTTCGCGACCATGTGGTTGGCCTGCTGCGAGGAGCCGCACTGGCAGTCGACGGTCGTGGCCGCCGTCTCGTACGGGAGGCCCATGGCGAGCCAGGCGTTGCGCGCCGGGTTCATGGACTGCTCGCCCGCGTGGGTCACGGTGCCGCCGACGATCTGCTCGACGCAGTCGGCGTGGATGCCGGTGCGGCCGAGGAGTTCGCGGAAGGTCTCGCCCAGCAGATAGGCCGGGTGGAGATTGGCGAGGGCTCCTCCGCGCTTGCCGATGGGGGTGCGTACTGCTTCGACGATGACGGGTTCGGCGGCCATGAGTCGTCCTCTCGGGGCGGCCAACTAGTACGCGTTCTAGTTCTGCGAACAGTCTGGGAACCAGGACCCCCGCCGCGCAAGGGTCGTGCAGCGGCGTGCATGAGTCCGGCACACACTCCCCACGCAAGATGTCCGGGCGTGACCCTTGCCACTTGTAGAACCCGTTACTACCTTCAGGGCACTTCTGATGGACCGTCAGAAAGATCCGGCAGAGCACAGGCAGAGCCCAGACAGGGAGTGGAGCCGCCGATGTCCTCGTGTCCCGCGCTGCCCGACGGGTTCGACTTCACCGACCCGGACGTCTACGAACAGCGCGTACCCCTCCCCGAGTTCGCTCTCCTCCGCGAGACGGCGCCCGTCTGGTGGAACCCCCAGCCGCCCGGCACCGGCGGCTTCGAGGACGACGGCTACTGGGTCGTGACCCGGCACGCGGACGTCAAGGAGGTCTCCACGCACCCGGAGATCTACTCCTCGAACCTCAACACCGCCGTCATCCGCTTCGCCGACTACATGAAGCGTGAGCAGATCGAGGTCCAGCGGCTGATCATGCTCAACATGGACCCGCCCGAGCACACCCGGGTCCGCGGCATCGTCCAGCGCGGCTTCACGCCCCGCGCCATCCGCGCCCTGGAGGAAGCGCTGCGCGCCCGCGCGACCCGTATCGTCGAGGGCGCCAAGGAGCGCGGCACGGGCGACTTCGTCACCGACATCGCCGTCGAACTCCCCCTCCAGGCCATCGCGGAGCTGATCGGGGTCCCGCAGGAGGACCGCGCCCGGATCTTCGACTGGTCCAACAAGATGGTGGCCTACGACGACCCCGAGTACGCCATCACCGAGAAGGTCGGCACCGACTCGGCGGCCGAACTCATCGGCTACGCGATGACGATGGCCGAGGCGCGCAAGGAGTGTCCCGCCAAGGACATCGTGAGCCGCCTCGTGGCCGCCGAGGGGGAAGGGAACCTCAGCTCGGACGAGTTCGGCTTCTTCGTGATCCTGCTGGCCGTCGCCGGGAACGAGACCACGCGCAACGCCATCAGCCACGGCATGCACGCCTTCCTCACCCACCCCGAGCAGTGGGAGCTGTTCAAGCGCGAGCGCCCGGAGACGACCGCCGAGGAGATCGTCCGCTGGGCCACGCCCGTCGTCTCCTTCCAGCGCACCGCCACCCAGGACACCGAGCTGGGCGGCCGGAAGATCAAGGCGGGCCAGCGCGTCGGCCTCTTCTACTCCTCCGCCAACAACGACCCCGAGATCTTCGACTCCCCCGAGGTCTTCGACATCACCCGCGACCCCAACCCCCACCTCGGCTTCGGAGGCGGCGGCCCGCACTTCTGCCTCGGCAAGAACCTCGCCGTGGTGGAGATCAACCTCATCTTCAACGCGATAGCCGACGCCCTCCCGGACATCTCCCTGGAGGGCCCCGACCCCCGCCGCCTCCGCTCCGCGTGGATCAACGGCATCAAGGAGCTGCGGGTGAATTACGGCTGAGGGCTGTCCCGTAATCGATCTACGGAACGTGCGCTGACGTGTTCGTCGTGGGGGCGTGGACGGGATTGTGCAGGCCGGTGATGCCGAGGACTCAGTTCTGGTTCACTGGCCAGACCGCCGCCGGATCGCAGTGGGCCGGGCACGCCAGCAGGTAGACCTCGTTGCCAAGAAACAGCCCGTAGGTGTCGGCCCCAACGCTGTAGGGCTGCTCTGGTTGGCCAGGATGGACCGCAAATTCCATGCCTTCCGGAACCTGGCAGAGGTATTCCAGATCGGCGCCGCACACGCACGTGTAGTACTCGGGATCCTGCGCCCAGGAGGGTGTGCCGCCCACCTTGAACGTCTGGGCTCCAAGCCCGCGTGGGTTGGGGGTGTCCACGAAGGGCTGAAGCGTCAGCGGCAGTGCACATACAGACGGTTCGGGCTCCACAGTTGGAAGCACCGCGTGTTGCTGGAGCAGGACACGCCAGAACGGACGCGGGTAGGGCAGTTGCGGAGCGTCCCAGTACTCGGGCACGAGCCGGCCATCAGCAATTTCGGGTTCGGACGCGTCATTGTGCGCACGGCAGTGGAAGACCAGTAGATGGTCTCCACCAAAAGGCCCCAGGTCCAGGGGCACGTCGAGCTGGAAGAACAAGGCCATCTGCTCCCCGCAGAAACACGAGGGCCACTCCTGTGTGTCGTCGAGGAAGGGCCAGCCGCCAACGGAGTTCCGCGTCGGTCGGTCCAGCGGATCGGACCCGACCTCGACCGCGTGAGCAGGCAGCGCCGCCCGAATCTTCCCCACATCTCGTCCGGCCATCCGCTCACCCTAAGGGCTGCCCTGTGACTGCTGATCGTGGGCGAGAAGGTCTGGCTGTGACTGGTGTGATCACGGCGTCCGAACCATCCTGGATATACCCATTCACCGGGTTGAGCCAGCGCCAGTTCGGGAAGCTGCTGACCGTGCTCCGATGCCAGGACGCTGCAGCGGTGCGACGGGGTCGACCGTGGGGACTCCCCTTGGAGGACCGTCTCCTGCTCGTTGCGGCCTACTGGCGCACGAACTTGACACTGCGCCAACTCGCCCCGCTGTCCGGCACCTCGAAGTCGGCAGCCGACCGCATCATCGGTCAGACCGGTCCGCCTCTCGCGCTGAAACCCAGGCGACGCTTCGCGAAAGACACCGTGCTCATCGTCGGCGGCACCCTTGTCCCGACCCGTGACCATGAGATTGCCGAGCAGTCGAAGAACTACCGATACTCCACCGACCACCAGGTTGTCATCGACGCCGACAGTCGCCTGGTCGTCGTGGTCGGTCGGCCGCTTCCCGGCAACCGCAACGACTGCAAGGCGTGGGAAGAGTCCGGAGCCGAGAGCGCCGTCGGCGCCACTATGACGATCGCTGACGGCGGATGTCCAGGCACCGAGCTTGTCATGCCCCACCGTCGCCGCGCAGGCGAGGAACCGCCCGGCTGGAGAGAAGCACACAACAAGTCTCACAAACAGGTCCGCGCCCGCGTGGAGCACGTCTTTGCCCGCATGAAGACCTGGAAGATCCTCCGTGACTGTCGCCTCAAAGGCGACGGTGTCCACCACGCCATGCTCGGCATCGCCCGCCTCTACAACCTCACTCTCGCCGGGTAGGCGAGCAATCAATATCGCGACCGACCCACGTCTGCATCGACTCGAAGATCGATTACAGGACAGCCCTTAGGACGGAGCAGGTCCTAGCCCGCCGCGCGGAAGGCTCCCGGTGTGATGCCGTAGGAGCGGACGAACCAGCGGTGCAGGTGGCTCTGGTCGGCGAAGCCGGACTCGACCGCCGCGTCCGAGAGGGAGTAGCCCCGCATCAGCAGACGGCGCGCCCCCCGAAGCCGCAGCAGGCGCTGGTAGTCGGACGGCGCCATGCCCAGCTCGGCGCGGAAGGCGCGGTAGAGGGCGTACCGGCTGCATCCGGCGGCCGCGGCGAGCCGTTCCGCCGGTACGTCCTGGTCCCAGGCGTCCTCCAGGAGCGCCCGCGCGCGCCGTACGGCCGACGAACCGGCCGCGCGCTCCCGCGTCCGTACGGGCCCGCGCGCCCCGCGCCGCACCATGGCCAGCACGGTCCGGGTGAGCCGCTCGTCGCGGGCGAGGCCCGTCGCGGCCGTGCCGTCCGCGAGGGCGCCGTGCAGGGACAGCAGCGCGTCCCGCAGCACCGGGTCCTCCCGCACCGGGTGCGGGAAGAGCGGCATGGGCGCGTCGCGCCCCGCCGCGTCCGTGAGGACCTCGCGGACGAGTCCGGGGCCGATGTGGATGATCCGGTACGTGAAGCCGAGGGGCGTGGCGGCCTCGCCGTCGTGCGGGTCGTCGGGGTTGAAGGCCATGACCATCCCGGCGCCGCTGGTGTGCCGTCCGCCCCGGCAGTGGAAGCTCTGGGCGCCGGTCTCGGTCACCGCGAACGAGTACGCGTCGTGGCTGTGCGGATGGAAGCGGTGCCCGGTGAAGTGGGCACGCATGGCCTCCAGGGGCTGCCCCGGCGCCCGCCAGTACCGTGCCCAGTCCTCGGCCATGCCCTCAGTCTCGCACCGCACCAGCGTTCAAGACCCGGGGCCCGGGTCGGCGCCAGGCTCACCGCATGCGTTTCGACACGAAGATCGCCGTCGTGGTCCGCGAGGACCTGGCGGACTGGCAGAAGCTGAACGTGACCGCCTTCCTCGCGGGCGGCGTGGCCCACGCGACCGAGGACGTGGTGGGCGAGGCGTACGAGGACGGCTCGGGCAACCGGTACCTGGCGATGTTCCGCGAGCCCGTGCTCTGCTTCGCGGCCGACGCCGAGGGCCTGTCGAAGGCCCACGGCCGCGCCCTCTCGCGCGGCCTGGCCACGGCGCTCTACACCGACGAGATGTTCGCCACGGACAACGACACCGACAACCGCGCCGCCGTGCGCGCCGTGGAGGCGGAGAAGCTCAGTCTCGCCGGGCTGGCTCTGTACGGTCCGCGGAACTCGGTCGACCGGGCGGTGAAGGGTCTGAAGCTGCACCGCTGACCTCGCCGCCCGAGGCAGGCGCGGCGGGCTTCGCGTCCGGCCGCCGGTTCTGGATCACGCGCTGGATCCCGAACCCGGCCGCGACGACGAGGACGCCGCCGGCCGCGTCCAGCAGGTAGTGGTTGGCGGTGGCCATCACCACGAAGCAGGTGAGCGACGGATAGAGCGCGCCCAGGGCGCGCAGCCAGTGGTTGCGGGTGAGCTTCCAGACGACCACGGCGCACCACAGCGACCAGCCGACGTGCAGCGAGGGCATCGCCGCGTACTGGTTGGACAGCTCGGTCAGCGCGCCGAAGTCCGGGTTGTTCGGGTCCTGCGGGCCGTGCGCCGTGTCCACGTACCCGAGGCCGGGCATCAGGCGCGGGGGCGCGAGGGGGTAGAGCCAGAAGCCGATGAGCGCGAGCAGGGTGGCGAAGCTCAGCGCGGTGCGGGCCTCGCGGTACCGGCCGGGGCGGCGGGCGTAGAGGAAGCCCAGCAGCGTGATGGGCACCAGGAAGTGGAACGTCGTGTAGTAGAAGTCGGAGAAGTCCCGCAGCCAGCCGGTGCGCACGGCCAGGTGGTTGAGGGCGTGCTCCATGTCGATGTGGAGGAACCGCTCGACGGCGAGGATCTGGTCGCCGTGGCCCTCGGCCAGGTGCCGCGAGTCGGGCGCGTGGCCGCGCACCCAGGAGTACGCCCAGTAGCCGACGCGGATCAGCAGCAGCTCCAGCATCAGGTTGGGGCGGCTGAGGAGCCCGGAGCGCTCGGGACTGTCCCAGTACGGCGAGTCGCGGGTGAGGAACGGCATCGCGCAGGCGGCGAGCAGCGCCGCGAGCAGCACGGCGTTGTCGCCGAGCGCCGTGAGCGCGCTGACCTTCGGCACCAGCGCGTCGCCGTCCAGCGACATCACCAGCACCACGAACACCGGCCACACCAGCCGGTCCCCGGAACGCCGTCCGACGCGGCCGACGACGGCGAGCAGCACCCAGAGCTGCTGGTGCTGCCAGGCGGTCGGCGAGACGGCGACGGCGGCGCAGCCCGCGACGGCGGCGGCGAGCAGGAGCTGTCCGTCGCGGGCGTACCGCACGGCGCGGCGCAGCGCGAGCCAGCCGACGGCCGCCACGAGCACGACGAGCAGCACGGCCTCGAACGGGCCGCGCAGCCCGGCACGGAGCAGCGCGCCGTGCAGCGACTGGTTGGCGGTCGCGTCGGCGGGGTCGCCGAGCCCGACGCCCGCGATGTGGTGGATCCAGTACGCGTACGAGTCGTCGGGCATCGCGACCCAGGTGCCGAGCGTGCACAGCGCGAACGTTCCGGCGGCGGCGAGCGCGGCCGGGCGGCGGCCCGTCAGCCACAGCAGCGGCGCGAAGAGCAGTACGGCGGGCTGGAGCGCGGCGGCGACGCCGATGAGGGCGCCGCCTGCCTGCCTGCCCTCGCCCTTCATCAGCCAGCCGACGAGCACCAGCAGCACCGGCAATATGCTCGTCTGGCCGAGGTGGAAGGTGTTGCGGACCGGCACCGAGAGGGCGAGCAGGCTGAGGGCCACGGGCACGGCGAAAAGGGCCGTGCGCCGGGAGACGGGCCGGGGCAGGGCCCGTGCCGCGACGACGCCCACGGCGGCGACGAGCAGCATGGTGCCGAACGTCCACGCGACGCCGAGCCCTTGCTCGGCCGCCCGCGTCAGAGGTTTCAGCACAAAACCGGCAAGGGGCGTCCCGGTGAAGGGCGTCTCTCCGTCGTAGAGCGAGTCCCGCACGCGCAGGACGCCGTTGTCCCCGATCCACGCGAGGAGGTCGACGAGCCTCTCGTCCGGCGGCAGCCGCAGCACAGCCGCCGCCTGCCGCGCGGCCAGGGCCAGCGCGAGCAGCCACAGCCCCACCAGGGCCATGCCCCCGCGTGTCCCCAGCCCCAGTTGGCGGGCGAACCGTCGCCCGTACGAACCCTCCTGGTCGCCGTCCGGGCCCTCCGCCCGGTCGGCCGCCGTCTCCGCCGCCACGCCCCGTGTACTCCGTCCTGTGAGCCCTGTCCGTAACCCGGGGGGTCAGACGCAAGAAACCTACCTGCTACCTGACAAGTTCCCCGGAATAAGGACAAGAGATTTGTAAGGGGTTCGGCCGGTTTCGCCGGAGGGCCCCGGTTCTAGGATGGCGCTCATGAGCATCGTGAAGATCAATGTGCTGACCGTGCCCGAGGAGCAGCGCGAGACGCTGGAGAAGCGTTTCGCCTCGCGGGCGGGCGCCGTCGAGAGCTCGGACGGCTTCGAGTGGTTCGAGCTGCTCCGCCCGGCCGAGGGCACCGACCGCTATCTCGTCTACACCCGCTGGCGCGACGAGGAGGCGTTCCAGGCCTGGATGGCGGGCCCGGCCCAGGCCGCGCACCGGGGCGGCGGGGAGAAGGCCGGAGCCGGCGGGAGCGGGGAGAGCGGCGGGAACGGCGGCAGCGGCGAGGCCCCGAGGAGGCCCGCGGCGTCCGACGCGGAGGTATGGACGTTCGAGGTCGTCCAGCAGGCCGCCCCGAAGGCGTCGTCCCCCGGGGCGGGACAGGAGTAAGAGCGGTAATAAGGGCACGGGTTCACGCCGCCACGTGCAGGGCTATCCGGCCGTCGGGCAGCGCCTCGACCCGGATCTGCGTCAGGTCCCGCACGTGCGCGGTGGGTTCGAGTACCGCCGCCCGCTCGCCGACACCGACCACGCGCATGCCCGCGGCGCGGCCCGCGGCGACGCCCGCCGGGGAGTCCTCGAACACGACGCAGTCGGCGGGCTCGAAGCCCAGCTCGGCGGCGCCCTTGAGGAAGCCCTCCGGGTCCGGCTTGCTGGCGCTCACGGACTCGGCGGTGACGCGGATGTCCGGCATCCGTACGCCCGCCACGCGCATCCGCACCGTCGCCAGGCCGATGTCGGCCGAGGTCACCAGGGCGTGCGGCAGCGGTTCGAGGGCGTCCATGAAGGCGGGGGCCCCGGGCACCGGGACGATGCCCTCGGTGATCTGCGTCTCCTTGGCGAGCAGTTCGCGGTTCTCCGCGTAGTTCTCCTCCATGGACCGGTCCGGGAGGACGGCCGCCATCGTGGCGTGCCCCTGCCGACCGTGGGCGACCCGCATCACCTCGTCGGGGTCGAGTCCGTGCTCGGCGGCCCAGCCGCGCCAGATGAACTCGACGACGGCGTCGGAGTTGACCAGCGTGCCGTCCATGTCGAGCAGGAGGCCGCGAGCGACGAGAGGGCTGGTCGGAGTGGTCGGCATGGGCGCGGGGCTCCTCATCGGGACGGCGATCGGACGGAGCACAAGATGGTTCCGCCCGCCGGTCAGGGACGCCCCTTCCGTCAGGTGAGGGGCACGGGCGGAACCATTTTGTTCTTCCACGATACAAAGCGCGTCGCGTGCCCGCCAGCACGCCCCCCTCCCGGAGGCCTCCGGGAGGCCCGCCGGACTCAGGTACGGGACTCCAGGGAACGGCGCGTGTACGGCCCGTACGCGCCGGGCTCGTCCTCGTCGATCCGGTACGTGACCTGGTACCGGTAGACGCCCTCCTGGACGGTGCTGGAGTAGATGCCGTCCTCCTCCACGTCCTGCGCCAGGTACCCGACCTGCTTGAGCCGCCGCTGGAGGTCGGCCACCGCCGGGCCCGAGTCGCCCACGTTCAGCGTGGCGCCGCCGGGCCGCTCCGGGCGCTGGGGGCGGCGCTCGGGACGCTCGGGGCGCTCCTCGGACGGAGACGAGGCGTCCGCGCTCTCGCGGGGGGACGCGGACGGCGAGGGCCTGTCCTCGCGCTCGGTGTGCGCGTCGTCGTTCCGGTCGGCGCGCGGGGTGCCCGAGGCGCTGGTGCGCGACGGCAGCGAGCTGGGCGACTTCGAGGGCTTCGCGCTCTTCTCGCGCGGCGAGGGGGACGCCGAGTCCGAGGCCAGGCCGTGGGTGGGGGCGCCGGTGGGCCGCTCGCCCAGGGCGCGGTCCTCGGTACTCGTGCCGCTCTCCCCGCCCCGGTCGCCGGTCAGGGCCTGCGTGGTGAGGAGACCGGCGCCGAGCGCGGCGGCCACTCCGGCGGCGGCCAGCACGCCGGTGGCGGGACGGCGGCGCCCGCCCTTGCCCCCGCCCTTGCCCCCGGCGGCGCCCTTGCCGCGCCGGTGCGAGCGGGGCGCGTGGGGCGCGTGGGGCGCGCTGTCCGCACCCGGCCCGACGCCGTGCCCGACGCCCGTCTCCACGTCCGCCTCCGCGGCCGTACGGGCGCTGCGCAGCGCTCTCAGGCCCGCCTCGGCGGACTCCGGGGACCCGTGGGACCCGTGAGCCTCCCGAGACCTCGGGGATCCCTGCGGGACGACGGGGAGTTCGGCCGTCTCGGCCGTGCCCTGGCGGGCGAAGGGCGACAGGTCCGGCATCGCCGTGGTCGCCGCCTCGGCACCCGGCGCGCCGTCCGCCGCGCCCGCGGCATCGTCCTCCGGCAGTCTCACGTACGGGCGTATGTGCAGCGGATCGTCGTGCTCGCCGCCGTTCGCCGTCATGCGGACCCCTCCCCAGGGTTCGGGACCGGGCCGCGCGCGTCACGCCCGCCACGCCCGAATCGCCTGCAACTGTCCAGTGCGGGACCTTACGCGGTCCGGGGCGGTGGGGGTCAAGCGCGCCCGTACCGGATCTTCCTCACGTTTCACGCGGCGCGGGGCGGCCCGGACTTCCCCTCGCCGTTGCGCGGGCTCTCGCTCTCGTCGCCGCTCAGCTCGGTGTTCAACTCGTGGACCAGCTCCGTCAGATCGGTCGGACGGTCCGGGGTCCACCAGTCGCCGAGGAGTTCGGTGAGGGATTCCTCACGTGCGCGCGCGAGCGCGGCGGCCGTCTCCTCGCCCTCCGCCGTCGCCGAGAGCCGCAGCCCCTCCCGTACGGCCAGGCCGCGCTCCTCCAACTGCCGCGCGCCCGCGGCGATGACGTGGCGGGGCACCTGGTGCCGGTCGCCGAGCAGCGCGGGCTCGAACGGGCCGTGGTGGCGCAGGTACAGCAGCATCCAGCAGGCGGCGGGCCGCAGATCGATGCCCGCGCGCGCCGCGATACGCGCGTACAGGTCGCGGCGTCCCTCGCGGGAGCCCAGTTGGGACAGCGCACGCGCGACCTCCTCCGCCGAGGTGCGGTGCACGGGGCCCGGGCCCAGCGTCTCGCTCTCGTCGGGGACCTGGACGCTGCGGCGCAGCGGCGTCCCGCGCAGCAGCCAGGTCAGCAGGAACGCGAGGCAGGCGAGCGGTGCCGCGTAGAGGAACACGTCCGTGATGGCCGAGGAGTAGGCGCCCAGCACGCCCTCGCGGGCGGCGGGGGGCAGCCCGCCGATCGCGTGCGGGTCGTGCCGCAGCGCGTCCGGGGTCACGCCGGGCGGGAGGTCCTGGCCGCGCAGCGCGTCGGTGAGCTTTCCGCCGAGCCGGGAGGCGAAGACCGCGCCGAAGACGGCCACGCCGACGGAGGCGCCGATGGCGCGGAAGAAGGTGACGCCGGAGGTCGCGACGCCCAGGTCGGCGTAGTCCACGGAGTTCTGCGCGGCGAGCACCAGCACCTGGAGCACGAGCCCGAGGCCGAGCCCGAACACGGCGAAGTACGCGCTCATCTCGGCCACCGAGCTGCCCGGGTCCATCCGGTGCAGCAGGAGCAGCCCGGCCGTGGTCAGCGCGGTCCCCAGCACCGGGAAGACCTTCCAGTGCCCGGTGTGGCTGATGAGCTGGCCCGACAGCGTCGAACCGACGATCACGCCCAGCACCATCGGCAGCATGTGGACGCCGGACATCGTCGGCGAGACATCGTGCACGACCTGGAGGAACGTCGGCAGATAGGTCATCGCGCCGAACATCGCGAAGCCGACGACGAAGCTGATCGCCGCGCACAGGCTGAAGGTGTGGACGCGGAACAGCGGCAGCGGGAGCACCGGCTCAGCGGCGCGGCGCTCGGTCCGTACGAACGCGGCGAGCAGGACGACGGCGAGCACGGCGAGCCCGTAGATCTGCGGCGAGTTCCACTCCCAGGTCGTCCCGCCGAGCGAGGTCACCAGGACGACGCAGGTCGCGCAGGCGGCGATCAGGAACGTGCCGAGGTAGTCGATGACGTGCCGGGTCGTGCCGACGCGGATGTGCAGGACGGCGGCGATGACGAGGAGGGCGACGACGCCGATCGGCAGGTTGATGTAGAAGACCCAGCGCCAGTCGAGGTGCTCGGTGAAGAAGCCGCCCAGCAGCGGGCCCAGCACGCTGGTCGTCCCGAACACGGCGCCGAACAGCCCCTGGTACCGGCCCCTCTCGCGGGGCGGCACGAGGTCACCCACGATCGCCATGGAGAGCGTGATCAGCCCGCCGCCGCCCAGCCCCTGGACGGCCCGGAACCCGATGAGCTGCGGCATGTTCTGGGCGACGCCGCACAGGGCCGAGCCGATGAGGAAGATCACGATGGCGGTCTGGAACAGCTTCTTCCGCCCGTACTGGTCGCCGAGCTTGCCCCACAGGGGCGTCACGGCGGTCACGGCCAGCAGATAAGCCGTGACGACCCACGAGAGGTGGTCGAGACCACCGAGGTCGCTGACGATGGTGGGCAGCGCGGTCGCGACGATCGTCTGATCGAGTGCCGCGAGCAGCATCCCCAGGAGGAGCGCGCCGATCGCGAGAAAGACGCTCCGACGTGGGGCCTGCGGAGGCTGCGGGCGCTGCGCGGTCTGCGTCGCCATGGACCCTCCTGTTCGCCTCCCGCCTCCATGCTGACCGCCCCCGCCCACTTCCGCGCGCCGAGAGCGCCCCGAAGGGGCGCGGGGAACTGCGCGAGGAACCACGAAGCACGGAAGGTCTGCGAAGAATCCCAGGTGGCACCCCCTGCGCAGCCCCGGAGAAGAGGTCACGCGGAACTCACCGGTCACCTCACAGAGGCGGAGGCTCCCTCCGGTGCAGCCGCCCACGGGCGACCAGCTCCAGCACCGCGCCCACGGCAATCACCTGCACCAGCACGAAGAGCTGCACCGCGCCCGCCAGCACGGGCGACGCCCCGCCCAGCAGCATCCCGACGAAGGCGCCGGGCAGGGTCACGAGGCCCACGGTCCTGGTCTGGTCGAGCCCCGGCACCAGCGCCCCGGCGGCGGCGGGGCGGGCGATCTCCAGGCGGGCGTCGCGGTCCGGCATGCCGAGGGCCATCGCGGCCTCGACCTCGCCGTGCCGCTGCTTCAGCTCCTCCAGCGCCCGCCGCCCGGCGAGCACGGTGCCGGTGAGGGCGCCGCCGATGAGGATCCCGGCGATCGGGATGAGCGCGACGCCGCGCAACGGCACGAGCCCGGTCAGCACGAGCGTCAGGACGACGGGCAGGACTCCGGCCGCGATCGGCACGGCCGTCCACGCCCAGGTGCGGTTCGGGGTGACGCGGCGCCCGGCGGTCCGTACGGCGACGGCGAACATCAGCAGGACGAACGCGAGCAGCGTCGGCAGGGCGCCCATCACCCAGCCGATCACCAGGGAGACGGCGGCCAGTTGGACGGCGGCCCGCAGCCCGGCCCGTACGATCGCACGCGCGTACGGCTTCCCGTCGTCCTGGACGAGGTGCGCGTACGCCGCCAACACGGCCGCGGCGAGCAGGAGTACGGCCAGCACGGCGCCGAGGGTCGGGGTGACGGGCAGAAGCGCGTCGGCGGCGAGCGGCACCGGATCACCCTACGGCGCGGGCGGCGCGTTCCCGGCGCCCCAACAGCGCGCGACGCGCGCGTCAACGCGACCCCAACAGTGCGAACCGCGTGGCCCATGTGGGGGAAAGAGGGGTGCCGGAAGGGTGCGACACGGGCATGCTCTTGCAGTGACGTGCACACGACGTCACGCTGTCTTGCTCAAGGTCCCCCCACACCAAGGGAGTTCGTATGCCCGGTACGCACCGGATAGGACGGAAGCTCTACGCGCGTCGACGCCGCTGGGCGCTCTCCACGGCCCTCGCGGCCCCCGTCGCGGGGCTGCTCCTCTTCACCACGGGCGGCGCCGCGCAGGCCGAGCCCCCGGCCCCGCCGAGCGCCGCCGAGGCCAAGACGATGCTCGGCGAGATCAGCGAGAAGGCCGAGGGCTCCTCCGACGGCTACTCACGTGACAAGTTCCCGCACTGGATCGACCAGGGCGACGGCTGCAACACCCGCGAGGCGGTCCTCAAGCGCGACGGCGAGGGCGTCGAGACGGGCAGCGACTGCTACCCCACGAAGGGCAGTTGGACCAGCCCGTACGACGGCGAGACCTGGACGCAGCCCGGTGACGTCGACATCGACCACATGGTCCCGCTGGCCGAGGCCTGGCGCTCCGGCGCCTCGGACTGGACCCAGGACAGGCGCCAGGAACTGGCCAACGACCTGAAGACCGCCCAGCTCCTCGCGGTCACGGACAACGTGAACCAGTCGAAGGGCGACAAGGACCCGGCCGAGTGGATGCCGTCGAAGAACGACTACCACTGCACCTACGCGCGAAGCTGGATCTGGGTCAAGCACACCTACGAGATGACGGCGGACTCCGCCGAGAAGGAGGCACTGACCAAAGCGCTCGGCACCTGCTGAGCCGGTAGCGGAGAAACGGTGCTTCTCGCCGCCCCGCGGGGCGGTGGGGGGCACCGTTCGCCGTGCCGGGCCGCCCGGCGCCCTTCGACCGGTACGGAAACTGCTCGGCGCCCTCCGTCGTTCGTACCGTGCGGACGTTCCGTGGCCTGTGGACGTTCCATGGCCTGCGGACGTTCCGTACCGTGCGGACGTTCCGTACCGTGCGACCTGCGTGTGCGGGACGCACCCATACGCGGGGCGGGAGGAGAGAGCGACATGGCCGGGCTACGCCTAGGACCGCTGCTGCGCTACGTCGACGAGGACACGGCGACCGTGTGGGTCGAGACCGAGGGCCCCTGCGAGGCCGAGGTCCACTGCGACGGCACCACGGCGGGCGGCACGGCCCGCACCTGGGAGATCTCCGGGCACCACTACGCGCTGATCACGGTCGTCGGCCTGGAGCCCGGCACGGCGACGCCGTACCGCGTCACGCTGGACGGCGACGAGGTCTGGCCGCTCCCCGGGTCCGCCCACCCGCGCAGCGTCATCCGCACCCTGCGCCCGCCCGAGGAGCGGGACGAGACGCTGCGTGTCGCCTTCGGCTCGTGCCGCTGGGCCGCGCGCCCCGCCGACGCGCGCCACGACCCCGTCGGCCCGGACGCGCTCGACGCCCTCGCCCAGCAGGCCATCGCGGGCGGCACCCTCCCCGACCTGCTGCTCCTCCTCGGCGACCAGGTCTACGCGGACGCGACCTCGGAGCCGGTGCGCGAGAAGCTCGCCCGGCGCCGCGACCTGAGCGAGCCGCCCTGGGACCAGGTCGCGGACTACGAGGAGTACACCGAGCTGTACTACGAATCGTGGCTCGACCCCGAGGTCCGCTGGCTGCTCTCCACCGTCCCGAGCTGCATGATCTTCGACGACCACGACGTCATCGACGACTGGAACACCAGCGAGTCCTGGCAGCGCGACGTCCGCGCGACCGGCTGGTGGCGCGAGCGCGTGCTGGGCGGCCTCACCTCGTACTGGGTCCACCAGCACCTGGGCAACCTCTCCCCCGGCGAACTCGCCGAGGACCCGCTGTTCACGGCCGTACGGGAAGCGGGCGACGAGAGGGCCACGGAGCTGTTGCGCGCGTTCGCCGAGCGCGCCGACCTCGACCCCTCGGCGGCCCGGTGGAGCTACCGCCGCGACTTCGGCCGCGTCAGGCTGCTCATGGTCGACACCCGCGCCGGGCGCGTCCTGACCGAGAACAAGCGCGCGATGCTCGACGACGACGAGATGAGCTGGCTGTACGAGCAGGCGCTGGACGGCGGTCCCGGCGCCGTCGACCATCTGCTGATCGGCTCCTCGCTCCCCTGGCTGCTGCCGCCCGCCGTGCACGGGGTGGAGGTCTGGAACACCGCGCTGTGCGGCGGCGCGCGCGGACCGCGCTGGACGCGCTTCAGCGAGAAGCTCCGCCGGCGCGCCGACCTGGAGCACTGGGCGGCCTTCCCCCGCTCCTTCCGCGAGCTGACCGAGCTGATCGAGCGCGTCGCGACGGGCCCCGAGGCCCCGGCGACGGTCAGCGTCCTGTCGGGCGACGTGCACCACGCGTACGTCGCGGAGCCGGAGTTCCCCGGCACCGGCGCCGCGAACGGCGCCGACGGGACCTCCCACGTCGTGCAGCTCACCTGCTCCCCCATGCACAACAGCATCCCGGCCGTGCTGCGCCCCGCCTTCCGGTTCGGCTGGAGCCGGGCCGGCACGTGGCTCGGCCGCGCGCTGGCCCGGCACGGGCGCGGGGGCCCGCCGCAGGTGAAGTGGCGCCGCACGGGCGGCCCCTGGTTCGGCAACCAGGTCATGACGCTCGCGCTGCACGGCCGCCACGCCGAGTTCAGCCTCGACCAGGCCCGCACGGCGGAGGGGACGGACGCCGGTACGGGCACGGGCGCGGGTGGCACCCGGTCGGCGCTCACGCGGGTGCTGACCCGGTCGCTCACGCCTGCGGGAGGCCGCCGCGCGTCCCGTTAGCCACCCGTGTCAGGACGGGTTCAGGACGGGAGGTCGCCCGACTCGCCCGACGGCATCAGGCCCGGCAGCGGACGGCCGCCCTTGCCGGGCGCCCCGGACTCGAAGGGCACGGTGAAGCAGGCGAGGCGGTCGCCCGCCTGCCCGGCCTTGCCGTTGTGGGTGCTGGTGGCGTGCTCGTGCAGCACCACCGAGCGGGCCTCGCCCTTGCGGAACGTCCACTTCTGCCGGGCGACCGCCGAGCCGCTGCCGTGCTTGTCGGTGGCGAAGTCGAGCCAGACCTCGTTGCGCGGGTTCGCGTAACGGGCGCTGACGGAGGGCTGCCGCGGGTCCTTCCGGTGCTGGTAGTGCGGCCCGGAGGAGTCGGGCTTCGCGCCGCAGGGGCGGGTGTGGACGTGCACGCCGTACGTACGGTTCCGCGCGGCCCCGCGCACCGCGACCTCGATCTTCATGCTCTTGGGCCGGACGCGCTGGCCCACCTGGATCTCCGCGCCGACCGGCACCCGCCGGTCGTAGGTGAGCGCCGCGGAGCCGCCCTTCGCGCGGGGCGCGGCGAACCGGTCGCTGGTCCGCAGCGTGAACGAGCCGCCGGACTTCGAAACGGAGCCGGAGCCTGAGCCGGAGCCGCGGTCGGTGACCGCCGAGCCGGTGTCCGCCGTGCCGGTGATCCCGGAACCGGTGACCGCCGAGCCGGTGGTCCCGGAACCGTTCGCGCTCGCCGCGCCCGCTGTCGCGATCGTCACAGTGACCGCCGTCACCACCGCCACGCGAGTGGCCCTCCCGTGTCGCGCTGCCGCCATCGTGCCCGCCTCTCCGGCCTCTCGGCCCGTTCGTACCCCTGTGGTCCGATTCGGTGCATTTGTATATGGGCGGGTGTGTGAGAGGGGCGCCACGTGGCCCCGGCAGCCCTGTGCGGGGGACCCGGGCGTACGCTGTACGGCGGTAAACGTCAGAGAAACGAGAGCCGGGCAGGGGAGAAACGGGGACAGCGGTGCCGGAAGTCCTGGGGTCTGTGACCGGATCCCCATGGATCTACGCGGTCGTGGCCGCGTCCGTCCTCCTCGATGTCTTCGTGCCGCTGCTGCCCAGCGGCGTCCTCGTCGTCGCCGTCGCCACCGCCGCGGCGGGCACCACGGCAGCCGACGCGGCCGACCTCCCCAGCCACGCGCGCCACGCGGCCGACTACGCGCAGCTCCCCGAGATGCTGCTGCTCGTCCTCTGTGCCGCCTGCGCCTCCGTCGTCGGGGACCTCGCCGCGTACCGGCTCGCCTGGCGCGGCGGCGAGCGCTTCGACCGCGCCATCGCCCGCTCCCGCCGCCTGGCCACGGCGCAGGAACGACTCGGCCACGCCCTGGTCCACCGCGGCGGCGGCGCCCTCGTCGTCCTCGCGCGCTTCGCGCCCGCGGGCCGCTCCGTCGTCAGCCTCACGGCGGGCGCCTCGCACCGGAGCGCACGCGACTTCGTCCCCTGGTCGGCCCTCGCCGGTCTCGCCTGGGCCGCGTACAGCGTGAGCCTCGGCTACTTCGGCAGCCAGTGGCTCGGCGCGAGCTGGCTGGGCACGGCGGTCTCGGTCTGCGCCCTGTTCGCGGCCGGTGCCCTGGCGGCCCACCTGATACGGCGCGAGCCGCACGGCGGCAAACGCGCGAAGACCCCGGCCCCGGCCCCGGCCGCAGCCCGCGCCTCGGCCCTGGAGCCGGAGCCGGACTCCGGTGCGACGGCCACGCACGACCCCGAGTCCGGGGCCGAACCGGGTTCGGCGCCCGTCGCCGCCACGGAGGCGCTCTCCGCCCCGGGGCTGGCCGTCCCCGCCCTGACGGCACTGCCCGTACTCCCCGCACTTCCGACGCTGCCCGCGATGCGCGCGGGCGGCGCCGCGCCCGCCACCGCACCCGCACCCGCACCGTCGGAGGCCCCCTCCGTATGAGTTCCTCCATGAGCACACCCACCTGGTCAGCGCGCCCCGAGCACCCCGACGAGGCGGCCACGGTCCGCCGGATCCTGCTCGACGCGTTCGAGACAGCGGAGGAGGCCGACCTCGTCGACGCGTTGCGCGCCGATGAGGCGGCCTGGCTCGCCCCGTTCTCGTACGTGACGGTCGCGCCGGACGGCGAACCGGTCGCGCAGGCCCTGCTCACCCGCTGCCACGTCGGCGACACCCCGGCGCTCGCCCTCGCGCCGTGCGCCGTGCTCACCGCGTGGCAGCGCCAGGGCGCGGGCGGTGCCGCGATCCGGGGCGCGCTCGCCGCGGCGCGCGCCGCGGGCGAACGTACGGTCGTCGTCCTCGGCCACCCCGCCTACTACCCCCGCTTCGGCTTCGCCTCGGCCTCCGGCTTCGGCATCACGCCGCCCGCGGGCCAGGAGTGGCCGGACGAGGCGTTCCTCGCGCTCGCCCTCGACGGCGGCGCGCTCCCGCGCGGCGAGGTGCGTTACGCGGCGCCGTTCGGCATCTGAGGGTCCCGGCCGGTGATCCCCAGCAGCCGGTCGAGCAGCGGCGCGTCCTCCGGAACGTCGACGGGCGTGCCCCACAGCTCGGGGAGCGGCGCCTTCGGGACGAACTCGGCGACGTGCGCGTAGCAGGCGCGCAGCGTCTCCTCGGGCAGGTCGAAGGGCCGGCCCGTGGCCCGGGCGAGGTCCCAGCCGTGCACCACCAGTTCGGTGAGCACGATCTTTCCCCACAGCGCGTTGGGCAGCTCCACGCCCGCGCCGCCCGACTCCCCTTCCCAGGCCGCCGGGTCGTCCCAGGCCTCGCCGAGCGCCCGTAGCTCCCCGGCCAGCTCCTCGCGCCAGCCCTCCCGCGGCGGCGCGGCGAGCGGCACGGCGGACGTCCCGTCCTGCGCGCCCTCCGCCCGCTCCTTCCGCGCCACGGCGGTGAACCCCCGCGCGACCTGGGCGACGTGGGCGACCAGCGCGCTCACGTCGTACTCCGCGCAGGGCGTGGGCCCGGCGAGCAGGCCGTCCTCCACCCCCGCCACGACCTCGCTCATCCGCCGGCACGCGGGCCTCAGATCGATCACGGTGCGTCCCTCTCACTCGCTCGGCACATACGTTCGCTCCCCGTACCGACCACGGGAACGCCCCGAACTCATCGCTCCGCCGCGCACCGCACGGTAGACATGGCCCATGTATGGGACTGGCAGCGGGCCCGTACCGCCGCCCGGGAGGCGGAACGGGCGGCCGAACGCGCGCGACAGATCCGCGAGGCCCACGAACGCGGCTGAGCCGCGCACGGGCCGCCCCCAGGAGAGGAACAGACATGAGCAGAACGGACCGCGCCGACCGGACCGTCGCGGCACCCCCGGCCGCCGTCTACGGCGCCCTCACGGACCCCCGGGCCCTGGAGAGCTGGCTGCCCCCGGAGGGCATGCGCGGCCACGTCGACCACTGGGACCTCCGGCCCGGCGGCGGATTCCGGATGACCCTCACCTACCTCGACCCCACCGGCAGCCCCGGCAAGACGTCCGACGCCACGGACGTCGTCGACATCGGCTTCGCCGCCCTCGTCCCGCCCGAACGCGTCGTCCAGCGCGCCGTCTTCACCTCCGACGACCCGGCGTACGCGGGCACGATGACGATGACCTGGCACCTCACCCCGACCCCCACCGGCACGAAGGTCACGATCACCGCCGAGGACGTACCCCCCGGCATCGACCAACCCACCCACGAATCCGGCCTGGCCTCCTCCCTGGCCAACCTGGCGGCGTACGTCGAGGCCCGGCAGACGAGCCACCGTCAACCGTGACGCGCCCTGCCTTCGGCACACGCCACAGGGAGTGCCGCCCCTGATTCACTCCCCCTCACGCCGCGCCCGGCGGCGCAGCCACATCACCCATATCCCCGCGACGACGACGGGGAGCCCGCTGTACAGCACCGCCCCCATGGCGATCTCCGCCCACGAATCGTCCGTGAGCCAGCGGTTCAAGGCCAACGCCCCCGCCAACGCGACCCCGTACGCCGCTACTCCCCTGACACGTCTCCCCACGCTCTCCCCCTCCCCCGTCCCACCCGGCACGAGCCCCTCCGGACAACGGAACCATCATCCTCGTGCGGCCTTGGGCATGATGGCGGGTCGTGTGTCGTCGGCCCCGCGGCCCTCAGGAGCCCGGCGAGCTCCATTCCTCGGGGAGACGTATCCCCACGTACGGGCCGCTTGTCGGCAGGCCGGTCGGTGCGTCGCCGCCGGCGCGGCCGAAGTCGAGCGTCCCGCCGGAGAACTCCGAGCCACGGAAGCCGACCGTTCCCTCGGAGAGCACTGCCTCGCTGAATTCGACGCTGCCCCCGGCGAACAGGGACTCGCTGAATTCGACTGCTCCCCCGGCGAACACCGAGTCGTTGAAACTGACGAAGCTGCCGTCGAATATCGCGTTGTCGAAGCGGACCACGGCACCGGCGAACCATGCGCGCTCGAAGAAGACCAGCCCGTGAGGGAAGTGCGCGAAGGTGAAGTCGGCTGTCCCGGCGGTGAACACCGCGTCGCTGAAGGTGACGACGCCGCCGTTGAACGCCGTATCGCGGAAGTCGACCAGAGCACCGGAGAACTCAGCGGAGCGGAAGCTGACCGTCTCGCTGCTGAACTCGGAGCTGCTGAAGTCCACCGTGCCTCCGGAGAACACGGCTTCGCTGAAGTCACCGCCGTCGAAGCGCACGCCTGTGAAGTCGAAGTGGTGCCCCTGCCAGCTTCGGGGGTCTTCGGCGGGAAGCCGTAGGTGATCGCGAATCAGCCGGATGACCGTGAGCCGGACCTCGCGCAGCGCCCGGTACCCGTGCCGGGCCGCCGCGTCGTCCTCCGGGATGTCGGCCTCGGCCGTGTACGGCAGGCGGAGGTACGCGCACAGCACGTCGATACAGGTCTGGCGCAGCTCGCGGGTGGGCGCGTCGTCCGCGAGGCCCGCCAGCGCGTGCACCCCGCCCAGACGCACCGCGGCGGCCTCGTCGCCGAGCTGGGACACGGCGGTGGTGAAGCGCTCGGTGTGCAGACGGGTGGCCTCCCTGAGCGCGCCGTCCTCATCGATGCGCTGCCTCCGGTAGGCCACCACCAGAGCCACCAGCGCCCCCGCCCCGGCGACCACCCCGAAGGAGAGCTTCACCAGGTCGAACAGTGTGCTGGAGGCGAGTCGCCGCTCAGGCCGAAGCCCCTCGACGCCGAGCAGGCCCCACCCCGCGAGGAAGGCCCCGGCCGCGACCAGGACCGCGGCGAGGAACGACAGGACCAGGACCGGACCCACGGGCCACAGCCGTAAGCCGCGCCGCTCCGCCCGGCGCCGGGGCACGTTCGCTCTCACGCCCCAACAGACTTGACGGAGCCGCCGCTCGGTTGCAGCCCCGGGGCCACCCCCGTCCCCCGGCGTGCCCTCACGTCACAGGCATGCACCAGCGCGGAAGAGGCCCCCACGGCTACCCGTGGGGGCCTCTTGTGCGCTGGTCAGAGCCACTATGGCTGAGTGGGCACAACTGGGATCGAACCAGTGACATCCTGCTTGTAAGTCAGTTCCAGGAGCGCTTAGACCAGGATTGGCGGTTGTGCTGGCCTGCTGCGGTCGTCTCTCGACGTTCACCGTTGTTCGCCGCTGTTCGCGACGGTTGTCACGCAGTTGGTCACTCAGCATGAGCGGGCCTGACGGCGTGAGGTCGGTGGAGCGGCTTTGGGCTGGAGCTGCTTTGGGGCGAGAGATCATGGCCCCTTACGCTCGCCAGCGGATCGGGCAGCTTCTAGCCTGCCCGCAATAGCCCGATGTGGGGCCATGATCTTAGAGGCTCGCCCCAAAGTGGCTGCCTAAAGCCGTGGAGCCGACCGCCCCCGCCCCCACCTTCCCTCACCCCTTCGACGCCTCCACCTCCTGCACGCTCCGCAAGGGGCTGTCGCCGTGGCCGCCCCTCGCGTCGGCGCCTGCGTAGGGCCTTCGTGGATCATGCGGAGAGCACTGGAAGGCTCCTAGCCGGGGTGCGGGATCGGCACCGTGGGTGGGGGCGGGTCTCAGCGCTCGTTCCGGTGCAGAGCCCCTGGGCGTGCCAAAGCGTGAAGCGGGATCACCCCGTGGCAGCTATCAGGTGCCGCGGGGCCGGGGGCGCGTCGGCGCGGGCCGGAGGCAGGAGCGCAGGCGCGTCCCCGAGCTGCGCGGCGGCCCGCTGAGCGGGCCGGTGGGGTGTGGTCCCGTAGCGGCGGCTCGAAGGAGCCGATTGGGTCGCCGCACCGGATGCCCGAAAGGGCAAGAGCCCCCGCCCCTTCCCGCAAGCCGAAGACCGCTCCCGAACGGCCGCAGGGCCGCCCCCCGGCGCCCACAGGAAGCAAGAGGAACAACGGGCCCGCCCGCGCCCCCAAGGCCGCGCCCCGGGGCGCTGCGCGGCTCAGACTGCCCCGTCCAGGGTGCCCGTGCGGGAACTCCCGGAAGGGCGTCCCTCCCCCTCCCCGCCGCAGGCGGGGAGCTTGATGAGGTAGTGAAACCTGTAACAACACGGCCGCTACCTGGGCCCCGCTCGCTGCTGTCGGACGCGTCCTTTAGGGTGGAAGCACCCTAGGGAGCATAGGAGGATGATCAATGGCTGAGACCGCGCAGCAGATTGCCGATGACCTGCGGGCGCGGATCGACTCCGGTGAGTTTGCTCCCGGAGATCGCCTACCCGGTGAGCCTGCGCTCGTGCGTCAGTACGGCGTCGCCAAGATGACCGCCAACGGGGCACTGAAGATCTTGGTTGCGGAGGGAATCGCACAAGCACGTACCGGATCGGGTACGTACGTCCGCGAGTTCAAGCCCATTGTCCGCGACGCGGTGAAGCGGCTCGCCCGCTCCCAATGGGCCCTGGGCTCTTCCATCTGGTCCGCCGACGTTGAAGATCGACCGAGGGATGTCGCAGACCTCGACGTATCTGAGATCGAAGCCCCCAAGTGGGTTGCCCGCGCCCTGGGACTGAATGAAGGCGCGACCGTGATCTGCCGTAGCCGTCTGTACCTGGTTGAGGGTGAGCCGGTGCAGTCGGCTATCTCCTACCTGTCCGCTGACCTGGTTCGGGATACGCAGATTGCCCAGCCGGACACCGGCCCCGGCGGCACGTTCAAGCGATTGGAAGAGATCGGCAGCGCGCCTGAGCGGTTCGAAGAGGACTTGCGTGCGCGCATGCCGAGTGCGGAGGAAGCCGAGCGGCTCCAGGTGCCCGCCGGAACGCCCGTGGTGGAGATCTACCGGACGGCCTTCACAGGTGACGGTCGGCCGATTGAGGTCAACCGGATGCTGCTCGACGCCGGTTCGTACGTCATGAGGTACCGCTTCGAGAGCTGAATCGCAGCATGGAACTGGCCCGCTCCGGCGGGCTTTTTTCATGCCCGGGAGCCAAGAGGGTTGACCTCCCTAGGGATATTTGATTCTATCTCCCTAGGGAGGAGCAAGCTCCTCAAAGAGCGGGGCGACGCCCCACCGCCAAGTAGATGCGTCGCCCCTGGTTCCCACGAAGGGAAGTTCCATCATGGCGTCTTTCAAGATCGACCTTTCGACGGCCCTCGTGTTCGTGGCGACGGCTCCTGAGCCGAAGATGGCGAACAAGAAGACCGGGGAACGGGCCATGGACCGGGAGACCGGTGCGGGCCTCTCGACCGTGGGTCTGCTGGTCTCGGATGAAGGTGAGGGCAACCTCTACCAGGTGACCGTTCCGGAGACCGGTCTTCCGGAGGGTCTGGCGCCGGGGATGCCGGTGTCGGTCACGGGGCTGAAGGCGCGGGACTGGGAGAACGAGTTCAACGGCCAGAAGCGCCACGGCATCGCCTTCCGCGCGGTTGCGCTCACGACGGCGGCCTGATCATGTCGGACCTGATGACCGCACTGGAGGTGACCGGCCTCGCGGCCGGTGCCGGGGGTCTCGGCTACGCCAAGCACCGGGCGCCGCGCGTGTACTGGACGCTGGTGGGTCTGCCGGTGACCTGGGGCCGCTTTACCTTCACCTTCCGTTCCACGATGGAGGTGTGCGGGCTGACGGTGCAGGCGTCCGGGCTGAAGGCGGCCATGGCCCGTGCGGCTCGCCGCCAGGTGCGGCCCGCGATGCCGAAGATCCGCCGTGTCCGCGGGACCTCGACGGGTCTGCGGGCTCGGCTGAAGCTGCCCGCGGGGCTGGAGCCTGCGGACGTGTCCGCGTCGGCGGAGCGGCTGCGGCATGCCTGGGGGGTGCGCTCGGTGACTGTGGTCGAGACCCGGCCGGGGATGGTCGAGTTGCGCATGACCGGCTATGACGTGCTGGGCCGGGTGCGGATGCCGCGCCGCTTCAAGCCCGAGGGGCCGATGGTGGTTCCGGTCGCGCTGCGCGAGGACGGCACCGTCTTCATCCGCGACTACCGCAAGGTCCCCATGGCCCTGACGCTGGGCGCCACGCTCTCGGGCAAGTCGATGTACCAGCGCAACCTGATCAAAGGGCTTGCCGAACAGCCGGTCGCCTTGGTCGGCATCGACTGCAAGCGCGGGGTCGAGCAGTCCCCGTATGCGGCCCGCTTCTCCGGCATGGCCACCACCCCGGATGAGTCCGATGGCCTCCTGAAGGCGTTGGTGCGGGAGATGGAAGACCGTTTCGACCTGCTGGGCGACTACGGCGCCGCGAACGTGTGGGAGCTGCCGGACGCGGTACGCCCGGTCCCGCTCGTGCTGCTGGTGGATGAGGTGGCCGAACTGTTCATGGTCGCCGCCCGGAAGGACGAAGAACGCCGGGATCGCATGGTGCAGTACCTCGTGCGCCTGGCGCAGATGGCCCGCGCGGTCGGCATGTACCTGGAGATCTGCGGACAGCGCTTCGGCTCCGAGCTGGGCAAGGGCGCCACGATGCTCCGCGCACAACTCACCGGCCGCGTCGTCCACCGCGTCAACGATCTCCAGACGGCCGAGATGGGCATCAAGGACATCGCCCCCGAGGCACTGCCGGTGGTCACCACGATCCCGCCGGACCGCCCCGGCGTGGCCGTGGCCGGTGACACCTCCGGCGGCTGGTCCCGCATCCGCACCCCAGAGACCTCTCAGGCCGAGGCGGTCGCCGCCTGCCGCCGCTTCGCGCACCTGACCCCGGAGCTGCCCGCGCTGGCCGACTTCCGGCCGCTCGTGGACCCCGAACCGGCCCCCGAGCCGGACCCGGCCCCGGCGCCGGATGACGCCTCGCCGCTGGTTCCGCAGCCGGTGGCCGACTAGGCACCCCTTCTGCTTCACGGTCGGCGCGACCGCTTCGCGCCAGGTCCCTACCCGATTCATGCCCGAAACCGGGCCACACCGAAGGAGACAGATCGCATGGCGAAGAAGAACGAGCGCGAGACCGCCCGCGAGGACACCGCCCGCTTCAACGATCTGACCACCGCCTACCTGCGGGCCGAGGACCACCCGGACGAGGAGTTCATCGGCACGGTCGGCGTCGCGCTTCAGCACGAGCGCTGCGAGCGGCTCAAGGGCAACTACCCGCCCGCCGGTCACGGCTACCCGCGGAAGTGAGGCAGTCATGACGCGTCGTGAGAACGACAGGGACGACCAGGCGCGCACCCTGCGCCTGCTGGACCAGGTGGATTCCTCGTTCGAGTTCGACCCGGACGCCACCTTCGAGCCGGGCACCTTCGAGTCGGTGCTGCTGCACGGCATCGCGGGTGATCCGCGCCAGCCCTACCCGCCCGCCGGTCACAGCTATCCGAGGACGTGATCGCCATGGCTGCGAAGCGGAAGACCGCAGCGAAGAAGCCGTGCGGGCCCTGCAAGGGCACCGGAGAGGCCAGCGTCCGGGTGGTCGTCGGCGCCCGCCGCAAGCGCACCACCGAGCACCAGCAGACCGGGATGTGCCTCAACTGCCTCGGTACCGGCGAGGACCCCAACTGATCACCAACCTGCGGGCCGGGCGGCCGGACCTCGACCCCCGTCCGGCCCGTGCCCCAACTCTGCGAAGGAGGTGAGGACATGGCCCACTCGCTGCCCGTGCGGCTGGATGCCGTACTGGTGCAAGCGGTGATCGCCGGGGCGTTGTCCTTCGCCCACCTGCACGATCTCGCCGCTGCTGCGGGACAGGACGGCTGGAAAGCCTGGGCCTACCCGGTCAGCGTGGACCTGCTGTTGGTCGCCGCCTGGCGCAGGCTGCGCAACGGTGGCCCTGCGCGCCTGGCGTGGTGCTGGTTCCTGATCGCGCTGTTCGCCTCGCTCGGGGCCAACGTCGCCACCGCCGGGTTCCTCGACCTGCAACACCCCCCGGCCTGGCTGCGCTTCGGCGTCGCCGGGTGGCCCGCCCTCGCCTTCCTCGGCGGCACCCTCCTGGCACACGCCGCGGCCGACAAGCCCGACCCCGCACCGGCCCCTGAGACCGTGCCCGAGCCGCCTGCGGACCCCGTGCCCGAACCGGCCCCGGCACCCGCCCCGGAGCCGCGTGAGACCGCATCGCCGGAGACGGCCCCGGCCAAGCCAGTCGTACTCGACCCGGCTCCTGCTGAGCGCCCGGCGCCCGGCGTGCCCCCGGCCCTGCTGGACCACGCCCGGAAGCTCGCCGGTGAGCACCGCACCCGCACCGGCTCCGCCATCGACACCGACACCCTGCGCACCCGGCTCGGAGTCCCCGAACCCCTCGCACAGCAGATCGTCACCCAACTCGCCTGATCGGAAAGGAAATACCGCCATGGCTGGACAGGAACCGACCGCCCAGGACTTCCGGGATGCGGCAGACGAAATGGCCGCGACCGGACACCCCTTCCTCGCTCGCGAACTGATCGCGGAAGCCGAACGCCTCGAAAACCCCGACACCCGCACGGACGAGGAGAGCTGACCATGGCCCGCCCCAAGCGCTTCCACAAGATGATCCGGATCGGCCCGGTCGAGGTCGGCACCTACCGCGACGACCGCGGACGGGAGAAGCACACCGCCGCGTGCACCGCCCCGCGATGCGGCTTCTCCACCGACTACGCCGACCGCTCCGCCGCCGAACTCGCCGCTCGCACCCACCACTGCGCGCCCTGACCCGGGATGGAGGACTGTCATGCACCTGCCCGACGAACAGCTCCGCGCCGGACACATCCCCGCCGACCTGTACCGGCAGATCCCGCCCGGCACCGACCCGCGCAAAGTCGTGATCGTCCAGGAAGCGCCCCGCTCCTACAAGGGCCCCATTCTGGTGATCCTCTTTGGCACCGCCGGGATTGTCGCCGTGCTGCTCGTGCTCGCGTTCGTGGTGCAGATCATCGCAGCATCCATCGTCGCGGTCCTCTCCGCGAGCTGCGGCATCGGCTACACCCTCAACCGCGGCAGCAAGCAGAGCAAGTCCACCCCGCGTCCCGCGGTCAAGGCCCGCTCCCGCGCCCCGCGCAAGCCCGCCCGCCGCCGATCCCCGCGGCCCAAGGGCAAGTCCCTCTACCGCACGTAACGACCGCCCGGGGAGGCCTCTACCGCCAAGTATCCGCCGCCCCGGACGGCCTCCACCTTCCCGATCCACCGGACCCGAAAGGGAGATCCATCATGCCTGTACGCCTGACGACCCGGCACATCTGCGGCCACTGCGACGGCTTCCCCGTCGTCGCCATCACCACCGGCACCCACCACCGCGACGGCTCCCGCATCACCATCCGCGCCACCTGCCCCGACTGCCAGGGCACCGGCCGCGCCCCCACCCGCCCCACCCCGAACCGCACGTGCTGGGAGGTAACCGCGTGACCGACACCGCCACTCTGGCGGGCCTGGCCCCCGAGACCCTTGCCGACGTGCTGAGGGTCGCCGGGGACCCCGGCTTCGATCGCTGGCACGAACAGATCCGCCGCACCGGTGGCTGCTCCGACCCCATCCGGCTGACCGGTACCGCTAAGACGGTGGACCGGGCAACGGGCGCGGTGCTGCACGCCTACTCCACCGACCACGAGCCGGGCGGCATGCTGCGGATCGCCTGCGGCAACCGCCGCGCCTCCCGCTGCCCGGCCTGCGCCTGGACCTACGCCGGAGACACCTACCACCTGATCCGCGCCGGACTGACCGGGGATGAGGCCAAGGGCACCCCGCCGACCGTGCGCGAGCACCCCCGCGTCTTCGCCACCCTCACCGCCCCCAGCTTTGGCCCCGTCCACAACCGGCCCCGCTCCGGCCGCTGCCGCTGCGGCACCCGCCACCCCGAAGACGCCCCGGCCCTTGGCACGGCGCTGGACCCGGCCACCTACGACTACGCCGGGGCCGTGCTGTGGAACAACCACGCCTCTGAGCTGTGGCGGTACTTCACGATCTACCTGCGCCGTGAGATCGCCCGCCGCGCCGGACTCACCCAGGCCGAAGCGCGCGAGACCTCCCGTCTGTCCTTCGGCAAGGTCGCCGAATACCAGAAGCGCGGGGCCGTCCACTTCCATGCCGTGATCCGCTTTGACGGTCCGGACGGGCCCGACTCCCCGCCCCCGCACTGGGCCACCCTCGCGCTGTTGACCGACGCCATCCAGGCGGCAGCGGCTCGCGTCGCGCTCGTCGTCCCCGCCGCTGGCGACCAGCCCGCCCGCACCCTGCGGTGGGGCAAGCAACTCGACGTGCAGCCCATCGGCGCCTTCGGTCAGGGCGAAGACCTCACCGAAGCGGCGGTCGCCTCCTACGTGGCCAAGTACGCCACCAAGGCAGCCGAGACCACCGGCACCGCCGACCGCCGCATCGGCAGCCACGACGCCATTGAACTCCTGGGCATCCCCGAGCACCCCGCCCGGCTGATCGCGGCCTGCCTCGACCTGCACCCGCTCTACCCGGACCGCAAGCTACGCGACTGGGCTCACATGCTCGGCTTCCGCGGCCACTTCAGCACGAAGTCCCGCCGCTACTCCACCACCCTCGGAGCCCTCCGGCAGGTCCGCGCCGACTACCGCGCACGCCAGCAACGCGCACACCTCGGCCTCCCCGACCCCGACGACCACCCCGAGGCCACCACGCTCACCCTCGCGCACTGGACCTACGCCGGACACGGCCACACCCCCGGCGAATCCTGGCTCGCCGCTTCGATCCACCGCGAGATCCAATACAACCGCGAAACCGCCCGCGAAGCCCGCGCCGACCTCGAAAACGCGGAGGTGTGGGATGACTGACGAACTTCTGACTGTTCGCCAGGTCACGGTCACGCTCAAGATCGGCCGAACCAAGGTTTATGACCTGATCCGTACCAAGGAACTGCCCTCGCTGACCATCGGCCGAAGTCGCCGGATCCCGGCTCAAGCGGTGAGGGCCTATCTCGCCTCACGCATGAACCTCGGGGAGGTGGCCTGATGGCGAAGCGGCGCAGTCGAGGTGACGGGGGCCTTCACTGGGACGACAAGCGTCAACGCTGGATCGCCACGGCCAGCCTCGGCTACGACGGTGCTGGCAAGCGCATCGTCAAGCGAGGAAGTGGCCGTACGAAGACCGAGGCGAAAGCCAAGCTGAAGGAGGTGTTGCGGGACCACGAGGATGGGCTGTCCATCGCTCCGGGGGACACCACCGTGGCTGACGCCGTGGCTGACTGGCTCGCCTATGGGCTTGCGGACCGCACGGCGAAGACCGTGAAGGACTACACCGGGTTCTGCCGGACGCACATCGTGCCCGAGCTGGGAGCCCTGAAGCTCCGGGATCTTCGCGCAGAGCACGTAGACAAGTGGCTCGCCGCCAAGTCTCGGACGCTGAGCACCCGTACGCTCCGCATCCTGCATTCGTGCCTGAATCGCTCCGTGAAACGGGCCATGGCTCGGGACAAGGTCAAGCGCAACGTGGTCGAGCTGTGCAGCGTCCCCGTGGGGCAGCCTGGCCGACCGTCCAAGGCGCTCACTCTGGCTCAGGCGCATGCCGTACTCGAAGCGGCAGAGGGCTCGGCGCTGCACGCGTACATCGTCGTCTCTCTCCTCACCGGAGGGAGAACGGAGGAGCTGCGTGCACTCACCTGGGACCACGTTGACTTGCTCGGAGGGCCCGACTTGGCCCCACCCGTACCGCCGTACATCGCGGTGTGGCGTTCCGTCCGCGCCGGATCTGACACCAAGACGCGGAAGTCGCGGCGCACCCTCGCACTACCGGGGCGCTGCGTGGAGGCGCTGACCGCGCATCGGGAGCGACAGGAGCGGCAACGGAAGAAGGCGGGGCAGAGGTGGCAAGAGCACGGCTTCGTGTTCGCCTCCCGTGTCGGGACGAAGCTGCACGCCCGTAATGTGCGCAGGGCCTTCCGCACGGTGCTGCGGAATGTTCCTGGCATCACGGCCTCGGAGTGGACGCCCCGAGAGCTACGACACAGCTTCGTCTCGCTGCTGTCTGACGGCGGAGTGCCCGTTGAGGAGATCTCACGACTGGTCGGCCACCGGAGCACGGCAGTCACGGAGACCGTCTACCGCCACCAGATCCGCCCCGTGATCCAGACGGGAGCCGTCACGATGGACAAGATCTTCAGCGGCGATAGTGAGAAGGTCAACGACGCTTCGGATGCGAGTGGGACACCGGAACCGGAGGCTTAGTCACGCACATAGTCACTCAGCACGAATCAGGGCCCCGCCAATGATCATCGGCGGGGCCCTGACGTGCATCTGTGGAGTGGGCACAACTGGGATCGAACCAGTGACATCCTGCTTGTAAGGCAGGCGCTCTACCGCTGAGCTATGCGCCCGGGAAGTGAGCTGACAGCGTACCTTGCCGCCGGTCTCCGTACGCAATCACCTCGCGAACTAACTAGCTCGTGTGTTCGTTGTCCCCAGGTGGGAGAATGACCACCGATTCACATGACTGCACACGGGAGAGGGTTCGTGACGGCGATGAACGGCGGGGGCACCCGTCGCTGGGGCTGGGGGAGCGGTCGCGCGGAGAATCTGCGGGCCGACGCGCAGACCGCCAAGGACGCCGCAGCCGCTGCCTTCTACGAACTCGACACCGCCCAGCGCGATCTGCGGATCTCCATCGAGACGATCAGCGCGGTCGACAGCTCGCCGGGCGCCCGTAAGGCCGCGAGCGACTTCGCGGAGTTCGGCGCCCGTATCGACCGGGTCAGCCATGACTACATCACCGTGGTCGACGCCCATGATCTCGACAGGGACGATCTCGATTCCGGTACGGCCGCGCGGGCGCGGGCCGAGCTGGACCGGACGCGGCAGGACCTGGAGCGGGTCAAGGCCGAGCTGGACCGGTTCGGGCAGAGCCTGGGCCCGCTGCTGACCCAGGCGGAGAACCAGCTCGCGCGGCTCGCGCCCGCCGTGGAGCGCGCCCGGCAGGGCCTGCTCGCGGCCAGCGGGGCGCTGGACCAGGTGCGTGCGACGGGCCTGAAGGCCGACGATCTCGCGGCGCGCCTCGCCGCCCTCTCCCCCGACCTCACGAAGCTGAACGAGGGCGCGGGCCAGCACGGCGTCCAGGAGACCGTGCAGCGCGCCGACAGGGTCGTGCGCGAGGCCGAGGCCATCCGCGGCGAGGCCGAGCGGCTGCCCGAGAGAGCCGCGGAGATCGACAAGCGCCTCTCCTCGCTCCGTACGCGGGCGCAGGCGCTGCACACGCGCGCCGGGCAGGTCGAGCCGGTGCTCAGTGAGCTGCGCCGCCGCTTCAGCGCCGCCTGCTGGCAGGACCTCCAGCAGGTGCCGCGGCAGGCCGAGCGCTCGGTGGCCCAGGCGGAGGAGAAGCTGCGCGAGGCCCGTACGGCACGGGAGGAGCAGCGCTGGGCGGACGCGACGACCCTGCTGTCGACCGTACGGGCGCTGCTGAACACGACGGACGAGGGCGTGAAGGCCGCGGGCGAGCGCCTCCAGCGGCTCAATGAGGTCTCCTTCGACCACACGAAGGAGGTCGAGCGGACGCGTTTCGCGATCCGCGATGCCCAGCGGCTGGCGATGGCCGGGCGCAGCACGCCCGACCCGCGGCACGCGGCCCCGCTGGACAGCGCCGTCGAGCGCGTCGACCGCGCGGTGGCCTCGCTCACCGGCCGCCACCCCGACTACTGGCACCTGCTGACCGAGCTGGACGCCGTGAAGGAGACGGTGCAGCAGGCCGTGGAGCAGATCCGGCAGGACCGCGCGAGCGGGCACTGAGCCCGTCGGGAGCCCGCAGGAGCCCGCCGGGGTCCCGGTTGAGTTGATGGTCCGGCCCCGCGGGCGGATGCTGGAGGGAAGAGCTGGGCGCCTCCGCCACCGCACCCCCGGGAGGCCCGATCATGGCTGTCCTCCACCACCCGCTCGATCAGGCGAAACGGCATCGGTACGTCCTCGACGAGCATCTCCCCGTGGATCACAGGCTGAGCCGGATCTACCGCGTCGGCGCGGGCCTCGTCGGCCTGCTGCTGCTCGCGTTCGGGATCATGGGCCTGTTCGACAGGATCGGCTTCTTCGACACGAGAGGCGACACCGTCGCCGGGCTCAGCACGAACGGGGCCCTGAGCGTGCTGTCCATCGTCGTCGGGCTGCTGCTCTTCTTCGGCATGGTCCGCGGCGGCAATTTCGCCTCGTCCCTCAACATCGTGCTGGGCACGCTCTTCCTGATCAGCGGTTTCGTGAATCTGGCCCTGCTGGAGACGGGGCTCAACTTCCTCGCGTTCCGCATCCAGAACGTGCTCTTCAGCTTCGTCGTCGGCGTCCTGCTGCTGATCTTCGGGATGTACGGGCGCGTGGGCAGCGCCCTGCCGCACGACAACCCGTACTGGCGCCAGCGCCACCCCGAGCAGGCCGCCCGCGAGCAGCGCGCGCTGGCCACGGCCCGCGGCAAGGAGCTGCGGCGCAGCGCCTCCGTGCGCGGCGGACGGCTGGAAGGGCGACCGCATCCCGGCGGCCTGGAAGGGCAGCGCCCCAGCGGTTAGGAGGGGCCGCCCCGGCGGTTAGGAGGGGCCGCCCCCGGCGGTTAGGAGGGGCCGCGTCCCGGCGGTTAGGAGCCCGCGCGCAGCGCGCCCCTCGCCTCGCGCAGGATGCGCTCGCCCGCCAGTACGCCCCGCTCGGTCAGCGCCCGTACGTGCGGCGCGTCCCAGCCGCTGTCGGCCAGCTCGCCGTGCCCGGGGCGCCAGCCCCGGTCGGCGGCGAGCAGCAGGTCGGCGTCGAGGAGGGCGTCCCCGGCGGCGTACGTGTACGGCGCGTCCGTACGGCGCGCGACCTCGGCGACGGCAGCGCTCTTGGTGAGCGCGTGCGGCACGGCGTAGATCTTGCGGCCCTGGAGCGAGACGCCCCAGCCGCGCTGCCCTGCCCAGTCGGCCAGCTCCTTGAGCCAGGTGTCCGGGAGGAGCGCGCGGTCCACCACGAGGTACGCGAAGAGGTCCTCGGCCGTGCGCTCCTTCAGCAGCCAGTCGGGGTGCGCGGTGCTCCGCAGATGCGCGCGGACCTCGGCGAGCGGGACGCACTCGGTGAGCGTGCGGCGCACCCGCGCGTGCCAGTCGGCGTCGGCCTCGCCGTCGACCAGGATGTGGCCGCCGTTCGCGCACACCGCGTAGCGCGGCGGCGGGCCGGGCAGGCGGATACGCCCGTACTGCTCGCGGGTGCGGGTCGTCGTCGGCACCAGCAGGGCGTGGTCCGCGAGCCCGGTCAGCAGCCCCGCGGCCTCCTCGGTCATGAAGGAGAGCGGCTTGTGCTCGTACGTCTCGACGCACAGCAGCCGGGGCGCCTCGGCGTCCGGCATGGTGAGCGCGAGGGCCGCGGCCGAGTAGATGAGCGTGCGGTCGAGATCGCTGGCCAGGAGCGGAAGCGGAGACGGGAGCGGAGACGGGAGCGGAGACGTCAACGGGCTGCCTTTCCGTCGGCGCCCGTGGCGCCTCTCGTGTAGCGGGGGTGGATCAGTCCGACGCAGGTGTACGGCAGCCCGTCGACCTCCTCGACGGGGACGCCGCGCTGCTCGGCGAGGAGCCTGACGTGGTCGAGGTCGGCCCCGGGGCCGCGCCGTGCGAGGATCCGCCAGGGCACCCGGCGCAGCAGCACGCGCGTGGTCTCGCCGACGCCGGGCTTGACGAGGTTGACGTCGCCGATGCCGTACTCCTCGCTGATGCGTTCGACGGCGCGCCAGCCCTCCCAGGTCGGGGTGCGGTCGGTGGCGCGCAGGGCCCGGACGGCGCCGCCCACGTCCTCGCGGACGGCGTCGAAGTGCCGCTCGACGGCCTCCAGGAAGAGCCCGGAGACGTCGGCGCCGGACAGCTCGCGGTAGAACTTCGCGCCGTGGAAGTCGTCGGGCCCGACGAGCCCCGCGCGCAGGACGGTGCGCGAGATCAGCCCGGAGACGGTGGAGTTGAGGCACGCGGAGGGGATGAGGAAGTCCTCGCGCGTACCGAACGTACGGACGCACGAGCCCGGGTCCGCGAGCACGGCCAGCTCCGGGTCGAAGCCGGGGAACGGCTCCAGGGCCTCCGCCAGCTCGCGGGTGATGGCGCCCTTGCCGGTCCAGCCGTCGACGAACACGACGTCGGCGGGGTCGTGGTGCGCGGCGAGGTAGCGCAGCGCCGTCGTGTCGATGCCCTTGCCGCGCACGATGGAGACCGCGTAGTGCGGCAGCTCCAGGCCGTGCGCCGCGCGCGCCCAGCGGCGCATCAGCACGCCCACCGGCGTACCGGCGCGTGCGAGGGAGACCAGGACGGGGCGCGGGCCGCGCTCGGCCAGCACGGTTTCGGCCACGGTGCCCACGGCGCGCGCGATGCGCAGGGCCGAGGCGTCCAGGGCGCCGTGGAACAGCCGCTGGTACTCCTCGCTGGGCTGGTACTCGACGGGCAGCGACTCGGCGTAGTGCGCGCCGCCGCTCTGGATCGCCTCCTCGCGCTCCTCCGTCGGCGCCTCCAGTTCGACGCCGGAGAGATCCTGGAGCAGCCAGGCGACGTCCTCCGCCGGATACGAGGAGAAGTCCGGCCCGTACAGCGGGCGGGGCAGCGTCTCGTCGGGCAGCTCCCCGCCGTCCGCCGCGTCCGCCTCCGCATCCGCCCCAGCCGCCGTCCCCGCCGCCGGGCGATCCGGCACGGCCGACGACGGAACGTACGACGGGACCACCGCGAGCAGCACGCGCTCCGCGCACCCCGCCAGCGCGTCCAGCAGGCCGCCCGGCGCGTGCAGCTCCGGCCGGTCGCCCTCGCTGTCCACGACGGCGATCACCGTGTCGAAGCCCGCGCCCGCGACGTTGTACGCGTACCGCTCCTCGCCCGTGCCGCCCCCCGTGCCCGTGCCGTCCCCCGTGCGCCCCGGGGCGTCGTGCGCGGGGAAGCGCAGGGCCGTCCGTATCGCGTATCCGGGGTCGTCCACGGGGAGCACGGGCGAGCGCGTCGTGGTGGAGAACCGCACCTCGGCGCCCTTCCCGAGCCGCTGCTCCAGCTCGTGCGCGAGGCGCAGCGGCGCGTACATCAGCTCCTCGGTCCCGAGCACGAGGACACGGCGGGTCCCCTCCAGGGCCGCCAGCAGGCGGTCCGCCATGTCCGGCAGGGCCGCGTCGAGCGCGGCGCGGTGCTCGGGGCCGAAGCCGTGCCGGCCGCCGTCAGGCAGCCCGTCCGGCCAGTCGAGGTCCACGCGCAGGGCCGACGAACCGCCGGAACCGTCCCCTCCGCGCGCGGGGGCCTCCGCGCCGTACCGCTCGACCAGCTCCCGGCCGCGCTCCAGCACATCGTCGGGCAGCTCCACGCCGCCCGCCGCGAGCGCCACCACGTCCAGCCGCGCGCCGAGCCCGGCCGCGAACTTCTCCATCGCGGCCGTGTCGGCGGCCGACCGCATGTCCACCAGCGCGACCACGACGTACCGCTCGCGCGGGTGGAGGGCGTGCAGCGCGGCGATCGTGTTCCGCACGGTCCGGCCCGTCGAGAACTCGTCGTCCACCAGCACCAGCGGGCCGTCCCCCGCGAGCAGCCCCGGGTCCTCCGGCAGCAGCAGGTGGGACGTCGCGTGGCTGTGCTCCTCCTCGAAGCCGCCGACCGGGGCGACCCCGGGCACGGGCCGCCGCGTCGAGTGGAGGTACGGCGCGGCGCCGCCGGGCCCGCGGCCCAGGCCGTCCGCGACGCTGTGGCCGAGGGCGGTCGCCGTCTCCGCGTACCCGAGGACGACCGCGCGGTCGGCCTCCGCGTCCCCGAGCAGGTCGCGCACGCGCCGCCCGAGCCGCGCCCCGGCGCCCAGGACGACCATGGGCCGCTGCGGCACGTGCTTGCCGAGCAGCGTGGAGACGAGCAGGTGGGCGCGCTTGGGGTTGCGGCGCAGGGCCAGCCCGAGGAGACGCTCCGTCCCCTCGCCGCTCAGCCGGACGCCGAGCCTCTCGGTGACCCAGGCGCCGGACCAGACCCGGTCACGGGCCCGTTCGCGATCCTCGTACGTACCAGCCGTATCGCTCACTTGACTCCCGCCGCCAGCAGTTCCACGAAGCTCACGCCCTCGCGCGCCACGCCGAAGACCTCGCCGCGCAGCAGCGTGCGCTCGGCCCAGGCGCGGTGGGGCTTCACCTCGTTCATCTTGTTCGTGTAAGCGGAGCGCATCACTCCGCCGCCGTCGCGCTCCGGGCGCAGCACGTCGGACGCGTCGCAGAACTCCTCGTGGCTCACGACCGACAGCGCGTGCACCGGCGTGACGTGCGAGGGGTGGATGCAGGTCTTGCCCAGCAGCCCGTTGGCCCGGTCGAGCTCGATCTCGCGCAGCAGCCCGTCCATGGCGTGCTCGATCAGTGCCGTACGGATGTCCTCCGCGCGGCCGCTCAGGAACGGACTCTGCCGGAGCTGCGGCTTGAACATCCGCTCCTGCGGCCGGAAATACTCCCACACGGGCCCGGTCACGGTGAATCCGGTGCCGTCGGCCCTCCCCAGCACGTTCACGACGTCCCCGATGACGGAGGCGACGAGCTGCACGTCGTAGGCCGTCATCTCGGGCGTACGCCGCAGGCCGTACGCGGAGCAGAAGTCGGTCACGCCCAGGCGCAGCGCGAGGACCCGGTCCCGGTACTTCTCGACGGTCCTGGCGATCCCCGCGAGGGTCTCGGTCCGCGACTCCAGGTGCAGCAGCTCGGGCGACTCCAGGACGGGCATCCCGAAGAGCCGCAGCCCGTGCGCCGCCTCGGTCTCCGCGAGCGTGTCGAGAAAGGCGACGCCGCGCTCCTCGGTGAACTTGGGCAGCACGAAGCCGGAGAGCAGCCGCGCCGCGCCGCCCATCCTGGCCACCAGGCCCGCGATCTGGGCGGGCTCGCGCACCCGGACGAAGAGCAGCGGCAGCTCCCCGGGCGGGCCGTGCTCGCCGCGCGCCAGCTCCTGGAACTGTCTGACGAGGTTCGCCTCCGCCCTGTCCACGTCGGCGTCGGCTATCGAGTCCTCCAGGCACAGCACCATCGAGACCACGCCGCGGGCGGCCTGCTTCACCACGTCGGCCGCGATCCCGGGGCGGGTCGCGGGGCTGTAGAGCGTGGCGCCGAGGGCGACCGAGAGCGTCCGTGCGGGCGCGTCCGCCGTGAACTCGGCGGGCTCCCGGTGGAACAGCGCGCTCCGGCGCTCAGGCGCGAGGTGCCCGAAATGCCGCATGATTCTCCCCGTCTCGGCCTATGGCCCGTCCGTCTCGTCGTCCCGCCGCCGGACATCCGGCCGCCGGGAAGCCGACCGCCGGGTGCCCGACCGTCGGAATCCCGTCGGAAAACGGCCCCGAGGGCCCTCGCGTGGCCGAATCCGAACGGCGTAGGCCGTTCATCGTACGTACGAAGGCGGGTCAAGAGTTCCCCAAACCCCGAGAACCCGGCTCGTACGCCTTGTAAGAGCGCCCCCTCGGGATCCACGCGCACGCCTCCCCGCGTTGTCGCGCCCCGCGCGCGGAGGGCAGGATGAATCCATGACGCACGCGATGACGAAGGGATCGAACATCCGGCTAGAGGCCACGGCGGTGCGTGCCGTGCTCTGCTGGACGCCGGGTGCGGGCGTGCCGGATGTCGACGCCTCGGCCCTGCTGCTCGGCGAGGACGGTCAGGTGCGGTCGGACGACGACTTCATCTTCTACAACCAGCCGCGGCACCCCTCGGGCCTGGTCCGGCACCTCGCCAAGACCCGCGAGCCCGAGGGCCTGCGGGACACTGTCGAGGCCGACCTCACGGCGCTCGACGCCTCGGTGGACCGGGTGCTGCTGGCCGCCTCGGCCGACGGCGGCACCTTCGCGGACGTCCGGGAGCTGCGGCTGCTGCTGCACGACGGGACGAACGGCTCGGGGGCGCCGGTGGCGCGCTTCGACATCGAGCCCGAGACCGGGGCGGAGACCGCGATGGTCTGCGGCGAGCTGTACCGGCGGGGCGACGGCTGGAAGTTCCGCGCGCTGGGCCAGGGGTACGACACGGGGCTGATCGGCCTCGCCACCGAGTACGGCATCTCGGTCGACGAGGGCGAGCCCAGCCAGGAGACCCCGCCGCCCGCCTCGGACCCGGGCCCCGACCCGGACGCGACGATGGCCCACGTGCCGGGCCCGGACACGCTCGACGCCGACGACTACGCGCTGCGCGCCCCCTCGGCTCCGCCGGTCCCGTCGGTTCCTTCCGCCCCGACGTCCGCCCCGCCCCGGCCCTCCGCTCCCCCGGCGACGCCCGTGCCCGTGGGCTCTGCGCCGGCGGCCCCGGTGCCCGCGGCTTCGGTGCCGCAGCCGCCCTCGGAGCCGGACTTCCCGGAGCCCACGCCGGTCCCGGACCCGGGCCCCGAGCCGCATCCGGGCCCCGGACCCGCTCCGGGCCCCGGTCCAGGGCCCGGCCCGGGTCCCGGCCCCGGTCCCGGCCCGGAGCCGATGCCCGACCCGGGCCCGCTGCCGCCCTCGCCGCCGGAACCGCAGCCCCAGCCGGACCCGGCGGGACAGGGCCCGGCGCACCCGGCCGCGCCGGGGTACGGCTATCCGCAGCCGCCCCAGCCCCAGCAGCCGCCGACGACGCAGCCGGCCTACGGCTATCCGCAGCCCGCCTACGGCTACCCGCAGCCGGACCCGTCGTTCACGCTGCCGCCCCAGGGCCCGCAGTTCCTCAACCGCTGAGCCCAGGGGCGTACGAACCGCCGCGCACGGACGGAACGCGTACGGGCGGGCACGGTCTCCTCAGACCTTGCCCGCCTTGTAGCCCCGGCCCCACTGCAGGCCCCAGCCGTAGAGCCGGTCCAGCTCGGCCTGAAAGCCGTAGACGTACCGCACCTCGCGGCGCACGCTCAGCTCGCCCTTGTTGTTCTCCATCAGCAGCACCGCGCACGAGCGGGCCTGCGGCGCCCGCTCGTCCAGGGCGACCTCGACGCGCGGCCCGTTGCTCGGGAAGAGCGAGAGGACCGCGTGCGTACGGTCGAACGCGGGCGTGCCGTCGTAGATGTAGACGAAGAAGAGCAGCCGCTTGATCTCGTCCTTGTGGTCGAGGTTCACATAGATCGTCTCGCCCGACGGCGAGCCGAACCTGTCGTCGCCGCTGAGCTTCACGTACGGCGGCGCGTTCATGTCGCCCATGAAGCCGCCCAGTGGCTGTACGACGCCCTTGCTGCCGTCCACCAGCTCGTACAGGCACGCGAGGTCCAGGTCGACGTTGACGACGCCCTGGGTGTGCGCCTGCACCACGTCCGGCTTGAACATCTGGAGCGGATGACGGAGCGAGCCGGTCCGCCTCCGCTTCCCGTCGATGTCCGAACTCCGCATGCGCCAGGAGAGGTTCACGCGCATGCTGCCGGAGTCGGCGCTCTGTTTGGTCAGGGACAGCTCGGAATGGCGTTTCGTCAGCTCGACCGCATACGTCGACGGACCGCCGACGGTGTCGAATTTGGGCCCCCGCCGCCCCATCCCCACGCCACTCCGCCAGTTCTCCCACAGGGAGACCATCACGCACCCCCACTCAAGTGCTCCGGATACCCGCCGCGGGGCGGCGCCCGCTCCGGAACGGGCCTGGGCCCGCGCCGGGTACGGATGCCGCCCCGCTGGGAGCGTTCCTCATTCAGGAGACGGTCACACTCCGGACGTCACCTCTGATTCCTTGGATTCGCCCTCGCCTCCCCCGGAGTCATCACCGCCCCCTTCAGCCTCCAGGCGACGGTTGCGCCGCACGGACGACCAGAAGGACGTGGCGATCAGGAGCACGCCGATCGAGCCCGTGATGACCTCGTGGATCTCGTACTTGATCGTGATGAGGAGGATCGCCGCGAGCGCGCCGATCGCGTAGTGCGCGCCGTGCTCCAGGTACACGTAGTCGTCGAGGGTGCCCTGACGGACCAGGTAGACCGTGAGCGAACGGACATACATCGCGCCGATGCCGAGGCCGAGCGCCATCCAGAAGATGTGGTTCGTGATGGCGAAGGCGCCGATGACGCCGTCGAACGAGAAGGACGCGTCGAGCACTTCGAGGTACAGGAACATGAAGAAGGCCGCCTTGCCGGCGAGCCCGACCATGCTCGGATCCTTGCCGGCCCGTTTGGCCGCCTCCTCCGCCTCGTGCTCGCGTTCCTCTTCCTCTTCGAGCTTGTCCTCGAAGTGCCCGGAGAGGCCGCCGACGATCAGATAGGTGATGAGTCCCGCGATGCCGGAGAGCATCACCGTGCCGGACTTGTCGGCGTGCATTCCGCCGTGCTGGTGGGCGCCCGTGGCGATGGTCACGGCCACGACGAGGAGCACGATGAGCGCGAGGCAGACCGAGAGGCCGTTCACCTTGCCGAGCCGGGAGAGCGGGCGCTCCAGCCAGCCGATCCACTTGTGCTCACGCTCGTCGAAGATGAAGTCGAGGAAGATCATCAGCAGGAACATCCCGCCGAAGGCGGCGATGGACGGGTGCGCGTCGGTGACGAGCTGCTCGTACCTGTCCGGATTGTCCAGCGCCACTTCGACGGCTTCGATCGGTCCCACCTTGGCGGTGATGGCGACAATGACGACCGGGAAGACCAGCCTCATGCCGAATACCGCGATGAGAATGCCGATGGTGAGGAAGATCTTCTGCCAGAAGGCGTTCATCTTCTTCAGTACGCCGGCGTTGACGACCGCGTTGTCGAAGGACAGCGAGATCTCCAGGATGGACAGCATCAGCACGAGTACGAACGCTTCCCACCCCCAGAAGAACGCGGCGGCGGCGAGCCCGACGGCGGTGACGCCGAAGGACCAGCCGAAGGTTTTCAGGACCACTGGCTTCCCAATCAGGTATCCGGTCTACGCATGACGTTGATGTCGATGTCGTGACGCTGGCTTATGCGACATTGACGCCGAAGTCTAGGGCGATACCCCTCAGCCCCGACGCGTACCCCTGGCCGACTGCACGGAACTTCCACTCTCCGCCGTAGCGATACAGCTCTCCGAAGATCATCGCAGTCTCCGACGAAGCGTCCTCGGTCAGGTCGTAACGCGCCAGTTCGACGCCGTCCGCCTGATTGATCACACGGATGTACGCATCGGTCACCTGACCGAAGGTCTGGTGCCGCGCGTCGGAGTCGTAGATGGAGACGGGGAAGACCACCTTCTCCACCTGCGTGGGAACCAGCGTGAGGTCCACCAGGACCGTCTCGTCGTCGCCCCCGCTGCCGCCGACCAGCTCGTCACCGGTGTGCTCGACCGAGCCCTCCGGGCTCTTGAGGTTGTTGTAGAAGATGAAGTACTCGTCGCCGAGCACCCGGCCGTTGGCACCGCAGAGCAGCACGCTCGCGTCCAGGTCGAAGTCGGCGCCCGTGGTGGAACGGGCCTTCCAGCCCAGCCCGATCTGGACCTGGGTCAGGTTAGGTGCGGCCTTCGAGAGGGAGACGTTGCCCCCCTTGGCGAGCGTCACGCTCATGTTCCTGGTCCTCTCCCCTGTTCATGTCCCCGATCCGTGCGGGCACGGTGCCCCCAGTGTCCCCGCACCACCAAGCGCCGCACACCTCCAGGTGACGGAAGTCTGCGGCGCCCGTGATTGCCGGTCCGTGACAGCGCGGGGACGTGCTCCGGCGTGAGCCAGCGGTGACTCAGACGTTCACACCGAAGTCCTGCGCGATGCCGCGCAGGCCCGAGGCGTAGCCCTGGCCGATGGCCCGGAACTTCCACTCGGCCCCGTGCCGGTACAGCTCACCGAAGACCATGGCGGTCTCGGTCGAGGCGTCCTCACTGAGGTCGTAGCGCGCCAGCTCGTTGTTGTCGGCCTGGTTGACGACGCGGATGTACGCGTTCCGCACCTGGCCGAAGCTCTGCTGGCGGCTCTCCGCCTCGTAGATGGAGACGGGGAAGACGATCTTCTCCACGTCGGCAGGCACCCCCGCGAGGTTCACCTTGATGACCTCGTCGTCGCCCTCGCCCTCACCGGTCAGGTTGTCACCGGTGTGCTCCACGGAGCCGTCGGGGCTCTTGAGGTTGTTGAAGAACACGAAGTTCTGGTCGCTGCCGACCTTCCCCTGCGCGTTCGTCAGCAGGGCGCTCGCGTCGAGGTCGAAGTCACTCCCTGTGGTGGTGCGCGCGTCCCAGCCCAGACCGACGATCACGGCGGTCAGGTTCGGCGCCTCCTTGGTCAGCGAGACATTGCCGCCCTTGCTGAGGCTGACTCCCACGAGTCCTCCTGAATAATTGTTCGTAAGGAGCACTGCGTGCCCCCGTATTACGGATGCCGTCAGATCAACGATTCGATCCTAGTGAGCGGTTCCCTCCCCTACATCCCTCTGTCGGGAGTGACCGCAATTTTCTGTTACGCGGGGAGAGCGGTCTTGCACGAAACGTTCAGAGAGAGCCCAGGGCCTTCACGTACTCATTGAGGTCACGCGCGTCGGGCAGCCCGTTGACGACGGTCCAGCGCACGGCGCCCTCCTTGTCGATGATGAAGGTCCCGCGCACCGCGCAGCCCTTCTCCTCATCGAAGATTCCGTACGCCCGCGAGGCCTCGCCGTGCGGCCAGAAGTCCGACAGCAGCGGGTACTCCAGCCCCTCCTGCTCGGCGAATACGCGCAGCGAGAACGGCGAGTCGTTGGAAACCGCGAGCAACTGGACGTCGTCGTTCACGAACTTCGGCAGCTCGTCCCGGAGCGCGCACAGCTCGCCGGTGCACACACCGGTGAAGGCGAAGGGGTAGAAGAGCAGCACGACGTTCTTGTCGCCCTTGAAGTCCGAGAGGCGGACGGTCTGGCCGTGCTGGTCCTTGAGCTCGAAGTCCGGGGCCTTGGTGCCGACCTCGATCGCCATGGCGGTGTTCCCTTCGGTGGGCGGGACAGAGTCGCTCCCACCCTATGCACCGAGCCCCCGCCGGCCGGGGGCCGGGCAGGGGCTCGGTGGGAACTCTCGGGAAACCCGGGGAAGGGCCCGCGCTCAGCGCTTGCCCGGCGCCCCCTTGGGCGTGACCAGCCTGCTGCCCGTCCAGTCCTTGGCCGCGTTGAAGCTCTTGGTCTGGGAGAGCCCGGCGGTCTGGGACGCCTCGCCGATCTCGCTCGGCTCGACATACCCCTCACGGCCCGTCTTCGGGGTCAGCAGCCAGACCGGGGCGCCTTCGTCGATCATCGTGGTGGCGTCCACCAGCGCGTCCGTCAGGTCGCCGTCGCTCTCTCGGAACCACAGCACCACGGCGTCGGCCACATCGCCGTAATCCTCGTCGACGAGCTCCTGGCCGGTGATTTCCTCAATGGACTCGCGGAGCTCCTGATCGACATCGTCGTCGTAGCCGATCTCCTGGACCACCTGCTCGGGCTGGAAACCCAGCCTCTCGGCGGGGTTGGTCCGCTCCTCCGCGTGGCCCGCGGTCGCGCTCACGGATTGCCTCCTGTCATGTTTCTCGAATATGGCTTGCGCCCCGCGCGCACGTGGGGCATTGGCCGTAGTCCACACGGGCGGGGCGGATCACGCAAGTACCCGGCCGCCGATCCCGCACAAACGTTGACGTGTCATCCCACAATGCCTGATCGAGAGTGATTCGCACCACATTGAGTCCGCCGGGATCCACCAGGTTTGCCCCGGCTGGACCGGGGGAGCCGTACGGGTGCACTCGACAGCCGAACGGACGTTTGTCCAATGACCCGGGGCTCCGGGCGGCGCTCCGCCATGAGCGTAAAGTTGCGGTTTGGACATCTTTGCGGCGCGATCCGGCCGGCCGTCCTCCGGCCCGCCTCAAGCGGGGTTGGGTTACCTCTCGGTAGAGATGACGTAATCGCGGCAGCGGTACACGATGGAGGCGGCGCGAGACCTGCCGAGACCGCTCCGCGACCGACAGAGACCGACCGCGACCGACAGAGCACGAATCCACCGGCGTGCGCTGCCTTCATTGCGCGCAGAGCACGACACGACCGAAACAGCGAAGGAACAGCGTGGCTTCCGGATCCGATCGCAATCCGATCATCATTGGCGGCCTTCCCAGCCAGGTCCCGGACTTCGATCCCGAAGAGACCCAGGAATGGCTCGACTCGCTCGACGCTGCTGTCGACGAGCGCGGAAGGGAACGAGCCCGTTACCTCATGCTCCGGCTGATCGAGCGCGCCCGCGAGAAGCGCGTCGCCGTCCCGGAGATGCGCAGCACGGATTACGTCAACACCATCGCGACCAAGGCCGAGCCCTTCTTCCCCGGCAACGAGGAGATCGAGCGCAAGGTCCTCAACGCGACGCGGTGGAACGCGGCCGTCATGGTCTCCCGCGCCCAGCGCCCGGGCATCGGCGTGGGCGGTCACATCGCCACCTTCGCCTCCTCCGCCTCTCTCTACGACGTGGGTTTCAACCACTTCTTCCGGGGCAAGGACGAGGGCGACGGGGGCGACCAGGTCTTCTTCCAGGGGCACGCCTCCCCCGGCATCTACGCCCGCGCCTTCCTCCTCGACCGCCTGAGCGAGGCCCAGCTCGACGGCTTCCGCCAGGAGAAGAGCAAGGCCCCGCACGGCCTCTCCAGCTATCCGCACCCCCGGTCGATGCCGGACTTCTGGGAATTCCCGACGGTCTCCATGGGCCTCGGCCCGATCGGCGCGATCCACCAGGCCCGGATGAACCGCTACATGGAGGCCCGCGGCATCGCCGACACCTCCAAGTCCCGCGTCTGGGCCTTCCTCGGCGACGGCGAGATGGACGAGCCCGAGTCCCTCGGCCAGCTCTCCCTGGCGGCCCGCGAGGGCCTGGACAACCTCACCTTCGTCATCAACTGCAACCTCCAGCGCCTCGACGGCCCGGTGCGCGGCAACGGGAAGATCATCCAGGAGCTGGAGTCGTACTTCCGCGGCGCCGGCTGGAACGTCATCAAGCTCGTCTGGGACCGCTCCTGGGACCCGCTGCTGGCCCAGGACCGCGACGGTGTGCTCGTCAACAAGCTGAACACCACCCCCGACGGCCAGTTCCAGACCTACGCCACCGAGAGCGGCGCCTACATCCGCGAGCACTTCTTCGGCGGCGACCAGCGGCTGCGCAAGATGGTCGAGGGAATGACCGACGACCAGCTCCTCCACCTGGGACGCGGCGGCCACGACCACCGCAAGGTCTACGCGGCGTACAAGGCGGCGGCCGAACACAAGGGCCAGCCGACCGTCATCCTGGCGCAGACCATCAAGGGCTGGACCCTGGGCCCCAACTTCGAGGGCCGCAACGCCACGCACCAGATGAAGAAGCTGACGGTCGACGACCTCAAGGGCTTCCGCGACCGGCTGCACCTCCCGATCCCCGACAAGGAGCTGGAGTCCGGCCTTCCGCCGTACTACCACCCGGGCCGGGACTCGGAGGAGATCCAGTACATGCACGACCGGCGCAAGGAGTGCGGCGGCTATGTGCCCACCCGCGTCAACCGGTCGAAGCCGCTGAACCTCCCCGACGACAAGGCCTACGCGGCGGTGAAGAAGGGCTCCGGCCAGCAGCAGATCGCCACCACCATGGCCTTCGTCCGGCTGCTGAAGGACCTCATGCGGGACAAGGAGATCGGCAAGCGCTTCGTGCCGATCGCCCCCGACGAATACCGCACCTTCGGGATGGACTCCTTCTTCCCGTCCGCCAAGATCTACAACCCGCTGGGCCAGGTCTACGAGTCGGTGGACCGCGAACTCCTCCTCGCCTACAAGGAGTCGCCCACCGGCCAGATGCTCCACGACGGCATCTCCGAGGCGGGCTGCACCGCCGCGGCGATCGCCGCCGGGTCCGCCTATGCCACGCACGGCGAGCCGCTGATCCCGATCTACGTCTTCTACTCGATGTTCGGATTCCAGCGCACCGGCGACCAGTTCTGGCAGATGGCCGACCAGCTCTCCCGGGGCTTCGTGCTCGGCGCCACCGCGGGCCGCACGACGCTCACAGGCGAGGGGCTCCAGCACGCCGACGGCCACTCGCAGTTGCTCGCCTCGACCAACCCGGCCGCCGTCGCCTACGACCCGGCCTTCGGCTTCGAGATCGCGCACATCGTCCAGGACGGCCTCCGCCGGATGTACGGCTCCAGCCCCGAACACCCCCAGGGCGAGGACGTCTTCTACTACCTGACCGTCTACAACGAGCCCATCCACCAGCCCGCCGAGCCGGAGAACGTCGACGTCGACGGCATCCTCAAGGGGCTCTACCGCTATCAGCAGGGCGAGAGGGGCACCCACCGGGCGCAGATCCTCGCCTCCGGCGTCGCCCTCCCGTGGGCCGTGGAGGCCCAGCGGATCCTCGCCGAGGAGTGGGACGTCAGGGCCGACGTCTGGTCCGCGACCTCGTGGAACGAGCTGCGCCGCGAGGCCGTGGACGTGGAGCGGCACAACCTGCTCCACCCCGAGGAGGAGCAGCGCGTCCCCTACGTCACGCGGAAGCTCCAGGACGCCGAGGGGCCGAAGGTGGCCGTCTCCGACTGGATGCGGTCGGTGCCGGACCAGATCGCCCGCTGGGTGCCGGGCGCCTACCAGTCGCTGGGCGCCGACGGCTTCGGCTTCGCCGACACCCGGGGCGCCGCGCGCCGCTTCTTCCACATCGACGCGCAGTCGATCGTCCTCGGTGTCCTGACCGAGCTGGCCAAGGAGGGCAAGGTCGACAGGTCCGCGCTGAAGCAGGCGGTCGACCGCTACCAGTTGCTGGACGTGGCGGCGGCCGACCCGGGCGCCGCGGGCGGCGACGCGTAGCCACCGGAGCGCCTTCCGGGCGAGGTCCCGTGGCCGCCGCACGCGGCGGCCACGGGCCGGTTCGCAGACCGAGTCGCGGGCCGGGTCGCGGGCCCGCTCGTGGGCCGATCCGCAGGCCGGGGCGCGGGCCGGGTCGCGGGCCCGCTCGTGGGCCGATCCGCAGGCCGGGGCGCGGGCCCGCTCGTGGGCCGGTCCGCAGGCCGGGGCGCGGGCCGGGTCGCGGGCCGGGTCGCGGCCACGCTCGTGGACGGGTCCCATCTCAGTTCTCCCACACCTTGAACGCCCGGCCCCGGTACGCCGTCTCGGGCGCCCAGGAGCCGGTGGGGTGGGTGACGAACTCGCCCGTCTCCGCGCACTCACGGCTCTGGTACACGGTGACGGGCCGCCCCGTCCTGTTGGCCAGCGAGGCCGCCGAGACCCCCTTGGGGAGGGGCACGCAGCTCTCGATGTCGATCCCGCTCAGCTCATAGGTCCTGCGCTCGCCGCGGAACCCCGTGCGGTCCCACAGGCACAGCTCTCCCGCCGCGCACTTCCCCAGCTTCGGCTGCGCGGACGCGGGTGCGGCGGCGGGCGCGGCGGCGCCCGCGGGCTGGACCGCGGCCGCCAGCGCGGCGACGGCGAGGACACCGGCCGCCACCGGTGCGAGGACGGCGGGCCGGCGCGTGGCGCCCGTGAGGCCCGCGGATTCCGGCGTGGTCACGCCGGTGGAGCCCTGCGCGGACACGTACTTGGGCATGCTGCTCACAGCGGATCACTCCCCCGATTCGGGCCGGACGCGATCTCGCCCGGCGTGTGATCAGCATGTCCAGCGCCGATGTGCCGCGCCAAGAGCAAACGGCCCGGTTCACCGGGACAGGTGGCGGAGTTGTCCACAACTGGCGCGTTCTCCACAGGAGTTCGCGCTTCCGCTTCTGTCCCGGTCAACCGGGCACGTTTTCCGAAGGCTCGGGAGGCTTCAGACAGCTCGGGAGTCTTCCGAAGGCACGGAAGACTCCGGACTCCCCCACTGCCCCTGACGCCCCCGCCGCCCCTCTCGCCTCAGATGTGCACCGAGGGCCCCGCGTCGTTACTGCCGCGGCTGGTGAAGAACGCGACGCCCGCCGCCAGGACCGCGACGATGCCCGCGCAGGTGAAGGCGAGCCCCATGCCGGACATGAACGAGTCGTGCACGACGTTCCGCGTCGCCTCGATCATCTGGGACGGGGTGCCCTTCGGCGCGGGCGGCGCCATGCCGACCTCCGCCGCGCTCTTGAGCCCCGCCTCCTGCTTCGGCGCGAGCGGCGGGAGCTTGGCCTCCTGCCACTTGTCGGAGAAGACGCTGTTGACCTTGGACGCCATGACGGCGCCGAGCACGGCCGTACCGAGGCTGCCGCCGACCTGCATGGCGGCCTGCTGGAGGCCGCCCGCGACACCCGCGTGCTGGATCGGGGCGTTGCCGACGATGACCTCGGTGGCGCCGACCATCACGGGCGCCAGGCCGAGGCCCAGCAGGGCGAACCACAGGGAGGTGATCCCGGCGCCGCTCTCGGTACTCAGCGAGGAGAGCCCGAACATCGCGACGGCGGTCAGGACCATCGCGCCGACGAGCGGCACGCGCGGTCCGATCTTGGTGATCACGGCACCCGCCAGCGGCGAGGCCACGATCATCATCGCGGTGAGCGGCAGCAGCCGGAGGCCGCTGTCGACGGGGCTGAGCCCATTGACGTTCTGGAGGTAGAACGTCACGAAGAAGAGGCCGCCCATGAAGCCGAAGGCCATCAGCACCATCAGCACGGTGCCGGCGCTCAGCGGCACGGAGCGGAACATGCTCAGCGGGAGCAGCGGCTCCTTGGCCTTGGTCTCCCAGACCGCGAACCCGGCGAACGAGAGCAGGGCGATGCCGAGGAAGCCGAGCGTCTTGGGGTCGCCCCAGTGCCAGTCGGGGGCCTTGATGATGGCCCAGACGAGGCAGAACATCGCGACGGACAGCAGCACGATGCCGCCGATGTCGAAGGAGCGCGGGGCGTTCTCCACCCGGTTGGCGAGCAGGATCACCAGGCCCATGGCCAGCGCGAGCGCGCCGACCGGGACGTTGATGAAGAAGACCGATTCCCAGTTCACGTGCTCGACCAGCAGGCCGCCGATGATCGGCCCGGCCGCCGTCGAGGCACCGATGACCGCACCCCAGATGCCGATGGCGGAGTTCAGCTTCTCCGCGGGGAAGGACGCCCTCAGCAGGCCGAGGGCCGCGGGCATCAGCAGCGCACCGCATATGCCCTGGAGCACCCGGAAGGTGATGACGAGGGAGACGGACCCGGCGAAGCCGATCGCCGCGGACGCGGCCGCGAAGCCGACGACACCGACGAGGAAGGTCTGGCGGTGGCCGAAGCGGTCACCGAGCTTGCCCGCCGTGATCAGGGAGACCGCGAGGGCGAGCAGATAGCCGTTGGTGATCCACTGGACGTCGGCGAGCGACGCGCCGAGGTCCTTCTGGATGGCGGGGTTGGCGATGGCGACGATCGTGCCGTCGAGCGCCACCATCGCGACGCCGAACGCGACGGTGACGAGCGTCAGCCAAGGATGCCCGCGAACCCCCTTACGGGTGTCCGGTCCGGCATCCCGTGGACCTGACGGTTCCGGCGCCTCGTGCGCGACGGTGCTGGTCTGGGAACTCATGGCGCGAGAATAGTGACAGCCGCTGACAATTGACAAACCGAATTATTCGCCGGTAAATGTCAGCCCAACACCGCCCCTTGCCCCTACCCCCACCGGCGAGATCTTGAGAGGTTCGGACGTTGACAGGCCTGCGCGAACGGAAGAAGCAGCGCACCAGGGACGCGCTCATCCTGGCTGCCCACGAACTCTTCGTCACGCAGGGCTATGAAGCCACGACCGTCGATCAGATCACCGAGTCCGTCGAGGTCTCCCAGCGCACGTTCTTCCGGTACTTCGCCAACAAGGAGGACGTGGCCCTCGCCCTCCAGAAGATGTTCGCGGAGCGGTTCTTCGAGGCGCTCCACGGGCGCCCCCTGGACGAGGCTCCGATGGACACGCTGCGCGCCACGCTCGACGCGTCCTGGAGCGACTTGGGCGCGGCGGTCGAGGAGATCGTCCCGCTCGACCTCCACATGCGGATGTGGCAGGTCATCGAGGTGACGCCCGCCCTGCTCGCCGCCCATCTGCGGCAGTCGCTGGTCCTGGAGGAGCAGCTCGCCGGCGAGATCGCGCGCCGCGCCGGGCTGGACCCCGAGAGCGACCCCAGGCCGCGAGTCCTGGTCGCCGCCTTCTGTGCCGTCATGGGGGTGGCGGGGCGGCACTGGGCGATGCGGGGCAACGCGTCCCTGGAGGAGGCCCTGAAGGTCACGCGTTCCTATATCGACCATCTGACGCCCGCACTGAGCGCCAACTGGGGCGATGGCGGAGCGTGACGAGGGAACACACCCGCGCCCGGATTGCCACGAGTATCCAGTCCGAAACGTGAGATGACTCACGCGGCCCTCGTGAGCGCGTGGATGCCCGTCGGCATCTCCTAGGGTGGCGCCCCAGTGACTTACTTCTCCGCTCTCGGCAACCCGCTGTCCGGTTCCGACTCCCCCTGGACGGGAGTCCCCGGCAACACCGCTTGGCGCGCACTGCTCGCGCTGGCGGTGGTGTTCGTACTGCTGGTGACCACCGGATGGACGGCCATCCGCAAGCACGAGCAGGCGGAGGGGCCGCGTGCCGCCGCACTGCTCGCCTGGGAGAAGGGCTCGTTCGCCGGACGGCACCTGCCCGACCCCGACTCCCGGGCCTCCGGGATCGCCCGCTTCTTCAGCTCGCTCAGCCCCGAGCAGCAGCACCGTCTCGCAAGGCGCTATCCCCTGGTCGTCGGAAACCTGGGCGGCGCCCCGCTGAAGGTCCGCTACGAGGCCAACCGTGCGGCCCTGGTCGACGCGCGGGACGTCGAGCGCAAGAGGATGGTCGACGACAGGCTGACGGACGAGGGCCGCCAGGAGGCCGGACGCCGGATGCACCGCTTCGAGGCGATGCTCCGTCCCGACCGTCAGATCCTCGCGTTCGACCCCACCGGCCGTGGCCGCGCCGCCGAGGTCTTCGGGGACCTCGACCGCGCCCAGCGGGTCTCCGTCGTCGTCCCCGGCGTCGACACGGACCTGCTCACCTTCCAGCGGAGCTGGCGTCCGTACTCGGCGCCCGTCGGCATGGCCTCGTCCCTCCAGAAGGAGCAGCGCCGCACCGCACCGCAGGTACGTACGGCCACGATCGCCTGGGCCGACTACGAGGCGCCCGTCGGGCTCGGGGTGGACGCGGCTTCGGGAGGTCCCGCCGAGGACGGCGCGAAGCGCCTCAACAGCCTGGTGCGGAGCCTGCCTTCCACCGCGCGCGACTCCCGGGTGGAGGTCGCGCTCTTCTGCCACAGCTACGGCTCGGTCGTCTGCGGGGTCGCCGCCGACGACCTGCCGCGGCGGGTCACCGACATCGCCGTCGCGGGCAGCCCCGGGATGCGCGTGGACGGCGCCGAGGAGCTCGGCACCGCCGCGCACATCTGGGCGATGCGCGACCGGGACGACTGGATCGCGGACGTGCCGCACATGAACTTCGGCGGGCTCGGCCACGGGGCCGACCCGGTCTCCGACAGCTTCGGCTCGCGCCACCTGTCGGCGGGCGCCGCCGTGGGGCACACCGGATACTTTGTGCCACGTACTCGCAGTCTCGCGAACTTCGCGGCCGTTGGTACCGGCTCGTACGGAAACGTCGACTGCGACGCATCCGACCCCGACTGCGCGGCCGTCACGGATTAACGCGCGTAGCGCTTCGGAGGGGGACGTGAAGGCGACCGCCGCATACGATGGCCCACATGGGTGACGTACTGGCTGGAATTCACTCCACCTGGGAGTTCGACACGGACTCCGTGCTCATCCGCTTCGAACGGGGGATCCGCACACCGAAGCTCTTCCACGTGCTCGGGGAGCGGCGCGTCCCGTACGAGGCGCTGAGCTCTGTCGAACTGGCACCGGGTGGACGACGCGGCGCCGTGGCGCTGCGCGTCACTCCGCGCGAGGGGGCCGACCCTCTGCTGGAGGCTGCCGCCGGGCAGCTCAAGGAGGGCAACGATCCGTACCGCCTCGTCATACCCGCCGACCGCGAGACCCTGGCGGACTATTACGCGACGGAGCTGAGTTCCGCGCTCCCCGCGGACGCCGACAAGCCCGTCGAGAGCTACATGGTGGCCGCGCCCTCCGCCCCGCAGAGCTTCAAGGCGTACGACGGCAAGGCGTCGTTCGACGGCAAGGTCGTCACCTTCCGCTGGTTCTGGACCGGCGCGTCCTCCGCGAAATGGAAAGCGGGCGACCAGTTCTTCCCCGTGGGCGAGCTGGAGGACGTCGAATGGCGCTCCCCCGAGGTCTTCAACGGCCATCTGCGGCTGCGCCCACGCGGGACGGAGCCCATGACCGAGGCCGACCAGGACCCCGCCTCCGTGGTCTTCGGGCTCGGCTACGGACCGGTCTACGAGTCGCTGCCGTTCGCCGCCGCCGTCCTGGAGGCGGTGCGCGCCGCAGAGCCGGTCCTCAAGCCCGAGACGCCCGTGTCGCCGCCCCCTTCCGCCTCCAAGAGGCGCTCGGACCCCGCCGATGTCGCCGAGCGCATCCGGCACTTGGGGGAGCTGCACGACGCGGGGCTGCTGACGGACGACGAGTTCACGGCGAAGAAGGCGGAGCTGCTGGCGGAGCTGTGAGCCCGCCCCTCCGTACGCTGGGCACGCGATGTCTTCCTCCGGATCTCCCTCACCCTCGCCGTCTCCCCCGACCGGCACGTCCGGCACATCCGGTACGTCCGGGACGCTGCGGACCGCACGGCACGAACTGCGTGCCCTGGGGAACGCGCTGGCCACTCCCGCACAGCCGTACCGGCCGCCGCTCTCGGGGGCCTCCTCCCGCAAGGTGCGGCTGCTTCCGTACGTGCTCGCGTTCGGCTTCACCGCCGTGCTCCTGCCGGTCACCACCCAGGTGCTCATGCACGACTACCGCCTGGCGGGCGGTATCGCGGGCGCCCTGGGTGTCGCGCAGGCCGCCCCTCTGCTGCTCGCGGTCACCAGGCCGCTCCTCGCCTGGTGGATCGTCTTCGTCGCCGATGTGGCCGGCGCCCTCGCGCTGCTGGGCGCCCCGGGTCTGGCGGAGCGCTCCTGGCCGTGGACGCCCATGGTGATCGTCGGCTATCTGGTGCTGTGCCTGGCGCTGGCGCTGCGCGAGAGCCGTCGCACCCTGGCGGCCGTCTGGCTGGTCACCGTCGTCGCCTCCCTCGTTCTCGGGTTCGTCTCGACGGGGCACAGCGACGGCAGCAACGTCCTGCTGATCGTGCTGAGCGGCGCCATCCTGCTGCTCGGCGCGGCCCTGCGCGAACGGTCGGAGGCACAGCGCCGACTGGCCGAGCAGGAGACGATCAGCGAGGCCGAACGCGCCCAGAGGACGCTCCTCGAAGAACGCGCCCGTATCGCCAGGGAGCTGCACGACGTGGTCGCGCACCACATGTCCGTCATCACCGTGCAGGCCGACAGCGCGCCCTACCGGATCGCGGGCATCCCCCAGGAGGCCCAGGAGGAGTTCGGCACCATCGCGGCCACGGCGCGCGAGTCCCTCGCCGAGATGCGCCGCCTGCTGGGCGTGCTGCGCAGCGAGGAGGCCCAGGGCGAACGTGCCCCGCAGCCCGGCCTCGACCGGCTGGAGCAGCTCGTCGAGGCGACCGTACGGGCGGGCGTACCCGCCGAGCTGACCGTCGAGGGACTGGGCGGCCACGGGAGGGACGGCGACGGCGCGGACCGCGACGGGACGGACCTCGACGGCACAGCGCTGCCCCAGGCCGTCACCCTGTCCGCGTACCGCATCGTGCAGGAGGCCCTCGCGAACGTCGTACGGCACGCTCCCGGCGCGGCCACGCGGGTCTCGGTGACGGGCGGGCCGGACGGACTGACCGTACTGGTCGTCAACGGGCCCTCCCCCGTGCCGGACGGGCAGCCCCTGGAGACCACGGGGACCGGGCACGGCCTGGTCGGCATGCGGGAGCGCGTACGGCTCGTCGGCGGCGACCTGGACACCGGGCCGCTGCCGGACGGCGGGTTCCGCGTCGCCGCCCGGCTTCCCCTCGCCCCCGCGGACGTACCGCAGGACGAGGACGCATCCCACGACTCCGACCGTGACGGAAAGGACCCGACGACGGCATGAGCGGTACCGCTGCCTCTTCCTCGCCCCACGACGTGACCAAGGTGGTCATCGTCGACGACCAGGCCATGGTGCGCGCCGGTTTCGCCGCGCTGCTCGCCGCGCAGAGCGACATCGACGTGGTGGGCGAGGCACCGGACGGCGCCCAGGGCGTCGAACTGTGCCGCCGTACCCACCCGGACGTGGTCCTCATGGACGTCCGTATGCCCGAGATGGACGGCCTGGAGGCGGCCCGGAGACTGCTCGACCCTCCCGCGGGTGTCACCCATGTGCCGAAGGTGCTCATGCTCACCACCTTCGACGTGGACGACTACGTGTACGAGGCGCTCCGGGCGGGCGCCAGCGGCTTCCTGCTGAAGGACGCGCCGCCCGCCGACCTGATCGCGGCGGTACGGGTGGTGGCCGAGGGCGAGGCGCTGCTGGCGCCCTCGGTGACGCGGCGGCTCATCTCCGAGTTCGCCCGGCAGCGGGGCGGCGCCGCTTCCCGCAGGTCGCGTGAGGCGCCCGCGCTGCGTCTGAACGGGCTCACCGAGCGGGAGACCGAGGTGCTGGAGCTGCTGTCGCGCGGACAGTCCAACGGGGAGATCGCCGAGTCGCTCTTCCTGGCCGAGCAGACGGTGAAGACCCATGTCAGCCGGATCTTCTCCAAGCTCGACCTGCGGGACAGGGCGCAGGCCGTGATCTTCGCGTACGAGTCGGGGCTCGTCGCACCCGGCGACCAGTAACCGCAGGGGCCGCGTGGCGCGGACGGAGCCGTTCGGTACCGATCGGTTCCGTCCGCGCCGCGTCTCGTTCTGACCTCCTCCACCCCCTACCCCGGTATCACTCCGCGGTTGGCTCCGTGGTGTGACGCCCGCGTACAAGGCGTCACCGCACTCTTCCTTCCGTCGCACCGCCGGACCTCCCGGCGGCGCGGCAGGAGGAGGGAGAGCAGCCATGAAGCGCCGTCTCAAGCGCGCTCTGATCGCCGCGACGCTCGCCGCGGCCACCGTGGGCGGGACGACCGGCCTGGCCCTGGGCAGCGAACAGACCCCGGTGACGGGACCCGCGCCCGGCGCGGCCTCATGGCGGGCCGACGACTCCCTGGGCACGCCTCTCCCCGACCCGGAGACGGCGAGCCCCGGGCGGATCGCCTCCTTCTTCGCCGGCCTCTCCCCGCGCGAGCGGAAGGCGCTCGCCCACCGCCACCCGCTCACCGTCGGGAACCTCGACGGCGCGCCCGTGAAGCTCCGTTACGACGCCAACCGGCGCGCGCTGAAGACCCAGCGGGTCTCGGCGCTGCGCGCGGCCACCGACCCCGCGCGCACCGTCCAGGACCACAGGCGGGCCGAGGAGAAGGCCGAACGGTACGGCCGACTGCTCGCTCCGGGGCGGCAGATCCTGGCGTTCGACCCGCGTGGCAGGGGCCAGGTCGCCGAGGTCTTCGGCGACCTGCCGCACGCCGACCGTACGGCCGTGATCGTGCCGGGCTCCGACATCGACCTGGCGTCCTTCGACCGCGGGGGCAAGAACCGGTACGGCAAGCCCGCCGGGATGGCCAGGTCCCTGCGCGCCGGGATGACGGAACAGCGGCCCGGCACGCGGACGGCCGTCATCGCGTGGGTCGGCTACACGACGCCCGTGGGCCTCGGCCCCGACGCGGCGACCGGACGGCTCGCGGAGGCGGGCGCACCGCGCCTGGAGCGCTTCCTGCACGGCCTCGCCCGGACCGGGGCGCCCGCGCCCGCCGTCTTCTGCCACAGCTACGGCTCGGTCGTCTGCGGCGAGGCCGCGGACGGACTGACCCGGCGCGACGCCGCGGACCTCGTGGTCCTCGGCTCCCCCGGGATGCGCGCGGGCTCGGTCTCCGCGCTCCGCACGCCCGTACCGGTGTGGGCGACGCGGGATCCGGGCGACTGGATCGGCAAGGTGCCGAACGTCGAGGTCCTGGGCCTCGGCCACGGCGCCGACCCGGCCTCGCCCGCCTTCGGCGCCCGGGTCGTGACCTCGGCCGGGGCCGACGGGCACGCGGGCTACTTCGCGCCCGGCACCGACTCGCTCGCCAACTTCTCGTCCATCGCGCTCGGTTCCTACAGCTCCGTCCACTGCTCCGCCGCCTCCGAGGAGTGCCGCCATGCCCACTGAGACCCTGATCCGGCGGAAGGCCGGTGCGGCCGTCGCGGCCATCGAGGAGCGCACTCCCGCGCACCGCGACCGCGCCATCGACGGGCTGCGTGCCCTGGCGCTGCTCGCCGTACCGACCGGGCACTGGCTGCTCGGCGGCTTCACGCGGGACGCGGACGGCACGCTGCACAACGCGAGCCCCCTTGCCACGCTCGGCTACTTCGCGCCCATGAGCTGGGTGCTGCAGATGCTCGGGATCTTCTTCCTGGTGGGCGGCTACTCGTCGGTGCTGTCCTACCGGCGTTCGGCCGCGCGGGGCGAGTCCACGGGCCGCTGGATGCGCGGACGGCTCGTCCGGCTGGGCCGTCCCGTCCTGGGCGTGACCGCCGTCTGGGCGGCGCTCGTGCCCCTCCTGTCGGCCATGGGCGTACCGGGCGGAACGGTGCGTACGGCCGCCGTACTCGTCGTCCAGCCCTTGTGGTTCGTCGGGATCTACGCGGGCGTCACCGCGCTCACCCCGTACTGCGTCAGGGCCGCACGACGGCTCGGCGCGTGGGCGGCGGCACCGCTCTTCGGCACGGTCGCCGTGGTCGACCTGCTGCGCTACGGGCCGTACGGGGACGCGATGCCCTCCTGGCTCGGCATGGTCAATCTGGTGCCCGGATGGCTCTTCGCGTACCAGATCGGTGTCTCCTGGGGCGAGGGAAAGCTGGGCAAGAGGGGCGGCGCCCTTCTGCTCGGCTCAGGTGCCGCCCTCTTCGCGCTCCTGCTGCTCGTCTTCCACTACCCGGCGTCCATGGTCGGCGTCCCCGGGGAGACACGGACGAACTCGCACCCCCCGTCGCTCCTGGTGCTCGCCCTGGCCACGTTCCAGTGCGGCGCCGCGGTGCTGCTGCGCGACCGTCTGGCGAAGGTGCTGCGCCGCCCCGCGCTGTGGGCGCCCGTCGTGGTCGTCAACCTGTCGGCGATGACCATCTTCTGCTGGCACCAGTCGGCGATGCTGGCGGCGGCCGTGCCCAGCTCGTTCCTGGGGACGTTCGCCGGGCTGACGACGGCGCCGGACTCCCTGGGCTGGCTGCTGGCCCGGCTCGCCTGGATGCCGGTCTTCGCCCTCGCGCTCGTCGCGATCGGCAGCGTGACGCGCCGTTTCGACGCGCCCTGGAAGGGCGTGAACCGGGGACGGCGGGCGGTGGCCGCCGTCCTGGCCGGTGCCTTCGCGCTCTACGCGTTCGCCGTCGTATAGATGTCGATCTTGTGGTCGAGGACCGCGAGGGTGTCCTGCAGCTCCGTGATGCGGCGCCGGACGTCCTCGCGGGTGGCCAGGAGCAGTTCCTTGCGCTCCCCGAAGGTGCTCTCGCCCTCCCGGACCAGCTCGGCATAGCGCACCATGTCGGCGACCGGCATGCCCGTCAGCCGCAGCTTGCCCACCAGCCCGAGCCAGTCGAGGTCCTTGTTGCTGAAGCGCCGCTGGCCCGTGTGGGACCGGTCGACGTGCGGCATCAGCCCGATGCGCTCGTACCAGCGCAGCGTGTGCGCGCTGAGCCCGCTGATGGCCGCGACCTCGCTGATCGTGTAGCGGTCGTCACCGTCCGGACGGGGGTGGCGCCGGCCCTCCCCCTGGCAGTTCATGGGCTCCGTGTCCACGCTCGCTGTATCCATCACGGTCATAAGTGAACGCTACGGAGTTCGAGCGCACTCCAAGCAAGGGCAAAAACGGCGTGAAATCCCGACCGTTAGGCTCGGGGGCATGGACAGCCTGCGGATGATCGAGACCTGGCCGGTGCCCACGGCCGCCGCTGCCGTCGTACGCGCGGACGGCACCGTGGCCGGTACCCACGGCCCCATGGAGCGCCGTTTCGAGCTGGCCTCCGTCACCAAACCGCTGGCCGCCTACGCGGTGCTGGTAGCCCTGGAGGAGGGCGCGGTGGAGCTGGACGAGCCCGCGGGCCCCGAGGGCTCCACCGTCCGGCACCTGCTGGCCCACACCTCCGGGCTGGCCTTCGACGAGCACCGCACGATGGCGGAGCCGGGCACCCGGCGGATCTACTCCAACGCGGGGTTCGAGACGCTCGCCGACCACGTGGCCAAGGCGACGGAGATCCCCTTCCCGCAGTACCTGCGCGAGGCGGTCCTCGACCCGCTGGGCATGGCGGACACCGAGCTGCCCGGTTCGGCCGCCAAGGACGCCGTCTCGACCGCGTCCGACCTGACGCGCTTCGCGGCCGAGCTCCAGGCGCCCCGTCTGCTGCACCGTACGACGCTCGACGAGGCGACCTCCGTGGTCTTCCCCGGGCTCGGTGGAGTGCTGCCCGGGTACGGCAACCAGAAGCCGAACGACTGGGGGCTGGGCTTCGAGATCCGCGACTCCAAGTCGCCGCACTGGACGGGCGCTTCCTCGTCCCCCAGGACGTTCGGCCACTTCGGCCAGTCCGGCACGTTCCTGTGGGTGGACCCGGACGCGGGCGCGGCCTGTGTGGCGCTGACGGACCGCGCGTTCGGCCCGTGGGCGGTGGAGGTCTGGCCGGCGTTCACGGACGCCGTACTGGCCGATCTGGGTGCGGTACGGCCGTGACGGACGGTCGTTGAGCACTCGCTCAACGGCAAGAGGACGCCCGCGCGCTCAGCCGTAGCTCGGCTCGGCGTGCATCTCCCACATCAGCAGCTCGGCCGAGCCCTGCCCGCGCACCTCCAGGTCTCTCGCGTCGGCGATCCGCGCGGCGTCCCCCGTCCGCAGGGTCGCGCCGTCCAGCACGGCCTGGCCCCGCACCATATGGACGTACATCCAGGCCGCGTCGGGCACGGCCGTACGCTCCCCGTCGCCCAGGCGCCGTACGTGCAGGACCGCTTCCGTGCGCGGCAGCGCGAAGGGCGTGCCGTCGGCGATGCCCCGGACGACCTCGTACTCGGGCTCGGTCCCGAACGTGCCGGGCACGAGCCACATCTGCACGAAGCGCAGCGGCTCGTCCCCCGCGTTGCGCTCGACGTGCCGTACGCCGCTGCCCGCACCGAGGCGCTGCACGTCGCCGGGGCGTACGAGCGAGGTCTCTCCCAGGGAGTCCTGGTGCTCCAGCAGTCCTTCAGCGACCCATGTCACGATCTCGACGTCCCGGTGCGGGTGGAGCGGGAAGCCGGCGCCCGGGGCGAGCCGTTCCTCGTTGCAGGCCACCAGCAGGCCGAAGTTCACGTTGTCCGGGTCGTAATGGCCCGAGAAGGAGAAGGCGTGCCGGGTGTCGATCCCGGCGTCCGCGTCCCCGCCCCGGTACCGGTCGTCCGCTCGCCACACCTGCGTCATGGCCCCACCGTAGACCGCGGCCGGGGGCCGCTGTCCGCCCCAGCGCCCTCCCGCGCCTTCCGATAAGGCAGGCTTGTCCCGTGCCAGAACCCACAGACCCGTCTCAGCATCCGCATACCGCCACGCTCCGCAGGCTGGAGCAGTCCTCCGGCAAACTCGCGGCCGCCGCCATCGCGCGCATGGACGAGCAGCTCCCCTGGTACCGCGCGATGCCCCCGGAGAACCGTTCGTGGATCGGCCTCGTCGCGCAGGCGGGCATCGCCGCGTTCACCGAGTGGTTCCGGCACCCCGAGACGCCGCAGGCCATCAGCACGGACGTGTTCGGCACGGCCCCGCGCGAGCTGACCCGCGCGATCACCCTGCGGCAGACCGTCGAGATGGTGCGGACGACGATCGAGGTCGTCGAGGCCGCCATCGACGAAGTCGCGGCCCCCGGGGACGAGTCGGTGCTGCGCGAGGCCCTCCTCGTCTACGCCCGCGAGATCGCCTTCGCCACCGCACAGGTCTACGCGCAGGCGGCCGAGGCACGCGGCGCGTGGGACGCCCGGCTGGAGTCCCTGGTGGTCAACGCGGTGCTCTCCGGCGAGGCCGACGAGGGCGCCGTCTCCCGCGCGGCGGCCCTGGGCTGGAACTCCCCGGAGCACGTCGCCGTGGTGCTCGGCACGGCACCGGACGGCGACAGCGAGCTGACCGTCGAGGCGATCCGCAGGGCCGCACGGCACGCCAAGCTCCAGGTGCTGACGGGCGTGCTCGGCAGCCGTCTGGTGGTGATCGCGGGCGGCTCGGACGATCCGCTGCGGTCCGCGAAGTCCCTGATCGGGCCGTTCGCGGCCGGTCCCGTGGTGGCGGGCCCCGTGGTGGGCGACCTGCTCGCGGCGACGCGCTCGGCGCAGGCCGCGATGGCCGGGCTGAAGGCCTGCGCGGCCTGGCCGGACGCGCCCCGTCCGGTCCTCGCGGACGATCTCCTGCCGGAGCGCGCGATGGCGGGTGACCCCGTCGCCCGCGAGCTGCTGGTGGAGGAGATCTACAGACCGCTGGAAGAGGCGGGGTCGGCCCTGCTGGAGACACTGAGCGTCTATCTGGAACAGGCGAGTAGCCTGGAGGGCGCGGCTCGGATGCTCTTTGTGCACCCCAACACCGTGCGCTACCGGCTACGACGTGTGACAGACGTCACGGGCTGGTCGCCTTCCGATGTGCGCTCCGCCTTCACACTGCGTATCGCGCTCATCCTGGGACGTCTCGCCGACTTCGGGAGCCGTCCGTAGGTTCAAGCGCGCCTTTTGTCGAGGGCCCACAATTCCCCTCACCGTTCTTCGTCCCGGTCCTCACCGGCGGGGACCACAGCCCACAAGAGAGAGTGAGAGAGTGCTCGTACTCGTCGCTCCCGGCCAAGGCGCCCAGAAGCCTGGCCTCCTGAAGCCCTGGCTCGAACTCCCCGGTTTCGCCGACCGGCTCGCGGAGTGGTCGGCCGCGATCGGCCTCGACCTCGCCCACTACGGGACCGAGGGCGACGCCGACCAGATCCGCGACACCGCCGTCGCCCAGCCGCTGCTCGTCGCCGCGAGCCTGCTGTCCGCCGAGGCGCTGCTCGACTGGCGCCCCGGCCAGGAGTCCCCCGGCTCGCTGGACGCCGCGGGCGCGCTCGCCGGCCACAGCGTCGGTGAGCTGGCCGCCGCGGCCCTGGCGGGCGTGCTGACGCCCGACGACGCCATGAAGGTCGTCCGGACCCGCGGCAAGGCCATGGCGGACGCCGCCGCCGTCACCGAGACCGGCATGGCCGCGGTCCTCGGCGGGGACGCGGAGAACGTCGTCGCGCACCTGGAGAAGCTGGGCCTGACCCCGGCGAACATGAACGGCGCGGGCCAGATCGTCGCCGCCGGAACCGCCGAGCAGATCGCGGCCCTCGGGCAGGACAAGCCCGAAGGTGCCCGTGTGATGCCGCTCAAGGTCGCCGGTGCCTTCCACACGGAGCACATGGCCCCGGCGGAGCCCGCGATGAACGAGGCCGTCAAGGGCATCGAGCCCGGCGACCCCGCCGTGCGGTACGTGTCCAACCTCGACGGACAGGTCGTCGACTCGGGCTCCGAGGTCGTTCGACGGCTGGTCCACCAGATCTCGGCCCCCGTGCGCTGGGATCTGTGCATGGAGACCTTCCAGGAGCTGGGTGTCACCACCCTCATCGAGCTGTGCCCCGGTGGCACGCTCACCGGGATCGCCAAGCGTGCCCTCCCGGGTGTCCGCACGCTGGCGCTGAAGTCCCCCGACGATCTCGAAGCTGCTCGCGCGCTCATCGCCGAGCACGCGTCGTCCTGAACCCGAGGAGTCCCTGAGTAGCATGACCGCGAAGATCAAGCCCGCACAGGGCTCCCCGTACGCCCGTATCCTCGGCGTCGGCGGCTACCGGCCGACCCGCGTCGTGCCGAACGAGGAGATCCTCAAGCACATCGACTCCTCCGACGAGTGGATCCGCTCGCGCTCCGGGATCGCCACCCGGCACTGGGCCGGTCCGGAGGAGACGCTCGCGGAGATGACGCTGACGGCCGCGGGCAAGGCCGTGGCCGACGCGGGCATCACCGCGGACCAGGTCGACGGGGTCATCATCGCGACGGTCTCGCACTTCAAGCAGACCCCGGCCATCGCCACCGAGATCGCGGACCGTATGGGCGCGGGCAAGGCCGCGGCCTTCGACGTCAACGCGGGCTGCGCGGGCTTCGGCTACGGCCTGACGCTCGCCAAGGGCATGGTCGTCGAGGGCAGCTCGAAGTACGTGCTCGTCGTCGGCGCCGAGCGGCTCTCGGACCTGACGGACCTCACGGACCGCTCCACCGCGTTCCTGTTCGGCGACGGCGTGGGCGCCGTGGTCGTGGGCCCCTCGGAGGAGCCGGGCATCGGGCCGACTGTCTGGGGCTCGGAGGGCGACAAGGCGGACGTCATCTCGCAGACCGTCCCCTGGGACGACTACCGGGTCGGCGACGTCTCGCAGCTCCCGGTCGACGAGAAGGGCGAGCTGAAGTTCCCCGCGCTCCGGCAGGAGGGCCAGACGGTCTTCCGCTGGGCCGTCTTCGAGATGGCGAAGGTCGCCCAGCAGGCCCTCGACGCCGCCGGACTGGCGCCGGAGGACCTGGACGTCTTCATTCCGCACCAGGCCAACATGCGGATCATCGACTCGATGGTGAAGACCCTCAAGCTGCCGGACAGCGTCACGGTCGCCCGTGACGTGGAGACCACCGGCAACACCTCGGCCGCCTCCATTCCGCTCGCGATGGAGCGGCTGCTGGCGACCGGGCAGGCGAAGAGCGGCGACACCGCCCTCGTCATCGGATTCGGGGCGGGTCTCGTTTACGCGGCTACGGTCGTTACTCTCCCTTAGTCAAGATCCAAGCAGCCCCGTACAAAGGCGTCGGGCGCTGCGGACTCACCGCACATACCGAAGGAGCGCCGAATGGCCGCCACGAAGGAAGAGATCGTCGAGGGTCTCGCCGAGATCGTCAACGAGATCGCCGGGATCCCCACCGAGGACGTGCAGCTCGAAAAGTCCTTCACCGACGACCTGGACGTCGACTCGCTGTCCATGGTCGAGGTGGTCGTCGCCGCCGAGGAGCGTTTCGGCGTGAAGATCCCGGACGACGACGTCAAGAACCTGAAGACGGTCGGGGACGCGACCAACTACATCCTCGAACACCAGAGCTGAGACATCCGTTGACGCGTTTGTCGCCACCCGGCCGACGGGTGGCTCAAACGAGGTCACCCCTACCAGTGGAGAAAGAATTCCAGTGAACGCGACCAATCGCACCGTGGTCGTCACCGGTATCGGCGCAACCACACCGCTGGGTGGCGACAGCGCATCGACCTGGGAAGGTCTCGTCGCGGGACGCTCCGGCGTCCGGCTCCTGGACGAGGAGTGGACCGCCGACCTTCCCGTGCGGATCGCCGCCCGGGTCGCGGTGGAGCCGACCGAGACCATCCCGCGCGCGCAGGCGAGGAAGCTGGACCGCTCGGCCCAGTTCGCGCTGGTGGCGGCCCGCGAGGCCTGGGCCGACGCGGGCTTCAACGCCCGTGCCGGTGAGGACACCGCCGTGGACCCGGACCGGCTCGGCGCCGTCGTGGCCTCCGGCATCGGCGGTGTCACCACGCTGCTCAGCCAGTACGACACGCTGCTGGAGAAGGGTTTCCGCAGGGTGTCCCCGCACACCGTGCCGATGCTCATGCCGAACGGCCCCGCCGCCAACGTCGGCCTGGAGGTCAACGCCCGTGCGGGCGTGCACACTCCGGTCAGCGCCTGCGCCTCGGGCTCCGAGGCCGTGGGCTACGGCATCGAGATGATCCGCACCGGCCGCGCCGACGTGGTCGTCGCGGGCGGTACCGAGGCGGCGCTGCATCCGCTGCCCGTAGCGGCGTTCGCCAACATGATGGCGATGTCCAAGAACAACGACGACCCGCAGGGCGCCTCGCGCCCGTTCGACGTGGACCGCAACGGCTTCGTCCTCGGTGAGGGCGCGGGCGTGGTCGTCCTGGAGTCGGAGGAGCACGCGCGGCGGCGCGGCGCCCGGGTCTACGCCGAGGCGATCGGCCAGGGCATCTCGGCCGACAGCCACGACATCGTGCAGCCCGAGCCCTCCGGCAACGGCATCGCGCACGCCCTCCAGAACCTCACGGCGAACACGAGCCTCGACCCGTCGGAGATCGCGCACATCAACGCGCACGCGACCTCCACCCCGCAGGGCGACCTCGCGGAGCTGAAGGCGCTGCGCAAGGTCTTCGGCGACGACGTGGACCACATGGCCATCTCCGCCACCAAGTCGATGACCGGCCACCTGCTGGGCGGCGCGGGCGGCGTGGAGACCGTGGCCACGCTGCTGGCACTGCACTACCGCCTGGCTCCGCCGACCATCAACATCGACACCCTCGACCCCGAGGTGGACGCCGACATCGTGCGCGGCGAGACACGCGCCCTCCCGTCCGAGGGCCGTATCACCGCGCTGAACAACTCGTTCGGCTTCGGTGGCCACAACGTCGTGCTGGCGTTCCGCACGGTCTGATCCAGCACGCGTACGCGTGGGTAACGCGCTATAGGCGTACGTGTAAGGGGCGTCCTCCTCGGGAGGGCGCCCCTTACACGTTCCGCTTACACGTCCTGCTTACACGTTCCGCTGGGGCGCGTCAGTCGAAGCTGGCGAAGTAGGAGGCCGCCGCGTCCTCCCTGCCGTGCCCCCGCTCCTCCGCGCGGCGCAGCCGTGCGGCACCCGCGGGAGCGAGGTCCAGCCGGACGCCCGCCTCCTCGGCGGCACGGGAGATCAGTTCGGCGTCCTTGCGGGCCCCGGCGAGCGGAAAGCTGGCGGAGAATTCGCCGTCGAGGATCAGTCCGGCCTTCATCCGCAGGTACGGCATGTCCAGCGGGCCCCCGCCGACGGCTTCCAGGAACGAGCGGGGGTCGAAGCCGAACCCCTCCGCGAGGGCGAGAGTTTCCGCCGTCCCGTTGATGACGGTGAGCACCCAGTTGTTGACGACCAGCTTGAAACGGCTGGCGGCGCCCGGTTCCGTGCCGAGCCAGAGCGTCTTCTGCCCGATCGCGTCGAAGACCGGCGCGGCGTCGTCCCGTACGTCTTCGGGGGCGGCGGCGAGCACGGTGAGCTGCCCGGACTCCGCGGGCGCCTTGGTGCCGAGCACCGGGGAGTCGACGAAGCGGAGCCCGTGCTCCCCGGCGAAGCCGGTCAGCGGCGGGATGCCGTCCGGGCCGACGGTGCTGGCCTGCGTCCAGAGGGTGCCCTCCGCGAGGCCGGGCGCCGCGGCCCCCATCGCCTCCAGCACGGAGGGCGCGTCGAACAGCACGGTGAGCACCACGTCGGCGCCCCGCACCGCGTCGGCCGCGTCCTCCGCGACACGGATCCCCTCGTCCGCGAGGGGCAGGGCCTTGGCGTGGGTGCGGTTCCAGGCGCGGACGTCGAGCCCGGCGCGCGCGAGGTTGCGCGCCATGGCGGCACCCATGGTCCCGGTGCCCAGGACGGCTACTGAGGTTCGGTCAGACATGTCCGGCACGGTACGGCTTGGAGCACGCTCCAGGGCAAGCACGACGCCCCGGCGCGGCCCCCGGCACGAGGACGGGCACGGGACGCGTACGGGCGGGACGCGGCACGGGTGGGTGCGAGCCGTCGCGGGCCGCGACGCCCCTGGCAGGGGCGACCCCGTGAGCCCGGCAGGGGCGACCCCGCAAACCCGGCAGGGGCGACCCCGTGTGCCGCCTACACGACCTGGTGCAGCCAGCGCACGGGCGCGCCCTCGCCCGCGTACCGGAACGGCTCCAGCTCGTCGTCCCAGGGCTTGCCGAGCAGCCGGGAGATCTCGGCCTCCAGGTCGCTCTCGCCGCGCGAGGCGCGGGCCACGGCGGCCCTGAGGCGGTCCTCCGGGATGAGGATGTCGCCGTGCATGCCGGTCACGGCGTGGAAGATCCCCAGCTCGGGCGTCGAGCTGTACCGCTCGCCCTCGGCCGTCGGGCAGGGCTCGGCGGTCACCTCGAAGCGCAGCAGGTGCCAACCGCGCAGCGCGGAGGCGAGCTTGGAGGCGGTGCCGGGATCGCCCTGCCAGGAGAACTCGGCGCGCCAGGTGCCCGGGGAGGCGGGCTGTCTGATCCAGTCGAGGTTCACGCGCGCGCCGAGGACGCCCGCCACGGCCCATTCGACGTGGGGGCACAGCGCGCGGGGCGCCGAGTGGACGTACAGAACTCCACGTGTCGTCACCGGGACCTCCAGTGCGGTCCGAGGGTCGCCTCGCCGAGCGGCCTCGATCACCTACCGGTCATGCGCCGGTTCAGCGCCTGACATTTTTGCACCATCGGTCACTTCCCTACCAGCTCCCGAGGTTACGAATAGTAAACACCACCGCGCTCAAATATCCCCGAAAGGGACAGGAAGTGACGCGAGGTAATATTTACCAGCCGCTGTGCGCCCCCGCGTCAGCCAGTCACGGCCAAGCTACCGTGCGACGGCGCACGGTGAGTGACGTACCGTCGGATGGGGACCAGCGAACAGGGGGCCGGATGACGGACAGCCGCAGCGACACCGACAACCCGTCCCACGGGCTTACCCGCTCCTCCGGCCGGACACGCACCCGGACCGTCACCATCTGCGCCTTCGCCGCGATGCTCGCGGGCGGCCTCGGACTCGCCGCCGCCTGCGGGGACCCCGGAGGTGGCGGAAGCGACAGCTCCGCACAGCGTGCCGGTTCCTCCGCGCGTCCCCAGCACAAGCCGTCGCCGTCCCCCACCCCGATCTGGGACAGGAAGCCCGAGTCCCTCGCCGCCGTGGGTGACTCCATCACGCGCGGCTTCGACGCCTGCTCGGTGCTCGCCGACTGCGTGAAGGTGTCCTGGGCCACGGGGACCGAGCCGGAGATCGACAGCCTGGCCAGCCGCCTGTTCGACGACCCGCGGGGCAAGAGCTGGAACCACGCGGTGAGCGGGGCGGTGATCGCCGACCTGCCCGACCAGATGCGCAAGGCGGCCGCCTCCGGCCCCGACATGATCACCGTGATGAGTGGCGCCAACGACGCGTGCAGGCCGTCCGTCGGGGAGATGACCCCCGTCGAGGACTTCCGCGCGAGCTTCCGCGAGTCCCTGCGCGTGCTCCGTACGGAACAGCCGAAGACGCAGGTCTATGTCTCCAGCGTGCCCAACCTCAAAAGACTGTGGGAGCAGGGCCGGAAGAACCCCATAGGCCACCGGATATGGAACCTCGGCATCTGCCAGTCGATGCTCAAGGACCCCAACGCGATGGACAAGGCGGCCCAGGACCGCCGCCAGCAGGTCTACGACCGGGTGGTCGCGTACAACTCCGTTCTCAAGGAGGAGTGCGCCAAGGACCTGCGCTGCCGGTACGACAACGGCGCCGTCTTCCGCTTCCGCTTCACCGGTGAACAACTGAGCAACTGGGACTGGTTCCACCCGAGCAAAAAGGGGCAGCACAGTCTCGCGGAGCTGGCCTATCGGGAGATCACCTCTCCTCGCACCGCGCGCTAGTGGGTGAAGGGAGCCGTCAGTGACCACTGCCGCAGGACCGGCCGGGGCGCCCGGCCGGGCGGGACCGCCGGCGTCGGGGAGTGCCCGCGCCGTCGTGGTCGACCGGCCGGGCGAGCACCGGATCGTGAGCGGGCCGCAGCCCCTGCCGGAACCCGGCGAGGTGCGGATCGCCGTGCACGCGGCCGGGATCTGCGCCGGCGACCGCGAGCTGTACGACGGCACCCGGCACCCGGACTACGTGCGCTATCCCGTGACACCCGGACACGAGTGGGCGGGGACCGTGGATGCCGTGGGCGAGGGCGTGGACCCGGCTCTGGTCGGGCGGAAGACCGTCGCGGAAGGCTTCCGCGCGTGTCTGGCCTGCGAGCGCTGCCGGGAGGGCGCCACCAACCTGTGCGCGGGCGGGTACGACGAGACGGGCTTCACCCAGCCCGGCGCCTTCGCCGACCGGCTGGTGCTGCCCGCACGGCTGCTCCATCCACTGCCCGACGGCGCCGACCTGCGCGCCGCCGCGCTGCTGGAGCCCGCGGCCGTCGCCGCGGCGGCGGTGCTGGCGGGCGCGCCCCGGCCCGGTGACCGCGTGGCCGTCGTCGGCGCGGGAACGCTCGGCCTGCTCGCCGTCCAGCTCCTCGCCGCCTCGTCCCCCGCGGCCCTCCTCACGGTGGAGCCCCGCTCCGCGCGCGCCGAGGAGGCGCTGCGGCTGGGCGCCGACCGGGCGTGCGCGCCGGAGGAGGCGGGCAAGGAGGCGGGCGGTTACGACGTCGTCCTGGAGACGGCGGGCGCCGACGTGTCCGCGCAGGACGCGTGCATGCTGGCGCGGCGCGGCGGGCGTGTCATCCTCACCGGCATGTTCGACCCGGGGGCGCTCGGTGTGGATCCCCTGCACCTCGTCGTGAACCAGCTCACCGTCGGTTCCGTGTTCGGCGCCTCGTCCGCCGCGTGGTCCTTCGCCGTACGGGCGTTCACGGGCGGGCTGCTGGACCCCGCGCCCCTGATCACGCACGAACTCCCTCTGACATCCTTCGGGGAGGCGATGGCGGTGGTCGGCGCCGAGGGGCCGGACACCGGCAAGGTGCTGCTGCGGCCCTGAGCCTCTGAGTTACGGACGCCGACCGGCCAGCATGCGGTGGGGGCCGCTCCGTCGCTCGGGACGGGGCGGCCCCCACGTAGGTCCTGCCGCGCCGGTTACTTCACGCTGAGCGTGACCTCGATGTTCCCCCGGGTGGCGTTCGAGTACGGGCAGACCTGGTGGGCCTTCTCCAGAAGGGACTTGGCGGTGTCCGCGTCCACGTTCGGAATGGTGGCCGAGAGGGCGACGGTGAGGCCGAAGCCGCCCTCGGGGGTGCTGCCAATGCCGACCTCCGCAGTCACGGTGGAGCCGGAGATGTCGGCGCCCTCCTTGCGCGCGACGACGCCGAGCGCGCCCTGGAAACAGGCGCTGTACCCGGCGGCGAAGAGCTGCTCCGGGTTGGTGCCCGCGCCGCTTCCGCCCATCTCCTTGGGCGGGTTGACGACGACGTCGAGCTTGCCGTCGTCGGTGGCGACGCGGCCGTCCCGGCCGTTCTCCGCGGTGGCGACGGCCGTGTACTTGACGTCTATGGGCTGGATTGCCATGGGTCCTCCTGTCGGTGGCACGGCCGGGGGACTCGCGCCCAAATCCCGCCGGCCGGTGCCGAGCCTAGTCGCCCGCTGGTGAGGCGTCCTCCGGAGGTCAGTCCGCGAGACTGACGATCATCTTGCCCGTGTTCTCGCCCTTGAGGACGCCGAGGAAGGCATCCACCCCGTTCTCGATCCCCTCGACGATCGTTTCGCGGTACTTCAGCTCGCCGGACCGGACCCAGGCGGAGACCTCCTCGAAGAACTGCGGCTGGAGCGCGGTCTCGTCGCTCACGAGCATCCCCTGGAGACGCAGGCGCTTCCCGATGATGAGGGCCAGGTTCCGAGGGGCGGGGGTGGGCTCCGTCGCGTTGTACTGCGAGATCATGCCGCAGATGGTCGCGCGGCCGAAGGTGTTGAACGAGCTGATGGCGGCCTCCAGATGGTCGCCGCCGACATTGTCGAAATAGACATCGATGCCGTCGGGGGCGGCCTCGCGGAGCTGGTCCGCTACGGGAGCCGACTTGTAGTTGAACGCGGCGTCGAACCCGTACTCCTCCCTCAGGAGGCGGACCTTCTCGTCGGAGCCCGCGCTGCCGATGACGCGGGCCGCGCCCTTGAGCTTGGCGATCTGGCCGACCTGACTGCCGACCGCGCCCGCGGCGCCGGAGACGAAGACGGTGTCGCCCTCCTTGAAGGAGGCGGTCTTCAGCAGTCCGGCATACGCCGTGAGGCCCGTCGTGCCCAGGACGCCGAGGAAGGCGGTGAGCGGGGCGATCTCCGCGGAGACCTTGGTGGCGTACTTCGCGGGCAGCGTCGCGTACTCCCTCCAGCCCACGAAGTGCGCGACATGGTCGCCCGGAGCGAAGCCCTCGGCCCGGGAGGCGACCACGACGCCGACCGCGCCGCCGTCCATGGGCTCGTCGAGCTTGAAGGGGGCGATGTAGCTCTTCACATCGTTCATCCGCCCCCGCATGTACGGGTCGACGGAGAAGTGGAGATTCCGCACGACGATCTCGCCCTCGGCGGGCTCGGCGACGGGCACCTCGCGCAGTGCGAAATCGTCAGGGGTCGGCCAGCCCGAGGGGCGGGCGACGAGGTGCCAGGCCCGGGCGGTGGCCGGAAGGGACGCGTCGGCGGGCTGGGGCGATGCGGATGCGCTCATGGTGACGTGCTGCCTCTCCAGAACATTTCAGGTACTGAAACAACCATGCACCTCGATATTTCACCTTGTCAAGCATTGGAGTACCCTGGAGTCATGGCAGCCCGCTCTTCAGCACGCACCCGTCCCGCCGACGCGCTCACCCTCGAGGTTCTCGAACTGGTCGGCACGGTCGTCGCGCGTTATCACGAGGAGTACGAACTGGCCGCGGCGGAGCACTCGTTGACCGGTGCCCAGGCGCGCGTGCTGGCGCTGATCTCCCGCGAGCCCACCCCCATGCGCAAGCTGGCCCAGCGGCTCAAGTGCGAGCCGTCGAACGTGACGGGGATGGTCGACCGCCTGGAGTCGCGCGGCCTGGTGGAGCGCCGCGCCGACCCCGCCGACCGCCGGGTCAAGGTCGCCGCGGCCACCGACGAGGGCCGCACCACCGCGTCCCGTCTCCGCAGCGCCCTCGACTTCGCGGGAGAGCCCCTCGCCGGGCTGACGCCCCTGGAGCGCACCCTCCTGCGCGATCTGCTCAAGCGGATGCTCGGCCAGGAGCCGGAGGGAGCGGAGGGAGCGCAGGGGACGGACGAGCAGGCAGGGACGGAAGCCGCCGAGACGGCAGCGGGAGCGAAGAAGCCGGAAGAAGCGGGGGAAGGATCGCGGCCCTAGCCCAGCTCGCCTCGGAGCCGCATCGAGCGCAGGACCAGCTCCAGCTCGAAGCGGCTGTCCGGGTCGTCGATGTCGTCGCCCCACAGCTCCCGGATCTGGCGGAGCCGGTAGCGCACCGTCTGCGGGTGGACGCCCAGCCGTCCCGCGACCTCGGGGGCTCCGCCCCGGGTCTCCAGCCAGGCCAGCAGGGTCTCCGCCAGACGGCGGCTGTGCGTGGGCCCGCATTCGGCGAGAGGCGCGAGTCTGCGCCGGGTCAGTCCGGCGATGAGCTCCTCCGGGGGCAGCAGGACGAGCGCCTCGGTGTGCTCCGTGCAGTAGAGCAGCTCTCCGCCGGGGAGCAGGCCGCGCTCCATCAGGCCGACGGCGGCCTGGGCCCACCGGAGCGACTTGACCGCGTCGGCGAGCGGCACGGGAGGACCGACGGCTCCGGCCCATCCGGTCGTCGCCCTGCGCAGCAGTTCCGTCCGCCCCGGGGCCTCCGGTTCGGGCACGACCATGCGTGGCTGCTCGCAGTCCATGTCGAGCAGGACCTCGTCCCCGACGGCGGGCGGCACGGCCGACCGCGCGGGCCGTACGAGCACGGCGACGGCGACTGTACGGGGCACGCGCCAGCCGATGCGGGCCGCGCGGTCCGCGAGCAGGTCGGAGGGCTCACCGGCGGAACGGTGGTGATGGTGCTCGGAGAGGAGCAGGTCGAGCAGGCGCCGCTGGAGGCGCAGCCGCTCCCCCGCCTGCCGGGCCGCGGCCTCGGCGTAGCCCCGTACGGACTCGGCGACCAGTCCGTCCAGGTACTGGAAGCCCGACTCGGCCAGCTCGTACATCGCGGGCGGCGGGATCTCCATCTGGGTGCCGATCTCGGCGAGCCGGCGCCAGGCGAGGCGGATGCCGAGGCGGTAGATGGCCTGGAGGGAGTCCAGGCTGCGTCCCTGGAGCACCTCTCCGCGGCCGAACTCCTGGAAGACCTGTGGCGGCACGTGCGGGGCCTCCAGGCCCGTCGCCAGGTGCTCGACGAAGTGCTCCAGGGCGCGGCGGATGCCGATGAGGGCCATGGGTTCGCCCGAGTCGTCCAGGACGAGCGGGAGCCCGGGGTACTCACGGCGGATGGCGCCGAGGATGTCCTCGGCGAGCACGGGCACCTCGGCCATGGCGCGCTCGGCGAACTTTCGCACGCGCAGGGGCGGGACGTCCTGCCAGGCCGAACGGACCGGAGCGGCCTTCACGGGATCATTCCCCCGGTTCGGGTGAGGCGTCGGCGGAGCCGGATGCTCCGCCTCCGGGCTCATCCGGGGAGCCTCCCTGGGACGGCTCGGCCGAGCTTCCGGCCGCTCCTGCGGTCCCTGCCGATTCGCCGGGAGAGCTGTCCGGCGACCCGCTGGGGGAGCCGCTCGGTGATGCCTTGGGAGAGCCGCTCCGCGACGGCGAGGCCGACGGCGCAGCGGACTCCAGACCGGGCACCTCGTCCGGCGACGAGTGGAAGTGCACCAGGGGAACGTTGGGCTGGTCGGGAGTCGCGTTGAGCGAGGCGACGATGCCGAGGCCCGCGCCGACGGCTAGTGCCGCGGCGACCGCACTCGTGAGTGCGGCGGCGAGGAGTCTGTGCATGGCGGCGGCGAACCTCTCTTCGTGAGTGCCGTGACGGCCGTGATGGTCGTGCTGGCCAATACGGACCGCGCGCACACGGCCCTACGGCTCCGCCCCAGGAGCCAACCCCTCTTGAGTTGCCGAGTGTCGGTAACCATTGACTCCGTGTCAAGGGACGGCCTACGGTTTCCGGCCCATAAGGACCGTACCCACGAGTACTCCACGCTCTTCACGGACCGACCGTCGTTCGTGCACCTCTCCGCCGCAGCACCGCACCTGCCCCAGGACCACCCCTGCCGCAGGACAAGACCACCCTCGGAGTGCCCCGCCATGCGCCGTCACGCTTCGCCCCTCGCCCTGGTTCTGCTGGGCCTGGGTGTCTTTCTGCTCGTGCTCGCACCGATGCTCGCCTACTACGTCGAGCCACGTGCCAAGCGGAATCCCACGGACGTCAACATCACCTCGGTCTTCTACGGCAAGGGGAAGTACTTCGACCAGGGAGAGCTGAAGACCAAGAGCGACCAGAAGCTCAAGGTCACGCGGCGGGTGCTCGGCAATGTCGCGGCGAGCGAGAAGAGCGGCCGCGCGGTGTGGGACGTCTCCCAGACGATCGACAGCCCGAAGACGGTCAAGCTGGATGATCCTCGCAAATCGTTCCAGTGGACCAAGGAGCGCTGGGTGACCGACCGGAAGACCAACCGCCCGGTGCGCTGCTGCAAGGCGAAGCCCTCGGCGGGCAAGGTCTTCAGCGGTGAGGCCTACCTGAAGTGGCCCTTCGACGTCGAGAAGCGCGACTACACCTGGTGGGACAGCACCCTGGGCGGCACGGTCCCGCTGCACTACAAGGGCAAGGCCAAGGTCCGCGGGTACGAGGGCCTGCGCTTCACCGGGACCGTCGAGGCCAAGCGGGCGGGCTCCCGGCAGGTGCCCGGGATGCTGGTGGACCGCCCCAAGAGCGGGCAGGTCTTCGCCGAGCAGTGGTACTCGAACTCGGGCCTGGACTTCATCGTGGACGAGCGCACGGGCCGCATCCTGTACGCCGCCACGGGCCCCCGGATGACCCTCCGGGCGCCCGGCGGCAAGAAGGACAAGGTGACCCTGCTCCAGAGTGACAAGCTCGCGTTCGACGCCAAGACGCAGCAGGAGGCGGTGGACCTCGCGAAGGACGACAACGACCGTCTGGAGCTGGTCAGCAGCACGGCCCCGCTGGGTGCCGTCATTGCCGGTGGCGTCCTCGCGGTGGCCGGTGCGGTGCTGGTGATCCGGGGCAGGCCGGCCCGCGGTGGAGGGCAGGCCGCCACGGGCGGGATGTGACGACGACATGTGCGCGACGCACTCCGCGAATCCCGAGGAGAAGCCCGGAGAACCGAACATGGCGCTTACACGGGCTTCCCTCGGAGCGCGAAGTGATGAAGTATCAGTCCGATTCAGCGCCAAAATTGTCACCCCGGTGAGTAGCCACTCACGAACGGCGCGACGAACACTGAGCCATCCAACGTGCACCGCCCCCGCACACCCCCTGCGCACAGCCCCCGCACCGCGCACGCAAGGACTGGTCCCTACCGCACCCTGAGAACGAGTTGGAGCACGCATGCCCCAGCACGTACGACACTCCCTGGTCCCCCCACACGGCCCCCACGCCGCCTCCGCGCCCGTCGCGTCCGTCCCCACCGGCGCGCCCCACCGCAGGCAGCGTGCGACCGATCCAGGGTCCCCGCGCCGCATCGTGTTCCTGGCACGGCGTGATCTCGGCAATCCGGCCGCAGGCGGCTCCGAGCTGCTCATCGACCGGATAGCCGAGGGGCTCACCGCACACGGCCATCAGGTCACCCTCCTGTGCGGCGGCCCCGCCGCCTACCGCGACTACCGTGTCGTCTCCGCAGGGAGCGACGCGGGCCACTTCCTGCGTGCCCGCAAGGCCTTCGCCCGCCAGATCGGCGACTGCGACCTGCTGGTCGAGGTCTGCAACGGCATGCCGTACCTGGCGCCGCTGTGGCACCGCGGGCCGACGCTCTGCTTCGTCAACCATGTGCACACCGACCTGTGGGGAATGCGCTACCCGGCCCCCGCCGCCCGTCTGGGGCGCCAGTTGGAGCACTGGGCGCTGGCCCGCAACCACCGTGACAACCTGAAGGTCGCCGTCTCCGGGTCCACCGCCGAGGCGCTCACCCAGCTCGGCGTCCCCTCGGACGAGATACGCATCGTCCACAACGGCGTCGAGGACCCGGGCCCGCTGCACCCCAAGTCGTCCGAGCCGCTGTTCCTCGCCATGGGCAGGCTCGTCGAGTACAAGCGCATCGACCTGCTCCTGCGGCTCTGGGAGCGCGTCAGGCCCGTCACGGGCGGCCGCCTGGTCATCGTGGGCGACGGGCCCGAGAGAGGCCGCCTGGAGGCCATGGCGGGCCCCGACGTGACCTTCACGGGGCACATCAGCGAGGGCGAGAAGCACCAGCTCCTGTGCCAGGCGTGGATGCTGCTCCACCCCTCGCTCGTGGAGGGCTGGGGCCTGGTCGTGACCGAGGCCGCCGCGCGGGGCACGCCCGCGATCGGCTTCGACATCCCCGGGCTGCGCGATTCCGTCGAGGACGGGGCCACGGGCCTGCTCGCCCGGGGCGAGAGCTCCTTCGCCGCGCACTGGTGCGCGCTCGCCCTGTCCGCCGAGCGCCGCGAGGCCCTGGGCCGCGCCGCCGAGCGCAGGGCGGCACGCTACCGCTGGGCGAACACGGTACGGAGCTTCCGTGCCGTCGCCGCCGAGGCGTACGCTCGTGCCGCGTCGGCCAAGGCGTCCCCCCACGCTTCCCCCCAACCGATCTCCGTTGGGCGGTGATACGACCGTGCGGGACCCCTCTATCCGAAGATCCGTCGCTCTCTTCCGCGCCTTCATGCAGGAGCAGGCCGATCCGGAGTACTGCTACGGCCTGCTCGCGCGCGATGCCGCGCAGCAGGTCGAGAAACACGTCCCGCTGAAGGGCGCGACCGTCGTCGACATCGGCGGCGGCAGCGGGCACTTCACCGAGGAGTTCCGCCGCAGGGGCGCGCAGTCGTTCCTGTTCGAACCGGACCCGGGCGAGCTGTACGGGCACGGGCGGAAACCCGAGGGAGCGGTGGTGGCGGACGGCTATCTGCTGCCCCTCGCCGACGGCACGGCGGACGTGACCTTCTCGTCCAACGTGCTGGAGCACGTATCCGACCCGCAGACGTTCCTGTCCGAGATGGTGCGCGTGACGCGCCCGGGCGGGCTCATCTACGTGTCCTTCACCAACTGGTACTCCCCCTGGGGCGGTCACGAGACCGCTCCCTGGCACTATCTCGGTGCCGAGCGCGCCCGCGCCCGCTATGAGCGGCGCACCGGCCGCGCGGCCAAGCACACCCTGGGCGAGAACCTCTTCGCCGTGCACGTCGGGCCCACCCTCCGGCACGTCCGCTCACGCGACGACGTACGGATCGTCTCGGCCCGTTCCCGCTACTGGCCCTTCCTCGCCGGTGCCATCACCCGCGTACCGGGCCTGCGGGAATTCGCCACATGGAACCTCCTTCTCATCCTCCGGCGGTGTCCCTCATGACCACGACCGTCCAGGCGCCTCCCCAGGCCCCGGCTCCCACCCCCGAGCCCGCTCCCCCTCCGGAGCGGCCGCGGAGCCGACGCTGGCTGTTCGGCTTCTGGGCGGTCGTCCTCGTCGCCTTCCTGGCCAAGTCGCCGGGGAAGATGACGTTCGAGACCAAGCTGGGGGTCGCCACCGACCCCTGGCAGTTCCTGGGCGACCTGGGCCAGCTCTGGCACGACAGGGGCGGCTTCGGCGGGATCGCCGACCAGTACGTCGGCTATCTCTTCCCGTCGCTGCCGTACTACGGCCTGACGGACCTGCTCCAGATACCCACCTGGCTGGCGGAGCGGCTGTGGATGTCGCTCATCATCGCCGCCGCCTTCTGGGGCGCTCTGCGGCTCGCCGAGCGGTTCGGTGTGGGCACGTCCCAGACCCGGCTGTTCGGCGCCGCGGTGTACGCCCTGTGGCCGACGTACACCATCGTCGTCGGCTCGACCTCCGCCGCCGCGCTGCCCGGCGCCGTGCTGCCGTGGGTGCTCCTCCCGCTGGCCTCCGTCGCGGTCTCGCCCCGAGTGGCCGCGGCCCGTTCGGCGCTGGCCATCCCGTTCATGGGCGGCGTCAACGCGGCCTCCACCCTCGCCGCGCTGCTGCCCGCGCTGCTCTACGTCGCCAGCCGTACGGGCCGCAGGCGCAAGACCCTGCTCGCCTGGTGGCTGCCCGGCGTCATTCTCGCGACCATCTGGTGGTGGGTGCCGCTCCTCCTGCTCGGCGCGTACGGCGAGGACTTCATGCCGTACGTCGAGAACGCCCAGACGACCACGGGCACCATGTCGGCCACGGAGATGCTGCGCGGCAGCGGCAACTGGACGGCCTACCTGAACTTCGGCGACCCCTGGCTGCCCGCCGGCTGGACGGTCGCCGCGAGCTGGCTCGCGATCCTGGGCGGCGCCTTCGCCGCCGCGCTGGGCCTGGCCGGGCTCGCCCGACGCGACCTGCCCGAGCGGCGCTGGCTCGTGCTGACCGTCGTCACCGTCACCGGCATCATGCTGGCGGGGTACGGCGGCGCCCTGGGCGCACCGTTCTCCGGCGACATCCAGGGCTGGCTGGACGGCTGGCTGCGGCCCTTCCGGAACATCTACAAGTTCCAGCCCGGACTCGCCCTCGCCCTCGTCCTCGGGCTCGCCCATCTGACAGGGGTCGCACTCAGCACGAGAGGCACCCGACCGCTGCCCGGACGGCGCGCCCTCCTGTGGGTGGCGGTGCTGGCCGTCCTGCCGGGACTGTTCCTGCCCTACGCGAACGGTGACATCCTCCAGGCCGGTGCCTTCAAGAAGCTGCCCAAGCACTGGGAGCAGACGGCCGACTGGCTGGAGAAGCACTCGCCCCACACGCGGGCCTATGTGACGCCCGCGACGGCGCACGGCGTCTACACCTGGGGCTCCCCCATCGACCAGCCCCTGGACGTGCTCGCCAAGTCGCCCTGGGCGCAGCGCGACTACGTGCCGTTCGGCACGCCCGGCAACCGCAGGGCCACCGACGCGGTCGAGCAGGCCCTGATGAGCGGCGGCGAGGTGCCGGGCCTGGCCGACTTCCTGGCCCGCGCGGGCCTGTACGACGTGGTGGTCCGCAACGACCTCGACCCCGACCAGATGGGCTATGTGCCGCCCCAGACGGTCAAGCAGACGCTGGAGGCGTCCGGCTACAAGAAGGTCAAGTCCTTCGGCCCGGAGCTGACGGGCGGCCGTATCCCCTCCAACACGCCGCTCCAGGTGGCCGGCTTCTACCCGCGCCAGCGGGCTGTCGACATCTACGAGCCCGTCAAGACGGAACGTCCCAAGGACGTCGCCCTGCACCCCGTGTCGAAGACCGCCCAGGTCAGCGGCGGGCCCGAGTCCCTGCTGCCCCTCTCCGGCGACGACCGTCTCAAGGGCCGTCCGACCGTCCTGACCGGTGACAACCACCCCGGGGTCGCCAAGCCGGACCTCCAGGTCAACGCGGACGGACTGCGCCGCGCGGACACCCGTTTCGGCCTGGTCAACACCAACACCTCGTACACGTACACCGCGAACGAGAAGAACCATCCGGACAGCCTCCAGGACCCCGGGAAGAAGCCGAAGCAGATCCTGCCCACCGAGGGCAAGGGGCATCAGACGGTGTCCGTGCTGCGCGGCGCCAAGTCCGTGACGGCCTCCAGCAGCGGCAACTGGCTCTTCCATCTGCCCCAGTTCGACCCCGTGGGCGCCTTCGACGGCAACCCCGACACCGCCTGGGCGGAGGGTTCGGCGGGCGACCCGGTCGGACAGTGGGTCCGTGCCGACTTCAAGGGGACGGTCGACATCCCGTCCACCCTGAACGTCACGCCTCTTCCCGCCGACCAGACCCGTGCCGCGCCCACACGCGTACGGATCGAGACGAACCACGGCAGCAAGACCAGTGCCCTCCAGACGACGGGCAAGCGGCAGCAGGTCGCGGCGCCCAAGGGCGCGGCCCGCTGGCTGAAGGTCACCATCGTCGCCTCGGAGAACCCCCGCCCCGGTCTGTCCGGTGCGGGCTTCTCCGAGATCTCCCTCCCGGACACGCAGGTGACGCGGCTGCTCAAGCTGCCCACCGACGCGCAGCGGGGCGCCTCGGACAGCGAGCTGATCTCGCTCCACCGCGGCGACGACCCGGGCGGCCTCTCGCCGGTCTCGGCCGAGGTCGGGCTGCACCGCCAGTTCACGACGCAGGAGTCGAGCGAGTACGACGTCCGGGCGCGTGCCCTTCCGGTGCCCAGTGAGGAGCTGGACGAGCTGCTGGACGAGGCGGCCCCCGGATCCCGCGACAGGGTGAGGGCCACCGTCGACTCCACCGCCAAGACGGGCCGTTCGCTCGGCGGGCGCAACCTGGTGGACGGCAACCTGTCCACCGCGTGGATCGCCGGGGACAAGCCGACGATCCGGCTGCGCTGGCCGGAGAAGAAGGAGGTCGACGAGATCGTCCTCGCCGCGGCCGGAGGCATCTCGGCGGCGGCCCAGGAGGTCCGGATCACCTCTCCGGACGGCGCGACCACGGCTGCCGTGGACAAGAACGGGCAGGCCAGGTTCGAGGGCATCGAGACGGACCGGATGACCATCACGGTCACCAAGACGAAGTCCCTCACCGTGCACAACCCGATCGCCGACCGGAACCTCCAGCTCCCCGTGGGCCTCAGCGAGGTCTACGTTCCGGCGCTGGAGGAGTATCGGGTGCTCGCGCCCGACCCGAACGACAAGTTCGAGCTTCCCTGCGGCAAGGGCCCGATGCTCGCCGTCGACGGCACGCTCCACGCCACCAAGGCCGAGGGCAAGGTCCGCGACCTGACGCAGCGGCGCCCCATCGACGTCGAACTGTGCGCGGGCGAGGCACGGAAGGGCAGCCTGGAGCTGGACGCGGGCACCCACACGGTCGAGGCCGGTGACACCGGTCCCCTGGCGCTCACCGACGTGACGCTCGGCCGTGGCGACAGCGGCACGGCCACGGACGACTCCACCTCGGGCACCGGCGCCGGCCAGGCGGCGGCCGCCGACGAGCGTTCCGTCACCACGCACGACTGGAAGGGCGACGAGCGCACCGTCGAGGTCGGTGACGGCCCCGCCTCGTACCTCCAGACGCACGAGAACGCCAACGAGGGCTGGAAGGCCACCCTCAACGGCAAGGAGCTGACCTCGCTCCGTCTGGACGGCTGGCAGCAGGGCTTCCTCGTCCCGGCGGGCGAGACGGGCACCGTCAAGCTGGAGTACGAGCCCTCGGGCCTGTACGAGGGCGGGCTGTTCGCCGGCGGCGCCGGGATCCTGGCCCTGCTCGGCCTGGCGTTCGTCAAGATGCGCGGCGGCAGGCCCCTGGGCGACGACGACACCGACGTGCCGCCGACCGGCCTGGTGCTCGGCACCGTCGTGCTCACCCTCGTCGTCGCGCTGGTGGCGGGCCCGTACGCGCTGATCGTGCCCGCGCTCGCGGTGCTGGCCCGGTTCAAGCCCTGGGTGCTGGTGCCGGTGGCACTGGTGGCCATGGTGGGCGCCGGGGTCCTCGCCGCGGTCGGCGCCGGTACGGCCATCGACGAGGGCAAGGGCGCCTTCGGGCACGTCGCGCAGGCGCTGGCGCTGCTGGCACTGGCCGCGGCACTGGTGACACTGCCGTGGCGGGACCGCGAGCCCGCGCCGGACCTGGTGGCCCACCCCGCGCCGACGACGCCGGTCTTCGGGCCGCGTCCGCCGGAGTTCGGCGGGCCGGAGATGCCGCAGCCGCCCGTGCCGCCTCAGACGCCCGTACAGGCGCCCGCGCCGCCGCCTCCCGCCGGACCCCCGGCCGGGCCGCCCACGCCGCCTCAGACGCCGCCCACGGCCCCTCCGGGGGCGGGAGCGCCCGGCGCGGCCGGTGACGATCCGACGACGACCCGGCTCGGGCAGGTCAGCCCGCCGCCGGGCCGCCCGGACCTGACCAAGCCCGGCGGCGGGGACGAGCCGGACGACGCGAACTACTCGCCGGACCAGGGGGAGGAACCCACTCCATGACGGCACCGCACCGAGGCATCGGGGACAGAGCCGCCGGAGAGCCGGAGACACCGGACCCCGGGAACGGCGGCCTGTCCGGCGTGCCGGGCGACGGCGCGCACGGCGGCGGAACGGGCGGGGACGGGCACGACGCCCCGCGCCCCGCCCCCGCCGCCCCGGCCCCGCGCGGTCCCGAACGGCGCATCCCCTTCCCGACGGTCGACGAGATCACCCGGCACTGCCTCACGGACGACGAGCCGGAGACGGTGCACGTGGAGATCCACCTGCCGTCCCGTCCCGAACCCGACCGGCTGCGCGCCGCGTTCGCCGAGGCGATGCGGCGCCATCCGCGCATCCTGATGCGCGAGGCGCCCACCCGCTGGTGGCGCGCCCGGTACGAGTGGGTGCTCACCAGCGAGCCGGACCGCGACCCCGTCTCGTATCCGGGCGGCACCCTGGAGGAGGCGCGGCGGCGCGCCATCGCGGACTGCCCGTCCCTGGACGCCTCACCGCCGTTCCGCGCGGAGGTCATCGAGCACGACGGCCGGTGGGTGCTGCTGGTCACCATCAACCACACGGCGCTCGACGGGCCCGCCTGTCTGCGCGTGGTCGCCACGGCGGCCGAACTGTACGGCGGCGCGGACAACTCGCCCGCGCCGCCGCCCGTACGGAAGCCCGCCCGCGCCGACGGCACGGAGGGCGGGCACGCGGATCCCGAGCCGTCGACGTCCCACTGGACGCGCCCCGCGCGGGTCGCCGCTGACACGCTGCACCCGGGAGCGCCGGGCAACGGCATGCTCATCGCTGACCTGCCGGTCCCCGCACGGCCGCCGCGCGAGCCCGGGAAGCCGAGCGCGTACACGGTCAACGACCAGCTCCTGGTCGCCACTTGGATCATGGTCGCCCGCTGGAACCGGCTGCACGAGCAGCCCCAGCGGCCGGTCCGCATCACCATGCCCGTCGACGACCGTCCGCGCACCATGGAGATGCCCATCGGGAACGGGACGCGCCTGGTGGAGGTCACGTTCGGCGCGGAGGAGCGCGAGCTGCACGACACGCTGACCGCGCCCGGCGCACCGGACCGCGCGGCCATCACGCGCATGCTCCGCGTGACCTCGGCCCGTACGCGTGCCCTCAAGGCGGCCGACAGGCCCCAGCTCGGCTTCAGCGGCGACCTGCTGACGGCGCCGGTGCTGCCCATCGGGCTCCGCGCGGCGGGCATCCGCACCCTCCGCAACGCCGCGGGGCCCTGGGCCTCCAGCACGCTGCTGTCCAACATCGGACGCATCCCCTACCCCCTCGACTTCGGGGACGCGGGCCGCGCCGAGGCCGTCTGGTTCTCCGCCCCCGGGCGGATGCCGCGCGGCCTGTCGGTGACCACGGTCTCCACGGGCGGGCGGCTGCAGCTCGCGCTGCGCTGGTCGCACGCCCGCCTCGACGACGCCGCGGGCAACCGTCTGGGGGCGCTCTTCGCGCGCGCCCTGGACTCCACGGCGTACATACCGGAAGACCAGGAGGGAGAGGGCCGATGACCGGAACGGCGACGAACGACTCGTCCCAGGCCGGGACCCCGACCGATGCCGGAACCGGGACCGGCGCCGGTGCGGACGCCGGAGCCCGCCCCAGCAGCCTCCAGCAGCTCTACGAGGACCCGCAGACGCCCGTCGCCTCGGGGCCCGACAGGTCGCGCCGCCAGGCGGCGATCCTCGCGCGGGCCCTGGGCAGCACGCCCGGCACCATCCTGGACATCGGCTGCGGCGACGGCACGGCGGCGGCCACCGCGTCCCGTACGCTCCACCGTCACCGCATCGTGGGCGTCGACTGGTCCCAGGACGCGCTGCGGCGCGCCTCCGACCATCTGACGGCGGTGCGTGGCGAACTGTCCGAGCCGGGGCTGCCGTTCCGTACGGGCTCGGCCGACGCGGTCCTCTTCTCCGAGGTGATCGAGCACCTGGTGGACCCGGACGCGGCACTGGACGAACTGCACCGCGTGCTCCGCCCCGGCGGCCATCTGCTGCTGTCCACGCCGAACCTGGCCGCCTGGTACAACAGGGCGCTGCTCCTGTTCGGCACGCAGCCCGTCTTCTCCGAGGTGTCCCTGCGCGGCATCCACGGCCGTCCCGGCTCCCAGGTGGTCGGCCACCTGCGGCTGTTCACGGCGCGGGCGCTGCGCTCGATGCTCCCTGCCGCCGGGTTCGAGGTCGTCCGTATCACCGGCGCCCCGTACCACGACGTGCCCCGTCCCTTCCGGCCGTTGGACAGGGCCGCGTGCCACACGCCCTCCCTGGCCTCCATCCTGCTCGTCCATGCGAGAGCCGTACGCCGACCGGCCCCCGCGGAGGGCGCCTCCTGATGCTGTGGGGCGTCGCGGCGGCCCTGGTCGCCAATCTGCTCTTCAGCGCGGGCTTCGTCATCGAGAAGCGGGCGCTGTCCTCCCTGCCGCCCCTGTCCGCGGGACGTCCCGCGCGGCTGGTGCTGCACCTGCTGCGCAGCCCCCTGTGGATCGTCGGCGCCGGTTCCCTGCTGCTGGGGTTCGCCGCGCAGCTCGCGGTCTACCGGACGCTCCCTCTGGTCGCCGCGCAGGGACTCTTCGTCACCGGCCTGGTGATGCTGCTCCTCCTGTCGACGTTCTTCCTGGGCGAGCGGGCGAGCGGCCGGGAACGACAGGGCATGGCGGCGATCCTGGGTGCCCTGGTGATGATCGTGTTCTCCCTGCACAACAGCAAGGAGACGATCAGCAGGATCGCGCCCGTACCCGTCCTGCTCATGATCTGCCTGCCCTCGCTCGCCCTGGGCGTAGGGCTGTTCCTTTCCGCCGAGCGCCGTTCCAAAAGGCGGCACCGTCTGCCGACAGCGGGCGTCCCGTACGGCGTCGCCGTCGGGTTCCTCTACGGGGTCAGCTCTCTCGCCATCAAGGGCGTGGCCGGACTGCTGGACTTCGCCGACATCGGCGGCACCGTCCGGGCCCTGCTGACCTCTCCGTATCCGTACATCCTTCTGTTCACCGGTTCGACGGGTCTCGTCCTGTCGCAGACGGCGCTCCAGCGCTGCCGCGCCTCCCTGATCGTCCCGGTGTGCACCACCGTCAACTTCCTCTACGCCACGATCAGCGGCACCGTCGCCTTCGACGAACCGCTCCCCTCCGAGCCCCTCCGGCTCGGCCTGCGGCTCGGCGGCGCGGCGCTCGCGATCTCCGTCCTGGTGACCCTGCCCCGCCACGAGCCGGAGGCGGCGCCGAACGGGGAGGGCGGGCCACAGGACGTACCGAAGCCCGAACTTCCGGCGGCGGAACGGGCGATGGCCGAGGGTGAGGACAGCGGCCGGGACAGCGGCGTCGGCGGCGAAGGTGCCACGGGGGCTCACGAAGCACCCGCGTCAGCATCCGGGCCCGAGCCTGAGTCCGAGTCCGAGTCCGAGTCCGAGCCCGAGTCCGACTCCGGTTCAGGGCCCGCGCCCGAATCCGACTCCGGGCCCGAATCCGACTCCGGTTCGGGGGATGAGCCCGACCCGCCGGGGCCGGATCCGGGCCCCGAGGACCCGCACGACCCTCTCAAGGCCGGGAAACAGCGGCAGAGCGCCCGGGAGGGGAAGGCCGGGGCCACCGCCCCCGGCGAGGAGCCGAAGCGCCCCGAGAAGGCCGCGCCGCACGAACCTCCGGCTCTCCCGCCCGCCGGCCGCCCGCTCTCCGCGACCCTGCCACCAGTCCAGCCCGAGAAAGGCACTGACCATGCCCCGCATGTCCGCTGACGATCCCCTCCTCAAGATCCTTGCCTGTCCCCTCGACAAGGGCCCGCTCACCCTGCTCCAGCCCGAAGAGGCGCTCTACAACCCCCGCCTGCGCCGCCGCTACCCCATCGTGGACGGGATCCCGCAGCTCCTCCCGTCCTCCGGCGAGCCGGTCGGGGACGAGGAGCACGCCCAGTTCCTCAAGCGCGTCGACGGGCCCGACGCACCGGACGCCCCGGAGGACCACCCCTCATGACCCTCGCTTCCCGACTCGGCCCGCATCTCCCCGGGGCCCTGCTGACCCGTGCGACGGACCTGCTCTATCCGCGCTTCGAGCCCGAACTGCGCCGCCTCGCGGACTTCTGCCCGCGCGGGGGCACGGCCGTCGACATCGGCGGCTGGTACGGGCCGTGGACGCGCCGTCTCGCCCGGCGGGCCGACCGCGTGGTCACCATCGAGCCCGTCCCCCATCTGGTCCGTCACCTGCGTGCCGCCGCGCCGCCGAACGCGGAGGTCCTCCAGGCCGCCGCGAGCGACCGTTCGGGCCGCGCCACCCTGTGGCTGCCCCCGGACGGCCGGGGCGACCGGGGCGTCTCCTCGCTCGTACGGCGCGAGGTCCACGACACGGCGCTCGACGTGCCGTGCCTGCCCCTGGACGAGCTGGGTCTCACGGACGTGACCCTGCTGAAGATCGACGTAGACGGCAGCGAACTCGCGGTCCTGCACGGCGCGGAGACCACCGTCAAGCGTGAACAGCCGGCGCTCTTCATCGAACTGGAGCTGCGCATCCAGCCGCTCGCGCCGGTGCTGTCGCTGCTCTCCTCGCTGGGCTACACGGGCTGGGTGCTGCCCGCCCACGACTGGCTGCCCCTGAACGACTTCGACCTGGAGGCGCACCAGCAGCGGACGGCGCACGTGGCGGAGCACGGCCTGCTCCGGCGCTCCCTCGCGCCCCATCGCCGCTACGTGAACTCGGTCCTCTTCCTCCCGGAGGGCCGCCGCCCGGGGACGGACTCCGGGGCCGCGAACGGCTGACCGGAGCCCGGCGCCACGGTCCCCGCCCGCCCCCCTCAGGCGGTCTTCTTCGTCCGCGTGCTGCCGGTGCTCTTCTTCGCGGCCGTCTTCTTGGAGGACGTCTTCTTGGCCGCGGTCTTCTTGGTGGCCGCTGCCCCGGAGGAGGCCGTCTTCTTCGCCGCCGTCTTCTTGGACGAGGCGGACTTCGAGGACGACGCGGACTTCTTCGCGGCCGTCTTCTTGCCGGAAGCCGCCTTACCGCCCCCCGAGGCCGCCTTCTTCCCTGACGACGCGGTCTTCTTGCTCCCTGCCGTCTTCTTCGCGGAGCGTCTGGTCGACAGCTCGTGGACCGTCGCCTCGCCCTCCTCGCGGGTCCCCTTCGCTTCCTTGACGCTCTTCTCCAGGACGGCCATGAGGTCGACGAGCTTGCCGGACCCCTCCCCTGCCCCGGTGCCCTCCCTGGACGCGCTGGGCTCCTTGCCTGCGGCCTTCTCGGCGACCAGTTCCTCCACGGCCGCCCGGTACTCGTCGTGCAGCTCGTTCCAGTCCAGCTCCCCCAGCGTCTCCATCAGGGTGTCCGCGAGGTCCAGCTCGGCGTCCCGTACGGTCACACGTTCCTCGGGGGCGACCCCGCTCACCGAGCGGATCTCGTCCGGCCAGAGCATCGTGTGCAGCGCCAGCGTGTCCTCGTACACCCGGAGCATCCCCAGGCTCTCCCTGCCGCGCATGGCCAGCTTGGCGACGGCCACCTTGCCCGACCGGGTGAGCGCCTCGCGCAGCAGGACGTACGGCTTGTCCGCGCTCTTCCCGTCGGCCGCCAGGTAGTACGAGCGGTCGAGCTGGATCGGGTCGATGTCCTCCTCCGGGACGAACCCGAGGATCTCCACGGTCTTCGCCGTCGGCAGCGGCAGGGCTGCCATATCGGCGTCCGACAGCAGTACGGTCGTACCGTCGCCCGTCTCGAAGCCCCTGCCGATCTCCTCGCGCGGGACTTCCTCCCCGTCCAGCTCGCACACCTTCCGGTATCGGACCCGGCCGCCGTCGGCGGTATGCACCTGGTGGAAGGAGACGCTGTGGTTCTCAGTGGCGGAGACCACCTTGATCGGGATCGAGACCAGCCCGAAGGAAATGGACCCTTTCCAGATGGAACGCATACTTTGTCCCTTCTATGGGACTCTCAGGGTATGCCGCACACGGAGATCGAGGGCCACCGTCTCTCCCTCAGCAACCTCGACAAGGTGCTCTATCCGTCGACGGGGTTCACCAAGGGTGAGGCGATCCACTACTACGCGTCGATCGCGGAGACCGTCCTGCCCCACCTCGAAGGACGCCCCCTGTCCTTCCTCCGCTACCCGGACGGCGTGGAAGGCCAGAAGTTCTTCACCAAGCACGTCCCGCGCGGCACGCCCGAGTGGGTGACCGTGCACGAGATCACCGTCGCCAGCAAGACGCCCATGCACCAGGTCTTCCTCCAGGACAAAGCCTCCCTTGTCTGGGCGGCCAATCTGGCGGCCCTGGAGCTGCACACCCCGCAGTGGCAGGTGGACCACCAGGGACTGGCGGACCGCCTCGTCTTCGACCTCGACCCCGGTGAGGGCGCCGACATCCTGGACTGCCGCACGGTCGCCACCTGGCTGCGCGACCGCACCGCCGAGGACGGCGTGACCCTGCTGCCCAAGACCTCGGGCTCCAAGGGGCTCCATCTGCTCGCACCCATCGAGCGCAGAGACGCGCTGGAGGTGTCGGCGTACGCCAAGAAGCTGGCCCGCGAGGCGGAGGACGGCCTGCCCGACCTGGCGGTCAGCAAGATGGCCAAGGACCTGCGCGGCGGCAAGGTCTTCGTGGACTGGTCGCAGAACTCGGCCGCGAAGACGACGGCGGCGCCCTACACCCTGCGCGCGAAGGAGCGCCCCACCGTCTCGACCCCGGTGACCTGGGAAGAGCTGGACGCGGCGAACTCCGCCGACGACCTCGTCTTCCTCACCACCGACCTGCCGCCCCGCCTCAAGTCGTACGGCGACCTGCTCGCGCCCCTGCTGGACCTCTTCAGCGGGGGCAAGAAGGGCACGAGCAAGGACGAGGGCTTCCGGGCCCGCCTGCCGAAGGCCTAGCCGGACCCGGAAGCCCTGTCCCGGACACCCTGCCCCGGACGCCGAGGCCCCGGCGCTCCGACCCGTCAGGTGTTACTGGGGCCCCAGTCGTCGTCAGCCGGGCCCCTCGCGGGTGCGGTGCGCCGCCCGCCGGACGAGCTGAACCTGTCGGTCACCGCGCCGGGCAGCCGGTGGCCCACCTTCTCGCCCACCGTGCCCGCCGTCTTCGCGGCGGCCCTCCTGCCGGTCAGCGCGGCGGCCTCGCCCACGTTGCGGACGGCCGGGTTCTCGGCGATCCTCCGCGCCCCCTTCCGGAGCTGCTCGTAGCGCTCACGCCCCGCTCGCGTGCCCAGCACATACCCGACGGCCAGTCCTGTCACGAACGTGAGCCGGTACCGCATGGCCAACCCCTTCTCTCGGCTCCCGGGGTGCGTCGCCGTGGCAGTCGCCGTGGCGGCGGCAATACCGATTTCGGAGCACCCCCTGGCATGCGCTAATGTATTCCTCGCCGCAAGGGAACGCCCCCGGAGACGGGGCGCGGGTCCGGGCGGATCGGTCCCGTGTAGCTCAATCGGCAGAGCAGCCGGCTGTTAACCGGCAGGTTACTGGTTCGAATCCAGTCGCGGGAGCACCACCCAAAAGGGCCCCTCCGAGGGGCCCTTTTTCCTGTTCTTCCTCTCCCCGCAAGGAAGTTGGGCCCGAGCGGGAACCGATCACCCCTTGATCGGGGTCCTCACCTGCGTAGATCTCCCCCGGCACGGGCGGCAGATCGTATGAGCAGCTATGCTGCGGCAGACGGCGCGCACAGATGTGCGCGGTGCGCCGTTTCGGGGCGGTAGCTCAGCCGGTTAGAGCAGCGGACTCATAATCCGTCGGCCGTGGGTTCGAGTCCCACCCGCCCCACCACTGCTCAGTCCTGCAGAAACGTTCTGAGCAGCATGAATGCGCCCCTGGGGGCCGCCACCGACCGGTGGCGGCCCCCAGTCGCGTTTTCGGGGAAGTCTCGTCAACCAGGGTTGACATCCGAACGTTGTCATCTTAGGTTGACAGACATGGTCGAACCAGGTGCACAGGAAACCGTGGATACGGCCGAGGCCGCGCTGAACAGTGATCCCCAGGTGGGGCTCAAGGCAGTGGCCGCCCTGCGGCGGCTGGCGGAGCACCTGGAGGCGCTCCAGGTGGACAGCGCGCGGGGCCAGGGCTGGTCCTGGGACGAGATCGGCGCGGCACTCGGAGTGAGCAGGCAGGCCGTGCACAAGAAGCACGCGAAGCGCACAGGGAGGTAGGTGCCCATGTTCGAGCGGTTCACCAAGGAGGCGCGGGACACCGTCCGCCGCGCGCAGGAGGAGGCACGAGATCTGCGGCACGGCTGGATCGGCACCGAGCACCTGCTGCTGGCGTCCCTCCGCCGCCCGGAGCAGCCGGGCGTGGCCACGCTCGCGCGGCTCGGGGTCACCGCCACCTCGTGCCGGGGCGCGGTCGCGGGCGTGGTGTCGGCCAGGAGCGGGGCGCTGGGCCCCGAGGACGCGGAGGCCCTGCGGGCGTTCGGGATCGACCTGGACGAGGTCTCGCGCAAGGCGGAGGAGAATTTCGGTCCCGGCGCACTGCACGGGCCCCTGGACGACCCCGAGCCGGGGCGCCGTCCACGTGGTGTCTTCGGGCGCCGCTCCCGGGACGGCGAGGACGATACCGGCGCGGGGGCCGTCAAGGGGCACATCCCCTTCTCGCCGCGGGCCAAGAAGGCGCTGGAGCTGACGCTGCGCGAGGCCGTCGCGCGCAACGACCGCCGGATCGGCCCGGAGCACCTCACGCTCGCGCTGCTGCGCTCCGACGACCGCATCACCCGGGCCGTGTTCGACCGGCTCGGCATCGCTCCGAAGGACGTACGTGAGCTGGTGCTCGACGATCTGCGGCAAGCCGCGTAGGGCGATCAGCCGTGCGCCGGACGGCAGTTGACGGATTCCTCCGGAGCGGACGTACAACCCCGCGCCACCCCCACGTGTCTCACTGGGTATACGGGGCAACGACCACATACCTCGTATAGACCTTTCATCAGGACTCGTTGAGATTCATCATGAAAGTGGGGGAAAACCTTATGCGTTCCACGCGACTGTCGAAGAGTGCGCTCGCCGCCGTGACCGGCGCGCTGATCCTGCTGCCCGCCGGCGCGGCCTACGCCGGGAGCGGTCCCTCGGCCCCGGCGCCCGAGAAGACCAAGAGGTCGGCGGCGCCCTCGCCCGAGGGCAACCCGGTCAGCACGAAGGCCAAGGCGGCGGGCGTCTGCGACGACGCCGTCGAGATCGGACAGAAGGGGCTGATCAAGCGGAACGGCACGACCATCGCGTCCGTGAAGCAGTTCTACTCGAAGAAGTGCAAGGAGAACTACGGCTACCTGTGGGTGTGGGACAGCTTCCACACCAACGCGAAGCCGTACGACGTCTCGCTCGGTGTCTACAACTACGCCGACGACACGACCCACGGGAAGGGCGACTGGAAGGCCACGACCCAGCAGGAGTTCTGGTCCGTCGGCACGGCGACGGTCGACGACTGCACCTCGGCGTCCGGCTCCCTGCGTCCCTCGGGCTCGCCCCAGGCGTACCAGGCGGTCTCGTCCAAGCGCTGCTGACCCGCTGAGCGGCGTCCGCACGGCTGACCCGCCCTGACCCGTCCCGGCACGACCGCCGGTACGGCAGCACGGAAATACGGCATGGCAGAAGAGGGGCCCGGCACCGTCGCGTGGTGCCGGGCCTCTCGTCGTGGGGAGGGCGCGCAGGGCCCCTGATGTGACATCCGGGCGGGGCTCAGGCCGCCGACGCCATCCGGCGCACGGCCTCCTCCAGCACCTCGGGGGACGCCGCGAGATTCAGCCGTACGTGTCCCGCGCCGCCCGTGCCGAACGACGGTCCGGAGTTCAGGGCCACCCGTCCGCGCTCCAGGAAGACCGCCGCGGGGTCGTCGCCGAGGCCCAGGGCACGGCAGTCGAGCCAGGAGAGGATCGTGCCCTCCTGCGGCCTGTAGCGGACCTCCGGCAGGTGTTCCTCCAGCAGCCGGGAGAGCAGCCGCCTGTTCTCGTCGAGGCCGTCGAGCAGGCTGTCGAGCCATCCGGTCGCGTGCCGCAGCGCGGCGGCGTGGGCCAGGATGCCGACGTGGCTGGGGCCGTGGCTGACCTCCTCGGGCATCGTCGCGAGGTCCACGGCCGCTTCGGGCCCCGCGACGGCGAGGGCCGCCTTGAGGCCCGCCAGGTTCCACGCCTTGGAGGCGGACAGCAGGGAGAAGGCCCGCTCCGCGCCGGGCACGGTGAGGAACGGCACATGGGTCGCGCCCGGCAGCACCACGGGGGCGTGGATCTCGTCGGCGACCACCCGTACCCCGTGCGCGTTCGCCAGGGCGGCCGCACCGGCCAGTTCCTCGGCCGTATGGACCGTTCCCGTGGGGTTGTGGGGGCTGCACAGCAGGAAGGCCGCACGGCGCCCGGACGACGTGGCCTGGGCGAAGGCGGTGTCCAGGGTGGCGTGGTCCAGCCGTCCCTCCGCCGTCAGGGGCGCCTCGATCACCCGTCGGTCCATATGGGAGACGAACTGGTAGAACGGCGTGTAGACGGGCGAGTTGACGACGACCGCGTCGCCCGGGTCCGTCACCAGCCTGAGCACCTCGACGATGCCGAGCATCACGTCCGGCACGATCGCCGTACGGTCCGCGGGGATCCGCCATCCCCAGCGCCGGGCGGCGAAGTCGTCCAGGGCGTCCGCGTAGACCGTGCCCGCCGGATATCCGGTGTCGCCCAGTGCCAGGGCCTCGCGCACCGCGTCGGCGACCGGCTCGGCGACGGGCACGTCCATTTCCGCCACCCACAGGGGCAGCACGTCGGGCGGGTAGGCCCGCCACTTCATGCTGGTGCGCTTGCGCAGGTCCTCCAGGGAGCACCGCAGCAGCGGGTTGGCGGGACGGCCGTCGGCGGACGCGCCGGCCGTCCCGGCACCGGCACCGTCGAGATCGGATATGCGCAACGGAAACCTCTTCCCTCGTCGTCCGACTCGCTCTCGTCGTGCCAGTTCACACGTCCTGACCGCTCCACGCTAGAACGCGTGAGCCCCTCGCGCACCGGGCCCTACGCGGGCGTGCGCCCCGCCCCTCCCCGGGGTCCTGGCACCGGACGGCCGCCCATAAGGCATCATTCCCGTCCATGGGGATAGTCGCGGGGCTGGACAGCTCAGCCGAGTACACAAGCATCGTCGTCTGCGACACGGAGTCGGGCGCCGTCGTCAAGCACGGCCACGCCGAGCACCCCGGCGAGCGCGACGACCCGCAGTCGTGGCTGATCTCGCTCGGCAAGGCGGCCAGCACCGGCCAGCTCGCCGACGTCCAGGCCATCGGGGTCTCGGGACAGCAGCAGGGGCTCATCGCGCTGGACGGCGGGGGCGTGCCGGTGGGCCCCGCACTGGTCGGCAACGACCAGCGGGTGCAGACCTCGGCCGCCGACCTGGTGGACGCGCTCGGCGGGCGCGAGGCGTGGGCGCAGGCCGTGGGCACCGTCCCGCAGGCCGCGCACCCCGTCTCCAAGCTGCGCTGGCTCGCCCGTGAGCAGCCGGAGGCGGCGAGCCGGGCCGCCGAGGTGATGCAGCCGCACGACTGGCTGGTGTGGCAGCTCCTCGGCCGTCCCGCGCGGCGCGTCACCGACCGGGGCGACGCCTCGGGCACCGGCTACTGGTCGGCGGCCACCGAGTCCTACCGTCCCGACCTGGTCGAGCTGGCCCTCGGGCACCAGGTGGGGCTCCCCGAGGTGATCGGCCCGGCCGAGCCGGCGGGCCAGACGCCCGAGGGGCTGCTGATCTCCGCCGGTACGGGCCAGACCATGGCGGCGGCCTTCGGCCTCGGGGTCGGCATCGGCGACGCCGTGATCTCGCTGGGCGCGACGGGCTCCGTCTGCGCCGTCCACCACGAGGCGCTGTCCGACCCGACGGGCACGATCACCTCGTACGCCGACGCCACGGGCATGCACCTGCCCGTCGTGCGGACCCTCAACGCGACGCGTGCCCTGCGCGGCACGGCGGAGCTGCTGAGCACCGACCTGGAGGGCCTGGACGAGATGGCGGCGCGCTCCACGCCGGGCGCGTCCGGTCTGGTCCTGCTGCCCTATCTGGAGGGCGAGCAGACCCCGCAGCTCCCCCACACCGCCGGTTCGCTGCACGGGCTGCGCCGGGAGAGCATGAAGCCCGACTTCCTCGCGCGGGCGGCCGTGGAGGGCATGCTGTGCGGTCTCGCGGACGCGCTGGACGTGCTGCGCGGCCGGGGCGTCCAGGTGCGGCGCGTGTTCCTGCTGGGCCAGGCGGCCGGTCTCGCGTCCGTCCGCGCGGCGGCCCCGGGCCTGCTGGGCGCCCAGGTCGTGGTGCCCGAGCCCGCCGACTACGCCGCGATCGGCGCCGCGCGCCAGGCCGCGTGGGTGCTCGCGGGCGGCGGGCAACCCCCGCAGTGGCCCGCCGCGTCCTGCCAGGTGTTCGAGGCCGGTGAGGAGATGGCGATGGGACAGGCAGTGCGACAGCAGTACGTGACCGTGCGCGAGCAGACGTACCCCGGAGCCTTCTCCGTCTGACAGTCCGGGGCCCTCCCCGTCTGACGGTTCCCTCCGGCGCGGGCGGCCCTGTACGGACGGCCCCGCACAGGCGGCCCCGTACGGACGGCCCCGCACGGGGGTCGCTCGTACGTCCGGCGTGCCTGTGTTCCGTGAATCCCCGCCGCCTGCCAGGGAAATCATTGGAAGGGCGGAGCACGGAAGTGCTAGACCACTCCAGCGTGCACGGTGGGAGGTTCAGCTCCCAGCGATCAGGGGCCACTTTGCCGGAGCTTGGCGGACCGTGCGCGGACGGTACTCGAAAATGGGGGCGGCTTTCCTGATCTTCCGTTCCCTTTCACGCCACCTGCTGAGGAACTCCGTGTGCTGATACGCGTTCTCCGTGCCCGGCTCCGCCCGCACCGGCGGCCGATCGCGATGCTCGTCCTGCTGCAACTGATCCAGACGTCCGCCACGCTCTATCTGCCGACCCTCAACGCCGACATCATCGACAACGGTGTCGTGAAGGGGGACACCGGTTACATCCTGCGGTTCGGCGGACTGATGCTCGCGGTCTCGGTGGTGCAGGTGGTCTGCAACATCGCCGCCGTGTTCCTGGGGGCACGTACGGCCGCCGCCCTCGGGCGTGACATCCGGGCCGACGTGTTCGACCGTGTGCAGTCCTTCTCGGCGCGCGAGGTCGGCCAGTTCGGCGCCCCCTCGCTCATCACCCGCACCACGAACGACGTGCAGCAGGTGCAGATGGTGACGCTGATGTCGTTCACCCTGATGGTGTCGGCGCCCATCATGTGCGTCGGCGGCATCGTGCTCGCCCTGGGGCAGGACGTGCCGCTCTCCTCGGTGCTGCTCGCCGTGGTCCCCGTACTGGGCATAGCGGTGACCCTTCTCGTCCGCCGGATGCGGCCGCTCTTCCGCGCCATGCAGGAACGGCTGGACAACGTGAACCGGGTCCTGAGGGAGCAGATCACCGGCGTCCGCGTGATCCGTGCCTTCGTCAAGGACGACTACGAGCGGCGGCGGTTCCACCGCGCCAACGCGGACCTGACCGACGTCCAGTTGCGGGTCGGTCAGCTCATGGCGCTGATGTTCCCCATCGTCATGACCGTGGTGAACGGTTCGAGCATCGCGGTCGTCTGGTTCGGCGCGCACCGCATCAACAGCGGGGACATGCAGATCGGCGCCCTGACGGCGTTCCTGGCGTACCTGATGCAGATCGTGACGTCCGTGATGATGGCCACGTTCATGTTCATGATGGTCCCGCGCGCCGAGGTCTGCGCGGAGCGCATCCAGGAGGTCCTGGACACCGATTCCAGCGTGGTGCCGCCCAAGGCGCCCGTACGGGAGCTGCGCCGGCACGGCCATCTGGAGCTGCGCGGCGCCGGATTCGGCTATCCGGGGGCCGAGTCGCCCGTCCTCAGGGACGTCGATCTGGTGGCCCGTCCCGGGGAGACCACGGCGGTCATCGGTTCGACGGGCAGCGGCAAGTCGACGCTGCTCGGCCTGGTGCCACGGCTGTTCGACGCCACGGAGGGACAGGTCCTCGTCGACGGCGAGGACGTCCGGACGCTGGACCCCGAACTGCTGGCCGAGACGGTGGGCCTGGTCCCGCAGCGGCCGTACCTCTTCTCCGGCACGGTCGCCTCCAACCTGCGGTACGGCCGTACGGACGCGACCGACGAGGAACTGTGGGAGGCCCTGGAGGTCGCGCAGGCCAAGGAGTTCGTGGAGCGCATGGAGGGCGGCCTGGAGGCGTCGATCTCGCAGGGCGGCAGCAATGTGTCGGGCGGGCAGCGGCAGCGGCTCGCCATCGCGCGCGTCCTGGTGCACCGCCCCGAGATCTACCTGTTCGACGACTCCTTCTCCGCCCTGGACTACGCGACGGACGCGGCCCTGCGTTCCGCGCTGTCGCGCGAGACGGCCGAGGCGACGGTCGTCATCGTGGCCCAGCGCGTGGCGACCATCCGGGACGCCGACCGGATCCTCGTGCTGGACGAGGGGCGCGTGGTGGGCGCGGGCCGCCATCACGAACTGATGGAGGACAACGAGACGTACCGGGAGATCGTGCTCTCCCAGCTCACCGAGCAGGAGGCCCGGAGCGACGTACGTGCGGCCGCCGGGCCGCGGACAGCGGCGATACCCGCGCACAGCCGCGCGGGCGGAGAAGCGACCGAAATGGACAGAGCGTGAGTGCGCCGGGAATGGGAGCGCCGCCGCGGCGGTCCCTGGACTTCAAAGGGTCGGGCAAGAGGCTGCTGCGGCAGTTCCGTCCGGAGCGCGTCTGGCTGCTGGCGATGGTGCTGCTCGTGCTCGTGAGCACCGCGATGAGCGTGCTGGGACCGAAGATCCTGGGCCACGCCACGGACCTGATCTTCGCGGGCTTCATCGGCAAGAACATGCCGGACGGCATCACCCGCGAGCAGGCGCTGGAAGGGCTGCGGCGCTCGGGGGACGACGGGGCCGCCGACATGCTCTCCGGGATGGACTTCACGCCCGGTGCCGGGATCGACTTCGAGGCCGTCGGGGTCGTCCTGCTGGGCGTGCTCGTGGTCTATCTCGTGGCGGGTGCCCTGATGTACGCGTCCGGCCGTATCTCGGCCCGCGTCATCAGCAGGACCGTGTACCGGCTGCGCCAGGACGTCGAGGCCAAGCTGTCGCGGCTGCCGCTCTCCTACCTCGACAAGCAGTCGCGCGGCGAGGTGCTGAGCCGGGTCACCAACGACATCGACAACATCGGCCAGACCCTCCAGCAGTCCATGGGACAGATCATCAACTCGCTGCTGACCATCGTCGGCGTCCTGGTGATGATGTTCTGGATCTCGCCGCTGCTGGCGCTGGTGGCGCTGGTCACCGTGCCGCTGTCGGTCGTGGTCGCCACCCGCGTGGGCAAGCGCGCGCAGCCGCAGTTCGTGGCGCAGTGGCAGTCCACGGGCAAGCTGAACGCGCACATCGAGGAGATGTACACCGGCCACAGCCTGGTGAAGGTCTTCGGACGGCAGCGCGAGTCCGCGGAGGCGTTCCGCGAGCAGAACGACGAGCTGTACAGGGCGGGCTTCAAGGCCCAGTTCATCAGCGGGATCATGCAGCCCGCGATGATGTTCGTCAGCAACCTGAACTACGTGATGGTCGCGGTCGTCGGCGGGCTGCGCGTGGCGTCCGGGGCGCTGTCGATCGGCGACGTACAGGCGTTCGTGCAGTACTCGCGCCAGTTCAGCCAGCCCCTCAACCAGGTCGCCTCCATGGCGAACATGATCCAGTCCGGTGTCGCCTCCGCCGAGCGCGTCTTCGAACTGCTGGACGCCGAGGAGCAGTCGCCCGACCCGGAGGGCAGCGCGGCGGAACGCCCGTCCGAACTGTGCGGCCGTGTGGAGCTGAAGGACGTCTCCTTCCGCTACGAGGAGGACAAGCCCCTCATCGACGGTCTGTCCCTCTCGGTCGAACCGGGCCAGACGGTCGCGATCGTCGGCCCTACGGGCGCGGGCAAGACGACACTGGTCAATCTGCTGCTGCGGTTCTACGAGGTCCGCGACGGGCGCATCCTGCTGGACGGCACGGACATCGCCGCCATGTCGCGCGAGGAACTGCGCTCCGGGATCGGCATGGTGCTCCAGGACACCTGGCTGTTCGGCGGCACCATCGCGGAGAACATCGCCTACGGCACGGAGGGCGCCACCCGCGAACAGGTCGAGGAGGCGGCACGGGCCGCGCACGCGGACCGTTTCATCCGCACGCTGCCCGAGGGCTACGACACGGTGCTGGACGACGAGGGCGGCGACGGCACGGGCGTGAGCGCGGGCGAGAAGCAGCTCATCACCATCGCCCGGGCCTTCCTCTCCGACCCGGTCATCCTGGTGCTGGACGAGGCGACGAGTTCGGTGGACACCCGCACGGAGGTGCTGATCCAGCGGGCGATGTCCCGCCTCGCCTCGGAGCGCACCAGCTTCGTGATCGCCCACCGCCTCTCCACCATCCGGGACGCGGACGTGATCCTGGTGATGGAGAACGGCTCGATCGTCGAACAGGGCGCCCACGCCGAGCTGCTCGCGCAGGACGGGGCGTACGCGCGGCTCTACAAGGCGCAGTTCGCCGAGGCCGTGGCGGAGGTCGACTGACGGCTCCGGGGCCGCCTGACGCCCGCGGGGCCCGTACGACGGGGCTCGTACGGGCGTGACGGGGGCCGTACGGGCTCGGCGGGGCTCGTACGCCTCCTGCGGGCCCGGTGACGCGCGTGCGCCGTACGTCCGTGGGGGAAGCGCTCCCCCACGGACGTACGGCGCGAGAAGACTCACTGGACGGCCGCGGGCCCGCCGGGTCCCGCGGACGGTGGGCGTCAGCCCAGTTCGCCGGCCGCCTTCTTGATGTCGGCCGCGAAGTTGCTCACCTCGGTGTAGACGCCCGGCTTGCCGGGACGGGCGCAGCCCTCGCCCCAGCTCACGATGCCGACCTGGACGAGCTTGTCGGCGTCGTCCTTGCGGAACATCGGGCCGCCGGAGTCGCCCTGGCAGGAGTCGACGCCGCCGGCCTCCAGCTCGCCGGCGCAGATCTCCTCGCCCTCGATCAGGTTGGAGTAGGCGCCCTTGCAGGTCGCGTCGTCCACGAACGGCACCTGGGCCTTGAGGAGCTTGGTCTGCTGCTCGCCGCCCTCCTTGTCGGCGCCCCAGCCGGCGATGGTGAAGTCGCCCTTGTTGTACGCGTCGTCCTCGGCTATCGGCAGGGTGGGCTGGTCGATGGCCTTCTCCAGCTTGATGACGGCCCAGTCCTTGCCGTTGCCGTCGTAGCCGGGGGCCTGGATGACCTTGGTGGCCTTGACTTCCTGGGCGTCCGGGGACTCCAGGTCCACGACGCCGCCGATGGCGGTGATGTCGGGGTTGTCGCTGCTGCCGTCGACGCAGTGGGCGGCCGTCAGCACGACGTCCTTCTCCAGCAGCGAGCCGCCGCAGCCCATGGAGAGCCGGACCATGAACGGGAATTCGCCCTGCTCGGCCGGGGTACCGCCGACGATCTTGGTGCGGGGCCCGCCGTCGCCGCCGGGTCCGTCGGTGGGCATCGCCCAGGAGTTGGCGGGGTTGAGGCTGAACGCGGCGAGGGTGACGGCGCCGACGGCAGCGGCTCTCTTGAGGTACGTGACCGTGTTCTTCAACGGGCTTCCTCTCGTGGGGGGTGGGCACTCTGAAGGGCTCATGTCAACCCCTCGACCGGAGGCGCCCGACGGAAGAACCGCGTGAGAAACGGCAGTTGACCGCAAGGTGTCCGGGCCCTGTGGGGTGAGCCCGAGAAATGCTTCCGCGATTATGCGGACCGATCGAACGGCGTGGCAAGAGTGCCTGCGACGTATCCCGCGCAACTCGCACCGGCCGCACGACACTTCTGCCCCCAACGGGCACAGGTCAGTCCGGCACGGGGCGAACTGTTCGAGAGAAAGCTCCGGGAGAGAACCGGAAGGGACGGGCGGCGCGGCGAGAAGCCCGGACCGCTATTCGAGATAGCCCCTGAGCTGGTCCGCGAAGGCGTGGTCGCGCAGCTTGTTGAGGGTCTTGGACTCGATCTGCCGGATGCGCTCACGCGTCACCCCGAAGAGCCTGCCTATCTCCTCCAGCGTGCGAGGACGGCCGTCTATCAGCCCGTACCTCAACTGCACCACCTTGCGCTCCCGCTCCCCCAGCGTGGAGAGCACGGCCTCCAGGTGCTCGCGCAGCAGCAGGAACGCGGCCGACTCGACGGGCGAGGGCGCGTCGCCGTCCTCGATGAGGTCGCCGAGATTGACGTCGTCCTCCTCGCCCACCGGGGCGTGCAGCGAGACGGGCTCCTGCGCGAGCCTCAGGACCTCGCTCACCCGCTCCTCGGGCAGGTCGAGATGGACGGCGACCTCCTCGGGCGTCGGCTCGTAGCCACGCTCCTGGAGCATCCTGCGCTGGACACGCACCACGCGGTTGATCAGCTCGACGACGTGCACGGGCACGCGGATCGTCCGCGCCTGGTCGGCCAGGGCCCGGGACATGGCCTGGCGGATCCACCAGGTCGCGTACGTCGAGAACTTGTACCCGCGGGCGTAGTCGAACTTCTCCACCGCGCGGATCAGTCCCAGGTTGCCCTCCTGGACGAGGTCCAGCATGGTCAGACCCCGGCCCACGTACCGCTTGGCGACGGAGACGACGAGGCGCAGATTCGCCTCGATGAGGCGGCGCTTGGCCATCCGGCCCATCACGACGAGCTGGTCGAGGTCCAGCGCGAGCTGCCCGTCCAGCTCGGGCGTCCGTGTGAGCTTCTCCTCGGCGAAGAGCCCCGCCTCCACCCTGCGGGCCAGCTCGACCTCCTCGGCGGCCGAGAGCAGCGGGATACGGCCGATCTCGCGCAGGTACTGACGGAACAGGTCGGCGGACGGACCACTGCCCGGCAGCTCCTGCTTGGGCGGGGCCTCCGGGGCCTCCACCTCGGCCTCGGGCGGGCCCGGCTGCGCGGGAACGGTCTCCTGTACCTGGTCCGGCACCTTCTCGGGGTGCCCGGCGGGCGGCGCGGATGGTGCTGACGGCACGGTGGACGACGGCACCGTGGGGAGCGTAGGCGCGGCCGGGGCCGCGGTTGTCAGGGTCTGGGTCTGCACGGGGGCGACCTCCAGTGTGATCGCTGCCGGTTCGGGGGCGGCGTGCGAGACGGGGACGGCTGCGGCCGGGCCGCGCTCCATCCCATGCGTACTGTTCGGATCCGCGGGGGACTCCGGCCCCTCCTGGCCAGCACCGCCCCGCTCCGAGGACTCAGGCACCGCAAACCAGTGTGGAGTACGACACACTCCCGCCACGAGGGTCGTGCGGGCAGTTTTTCCACGAACTCGTGACGGGCTGCGCATGATCCGACACGATGGGGTGGCCATCGCGGACCGCGCGCGCCGGGGCGCGGCACCCCGCGCCCCTCGGCTCCGCAGATCCGCCGGATCCGCCCACAGGCGGCCGGGCCCGCCCTAGAGGGCCGCGGCCCCTCGCTCGCGCAGGGCCGTGCCGTACTGCTGGAGGGTCCAGATCTGCTGCCGTACGGGCGCGGAGCCCTCGTAGTCCTGCCGGGCCTCCAGACGGCGCGCGGCGCCCTCCAGATCGGCGATACGGGCATTGACCGCGGCGATACGGACGGCCACCAACTGCTCCCCCGCGTACGCCTCGTCGACCCCTCGGCTGCGCGGGCTGCGCAGCGGCTCCACGGTCAGCTCGGTCACCAGGGAGCGCACCGTGTCGTCCGGCGCCGCGTCCCGTACGCGCGCCAGATAGCCGCTGTCCTTGTCGCCGCCCTCGGCGCCGCCCGCGGCCTCGATGGCCTGGCGGATCACCGCGTAGGGCGGGGCGGTGAACTCGTCGGCCCCATAAGCGTCGAAGGCGGGCGAGACCAGCTCGGGGCGCTGGAGGGCGAGCTTGAGCAGCTCGCGCTCGACGCGGTGCGCCGGGCTGCGCAGGTTGAGCGCCGGGCCGCGCGGGAGGGACGGCGCCTGCCCCTCGGGCGCCCCCGCGCCCGCCGACGGCGCCGCGGCCCGGCGGGAGCCCTGCGGGCCCTCGCGCCCGCGCTCGCGCGCCCAGCGCGCGAGCTGCGCCACGCGCCGCACCACGAACTGCTCGTCCACGATGCCGAGGAGCCCCGCGAGCCGTACGGCACTCTCGTGCTGGATCGAGCCGTCCTTGATCTGGGCGACGACCGGGGCGGCCTCCTCCAGCGCGGCCGAACGGCCGCCCGCCGTGTCCAGGTTGTGCCGGTCGACGATCGAGCGCATCGCGAACTCGAAGAGCGGCGAGCGGCTCTCGACGACCTTGGCGACCGCCTCGTCGCCCTCCGCGAGCCGCAGGTCGCAGGGGTCCATGCCGCCGGGGGTGATCGCGATCCAGGTGCGTGCGGCGAACTTCTGGTCGTCCTCGAAGGCCCGCAGCGCGGCCTTCTGGCCGGCCGCGTCGCCGTCGAAGGTGAAGACGACCTCCGACTGCGAGTTGTCCATCAGGACGCGGCGCAGGATCTTCACGTGCTCGCCGCCGAAGGCGGTGCCGCAGGTCGCGATGGCCGTCGTCACCCCGGCGAGATGGCAGGCCATCACGTCGGTGTATCCCTCGACGACGACCGCGCGGTTGGCCTTGGCGATCTCGCGCTTGGCCAGGTCGATCCCGTAGAGCACCTGGGACTTCTTGTAGATCGGCGTCTCCGGCGTGTTCAGGTACTTCGGGCCCTGGTCGTCCTCGCGGAGCTTGCGGGCGCCGAAGCCGACCACGTCGCCCGTGATGTCCCGGATCGGCCACAGCAGGCGGCCCCGGAAGCGGTCGATCGGGCGCCCGTTCCGCGCCTCCTGGGCCAGCCCCGAGAGGGTCAGCTCCTTGTCGCTGAAGCCCCGCCCGCGCAGGAACCGCACCAGGTGGTCCCAGCCCGCAGGGGCGTACCCGATGCCGAAGTGCTGGGCGGCCGTCTGGTCGAAGCCGCGCTCGGCGAGGAAACGGCGGCCGATCTCGGCCTCGGGGCTGCCGAGCTGCTCGGCGTAGAACTCCGCGGCGACCTTGTGCGCCTCGACGAGGCGGGTGCGCTCGCCCTGCTGGGACGCGCGCCCGTATCCCCCCTGCTCGTACCGGAGGGTGATCCCGGCGCGGGCCGCGAGGCGCTCGACGGCCTCCGAGAAGGACAGGTGGTCGACCTTCATCACGAAGTCGAGGGTGTCCCCGCCCTCCTGGCAGCCGAAGCAGTGGTAGAACCCCTTGCTCGGGCTGACGTGGAAGGAGGGGGACTTCTCGTCGTGGAAAGGGCAGAGGCCCTTGAGATTGCCGCCGCCCGCGTTCCGCAACTGGAGGTATTCGGAGACGACGGAGTCGATCGGGACCGCGTCCCTGACCGCCTTCACGTCTTCATCGTTGATCCTGCCAGCCACGGAAAGAGTCTACGGCGCCCCGCTGACACTCCCGCCCGGGCCTCCCCGCGGGGAGGCCCGCGGGGAGGCCCGCGACGATCATGGCCGGGGGATGTTCCGGAGGTTCGAGCGGGCCATCTGCACCATGCGGCCGACCCCGCCGTCGAGGACGGTCTTGCTCGCGGAGAGCGCGAAACCGCTGATCTGCTCGCGGGTGATCTTGGGCGGCAGGGAGAGCGCGTTCGGGTCGGTGACGATGTCGATCAAGGCCGGCCCCTTGTGCTTGAGCACGTCCCGCAGCGCGCCACGCACATGCTTGGGCTTCTCGACCCGCACCCCGTACGCGCCCGCCGCCTGGGCGACCGCCGCGAAGTCCGGGTTGCGGTTGGTCGTGCCGTAGGAGGGCATGCCGTCGACCATCATCTCCAGCTCGACCATCCCGAGCGAGGAGTTGTTGAAGAGCACGACCTTCACGGGAAGGTCGTACTGGACGAGCGTCAGGAAGTCGCCCATCAGCATGGTGAAGCCGCCGTCCCCGGACATCGAGATGACCTGCCGGTTCCGGTCGATGAACTGGGCGCCGATGGCCTGGGGCATCGCGTTCGCCATGGAACCGTGGGTGAAGGAGCCGATGACGCGGCGGCGCCCATTGGGCGTGAGGTAGCGGGCCGCCCACACGTTGCACATGCCTGTGTCGACCGTGAAGATCGCGTCGTCCGCCGCCTCCTCGTCCAGCACGGAGGCGACGAACTCGGGGTGGATGGGCGTGTGCTTCTCGACCTTGCGGGTGTACGCGCTGACGACGCCCTCCAGCGTGTCGGCGTGCTTCTTGAGCATCCGGTCGAGGAACTTGCGGCTCGTCTTGGCGCGCACCTTCGGCGTCAGGCAGCGCAGCGTCTCGCGCACGTCGCCCCAGACGGCCAGGTCGAGCGTGGACCTCCGGCCCAGGTTCTCGGGCCGGACGTCGACCTGGACGATCCGCACGTCCTTCTGCGGCAGGAACGCGTTGTACGGGAAGTCGGTGCCCAGCAGGATCAGCAGGTCGCACTCGTGGGTGGCCTCATAGGCCGCGCCGTATCCGAGCAGACCGCTCATGCCGACGTCGCACGGGTTGTCGTACTGGATCCATTCCTTGCCGCGCAGCGCGTGGCCCACGGGGGACTTCACGCGCTCGGCGAACTGCATGACCTCCTCGTGCGCTCCCGCCGTGCCGCTGCCGCAGAACAGGGTCACCTTCTCGGCGTCGTCGATCATGCGCGCCAAGGCGTCGATCTCCGCGTCACCGGGGCGTACCCGGGGGCGCGCGGTGACCAGGGCGTGCTCCTCCGGGCTCTCGGGCGCGGGCTGGGCGGCCAGGTCGCCGGGGAGCGCGAGGACGCTGACGCCCTGCCGTCCGATCGCGTGCTGGATGGCCGTCTGGAGCACCCGCGGCATCTGGTGCTCGCTGGAGATCAGCTCGCTGTAGTGACTGCACTCGCGGAAGAGCTGGTCGGGATGGGTCTCCTGGAAATAGCCCGTCCCGATCTCGCTGCTGGGGATGTGCGAGGCCAGGGCGATCACCGGCGCCATGGAGCGGTGCGCGTCGTAGAGCCCGTTGATCAGGTGGAGGTTGCCGGGGCCGCAGGAGCCCGCGCAGGCCGCGAGCGTGCCCGTGAGCTGGGCCTCGGCGCCCGCGGCGAAGGCGGCGACCTCCTCGTGCCTGACCTGGACCCAGTCGATGGCCGAGTTGCGCCGGATGGCGTCCACGACAGGGTTGAGACTGTCGCCCACCACCCCGTAGAGCCGCTTGACCCCGGACCGCGCGATCGTGTCGACAAACTGCTCGGCCACCGTCTGCTTCGCCATTGCTCACTCGTCCTTAGCTCGCCGTGCGGGTTAGCGCGCCATGCGGTTTCGCAGCACTATGGGCAATTTATCCCGCGGGTGTCCCCAGAGCATCACGCGGTACCCAGGGACTCCAGGGGCACACCCGGGTCGGCCAGCGAATGCGGATCGACGGTCGCTCCCGTACGGATCAGCTCCTGGATGGGCCCGGTGACGTCCCACACGTTCACGTTCAGACCGGCGAGCACATGGTTGTCCCGCAGCCAGAAGGCGATGAACTCGCGCTTGCTGACGTCGCCCCTGCAGACCACCTGGTCGTACGAGCCGGGCGGCGCGTATCCGCTGTACTCCAGGCCGACGTCGTACTGGTCGGAGAAGAAGTACGGCACCCGGTCGTAGGAGACCTCCTTGCCGAGCATGGCCTTCGCGGCGGCCGGGCCGCTGTTCAGCGCGTTCGCCCAGTGCTCGACCCGGAGCCGCTGCCCGAGCAGGGGATGCTGTACGGCCGCCACGTCCCCGGCGGCGAAGATGTCCGGGTCCGAGGTGCGCAGGGAGGCGTCGACGGCGATGCCTCCGCCGGGCCCCTCGGCGAGCGTGAGGTCCGCCGCCTCGGCGAGCGCGGTGCGCGGCTTGGCCCCGATGGCGGCCAGCACGTCGTGGGCCGGATGCTCGTCCCCGTCGTCCGTGTGGACCGCGCGCACCATGCCGCCCTCGCCCTCGATGGACGTCAGCCTGGCGCCGAAGTGGAAGCGCACCCCGTGCTCGCGGTGCAGGTCGGCGAAGAGGGCGCCCAGCTCGGGCCCGACGACCGTGTGCAGCGGGGTCGGCTCGGGCTCCACGACGGTGACCTCGGCCCCGTACGAGCGGGCCGCCGCCGCGACCTCCAGGCCGATCCAGCCCGCCCCGGCGACGACCAGATGGCCGTTCTCCTGTCCGAGCGCGGAGAGCACCCCGCGCAGCCGGTCGGCGTGCGCGAGACGCCGCAGATGGTGCACCCCCGCGAGGCCGGTGCCGGGGATGTCCAGCCGGCGCGGCTCGGCCCCCGTGGCGAGCAGGAGGGTGTCGTAGTGGATGCGCGTTCCGTCACCCAGACGGACGGACTTGTTCGCGCGGTCGAGCTGCACGGCGGGCTGGCCGAGATGCAGCTCGATGTCGGCACCCGCGTACCAGGCGGGCTCGTGAACGAAGACACTGTCGCGCTCGTCCGCACCCGTGAGGTACCCCTTGGAGAGCGGAGGCCGCTCATAGGGATGGTCGCGTTCGTCGCCGATCAGTATGACGCGGCCGGTGAACCCTTCCGCGCGCAGGGTCTCGGCGGCTTTCGCCCCTGCCAGTCCCCCGCCGATGATGACGAACGTCCGGTGTGCGTCGACCACTTGAAGCCTCCTCGCTGACGGCTGTGCTGTCCGGCCATACGGACGTGCGGACGCGCGGACGCCCGGATGCGAGCTGAAGCCATTGAACACCTGACTCCCTGCCGTGCGCTTGGGCGCATGCGGCCCGCGCGTGGTTCCCGCGCGGCTGCCGGAGCCGCCTCGTCCACACGTGAGCGTCCCGCATCGACGGGAAGGCGGGAAGGGGCAGGGGGTGCCGTCCGGGCCGTCAGAGGGCGCACGGAGGCCCGGCGGGGGCCCGGACGGCGCGGGCCGCGCGCACGGCGCGGGCGGGATGCCACAGCCCCGTCACGGGCGAAACCGGATGATGGCGGAGCCCCGTCTCCCCCGAGGACGGCTCCGCCATCACCCCATAAGCGTCGTGCCGGCGCGGAGGGTTCGGGGCGGTTTCGTGGAGAACGCAAACGGAATTGAGCAGTCCGGTCCGGGATCTCCCTACGGTCGGGGGACACGGCCGTGAGGCACGGGCCGGGAGCGCGGTCGGGGGACGGCCGGAGGGGACGGATGCGCATGCTGCGGATCGAGTTCAGCAGCGAGGAGCTGAACGGGCTCAGGCTGGCCGACGGGCCTGACCCCCTCTGGGAGACCGTGCTCAGTTTGCACATCCTCCAGACCAGGGACGCCCCGCTCGCCTTCGACCCGTGGCGCGCGGCGGCGCGCGGCGCACTCGCGCGCGCCGGCCTCACCCGTACGGCGGAGGCACTGATGCGGCTGTGCCCGGCCGCCTCGTACTTCCCGGACTTCCTCACCCCCGGACAGGGCAGCCCCTACGGCAGCGAGACGGACGTGCTGCGGCACTCCGTCGAGCAGGTGCTGTGCACGCCCAAACGCCGTCTGAGGAGCGAGCTTTCACGGCTCTGCGCCCACGTGCCCGGTCCGGTCCCGCCCGGCGCCCGGCAGCTCGCGGAAGGCGATCCGGAGGCTCTGCGCCGTCTGGGTGAGGCCCTGCGGCGCTACTACGCGACGGCGGTCGAGCCCTATCTGCCCGCCATCCGGCACGCCGCGGCCGAGGACCGCGCCCGGCGCGCCGACGCGGCCCTCTCCGCGGGCCCCGCGGGCCTGCTCGGCAGCTACACCACGGAGCCCGTCTGGCAGCAGCCCGACGACGCCGTCACGGACGCGGAGAACGACGCCCGTACGGACCCGACGGGCGGCGGCGTACTGGAGGCCCCGTATCCGACCAGCCGCAGGCTGCCGCTGCACGGACGGGCACTCACCCTGGTCCCGTCGCTCTTCTGCGTCCGTACGCCCGTCGCTCTCGTCGACGAGAGCCTGCCGCCCGTCCTGGTGCATCCCCTGAGGCCGCGTCCCGGCTGGTGCGCGCCGCCCGTACGGACGGAGGGCGAGCCCCTCGCCCAGCTCATCGGGGCCTCACGGGCACGCCTCCTGGAGACGCTGGACCGTCCGATGACGACCACCGGAGTGGCCGAGGCGCTGCGGCTGGCCGTGTCCACGGCGAGCCGCCATACGGCCGTCCTGCGCGAGGCGGGACTGGTGCACTCCCTGCGGCAGGGGAACGCCGTTCTGCACGCCCGTACTTCGCTGGGCGAGGCGCTGCTCTCCGGGGGTGGTCCCGCCCGGTGAGACAGTCAGCAGCGTGATGCCGCCCCGGCACCGTCAGCGCTTGATGCCGTCAGCGGCGTGATGCCGTCAGGGCCCTGTGGAGCGCGCGGGCGGAGGTGTCCGTGAGGGACGAGATCTGGTCGACCACCACGCGCAGCCGGGCGGCGTCCCCGTCGGCCTCCGCGTGGAGCGCGCGGTACTGCGGGTCGAGACCCTCGGGCGCGCGGGCGAGCAGGGCCTGGGCCAGCTCGCCCAGGACGACGCGCTGTTCGGCGCGGAGCCGTTCCAGGTCGGGCCGCTGCATCACATAGCGGTCCGCCACCGCCTTGAGGACGGCGCACTCCAGCCGCACTCCGCGCGGGACGACCAGTTCGGCCGCGTAACGGGCCAGCCGTCCCGTCCCGTAGGCCTCCCGGGTGGCTCCCTCGGCGGCGAGGCAGAAGCGTCCGATGAGCTGGCTGGTGGCGTCCTTGAGGCGGGCCTGCGCGAGCGCGGTGCCGTCGTACGCGTGCGGCCACCAGTCCTGCGCGAGGAGCCGGTCCAGGGCCTCGGCCAGCTCGTCCTCGGGGGCGCCGGGCGCGTAACGGGCGGCGGCCACCGCGAAGATGTCGCGCCGTTCGGGGCGCGCGTGCAGCATGCCGGGGTCGAGATGGCCCGCCTGCATGCCGTCCTCGACGTCGTGCACCGAGTACGCCACGTCGTCGGACCAGTCCATGACCTGGGCCTCGAAGCAGCGCCGCCCGTCGGGCGCGCCCTGGCGGAACCAGTGGAAGACGGGCAGGTCGTCCTCGTACACCCCGAACTTCGGCGAGTCCGGGTCGTCCGGGCAGCCGCCGCGCGGCCAGGGGTACTTCGTGGCGGCGTCCAGGGCCGCGCGGGTCAGGTTGAGGCCGACGCTCTCCCGTTCACCGCCGTCCCCGGTGAAGCGCTTGGGCTCCAGCCGGGAGAGCAGCCGGAGGGACTGGGCGTTCCCCTCGAAGCCGCCCGCGGGCCCCGCGATCTCGCTCAGGGCGCGTTCCCCGTTGTGCCCGAAGGGCGGATGGCCGAGGTCGTGCGCGAGGCAGGCGACCTCGACGAGGTCGGGGTCGCAGCCGAGCGCGGCCCCCAGCTCCCTGCCGACCTGCGCGCACTCCAGGGAGTGCGTCAGCCGGGTGCGCGGCGTGATGTCCGCCAGCGGCGCCCCGGGCGTGACGACCTGGGTCTTGCCCGCGAGACGGCGCAGCGCGGCCGAATGCAGGACGCGGGCGCGGTCGCGCTGGAAGGCGGTGCGCCCGAGCCGCTTGTCGGGTTCGGGGACCCAGCGCTCCGTGTCGGCAGGCGTGTAGCAGGGTCCGGGCGGCCCGTCAGCGGCCTCCGGGATGGGTGTGCCGTACGTGCCGTGCATACGCCGACCGTAACCGGCACACGCCCCGTGGCGCCGGGCGCGGGGGCTCCGGAGGGGGTGGCGGCGGAATACCGCGAGGGGCAGGATGTTATGCCTATTAGGAATATGCATCCCCGGCATATCCCCCATCTTCATGGGTTACGGACATCAGGAAGAAGCGAGGCGAGCATCACCATGGCTGCTGATCTCGAGGGCAAGGTCGTCGTCGTCACGGGCGGAGCGCGCGGGCTCGGCGCCGCGGCGGCGAAGGCGGTGGTCGAAGGCGGCGGCCGCGTCGTCCTCACCGACGTGCTGGAGGACGAGGGACGCGCGACGGCGGAGGCGCTCGGCGACGCTGCGCGCTTCGTCCGCCACGACGTCACCAGCGAGGACGACTGGCGCACGGTGCTCGATCACGCCGTGTCCGAGTTCGGCGCGGTCCACGGCCTGGTGAACAACGCGGGGGTGTCCACCGGCGGCACCCTGGAGGAGGAGTCCGTCGAGCACTTCCGCAAGGTGATCGACATCAACCTCGTCGGCGTCTTCATCGGCATGAAGACGGTCCAGCCGCTGATGCTCCGGGCGGGCGGCGGCTCCGTCGTCAACATCTCCTCGGCCGCCGGGCTCACCGCCCTCGCGATGACCGGCGCGTACGGAGCCTCGAAGTGGGGCGTACGGGGCCTGTCGAAGATCGGCGCCGTGGAGTGGTCCGCGTCCGGGATCCGCGTGAACAGCGTGCACCCCGGGATGGTCTACACCCCGATGACCGAGGTCACCGGCATCCGGCGCGGCGAGGGCAACTACCCGGGCGCCGCCATGGGACGTGTCGGCGAGCCGGAGGAGATCGCCTCCGCCGTCGCCTACCTGCTGTCCGACGCGGCGTCCTACGTCTCCGGCGCGGAGATCGCCGTGGACGGCGCCTGGACCGCGGGCAAGACGGTCCGGGACCTGACGGGGCAGGGCTGAGCCCCGGGGCTCCCCCGGCGGCGCTGAGCCTGCCGGGGAGGCCCGGGCGGGCCGCTTAGGCCTCTCAGGCGGGTGCCAATTAGGCGGGCCGGGGAGGCCCGCTCAGGCCGTCTCCTCCGCGACCCACGCCAGGTAGTCGTCGCCGCCCCGGACGACCGGGGTGGCGATGATCTCCGGCACGTCGTAGTCGTGCGCCTCGCGGAGGTACGCCTCCAGCGCGTCGTACCGCGCGGCCGTCGTCTTGAAGAGCACCTGCCACTCCGGGTCGGACTGAACGGCACCCTCCCAGCGGTAGAACGACTGCACGGCGGAGCCCACTTGGGCGCACGCCGCGACCCGCCGCTCGATGGCCCCGGCGGCGAGCGCGCGCGCCTTCTCCTCGCTGTCGATGGTGGTCAGGACGGTCAGGATCTCCGGCATGCGCCCACCGTAACGGCGCCCCGGCGGCCAGAGGAGCGGACCTGCGGCCGACGTCCGATTCGTTCAAGACGGCGGGAGACGGGCCCGCCTACGGTGCTCGCATGACACCTCGATTCGACCTCATCGGCATCGTCACCTCCGACATGGCGGCCTCCCTCGCCTTCTACCGGCGACTCGGCCTCGACATCCCTGCCGACGCGGACGGCGAGCCGCACGTCGAGGCGGAACTGCCGGGCGGGCTGCGCATGGCCTGGGACACGGAGGCGACCGTCCGCTCCTTCGAGCCGGAATGGGACCCGGGCGACGGCAACGGCCGCATCGGGCTCGCGTTCCTCTGCGACAGCCCCGCCGACGTGGACAAGAACTACGCCGAGCTGACCGCCGCGGGCTACACCGGCCACAAGGAGCCCTGGGACGCGTTCTGGGGCCAGCGCTACGCGGTGGTCCTCGACCCGGACGGCAACTCGGTGGACCTCTTCGCCCGCCTCGACGAGTCGTGAGCCGGGCCGCGCGGGCCGGCGGCCCCGCCGCCCCGTAACGGCCGCGAACGCCCCTCAACGACCCGTACGAGCCCGGCACGGCCCTCCGGACGCGTCACGCGCGTATGAGCCCCGTCATGGACGTGCCCGCCAGCGCTCTGACCTCGCGGGCGAGGTGGGCCTGGTCGGCGTATCCGGCGCGGAACGCGGTCTCGGACAGGGGCGTGCCGCCGTCGGCGAGGCTCAGCGCCCGGCGCATGCGCAGCACACGGGCCAGGGTCTTCGCGCCGTAACCGAACGCGTCCAGGCAGCGGCGGTGCAACTGGCGCTCGCTGAGTCCCACTTCGCGGGCGACCTCCCGCACCCCGTACCCCCGCCTGAGCAGCTCGACGACCGCGTCCGCGAGCGGGCCTTCGGCCCCCTCTGCGCGTGCCCCGGGCGCCGTGCCCTCCGCGGCGGCGGCCAGCCGCCGGCCGGCGACGGACTCCAGCGCCGCGCCCGGGTCGGGGGCGGCCAGCATCCGCTCGGTCAGCTCACGCACCTCGCGCGCGGGCCATATCCCGGCCAGCGGCACCCGCTGGTCCCGCACCTCGAACGCCCTGATCCCGAAGACGCGCGGGCCCGCTCCCGGAGCCAGGCGCAGGCCCGTGATGCGGTGCTCGGGGCGGCGCGAGAACTCATGGGCGCGGGTGTCGGGACCGGCGACGACCAGCTCCCCGTTCCACAGCAGGAGGTCCATGCAGCCGTCCGGCAGCACGAGCCCGGTCCCGGCGGGCGCGGCGCCGTGGGACCAGACCACCGCCCCGGGGATCCGCGAAGGCCGTTCCTGGTACATGCCTCAAGGATGCCGCGCACCACTGACAACGGGCTCCCCGGCGCCGGACTCCCCCGCACCGGGCTCCCCCGTACCGGCCCCGGCCCCGGGCGGGACCGTGGCCGCACGGTGCTCGGCCGGGCTCACTCCGCGTACGCGCTTGAACGCGGCGCTGAGCGCGAAGGCGTCGGCGTACCCGACGCGGCGGGCCACCGCGCCGACCGTGCTGCCGGGCTCGCGCAGCAGCCGCGCGGCGAGGTCGATGCGCCACTGCGTGAGGTACGCCATCGGCGGCTGTCCCACCAGGTCGCTGAAGCGGCGGGCCAGACTCGCCCGGGAGACCCCGCACTTGGCCGCGAGCGTCGCCACGGTCCAGCCGTGCGCGGGCTGTTCGTGCATCATCCGCAGCGCCCCGCCGACCACGGGGTCGCTCTGCGCCCGGTACCAGGCGGGGGCGCGCGCCTCGGGCCGCGCGAACCATGCCCGCAGCACCGAGATCAGCAGCAGGTCCAGGAGCCGGTCGAGCACCATCTGCTGCCCCGGCTCCTCCTTGACGACCTCAGCGGCGACCAGCGGCATCAGAGCGGAGTCCCAGTCGCGCTCCTTCAGCAGCAGGACGGGCGGCAGCGCGTCGAGCAGCCGTGCGGAGACGTCGCCATGGAACTGGTAGTTGCCGCTGAGCACGAGATGCGGTTCGTCGTGGCTCTTTCCCCAGGTGCGGACGCCGAGGCTCAGCTCCTCGCACATGTCCACGCCGTTCAGGTCGGTGAAGCAGTCGCCGGGGTTGACGATCAGCTCCGGCACGGTCGCGGGATCGTCGGCCACGACGTACGGCTCGGGGCCGCGCAGCACGACGATGTCGCCGCGCTCCATCCGTACGGGCTCGCCCCGGCTCGGGAGCACCCAGGCCTCGTCCCCGCGCAGCAGGGAGGCGAGGGCGAGCGGCGCGCCGTCCTGCACGCGCAGCGCCCAGGGGGGCGCGAGCACCGCCTGGTGGAAGAGGCCGCCCCGTGCCCGTGCTCCGCTCAGCACATCGGTCAGCGCCTCGGCCAGCACGTCCTCGGCGGAAGTGTTCACCGTTCCGTCCACGCTCGTCAGCTTAGACGCGGCCCGGGCCCGGTTGCGCTGTCCCGGTGGCCCGCGAGGATGGAGGGATGGATGACCTCACCACACTCGCGGACGAGCACATGGCGTTGGCCGGGAGCGACCCGCGCGGTCGCAGCGCGCACCTGTTCCTCCAGGACGGGCCGCTGCGGCAGAGTGTGATCGCCCTGGTCTCCGGGGCGTCGCTGGAGGAGCACAACGCTCCCCCCGCCGCCAGTCTGCAGGTGCTGCGCGGCTATGTGCGCCTCACGTCGGACAGCGGGCACAAGGAGGTCGCCGCCGGGCAGGTGCAGCGCATCCCGCAGGAGCGGCACGGGCTCACCGCGATCGAGGACTCGGTCGTCCTGCTGACGGCGGTGACGGGTACGGAGTGACGGGCCCCCGGTGGCTGTGCCACGTCCGCCGGGCTAGGGATGCTCCGCCGCGCCCTCCACCGCGCCACCGGGCACGCGGTCGGGTGCCGGGGGCGCGGCCGGGCTCACGGTCAGCACGAGCAGCGTCGCCACGACGGCGCTCGTCCCGGCGAGCCCGGCGGCGAGCTTGTGCCGTGCCCGGCGGGGCCGTACCGAAGGGGCGGGCGTTCCTGGCTGCTTGCGGTGCTGCTTGCGGTGGCGTGCCATCGCGAGGTGACCTCGGCTCTCTCGTCGGGGCAAGGGGATGCGGGGAGACTCAGGGCGGGCAGGCAGGACAGGGCAGGGCAGGTCCGATCACCTCCGTCAGAACGCGAACTCCTCGGAGTGGATCCGTCCCCGCGGCACCCCGCAGCGCGCCAGCGCGGCGACGGCGGCCCTGGTCATGCCGGGCGGCCCGCACAGGTACACGTCGTGGTCGGACAGGTCGGGCACGAGTGCGCGCAGCGCCCCGGGGGCGAGCGGATCGTACGGTCCGTCCGAAGGGCCCAGCAGGTAGTGCAGGTTGGCGCCGCGCCGTACGGCGAGGGCCTCCAGTTCCTCGCGCAGGACGAGCTGTTCGGGGCCGTTCGCGCGGTACAGGAGCGTCAGTTCGCCGGGCGCGCACGGCAGTGTCTCGAACAGCGCGCGCATGGGCGTGATGCCGACCCCTCCGGCCAGGAGCAGCACCTTGCTCCGGGTGCGCCGGTGCGCGGTCATCGCCCCGAACGGGCCCGTGGCCAGTACCCGTACGCCCGGACGGAGACGGCGCATACGGCGGGTGTGGTCGCCCAGTGCCTTGACGGTGATGCGCAAGGTGTCGTCCCTCACGGGCGCGGAGAGCGAGAACGGAAGGGCCGTCCGCCACAGGCGCGGTGCGAGAAAACGCCAGCGGAAGAACTGCCCGGCCTCCGCCTGGAGCGCGTCGACACCCCTTCCCCGCATGGTGACGGACACGACCCCGGGCCCCTCGGGCCGTACGTCCACCACACGCAGGGCGTGCCGGAACGCCTGCCGTACGGGCACCACCGCGCGGTACCAGAGGAGCAGCACGGCGACCGTGGCGTGCAGCAGCGCCCACAGCCAGGAGACGAACGCGCTGCCCGCGATGTCGGGCCCGGAGAGCTGATGGGCGAAGGCCAGCCCGGCGGCGACGTACATGAGGAGGTGGGCCGAGCGCCACGCCTCGTGCGAGACCCGTTGGCGCACCGCGCGGGCCGAACTCGCGCCCAGGGCGGCCATCATGAGCGTGCCGCCCGTCGCGGCGGCGAGGGCGGGGTATCCGGCGAGCGCCTTCGCCGCGCTGACCAGGTCGGTGCCGGTGTGCGCGGCGTAGCCGCACAGGGCGAGCAGCGCGTGGAGGGCGCACATCAGCACCACGGAGCGGCCGCTCCGGGCGTGCCAGCGCGCCAGCCGGTCGGCGCCCACCCCGTGCTCGACGGCGGGGACGCGCGCCATCAGGAAGAGCATGACGAGCACGCCGTACCCCGCGAGCAGCCCGGCGAGATGCGCTCCCGTGGCGAAGACCGCGTCCAGACGGGCGGAGGAACGCGCCTGTACGGCCCACAGGGCGACGACGGCGAGCCCGCCGAGCACCAGCCCGGCCGCGAGCGCGCGGGGCGGCACACGGGGCGTCTCGGGGAACGGCGCGGGGGACGCGGGCGTACCGGGCGGCGCCGACGTACCGGCGGTGAGGGGCATGGCGCCAACCTAGCCGCCGGAAAATCGACGAAAGTCCAGGTCAGCGCCCGGGAGGCGATCCTTACGGAGCGCTTAAGGATGGCCTTAAGGGCGGTTAAGCCCGCCCTTCCTTCCGCCATTCCCCGATGCGGTGGAGAACGGAGCGCAGCGCCAGCTCGTACCCGAAGACGCCGTGTCCGGAGACCATGCCCTGGCACACGGGGGCCGTCACGGAGGTGTGCCGGAAGGGCTCGCGGGCGTGCACGTTCGAGATGTGCACCTCGACGCAGGGCACGCCCATTCCGGCGACCGCCTCGAGGGCGTCGCGCAGGGCGTAGCTGTAGTGCGAATAGGCGCCGGGGTTGAAGACGATGCCGCTGTCCCCGTTCCTGGTGCTGTGCACATGGTCGATGAGCGTGCCCTCGCTGTTGCTCTGCGCGCAGCGCACCTCGGCGCCCAGCTCGCGCCCCAGGGCCGTGGTCCGCTCCTCGACGTCCCGCAGCGTGGTGCTGCCGTACGTGGCGGGGTCGCGCTCGCCGAGAAGGTTGAGGTTGGGGCCGTGCAGGAGCAGCACGCGAGGGGTCGCAGTCATGGAAACACCCTAGAGGGACGGTCCGTACGGGTGCGCCCGAAGGACGGGCCCCCGCACTGCCTCGACCGCGCGGTGACGTGCGGCTAGCCTCCGGACTGAAGGCGACCCGGGAGTCAGTGACGAGGCGAGGAGCACGGCTGGCATGGGCTGGACAGCACGCAGGATCCCGGACCAGAGCGGCCGCACGGCGGTGGTGACGGGGGCGAACAGCGGCATCGGCTTCGTCACGGTCCGTGAGCTGGCCCGCAGAGGCGCCCGCGTCGTCCTGGCGTGCCGGAGCGAGCAGCGCGGCACGGAGGCCCTGGAGCGGCTCGTGAACGAGCTGCCGGAGGCGGCGTCCCGTACGGAGCTGCGGACGCTCGACCTGGCGGACCTGGCGTCCGTCCGCTCGTTCGCCAAGGAGCTGCCCGACGCGCGCGTGGACCTGCTGATCAACAACGCGGGCGTCATGGCCCTGCCGTTCCGCAGGACCGCCGACGGCTTCGAGACGCAGTTCGGCGTCAACCATCTGGGGCACTTCGCGCTCACCGGGCTGCTGCTGGACCGTCTGCTGGCGGCGGAGGCACCCCGTGTCGTCGCGGTCTCCAGCTTCATGCACGTGCTGGCCAACATCGACATCGGCGATCTCAACAGCGAGCGCGGCTACCAGCGCTGGACGGCCTACGCGCGCTCCAAGACCGCCAACCTGCTGTTCGTCCACGAGCTGGCCCGCCGTACGGCCAGGACGGCGCTGGTGGCGGCCGCCGCGCACCCGGGGTACTCCTCGACGAGTCTCCAGACCGGGGGTCCCCTGATGGAGGACCGCAGGGCGGCGGAGCGTATCTTCAGGCTCGGCAACAGCCTGGTGGCCCAGTCCGCCGAGGCGGGCGCGCTGCCGACGCTCTACGCGGCGACGGCGCCCGGCGTCCGCGGTGACTCCTTCACGGGCCCCCGGCTGGGCTGGCGCGGCACCCCCGCGCCGTCGTGGCGCGCGCCCTGGACGCGCAGCGACGCGGCGTCCGAGCGGCTGTGGGTGGCGTCGGAGCAGCTCACCGGGGTCAGCTACGGCTGAGGCCGCGCACAGGCAGCGAGAGGCGGGAGAGCGAGTGATCCGCGTCCTGGTCGTGGACGACGACTTCATGGTGGCGAAGCTCCACAGCACCCTGGTGTCGCGCGTCCCCGGGTTCGAGGTCGCCGGGGTGGCGCACAGCGGCTCCGACGCGCTCTCCTCGGTGCGCGAGCTGCGCCCCGACCTCGTGCTGCTGGACCTGTACCTGCCGGACCTGAGCGGCCTGGAGGTGCTCCGCAGGCTGCGGGGCGACGAAGCGCCGGGCGGCGGTCCCGACGTGCTGGTCATCACGGCCGCCAGGGATGCCGCGAGCGTCCGTGCGGCGCAGCACGGAGGGGCGGTGCAGTACGTCGTGAAGCCCTTCGAGGGCAAGCTCCTCCAGGAGCGTCTCGTGCGGTACGCGGAGCGGCGCCAGGAGTTCGAGGCGCTGGCCTCGGCCGGGCAGGACGAGGTGGACCGGATCATCGGCGGCCCCGCGGCGGCGGACGCCACAGGGCCCGCCCTCTCGGCGCCCGCTCCGGCCCTGCCGAAGGGCCTCACGGAGCAGACCGCCGAGCTGGTGCGGGGCGCGCTCGACGCCAGCCCGGAGGGCGAGGGCCTGTCGGCCTCCGAGTGCGCCGAGCGCAGCGGCCTCTCCCGGGTGAGCGCACGGCGCTATCTGGAGCACTTCGTCACGACCGGGACGGCGCGGGTGACGCTCCGGTACGGCACGACGGGCCGTCCGGAGCGCCGCTACCACCGCGCGTGAGCGCCGTCCGGGTGGTCCGGCCCGTGTCCGGGCGGTCCGGCCTGTCCGGCTCTCTCAGCCCTTGCCGAGCAGTTCCAGTCCGGGACCGAGTCCGAGGGCGTCCACGCGCTGCTGGAACGCGTCGTAGGCGAGCCCCGCCGCGTCGCCGCTCCACATCTTCTGGGCGAGCACTCCGAGCGTCTTGTTCACCATGGTGTGCACGTCCCGTTCGGTGTACGGATGGTGCACGAGGTCGTTCCATACGGCGAAGAGCGAACCGCGCAGCGCGGGGTCGAAGGGTTCGACGCTCTGTCCGTCCGGGAAGACGTGCGGTGCCCATTCCTCGTACAGGTAACGCCCGTCCAGCCCTTGCCCGTGGTAGTAGTCCGCGTAGGGGACGATGTAGAGGGTCGCGTCGTTGATGTTGACGAACTCGTAGCCGTCCCTCTTGATGGCGTCCGGGCCGTACCAGCCGTTGTTCCAGCTATAGATCCGTACGTCCTTGTCGAAGCCTTCGGCCGTACCGCCCAGTTCGCTCAGGCTGCCCCATGCGGCGGGCTGCTTGCCCAGGTCCCTCAGATGCGCGGCGAGGGCGTTGAAGTAGCCGCGGTACTGCTCGACGGGGCCGCCGTACTCGTCGGCGCCGTAGTGGACGACGGGGCTGCGGAACCAGGGGACGAAATGGGTGAACAGGTCCCTCATGAAGGCCGTGGACGCCGGTTTGGCCAGGTCCAGGTGGTCGGAGTTCCCGCCGTCCAGCCCGATGTCGGGCCGGTACTTCACGAAGGCGCGGGAGTGCGCGGGGGCGTCGAACTCGGGGGTGAGCCGCACGGCGTGCGCCTCGGCCAGGTCCTCGAACCCGTCCCAGGTGGCGCGGTCGTACGAGCCGTCGCGCGCGGCCAGGCCCGACCAGGCCGGGTCGTCGCTGGCGAGCCGGAACGCGGACTGCGCCTTGCTCCAGTCGCCGCCGGGCGGCTTGATCTCGTTGTCGTTGAGGTGGATCTGGAAGTCGTTGAACTTGAACCAGCTCAGGGCGCGGATGTAGTCGCGCAGGAACTCGGGCGTGAAGAACCTCCGCCCCACGTCGAGCATGAAGCCCCGGCGCGCGTAGTCCGGCCAGTCCACGGCGGTTCCGGCGGGGAGCGCGCGGCGCTCGTCGCGCAGGAGGATCTGCAGGAGGCTGCGGGTGGCGTGGAAGGCGCCCGCGTAGGCGGGAGCCGTGACGGTCACGTGCCGGGCCGTGACGGCCGTTCTGCTGCCCTCCTCGCGGTAGCGCTCGCCGCCCTCCGAGTGGCTGTCCGAGGGGTCCAGGAGGAGCCGTATCTCGCCCTGGTCGGGGCGTCCGTTGTCGGTGCCGGGGGCGCGCAGCCGGACGCCGGTCAGCTCCTCCAGCTCGGCGGTGAGCGATCTGGCGAGCTTCCGCAGCCGCGCGTCGCCCCGCGAGACGACCACGCGGCCGGCGGGCGTGAGGCGGAACTCCCCGTTCCCGGCCTCCCACTTCTGGAGCGCGGGGACCACGAAGGGAGCGCCCTCCGCGCGTCCGCGCGATGACCGCGCCTCGGCGCTGCCGGACAGCGGTACGGCCAGTCCGCCCGCGGTGAGTCCGCCGGCGGCCAGGGCGGCGAGACCGGTCGTGAGGGTGCGTCTGCTCGGTTGGAACTTCTCGTTTTCTGTCATGGGGGGCCTCTCGGAGGTGACAGGAGCGAACGGAAACCAACGTGCCTCAGTGGTAGATACCAGTTCCCTCCGCGCCGGGACACCCCTTGTGCTGGCCTTGACGTCGGCGTCAATGCTTAGCGTGTGGCACGCGGTACGGAGGGAGCGAGCTGGAATGCGCATCGGTGAACTGGCGAAGCGCGCGGGGACGACCACACGGACCCTGCGCTACTACGAGTCGCGCGGGCTGCTGACCGTACGGCGGGACGCGAAGGGCTACCGGACCTTCGGCGAGGAGGATCTGAGGCTCCTGCGGCAGATCAGGATGCTGCGGGACTCCGGATTCGACCTGGAGGAGACCCGGCCCTTCGTCGAGTGCCTGCGGGCCGGTTTCCCGACCGGCGACTCCTGCCCGGCCTCCCTGGAGGCGTACCGCAAGAAGCTCGCCGAACTGGACGACTGCATCACGCAGCTCCAGGACGTACGGGACAGGGTGCGCGCCGACCTGGCGCGCGCCGAGGTGGAGTCCGCCGCGCGGTCGGCGGAGGCCCCCGCGCCCCGCTGCGAGCTGGCGCCCCGGACCGGGGCGTCCGTCACGGGAGAACCGGCAGAGGGGAACACGACATGACGCAGACGGCGATGCTGACGGAGGTCACCGACGAGACGTTCGACGAGGAGGTGCTGCGCTCGGACGTGCCCGTCCTCGTCGACTTCACGGCCTCCTGGTGCCCGCCCTGCAAGATGGTCGCGCCCGTACTGGCCGACATCGCGGCCGAGAGGGAGGGCACGCTGAAGGTCGTCTCCCTGGACGTGGACAGCAACCCGCGCACCCAGGCGGCCTACGGGGTGATGTCGATGCCGACCCTGATGGTCTTCCGCGACGGCGAACCGGTGCGCTCCGTGGTGGGCGCACGCCCGAAGGCCCGGCTGCTCAAGGACTTCGAGGACGTGCTCTGATCCTCAAGTTCCGGCCATTGAACGGCCGTTGCTGAACCTTCGACGCCCTCAGCCGCGTGTCACCGACCGGTGGGCCCCAGGCGTGCCTGGGCCGTGCCGTACAGGCAGTTCGCCGGTGCCGCGTCCCGCGCGGCCGGCGAGATCCGTCGGCGAGAAGGGCACTGACATGAGCAAGCAGCGCATGCGGGCTGGAATGGTCGCGGCTGTCACCGCCGTGGCGACACTTTCGGGTGTCGCCACGGCCGGGGCGACACCGGCCGGTCCCGGTGTGGAAGGCAAGACCATCTGGCAGAAGACGGTGGGCGACAAGGACTACATCATGCGGCGGATCACCATCCCCGCCGGTCAGGGCACGGGCTGGCACTTCCACAGCGGCACCCTGCACGGATACGTCCAGCAGGGCACGCTCAGCCACTTCGACTCCACCTGCGAGTCCGACGGGGTCTACAAGGAGGGCAGCTCGCTGACCGAGCCCGCCGGACCTCAGAACGTCCACATAGGACGCAACCTCGGTACCAGACCTGTCGTCCTGGACGTGCTGTACGTCCTCCCCCATGGCGCGCCGCTCTCCGAGGACGCGCCCAACCCTGGGTGCGACTTCGAGTAGCCGAACGGTTTCTCCGTACGCATGGGGAGGGGGCGGCTCCTCCGCACAGGGCCGCCCCCTCCGGGGTCCCGGGCCCCGCTGCCGCAGTGAGGGACATGCGGCGCAAGGGTCCGGTGGTACGTCGATCCGTCGTCAGCGCGTCCCGCGCGCCGCCGCCCTGCCCGCCTCCAGGCGGGCGACCGGGATCCGGAACGGCGAGCAGGACACGTAGTCCAGCCCCGCCTCGTGGAAGAAGTGCACCGACTCGGGGTCGCCTCCGTGCTCGCCGCAGACGCCCAGCTTGAGGTCGGGCCGCGTGGCCCTTCCGGCCGCCGCCGCGTCCCGTACGAGCGAGCCGACGCCGTCCTTGTCGATCGTCTCGAACGGAGAGACCCCGAAGATGCCCTTCTCCAGGTACGCCGTGAAGAAGCTGGCCTCCACGTCGTCCCGGGAGAAGCCCCACACGGTCTGGGTGAGGTCGTTCGTGCCGAACGAGAAGAAGTCGGCCGACTCGGCGATCTGGGCGGCCGTCAGCGCGGCACGCGGCAGCTCGATCATCGTGCCCAGGGACAGCTTCAGTTCGACGCCGTACTCGCGCTCGACCTCGGCGATGACCTGCTCGGCCTCCTCGCGGACGATCTCCAGCTCCTGGACGGTGCCCACCAGCGGGATCATGATCTCCGCGCGCGGGTCGCCGTTGGCGTTCTTCCGCTCGGCCGCCGCCTCGGCGATGGCCCGTACCTGCATGGTGAACAGGCCCGGGATGACCAGCCCGAGGCGCACTCCGCGCAGGCCCAGCATCGGGTTCTGCTCGTGCAGCCGGTGGACGGCCTGGAGGAGCCGCAGGTCGTTCTCGTTGGCGTCCCTGCGGGACTCGGCGAGCGCGACCCGTACGGACAGTTCGGTGATGTCCGGCAGGAACTCGTGCAGCGGCGGGTCCAGCAGCCGTACGGTCACGGGCAGCCCGTCCATCGACTCGAACAGCTCGACGAAGTCGCCCTTCTGGAGCGGCAGCAGCCCCTGGAGCGCCTTGTCCCGCTCCTCCTTGGTGTCGGCGAGGATCAAACGCTCGACCATTTCGCGCCGTTCACCGAGGAACATGTGCTCCGTACGGCACAGACCGATGCCCTGAGCTCCGAAACGGCGGGCCCTGGAGGCATCTTCGGCGTTGTCGGCGTTCGCGCGAACGCGCAGCCTGCGGACGCGGTCGGCGTAGGCCATGATCCGGTGGACGGCCTTGACCAGCTCGTCGGCGTCCTCGGCACCCGCGTGCATCCGGCCCTCGAAGTACTCGACCACGGGGGACGGCACGACCGGGACCTCGCCCTTGTAGACCTTGCCGCTGGAGCCGTCGATGGAGACGACGTCACCCTCCTCGATGACGAGACCGCCCGGTGCCGTCATCCGCCGGCGCTTGGTGTCGACCTCCAGCTCCTCCGCGCCGCACACGCAGGTCTTGCCCATGCCCCGGGCCACGACGGCCGCGTGTGAGGTCTTGCCGCCGCGCGAGGTGAGGATGCCCTCGGCCGCGATCATGCCGTCCAGGTCGTCGGGGTTGGTCTCCCGGCGGATGAGGATGACCTTCTCCCCGGAGCGCGACCACTTGATGGCGGTGTACGAGTCGAAGACCGCCTTGCCGACGGCCGCACCCGGCGAGGCGGCGATGCCCCAGCCGATCTGCTCGGCCTTCGCGTCCACGTCGAAACGGGGGAACATGAGCTGCGCGAGCTGCGCCCCGTTGACCCGCTGAAGGGCCTCCGCCTCATCGATCAGCCCCTGGTCGACGAGCTGCGTGGCGATCCGGAAGGCCGCTGCGGCCGTGCGCTTGCCGACGCGCGTCTGGAGCATCCACAGCTTGCCGCGCTCGATGGTGAACTCGATGTCGCACAGGTCCTTGTAGTGCGTCTCCAGGGTCTCCATGATCTGCATGAGCTGGTCATAGGAGGCCTTGTCGAGCTTCTCCAGCTCCGCGAGCGGAACGGTGTTGCGGATGCCCGCGACGACGTCCTCGCCCTGCGCGTTCTGGAGGTAGTCGCCGTACACGCCCTGCTGCCCGCTGGCCGGGTCGCGGGTGAAGGCGACGCCCGTACCGGAGTCCGGGCCGAGGTTCCCGAAGACCATGGAGCACACGTTGACGGCCGTGCCCAGGTCGTGCGGGATGCGCTCCTGGCGGCGGTAGAGCTTCGCCCTGTCGCCGTTCCACGAGTCGAAGACCGCGCGGACGGCGAGGTCCATCTGCTCGCGCGGGTCCTGCGGGAAGTCCCGGCCGGTCTGCTTGGCGACGATGCCCTTGAACTGCTCCACGAGCTGCCGGAGATCGTCCGCGCACAGGTCCACGTCGGTGGCCGCGCCGCGTACCTTCTTGGCCTCCTCCAGCGCCTCCTCGAAGAGGTCGCCGTCGACGCCCAGCACCGTCTTGCCGAACATCTGGATGAGGCGGCGGTACGAGTCCCAGGCGAACCGCTCGTCGCCCGCCTGCGCCGCGAGACCGTGCACGGACTCGTCGGAGAGGCCGATGTTGAGGACCGTGTCCATCATTCCGGGCATGGAGAACTTGGCGCCCGAACGGACCGAGACCAGCAGGGGGTCGTCGGCCTGGCCGAGCTTCTTGCCCATCCGCTCCTCAAGGGCGGCGAGATGGGTGCTGACCTCGTCGCGGAGGGGGGCGGGCTCGGAGCCGGATTCGAGATAGACCTTGCACGCCTCGGTGGTGATCGTGAATCCCGGAGGGACGGGAAGCCCGAGGTTGGTCATCTCGGCGAGGTTGGCCCCCTTCCCACCAAGGAGGTCCTTGAGGTCCTTGTTGCCCTCGCTGAAGTCGTAGACGAACTTCTGCTGTTCTGCGCCTGATGCGTTCTTCGCGTGAACTGGCACCGGACTCGGCTCCTCGTGGTCGGTTGCCCTGACGGCGGGGAGCGTACCCAGATCAAAGGCGTTGAGGTACGTCCAGCGGCACGTCACACGGCTGTAACCACCCATGTGCCGAGAGATCGAAAGTGTGGGCCCTTTCCGCTTACTTGAGAGCGCCATCCATCTAGTGGAGCAATGGTCTCGGAGAGCGAGCACTGATATTCCTGATCTCACTCAGAGCACTATTCGTATTCAAGTAATGAATCTAGAGCCAGTAAAGTCGCGCCCCGCTCTTTGGAGATCTACAGCTCACAACTGAGCGCTCATCCGAGCGCGCCCCTTATCAAGGTGGCGCGAATCACGCGCCCGAGCGAGTGAACGTCTCACCATGCGGACAGTCGCCCATGGCCGTAACCACGCATTCACGACACGGCACCCCAGGGGGCGCGCAGTAGATTCGGCCTGCGAAGCGACAGTCCCTGTCCCCGCCCAACTCCTAGGTGGATTGCCCCTTATGACCAACCCCACGCTCCAGGTGCGGCTCGCCCGCCTCGCGCCCGGTGCCGACGTCCTGTTCGTCTACGGCACCCTGCGCTTCCCCCGGATCCTGACGGCCCTGCTCGGCAGGGTGCCGACCGGAACGCCCGCGGTCGTGTCGGGCTGGCGGGCCGCCGCGCTCAACGACAGGCCGTACCCGGGACTCGTCGAGGCGCCGGGCGGCAGAGCCTCCGGTCTGCTGCTGGCGGGGCTGACCGTCCGGGAGTGGCGCATACTCGACGACTTCGAGGACGACGAGTACGACCTGCGCAAACTGCCCCTGGACGGCCCCCAGCACGACGGGACGCCGGGCACCGGCTGGGCGTACACCTGGGAGAGCCCGGACGCGATACGCCCCGAGGACTGGGACGCCGACGCGTTCGCCTCCGGCCTGCTCGACGCGTACGCGGCACGCCTGGAGGCGGCGGACTGACCCGGCGGTGATTCCGCTGTGAGCGTGCGGCCGTTCCGCGGACGGCCCGCGACGGGCAGAGTCGGCGCATGAGACTTCTTGTGCTGGGCGGGACGGAGTTCGTGGGGCGGGCCGTCGTCGAGGCGGCGCTCGGACGCGGCTGGGAGGTGACGGTCTTCCACCGGGGCCGCCACGAACCGCCGCCGGGCGTCGGGGTTCTGCACGGGGACCGGACGGCCGAGGGCGGGCTGAAGGCGCTCTCCGGCCCGGACCTGGCGCCCTGGGACGCCGTGGTGGACACCTGGAGCGGCGCGCCCACCGCCGTACGCGACAGTGCCCGCCTGCTGGCCGACCGTGCGGGACGGTACGTCTATGTGTCGAGCGGTTCCGTCTACGCGTTCCCGGCAGCGCCCGGAAGGGGCGAGGACCGGCCCGTCGTGGAAGGCTCGCCGGACGACGGCGGCGACGTGGACTACGCACGCGCCAAACGGGGCGGCGAACTGGCCGCGACGGACGCCTTCGGAGAACGTGCCCTCCTGGTGCGCGCGGGGCTCATCCTCGGGCCCTGGGAGAACATCGGACGGCTGCCCTGGTGGCTCAACCGTGTCGCCCGCGGCGGCGAGATCCTGGCCCCCGGGCCGCCCGGACTGGAGCTCCAGTACATCGACGTCCGCGACCTCGCCGACTGGACGCTCGACGCGGCAGAGGCCGGACTGCACGGCCCGTACGGACTGGTCAGTCCGCCCGGACACACCACCATGCGGGAGCTGATGGAGACGATGGTCCGGGTCACCGGTGCGGACGCGGAACTGCGCTGGGCGGACCCGGACTTCCTCACGCGTGCCGGAGTCGAACCCTGGACCGAGCTGCCCGTATGGGTGCCGCCGGGCGGCGACCTGTACGACACGCTCCACCGCAGCGACGTGACGAAGGCACTCGCCGCCGGGCTGCGCTGCCGTCCGTTCGCGGAGACGGCGGCGGGGACGTGGGAGTGGCTGTGCTCGCTCGGCGGCGAGGCGCCGCTGCGGCCCGACCGGCCGCGGCACGGGCTCGCGCCGGAGCGCGAGGCGGAGCTGCTGCGCTCGCTCGCGGGGTGAGCGGCTGACCGCCGCCACGGCCCCCGGTGTCCTCCGGGCCCCGGGGTCTCCTCGGGACTGTGGTGACCTCCGGAGCCGTGGTGGCCTCTGGAGCAGCGGTGCTTACGGAGCCGTGGTGGCCTCCGGAGTCACGGAGCCGTGGTGGTCTCCGGAGTCGTTGCCCTACGGAGCCCGTGGTGGCGGTCAGCCGCCGGAGGTCTCCAGCTCGGCGTCGGGCGCGAGGGCGCCGCACTCGTAGGGATCGTCCAGCCAGCCCTCGGGGAGCACGACCTTGTTGCGGGAATGCGTCCTGCCCCGGGGGCCGTCGGCGCTTTCCGGCCACTCCTGGTCGAGGTCCAGCCCGTCCAGGAGGGTGCGCAGCTCCTCCAGCGAACCGGCGACGGCCAGCCGCTTGCGCGCCTCGGAGCCGACGGAGAAGCCCTTCGTGTACCAGGCGACGTGCTTACGGAAGTCGATGACGCCCCGCGCCTCGTCGTTCAGCCACTCCCCCAGCAGCCGCGCGTGCCGCACCATCACGTCGGCGACCTCGCGGAAGGTGGGACGGGCGAACTCCCGCGACCCGTCGGGCGACAGGGCCGCCACCAGATCGCCGAACAGCCAGGGCCGGCCGAGGCAGCCGCGCCCGACGACCACGCCGTCGCAGCCGGTCTCGCGCATCATCCTGACCGCGTCGTCGGCGGACCAGATGTCGCCGTTGCCCAGCACGGGAATCTCCGGGACCGCCTCCTTGAGGCGCGCGATGGCGTCCCAGTCGGCCGTCCCGCCGTAGTGCTGCGCGGCGGTGCGGCCGTGCAGGGCGATGGCCGTGACGCCCTCGTCCACGGCGATCCGGCCCGCGTCCAGATAGGTCAGATGGTCATCGTCGATGCCCTTGCGCATCTTCATGGTCACGGGCAGTCCGCCCGCGTTGCTCACGGCCTCGTGGAGGATGGCGCGCAGCAGCGGCCGCTTGTACGGCAGCGCGGAGCCGCCGCCCTTGCGGGTCACCTTGGGGACGGGGCAGCCGAAGTTGAGGTCGATGTGGTCGGCCAAGTCCTCGTCCGCGATCATGCGCGCGGCCTTGCCGACGGTCACCGGGTCCACGCCGTAGAGCTGGATGGAGCGCGGCTTCTCGGTCTCGTCGAAGTGGACGAGCTGCATCGTCTTCTCGTTGCGCTCGACCAGCGCCCGCGTGGTGATCATCTCGCTGACGAACAGGCCCTGCCCGCCGGAGAACTCCCTGCACAACGTCCGGAACGGCGCATTGGTGATCCCCGCCATGGGAGCCAGCACCACGGGCGGCTGAACGGCGTGCGGTCCGATGCGGAGCTGCTGGGTCATAGGGCGGGCGTCCTCCGGCGGTCAGGGGCAGACCCCCTATTGTCCCCCATACGGGCGGGTGCCCGACCAGCGTGTTTTCCGGCGGCCGGCTGTCGTGCCGGTCGGCGCTCCGGTCTTTCCGGGGCTCGCGCCGATCCGCTGCTGTGGCCCATGCTCATGCTGCCCTGCTCTGCCCTGGCCTGCCCTGGCCTCGTCCCGGAACGGGCTCACGGTGCTCACTCCTCGCCGTCGGGGCCGTCTTGAGAGTCCGCGCCGGTGAGGCGGGCGGCGGCCCGGCGCTGCCTCCTGGTCGCCTCGCTGATGAACCGGGCGACCAGCTCCAGCTCCTCGGTGCTGAACTCGGAGTGCAGCTCGTCGACCTCGTGCTTGAAGTCCTCGAACAGCACTCCCAGGTCGGCCTGCCCCTCCGGGATGACCTCGATGAGCACGCGCCGCTGGTCGCTGGGGTGCGGGACACGGCGGACGTACCCCTTCTTCGTGAGCCGGTCGACCAGGCCGGTGACCGAGGCGGGCGCCAGCCCTGAACGGTTCACCAGCTCCTTGGCGGTGAGCGCCCCGTCCCGGTCGAGCCAGTCCAGCGTCTTGGTCTCGATCGCGCTCAGCCCCCGCTTCTCGGCGAGCGCGCTGTGGAACATCACCGCGACCGAGCTCATCTCCCGCTCGGCCTGGATCAGCTCGCCTATCACCTTGGCCCGACGCCCCTCGCCCTCGCCCTCGCCGTCAGTGCCGTGCGCGTCCTCACTGTCCATGTCGCCACCTTAGCAAGGAATTTCGTTCGCCCGAACGAAGTACTTGCGTGAGGGAGGTTCCGCGTGCCAGCATTTATTTCGTTAGGACGAACGAAAGAATCTGCGGGCCTCCTCACTCGGGGCCCTCGACGAGACGGAGCCCTGAGATGCCCGCCCAGACCCTGCCCACGTCCCCGGTGTCCGCGCCGGACCCCGCTCCCCCGCCGCATCCGCGCCGCTGGGCGGCCGCGGTGGTGATGATGGTCGCCGCGCTGATGGACATGATCGACATCACGATCGTCAACGTGGCGCTGCCTTCCATAGGCCGCGATCTGCGCGCCCCGGAGAGCGCCCTCCAGTGGCTCATGTCGGCGTACATGCTGGGTTTCGCCGCGACGCTGATCGTCGCCGGACACCTGGGCGACCGGTACGGACGCAAGGCCCTGTTCCTGCTCGGCACCGGCGGCTTCGGGCTGGCGAGCCTGGCCTGCGGCATCGCCCAGTCGCCGGGCCAGCTCATAGCGGCGCGCGCGGTGCAGGGGGTCGCCGCCGCCCTGGTCCTGCCGCAGGTCCTCGGCTCGTTCCGCACCCTCTTCCAGGGCAAGGAGCGCGGCGCGGCCTTCGGGATGTACGGGGCGGTGGCGGGCTTCGCCTCCGCGGTGGGGATCCTGCTCGGCGGCGTGCTCACCGACGCGGACCTCTTCGGCTGGGGCTGGCGCTCCATATTCCTGATCAACGTTCCGGTGGCGGCGGCCACCCTGATCGCCGGTCTCCTGGTCGTCCCCGCCACACGGGAGAAGGGGACCCGGCACCCGGACGTGCTCGGGAGCCTGGCGCTGGCCGCGGGGCTGGTCGCCGTCGTGCTGCCGCTGGTGCAGGGGGACGGCTGGGGGTGGCCCGCCTGGGGCTGGCTGTGCATGGCGGCCGGGGTGCTCGTGATCGTGGGTGTCGCCGTCGTCGAGTCACGCCGCCGGGGACTGACCACGCCGCTGCTGCCCGCGCGGGCCTTCCGCAATCCGGCGTTCTCCGTGGGTGTGCTGGTGCAGATGCTGTTCGCCGTCGGCCTCCAGGGCTTCTTCCTGATCTTCGCCCTGTGGCTCCAGGCCGGCGAGGGTTACACCCCGCTCCAGGCCGGCCTGGTCACGGTCGCCTTCTCCGCCGGAGGCTTCCTGACCGCCCCCGCGGCCTCCGGCCTCGCGGTGCGCTTCGGGCGCTGGCTGCTCGTCGCGGGTGCGCTGATGATGACGGGCGGCTTCGGGTGGCTGTGGTCTGCGGCCGACGGTGCCTCCGCCGCGCACACCGGCGCCTGGCCGCTGGTCCCGGGGCTGGTGCTGGCGGGAGCAGGGCTGGGCTTCCTCGTCGTCCCGTTGGTGAACGTGGTGCTGTCCGCCGTGCCTGCCGACCTCGCCGGGGGCGCCTCCGGGATCTTCTCGACGGCCCAGCAGTTCGGCGGTGCGGTGGGGGTCGCGGTCATCGGCTCGGTCTTCTTCCGGCACACCGACGGCGGCATGACCGACGCGTTCGTGCACGCCGTGCCCTGGGCAGCGGGAGCAGCCGCCTGCTGCGCCCTGCTCTGTCTGTGGCTCCCGCGCACGGCCGTCGCCGAGGACGAGGCGCTGTGAGGAGAGGTTAGTGAGGGGGCGGGGGCACGATGGCTGCGGATCGGGGTCCGGGGGCCCTGAGCCCAGGGCCGGGTCCGGGGCCCGGGCCGGGGGCCGGGGGCCGGGCCGGGGCCTGAGGTCTGGGGTCGAAGTCGGCCCGGTCCGGGGCCCGGGCCGGGACCTGAGGTCTGGGGTCGAAGTCCAGGGCCCAGGGTTAGGTCTGGGCCGGGGCGGTGGTCCCGGGCCCAGAGCTGCGTCCAGGGGCCGGACCAGTCCGGCGGTCGAAACCGGGTGGCTCGCGGGACTCCTCGTCAGCCGCCGCTATCGGCCGCCGGCCTGTCCTCGAACCCGGCCACGGCCAGTGCCAGGGCCCCAAGTCCGGTTCCGGCTTCGGTCCGCGGGCCGACCTTGAGTTCACCGTCGACCGCGGCTTCGTCCCTGGTCACCAGGGCGTGCAGCCGCTCCACTCGCTCCTGGGACTGTTCGTCCACCGGGACGTACACGCCCATGCGGGCGCCCTCGACAGGGTTCAGCCAGAGGCCGTGATACGTGAAATGGAGCATGCCGACATGGGGGTTGAGGAACCGCTTGGACTTGTCGACGGCGCGGGCCACCTCGTGTCGCTGCCACACGTCGCGGAATTCGGGCCAGGCCTGGAGCCGCTTCAGCAGCGCCTTCCAGGCGGGCTCCGCGAGGTGCTCGGCCATCCGGGCGCGGAAGCGGGCGGCCATCAGGCGGACCGTCTCGTCCCGGTCGGGCATGCCCGCTCCCCAGTCGGGGTCGGTGAAGGCGAGCCACATGCAGTTGCGGTCGCTCGGGGGGTGGGCGTCGAGGTCGCCGAGGAGACGTCCGTAGACGCGGTTGTAGGCGAGGATGTCGTAGCGGGCGTTCTGGACGCAGGCCGGGAAGGGTTCGAGCTGCCTGAGCATCTTCCGGACTCCGGGCGGCAGGACGGTGGTGTCGTCCGTCGGCATCGGGTCGGCCGTTCCGGCCAGGGCGAAGAGGTGGGCGCGTTCGCTGGTGTCGAGCATCAGGGCCCGGGAGAGCGCGTCCAGGACCTGTGCCGAGACATGGATGTCACGCCCCTGTTCGAGCCAGGTGTACCAGGTGACGCCCACCGTCGAGAGATGCGCGACCTCTTCGCGCCGCAGCCCGGGGGTGCGGCGGCGGGGGCCGCGCGGGAGGCCGGCCTGCTCGGGGGTGATGCGTTCGCGGCGGCTGCGCAGGAAGGCCGCGAGCTCGCTCCGGCGGACCCGGTCGGCGGCGGGTGTCTCGGGCCGGGACTCGGGCGGGGACTCGGGGGCGCTGGCGCTCATGGACCCAGCTTGCGACATGAGGGGAGGCGTATGCCAGGTAGTGCTGGTACCAGGATAAAGAGCGTCTGGTACCAGGTTCGCGGGGCGATCACTGTCGGGTGTCGTGAGCGACAACGTCACCACCTCAGTCACAGTCACTACCGATGCCGACCGCCCCTCCCCGTCCTCTCCGACTCGGCCCGCCCCTCCGTCCCACCCGGGCTCTCCATCCCACCCGCCCTCCTCGTCCCGGCCCCCGGCGCGCGGTGCGGCCGACGGCAAGCCGGCGGCCGCGGCGGCGCTGAGCCCGCTCGGGCTGGTGACCGTGCTGCTCGGCGCGGCGCTGCCGATGGTGGACTTCTTCATCGTCAACGTCGCCTTTCCCAGCATCCAACGCGATCTGGACGCCTCCCCGGCCGCGCTCGAAATGGTCGTCGCCAGCTACGCGGTCGCATACGCGGCCCTGCTGGTCCTGGGCGGACGGCTCGGCGACTCCCATGGGCGCAGGCGGCTCTTCCTCTGGGGCGTCGCCGCCTTCGGGGTCACCTCGCTCGCGTGCGGGCTCGCGCCGAACGCGTGGTCGCTGATCCTGGCGCGGCTCACCCAGGGCGCCGCCTCCGCGATGATGCTCCCGCAGGTGCTCGCCACCATCCACGCGACCACCGAGGGTCGTCGGCGCAGCCGGGCCATCGCGCTGTACGGCTCGGTCGGCGGTATCTCCATGGTCCTGGGGCAGGTGCTGGGCGGGGTCCTCGTCGCCGCGGACCTGGGGGGCTCGGGCTGGCGTGCGATCTTCCTCGTGAACGTGCCCGTCGTACTGTTCGCTCTGCTGCTCGGTGTGCGGAGCGTGCCCGACAGCCGTTCGGACAGGCCCGCGCGGGGTGACATTCCGGGCACCGTGCTGCTGACGGCCGCGCTGGTCGCCCTTCTGCTGCCGCTCACCGAGGGGCGGGCCGCGGGATGGCCGCTGTGGTCTGTGGCCGCGCTGGTCGCGGCGCCCTTCCTGGGCTGGGCGTTCTTCGCGGTCGAGGCGCGGGCCGAGCGGTCGGGCGGCAGTCCGCTGCTGCCTCCGTCGTTGCTGCGCGAACCGGGTGTCCGGCGTGGCCTGTTGGCCGGGCTGCCGTTGTTTCTGGGGTTCAGCGCCTGGATGTTCGACATCGCTCTCGTTCTGCAACAGGGTCTGCGGTACGGGGCGCTGCAGGCCGGACTGACGCTGGTACCGCTGGGGATCGCGCAGTTCGCGTCGTCGGTCGCGGCGCCACGGATCACCGAGCGCCTCGGGACGGGCCGCGTGCTCGCTCTCAGTGCCGTCGTCCATTCCGCCGGTCTCGCCCTGGTCGGGCTCGCCGCGCTGGCCTGGTGGCCCGAGCTCTCCTGGGCCGGCCTCGCGCCCGGCTTCGTCCTGTGCGGCCTGGGGCAGGGGCTGCAGTTGCCCTCGTACTTCCGTCTGGTGCTCTCGGCCGTTCCCGCGTCCCACGCGGGCGCGGGCAGCGGGCTCGCCGCGACGACCCAGCAGTCCTGCCTGGCCCTCGGGGTGGCCGCGCTCGGTTCGCTCTTCCTGGCGCTGATCCCGGTGCTGGGCATGCGGGACGCGCTCCTCGTCGCACTGTCCGTGCAGGTCGCCGGGTTGGCCGGGCTCTTCGCGGTGGGGCTCCGTGTGCCGACGGACGTCACGTCCGAGGGGTGACGGGGAGGGGCGGCCCCTGTCCTGGACCGGACCGGACCGCACCGCCCGGCCGCCCCTCCCTCGCGTTCACGGTCCCGGCCGCCTGTACGAACCACGGATCGCGGATCGCGGATCGCGGATCGCGCATCTCGCATCTCGCATCTCGCATCTCGCATCTCGCATCTCGCATCTATACGGATCGCGTATAGGCGGCCCAGGCTGTGTATTTCTGCCCTCCCCCGCACCCGCATAGCGTCCCGGACGTGGCGCCACAGCTCGTTCACCACCACGTCTCACGCAAGGACCACCCGTGCGTCTCGTTCTTCTGCTGGCTCTCGGTACGTTCGCGCTCGGCCTCGACGCGTACGTCACCGCCGGGCTGCTGTCCGCCATGGCCGACGATCTCGGCACCTCGGTCTCCGCGACCGGCCAGACGGTGACCGCCTTCACGCTCGCCTACGCGCTCGTCTCTCCGCTGTGCGCCACCCTTCTGTCCGCCGCGCGGCAACGGACCGGGCTGCTGGTCTCCCTCGCGGTGTTCGCCCTCGCCAACGCGGGCAGCGCGCTCGCGCCCTCGTTCGCCGCGCTGCTGGTCACCCGTGCCGTGGCGGGCGTCGGCGCGGGGCTGTACCTCGCGCTGGCCGCCTCCTGCGCGACCACGCTTGTGAGCGCGGAGCGCAGAGGGCGGGCACTCGCCATGATCATGGGCGGGATGAGCAGCGGCACCGTGCTCGGCGTGCCCGTGGGGGTGCTGCTCGCGCGGCACGCGGGCTGGCGGGCCACGCTGTGCCTGGTGGCCGTTCTGGGCGTGCTGTCGCTCGCGGGGCTGGCCGTGCGGCTGCCGCGTCTCCTGGGCGACACGGCATCCTCGCCGTCCCTGCGCGACAGGCTGGCCGTGCTGGCCGACGGGCGGGTGGCGTCGGTCGTGACCGTCTCGTTCCTCGCCGCCGTCGGGAGCCTCGGGCTCTACACGTATCTCGCGCCCGTCATGGAGTCCCGCGAGATGGGCGGGGTGCACGGCATCACCCCGTACCTGTGGGCCTGGGGCGTCGGCGGAGTGCTGGGCAGCGTGCTGATCGGCCCGCTGGTGGACCGTTTCCGGCGTCCGTACGCGCTGGTCGTGGGCGTGATGGCCGTACTGTGCTGCGCCCTGGCCGCGTTCCGGGTCACCGCCTCCGTCACGCCGCTGCTCGCCCTCCTCCCCCTGGCCGTGTGGGGCGCGGCCGGATGGGCGCTCCAGGTGCCGCAGCAGCACGAGCTGACGACCGCGCGGGGAACGGGCGGCGGAACGGTCGCCGTCGCGCTCAATGAATCCGCGCTCTATCTGGGCAGCGCGGTGGGCTCGGGGCTGGGCGGCCTCGCGTTCGGGCTCGGCTGGGACGCGTCCGTGCTGCCGCTCTGCGCGGCGGGCTTCGCCCTCCTCGGCCTCCTCACGCAGCTCACCTGGGTGCGTACGGCCACGCGGCGGGCACGTCCTACGCTGGCCGCACAGGACTGAACCAGCGTGCCGGGCCGGGACGCGGGGACGCGACGGGGGCCGGGACCGGCCGGATCGGCCAGGCTGACCGGACTGGCCCGAGCGGCCAACGCGGCCGGAAGCCGGAAGCCGGTAGCCGTAGAGGGAGGAACGGGCGTGCTCGACCGGAACATCGGGCTGCGGCAGCTCCGCGCCTTCCTCACCCTCGCCGAGACGCTCAACTTCACACAGGCGGCGGCCGAACTGGGCACATCCCAGCCCACCCTCACCCGCACCGTCCACCGCCTGGAGGAAGAGCTGCGGGTCCGGCTCCTCGACCGTACGACGCGGCAGGTCGCGCTCAGCCCGGAGGGCGAACGGCTGCGGGGCGAGCTGCTCGTCCTGCTGCCGCGCCTGGAGGCGGCCCTCTCGCCCGCCGCCGGTCCCGCCCCGGTGCGGCTCGGCTTCACCTGGCTCCTGCCGGGCGACTGGCTGCACGAGGCCATCGGGCGTTTCGAGGAGGAGACGGGCGTCTCCGTGGAGCTGTCGCGCAAGGACGAGCTGCACGCCGGCGTGACACAGGGCGCCGTGGACGTGGCGCTGTTGCGCACCAAGGAGGTGCCGCGCGGCCTGCGCTCCCTGGAGCTGGGCAGGGAACGGCAGGTCGCCGCGGTGGCGCAGGGCTCGCCCCTCGCGGGACGCGCGTCCCTGGAGTGGACGGAGCTGGCCCGGCACGCCATCGTCGCCAACACGGTCAGCGGCACCGTGCGCGGCGACTGCTGGCCCGCCGCGCACCGCCCCGGAACGGTCGTGGAGTGCGGCAACTTCGACGAGTGGCTGGAGCTGATCGCGGCGGGCCGGGGCATCGGCGTCGGGCCGGCGCTGCTGCGCAGGCGGCGCCCGCACCCCGCCGTCACGTTCGTCCCGCTCACCGGCGTCGACCCGGTGCCGCTGCGGCTGGTGCGCCCCGTGCAGGGCGCGCATCCGTACGCGGACCGGCTGATGCGCCTCGCTCGGGTGGTTCTAGCCGAACATCGCTCCGCGCACATCCCCCCACGGTCGGTCATCCCGCAGGGCGAAGCGGAGCGCTGACCGCGTCGGTACCGTGAATCGCGTGGCTCACTCCCGTCGTTGGCGCGAGCTGGCCGTCCGTCCGCTGCGCCGAAGCGAGCTGCTGGGGCTGGACTGCCTGGCCGCCGCCGAACTACTCGTTCTGTATCTGTCCGTTCCCTTCTCCACCCCGCGCGCGGACGAAGTCCCGCTCCCCGTCCGGCTGCTGCTCGTGGCGGCGATGGCGCTGCCCCTCGCGGTCCGCCGTCTGTGGCCGGTGCCGGTGCTTGCCGTCGTGACGGTGGCCTCGTTCGCCGGTGCCGTGTCGGGCGTGGTCGCCGAGCCCCTGCTCGCGATCTCCTTCGCGCTGTATTCGGTGGCGGTCGTCTCCGGGCGCACCCGCTGGGTCCCCACCCGAGCGATAGCCGTCGCGAGCGTGCTCGTCCTGATCTCCACCTTCGTTCTCGGTCCCCGCATGGACCTGCGGCCCGCGGTCGTCCATGTCCTGGGCGTCGTCCTGGCGGGCGCGGCGTGGACGACGGGACGGGCCGTGCGCGAGCGCCAGGCGTACGTGGAGCGGTCGGCGCGGCAGCTCGCGGCGAGCGCCGTGACGGAGGAACGGCTGCGCATAGCCCGCGAGCTGCACGATGTGGTCGCCCACCACATCGGCGTGATCGCGGTGAAGGCGGGCGTGGCCAACCATGTGCTGGCCGCACGGCCGGAGGAGGCGGGCGAGGCGCTGACCGCCATAGAGGCGTCGAGCCGGACCGCGCTCGCGGAGATGCGGCAGATGCTGGGGGTGCTGCGGGCCACCGGCGCGGGCGAGGGCAGGGGAAGCCCAGGAGGAGAGCCCTCGGCCGCACTCGGCCCGGTGCCGGACCTGTCGGCGCTGCCGACCCTCATCGAGCACGCGGCCACGGCGGGAGTGACGGTCGAGCTGGCGGGCGGCCCGCACCATCAACTGCCCGAGGCTGTCAGCCTGTCGGCGTACCGGATCGTGCAGGAGGCAGTAACCAATGTGATGAAACACGCGGCGCCCGCGCGGTGCCGGGTCGATCTGGACACGGACGGAGAGGAGTTGCGGATCGACGTCACCGACGACGGTCCGGGCAGGCCCCGAGAGCCGCAGAAGGCGCTGGCAGGACGCGCCGTCCACGAGGAGGTGACAACCGGACACGGGCTCGTGGGGATGCGGGAGCGGGTCGCCCTGCACGGGGGCGAGTTCGAGGCGGGGCCGGGAGAGAGCGGCGGATTCGCCGTCCGCGCGCGGATACCCTTCACGTCCCGGACGAGGGGGCACCCATGACAGACACGACCAGCGCGACACCGGCCGAAGCGGGCGGCACGGAGGGGACGATCCGTGTGCTCATCGCCGACGACCAGGCGTTGCTGCGCGGGAGTTTCCGGGTGCTGATCGAGGCGGAGCCCGGCCTCACGGTCGTCGGTGAGGCGGGCACCGGGGCGGCGGCCGTGGAGCAGGTGCGGCGGCACCGGCCCGACGTGGTCCTCATGGACATCCGGATGCCCGAGATGGACGGCATCGAGGCCACGCGGGCGCTGCGCGGGACCGGCGTGCGGGTGGTGATGCTGACGATGTTCGGGCTGGACGAGTACGTGTTCGCGGCGCTGCGCGCGGGGGCGAGCGGGTTCCTGCTCAAGGACATCCCCCCGGCCGAACTCCTCCACGCGATCAGGGTGGTGGCGGCCGGTGAGAGCCTGCTCTCGCCGTCGGTGACCAGTCGGCTGATCGCCGAGTTCTGCACGCAGCCCGAGCAGGCGCCGCGTGTGCCCGCCACGCTGACGTCGCTGAGCCGGCGGGAGCGCGAGATCCTGCTGCTCGTCGCCCGCGGCCTGACCAACGCCGACATCGCCCAGAAGCTCCGGGTGAGTCCGGCGACGGTGAAGTCGCACATCTCGCATCTGTTCAACAAGCTCGACGTCCGCGACCGCGTCCAGTTGGTCATCCTCGGATACGAGTGCGGGCTGATCCGGCCCGGAGTGGGCTCCGGCACGGTCTGACGACGCGGACACGGGCACAGTCACGGGTACGCCCCGCCCCTCCCGCGCCATCCCCTCCCGTCTCGTCCCCTCCCGTGCCGTGCCGTGCGGAAAAGATGAGGCGGGTGGGAGGTGCGGTCTGCGACGCTGCCCGGATGGACAGACAGAAGCGCTCTCTCCTCGCCCACACCGACCACCCCATCGCGGCCCCGCTCGACGACGACTCCGTGACCCGGCTCCTCCAGCACGCCGTGCGGCGTGGGGACGAGCGGTTGCTCGACCTGGGATGCGGTGAGGCGGCCTGGCTGCTGCGGGCCCTCGCCGAGCACCCCGGGGTGTCGGCGGAGGGTGTGGACATCTCGGAGGCGGCGCTGGAGCGGGCCCGTGCGCTGGCCGGGCAGGCGGGGGTCGGGGACCGGCTGACGCTGCACCGTACGGAGGGGGACGGGTTCGCGTCGCCGCATCCGTTCGACGTCGTGCTGAGCGTCGGTGCCACCCATGCCTTCGGCGGGCTGCTCGGCACGCTCGAAGCGGCGCGCGCTCATCTGGCGCCCGGCGGGACGGTGCTGGTCGGCGATGCGTACTGGCTGGAGGAACCGAGCACGGAGGCACGGGAGTTGCTCGGCGAGTACGACGATCTGGCGGCGACCGTGGACAAGGTCGTGGCCGAGGGCTGGGTGCCGGTGTACGCGCACCTCAGCACCCGGCACGAGCTGGACGACTACGAGTGGTGCTGGACCGGTTCGCTGTCGCGCTGGGCCCTGGACCACCCCGAGGACCCTGACGCGCCGCAGGCACTGGAGGCCGCGCGGCAGCACAGGGACGAGTGGCTGCGCGGGTACCGCGACAGCTTCGGCTTCGTGTGTCTGGTGCTGCGCCGGGACTGACCCTCAGCGGCAAGGGAGAAGGGCCGGCGGAACCAGGTTCCGCCGGCCCTTCTCCCTTGCCGTTCCGCCGAGCCACAGAGCCACAGAGTCGCGGCCCAGCAGCCCGTCAGCGGGCTGTCAGCAGCCGATCAGGCGGCTCGCGAGGTAGCCCTCGATCTGGTCCAGCGAGACACGCTCCTGCTTCATGGTGTCGCGCTCACGCACCGTGACGGCGTTGTCGTCGAGGGTGTCGAAGTCGACGGTGACACAGAACGGCGTGCCGATCTCGTCCTGGCGGCGGTAGCGGCGGCCGATGGCGCCCGCGTCGTCGAACTCGATGTTCCAGTGCTTGCGCAGCGTGTCCGCGAGGCCACGGGCCTTCGGCGACAGCTTCTCGTTGCGCGAGAGCGGGAGCACGGCGACCTTGACCGGCGCGAGGCGCGGGTCGAGGCGCATGACCGTGCGCTTCTCCATCTTGCCCTTGGCGTTGGGCGCCTCGTCCTCGACGTAGGCGTCGAGCATGAAGGCGAGCATCGCGCGGTTCACGCCGGCCGCGGGCTCGATGACGTACGGGAACCAGCGCTCGCCGGCCTCCTGGTCGAAGTACGACAGGTCCTGGCCGGACGCCTTCGAGTGGGCGGAGAGGTCGAAGTCCGTGCGGTTGGCGATGCCCTCCAGCTCACCGAACTCGCTGCCGCCGAACTGGAAGCGGTACTCGATGTCGGCGGTGCGCTTGGAGTAGTGGGAGAGCTTCTCCTTCGGGTGCTCGTACCACCGGATGTTCTCCTCGCGGATGCCCAGGTCGCGGTACCAGGCCCAGCGCTGCTCCATCCAGTACTGCTGCCACTCCTCGTCCTCGCCCGGCTTGACGAAGAACTCCATCTCCATCTGCTCGAACTCGCGGGTGCGGAAGATGAAGTTGCCCGGCGTGATCTCGTTCCGGAACGACTTGCCCATCTGGGCGATGCCGAACGGGGGCTTCTTGCGCGAGGTCTGCTGCACCTGCGCGAAGTTGGTGAAGATGCCCTGGGCCGTCTCGGGGCGCAGGTACGTGACCGAGCCGGAGTCCTGGGTGGGGCCGAGGTGCGTGGAGAGCAGGCCGGAGAACTGCTTGGGCTCGGTGAAGCCGCCCTTGTTGCCGCAGTGCGGGCAGTTGATGTCCGCCAGGCCGTTCTCGGGCTCGCGGCCGTGCTTCGCCTCGTACGCCTCGATCAGGTGGTCGGCGCGGAACCGCTTGTGGCACGAGGTGCACTCGGTGAGCGGATCGGTGAAGGTGGAGACATGACCGGACGCCTCCCAGACCTCGGGGGCCAGAATCACCGACGAGTCGATTCCGACGACGTCGTCGCGCGAGGTGACCATGGCGCGCCACCACTGGCGCTTGATGTTCTCCTTGAGCTCCACACCGAGCGGCCCGTAGTCCCAGGCGGCCCGCTGACCGCCGTAGATCTCACTGCACGGGTAGACGAAGCCACGGCGCTTGCTCAGGCTGACGATTGTGTCGATCTTGTCGGCGGCCACGGTGCTCTCTTCATTAACGACGACGGAATACCTCAGATTACTGGGACCGGAGGGGGGCGGATCAAATCGGTTCCGGATACGTGGGGGTTCGGGGTTCGGGGCCGCTGTTCACGGAGCGCAAAGCTTTAGTTGACAATCGTTTCCATCTAGGGTGAAAATGAGTGTCATGAACACCCACCTGCGCCCTCGTCGGCTGATACGCACCGCTGCCGCCGCCACCGTTCTCGGCGTCGGCTCGCTCTCCCTGGCCGCCTGCGGGAGCGACGCGGCCGACGACGGCAAGGTGCACGTCTCCGCCTCGTTCTATCCGATGCAGTTCCTCGCCCAGCAGATTGGCGGGGATCATGTGAGCGTCGACAACCTCACCAAGCCCGGCGTCGAGCCGCACGACCTGGAGCTGAGCCCGAAGCAGACCGGCAAGCTCAGCGAGGCGGACGTGATCGTCTATCTCAAGGGGCTCCAGCCCGCCGTCGACGAGGCCGTCAAGCAGTCCGAGGTCGAGAACGTCGCGGAGGCCACCTCCTTCACCTCCCTCGAAAAGCACGGGACGGACGTGCACGGCGAGGAGGGCCACGGCCACGACCACGAGGAAGAGGGCCACGGGGACGAAGGCCATGGCGAGGAGGGACACGAAGGGCACGATCACGGGGACGACGCCGCCGGTGACCCGCACATCTGGCTGGACCCGGTGCGTTACGCGGAGGTCGCCGAGGGTGTCGGGAAGACGCTCCAGAAGGCCGACCCCGACCACAAGGCCGAGTACAAGAAGAACACCACCGCGCTCGTGAAGCGGCTGCACAGCCTCGACAAGGACTTCAAGAACGGGCTCAAGAAGAAGAAGTCCGACACCTTCATCACCACGCACGCCGCCTTCGGCTACCTCGCCGAGCGCTACGGGCTGCACGAGGAGGCCGTCTCCGGCATCGATCCCGAGTCCGAGCCCAGCGCGGCCCGGATGAAGAACCTCCACGAGATCGCCAAGGAGGACGACGTCGACACCGTCTTCTTCGAGGACACCGCCAGCGACAAGACCGCCAAGACGCTCGCGAAGGACCTGCGGCTGAAGACCGCCGTCCTCAGCCCCCTGGAGAGCCTCAAGGACCCCAAGGAGCAGGACTACTTCTCAGTGATGCACCAGAACCTGACCGCTCTCCAGATCGCGCTGCGCGCGCAGTGAGGAAGGCCCCCATGGGTTCGCCCCAGGACTCGGACCCCGCCATAGCGGCGGATCCCGCCATAGCCCTGCGCGACGCGCACGCCGTGCTCGGCGCGCGCGAGGTGCTGCGCGGCGTCGATCTGACCGTGCGGCGCGGCGAGACCGTCGCGCTGCTCGGCGCCAACGGTTCCGGCAAGTCGACCACCATCCGGGCCGTGCTGGGCCAGGTGCCGCTGACGGACGGCACGCTGGAGCTGTTCGGCACGCCCTTCCGGCGCTTCCGCGACTGGAAGCGGCTCGGCTATGTGCCGCAGCGTTCGACGGCCGCCGCCGGTGTGCCCGCGACCGTGCGCGAGGTCGTCTCCTCCGGGCGGCTCGCGCGCCGTAAGCTCCGGCCGCTGGGCAGCGCGGACAAGGACGCGGTCGAACGGTCGCTGGAGCTGGTCGGCATGGCGGACCGCGCCAAGGACCCGGTCGACGCGCTCTCCGGCGGCCAGCACCAGCGCGTGCTGATCGCCCGCGCGCTGGCCGGTGAGCCCGAGCTCCTGATCATGGACGAGCCGCTGGCGGGCGTGGACCTCGCGAGCCAGCAGGTGCTGGCGCGCACGCTGCGCGAGCAGGTGGGCAAGGGCAGCTCCGTTCTGCTCGTCCTGCACGAGCTGGGGCCGCTCGCGCCGCTGATCGACCGGGCCGTGGTCCTCAGGGACGGCCGGGTCGAACGCGTGGAGAACCCGGACCAGTTGCACGACCTGGCCTGCCACCCGCACGGCGACGAGCCCGCGCCGGGCGCCGAGACCGCGCCCAAGATCGAGACGGGGTCCCTCACATGATCGAGATGCTCGACTACCCGTTCATGCAGCGGGCGCTGCTCGCCGCGCTGCTGGTGGGCATCGCGGCCCCCGCCGTGGGGATCTACCTCGTCCAGCGCCGCCAGGCGATCATGGGCGACGGCATCGGCCATGTCGCGCTGACCGGCGTCGCGCTGGGCTTCCTGCTGAGCACGAACCCGGTGTGGATGGCGGTGCTCGTCTCCTCGCTGGGCGCGATCGTGATGGAGCTGATCCGCTGGTACGGGAAGGCGCGCGGCGATCTCGCGCTCGCGATGCTCTTCTACGGGGGCATGGCGGGCGGCGTCATGATCATCAACCTCTCGCCGAACGGCTCCAATGCCAACCTGACCACGTATCTCTTCGGTTCGATCACGACCGTGGGCGACTCGGACATCGTCGCGATCGTCTGCCTGTCCGTGTTCGTGCTGGCGGTCTCGCTGGGGCTGCGGCGGCAGCTCTTCGCGATCTGCCAGGACGAGGAGTTCGCGCGGGTGACCGGGCTGCCGGTGCGGGTGCTGAACCTGCTGCTCGCGGTGACGGCGGCGGTCACCGTGACCGTCGCGATGCGCGTGGTCGGGCTGCTGCTGGTCAGCGCGCTGATGGTGATCCCGGTGGCGGCGGCACAGCAGGCCACGCGCGGCTTCGCCGCGACGCTGGGCCTCTCGGTGGTCTTCGGGGTGCTGGTGACGCTGTCCGGCACGACGCTCTCGTACGAGGCCGACGTCCCGCCGGGTGCCAGCATCGTCGTGCTCGCCATCGCGCTGTTCGCCGTCGTGACGGCGCTCGCGACTCCCTTGGCGCGGCGGAGGGCGAGGTCTGTCGCGAGGGGGGAGGAAGAGGGCACCCTGGAGGGCGGAGAGGGGACGGTTGGCGTGGAGGCCACCCGTCGCACCACCAGGGTGTAATGACCGCTCCGGGGGAGCGCCTGGCACAATGGCCCGACGCAGTGCGTGAGAACGCGACGCCCACGGAGCCGACGAACGAAGGAGCCAGCGCGTGACCACCGCAGGTCCCCCTGTACGCGGCCGGTCGACCCGGCAGCGCGCCGCCGTCTCGGCGGCTCTCGCCGAGGTCGAGGAGTTCCGCAGCGCGCAGGAACTGCATGACATGCTCAAGCATCGCGGCGACTCGGTCGGACTGACCACGGTCTACCGCACCCTTCAGGCCCTCGCCGACGCGGGCGAGGTGGACGTCCTGCGTACCGACGAGGGCGAGGCCGTCTACCGGCGCTGCCACAGCGACGACCACCACCATCACCTCGTCTGCCGCGCGTGCGGCAAGGCCGTCGAGGTCGAGGGCCCGGCGGTCGAGAAGTGGGCCGAGTCGATCGCGGCCGAGCACGGATTCGTCAACGTGGGGCACACGATCGAGATCTTCGGTACGTGCGGAGAGTGCGCCGCCGCCGGAAAGTGACCCCACCCTCCTGAGGCCTCCCCGGAACCGGGGAGGCCTCAGGTATCAGCGGGCACGCGCGGGCGTCAGCGGGCATCAGCGATCCTCCGCAGGCATCAGCGGGCATCCGCAGGCATCCGCAGGCATCCGCAGACGTCAGGACGACGCTCCGGGCCCCTCCCCCTCCGCCTCCCTCTCGCCCCGCCTCGCCATGTGCAGTTCCACGCCGTCGAGGATCCGGGCCAGGCCGAACTCGAAGGCGGTGCCCTCCTCCTCGACCTCGGCGCCGTCCTGGCCGCCCAGCTCGCCGCTCTCCAGCAGCGCCGTGATCGCCGGGAAGCGCTCGCGGTCCGTGAGCTTGTCCAGCAGCGTCCAGTACCGCCGTTCGACGTTCTCCCACGTGCCCCCGTCCGCGCTGGCCGCCGCCTGGATGTCCGTACTGAGCGAGACCTGCTGGCGCACGTAGCCGCCGAGCAGGGTGAGGACGCCGAGCTGCTCCTCCGCCGAGAGGCCCGTACCGGCCAGGTAGGAGAGGGCCAGCTCCATCCACTCGACGCTGTGCGGCGACAGCGGCGGTGTGCTGATCGGGATACGCATGATCCAGGGGTGCTGCTCGTAGACGGCGCGGATGCCCTGCGACCAGAACTCCAGTCCCGCGCGCCAGCCGTCCTCGACGGGCGGGCCCGGCGAGGGTGAGGCGACCGCCGCGTCCTCCATGAGGATCAGCAGGTCGTCCTTGCTCGCGACGTAGCGGTAGAGCGCCATCGTCGAGACGCCGACGCCCTTGGCGACGCGGCCCATCGAGACCGCGCCGAGCCCCTCCGCGTCCGCGACGGCGATCGCGGCCTCGACGATCCGCGGGACGTCCAGCCCGCGCGCGGGCCCCCGCGGCGCCCGGACGCGCAGCCCCCAGGCAGTCTCGACGCCCGCCGGGAGCCCGGTCTCCCCCGCCGTGTCCTCCGCGGCCCCTGCGGCCTCCGCGCCCTCCTCGTGTTCCGCCATCGCCGCCCTCCGCTCTCGTGCCGTTCCCTCTCGACATGTGTATAGCATACGCAGTAGCGTGTATGGCATACACAGATTCGTGTACGGTCTACGCAGTAGCAGCGACGACGAAGGGGGAGGGGCCATGGACCCCACGCCGACGGGGAGTTGGGCCGTCGAGGCGCTCGGCCTGGAGAAGAGCTACGGGGACGTGCGGGTGCTCGCGGGGCTCGATCTGCGCGTGCGGCGCGGCAGCGTCTTCGCCCTGCTCGGGCCGAACGGCGCGGGCAAGACGACGACCGTCCGCGTCCTCACCACGCTCACCCGCGCCGACGCGGGCCGGGCACGGGTCGCGGGGCACGATGTGGTGGAGGACCGCTCCCGCGTGCGCCGCGCGATCAGCCTCACGGGGCAGTACGCGGCGCTCGACGAGGAGCAGACCGGCGAGGAGAACCTGCGGATGATGGGGCGGCTGCGCGGCCTCCCCCGGCGCCGGGCCGCCCGGCGCGCGGCCGAGCTGCTGGAGCGCTTCTCCCTCACCGACGCGGGCGGGCGCCGCGTGTCCACGTACTCGGGCGGGATGCGCCGTCGGCTGGACATCGCCGCCGGGCTCACCGGCGAGCCCGAGGTGGTCTTCCTGGACGAGCCGACGACGGGTCTGGACCCGCGCAGCCGCCGCACGATGTGGGAGGTCGTGGGCACCCTGGCGCGGTCCGGCGTGACGGTATTCCTCACCACGCAGTACCTGGAGGAGGCCGATCAGCTCGCCGACCGCGTCATGCTCCTGGACAGGGGCCGGGCCATCGCCGAGGGCACGCCCGACGAGCTGAAGAAGCGGGTCGCGGCGCAGCGGCTCGACCTGACGATGACCGACCGCCACGCCTACGACGCGATGGCGGCCCGGCTCGACGGCGCCGCGGTGCATCTCGCGCCCGAGGAGCTGCTGATCGGCGTCGCGACCGACGGCACCGCGCCGCACGTGCGCACCCTCCTCGACGAACTGGACCCCAGCCGGGTGGAGATCTCCCGCTTCGCCGTGCACGGCGCCACCCTCGACGACGTCTTCCTGGAGCTGACCCATGAGTGACTACGCCGTGATGGCGGGCCGCAGTGTGCGGCTGAGCAGGCGCAACCTGGACGCGGTCATCACCTCGCTGGTGCTGCCCGTGCTGCTGATGCTGGTCTTCGTCTATTTCTTCGGCGGCGCGATCGAGACGAGCACCGGGAAGTACGTGACGTACGTGGCGCCCGGCGTCCTCGTCCTCTGCGCGGGCTACGGCGCCTCGATGACGGCGACCAGCGTCACCAACGACATGACGAACGGCATCATCGACCGATTCCGCTCCATGGACACCGGGGGAACGGCCGTGCTGGCGGGCCATGTGACCGCGAGCGCCGTGCGCAACGCGGTGGCGACCGCCGCCGTGCTCGCCGTCGCCTTCGCGATCGGCTTCCGGCCGCACGCGGACGCGCTCGAATGGCTCGCGGCCCTGGGCATCCTGCTGCTCTACATCGTCACGCTGTCCTGGCTGGCGGCCGTGGCGGGCCTGCTGGCCAGGACACCGGAGGCGGCGGGCGGGTTCACCTTCTTCGTCCTGTTCCTGCCCTACCCCAGCAGCGCGTTCGTGCCGATCGACACCATGCCGAGCTGGCTGCACGGCTTCTCGGAGCACCAGCCCGTCACGCCCGTCATCGAGTCGATACGCGCCCTGCTCCTCGACCAGTCCGCGGGCAGCAGCCCGTGGCAGGCGCTCGCCTGGTGCGCGGGGCTGCTGGCGGTGACTGTGCCGCTGTGCGCGGTGCTGTTCCGCAGGAGGACGGGCTAGGAGTCGGCCCATGCGTCCTCCAGCAGGGCGGAGAACGGGATGGGCTCCCGGCCCGTCAGTCCGGCCAGCGTCGGATCGGCGGCGGCGAACTCCCCGTCCCGCGCCGCCGCGAAGATGCTCAGCATCATGTCGGCGGCCAGGGCGGGGACGCCGCGCGCCAGGGCCTGCTCGCGGAAGGCGTCGTCGGCGACGACGGTGCGGACGAACGGCCGTCCGGTGGCCCGCGCCGCTATCCCGGCGACGGCGTCGAAGTCGAGCGCGGCCGGGCCGGTGAGCGGCGGGGTGGGCCCCTCGAAGCGGCCCTCGTCGGCGAGGATCGCCGCGGTGGCCTCGGCCAGATCGTCGTGACCGGTCCAGGCGACCGGGCCGTCGGCGGGGAGGGCGATGTCGCCGGTGCGGCGGGCGGGCTCCAGGAACCGCAGGGCACTGGTGGCATAGAACCCGTTGCGCAGGGCGGTCCAGGGCAGGCCGGTGGCGCGCAGCAGGTCCTCGGTCGCGGCGTGGTCGCGGCACGCCTGGAAGCGGGAGTCATGGGCGGCGCCCATCTGACTGGTGTAGAGCACGCGGCCGGCGCCCGCCTTCACGGCGGCGTCGATCGCGGCGCGGTGGCCGGTGACGCACTCCTCGCCGAGGCGGTCGAGGGAGACGAGGAGCACCTGCGCGGCGCCCTCGAAGGCGTGCACGAGCGAGGCGGGGTCGTCGAAGCTGCCCTGCCGGACGCGGACGCCCCGGGCGGCGAGGTCCTGCGCCCCGCGGGGGTCGCGGACGCTGACGCCGACGCGCTCGGCGGGGACGCGCTCCAGGAGGCGCTCGACGGTGCGGCGGCCGAGCTGTCCGGTGGCTCCGGTCACGATGATCACGGTGTTCTCCCCACGCTGGTTCCAGTGGAATCAACTCCACGATAACACCGATACTAACGCTGGAATCACGTCTGCGATATCGTTGATTCATGGCTACCCGTGACACCACCGACAGCTCCCGCCTCCGCATCGTCGAGGCGGCCGTCGAGCTGCTGGAGAGCGGCGGGCCGGACGCGGTGAGCACGCGCGCGGTCGCCGCGGCGGCCGGAGTGCAACCCCCGGCGATCTACCGCCACTTCGGCGACAAGGACGGACTGCTGGAGGCCGTCGCCGAGCACGGCTACGCCCAGTTCCTGGAGAGCAAGCGCGCGCGGCTCGACCCCGCGCCGGACGATCCGGTGGAGGAGCTGCGGCGCGGCTGGGACATGGTCGTGGAGTTCGGCGTCTCGCGCCCCGAGCTGTTCGCGGTGATGAACAGGGCCACGGGCCGGGGCTCGGACCTGGCGCACCGCGCGGGCCTGGAGATCCTCCGCGGCCGGGTGCGGCGGCTGTCGGCCGGGGGCTGGCTGCGGGTCGGCGAGGAGCTGGCCGCCCAGATCATCCAGGCCACGGGCCAGGGCGCGGTCATCACCTGGCACTCGACGCCCCCGGAGCGCCGCGATCCGGCGCTGCTGACCGTCCTCCGCGAGACCATGGTCACCGCCGTCACCCGCGCCGAACCGGCGATCCCCGCCGCGGAGTCCGGCTCCGGCCCCGCGGCGGCGGCCCGCGCGCTGCGCGCCGCGCTCCCCGAGGAGGCCGATGACGCCGCCGACGATGCCGCCGCCCTGAGCGGCGCCGAGCGGCACCTGCTGCGCGAGTGGCTCACCCGCCTGGCCACGACCGGTGGCGCGACACGGGACTGACGCGCCGCCGGACCGCACCCCGAAGGGACCGTAGGAGCCGAAAGGACCGTAGGAACCGAAAGGACCGTAGGAACCGAAAGGACCGTAGGAGCCGAAGGGGCGGCGCCGGAGCGGCCGCCCTCTACCCCGTCTCCGACATCCAGTGGCGGCGCCCCAGGCTGATCAGGCGGAGCTGGCGGCGGGCCGTGCGGGCGACGTGCTCCTCGTCGGGGCCCTCGCCCTGGGCCGCCTCCAGGAAGGCGGAGGCGGTCATCACCATGTGGTCGACGTACGTCTCGCCGAGCATGCGCAGGTCGTCGCGGGTCCAGCCGCGGGAGATCTCGTCCCGCTCCAGCACCCCCGCGACCTCCTCGGCGAAGCCGTCGAGCTGGGCACCGATCGCCTGGCGCACGGGGGCCACTCCGCCGTGCCGCTCGCGGACGAGGAACCGTACGTGCTCGGGGTGGGCGCGGACATGGGCCGCGAGCGCGTCGACGGCGTGGTCGATCCGGTCGGCGTCCGCGCCGTACTCGGCCAGGCCCGCGCGGATCAGCTCGCGCAGCCCGTCGAGCGACTCCTCGACGAGCGCGACACCGAGGTCGGCGACGTCGTGGAAGTGCCGGTAGAAGGCCGTGGGCGAGACGCCGACGGCGCGGGCGATCTCGCGCAGGCCCAGGCTGCTGAGGCTCTGGTGCTCCAGCAGCGCGAGGCCCGCGTCCAGCAGCGCGCGGCGGGTCCTGGCCTTCTGCGCCGCTCTCTGCGAGGCGGCGGGCGGCGCGCCCGACTGCGCCCCCGACGACGCTCCCGACGGTGCCCCTGACGTCGTACTCATGCGACTCAGTTAACAGTTGTGCGCCGAAGCACGCAAGAGGTAGCCTCGGCTCAGTGAACAGTTGTCCTCACAGTTGTTCACCGAGAGAGGAGAGGAGGCACCCGATGCTCTTCCTTGTCGCCGCATTCCTGCTGCTGGGCATCCTGGTGGGACCGCCGGCGCATCTTCCGCCGCCCGTCACGGCGACGGCGGGCGCGGTCGTCGCCGCCTGGCTGCTCGTCTTCGCGGTCCGCGAGCGCAACCGGCGTCACCGGCAGAGGAGTTGACGATGAGCACGCTCACGCACGACACCCGGCCCACCGGCCGTGCGGCCGCCGACGACATGGCCGTCGCGGCGTTCGTCATGGGGCTGGTGGGCCTGGTGGTCTTCAACCTGGTCCTCGGGCCCTGCGCCCTCGTCCTCGGCGGGCTCGCGCTCGCCCGGCGCACCACCCGGCGCGGGCGCGCCGCGCTCGGGATGGCGCTGGGCGCCGCCGATCTGGTCGTCCTGGCCACGCTGGTCACCGCGAACGGGACCGTGGCCTGGAACTTCGGCTGACCTGCCCCCGTAAGGGCTAAGCCTTCGCGGCGTCCGGCTCGTTGGGCTGGGCGCCGCCGAAGCGGCGGTCGCGCTGTGCGTACTCCAGGCAGGCCCGCCACAGGTCGCGCCGGTCGAAGTCCGGCCACAGCACGTCCTGGTAGACCATCTCGGCGTACGCGCTCTGCCAGATCAGGTAGTTGGAGGTGCGCTGCTCGCCGGAGGGGCGCAGGAAGAGGTCCACGTCCGGCATGTCGCGGTAGTACAGATACTTCGCGACGGTCTTCTCGTTCACCTTCGACGGGTCGAGCTTGCCCGCCTTCACGTCCTGCGCGATCGCCTGCGCGGCGTCGGCGATCTCGGCACGGCCGCCGTAGTTCACGCAGAAGTACAGCGTCATCGCGTCGTTGTCCTTCGTCTGCTCCTGCGCGACCTGGAGCTCTTGGACGACGGACTTCCACAGCTTGGGCATCCGGCCGACCCAGCGGATACGGATGCCGAGCGCGTCCATCTCGTCGCGGCGGCGGCGGATGACGTCGCGGTTGAAGTTCATCAGAAAGCGCACCTCTTCGGGTGAGCGCTTCCAGTTCTCGGTCGAGAAGGCGTAGAGCGAGAGGTTCTTGACGCCCATCTCCAGGCAGCCCTTGAGGACGTCCATGACGACGGCCTCCCCCACCTTGTGGCCCTCCGTGCGCGGCAGGCCGCGCTGCTTGGCCCAGCGGCCGTTGCCGTCCATCACGACCGCCACGTGGCCGGGCACCAGCTCGCCGGGGATCTTCGGGGGGCGGGCGCCCGAGGGGTGCGGCTCGGGCTTCTGGTACTCGCGCTGCTGCGACCAGGACAGCATTCCGCGGCGTGCCATCTCGCTTCTCATCTCCAGCGTGCCGTACGGGTGTGGGGAACCCGGCCGAGCCTAACCGTTCAGGCCCTGCCGGACGTACCTGAGCGAGCGCAGCCCCCGCTCCAGGTGCCAGTGCAGATAGGCCGAGACCAGCCCGGAGCCCTCGCGGCAGTGCCGGGACTCCGCCGCGTCCGCCGTCTCCCAGTCGCCCGTCAGCAGCGCGCCCAGCAGCCGGAGCGCCTCCGGCGAGGGGACGACGCTGCCGGGGACGCGGCAGTCGCCGCATATCACTCCGCCCGAGGCCACCGAGAAGAACCGGTTCGGGCCGGGAAGGCCGCACTTGGCGCAGTCGCCGAACGACGGGGCGTAACCGCCCATGGCGAGGGAGCGCAGCAGGAACGCGTCCAGCACCAGGTTCGGCCCGTGCTCGCCCGAGGCGAGGGTGCGCAGGCCGCCGACGAGCAGCAGATACTGCTGGACGTTCGGCTCGCCCTCGTGGTCGGTGAACCGCTCGGCGGTCTCCAGCATGGCCGTGCCCGCGGTGTAGCGGTCGTAGTCCGCGATGATCCCCTGGCCGTACGGGGCGATGGTCTCCGTCTGCGTGCAGAGCGGGAGGCCGCGGCCGACCAGGTCGCTGCCGCGCGCGAAGAACTGCACGTCGACGTGGCTGAACGGCTCCAGCCGTGCCCCGAACTTCGACTTGGTGCGCCGGACGCCGCGCGCTACCGCCCGTACCCGGCCGTGACCCCGTGTGAGCAGCGTGATGATGCGGTCGGCCTCGCCCAGCTTCTGGGTGCGCAGCACGATGCCGTCGTCGCGGAACAGGGTCATGGGGGCATTCTCCCTTATCCCCGGACTCGGCATCGGGGCTGCGAACGGGCTGCCCCTTGCCGAATCCGTCGCAGTCCGCGGGTACGCGCGGGCCGGGCGCGCAGTTCCCCGCGCCCCTGACGGGGCTCCCTCACGGCGCCGTTCCCGGCGTCACCAGGCCCGACTCGTACGCCGCTATGACCAGTTGCGCCCTGTCCCGCACCGCGAGCTTGCCCATGATGCGGCTCACATGGGTCTTGGCAGTGAGCGGGGAGAGGGTGAGGGCCTCGGCGATCTCCGTGTTGTTCAGGCCACGGGCGACGAGGGCGAGGACCTGGCACTCGCGGTCGGAGAGCATGTCCAGCACTCCCCTGCCGCGTTCGCCGGGCCGCGGGGCCTCAGGGGAGCGCAGCACCCGGGCGATCAGCCGGGACGTGGGGCCGGGCGAGAGGAGCGCCTCGCCCGAGGCGACCGTACGGATGCCCTCCAGCAGCTCGGCCGGTCTCGTGTCCTTGACCAGGAAGCCGGAGGCGCCCGCGCGCAGCGCCTCGACCACGTGCTCGTCGGTGTCGTACGTGGTGAGCACGAGGACCTTCACGCCGCTCAGCTCCGCGTCGGCGGCGATGGCGCGCGTGGCCTCGATGCCGTCGAGGTCGGGCATGCGGATGTCCATCACGACGAGGTCGGCGCGGGTCTCGCGGACGAGCGCCAGCGCCTCCCTGCCGGTCGCGGCCTCGCCGACGACGGACATGCCGGGGGCGGAGGCGACGAGCATCGCGAAGGCCGCGCGCACCAGGGTCTGGTCGTCGGCGAGGACGACACGGATCGGCGGGGCGGGCGGCTGCGCGGACGGGGAGGGGGACGGCTGCGGGGGCGTCATGCGGTGGCCTCTCGTCGGGCGGTGGTGTCGAACGGGAGATGCGCGGTCACCTGGAAGCCGGGGCCGGCGAAGCCCGCCTCCAGGGTGCCGCCCACGCTGCGGGCGCGTTCGCGCATCCCGACGATGCCGAACCCGCCCTCTCCGGGCGGCACTTCCCGGTCGCGCGGTTCGCCGCCGTCGTCCCGTACGGAGATCCGCAGGCCGCCCCCGGCGGCCTCCACGGCGGCCCGGATCCGGACGGCCGCGCCCGCGTGCCGTACGGCGTTGGTGAACGCCTCCTGCACGATGCGGTACGCGGCGGCGCTCACCGCGGCGGGCGGCGCGGCGGCCAGCGCCGTGTCGTGGACGGTGAGTTCGACGTGCGCGCCCGCGCCCTTGGCCGCGCGGGCGAGGTCCGGGAGGCCGGAGAGGCCGGGCAGCGGGCCGTGGCTCTCCGTGTCGTCGGCGCGCAGCACCTCCAGGGTGGTGCGCAGTTCGGCGCGGGCGTCGCGGCAGGTGTCGGAGATCCCGTCGAGGGCCTTGGCGACGGCCTCGCGGTCGAGCCGTTCGGGGTCGGCGACGAGGACGTGCGCGGCCACGGAGGTCTGCACGCCGATCAGGGTGATGCTGTGCGCGAGGAGGTCGTGCAGGTCGCGGGCGATCCGCAGCCGTTCCTGGGCGACGCGCCGGGCGGCCTCCTCCTCCCGGGTGCGCTCGGCGCGTTCGGCCCGTTCGACGATGGCCGCGATGTAGTTCCGGTGGATGCGCACGGACTCCCCGACGAGGACGCAGGCGACCAGCCAGCCGGAGATCCGCAGCATCTCGCCCAGGTCGTGGGCGTCGCCCATGCCGATCGTCACGCCCGCCAGCGCGCCCAGGATGATGAGGAGCGCGACGAACGAGCGCACCGGCGGGCCCGCCGCCGAGAGCGAGTACAGCGCGACGAACGAGGCGGGCACGACGGCGGTGTGGACGTAGTCCTGCGCGTGGTACGGGGCGACCAGCGCGATCATCGCGAACATGGTCAGCCCCGGCGCCCACCGGCAGGACATCACGAGGAGGGAGCTGCCGACGAGCAGCAGCCAGCCGACCGCGCCCGGCGCGCGGCCGTCGCCCGGGGGCATGCTCACGGCCAGCGTCGACTGGAGCGCGAGCATGCCCAGCGCGAGCAGGACGTCGCCGCGCGAGAGACGCGGTGCCCGCTGCTGCGGCAGGAAGGTGCGGGCCATGGCGGCCGCTAGATCCTGAGGCATCGGCACGCTCCCATCCTCGCTCAGCCCCTCTTCGCCCCGGGCTCCGCCCGGAAGAGGCGTCCCGGCCACCACATCCAGCGCTTCAGCAACAGACTGGCAGAGGTGACGAGATACGTGCGCACCAGGAAGGTGTCCAGCAGCACGCCGACCGCGATGACGAAGCCCATCTCGGCCATCATCACCATCGGCATCGAGGCGAGCACGCAGAACGTCGCCGCGAGCACGATGCCCGCCGAGGCGATCACGCCGCCCGTCGTGCGCAGCGCGGTCAGCGCGGCCTCGGGGACGGGGGCGCCGCGCAGCGACTCCTCGCGCATCCGGTGCATCAGGAAGATCCCGTAGTCGACGCCGAGCGCGACGAGGAAGACGAACGTCAGCAGCGGTATTGCCGGATCGAGCCCCTCGAAGCCGAGTACGGGCCCGAAGACGAGCCCGCCGAGGCCCATCGCGGCCCCCCAGGACGCGACGACGGCGACGACGAGGATGAGCGGCGCTGTCAGGCTGCGCAGCAGCGCGATCAGGATGAGCAGCACGGCGCCGAGGGCCAGCGGGATGACGATGCGGCGGTCGTCGGCGTTCGTCGTGGCCAGGTCGAGCTGTTCGGCGCTGGGGCCGCCGACGAGCGCCTCTGCGCCGTCGAGGGAGGCGAGTTCGCCGCGCAGGGCGCGGATCGTGTCCTTCTCCCCCGCCGACTCGGGTGCGTCGCGGGCGAAGACGCTCAGCTCGGTCCAGCCGCCGCCGCTGCGCCCGCGTTCGACGCGGGCGACGCCGTCGGTGGCCTTCGCGGTGCTCTCCGCGGGGCCCGCCTCGGCGGTGCGCGCCAGGACGGTGACGGGCTGGCTGCTGCTCTCCGGGAAGGACTTCTCGACGGTCGCGAGCGCGGAGACCGACTCGGGGGTGCGGGTGAAGGTGTCCTCCTGGCGCAGGGTGCCGGGGAGCGCGGTCGTGCCGAGCGCGAGCGTGCCGAGCAGCACGGCGCCGCCGATCAGCACGGTGGCGGGGCGGCGCCCGGCGGAGCTGCCCATGAGGGTGAACAGCGAGCGCCGCGCGGGCGGTTCGCTGCCGTACGCCGGGATCAGCGGCCAGAAGACGCGGCGCCCCAGCAGGACCAGCAGCGCGGGCAGCAGCGTCATCATGGCGGCCAGGGCGCAGACGACGCCCACGGCGCCGACGGGCCCGAGCGAGCTGCTGCTGTTGAGGTCGGCGGCGAGCAGGCACAGCAGCCCGGCGGCGACCGTGCCCGAGGAGGCGAGGATCGCGGGCCCGCAGCCGCGCAGCGCGGCCAGCATGGCGGCGTACGGGCGTTCGTGGCGTCGGAGTTCCTCGCGGTAGCGGGCGACGAGCAGCAGCGCGTAGTCCGTTCCGGCTCCGAAGATCAGCACCGTCATCACGGAGGTGTTCATGGTGCTGACGTTCATGTCGAAGCCCTGCACGAGCCCGTAGACGACGGCCATGGCGACCACCGAGGAGACGCCGACGACCGCCAGCGGGACGAGCCACAGCACGGGGCTGCGGTAGGTCAGGATGAGCAGCACGGCGACGACGGCGGCCGTGCCGAGCATCAGGACGCTGTCGGCGGACTCGAAGATCTCGTCCATGTCGGAGGCGAGCGCGCCGGGCCCGCCGACCTCGACGCTGAGCCCCTCCCCGGGTTCGTCGAGCCGTTCCCGTACGTCGGCCACCGCCTCGCCCCTGGAGTCCTCGTCCAGCCCGGTCAGGGAGAGGGCCGTCAGCAGGGTCGTGCCGTCCTTGGCGGGGACGGTGCGGGGTGTGGCGGGGCCGCTGTGCTCGTAGGCGCCCGCGATCTCGCGGGCCTGCGTGGCGGCGAGCCGCTTGTCGGCGGCGGTGAGTCCGCCGTCGCGGTGGTGGACCAGGAGCAGATCGGTCGTGCCGCCGCCGGGCAGCTTGTCCACGAGTTCCTGGACGCGGGTCGAATCGGCGCCGGCCGGCAGGTAGTCGGCGGGCTGGTCGCGGGTGACGCCTCCGAGCTTGCCGCTGAACGGCAGCGCGAGGGCGACGGCGGCGATCCACAGTCCGATCACCGCCCAGGGCAGGAGTCTTCCGCGGCGTTTCTCCCCCGTGCGGGGCGGTGCCGCCCCGGGGGTCTCCGTGAGCACGGACCCCATGCGCGTTCCCTTCGTCTGTACGGATTCCGGTCGTCGACCAGCCTTCCGCCGGAACGGCGCCCGGTCCTCGCTCGCGGGGGCGAAGTCGGCGCTACGGCACGGGGCGGTACGGGGGCGGCGTTACTCCCCCGGGCGTAATCCGGGGGGAGGCAGCCCCGTACGGCCGGAGGGCTCAGTCCACGCCGCGGATCCGGCGGACCAGGACGGCGCCCGCGAGCCCGACCAGCGCGGCCGTCACGTACAGCACCGGGTAGCCGCCGAGGTGGGTGACGATCGGCGCGGCGAGCACAGGGGCCGCGACCTGGGGAAGGGAGTTGGCGATGTTGATGACGCCGAGGTCCTTGCCGCGGCTGGCGGCGGCGGGCAGCACGTCGGCCATCAGCGCGAAGTCGACGGAGGTGAAGACGCCGAAGCCGATGCCGAGCAGCGCGGCGGCGACGAGCACCCCGGTCCAGGTCTGCCAGAAGGCCATCATCCCGGTGGCGCCCGCCATCAGGACGCCCGCCCACAGCACGAACGGCTTACGGCGTCCCACGCGGTCCGACCAGACGCCGCCGACGAGCACGGTCGCGAGCAGAAGTGCCGAGTAGAGGGCGGTCAGCAGGAGCACGCCGTTCTCGGGGTCCTCGGCGTGGAGGACGTCGCGCAGGAAGTAGAGCAGGTAGAGCAGCGCGAGGGAGTTGCCGAGATTGACGAGGAAGCGGGTGAGCCAGGCCCAGCCGAAATCGGGGTTTGAACGCGGACTTATCCAGAAGCCCCGGGTGAATTCCCGCCATCCCAGGGGCGGACGGAGCGACACGGGCAACGGTGTGTCCTGCCGCAGCAGGACGTACGGAACGACCGCGAGCACCGTGAAGAGCGCGCACGCGGCATAGCCCAGGGCGATGCCGCCCGCCGCCATGGCGAGCCCCGTGCCCAGGACGATGCCGAGGGTCTGGGAGACGCCCAGCCAGCCGCCGACCTCGCCGCGCTGCCCGGTCGGCACACGGTCGGGCACGGCCGCGACGACGGCGGCGAACGTCGCGTTCAGCGCGAGCTGCACCAGGCACCAGCCCAGCACCATGACGGCCACCCGGTCGGCGGCGGCCAGCACGCCCAGTCCGGCGGCGCCCCCGAGGACGCCCGCGACGATCCAGGGCGTACGCCGCCCGTAACGGGAGACCGTACGGTCCGACAGCGCGCCGAAGACGGGGTTGGCGACGAGCGAGACGGCGGCGCCGACGCCGGTGACCCAGGCGAGGACGGACTCCTTGCTCCAGCCGTGCGGGGCGAGTTCGTCGGCCTGGAGGGCGAGCAGCACCTGGATCGGGCCGTACCAGCCCACCCACACCGAGGCGTTGGCCAGGGACAGCGCGGCCGTCCAGCGGGGCGCGACGCGGACGGTGGGCTCGGCGAGCGGGTCGGGGGGCGCCGCCTCGTCCGCCCCGTCATCCACGTGTCGGGGAACGGTCACCGCTCGCGCTGTGCGCGCAGGACGTCCCGCAGCCAGCGGTAGGAGTCCTTGGGCGTGCGCTCCAGCGTCTCGTAGTCGACGTGGACGAGGCCGAAGCGCTGGCTGTTCCCCTCGGCCCACTCGAAGTTGTCCATCAGCGACCAGACGAAGTAGCCGCGGACGTCGGCCCCGTCGTCCATCGCGACGCGCAGCTCGCGCAGATGGCCGTCGAGGAAGGCGATACGGCGCGCGTCCTCGGTCTTCTCGGGGTACGCGCAGCCGTTCTCGGTGATCATGACGGGCGGCAGCCGGTCACCGTAGCGGTCGCGGAAGATCCGGAGTGTCTCGGACAGGCCCTCGGGGACGACCGCCCAGTTGAACCCTGTGCGTTCCCGGCCGGGTATCTCCCGTATCCCGAAGGGCAGTTCGGCGGGCATGCCGATCCCGGCGAACTCGCCCGCCTGCTCGACGGGGTCGGGGGCGCCGACGAGGGTCGGCTGGTAGTAGTTGATCCCGTACCAGTCCAGCGGCTCGGCGATCGTCTTGAGGTCGTCCTCGACGGGGCCCGGCAGCATCGCGGCGAGCCCCTCGTCGGGGTAGCGCCCGAGGAGCACGGGGTCGGCGAACATCCGGTTCGTGATCACGTCGTACAGCTCCGCGGCGCCCTTGTCCTCCTCGCCCCCCGAGAGCGGCCAGACGGGGCCGTGCGAGTTGGCGATGCCGATCGAACGGGCGCCGCGCGCACGGAGCGCCTGGACGGCCAGGCCGTGGCCGAGGAGCTGGTGGTGCGCGACGGGCAGCGCGTCGAACAGGAGCCGCTTGCCGGGCGCGTGCTCGCCCAGGCCGTAGCCGAGGAGCGTCAGCTCGGCGGGCTCGTTGAGGGTGATCCAGTGGGCGACGCGGTCGCCGAGCCGGCCCGCGACGGCGTCCGCGTACTCCGCGTACAGCCGCGCCGTGTCCCGCGCGAGCCAGCCGCCGCGCTCCTCCTCGACGGGGAGCGGGGTGTCCCAGTGGTAGAGCGTGACGACGGGCTGGATGCCGGACTCTGCGAGGGCGTCGACGAGACGGTCGTAGAAGTCCAGCCCCCGGACGTTGAGTTCGCCGCCGCCGGAGGGGAAGACGCGCGGCCAGGCGACCGAGAAGCGGTACGCGCCGACGCCGAGGTCCTTCATCAGCGCCACGTCTTCCCGCCAGCGGTGGTAGTGCCCCGTGGCGGTACGCGCCGTCGTCCCGTCCTTGACCCGGCCCGGCTCGGCGGTGAACGCGTCCCAGGTCGCCGGGCCCCGCCCGTCCTCGTCGACGGCACCCTCGATCTGGAACGCGGAGGTGGAGACCCCCCAGAGGAACCCCTCGGGAAACTCCGGCAACGTTGTCGGCCTCGTCATGCAGGGACTCCACCAGTGCGTTGAACGAGAGTCAATACCCGTGCGTAGCCCCGCCTTTGCGGTGAGCCTGTGCCGGGGGCCGAGAAGGGGTTGCCCCTTACGGTGCATCGCGGACTCCCCGTCCGTTGCGGTCGCTCGCGCAGTTCCCCGCACCCCTGACGGGGCACTCCTGGGTGAGACCTAAAGGGGCGCGGGGAACTGCGCGCCCCGGCCATGGCACCGGTCGCGGACGGCGAATCACGGCAAGGGGCAGCCCAATAGCCGCCCGCGGGGAAACGCGGTCGCCCTCAGAAGGGCATACGGGCTTCGGCAAGCAGCCGGTCGACGTCCTCGGCCCCGATCTCCAGGGCACGCCCGACCGCCGCCAGCACCTCCCGCTCCGCGGCCTGGTACATCCCGTCGGCCAGCGCGATCCGCGCGCCCTGGAGGAGCAAGCTCTCACGGCCGGGCACGGCGAGGTGCGCGGCGAGCGGCGTCAGCACCTCGTGCAGCTCGATCTCCATCGAGACCCGCCCCTCGGCGGACAGCGCCGCGAGCAGCGTCGTCAGCTCCTCCTCCGTGCAGCCCGGGAAGCCCGCGCCGCGCACGGCGTCGACGGCGGTCTCGCGCGCGGAACGCGCGTCCGCGCCGCCCGCGACCAGTACCGCGAGCGCGACGCTGTGCACGGCGTCGCGGAGCATCGACGACAGCCGCGTGGTGGTCGGATGGTCCAGCGCGTCGGTGCCGAAGTGGCCCCGGCAGTCCACGCATTCGACGACGGGCGGCGCCGCGCCACGCGGCAGCAGCGGGATACCGAGGAAGACGAAGCGGCGGTGGCCCGTACGGCGCCGGTAGCGGCGGTCGCCGCCGCACTCCGCGCAGAAGAAGTCACCGTCGTCGACCGTGCGCCAACTGGTGCGGACGCCCGCCAGACGGACTCGGGGCGTACGTGGGTGCATGGCACCGCACCTCCATCACGATTCGGCAACGTCGCCGGGTGACGTGATGTTAACCACAGTTCGAGCGCTCCGTCAGCACTCCCTGCGCGACGATCCCCGCGCGGGCATGCCGAAGAGGCGTCCCGCGCACGGCCGTACGCCGTGCGGAACGCCCCGGTGGCACGGCGAAGGCCCGGGTCAGAGGCCGTGTCGCGCGGGGACGACGGTCGTCGGGCCGTCGTACGGATCCTCGAAGACGTGGGCCTTCAGTCCGAAGCAGTCGTCCAGCAGTTCGGAGGTGACGACCTCCGAGGGACTGCCCTCCGCCACCAGCCGTCCCTCCTTCATCACCACGAGGTGGTCGCTGTAGCGGGCGGCGAGGCTGAGGTCGTGGAGCACCGTGACGATCGTCCGGCCGGTGTCGCGGCACAGCGCGACGACGAGTTCGAGCACGTCGACGGCGTGGGCGAGGTCGAGATGGGTGGTCGGCTCGTCCAGGAGCAGCACCTCCGTCTCCTGCGCGAGGGCCATGCGACCCGGGCGCGCTGCCGCTGCCCGCCCGAGAGTTCGTCGAGCGGGGCGTGCTGGAGGGCCTCGACGCCGGTCGCGCGCGTCGCGGCGGCGGCGATGCGGTCGTCCTCGGGGCTCCAGGCCCGGTACCAGGGCTGGTGCGGCTGCCGTCCGCGCGCGGCGAGTTCGCCGACGGTCATGCCCTCGGGCGCGGCGGGGCTCTGCGGCAGCATCGCGAGCCGCCGGGCGATCTCGCGGGGCCGCAGCGCGTCCAGGTTCAGCCGAGTAGGGGCTGCCCCTTGGCGCCGCCTGCGGACTGCGGCTTTCGCCGTGGCCGGTCGCGCAGTTCCCCGCGCCCCTGGAAGTACGCGGCGAACTGTGCGACAAGCCATCGCGGGGGCAGCCCCTGCTCAGTGGCTACCGCGAGGCGCGGTTCACCGCGGAGACCACTGCCTTCAGGGAGGCCCGAGTGGTGTTGGCGTCGATGCCGATGCCCCAGAGGACCTTGCCGTCGATCGCGCACTCGATGTACGACGCGGCCTGCGCGGACGCGCCCTCGCTCATCGTGTGCTCCTGGTAGTCCAGGAGACGGGCGTCGATGCCGATGCCCTGCAGGGCGTGGAAGAACGCGGAGATCGGGCCGTTGCCCGTACCGGCCAGGGTGCGGGGCTCGCCGTCGACGTCCGCCTCGACCGTGAGCGTGTCCACGCCGTCCTTGTCGGTCGTCGTCTGACCGTTCCGGACCTGGATGCGGCCCCAGGGGTTCCCCGGGTTGGGCAGGTACTCGTCCTGGAAGGCCGACCAGATCGCGGCGGGCGTGACCTCGCCGCCCTCGCTGTCCGTCTTCTCCTGGATGATCTTCGAGAACTCGACCTGCATCCGGCGCGGCAGGTCCAGGCTGTGCTCGCCCTTGAGGACGTAGGCGATGCCGCCCTTGCCGGACTGGGAGTTGACCCGGATGACGGCCTCGTACGAGCGGCCGACGTCCTTCGGGTCGATCGGCAGGTACGGCACGGCCCACTCGATGTCGTCCACCGTCTTCCCGGCCGCGGCCGCGGTGGTCTCCATCGCCTCGAAGCCCTTCTTGATGGCGTCCTGGTGGGAGCCGGAGAAGGCGGTGTAGACCAGGTCGCCCGCGTAGGGGTGGCGGGGGTGGATCTCCATCTGGTTGCAGTACTCGGCGGTGCGGCGGATCTCGTCGATGTTCGAGAAGTCGATCATCGGGTCGACGCCCTGGCTGAACAGGTTCATGCCCAGGGTGACCAGGTCCACGTTGCCGGTGCGCTCGCCCTGTCCGAACAGGCAGCCCTCGACGCGGTCGGCGCCCGCCATCACGGCCAGCTCGGCGGCGGCCACGGCCGTGCCCCGGTCGTTGTGCGGGTGGACGGACAGGCAGACGTGCTCGCGGCGCGACAGGTGGCGGCCCATCCACTCGAAGCGGTCGGCGTGGGTGGACGGAGTCGAGCGCTCGACGGTGGCGGGCAGGTTCAGGATGATCTCCCGGCCCTCCTCCGGCTCCCATACGTCCATGACGCCCTCGCAGACCTCCAGCGCGAAGTCCAGCTCGGTGTCGGTGAAGATCTCGGGGCTGTACTGGTATCCGAAGACCGTGCGGTCGTCGAGCAGCTTCTCGGCGTACTCCATCACCAGCCGGGTGCCGTCGACGGCGATCTGCTTGACCTGGTCGCGGGTGCCGCGGAAGACGACCTCGCGGAAGACGGGCGCCGTCGCGTTGTAGAGGTGGACGGTGGCGCGGTGGGCGCCGACCAGGGACTCCACGGTCCGCTCGATCAGCTCCTCGCGGGCCTGGGTCAGGACGGAGATCGTCACGTCCTCGGGGATCGCGCCCTCCTCGATGATCGAGCGCACGAAGTCGAAGTCGGTCTGGCCCGAGGAGGGGAAGCCGACCTCGATCTCCTTGAAGCCCATCCGCACCAGCAGGTCGAACATCTCCCGCTTGCGGGCCGGGGACATCGGGTCGATCAGTGCCTGGTTGCCGTCCCGCAGATCGGTGGACAGCCAGCGGGGCGCCTGGGTGATGCGCTTGCCCGGCCAGGTGCGGTCGGGGATGTCGACGGCCTCGTACTGGCCGTACTTGTGGAGGGGCATGCCCGAGGGGCGCTGCAGTACGGAGGAGGCGGTGATGGGCGTGGCACGGCCGATGGAGGCGTGGGACGTCATGATGCGTAGGGCTCCAGGGAGGTGGCGCGTGGTGGGACGCGCAGGGCTTCGAAGGGCCGACGAGGACAGCACCGCACTCCGCGGGGAGGGGGTCGGCCTTCCGGCTACAGACCCTCGCCGCGGCAGCTAAGAAGAAGCAGCCCGTAACGCATGGTCTCGCCAGCATAACCCTGCCCGTCACACACGCCAGCCGTGTATCACTATGCGATACACCGCATCGGACCGGCGGTCAGCACGCGCCCCGGAGCGCCACCCCTTCTTACGAATCATGGCGGCGGGCAGTGACATACCCATGACGTAGTGCCACATTGCGCGCTATGACCGCATACCGCGCACCCGCCACCCGTCCCGCCCATCCCGTCTTCTGCACGATCGTCCCGCCGCACGTCCTCGACCACGTCTCCCGGTCCTCGGACTCCGCGCTCGCGGGCCCCGCGCGCCGCACGCTGGAGCAGGACGCCGCCCAGCGCACCCGCCGCCGCATCACCACGGTGCGGATGCCGCACGCCACCCCGAGGGCGCTGGACGAGGCCGCCGAGAAGAAGCCCCAGCGGACGATCTACGACGCCAAGCACAAGGAGTCCCTGCCCGGCAGGAAGGTCCGCGGCGAGGGCAGCAAGCCCGTCAAGGACGCCACCGTCAACCGCGCGTACGCGGGCCTGGGCGCCACCTTCGAGCTGTACCTGTCCGTATACGAGCGCTTCTCGATCGACGGCGCAGGGCTGCCGCTCGACGCCACCGTCCACTACGGCGAGAACTACGGGAACGCCTTCTGGGACGGCGAGCGCATGGTCTTCGGCGACGGGGACGGGGAGATCTTCCGCGACTTCACCCTGCCGGTCGACGTGATCGGCCACGAGCTGACCCACGGCGTCACGCAGTACACCGCCAACCTGGAGTACTTCGGCCAGTCCGGCGCGCTCAACGAGTCGCTGTCCGACGTCTTCGGCTCGCTCATCAAGCAGTACGGGCTCGGCCAGGACGCCGCCCAGGCCGACTGGCTGATCGGCGCGGGGCTCTTCACGGACCGCGTCGAGGGCGAGGCCCTGCGCTCGATGAAGGCGCCCGGCACGGCGTACGACGACGACGTGCTCGGCAAGGACCCGCAGCCCGCCACGATGGACGACTACGTCCACACGGGCCAGGACAACGGCGGGGTGCACATCAACTCCGGCATCCCCAACCACGCCTTCTACCAGCTCGCCACCGAACTCGGCGGCCACGCCTGGGAACGCGCGGGCCAGATCTGGTACGACACGCTCACCGCGGGCACTCTCAAGCCCGACACGGACTTCGCCGGCTTCGCGCGCGCCACCCTCGACGCCGCCGCCTCCCGCTACGGCGAGAGCGGCGAGGAGGCCGAGGCGGTACGCAAGTCCTGGTCCCAGGTGGGCGTGACGCCCGCGGAGCAGGCGGACAAGAAGGAGTCCGGCTCTTAACGCGCGGCACCCCGCGCGGAGAGGATGCCTCCATGCACATCACGGTCATCCGCACCGGCGGCTTCGGCGGGCTCACCCGCCGGGCCACCCTCGACACCGCGGGACGCGCGGACGCCGCCGAGCTCGCCTCGCTGGCCCGCGACTCCCTGGTCCAGGGACGGGGCCAGCGCCCGATGGGCGTGCCCGACGGCTTCCACTACGAGATCGTCGTGGACGGCAACACCGCCTACTGCGCCGATCCGCGCCTGACCGAGTCCCAGTCGGCGCTGATCAGCAAGGTGCTCAAGGAAGGCGATCAGGAAAGGTGATCACGGCAGGTAGTACATGGGGTTCGGGAGCTTGACCTTCCGCTGGGCGTGGCCGCCCTTCAGGTCGCTGTACTGGTCGCCGAAGTTGGCCAGGATGTCGTAGCCCCGGGATTCGATGTGGGCGCGGGTGCCCGACTTGTACTCGACGGTCGTGCACTCGTTGCCGCACTCCAGGTACGGGGGCGGGTTCTTCTCGTCCTTCAGGTAGAAGTGCTCCTTGTCGACGGGCACCTCGTATCCGGCCTTCTTGAGGTTCCGGACGCTCCAGTCGCGCTGGTACTCCTTGCGGCCGGTGAGGAAGAAGACCGTGATCCCCTTCTTGTGGGCCCAGTTGACGAGCTTCGTCATGCCGAAGACCGGGTCCATGTCGGTCGTCCGCAGGTACTCGTCCTGGGCCTTCTGGCTGAAGTTGTAGCCGATGCGCCGCTCGAAGTTGTACGTGAGCAGGGTGGTGTCGTCGACGTCGAGGACGATCGCGGGCTTGCCGTGCGTCTTCGCGCCCTTGCCGTGACCCTTGGCGTGCCCCTTGCCGAGGCCCTTCTCCAGGTCCTCGCGCGCGTCGGACGCGAGGCCCCGGACCTGCTCGGCGTAGTTGCTCTTCGGCGAGGCGTAGTGCTCGCCGTCCTCGGTCTCGATGTCCCCGTAGTACGCCTCGATCTTCTCCTTGACCTGGTCGAGGTTGGGGATCTCCTTGTCGCTGCGGGGCACGGAGCGCTCGGCGGTCGCCTGGCCGACGCCGAAGAAGGCGGTACCGGCCACGGCGGCGACGGCGACGAGGGGGAGGGCGGTTCTCAGGGGGCGGCGCATGCGCGGCTCCTCGGTTGGCAGGGGCATGGCGGTCGCCGGGAACCTAACACCGCAGCCAACCCGCCATCTACGCGCGGAGATTCAACGTTCCGTAAAGGCGGCCGGACCCTTGACCGGGTCAAGTTCAGGTCCATAACCTGCGTACGCATACATAAACATGCCTCGCCTGCGCCGGGAGCCGCCGCATGAGCACGCCCGCGAAGGACCTGACCATCACCGACGTACGGCTCACGCCCGTGCTCGTCGCCGACCCCCCGCTCCTCAACACCCAGGGCGTGCACCAGCCGTACACCCCGAGACTGATCGTCGAGGTGGAGACGGCGGGCGGGCACACGGGCGTCGGGGAGACCTACGGCGACACCAAGTACCTGGAGCTGGCCCGCCCGTTCGCCGACTCCCTCCCGGGGCGCCGGGTCAGCGACCTGAACGGGCTCACGGAGCTGGCCGGCCAGGTCTCCGTGGCCGCGCGCCGCGTCGAGACCGGCGTGGACGTCGGCGGGCTGCGGGGCGTCCAGACCGCGGAGAAGCTGCGGCTGTCCGTCCTCTCCGGCTTCGAGGTCGCCTGCCTGGACGCGCTCGGCAAGGCGACGGGGATGCCGGTGCACGCCCTGCTCGGCGGCAGGGTCCGCGACCGCGTGGAGTACAGCGCGTACCTCTTCTACCGCTGGGCGGAACACCCCGGCGGCGCGGGCGAGCCGGACGGCTGGGACGAGGCCACCGACCCCGCGGGCGTCGTCCGGCAGGCCCGGCGCCTCGCGGACGAGCACGGCTTCACCTCGTTCAAGCTCAAGGGCGGGGTGTACGAGCCGGAGGAGGAGATCGCCGCCGTCCGCGCGCTCGCCGAGGCGTTCCCCGGCTGCCCGCTGCGGCTCGACCCCAACGGCGCCTGGTCGGTGCCGACCTCGCTCCAGGTCGCCGACGCGCTGCGCGGCACGCTGCAGTATCTGGAGGACCCGGCGAGCGGCACCCCCGCGATGGCGGAGGTCGCCCGGGCCGCCGGGATCCCGCTCGCGACGAACATGTGCGTGACGACCCTCGGCGAGATACCGGAGGCGTTCTTCCAGGGGGCCGTCCAGGTCGTGCTCAGCGATCACCACTACTGGGGCGGGCTGCGTGCGACGCGCGAACTGGCGGCCCTCTGCCGTACGTTCGGCGTCGGGCTGTCCATGCACTCCAACACGCACCTGGGCATCAGTCTGGCCGCGATGACGCACGTCGCGGCGACAGTCCCCAACCTCGACTACGCGTGCGACAGCCACTATCCCTGGCAGACCGAGGACGTCCTGACCTCCCGCCTCGCTTTCCGCGACGGCCACGTCACGGTCTCCGACGCGCCGGGACTCGGCGTCACCCTCGACCCCGACCGCCTCGCGGTCCTCCACGAACGGTGGCTCTCCGACGACGGCACGATGCGCGACCGCGACGACGCCGCCGCGATGCGGGTCGCCTCCCCGGCGTGGGTCACGCCGAACGTGCCGCGCTGGTGAGGAGACCTCCCGCGCGCCCCTGACGGAGCGCACCGAACAGTGCCCCCGGGCCAAGACCTCAGAGCTTGCCCCGTCAGGGGCGCGGGGCTGTGTCTGATGTGCGGCTCCGCCGCGCGAGCGCGCCCGGTCACCACACCACGGGGCTTGCCCCCTCAGGGGCGCGGGGAACTGCGCGACCAGCCACGATGCGGGCGCACCCCGCGAAGCACAGCCCGGGGCACCCCGAACCCGGCCCTCACACGAGGGGCACCCGGCGAAGAGGGCTGCGCTTGCCAACCCTGCGCCTTGCGCAGACTTCCCAAGCTTCGCGGGAGGGAAAAGTGGGGCGCGCCCCTTCAGGGACGCTTAGTAGCCGGCGTGGTGCAGGATGCGGGCGGCTACCGCCGGGGAGTCGACCAAGGGGTGGAGGGCGAGAGCCCTCAGCGCCGCACGGTGGGAGCCGTCGAGCGCGGCCTCGACGGCTCCCAGTTCCACCGCCTTGAGCTGAAGCATCAGGCCCAGTTCGGCCTCGCCCAGAGGCGCGACCGGCAGTGGACGGGGCCCCGCCCCGTCCACCTCGCAGACCGTCTCCACGATCGCGTCCGGCGTCAGCGCGGGGACCGTGGATCCGTTGCGTACGTTCAGCACGAGCCGGGCCCGCTCCCCGCGGGCGATCGCCCGCATGAGGGCCAGCGCCACCTGGTCGTAGCCGCCGCCGTCGAGGTCGCACGTGTCGCGCGCCCAGCCCCCGGTGGCCTCGCGGCTCTCGGCCATGTACGTCTCCTCGCGCTCCAGCCGGGTGCGCTCCCACAGGGCGTACGCGTCGTCCGTACCGGCCGCCGCCCGCGCGAAGAAGTCGCCCTGCTGCTGGTCGAGGAACTCCCCGCGCGTCGACTCCGCCGTACGGACCGCGTCCAGCGTCTCGCGCCGGAAGTAGTAGTAGTGCAGGTACTCGTTGGGCAGCTCCCCCAGCGCGCGGAGCCACTCCGCGCCGAAGAGCTTGCCCTCCTCGAAGGAGGTCAGCGCCTCCGTGTCCGCCAGGAGACCCGGCAGCAGTTCGTGCCCCGTCTCGTCCCGCAGCGAGCGGAGCCAGCCGAGGTGGTTGAGGCCCGTGTAGTCGTAGGACACGGTGTCCGGGTCGGCCCCCGCCGCGCGCGCCGCGCGCCGCACCAGGCCGACCGGCGAGTCGCAGATGCCGATGACCCGCTCGCCCAGGACGCGTGCCATGGCCTCGGTCACCATCCCCGCCGGGTTGGTGAAGTTGATGACCCACGCGCCGGGGGCGAGCGCCCGTACCCGTTCGGCGATACGGACGGCCACCGGGACCGTACGGAGCGCGTAGAGGACGCCGCCCGCGCCGACCGTCTCCTGGCCGAGCACGCCCTCCGAGAGGGGGATGCGCTCGTCCCTCACGCGCCCCGCCGTGCCGCCCACGCGGATCGCGGAGAAGACGAAGTCCGTGCCGCGCAGCGCGTCGTCCAGGTCGTCCGCGATCCGTACGGACGGCGCGTCCGGCACGCCCTCGGCCTGCGCGGACAGTACGGACGCGATCACGGCCAGCCGGTCACGGTCCGTGTCGTGCAGGACGAGTTCCGTGCAGCGCCCGGGAGTTCCGGCGCGGGCCTCGGCCAGCAGCGAGCGGTGGACCAGGGGGACGCGGAACCCGCCCCCGCCGAGAATCGTCAGCCTCATACGGCGGAACGTACCTCACGGGGAGATCGCATTCCCGGGGGGCACGGGCCCGCGACCGACTATGGTCGGCCGTACCGCTGGAGTGGCACCGACCTCGCGGCGACCTCGCGGTACGGCCCGCACCCCGACAGGGAGAGCACGTTGAGTACGCGCAAGACCCCCAGCTCACGAACGCCCCGCCAGCGCCGGTTCGACCCGCTGGCGCGGCTCCGCACGCCCGGTGACCCCCGGTGGGACGTCTATCTGACGGGCACGGTCTTCCTGGACATCATCTTCACCGGCCTCGACTCGGCGCCCGTGCGCGGCACGGAGTCCTGGGCGCGCGGCATGGGGTCGAGCCCGGGCGGCATCGCGAACATGGCGACGGCCCTGGCCCGTCTCGGCCTGCACACCTCGCTGGCCGCCGCCTTCGGCGACGACATGTACGGCGACTACTGCCACGACGCCCTGGAACACGGCGAGGGCATCGACCTCTCCCTCTCGCACACCGTGCCCGGCTGGCACTCCCCCGTGACCGTCTCGATGGCGTACGAGGGCGAGCGCACGATGATCTCCCACGGCCACGAGGCCCCCGCGAAGGAGGCCGCCGCCGGTTACGACCCCGAGGCCCCCGAGTGCCCGCCCGCAGCGCGGGCCTGCGTCTCCTCGCTCGTCCCCGGCCGCCCCCAGGAGTGGATCGCGACGGCCGCCCGGCGCGGCAGCCTGATCTTCGCCGACGTCGGCTGGGACGAGACGGGCCGCTGGGACCTGAAGGCCCTCGCCGAGCTGGGCGACTGCGAGGCGTTCCTGCCGAACGCGGTCGAGGCCATGCGCTACACGGGCGCCGACTGCCCCCGCTCCGCCGCGCACGTGCTGAGCGAGTACGTGCCGCTGGCCGTCGTCACCATGGGCCCCGAGGGCGCCTACGCGGTCGACGGGCGTACGGGCGAGACCGCCGACGTCCCGGCCATCGCCGTCGAGGCCCTGGACACGACGGGCGCGGGCGACGTCTTCGTGGCGGGCTTCGTCACCGGCAGCCTCGCGGGCTGGCCCCTCGCCGACCGCCTCGCCTTCGCGGGCCTCACCGCCTCGCTCTCGGTCCAGGAGTTCGGCGGCTCGCTCTCCGCGCCGAGCTGGGCGGAGATCGCCGAGTGGTGGCACCGGGCGCGTGCCGCGCGCCCCGCCGGAACGGACTCGCCGTACGCCTTCCTGGACACCCTCCTCACCGGCTGCGACCCGGCCCCGCCGCCCCGCCGCGCGGTGCCGACGCTGGGCTTCCGCTCGGGCTAGGAAGCGCCCGCCCTCTCGCCGCCAGGAACCGCCCCGACCCGGCACCTCGTCCCCTCCCGCAACGGGAGAGAGGAGACGGCCGTGTGGCTGCTGGTGCTGTGTCTGCTCACAGGGCCCGTCATCATCGGGCTCGGCATCCGCGAAGAGGCGCACCAACGCCGTCTCCGGCGCGAGGGGATCACCGCCGAGGGCCGGGTGGTCCGCCACCGCAGCTCGCGCCACCAGGGCAGCGTCAGTTACTTCGCGGTGGTCCGCTTCGTCGACGAACGGGGCGGCCCGCACGAGTTCGAAGCGAAGGTGTCCGGCGTCACGGGCCTGCCCGTGGGCGGCCCGGCCCCGGTCCGCTACCTCCCCGGCGCCCCGAAGACCGCCCGGCTCGACGGTTCCGGCCAACGCTTCTGGGGCCTCGCGCTCCCGCTCCTGATCGGCACCGCCTTCACGGCCGCCGGGATCTGGGGCGTCACCACGGGCGCCTGAGCCCCGGCCCGCCCGCCACCTCCGCCCAGACCGTCTTGCCCGGCCCCTCACGGCCGGTCACGCCCCAGCTCTCCGCGAACGCGTCCACCAGGACCAGGCCGTACCGACCCTCCGTCCGTACGGGCAGCGCCGGATGGGTATCGGACACCTCGATCCGTACGGGCCCGCGCGGGTCCTCCAGGGACATCGTCACCTCGAAGTCCCTGCCGGGCACGCGCCCGTGCAGTACGGCGTTGGCGGCGAGTTCGGCGACGACGAGGGCGACCTTCTCCGACAGCTCGCTCCCGAAGGGGACGCCCCATGCGTCGAGCTGGCATACGGCCAGTCTGCGCGCGAGCCGTGCCCCGCGCCGGGTCGCGGAGAAGCGCTGGACGAACACACGGACGGTGATGGGCTCATGGGCCCGTGGTGCTGACATGAGCCCAGGCTCCTGGGCGCACCCTCCGCCCCTCCAGGTACGGCACCCATACAGTTCCCGTTGTATGGGTTGACTCTCTGGACTGGGTGGCTCACTACCCGTGACCATGGCCGGGTGACAGAACCCGAAGTCTCGGACAGCCTCAAGACCTTCGGCGTGGTCCTCAAAGCGCTCCGCGACGAGACGGGCCTCACCCAGGAGGAGTTCGCCCACCGCGTGGGTTATTCCCCCGGCTACGTCGCCAAGATCGAGCAGGGCAAGAGATTCCCGCCACGCGACCTCGCCGAACGGGCCGAACCGGTCCTCGGCCCCCTCGCCGCGAAGCTCCTGCGCGCCGCCGCGCGCAGCCTCACCCGCAAGGTGGGCCTCGCCTCCTGGTTCCACGAGTGGGCCGCGATCGAGGAGGAGGCGGTGTCCCTCTACGCGTACGAGTGCCGCGTGATTCCTGGGCTGTTGCAGCCCGAGCCGTACATCCGGGCGATCTTCGAGAGACGGCTGCCGCCGCTGTCGGAGGAGCAGTTCGAAAGCCAGGTCGCCGCCCGACTGGCACGCCAGTCCCTCCTGGAGGAGCGCCCGAACAGTTCGTTCACGTTCATGATCGAGCAGGCGCTGCTGGAACGGCGGTTGGGCGGCGACGCGACGACCGACGCGCTCATCGACAACCTGCTCACGCAGGGGGCCCGACGGAACGTAGAGGTCCAGATCATGCCGCTCCGGCAGGAGGACCACTTTGGCGCTGGCGGTCCGATGTACCTCGCTGAGACACCCAGCAATCAGTGGATCGGCTACTTCGAGGGGCACGACAGCAGCCTCTTGCAGACCGACCGGAAAGCGGTCAGCTCAATGCTCCGGCGCTATGACAAGATGCGCGCACAGGCGCTGAGTCCGAGAGATTCGGCGAGCCTGCTGGAGCAGATGCGAGGAGCCCAATGAGCACCACCGAGCTGGACTGGTTCAAGAGCAGCTACAGCGGCGACGGGGGCGACAACTGCGTCGAGGTCGCGGTCGAGTCCCGGGCCGTCCACGTCCGGGACTCGAAGGACAAGGGGATCAGCCCTCTCACGGTCTCCCCCGCGGCGTGGACGGCGTTCATCGTGACCGCTCGGTCACGCACCGCACGCGGCCGGTAATTCCGTGAGGGCTGTCGGTGCCCCGTCGTACTCTTGAGGTCCAGAGAAGACTCGGCGCGACGAGGGAGATGAGCTGGCCCCAGAGGCCGCCCATGGCACAGACAACCCAGAATCAGAACGGATCCGGGCGGGGAACCACCCCTGAGACGACCGCCCGCTTCACCGTTCCCGCCAAGCACCCGATGGTGACGGTGCTGGGCTCCGGTGACTCCCTGCTGCGCGTGATCGAGAGCGCGTTCCCGAAGGCGGACATCCATGTCCGGGGGAACGAGATCAGCGCGACGGGCGATGCCCGCGAAGTCGCCCTGATCCAGCGGCTTTTCGACGAGATGATGCTGGTGCTGCGCACCGGCCAGCCCATGACGGAGGACGCGGTGGAGCGTTCCATCGCGATGCTCCGCGAGCAGGAGGACGGGACGGGGGCGGCGGACGAGACCCCGGCGGAAGTCCTCACGCAGAACATCCTGTCGAACCGTGGGCGTACGATCCGCCCCAAGACGCTCAACCAGAAGCGTTACGTGGACGCGATCGACAAGCACACGGTCGTCTTCGGTATCGGCCCCGCCGGCACCGGCAAGACGTATCTCGCGATGGCGAAGGCCGTGCAGGCGCTCCAGTCGAAGCAGGTCACCAGGATCATCCTGACGCGGCCTGCCGTGGAGGCGGGCGAGCGTCTCGGCTTCCTGCCCGGGACGCTGTACGAGAAGATCGACCCGTATCTGCGCCCGCTCTACGACGCGCTGCACGACATGCTGGACCCGGACTCGATCCCGAGGCTGATGGCGGCCGGGACGATCGAGGTGGCACCCCTCGCATACATGAGGGGAAGAACGTTGAATGATGCATTCATCATCCTCGACGAGGCGCAGAACACGAATCCCGAGCAGATGAAGATGTTCCTCACCCGGCTCGGCTTCGAGTCGAAGATCGTCGTGACGGGTGACATCACCCAGGTCGATCTCCCGGGCGGGACGAAGAGCGGGCTGCGGCAGGTCAAGGAGATCCTGGAGGGCGTCGAGGACGTGCACTTCTCGCAGCTCGACAGCACGGATGTCGTCCGGCACAAGCTGGTCGGCCGTATCGTCGACGCGTACGACCGTTACGACAACGGCCACGAGCACGGCTCCCGCGAGCACGGCTCTCGCGACCACAGGAAGTAAGCCACCCGCACCATGTCGATCGACGTCAACAACGAATCCGGCCGCACGGTCGACGAGGAGGCCCTCCTCGACATCGCGCGGTACGCGCTGGCACGGATGCGCATCCACCCGCTCTCGGAGCTGTCGGTGATCGTCGTCGACGCCGACACGATGGAGCGGCTGCACCTGCAGTGGATGGACCTGCCAGGGCCCACCGACGTGATGTCCTTCCCGATGGACGAGCTGCGACCGCCGTCGCGGGACGAGGAGGAGCCCCCGCAGGGTCTCCTCGGGGACATCGTGCTCTGCCCCGACGTCGCGGAGAGGCAGGGCGCCGAGGCGCCGACGCAGCACTCCATGGACGAGGAGATGCAGCTCCTCACCGTCCACGGAGTGCTGCACCTGCTGGGGTACGACCACGAGGAGCCCGCGGAGAAGGCCGAGATGTTCGGCCTTCAGGCCGCGATCGTCGACGGCTGGCGCGCCGAGCGCGGCCTGGAGGGGCCCTCCCCGGCTCCGACCACGACCTCGTGAGCGCCTCATGAGCACGGTCACCGCGCAGCTCGTCGCCTCGGGCGTGCTGCTCGTCGTCGTGGCGTGGCTCGCCGCCTGCGCGGAGGCGGGCCTCGCGCGCACGACGAGCTACCGCGCGGAGGAGGCCGTCCGGCAGGGGCGGCGCGGCAGCGCCAAGCTGGCCGCCGTCGCCGCCGACCCGACCCGCTATCTGAACCTGGCGCTGCTGCTGCGCGTGGCCGCCGAAGTCGCGGCGGGCGCCCTGGTGACGTACGCGTGCCTGCGCGCCTTCAAGGAGAACTGGGAGGCGCTGACCGTCGCGATCGTCGTGATGGTCCTGGTCAGCTATGTGGCCATCGGCGTCTCGCCGCGCACCATCGGCCGTCAGCACCCACTGAACACGGCGACGGCCGCCTCGTACGTGCTGGTGCCGCTGGCCCGCATCCTGGGCCCGGTCCCGCAGCTCCTGATCCTGCTGGGCAACGCGCTGACGCCCGGCAAGGGATTCCGCAAGGGCCCGTTCGCGAGCGAGGCCGAGCTGCGCGCGATGGTGGACCTCGCCGAGCGCGAGTCGCTGATCGAGGCCGAGGAGCGGAAGATGGTCCACTCCGTCTTCCAGCTCGGCGACCGTCTGGTGCGCGAGGTGATGGTGCCGCGCACGGACCTGATCACCATCGAGCGTTTCAAGACCATCCGCCAGGCCCTGACGCTCGCGCTGCGCTCCGGCTTCTCCCGTATCCCGGTGGTGGGGGAGAACGAGGACGACGTCGTCGGCATCGTCTATCTCAAGGACCTCGCGCGGAAGGTCCACATCAGCCGCGAGGCCGAGACAGAGCTGGTCTCGACGGCGATGCGTCCCGCGACGTTCGTCCCCGACACCAAGAACGCGGGCGATCTGCTGCGCGAGATGCAGCAGGACCGTATCCACGTCGCGGTCGTCATCGACGAGTACGGCGGCACGGCCGGGATCGTCACGATCGAGGACATCCTGGAGGAGATCGTCGGCGAGATCACCGACGAGTACGACCGCGAGCTGCCGCCCGTCGAGGACCTGGGCGAGGACCGCTACCGCGTCACCGCGCGCCTCGACATCGGCGACCTCGGCGAGCTGTACGGGCTGACAGGGCTGGACGACGAGGACGTCGAGACGGTCGGCGGGCTCCTCGCGAAGTCCCTGGGCCGGGTGCCGATCGCGGGCGCGACGACGACGGTCGACGTCACCGAGGACCGCCTCGACCCCACGCTGACCGCGCTGCGGCTGACGGCGGAGGCCCCGGCGGGGCGGCGGAACAAGATCGTGACGGTGCTGGTCGAGCCGGTGCGCTCCGCGCGGGCGGCCGAGGAGGAGAGCTGACGGTGAGGGCCTCGTGACCCCGGACGAGCTGAAGGCGTACTGCCTCGATCTGAACGGGGCATGGGAGGACTTCCCCTTCCCCCGGAACCCGGAGCTGTCCACGTTCAAGGTGAAGGACAAGATCTTCGCCTTCTCCTCGCTCGAAGCGAGCCCCCTGACGGTCAGCCTGAAGTGCGAACCGGAGCTGGCCGTCCAGTTGCGCGAGGCCCACGCGGCCATCGCCCCGGGCTGGCACCTGAACAAGCGCCACTGGAACACGGTGACGCTCGACGGCTCCCTTCCCGACGGGATGGTCCGCGACCTGATCGAGGACTCCTACGACCTGGTCGTCGCCGGGCTGCCGCGCGCGGAACGGCTCCGCCTCGACCGGCCGTAGACCCGACCGGCCGTAGACCCGAGCGGCCCTTTTCGGCTCGCGGGCGGGCGCCGGGGCTGGTGGGCTGGGGCCATGCCCCGCGCTCTTCCGCCGCGTACGACCGCCGCCCTCGCCGTCCTTGTCCTCGCGCTCGTCCCGACCGCCGGGTGCGGGGGCGACGAGTCCTCGTCGTCCGGCGGCTCCGGCTCCTCGCCCTCCGCGAGTCCCACGCGTCCCCCGGGCGCGCTGAGCAAGGCGGAACTGAAGAAGGCGCTGCTCACCGAGCAGGACTTCCCGTCCGGCTGGGCGGCGACCGATCTGGGCGCGAGCGACAAGGCGGGCGACCTCGGCGCCGACAACAAGCAGTGCCAGGGGCTGCTGGACGCCGTGTCCGGGGACAAGTCCCGTACGGAGGCCACGCGGGACTTCGAGAAGTCGGAATCGGGCCCGTTCGTCTCGAACGGCGTCGCCTCGTACGGGAAGAGCGGCGCGAAGAAGGCCCTGCGCGACTTCAAGCGGCTCAGCTCGCGCTGCAAGGGCTTCACCTCGAAGGGCGGCGGCGGCGCGGTGACGTTCACCGTGGCCCCCATGACGCTGCCCGCCTTCGGCGACGAGAGCGCGGGCCTGCGCCTCACCGGCAGGGCCAAGGGCGGCCCCGCCGACGGGCTGGCCCTCTCCATGCAGCTCCTCGTGGCACGCGTCGGGCCGAGCACGACGGGCGTGGCCCATATGTCGGTGCTCGGCCCGGACGGGAAGATCACATCGAAGCTGATGCGGAGGGCTGTGGAGCGGCTGCGTGAAAGTGCCCCGTAAGGCGCGCGGGGAACTGCGCGGCCCGCCACGGCACACCCGCGGCCCGCTACGAACGGGCAGGGGCAGCTTCTGAACGGTTGCTCCGGCGCAGGGCGAAGAAGACCAGCACGCCTGCCGCGGTGACCGCCACGGCGTCCACACCGAGGCCCAGCTTGATGCCGCTCAGAGCGGCCTCCGCGGCCGGCGTACCGCCGTCACGGAGCATGCCGGACCAGCTCACCGACAGCGCGCTCAGCAGAGGAATGCCCAGGGCCATGCCGAGCTGCATCGCGCTGGTGACCAGCGAGGTCGCGCGGCCCTGGTCCTCGTCGGCGAGGCCGGAGGTCGCGGTCACGCCGTAGGTGACGACGGCCACCAGGTGCATGGCGCTGGCGAGCGACAGGCCGACGACGACCAGCCACAGGCCGGAGTCCACGCCGATGCCGAGCAGCGTCGCCGTCAGCACGCCCTGGCCCACCAGGCCGAGCGCGAGGGTGCGCGGGGCGCCGATCCGGCGGGCGATACGGGGCGCGACGGCGCCGCCCGCGATCGAGGCCACGCCCTGGACGCCGAAGACCAGCCCGGAGACGAGCGGGGAGACGCCGAGGGTGTCCTGGAGGTAGAGGGTGAGCAGGAAGACGGCGGCGGTCATCATCGAGACGGTGGCGAGCCCGCCCAGGTTGCCGAACGCGACGGTCGGGCGGCGCAGCATCCACAGCGGAAGCAGCGGCTCGGGGCTGCGGGCCTCGATCCGGATGAACGAGCCGAGCAGCACGAGGCCCAGGACGAGCGCCGTGAGGACGTCGGGGCGGGTGAAGCCCTCCTCGGCGGCGGTGGACAGGGCGTAGACGACGCCGAGGAGTCCGCCGGTGACGGTGAGGGCGCCGGGGATGTCCAGCCGGGTGCGCTCGCCCCGGCTCTCGGCGAGCATGCGCGGCGCGACGAGCAGCACGGCCGTGCCGCCGACGCCGAGCAGGCCCATGGTGGAGCGCCAGCCGAGGGTGTCGGTGAGGATGCCGCCGACGACCATGCCGACGGTGAAGCCGAGCGCCATCAGCGAGCCGTTGATGCTGAGGGCCTTGGTCCGCTTGGGGCCCTCGGCGAACGAGGTGGTGATCAGCGCCATGCCGGTGGGCACGAGCGCGGCGGCGCCGAGCCCCTGGAGCGCGCGTCCGGCGAGGAAGAGCGGGGCGTTCGGGGCGAGCGCGGCCAGCACGGAGGCGGCCGTGAAGAGGGCCAGGCCCGTGAGGAACGTACGGCGGCGGCCGAGCTGGTCGCCGAGGCGGCCGAAGAGGAGCAGGAAGCTGCCGGTCGGCAGGGCGAAGGCGGTCACGGCCCACTGCAGGCCCGCCTCGCCGAGGCCCAGGTCGGGGCCGAGGACGGGGAGGGCGACGTTGAGGACGGAGAAGTCGAGCGCGACCAGGAACTGGGAGGCGCAGAGCACGACCAGGACCAGCTTCTCGCGGGCGGTGAACCGCGCGGGCGCGGGCTCGGTCGCGGACTCGGGCGCGGGCTCGGTGGGGGTCGGCGACGCGGCGGTTGCCGTCTCCGTGTCGTAGGGATCCCGGGGTGCGGTCTTGGTTGGCATGTGCGAGATCCTGCTGTGGCGGAACAGACCGTAGGGAGCCGCTGTTTATGGTGGTGGTACGACCACCAGCCAGGGAGGGGACCGACAGGTGGCAGTCGGCGAGAGCACACGGCCCGCGAGGGCGTCCAGCGAGAAGACGCGTCGCGGCGCGGAGCTGCGCGAGTTCCTGCGGTCGCGCCGTGCGCGGGTCAGCCCGGCCGAGGCGGGGCTCCCCGACGGCGGGGCCCGGCGCCGCACGCCGGGGCTGCGCCGCGAGGAGGTGGCGGTGCTCGCCGGGGTGGGCGCTTCCTGGTACCAGTGGCTGGAGCAGGGCCGGGACATCACGGTCTCGCCGCAGGTGCTGGACGCGGTCGCGCGCGTGCTGCGGATGAGCGCCACGGAGCGGCGCCACCTGTACATGCTGGCGGGGCTCAACCCCCCGCTCCCCCGCTCCGACCACGACCGCGACTATCTGTGCGACGGCATGCAGCGGCTGCTGGACGGATGGCTGCCGAACCCGGCGGTGATCCTCGATCCGTACTGGAACGCCGTCGCGCTGAACGAGACCGCGAGGCACACCTTCGGCATCCGCGAGCAGGACAACTGCATCCTGGACTTCTTCCTCAACCCGCACTATCGGGTCCGCGCCAAGAGCTGGGAGCAGAACGCGCCGCACATCGTCGCGCAGCTCCGCGCCTCGCTCGCCGAGTGGCCCCAGGACGAGGGGTTCCAGGAGCTGTTCGAGCGGCTCCAGGGGGAGAGCGAGGAGTTCGGGGAGCTGTGGGCGCGGGGCAATGTGTGCCAGCCCGGTCTGCTCCTCAAGGAGGTCGAGCACCCGACGGTCGGCACGCTGCGCTTCGAGTCGACGACGCTCCAGGTGCCCGCGCGGCCCGATCTGAAGGTCGTGCTGCACAACCCGGTGCCGGGCTCGGGCACGAACGAGCGGCTGGAGCGGCTGCTGAGGCCCGAGGTGCTGCGTTCCGCGATCCGCCCCGTGGCGAGCTGAGCGGCGCGCCCGCATATCCTCGCTGTCATGACGGAGCAGGAGCTGGACCCCGAAGACCGCAAGATCCTCACCCTGGCGCGCAGCGCCCGCGCCCGCAACGCCGTGCCGGAGGGCGCGGCCGTACGGGACGAGACGGGGCGTACGTACGTCGCGGGCTCCGTCGCGCTGCCCTCGCTCCAGCTCTCCGCGCTGCGCACGGCGGTGGCCATGGCCGTCGCCTCGGGCGCGACGTCACTGGAGGCCGCGGCCGTCGTCGCGGACGCCGACGCGGTGCCGGACGAGGACCTGGCGGCCGTACGGGACCTGGGCGGCCCGGCCACGCCCGTCCTCCTCGCGGGCCCCGACGGGACCCCGCGCGCGACGGTCACGGCGGGCTGACGACGCGGGGCCGGTCGCCGTGCCGGGGGCTGTGGGTCCGGGTCGGGGGCGGGCCCCGCATCGGGGACAATGGTCGGCATGAACGCATCCTCCGCCGCCCCCTCCGAGGTCTCCGAAGCCGCCGGTGAGCCGCACCGCTCGGGCTTCGCCTGCTTCGTCGGCCGCCCGAACGCGGGCAAGTCGACGCTGACCAACGCGCTGGTGGGCACGAAGGTCGCGATCACCTCCAACCGCCCGCAGACGACCCGGCACACGGTGCGCGGCATCGTGCACCGCCCCGAGGCGCAGCTCGTCCTCGTCGACACCCCGGGCCTGCACAAGCCGCGCACGCTGCTCGGCGAGCGGCTCAACGACGTCGTACGGACGACCTGGGCCGAGGTCGATGTGATCGGCTTCTGCCTGCCGGCCGACCAGAAGATCGGTCCGGGGGACCGTTTCATCGCCGCCGAGCTGGCGGAGCTGAAGCGGACGCCCAAGGTCGCGATCGTCACCAAGACGGACCTGGTCGAGAACGACGCGCTCGCGGAGCAGCTCATCGCCGTCGACCAGCTCGGCAAAGAGCTGGGCATCGAGTGGGCCGAGATCGTCCCGGTCTCGGCGACCGCCGACAAGCAGGTCGGGCTGCTGGCCGATCTCCTGGTCCCCCTCCTCCCCGAGGGCCCCGCGCTCTACCCGGACGGCGACCTCACGGACGAGCCCGAGCAGGTCATGGTCGCCGAGCTGATCCGGGAGGCCGCGCTGGAGGGCGTACGGGACGAGCTGCCGCACTCGATCGCCGTGGTCGTCGAGGAGATGCTGCCGCGCGAGGGGCGCCCGGCGGACAAGCCCCTGCTGGACGTCCACGCCAACATTTTCATCGAGCGCCCCAGCCAGAAGGGGATCGTCATCGGTCCCAAGGGCAAGCGGCTGAAAGAGGTCGGCACGACCTCGCGCCGCCACATCGAGGCCCTGCTCGGCACGCCGGTCTACCTCGACCTTCATGTGAAGGTCGCCAAGGACTGGCAGAGAGACCCCAAACAACTCCGCCGCCTCGGCTTCTGACCCTGCGTCCCTGACGGGGCACGTCTGCTCCTCCCTTCCGCGAAGCTTGGGCAGTCTGCCACTGGGGGTGCCCCCTGCTCGAAGAGCTTGGGGGAGCAGGGTGGGCAAGCGCAGCCCTCTTCGCCGGGTGCGCGCACAACAGGGCCGGGCAGAGGCTGCCCCGGACTGTGCTTCGCGGGGCGCGCCCGCGTCTGTGGCCGGGCGCGCAGTTCCCCGCGCCCCTTAGCTCCTTCGCTTGGGAACCGGGACCCGGGTGAGGTCCTCCGCCACCGTGAGTTCGCCCTCGAAGCCCGCCTCGCGGGCCTCCCGGGCGAAGGCCGAGGGATCCGAGTAGCGCTGCGAGAAGTGGGTGAGGACGAGGTGGCGGACGCCCGACTCCGCGGCGACCGCACCCGCCTGACGGGCAGTCAGGTGCCCGGAGTCGTAGGCCAGCGCAGCGTCCTCGTGCAGGAACGTGGACTCGATCACCAGCATGTCGCAGCCCTCGGCGAGCGCGTGGACGCCGTCGCAGAGGCGGGTGTCCATGACGAAGGCGAAGCTCTGCCCGGGGCGCGGCTCGCTGACGTCCTCCAGGCGCACGCCCCGCAGCGAGCCCTCACGCTGGAGGCGGCCGACGTCCGGGCCCGTGATGCCGTGCGCGGCGAGCCGTACGGGGTCCATGCGGCGCCCGTCCGGCTCGGAGAGGCGGTACCCGAACGCGGGGACGCGGTGCGACAGTTCGTGCGCGGACAGCGTGAACGGCAGCTCGTCCGGCGCCGCCAGGACGCCGGGCGCCCGCACGGGGGCCTCGCGCAGATCCGCCGTCTCGTGGTACGGCGTGGCGTGCCGCAGCCGTGCGAACCAGCGCTGCCCGCTCGCCGGGTAGTGCGCGGTGACCGGGTGCGGCACCCGGTCGAGACTGAGGTGCTGGACGACTCCGGGCAGGCCGAGGCAGTGGTCGCCGTGGAAGTGCGTCAGGCAGATCCGGGTGAGGTCGTGCGCGGCGACGCCCATCCGCACCATCTGGCGCTGGGTGCCCTCGCCGGGGTCGAAGAGGATGCCCTCGCCGTCCCAGAGCAGGACGTACCCGTTGTGGTTGCGGTGCCGGGTCGGCACCTGGCTGGCGGTGCCGAGCACGACCAGTTCTCGCGCGGACAAGCTCCGTACGTCCCCGTTACCCGGGCGGCCATTCGAGGCCGCGGCCCCCGAGGACGTGCGCGTGGACGTGGAAGACGGTCTGGCCCGCGCCCGTACCGGTGTTGAAGACCACCCGGTATCCGGTGCCGGGGCCGCCCTCGCGGACGGCGATCTTCTCCAGCGCGGCGACCTCGCCCGCCTCGCGCAGCACGTCCGCCATGAGCTGCGGGGACGCGGCGGCGAGGGAGGCGGCGTCCTGGTGGTGCTCCTTGGGGATCACCAGGACGTGCGTGGGCGCCTGCGGGTTGATGTCCCGGAACGCGACGGTCGTGTCGGTCTCCCGGACGACGGTCGCCGGGACCTCGCCCGCGACGATCTTGCAGAACAGGCAGTCAGCCACATCAGGTTCTCCAGCCATGGAACGGGATGCTACCTGTCGGCTCCCACGGGCTCGTGCTCAGGCGTGGGATCGTCGTCCTCGTCGCAGCCGCAGGTGGGGCTCGACGTCGGCGTCGGAGTGCCGGTGACGGTCACGGTGACGGGCGGCTTCTCGCTGGGCTCGCTCGGCTCGCCGGTCCCGGTCGGCGTCTCCGGCGGCTCCGTCGGCGGATCCACGGTCCTGGTGACCGTCGGGCGGTCGGTCGGGCGGTCCGTCGGCCCGTCCGTCGGGCGCGGCGGCCGCGTCGTACGGGTCGGGTCCGCGTCGCAGTTGCCGAGCACGCTGGCCTTGAACAGCGTGCGGCTGCCCGACGTGGCGACCAGGTCGCCGCGCACGCAGCGCCCGTCCTTCTCCTCGGTGACCCGGCCCTTGATGGCCAGCTTCTTGCGGTTGGTGGTCTCGCCCTCGCACTCGACCCGGGCGACCTCGCCGCCCCGGGACGAGCGGGTGGCCGTGGCGGTGCCGGGGCGGGTGCCCATGTGGGCCGTGCAGCTCATCCACTGCACCTCGACCCCCGCCCGCTCCAGCGCCTCGGTGCCCGCCTGGTCCGTGGCCAGCGCGACGGAGGCGGTGCTGAGGCCGCCGCCGGCACCGGGCTCGCAGGCGGTGACGGCGAGGACCGCCGCGGTGGCGGCGCCCGCGGCTCCCGCTGCCCGCCCTAATCGCCGGATGGTTCGTGAAGCGCCCATGCACGGCAGAGTGCCACCGGCCGGGGCATGCCGGAAGACCCCGATTCGCCTTCCCCGTACGGGTGATGCGGGCGCAAGCCCCCCGCCCGCGCTCCGCCCTGCCGGAAGGATCGGCCCCGTGCTCACGACCACGCTCACTCTCTTCGTGACCCTCACCTCCCTGGCCCTCTTCGGCATAGCCTCGCTCACCCTCTGGTGGCAGATGTACGCGTGGCGCACCCCGGAGACGTACGCCGCCACCCACTTCGCCCCTCCCGACGGGGGCCGGGAGCTGTCGTTCTCGCTCCTCCTGCCCGCGCGCCACGAGAAGGACGTACTGGCCGCGACCGTCCGCCAGTTGCTGCGCACGGAGCATCCGCGCTACGAGATCCTGCTGATCGTCGGCCACGACGACCCCGGGACCCGCGCCGTCGCCGAACTCCTCGCCGCGCGGGCCCCGGACCGCGTCCGGGTGATCGTCGACCGGCACGCGGTCAAGAACAAGCCACGGGCGCTGAACACCGCGCTGCCCCACTGCCGGGGCGAGGTCGTCGGCGTGATCGACGCCGAGGACCAGGTCGACGCGCGGCTGCTCACCCACGTCGATCACACGTTCCGCACTACTGGCGCCGACGTCGTGCAGGGCGGCGTGCAGCTCATGAACTTCCAGTCGAGCTGGTACAGCCTGCGCAACTGCCTGGAGTACTTCTTCTGGTTCCGCAGCCGCCTGCACCTCCAGGCCGCCAAGGGCTTCATCCCGCTCGGCGGCAACACCGTCTTCGTCCGCACCGCGCTGCTGCGCGACGCGGGCGGCTGGGACCCCGACTGCCTGGCCGAGGACTGCGACCTGGGCGTCCGGCTCTCCAGCGGCGGCGCCCGCACGGTCGTGGCGTACGACCCGATGCTCGTCACCCGCGAGGAGACGCCCGGCTCGCTCGTCGCGCTGCTGAAGCAGCGCACCCGCTGGAACCAGGGCTTCCTCCAGGTCTACCGGAAGCGCGACTGGGCCGAACTGCCCACGTTCTCCCAGCGGATGCTGGCGCGGTACACGCTGGCGACGCCGTTCTTCCAGGCGTTCACGGGGCTGCTCGTCCCGGTGAACCTCGCGGTCGCGCTCTGGGCACAGGTCCACCTCGGCGTGACCGCGCTGAGCTTCCTGCCCGCGCTGACCTGCGTGATGACGCTCGTCTTCGAGGGCGTCGGCCTGCACGACTTCGGACGGCAGTACGAGTCCTACGTCCGCCCGTCCGACTACGTGAAGCTCGTGCTGGGCGGTCCCGCCTACCAGCTCCTGCTCGCCGCCGCGGCGCTGCGCGCGGTCTGGCGCGAGTGCCTCGGCCGCTCCGACTGGGAGCTGACGCCCCACACGGGCGCCCACCTCCGGCCGGAGGAGACCGCGCCGAAGGAGGCCGCGCCCGTACGGCCGCTTCCCGTACAGCCAACGCCACAGCCAACGCCACAGCCAACGCCACCGGTCCCGGGCCCCCTGAGCGGCACGCGCGGCAAGGTGCGTGAGGGGGCGCTGCGGTGACCGCCGTGTCCGCTCCACCCGCGCCCCCGCCGACCGCCGGGGGCGCGGCGCCGCCCGGCCCGGCACGCGCACGGCGCCGCGTGCGCCACCCCGACCTGCTGCTGTGCGGGGGCCTGCTCCTCGTCCACCTCGCGGTGCAGGGCGCCAACCTGACGGGCTTTCCCGAACTCGCCGACGACGAGGGCACGTACCTCGCGCAGGCGTGGGCCGTGCAGCAGGGCGAGGGCCTGGCCCACTACACGTACTGGTACGACCATCCGCCGCTCGGCTGGATCCAGCTCGCGTTCCTCACCTGGCTGCCCGCGCTGATCTCCCCCGAGTCGCTCACCGTCGCCCCGTCCCGCACGGCGATGGTGGTGATCGGCGGCGTCAGCGCGGTGCTGCTGTACGTCCTGGCGCGCAGGCTCCAACTGCCACGCTGGGCGGCCGGGCTGGCGATGGCCCTCTACGGGCTCTCACCGCTCTCCGTGGAGCTGCTGCGGAAGGTGTTCCTGGACAACATCGCGGTCCCCTGGATGCTGCTCGCGTTCATCCTCGCCGCCTCGCCCAGCCGCCATCTGTGGCACCACTTCGCCGCCGGTCTCGCCGCCGCCGTGTCCGTCCTGTCCAAGGAAACGATGCTGCTGGTGCTGCCCGCTCTGCTGGCGACGATGTGGACGCACAGCCACCGCGACACCCGGAAGTTCGCGGTGACGGGCGCGATCGCCGCGTGCGCGCTGGCGGGCCTGTCGTACCCGCTCTACGCGCTGCTGCACGGCGAACTCCTGCCCGCCGACGGCCGGGTGTCGCTCAGCGACGCGCTCGTCTTCCAGCTCACCCGGCCGGGCTCGGGCAGCATGCTCGACCCCGAGTCGGCCGCGCGCCGCACCGTCGGCGCCTGGCTGCACTACGACCGGGTGCTGCCGCTGGCGGGCGGGGTCGCGGCGGTGGCGCTCGTCGAGACCGCGCGCTGGTCGCGCGCGGCGCGGGCGCTGGCCGGTCCCGCGCTGGCCGTGCTGCTGCTCGCCGCGTCCGTCACGCTGCGCCCGTCGGGCTACATCCCGGCCATGTTCGTCATCCAGGCACTGCCCTTCCTCGCCCTGTCGCTGGCCGGTACGGCGGCCGTCCTGGCGCGGGCCGTGCTGCGGGCCGGACGGCACCGGATGGAACACCTGTCCGTCACGGTCGTCCGGTGGACGCTCGTATGGATCCTGGCCGGGGCAGCCGTCTGGTCCGCCGCGCCGCGCTGGTTCGCCGCCGACCGGGCCGCCCTCACGACGGACGCGAACGGCCCCTACCGGCAGGCCGCCGCCTGGATGGCCACCTACGCCGAACACCCGCGCTCCGCGCGCGTCCTGGTCGACGACAGGCTGTGGCTCGATCTCGTGCACGAGGGCTTCCGGCCGCGCACGGGCGCCATCTGGTTCTACAAGGCGGACCTCGACCCGGCCGTCGCCCGCTCCCTGCGGCACGGCTGGCGCTCCGTCGACTACGTCGTCTCCAGCCAGTCGCTCCGTACGGACGCGCCCCGGCTGCCCACCGTCAGCGCGGCGCTCGCCGGTTCCTCGCGGGTCGCGGTCTTCGGCTCCGGGCCGAAGCGGGTCGAGATCCGCGAAGTGGACCCCGACACGTACGCGAGGGCCGGGCGCGGCTGGGCGCGGGCCGGTGTGCCGTTCAGCTCCAGCGTCCGGTCCGGGCCAGTAGCACCGCCGCGGCGGCCGTCCCCGCCGTAGAGGTACGCAGCACGGTCGGGCCCAGCTTGTACGGCACCGCGCCCGCCTCCTCGAAGGCCCTCAACTCCTCGGGCGAGACCCCGCCCTCGGGGCCCACGACCAGCACCAGGTCGCCGTCCACGGGGAGTTGGGCAGTGGCCAGCGGCACCTCGCCCGACTCGTGCAGCACCCCGGCGAAGGCCGCGCCCGCGAGAAGCTCCGCCACCTCGCGGGTGGAGGCCTGCCCGGCGACCTCGGGAAAGCGCGTCCGGCGGGACTGCTTGCCCGCCTCGCGCGCGGTCGCCCGCCACTTGCCGAGCGACTTGAGACCGCGCTCGCCCTTCCACTGGGTCACACAGCGCGACGCCGCCCAGGGCACGATCGCGTCCACCCCGGTCTCGGTCATGGTCTCCACGGCCAGCTCGCCCCGGTCGCCCTTGGGCAGCGCCTGCACGACGGTGATCCGGGGCCGGGGCGCGGGCTCCGACCGTACGGCCGCGACGGTGACGTCCATCCGGTCCTTGCCGGAGACGGCCGCCACGGTGCCGTCGGCCGCCGTCCCGGCGCCGTCGGTCAGCACGACCTCCTCGCCCGCGCGCAGCCGCCGTACGGACACCGCGTGCCGCCCCTCCGGGCCCTCCAGCGCGAAGGTGTCGCCGGGCGCGAGGGCGTCGAGCGCGCCGGGGTCGGTGACGAAGACGGGCGCGGTCACTCGTGCACGCTCCCGCCGCCCATGGTTCCGCCGCCCGCGCTTCCGCCGCCCCCGCCCCCGCTTCCGCCGCCGCGCGCCGCCGAGAGCGCCTCGCGCGCGACGGACAGCTCGGCGGCCAGCACCTCCACGAGCTGCCCCGCGGGCAGCGCGCGGGCGAGCCGGTGCCCCTGGCCCGCCCACAGGTTCATGCCCTGCGGATCGCCCGCCCTGGCCGCGGCCTTGCGCACCTCGGCCGTGAGGTAGTGCACCTGCGGATAGGCGGCGGGCGCGTACGGCCCGTGCTCCCGCATGAAACGGTTCACCAGGCCGCGCGCGGGCCGCCCGGAGAACGCGCGGGTCAGCTCGGTGCGCGCGAAGAGCGGATCCGTCATCGCCTGCTTGTGCAGCTCGTGCGCGCCCGACTCCTCGCAGACGAGGAACGCGGTGCCGAGCTGGGCCGCGCTCGCGCCCGCCGCCAGCACGGCCGCGACCTGGCCGCCGCGCATCAGCCCGCCCGCCGCGATGATCGGAAGCTGCGTCGCCTCCTTGACCTGCGTCACGAGCGCCAGCAGCCCGAGCCCGGCGCCCGAGCCGTCCGACTGCGGATCGTCCTTGTGCGTGCTCTGGTGGCCGCCCGCCTCGATCCCCTGCACGCACACGGCGTGCGCGCCCGCCTCCTGCGCCGCCTGCGCCTCGGCGACGGTCGTCACGGTGACGACCGTGTACGTGCCGAGCTTGCCGAACCGCTCCAGCACCCGCCGCTGCGGGCAGCCGAACGCGAAGGAGACCACGGGGACCGGGTCGTCGAAGAGGATCGCGAGCTTCGCCTCGTACGCGTCGTCGGTGCCCCGGTCCGTGTCGCCCAGCACCGTCTCGTACCAGGTGGCCTCGCCCGCGAGCTGCTCCCGGTACACCTCGACGGCCGCCGGGTCGGCGGTCGGGGGCTGGGGCATGAAGAGGTTGACCCCGAAGGCCCGGTCGGTCAGCCGGCGGACCTGCCGGACCTCCTCGTACGTCGCCTCCGGCGTCTTGTACCCGGCGGCGAGGAAACCCAGCCCGCCGGCCTCGCTCACCGCGGCGGCGAGCGCGGGGCAGGAGGCGCCCCCGGCCATGGGCGCCTGGACGAGTGGATGCTCGATCAGCTCGGTCAGCGAGGGCAACGCGGTGGACATGCGCTCATCCTGTCACGCGGTGCCGCGCCCCCGACCACCCGTCACCACACCCCGCCCCGCACGCCCCGAGGCCCTGAGCCCAGGCCCCCTCAGCGACCGTGGAACGCGTCCTTCAGGCGGGACTCCATCCCCCGGGGGACAACCCCCGGACCCCCGGCCGACGCGGCACACCCGCACCGCCTCAGCGACCGTTGAACGCGTCCTTCAGGCGGGACTCCACCCCCCGGGGGACAACCCCCGGACCCCCGGCCGACGCGGCACACCCGCACCCCCTCAGCGACCGTTGAACGCGTCCTTCAGGCGGGAGAAGAGACCCTGCTGTCCGGGTTGGAACTGGCCCGTCGGGCGTTCCTCGCCTCGGAGCTTGGCGAGGCGGCGGAGGAGTTCCTCCTGCTCGGGCTCCAGCTTGGTCGGGGTCGTGACCTCGACGTGGACGATGAGCTGGCCCCGGCCGCCGCCCCGCAGATGCGTGACGCCGCGCTCGTGCAGCGGGATCGACTGGCCCGACTGCGTGCCGGGACGGATGTCGATCTCCTCCACCCCGTCGAGCGTCTCCAGCGGCACCTTCGTGCCGAGCGAGGCCGCCGTCATCGGGATGGTGACCGTGCAGTGCAGGTCGTCGCCGCGGCGCTGGAACGTGGGGTGGGGGTTCTCGTGGATCTCCACGTAGAGGTCGCCTGCGGGGCCGCCGCCGGGGCCGACCTCGCCCTCGCCCGCGAGCTGGATCCGCGTCCCGTTGTCCACACCGGCCGGGATCTTGACCGTCAGGCTGCGCCGCGACCGCACCCGGCCGTCGCCCGCGCACTCCGGGCACGGGGTCGGGACGACCGTGCCGAAGCCTTGGCACTGAGGGCACGGGCGCGAGGTCATGACCTGGCCGAGGAACGAGCGGGTCACCTGGGAGACCTCGCCCCGGCCCCGGCACATGTCACAGGTCTGCGCCGAGGTGCCCGGCGCCGCGCCCTCGCCGCTGCACGTGGTGCAGACGACGGCCGTGTCGACCTGGATGTCCTTGGTGGTGCCGAACGCCGCCTCTTCGAGGTCGATGTCCAGCCGGATCATGGCGTCCTGGCCGCGGCGCGTGCGCGAGCGCGGGCCGCGCTGCGAGGCCGTGCCGAAGAAGGCGTCCATGATGTCGCTGAAGTTGCCGAATCCGGCGCCGAAGCCGCCCGCGCCACCGGCCGCCGCGCCCGAGGTCGGGTCGCCGCCGAGGTCGTAGACCTGCTTCTTCTGCGGGTCCGACAGCACCTCGTAGGCGGTGTTGATCTCCTTGAACCGCTCCTGGGTCTTCGGATCCGGGTTCACGTCCGGGTGCAGCTCGCGCGCGAGCCTGCGGAAGGCCTTCTTGATCTCGTCCTGCGAGGCGTCGCGCTGCACGCCGAGGACCGCGTAGTAGTCCGTCGCCACTTACGACTCCGCGAGGATCTGTCCGACGTACCGTGCCACTGCGCGTACAGCTCCCATCGTTCCGGGGTAGTCCATGCGGGTCGGTCCGACCACGCCGAGCTTGGCGACTGCTTCGTCGCCCGAACCGTAGCCGACCGAGACGACCGATGTGGAACTCAGTCCCTCATGGTGGTTCTCGTGCCCGATTCGTACGGTCATGCCCGAGTCGTTGGACTCCCCGAGCAGTTTGAGCAGCACGACCTGCTCCTCCAGCGCCTCCAGTACGGGGCGGATGGTGAGCGGGAAGTCGTGCCCGAAGCGGGTGAGATTGGCGGTGCCGCCGATCATCAGCCGCTCCTCCGTCTCCTCGACAAGGGTCTCCAGCAAAGTCGCCAGCACCGCGGAAATGGTTCCCCGGTCGTCGGCGTCGAATGCCTCGGGGAGGTCCTGGACGAGAGACGGCACCTCGGTGAAGCGCTGGCCCACCACCCGGCTGTTGAGCCTGGCACGCAGATCCGCCAGGACCGTTTCGCCGATCGGCGCCGGGCAGTCGATCATGCGCTGCTCGACCCGGCCCGTGTCGGTGATCAGCACCAGCATCAGCCGCGCGGGCGCGAGCGCCAGCAGCTCGACGTGCCGCACGGTCGAACGGGTCAGCGAGGGGTACTGCACGACGGCGACCTGGCGGGTGAGCTGGGCCAGCAGCCGCACCGTGCGCCCCACGACGTCGTCGAGGTCGACGGCGCCGTCGAGGAAGTTCTGGATCGCGCGCCGCTCCGGTGAGGACAGCGGCTTGACGCCCGCGAGCTTGTCGACGAAGAGGCGGTACCCCTTGTCGGTGGGGATGCGGCCCGCGCTGGTGTGGGGCTGGGCGATGTATCCCTCGTCCTCCAGCGCCGCCATGTCGTTACGGACAGTGGCCGGGGAGACCCTCAGGTTGTGCCGCTCGGTGAGCGCCTTGGAGCCGACGGGCTCCTCCGTGCCGACGTAGTCCTGGACGATGGCGCGGAGCACCTCAAGTCTGCGCTCGCTGAGCATGGCGCACACCTCCCGTCCGGCCGCTCTTCTCGTGTTCCGTCGTGCCGCCCCTGGCACTCTCCGCGGAGGAGTGCCAGCTTCCCTGTGCCAGTGTACGGCCGGTCACCACAGGCACGGCAAGGGCCGCCCGCTCGCGTCCGACGACGCTATCGCGCTCCTCGCCGCACGCGGGCGTGGCCGACCACGTGCGGTTAGCGTCGTCGTATGAAGGCGCATTGGGAAGACCGGGCGCAGGAACCGGGACGCGGAGACGGTGCCACGGGCGCCCCGGACGGCGGCACGGCGGACGGCACGGGGGACCGTACGGCCGAGGAGCGCTGGGAGCGGATCGCGCCCGGTGTGGCGCGGCGCAGGCTGCCGGTCTGGGACGCCACGGTCGGCGTCGTGACCGGGGACGACGGGGTCCTGGTGATCGACACCGGCTCCTCGCTGCGGGAGGGCGCGGCCGTCCGCGCGGACGTACGCGCCCTGTACGGCCGCGCTGTGACGCATATCGCGCTGACCCACCCGCACTTCGACCACGTGCTCGGCACGGCGGCGTTCGCCGGGGTGCAGGTCTACGGCGCCGTCGGCATGGACGAACTCCTCGCGCGCCGCAAGGACTCGCTCCGCGACGACGCCGTCCGGCACGGGCTCAGGCAGGACGAGGCGGCGGAGGCGACGGATGTGCTCGTACGGCCGCACCACCTGGTCTCCGGCGACATGACCGTCCCCCTGGGCGGCGGGCGCGAGGTGCTCCTCGCCAACCTCGGCCCCGCGCACTCGGGCCACGACCTGGTGGTGCTCGTGCCGGGGACGCCGGACGTGGTCTTCTGCGGCGACCTGGTGGAGGAGTCGGGCGAGCCCCAGGCCGGGCGCGACGCCCATCCCGCCCGCTGGCCCGAGGCGCTGGACCGGCTGCTGGCACTGGGCGGCGAGGAGGCGGTGTACGTACCGGGGCACGGCGCGCTGGTGGACGCGGCGTTCGTCCGGCGGCAACGGGACCGCCTCGCCCGCCGGTTCGACGCCGCATAGCAGAATGGCCCCATGCGCAACGACCGCTACCGCAGCCTCGACCTCACCCCGCCGTGGAAGCGGCGCAAGCCCGCCCCCGAGGTGCCCGCCGAGGCGGACCTCGTGGTGGAGGAGGTCACGACCGGGTTCTGCGGCGCGGTGATCCGCTGCGAGAAGACGGCCGGGGGCCCGACGGTCACCCTGGAGGACCGCTTCGGCAAGCACCGGGTCTTCCCGATGGAGCCCCGCGGCTTCCTGCTGGAGGGCAAGGTCGTGACGCTGGTCCGGCCGAGCGCCGCCGCCCCCGCGCCCTCGGGGCCGCGGCTCACCGCCTCCGGCTCGCTCGCCGTCCCCGGCGCGCGGGCGCGGGTGGCGCGGGCCGGGCGCATCTACGTCGAGGGGCGGCACGACGCCGAGCTGGTCGAGAAGGTGTGGGGCGACGACCTGCGCATCGAGGGCGTCGTCGTGGAGTACCTGGAGGGGGTGGACGACCTCCCCGCGATCGTCGACGCCTTCTCCCCCGGCCCCGACGCCCGCCTGGGCGTCCTGGTCGACCACCTGGTGCCGGGCTCGAAGGAGTCCCGTATCGCCGCCGAGGTCACGGGCGACGACGTCCTGGTCGTCGGCCACCCGTACATCGACATCTGGGAGGCCGTGAAGCCCTCCTCGCTCGGCATCCCCGCCTGGCCCCGCGTGCCCAAGGGCCAAGACTGGAAGACGGGCGTCTGCCGCGCGCTGGGCTGGCCGGAGAACACGGGCGCGGCCTGGAAGCGCGTCCTGGGCGCCGTCTCCACCTACAGGGACCTGGAGCCGGCGCTCCTGGGCCGCGTCGAAGAGCTGATCGACTTCGTCACCGCTCCGGCCGACTGACCGCTCCCGCCGACTGACCGCTCCGGCCGACTGGCGGGAACGGTCGTCGGGAGTGGTGCAATGGAGAGATGCCCTCCGCACTTCCCGACGGCGAGCCCGTGCCCGATGACGGGTCGCTCCCGCAGCGCGCCCTCGACGGCGCCGCCGACCGCCCCCTCGGCTTCTACCTGCACGTTCCGTACTGCGCCACGCGCTGCGGGTACTGCGACTTCAACACCTACACCGCCTCCGAGCTGGGCGGCACCTCGCGGGACGACTACGCGGCGACCGTCGTCGAGGAGATCCGGCTGGCCCGGAAGGTGCTGGGGGACGACCCCCGGCCCGTCGAGACCGTGTTCGTGGGCGGCGGTACGCCGACGCTGCTGGACCCCGCCGACCTGGGGCGGATGCTGGCGGCGGTCAAGGACGAGTTCGGGCTCGCCGACGGCGCCGAGGTGACGACCGAGGCCAACCCGGAGTCGGTGGGACCCGCCTCGCTCGCCGCGCTGCGGGAGGCGGGGTTCAACCGGATCTCGTTCGGAATGCAGAGCGCCCGGCAGCACGTGCTGCGGGTGCTGGACCGCACGCACACCCCGGGGCGCCCCGAGGCGTGCGTGGCGGAGGCGCGGGCGGCCGGATTCGGCCATGTGAACCTCGACCTGATCTACGGCACGCCCGGCGAGACCGACGACGACTGGCGGGCCTCGCTCGACGCGGCTCTCGGCGCGGGCCCCGACCACATCTCGGCGTACGCGCTGATCGTCGAGGAGGGCACGCAGCTCGCACGCCGCATCCGCCGGGGCGAGGTCCCGATGACGGACGACGACGTGCACGCGGACCGCTATCTGCTGGCCGAGGAACGACTGTCGGCGGCGGGCATGGAGTGGTACGAGGTGTCCAACTGGGCCACCGCGGACGACCGATCGGCCCGCTGCAGACACAACGAGCTGTACTGGACGGGCGCCGACTGGTGGGGCGCCGGTCCCGGCGCGCACAGCCATGTCGGGGGCGTGCGGTGGTGGAACGTCAAGCACCCCGCCGCGTACGCGCGCGCCCTGGCCGAGGGGCGCTCGCCGGGCGCCGGACGCGAGGTCCTCACGGACGAGGACCGGCGCGTGGAGCGCGTCCTGCTGGAGCTGCGCCTCTCCCAGGGCTGCCCGCTCTCCCTCCTCGCCCCCACGGGCGCCGAGGCGGCACACCGCGCCCGGGACGAGGGCCTGCTGGAGCCGGAGCCGTACGAGCGCGGGCACGCCGTCCTCACCCTCCGCGGCCGCCTCCTGGCCGACGCGGTGGTCCGCGACCTGGTGGACTGACCCGCGCGGACGCGCCCCGAAGGGGCGCGGGGAACTGCGCGACCGGCCACGACGCAGCCGCACCCCGCAAGGCACAGGCGGGGGCAGCCACGGTCGTGCCGGGCACCGACCGTGCCCCGAAGGGGCGCGGGGAACTGCGCGACCGGCCACAACGCGGTCGCGCCCCGCAAAGCACAGGCAGGGGCACCCCGTGCCCGGGCACAACGGCACCAGCCGCACCCCGCGAGGCACAGGCAGGGGGACCCCCGGGGGCCCGCACCGGGCGGCAGCCCGCAAAGCACAGGCGGGGGGGGCACCCCAGTCCCGGCCCCCGGCACAGGGCGCAGCCCGAAAGGCACAGGGCGCACCGGAATGCGCCGGGCAGGCCCTGTTCAGGCAGGAGCCCTCAGCACAAGCAGCGCGAGGTCGTCCGTCGGGCGGCCCGGGGCGAAGTCGTGGACCGCGCGCCGGACGCGCTCGGCCGTGGCCGCCGCGTCCAGGCCCTCGCAGGTGCCGAGGACGGTCGCGAGGCCGTCGCCGTCGTCGAACAGCCGCCTCCCGGACCGCCGTTCGGTCACGCCGTCGGTGACGCACAGCATCGTGTCGCCCGGCTGGAGCGTGAAGAGCTGGCAGTCGTAGGCGACGTCCCGCATCACGCCGAGCAGGATCTGCGGCAGCGCCGCGACCCGCACTCCCCCGGCGGCGTCCCGGATCAGCGGCAGCGGGTGGCCCGCGCAGACCACGGAGCAGTCCACGCCGCCCTCGTCCTCGGGGCGGAAGGACAGCTCGCCGTAGAGGAGCGAGAGGAAGCGTGCCTGCTCGCCGATCTCCCGGTTGAGCCGGTCCATGGTCTCGGTGACGGAGAAGCCCTCGCGTGCGAGCAGCCGCAGGACGGGGCGGGCGAGGCCGGTCACCACGGCGGCCTCGGGGCCGTTGCCCTGCACGTCGCCGAGGGCGAAGCGCCAGCGGCCGTCGGGGAGTTCGAGCAGATCGTAGAAGTCGCCGCCGGCCCAGGCCCCCTCGCCCGAGGGCTCGTAGACGACTGCCGTGTCCAGGCCCGGGATCGCCGCCTCGCCGCTGGGCAGGAGGCCGCGCTGGAGGATCTGGCTGATGGTGGCCTGGCGCGTGTAGCGGCGCGCGGAGAGCACGGCGAGCGCCACCCGGCGCGCGAAGTCCTCGATGAGGCCCATCACTTCGTCGGGGATGCGCAGCAGGCCCGCACGGCCGATCAGAAGCGTGCCGACGACCCGTCCGCCGACGACCAGGCGGCACGCGGCGGACGCGCCGCCCGGCGCGGTCGAGGCCGCGCCCGTGGGCCACCGCCAGGGCAGCGCCTGCCCGGGAAGGGAGCGGGCGGTCAGCGCAGGCGGGTCCTTCTGCAGCTCGGCCCGCAACTCCTCGATGCGGTCCTCCTGCGCGTGCCAGACCCGGGCCAGCCGGGGGACGGCCCCCTCGTCCGGGTCCTCCAGCCACACGGCGCACCAGTCGGCGAACCGGGGCACCATCAACTGGCCCGCCAGCGAGGCCACCTTGTCCTCGTCGGTGTGACCAGCGAGCAGGTCGGACGCCTCGGCGAGGAAGGAGAGCGCCCCATGGCTGGTCCACTCCGCCGCCGCGTACGGCCGCGTGAGGCGGGGCGCCCGGTGCTCTCCCGGCGCGCGGGGCCCGTGCCCCGGCGCGAGGTATCCGGCGTGCCCCAGCTCCGCGCCGCCGTCCTCGTCGTCGTGGTACGACCCGTGCGGGCCCCGTCCGGCGGGCCCCAGCCGGAACCAGACGGTCTTGCGGTCCTTCCGGTAGCTGATCCCCCACTCCTTGGCGAGCGCCGAGATCAACCGCAGGCCGTAGCCGTGCCCCTCGTCGGCGCGCGCGAGGACCGCGCGCGCCGGGTGGCGGTCGGAGACCTCGGCGACGAGTATCCCGTTCGCCTGGCGGCACTCCAGGTCGACGGCGGTGCCCGCGTGCACGACGGCGTTCGTCACCAGCTCGCTGACGAGCAGGACCGCGTCGTCCACCAGCATGCCGCGCAGCCCCCACTCGCGGAGCGCGGCCTCGACGAAGCTGCGCGCGGCGGCCGCCGCCAGCGCGTTGCCCGGCAGTTCCGTGCACGCGCTGCGGACCGTGCCGCCCGGCTCGCGTGCTCCCGGAACGCGTGATTCCCCCTGGAGCGCGGCGTCGCCCGGCCCTCTGGCCCGGCCTTCCTCCCCGCGCCTCCTGGCTCCCATCCCCACCGCTGCTCCCCAAAGTTCTGCCATTGCGCTCAGCGCAGTAGGGCAAGAGTGACAGACTGGGCGCGCTCATACGCACCGAGTAACGGAAGTGGTGGGAATTGAGCCATGTCTGCCCTGCCTTCCGAGTCTTCCGGACCGTCCGTCCCGTCCGCCCCGTCCGCGCCGCTTGTCCATCCTGTGCTGACCACTCTGCGGTCGCTGTGCGAGGGGGACTTCCGGGCGCGCGTCGCGGCGGACGACGTATCGCACAGCGCCGCCGGGCCGGACGGTGTCACGCCAGGCCGCGCCGCGGCCCCGGTGCCCGGGGAGGACACCGGCGGCGCTCCCCACGACCTCGGCCAGGACCGGGCGTTGGCCGATGCCGTGAACTGTCTGGCCGCCCGGCTCCAGCACCTCGCCTCCGAACTGGTGCGCGTGAAGCTGGAGGTGATCCGGCACGGGCGGCTGGACGAGCGGATCACCGCGAGCCCCGGCCCGGGCATGTGGGCGGACAGCGTGGACGCGGCCAACGCGCTGCTGGACGCGGTCACCTACCCCATCGCCGAGGCCACCAGGGTGCTCACCGCCGTCGCCGAGGGCGACCTCTCGCAGCGCATCGAGCAGTACGACGGCCACCGTCCCGTCCGCGGCGAACTGCGCCGCCTGGGCCGCACCGTGAACCGTGTGACGGGCCAACTGGCGCTCTTCACCAGCGAGGTGACGCGCGCCGGGCGCGAGGAGGACACGGAGACCGAACGCCCGCCGCAGCCGCACACCTCGCTGCGCGGCCTGTCGGGGAGCTGGCGCGACGCCGCAGAGGCGGTCAACCGCATGGTCTCGGACCTGCGCGAGACGACCCGTGCCAAGGAGTGGCTGGAGTCCAACCTGACCCGGCTCGCCGCGCTGATGCAGGGCCGCAGGGACATCAGGGACGTCGCCGAGATGATCATGCGGGAGCTTCCGCCGCTGGTCAGCGCCCAGTACGGCGCGCTGTACCTCTCCGGTGACCTCGCGGCGCGGCCGGAGGCGGCCGGCGGCCCCAGGGGCGCGGGCGCGGACGGACGCGCCCCGGCGTTCCCGCCCGTCCCGGCGGCCCCGGCCGCCCCGACGGTCCCGGCGGCGCGGCGGGAGCAGGGCGGCCCGCCCCGGCTCTCGTACGTCGCGGGGTACGGCACCTCGGCGTTCGAGCAGGACGCGCGGCTGGTGCCGGGGGCTCCGGGACAGGGGCTGGTGGCGCAGGTCGCGGCGCAGAAGCGGCGGCTGCTGCTGACGGACGTACCGACCGGCTATCTGCCCATCGCCTCGGGCCTGGGCTCCGCTCCCCCGGCGTGCGTGGTGATCCTCCCGCTGATGTACCAGGACCGGGTGCTGGGGGTGCTCGAACTCGCCTCCTTCAGCCCGTTCAGCGACATCCATCTCGCCTTTTTCGACCAGTTCATGCACACGATGGGCGTGGCCCTGCACACCATCCGCGCGAACACCGAGCTGTCGGAGAAGGCGGCGCTGCTGGCGGCCTCGTCCGAGTACAAGACGCAGTTCCTCGCGAACATGTCGCACGAGCTGCGCACTCCGCTCAACTCCCTGCTCGTCCTGGCCCGGCTGCTCGCCGACAACGAGTCGGGCAACCTCTCGGACGAGGAGGTCCGCTTCGCGCAGACCATCCACCGCTCCGGCACCGACCTGCTCCAGCTCATCAACGACGTCCTGGACCTCTCGACCGTCGAGGCGGGCCGGATGGAGGTGCGTCCGCAGCGGCTGGCGCTGCTCAAGCTGCTGACGTACGTGCACGACACCGCGCGCCCCCTCGCGCTGAGCCGGGGGCTCGGCTTCACGGTGGACGTGGCCGACACCGTCCCGCGCGAGCTGTACAGCGACGAGCGGCGGATCCAGCAGGTGCTGCGCAATCTGCTCTCGAACGCCTTCAAGTTCACATCCGAGGGCCGCGTCGAACTCCGGGTCACCGCCGCGGAGGTGGCCGGGCAGGGCGCCGTGGCCTTCACCGTCAGCGACACGGGCATCGGCATCGCGCCCGAGCGGCTGGCGCGGATCTTCGAGGCGTTCCAGCAGGGCGACCGCTCCACGCACCGTACGTACGGCGGCACGGGCCTCGGCCTCTCCATCAGCCAGGAGATCGCCACCCTGCTCGGCGGCCGGATCACGGTGGAGAGCGCGCAGGACGAGGGCAGCACCTTCACGTTCACCGTCCCCGCGGCGCTGCCCGAGGGCGGCGGCCTCCCGGATCCGGTCGTGAACGGTGTCCTGGGCAGAGCCGTCCGCGGCGACAGGCCCGCGGAAGCCGGGAACGGCGCCGGAGATGGGCCCCGGGGTGGTTCCGGGGGTGGTCCCGGGGAGCGCGGCGTCGCGAGTCTCGCTCCCTGGCAACAGGGACGGGCGAGCGAGGTACTGTCGGGCGTACGGGTGCTCGTCGTGGACGACGACATCCGCAACGTCTTCGCGCTCACGCACGTGTTGGGCCGCGTCGGCATGTCCGTGCGCTACGCGGAGAACGGCCGCGAGGGCATCGAGACCCTGGTGGCGGACCCCGCCGTGGATCTCGTGCTGATGGACATCATGATGCCGGAGCTGGACGGCTACGAGGCGATCCGTACGCTCCGCGCCGACCCGCGCTTCGCCCATCTGCCCGTCGTCGCGCTCACCGCGCAGGCCATGCCGGGCGACGACGAGCAGTCACTGACCTCCGGGGCGTCCGCGTACGTGCCCAAGCCTGTTGACATCGACCGGCTGCTGGGTACGGTGCTCGCCCTGCTCGATCCACACTCCTCCACGGAGAGGCGATGACCACCGGTATCACCGGCCGTACGGCCCCCCGCGACCTGGACGCCAGCATCCTGCTGGTCGACGACATGGAGGACAATCTCGTCGCGCTGGAGGCGGTGCTCGCCGCGCTCCAGGTGCCCCTGGTGCGCGCGGAATCGGGCGAGGAGGCGATGAAGGCGCTGCTGCGGCAGGACTTCGCCGTCGTCCTTCTGGATGTCCTGATGCCGGGGATGAACGGCTTCGAGACCGCCTCGCACATCAAGCGGCTCGACCAGACCAAGGACATCCCGATCATCTTCCTGACCGGCGCCGAGACGGCGAACGACCCGGGATACGCGTTCCGGGGGTACGCGACGGGGGCGGTGGACTACCTCACCAAGCCCTTCGACCCCTGGGTGCTGCGCACCAAGGTCGCCGTCTTCCTCGAACTGCACCGCAAGAACCGCCAGTTGCAGGAGCTGCTCGACGACGAGCAGCACCGGCTGGACGAGTTCGCGCGGCGCCTGGCGGACGTCGAGCGGCAGCTCGCGGAGGACACGGAGACCGCGGCGCTCGCCGGAAGCATCGCCGAACTGGCCGACGCGCTGCACGAACTGCGCGGCGAGGACCGCTGAGAGTTCCCCGCCGCGCTGGGCGTGCGGCTACTTCTCGCGCGCGCCCTCGTACATCTCCTCGATCAGCCCGGCGAACTCCCGCTCGACCACGGGCCGCTTGAGCTTGAGGCTCGGGGTCAGCTCGCCGTGCTCGATGTCGAGGTCGCGCGGCAGGACGCGGAACTTCTTGATCGTCTGCCACCGCTGGAGCCCGGCGTTCAGCTCCTCGACGTAGCCGTCGATGAGCGAGCGCACCTCCTCGGAGGCCACGACCTCCGCGTACGGCTTGCCCTTGAGGGCCTCCTGCTGCTCCGCCCAGCTCATCAGGGACGGCTCGTCGAGGGCGATGAGCGCGGTGCAGTAGTTCCGGTCGGCGCCGTGGACGAGGATGTTGGAGACGTACGGACAGATCGCCTTGAACTGCCCCTCGACCTCGGTGGGCGCGATGTACTTGCCGCCGGAGGTCTTGATCAGGTCCTTCTTGCGGTCGGTGATCTTGAGGTAGCCGTCGTCGGACAGCTCGCCGATGTCGCCGGTGTGGAACCAGCCGTCCTCCTCCAGGACCTCGGCGGTCTTCTCCGGCAGCCCGTGGTAGCCCTGCATGATGCTGGCGCCGCGCAGCAGGATCTCGCCGTCGTCGGCGATGCGCACCTCGACGCCGGGGAACGGCTTGCCGACGGTGCCCGTGCGGTACGTGTCGTGGCGGTTGGCGAAGCTCGCGGCGGAGCTCTCGGTGAGCCCGTAGGCCTCCAGGACGGGGACTCCGGCGCCGGCGAAGAAGTAGCCCAGGTCGGGCGCGAGCGCGGCGGAGCCGGAGATGCAGCCGACCATGCGGCCGCCGAACGCCTCGCGCAGCTTGCTGTAGACCAGCCGGTCGGCGATGGCGTGCTTCATCTTCAGCCCGGTGGGGGCGACGGGCTCGCCGGTGCGGCGCTGGTTGTCCTGGACGGTCTTCGCGTACTCGCGGGCGACCTCGGCGGCCCACTGGAAGATCTTGTACTTCGCGTTGCCCCCGGCGCGGGCCTTCTGCGCGACGCCGTTGTAGACCTTCTCGAAGATCCGCGGGACGCCGCACATCTTCGTCGGCTGGACGACCGGCAGATTCTCGATGATCTTGTCGATCCGGCCGTCGACGGCCATGACATGGCCGACCTCGATGTGCGCGGAGATCAGCACCTTGCCGAAGACGTGCGCGAGCGGCAGCCACAGGTACTGCACGTCCTCGGGGCCGATCAGCTCGGTCTGCCGGATCGACTTGGCCATGAACGACCAGGCATCGTGCGGCAGCCGTACGCCCTTGGGCTTGCCGGTGGTGCCCGAGGTGTAGATGAGGGTGGCGAGCTGGTCCGCGCGGAGCGCGCGGCAGGTGTCGCGGACGGCGTCCGGGCTCTTCTCCAGGTACGCGGCGCCGCGCCGCTCCAGCTCGGCGAGGCTGAGCGCCCAGCCGTCCCGCGCGTCCTCCTCCGGGACCTCGCCCTCGATCAGCACGACGTGGGCCAGGTCGGGAAGGTCGGCGCGGTGCGCGCGGACCTTGGCGAGCTGCGCCACGTTCTCCGCGAGCAGCACCCGGCTCTCGGAGTCGGAGAGGATGTAGACCGTCTCCTCCTCGTTGGTGCTCGGGTAGACGGTGGTCGTGGCCGCGCCCGCGCACAGGATGCCGAGGTCGCATAGGATCCACTCGACGCGGGTGGCACAGGCGATGCCGACCCGCTCCTCGGGCCGTACGCCCAGGTCCATCAGCCCGGCCGCGATGGCGAACACGCGCTCGGCGGCCTGGCTCCAGGAGTACGAACGCCACTCGTCGGGCCCCTCGCCCGAGGCCGGGGGCACGGGATAGCGGAACGACTCGGCGTCGGGGGTGGCCTCGACGCGTTCCAGGAAGAGCGTCGCCACGGAGGGCGGCCGGTTCTCGATCAGGGACTGTGTGTCGCTCACGCCATCCTCCGGGGCCCGCATCCTGTCTGGTTGACTCAGGCTAATTGACTCACGAGTAACTACTGAGCAGTGATCAGACTAGAGGCCGCAGCCCCCGTACGTAAGGGGCTGCGGCCGGGTCTGTGAAGGGCGTGCCGAACGAGGCGACTACTTCTGCGGCTACTTCTTCGCCTTGGCCTCGCCGGCGCTGTCGTCGGACGAGAGCGCCGCGATGAACGCCTCCTGGGGCACCTCCACGCGCCCCACGACCTTCATCCGCTTCTTGCCTTCCTTCTGCTTCTCCAGCAGCTTCCGCTTACGGGAGATGTCACCGCCGTAGCACTTCGCGAGGACGTCCTTGCGGATGGCGCGGATGGTCTCGCGGGCGATCACGCGGGCGCCGATGGCCGCCTGGATGGGCACCTCGAACTGCTGCCGGGGGATCAGTTCCCGCAGCTTGTTCGCCATCCGCGTCCCGTACGCGTACGCCTTCTCCTTGTGGACGATCGCGGAGAACGCGTCGACCTTGTCGCCCTGGAGCAGGATGTCGACCTTGACCAGGTCGGCGGTCTGCTCGCCCGTCGGCTCGTAGTCCAGCGAGGCGTAGCCGCGGGTCTTGGACTTCAGCGCGTCGAAGAAGTCGAAGACGATCTCGGCGAGCGGCAGCGTGTAGCGCAGCTCGACGCGGTCCTCGGAGAGATAGTCCATCCCGAGCATGCTGCCGCGCCGCCCCTGGCACAGCTCCATGATCGCGCCGATGAACTCGCTGGGCGCGATGAGCGTGGCCTTCACGACCGGCTCGTGCACCGTGTCGATCTTGCCGGTGGGGAACTCGCTGGGGTTGGTCACCAGGTGCTCGGTGCCGTCCTCCATGTCCACGCGGTAGATCACGTTGGGCGCGGTGGCGATCAGGTCGAGGCCGAACTCGCGCTCCAGGCGCTCACGGATGACCTCCAGGTGCAGCAGGCCGAGGAAGCCCACGCGGAAGCCGAAGCCGAGCGCCGCCGAGGTCTCGGGCTCGTACGTCAGCGCCGCGTCGTTGAGCAGCAGCTTGTCGAGCGCGTCGCGCAGCTCGGGGTAGTCCGAGCCGTCGAGCGGATACAGGCCCGAGAAGACCATCGGCTTCGGGTCCTTGTAACCCGGCAGCGGGTTCTCGGCGCCCTTGGAGAGCTGGGTGATCGTGTCGCCGACCTTGGACTGACGGACGTCCTTCACGCCGGTGATCAGATAGCCGACCTCGCCCACGCCCAGGCCGTCGGCCGGGGTCATCTCCGGGGAGTTCGTCCCGATCTCCAGCAGCTCGTGGGTGGCGCCCGTCGACATCATCCGGATGCGCTCGCGCTTGCTGAGCTTGCCGTCGACAACCTTCACGTACGTGACCACGCCCCGGTACGCGTCGTAGACCGAGTCGAAGATCATCGCGCGGGCCGGCGCGTCCGCGACGCCGACCGGCGGCGTGACCTGGCGCACGACCTCGTCGAGCAGCTCCTCGACGCCCTCGCCCGTCTTCGCGGAGACCTTCAGCACGTCCCCGGGCTCGCAGCCGATGAGGTGCGCCAGCTCGGCGGCGAACTTCTCGGGCTGCGCGGCCGGAAGATCGATCTTGTTGAGCACCGGGATGATCGTGAGGTCGTGCTCCATCGCCAGGTACAGATTCGCGAGGGTCTGCGCCTCGATGCCCTGCGCAGCGTCGACCAGCAGGATGCAGCCCTCACAGGCCGCGAGGGAACGCGAGACCTCGTAGGTGAAGTCGACGTGCCCCGGGGTGTCGATCATGTTGAGGATGTGCGGCGTCCCCGCGTCCTCGCTCGGCGCCCACGGCATCCGTACCGCCTGGGACTTGATCGTGATGCCGCGCTCGCGCTCGATGTCCATGCGGTCGAGGTACTGCGCGCGCATCTGCCGCTGCTCGACCACGCCCGTGAGCTGGAGCATCCGGTCAGCAAGCGTCGACTTTCCGTGGTCGATGTGCGCGATGATGCAGAAATTACGGATCAGCGCCGGGTCGGTACGGCTCGGCTCCGGCGCGTTCGAAGGGGTCGCGGGCACGCAGTGTCCTGTCGGGTCTGGTCTGTCGGGTCGGGGCTGTGATGCTGTATGGAGCTGTATGTCGCCCCTCCATCGTCCCATGCGCCGGGGGCGCGGACCGGATTGGGAGGGTGGAAGCCCTGCTGGTAGCCTGGGCGACTGTGCCTTATGGCACTCACCAGGTGCCTCGTCCGTCAGGACGGGGTGCCGAGACGGAAGAATCCCGAACCGTAAAGGCTCATTCGTGGCGAACATCAAGTCCCAGATCAAGCGGATCAAGACCAACGAGAAGGCCCGCCAGCGCAACAAGGCGGTCAAGTCCGAGCTGAAGACCGCGATCCGTCGCACCCGCGAGGCCGTGGCCGCCGGTGACGCGACCAAGGCCGCCGAGGCGCAGAAGGTCGCGGCGAAGAAGCTCGACAAGGCCGCCAGCAAGGGTGTGCTGCACAAGAACAACGCGGCCAACAAGAAGGCGGCGCTCGCCAAGCACGTCGCCTCGCTCAACGGCTGACCTTCCGCTTGCCGCTCCGGCACACCTCCGGCGGGCCCTCTCTCATCCGCCCCGTGCCCGAGCTCGTGATCGACCCGGCACCGCACGCGGCCTGCGTTCGCCACGCGGGTGCGGTGTCCACAGCGTGACCCCGAGACCCCGTCTCCGCCCTTTCCCCAGGGCTGGAGGCGGGGTCTCGGGCATGCGTGGGTACGTTTACTGTCATGTCGCATCCGGGGGAGCATCCGCATTCGGGCCGACCGGACGAGCCGGACCGGCCGGGCCGCCATGGCGGTGGGCCGGACCGTGCCGGTGGGCCGGGGCAGGCCGGGAGGCCGGGGGGTGCCGGTGGACCGGACCATGCCGGGGGGCCGGGAATGGCTGGTCAGCCGGGCCGGACCGGAGGGCCGGAGCCCACCGGGCAGCCGAGCTATCTGGGGCCGCCGCTCCAGCAGGGGCCGCCGCTCCAGCAGGGGCCGCCGGGGCATCCGGGCCAGGCCGGGCAGACCGGGGGGCCGGAGCCCACGGGACAGCCGAGCTACCTGGGGCCGCCCCTTCAGCCAGGTCAGGGGCAGGGTCAGCAGGGGCAGCCGAGTGCCGGGAACCCCTACACACAGCCGCTGGGCCAGGCCGTGGCCGCACCGGGCGGGCCTCAGCAGACGCCGCTCCCCGGAGCGCCGCCGGGCCCCTACGGTCCGTACACCGGCTCCCAGGCGGCGTACGCGCAGGGCTCCCCCGGAACGGTGCCGCTGGCGGCCGTACGCTCGCGCCGGAAGGTGCCCGGCTGGGCCTGGGCGCTCGGCGGAGCGCTGCTCGCCTCGGCCGTGTGGGCCGGGTCCCTGCTGGCGACCGGCGGCTTCGAGGAGAGCGGCTCCGGGGACGGCAAGGCCGACCTCGCCGGATACTCCTTCCCCTCCGACATGTGCGAGCCCTTCGACCGCTCGGCCCTCGCCGCCCGCTACTCGGAGGAGAGCGGCGACCCCACCTCGTACCGCTCGAAGGACCCCGCGCTCTCCTCCGCCTACTGCGGCGTCACGTTGAAGTCCTCGGGCTCGGACACCGCACGCACCTATGTGAACTTCACCGGCGACTGGCACAAGAAGACCGACCCCGAGCCGGAGTTCGCCCCCCGTCTGAAGGCGTACACGGACCGGAGCGACGACACCTCGGTCTACCGGGTCCGGCAGATCGGCGGGATCGGCGACGAGGCGTTCCTGGTCGTGGACAAGTCGCAGGGCGGGGACACCGTGCGCTGGGCCCGGCTCGCCGTACGGGACGGCTGGTTCGAGGGCGCCCTGGAGTGGAGCAACTACGCGTCGGGCCCCAATGACGGGGAGTCGCTCTCCGAGACGGAGCTGCGGACGCTGATGACCACCGACATGAAGGCGACACTGGACGCCCTCAAGAAGTGACGCCGCCCGCACCCGGAGCGCCGGCCCACGGACCGCCCGCGCCACCGCCTCTGCCGCCGTGTCCGCCGCTGCCGCCGCCTCCGGCGTGAGCGGCGGGGCGACGCCCCGGCTCAGCGCGAACGGGCCGCGCCCGCGATCGTGACGACCGCACGCTCCAGCGCGTACTCGGGGTCGCTCGCGGCCCCCTTCACCGCGGCGTCGGCCTCGGCCACGGCACGCAGAGCCGTCGCCACCCCGTCCGCCGACCAGCCCCGCATCTGCTGCCGGACCCGGTCGATCTTCCAGGGCGGCATGCCCAGCTCGCGCGCGAGGTCGCCGGGGCGGGCGCCGCGCGGGGCCGAGGCGAGCTTGCCGATGGAACGGACCCCCTGCGCGAGGGCGCTGGTGATCAGCACGGGCGCGACGCCCGTCGCCAGAGCCCAGCGGAGCGTCTCCAGGGCCTCGGCGGCACGGCCCTCTACCGCGCGGTCGGCCACGGTGAAACTGGAGGCCTCGGCCCTTCCCGTGTAGTACCGCCCGACGACCGCGTCGTCGATCGTGCCCTCCACATCCGCCGTGAGCTGCGCACAGGCGGAGGCCAGCTCGCGCAGGTCGCTGCCGATCGCGTCGACCAGCGCCTGGCACGCCTCCGGCGTCGCGGACCGGCCCAGCGTGCGGAACTCTCCCCGCACGAACGCCAGTCTGTCGGCCGGCTTGGTCATCTTCGGGCACTCGACCTCGCGCGCCCCCGACTTGCGGGCCGCGTCCAGCAGGGCCTTGCCCTTGGCACCACCGGCGTGCACCAGGACCAGGGTGATCTCCTCGGCGGGGGCGCCGAGATACGCCTTCACGTCCTTGACCGTGTCCGCCGACAGGTCCTGCGCGGCCCGCACGACGACGACCTTCCGCTCCGCGAAGAGCGAGGGGCTGGTCAGCTCGGCGAGGGTGCCGGGCTGCAGCTCCCCGGAGGCGAGGTCCCGCACGTCCGTGTCCGCGTCGGCGGCACGGGCCGCGGCGACGACCTGCTGCACGGCACGGTCGATCAGCAGCTCCTCCTGCCCCACCGTCAGGGTCACGGGAGCGAGCGGGTCCTCTGTCGTCTTCTTTCGCGCAGCCATCGCGGTCAAGCATCCCACGCCCCACCGACAGCCCCGCCCGGAGTGGGCCAGCCCCGAGGCGCCCGGCCCCGAGGCGCCCGGTCCCGAGGCGCGCGGTCCCGAGCAGCCGGGCCCCGGGGCGCCCGGCCCCGAGCCGCTCCTCCGGGGCGGAGCGGCCCTGCGAGAATGCCCGGGTGAGCGACGTACGACATGTGCTGGTGCTTCCGGACCGGGACGCGGCGGAAGAGGTGGCGGAGGAGCTGGAGGACCTCCTCGGGCTGGCGGAGGAGCCGCAGCTCGTACGGGAGGCGCTGGCGGGCGAGGACGACGCGGAGGACGCGCAGTGGCTCGTCGTCCTGGAGGACCCCCGCGGCACGTACGACCCCGAGAAGCTCGACGCCCTCGCCGCCACCCACGACGGCTGGCTCGAACGGGACTGACGCGCTCCGGCCGCACTCCGGTCACGCGCCGGGCACGCCCCGTCGACGCGACGGCGACCGCCCGGCGAACTTCCGCTGACGGCGGGGGATTTCGCGCCCGCCGAGCCTGACCGGCTCGTACCTTGACATCTCCCGGACCGGTCATTCGTGCGAGGCCCCTCATGGACTGGCTCAGCCCCGAGAACGTGCTGGCGGCGCTCGGTGTGCTCGCCACCTTCGGGGTGCTCTGGTACGAGCGGCTCATGCCGGGCCAGAAGCGGATCGGCTACCGCGTCCAGATGGACACCCTCATCGACAACGACTCCACCAACGGACGCGGCGCCCAGCGCCTCAGCCTCCTGGAGACGGCGCCCGACATGACCGGCGCCTCGCTGGTCCTGCTGCGCATCGAGAACGACGGCTTCCGCACCGTCGACAACGGCGACTACTTCACCACCCCCGAGGGCGAGCACGCGGGCCTCACGGCCACCTTCCCCGACCGCACTGTCCGCGAGGTCGCCGTCACCGAGCCGAGCCACCACGACCTGCTCCACCACCTCAGCCCGCCCGCCCCCGGCACCAACGGCGCCCCGCCCGACAGCGACAGCCTCGACGCCCCCGACAGCCCCTCCAGTCCTTCCACCCCCGACAATCCCGGGCTGCGCTACGACGGCAACCAGATCTCCATCCCCAAGGTCCCGCTCAACCGGGGCGAGCACTTCAAGCTGCTCGTCCTCCTCACCGGCCCCGGCGTCCGCAGCAAGCCCGAGGTGAGCGGCCGCATCAAGGAGGGGAAGGTCCGGGAGAACCAGAAGAACCCGCGCCCCAGCAACCGCGTCCTCGGCCTCGTCCTGGGCCTCGTGCTCCTCCTCGTCTTCGAACCCATCGGCATCCGCATCTGGGGCGACTCCCCTCCCCCGCCGCGCGGCTGCGCCCAGGGCGCCCTGACGGTCCTGGGCTCCACGGCCTTCGCCCCCGTCATGAAGGACCTCTCCAAGGCCTACGAGAAGGAGTGCCCCGGCGTCGACATCTCCGTGGCCGCGCAGGGCAGCGGCGCCGGGATCCGCGAGCTCCAGCAGGCGGGCGAGGACGCGAAGGGCGACTTCCCCGCGCGCCTCGCGCTCTCCGACGGCCCCAAGCCGGACGGCTACCCGAAGCTCAAGGAGCACAAGACCGCGCTCTCCGTCTTCACCCTCGTCGTCAACGAGAAGGTCAGCCCCCGCCCGCTGAGCCTCGACCGCGCCGACGTCCGCCGCCTCTACGAGGGCAAGGTCACCAACTGGGAGCAGCTCGGCGGCCCCTCCCTCCCCGTCCGCCTCGTCAGCAGGAACGCCGGCTCCGGGACGCGCGGGGTCTTCCAGAGCCGCGTACTGGGACGGCTGGAGCCCGCCTACTCCTCGCGCGACTGCCGCCGCAAGGACTCGCCCGAGGCCCCCGTCATCCGCTGCGAACTGGACAGCACCACCCAGGTGCTGCGCACCGTCCGCCAGGTCCCCGGCGCGATCGGCTACGCCGAACTGCGCTCCGCCTCCCGCGCCGACGGCATCCGCCTCGCCGGACTCGACGGGCACCAGCCGTCCCCGGACGCCGTCCGCAAGGGCGCGTACCCCTTCTGGGAACCCGAGCACGCCTACACCTACGGCTCGCCGCCCTCCAGCTCCCTCACCTCGAAGTTCCTCGACTACATGAACGGCGACACCGGCCGCAACCTCATGGAAAAGCACGGACACCTCCCTTGCGCTCCTCTGGAGAACCAACGCGTCTGCCAACGGACCCCGTGAGGCTCCGCCCCCGGATCCGCACCCCGGAACCTCCGTCAGGCATCAGGGCCCCCTCGCACGCGGGCTGCCCCGCTCCGTGACCACCGCCGGGGAACCGTCGTCCCTCCGCACCAGCGCCAGCGCCCCGTTCTCATCCGTCCGCCCCACCACGGCCCCCGCGTCCCGCAGCGCCCGCAACGTCTGCGGCGACGGATGCCCGTACGGGTTGTCCGCGCCCGCCGATACGAGCGCCACCCGGGGACGCGTCCTGGCGAGCAGCGCCGGGTCCTGGAACCGCGAACCGTGATGCGCCACCTTCAGCACATCGACGGGCGGCAACCCCGGCCAGGCGGCCAGCATCCGCTGCTGCGCGGCCGGTTCGAGATCACCGGCCAGCAGCAGGCTGATCCCCGCCGTGCGGACGAGGAGCGCGACACTCGCATCGTTGGCACCTTCGCCGCTCACGTCCGGGACCCCGGCACCTCGGCCCCCGGAGTCGGGCGGCCACAGCACCTCCCACCGCAGGTCTCCCGCGCGGCGCCGCTCCCCCGCCGCCGCGGTGACCACGGGAACGCGCGCCCGCCGCGCCGTCTCCCGCACGAACCCGGCCTGCCCGGGCGGCTCTTCGAGCGTGGTCGTCTGGATCGCCCCGACCGCCCGGCCCCGCAGCACTCCTGAGAGACCCGCCACATGGTCGGCGTGGAAGTGCGTCAGCACGAGCAACGGGATCTCCCGCACGCCCAGTTCGCGCAGACAACGGTCGGCCTCGGCGGGATCGGGCCCCGCGTCCACCACCACGGCGCCCCCTCCCCCGCCCTCCTTCCCGTCCACGGCCAGCGCGAGGGCGTCGCCCTGCCCGACGTCGCACACCACCAGGCGCCAGCCCGGCGGCGGCCAGCCGGTCAGCGGCCGGACGAGCGGCACGGGCCGCGCCACGGCCAGCACCAGCAGCAGGGCGCACGCGGCACACCACCACGGGCGGTACGGCAGCCTCAGCCGCGCCGCGAGGCCCAGCAGCGTGACCGTGAGCAACGCCAGCAGCGCGGCTCCCGCCCAGGAGCCCGGCCAGTCGATCTCGGCGCCGGGCAGCCGCGCCCCGGTGCGTGCGAGGGTGGCGATCGCCTCGACCGGCCAGCTCGCCAGCCAGGCGAGGGCCTCGGCGAGCGGCATCGCGAACGGCGCCGCGCCCAGCGCCGCGAACCCCAGCACCGTCGCGGGCGCCACCGCGAACTCGGCCAGCAGATTGCAGGGAACGGCCACGAGGCTGACGTGCGCCGCCAGCACCGCCACCACCGGAGCGCACACCATCTGCGCCGCCCCCGCCGCGGCCAACGCCTCCGCGAGCCGCCCCGGAACGCCCCTGCGGCGCAGGGCCTCGCTCCACCGCGGCGCCACCGTCAGCAGCGAACCGGTGGCCAGCACCGACAGCAGGAACCCGAAGTCCCGCGCGAGCCACGGATCGTAGAGCACCAGCGCGAGCACGGCCCCGGCCAGCGCGGGGAGCAGCGAACGCCGTCTGCCCGTGGCGAGCGCGAGCACGGTGATCAGCCCGCATGCCGCCGCACGCAGCACGCTGGGCTCCGGGCGGCACACGACCACGAACGCGAGCGTGAGCAGCGCGCCCAGCACCGCCGTGCTCCGCAGCGGGACCCCCAGCCGAGGCGCCAGCCCACGCCGCTCGACCCGGTGCGCGAGCCCGGGAGGGCCGATGACCAGCACCAACAAGATCGTGAGGTTGGCGCCGCTGACCGCGAGCAGGTGCGTCATATCCGTGGTCCTGAACGCCTCGTCCAGCGCGGGCGACATCCGCGAGGTGTCCCCCACGACCAGGCCCGGCAGCAGGCCCCGGGCGTCGGCGCCGAGCCCGGCGCTCGCGGTGCGCAGTCCGGCCCGCAGCTCTCCGGCGAGGACCTGCGCCGTGCTGGGCCCGGTGACCACGCGGGGCGCCTCCTCGCCCCGTACGCGCAGCACGGCCGCGATGTCCTGACCACCCGGCCCGTCCCGCGCGGGCGGCGCCAGGCGAGCCTCCACCTCGATCCGGGTGGACGGAAGGAGCCGCAGCCAGGAGGCCCGTCCCCGGGCCGTGTCCTTGCCCTCTTCGGCGTGCTGGGTGTCCGTGACGAGGAGCAGCACAGGAGCCCGCTGCACCGTGCCGGCCCCGTCGCCCGTCTTCGTCCGGACCGTCTCGGCGGGGATCACGACGAGGCGCTCGGCCTGCTGTGCTCCGCGCACGCGGGGCCGGGAGAGCCGTGGGTCACCGGTGACCTCGACCTCGGCGGTGGCCTGCCCGAACCGCTCCGCCTGCTGCGGCAGCGGGCCCCTGCGCAGATCCGCCGCGTACAACCCCGCGGCGGCGCCTCCGGCCGCGGCGCACAGCAACGTCACCGCCGCCCCCACCAGCACCGCCCCGTGCCGTCCGCCGCGTCCCCCGGCGCCGTGCGCCCCGACGGGCCCGCCGCGGGCGGCCACGACGAGCAGCGGCACCGCCGTCGCGCAGCACAGGGCCGCTCCGACGGCCGTCACGGTGCCGGAGACCCCGAGCGCGACGGCCGCCGCGCCCCACGCGGCGAGCGCGGGCGGCACGAGCCGCAGGTCCCTGGGCCCGCCCTGCCGGGGATCGGCGGCGCCCAGCGGGCGCGGTGCCGCCGCGTGAACGGCCGCCCTGGTTCTCGCGGGGGTCGCGGGCGCCCCGGGGACCAGGGGCCTTCGGGGAGTCACGGCGTCACCCGGGGCTTCATGTCGGCGAAGCGCTTCTCACCGATCCCGTTGACCTCGCGGAGCTGGTCGATGGAGGTGAACCCGCCGTGCTCGGTGCGGAATTCGATGATGTGCTGGGCCAGCACGGGCCCGACCCCGGGCAGGGTCTCCAACTGCTCCGGCGTCGCGGAGTTCAGACTCACCGGGCCGCCGGACGCCGCCCCGGCCCCGCTCCCGTCCGGGCCCGCCGTGCCGCCCGGCGCCGCCGGGGCCCCCGGACTGGGTGCGGGCATCGCCGCGGCGCCCCCTTTGCCGCGCCCCGCGACGACGATCTGCTCGCCGTCGACGAGGAGCCGGGCCCGGTTCAGCGTGCCGGTGTCGGCGCCCTTCCGCAGTCCGCCCGCCGCGCGCAGGGCGTCGGCGACGCGGGATCCCGACGGCAGCCGGTGCACCCCGGGCTCGCGCACCTTCCCCGCGACGTCGATCACGAGGCGGCGTCCCGGAGCAGCCCCGCCCGCGGCCCCGACCCCGCCTTTGGCCGCCAGGCCCGGCGGCCCCTCTCCGGCGGCCGAGGCGGCGGGCGCGGGCCGGGACCGTTCCGGCGGGGCGACGCTCTGCGGGCGTCCCGCCCAGAAGTGGTGCACCGCGAAGCCGACGGCGATCAGCAGCACGAGCCCCAGCGCCACCAGCGTCTTGAGCTCCATCCCGCATCTCAACTGGAGCCACAACGGGAGCCGTTCCCGCACGGCGAGCCGCGCCCGCTCCCGGGCGGGGAGCCCCGCGCCGGACTCGGCTTCCGGGCTCCGCACTTCCTCACCGCGCGGCGGGCCCGTCTCGGGCGTCCCGTCAGGCTCAGACCTGCGCTCATGCTCCCTCGCCCAGCTCCGCTCGCCCTCGCCTTCCCGGCGCAGCCGGCTCTGCCGCACCGCCTCCCGGGCGGCGGCGATGGCCTCGGCGCGGGGCATGACCTCGGGCGGAGGTGCGCCGAGGGAGGGTGGCGGTCCGGCGAGGAGGGACGCGGCCCTCTCCCCCGGGCCGCCGACGAGGTCCTCGGACCGGCCTCGCCGGGACAGGCGGCGGTGGCGGGCGTCGTGGCGCCCGGGGCCGGTATGCGCGCGGGGTCCGCCCGGGGGACGCGAGGGCGGTCGCCGCCTCGTCCTTGCAGGGGCCCCCGTCCGGGAAGGGGCCCGGGGAGCGGGCTCCGTGGCCAGGTCAGGGGCGGCGGGCTGTGCACGGTGACGTGATCGCGTATTCATGCGGCAGACGCTACGGACGCCCCGCACCCTTCAGTGATCTTGCTCAATTCCCGGGGAAAACCCCGCAGTTGTGGATAACTTCGCCACCCACACGAGGGACAGTGCCCAGCGGTGCCCGCCCTACCGCCGCGAGACCACAGCCCCCAACAGCCCCGGCCCCGTATGCGCCCCGATGACCGCGCCGACCTCGCTCACATGCAGTTCGCGCAGGTCGGGGACCCGCTCGCGGAGCCGTTCGGAGAGCTGTTCCGCGCGCTCGGGCGCGGCGAGATGGTGGACGGCGATGTCCACGGTGGCGTCGCCCGCGTGCTCCACCACGATCTCTTCCAGCCGGGCGATGGCCTTCGACGCCGTCCGCACCTTCTCCAGCAGCCCGATCCTGCCCTCGTCCAGTTCGAGCAGGGGCTTGACCGCGAGCGCCGAGCCGAGCAGCGCCTGGGCGGCGCCGATCCGGCCGCCCCGCCGCAGATAGTCGAGCGTGTCCACGTAGAAGTACGCCGAGGTGCCCTCGGCGCGCTTCTCGGCCGCCGCGACCGCGTCGTCCAGCGAGCCGCCCGCCTCCGCCGTCTCCGCCGCCGCGAGGGCGCAGAAGCCCAGCGCCATGGCGACCACGCCGGTGTCCACGACCCGCACCGGCACGGGCGCCTCGCGCGCGGCCAGCACCGCCGCGTCGTACGTGCCCGAGAACTCCGCCGACAGGTGCAGCGAGACGATCCCGTCCGCGCCGTCCTCCGCCGCCGCGCGGTACGCCTGCGCGAACGTCTCCGGGCTGGGCCGCGAGGTGGTCACCGGCCGCCGCTCCCGCAGGGCCGCCGCCAGGGAGCGGGCCGAGATCTCGGTGCCCTCCTCCAGCGCCTCGTCGCCCAGGACGACGGTCAGCGGCACGGCGTGGATGCGGTGCCGCTCCCGCTGCGCGAGCGGCAGATACGCCGTGGAATCGGTGACGATCGCGACATGAGGGGACACAGGACGGGACATGGGCAGGAGCGTATCCGTGGCGGCGCCGCTCAGGGGGCGCTCCGGGGGTGACGCTTCTCGAAGCCGCCGGGCAGCGGACGCTTCGGCTCCTCCGGCAGGTGCAGGGGCTTGACGCCCTCACCCACGGCGCGTTCGCCCTCGTCCCCGGTGCGCGGCGGCTCGGCGGGCTCCCAGTGGCGCAGCGCGCCCGACTCGATCTCGATCTGCTCGCGCAGCGAGGACAGCTCCTCCGGGTCGGCACGGCGGGCACGGTCCTGCGCGGCGAAGCGGAGCTGGTCGGACGACTCCTTGATCGCCGTCATCCGCTCCCGCGCGTCCGGCAGCCGCTCGGCGACGCGGGCCCGGTCCGGCTCACGCTCCATCAGGACGCGCAGCTCGCGGTCGAGCTGGCGCGCGTGGTCGTGGAGCCTGTCCAGCAGGCCGATGGCCTCCTGGAGCGACGGATCGTCGGAGGCGGCGGTCTCCAGGGCGCGGCGCGTGCTGTCGATGGACGAGCGCAGTTCCAGCCGGACCCGGGCGACCTCGCCGACGGGGCCGGGCTGCATGCTGCGGGCCTTGAGGCTGGTCTCCTCGACCGTGTTCCTGACCTGAGCTCCCGTGCGTTCCACGCCGCGCTTGACCGCGCGGACCGTCCGCACCGTGACGACCGCTCCGAGCACGACGAAGAGCACGAAGAGCACGGCCACCAGGCCGATGACGAATTCCACGGCCGCTCCTTCGTCCGTCCGCGCCGGTTGACGGGACGACGGTCCTGCGACGGCCCGCCGGGTGCCGGTCCGTCTTCCGTCGTCGTTCCGTCCAGCGTAAACGGGCGGGGGCGGTGCAGGGTTCCTCGGAACCCCGACCGCCCCCGCAATCGCCCCGTAAGGGGGCGCCGTCAGGCCGGTACGACGTTCACCAGCTTGGGCGCGCGGACGATGACCTTGCGGATCCCCGCGCCGCCCAGCGCCGCGACGACGGCCGGCTCGGCCAGGGCCTGCGCCTCCAGGTCGGCGTCCGAGATCGACGGGGAGACCTCCAGGCGGGCCTTGACCTTGCCCTTGATCTGGACGACGCAGGTCACGGTCTCGTCCGCCACGTAGGCCGGGTCGGCGACCGGGAAGTCCACGTAGACCACCGAGCTGTCGTGGCCCAGCCTGCGCCACAGCTCCTCGGCGATGTGCGGGGCCAGCGGCGCGATCAGCAGCACCATCCGCTCGGCCACCGAGCGCGGCACCTCGCGCACCTTGGTCACGTGGTTGTTCAGCTCGGTGATCTTCGCGATGGCCGTGTTGAAGCGCATCGCCTCCATGTCCTGGCGGACGCCGTCGATCGCCTTGTGCAGCGCCCGCAGCGTGTCCTCGTCGGGCTCCGCGTCGACGACGGTGACCTCGCCGGTCGCCTCGTCGATCACGTTCCGCCACAGCCGCTGCAGCAGCCGGTACTGGCCGACCACGGCACGCGTGTCCCAGGGGCGCGAGACATCCAGCGGACCCATGGCCATCTCGTACAGCCTCAGGGTGTCCGCGCCGTACTCGGCCGCGATCTCGTCCGGAGTGACCGCGTTCTTCAGGGACTTGCCCATCTTGCCCAGCAGACGGGAGACCGGCTCGCCCTGGTAGAAGTACGCGCCGTCGCGCTCCTCGACCTCGGCGGCCGGTACGGCGATGCCGCGGGCGTCACGGTAGACGTACGCCTGGATCATGCCCTGGTTGTACAGCTTGTGGAACGGCTCGGCCGACGAGATGTGGCCCAGGTCGTGCAGCACCTTGGACCAGAAGCGCGCGTACAGCAGGTGCAGCACGGCGTGCTCGGCACCGCCGACGTACAGGTCGACGCCGCCGGTGGGCTGGCCCTCGCGCGGCCCCATCCAGTACCGCTCGATCTCCGGGTCGACCAGGCGCTCGCTGTTGTGCGGGTCCAGATAGCGCAGCTCGTACCAGCACGAACCCGCCCAGTTGGGCATGGTGTTGGTCTCCCGGCGGAAGCGCCGCGGCCCCTTGCCGTCGCCCAGGTCCAGGGTGACGTGGACCCACTCCTCGTTCCGGGACAGCGGGGTCTCCGGCTCGGTGTCCGCGTCGTCCGGGTCGAAGGTCCGCGGGGAGTAGTCCTCGACCTCCGGCAGCTCCAGGGGCAGCATCGACTCGGGCAGGGCGTGCGCGATGCCGTCCTCGTCGTAGACGATCGGGAAGGGCTCGCCCCAGTAGCGCTGGCGGCTGAACAGCCAGTCGCGCAGCCGGAAGTTGACCGTGCCCTCGCCGATCCCCTTCTCCTCCAGCCACTCCGTGACGCGCTCCTTGGCCTCCGTGACGTTCAGGCCGTCCAGGGAGACGTTGTGGTCGCTGGAGTTGACGATCTTGGCGTCGTACGAGCCGAAGGCGTCCTCCCAGGTGGACGGGTCCAGCCCGCGCCCGTCGGAGGGCTCGACCACGCAGCGCATGGGCAGCTCGAAGGCGCGTGCGAAGGCGAAGTCGCGGGGGTCGTGCGCGGGCACGGCCATGATGGCGCCCGTGCCGTACCCCATCAGCACGTAGTCGGCGATGAAGACCGGCACCCGCTCCTCGCTGACCGGGTTCAGCGCGTACGCGCCGGTGAAGACGCCGGTCTTGTCCTTGGCCTCGGCCTGGCGCTCGACGTCCGACTTGGCGGCGGCCTGCGCGCGGTACGCCGACACGGCCTCCGCCGGGGTCGCGTGACCGCCCGTCCACACCTCGTGGGTGCCCTCCGGCCAGGCCTCCGGCAGGATGCCGTCGACCAGCGGATGCTCGGGGGCCAGCACCATGTAGGTGGCGCCGAACAGGGTGTCCTGGCGGGTGGTGAAGACCTCGACCGCGTCGTCGCCCAGGGGGAAGCGGACCCGGGCGCCTTCGCTCCTGCCGATCCAGTTGCGCTGCTGCAGCTTGATGGCCTCGGGCCAGTCCAGCGCGTCCAGGTCGTTCAGCAGACGGTCGGCGTAGGCCGTGATGCGCATGTTCCACTGGCGCAGGTTCGCCTTGAAGACCGGGAAGTTCCCGCGCTCGGAACGGCCGTCGGCGGTGACCTCCTCGTTGGCCAGCACCGTGCCCAGACCGGGGCTCCAGTTGACCGGCGCGTCCGAGGCGTAGGCCAGGCGGTACTCGCCCAGCAGGTCGGCCCGCTCACGCTCGTCCAGCTCGCTCCAGGGGGCCGTGCCCTTGGGCGTCTCCCGCTCGCCGGACTCGAACTGCTTGACCAGCTCGTCGATCGGACGGGCCTTGTCGGCCTCCGTGTCGTACCAGGAGTTGAAGATCTGCAGGAAGATCCACTGCGTCCACCGGTAGTAGTCCGGGTCGATGGTCGCGAAGGACCTGCGCTGGTCGTGGCCCAGGCCCAGACGGCGCAGTTGCGCCTTCATCTGGACCATGTTGGCCTCGGTGGAGGTACGCGGATGGGTGCCCGTCTGCACGGCGTACTGCTCGGCGGGCAGGCCGAACGCGTCGAAGCCCAGGGTGTGCAGGACGTTGTGCCCGGTCATCCGGTGGAAGCGCGCGAAGGCGTCCGTCGCGATGTACCCCAGCGGGTGCCCGACGTGCAGCCCGGCACCCGACGGGTACGGGAACATGTCCATCACGAACTTCTTGGGCTTCGCGGCCTGCGCGGCGTCGCCGGCCAGGTCGCCGCCGCCGGGGTTCGGCGCCTCGTAGGTACCGTGCTTGTCCCAGAAGTCCTGCCAGCGTGCCTCGATGTCGGCGGCCAGGGCCGCCGTATAGCGATGGGGGGCCGCGGTCTCGGCGGCGGTGGTCTTCTCGCTCATCGTCCTCAAAGCTCCATCGGTCGTCTCTGCCCAGCGGTCGTCAGCGCTCAGGCGCAGCGCTCGAAACGAAAAAACCCCTCGCACAGGAGGGGAGGCCGCGCCGATTCCGACCCCGGTGACAGGGGGTCGGGACTGATCAGCGCGGCCTGCTAAGCAGAAGGCGTACGGCACGCATGCGGTCAGGGTACCGCAAGGCACCGGAGCCCCCTCACGCCGTCCACAGAACGAAAGACGGCACCCCCACCAAGACCGAAAGAGGACACGCCACCAAGACCGAGAGTGGGCACCCCACCCCGATCGAAAGGGGGCACGCCACCAGGGGGTGCGGGTGGCGAAGCCCCCGCCACGCGCGGCGAAGCCGCGCAAGAACAACAAAGGCGACCCGGTCCGCGCTGTCCGCGGACACGAGTCGCCCTCGCGTTTGTGGAGCTAAGGAGAATCGAACTCCTGACCTCTTGCATGCCATGCAAGCGCTCTACCAACTGAGCTATAGCCCCGGGATCTGGTCCGCCGGGGGCTTCCCCGCAGCGGCTTCGCCAACCTTACACGCCTCCACCCACCCGACGCCAAATCCCTTTTCTCTCGCCTTCCGGGCCCCTGACCCTCACCCCCTCCACACCTCACGTATACACTCCGCGTATAGCGTCCGGCTGTGATGATCAAACGGATGCCCACGCACCCCCTCACGCAGATCGCGGACGACAAGTGGACACCGACGGTCCGGGCGAAGCTGCTCACGTGGCCGTACACCATCGCCATCGCGACCTGCGCACTCTCGTTCGCGGCCTTCTGGCTGGCGCAGCGCGCCTCCGGCGTCTCGATGATCGACCTCATGGTCTACCGGGCCGAGGGCTGGGCCGTGCGCAACGGGGACGATCTCTACGCGATGCGGGCCACCGAAGCCGACCTCCCGATGACGTACCCGCCGTTCGCGGGGCTGCTCTTCCTGCCGCTGACCATGGTCGGCGTCGCCGATATGCGCGCCCTGGCCACCCTGGCGAACCTCGTGCTCATGGTGGCCCTGATCCATCTGTCACTACGGCTGGCAGGACGCCCCCTGCGCGTCCCCCGCCCCGCGGCGACGCTCTTCCTGGCCTCCTTCGCCGTCTGGTGCGAGCCGATGTGGACGACCCTCCGGTACGGCCAGATCAATCTGCTCCTCGCCGTCCTCGTCCTGTGGGACCTGTCCCGGGGGCGCGACCACCGGTGGGCGGGCGTGGGGATCGGGATCGCCGCGGGCGTCAAGCTCACGCCCGCGCTCTTCGTGGTCTTCCTCGCCGCGTGCGGGGCCGTACAGGGCTGGCGCGAATGGCGGAGCCGGCGACACGTACGGGGCGTTCGGCGCGGCGTCGGTGCCCCGGACCCGTGGAACCCCTGGCTGCGTCAGGCGTCCGTCGCCACAGGAGCGTTTTTTGGCACCGTTCTGTTCGCCGCCCTACTGCTGCCGCGGGACTCGCTCCATTTCTGGACGGACGTACTTTTCCAGTCCGGAAGGGTGGGCCGGACGGAGAACACCGCCAACCAGTCACTCAGCGGAGTCGTGGCCCGTCTGCTGCACACACCCGAGCCGGGCTGGCCCTGGGCCGTCCTCGCCGCGCTCGTCGCCGTCCTCGGGCTGGCGGCGGCCGTCGCCGCTGCGCTGGCCGGGCGGCGACGGCTGCCCTGCGCACCCGCCTGGGCCGCCCTGGCCTGCGCGGTCACGGCCCTCCTCGTCAGCCCCGTCTCCTGGTCCCACCACTGGGTGTGGTGCGCGCCCATGGTGCTGCTGCTCGGGGCGGAGGCGCACCGGCGGTCCAGCGCGTGCTGGTGGGCGGGTACGGCGGTCACGGGGCTGGTGTTCCTGTCGTACGCCCTCTGGCTGGTGCCCCATGAGTCCGAGGGGCCTCTGTCCGTATCGCCCGAACTCCACCAGGACGGCGGCCAGATGCTCCTCTCGGCCCTCTATCCGCTCGTCAGCACCGCGTTCTTGGCCGTGACGGCCGTACTGGCCGTACGGGCGCTGCGGGGCGAACGGAGTGAACGGGACCTCAGCGGCCGCTGGGTGAAGACGGGTCAGGCCGTGGCGAAGGAATAGAAGCGCTTGAGCGTGCAGTGGGCGTCCAGGAGGCGGCCGTAAATGGGCTCGCCGTCGAGCTCACGGTAGGTCTCGATGGGATCGCCCTTTATGATCAGCGCCCGTGCGCAGTCCTCGCACCAGTACTGGAACGCGGGGTTGACCGGCTCCATGTCGCGCACGATCGGCGTGCCGCTGCCGCACCAGTCGCACTTTCTGCTGTGTGCGCCCATCGCTCACTCAGCTCCAGATGTGGCCGCAAGCCGTGCACACGTAGGAAACTCCTCCATTGTCACCGAGCACTTGGGCGACGTTCGATGAACCGCAGGACGGGCACTCCAGGGCGTCCGGGCGGGCCGACGGGTGTTCCGGCAGGAGTGCGGCCTCCGTGCCGTCCTCGTCGAGGACTCTCGTCGACATCGCACTCGTCCCTCCCCTCTGGCCTTCCCCCTTCCAGCCGTCACGATTCTGCCACGTTCTTCCCCGTGTCCTAAGCCCCGGTCAACGATCCGCGCGAGCTGCTCGCGGGTCCCCGCGCAGGCGCGCGAGGGCCCGCACGGCGCCCGCCAGGCACCCGGCCACCGCCGCGGCCGCCATCGCGCCACAGGTGAGTCCCATCGCGTGCGCGGAGGCGAGCGGGCCGGTCCCCGACTCCGCACGGCCCAGGAACACCGCGCCGAACACCGCCACTCCGACGAGCAGGCCGATCTGCGCCGTCGTCACCAGGAGCCCGCTGGCGTCCGCCGCGTCCTCCTGCCGTACGCGCGCCACGGCACCGGCCAGCACGGGGTTGTACGCCAGGGACATCCCCAGGCCCTCCGTGGCCATCAGGACGTACACCAGCGGGCCGCCGTCCCCGCCGCCCGCGTAGAGCGCGCCGATACCGGCGAGAGAGGCCGCGCCCAGCAGGAAGCCGCCCGGGGACAGCAGGGCGTGCCAGCGCTCCGGGAGCCGCCGCCAGCCCAGCCCGGCCACCGAGAACGCGGCACAGGTCGGCACCATGGTCAGCCCCGCCCGCAGCGCGCTCTGGCCGAGCCCGCCCTGGAGATGCAGCATCAGGACGAAGGTGAACCCTCCGTTGACGGCCATCATCGTCAGGATCCGGAAGACGGCGAGGGGCACGCCCGGGGCGCGCAGCACCCGGGGCGACAGCAGCGGGCTGCCTCCCCTGCGTGACAGCCGCGTCTCGTACAGCGCGAACACGGTGAAGACCACCGCGCACAGCGCCAGCGACACCCAGCCCCACAGCGGCCAGTCCAGCTCCTGTCCGAGGACGACCGGGACGGTGAAGAGCAGCACGGCCGCGGCGAGCAGGAACAGTCCGGGCAGATCGAGCGCACGCGAGGGCGCACGGTCCCCAGCGGCCCGGCCGGCACCCGAGGCCCCGACGGCCCGGTCGGTCCCGCCGGCCCCCGCAGCCCCCGCGGCGTCGCGGCCCCCCAGGACCCGCACCCCGGCCACGAGCAGCAGCACCCCGATCGGCACGTTGATCAGGAAGACGGGCCGCCACCCGGAACCGAACAGGTCGGCGCTGACCAGTGCCCCGCCGACCAACTGCCCCGCGGCGGCGCCCACGCCCAGCACGGCGGCGTACGCCCCCAGCGCGCGGGTGCGGGAGGTCCCGGTGAAGGTGTGCTGGATCAGGCTGAGCACCTGCGGCAGCATCAGCCCGGCGCCCGCGCCCTGCGCCAGGCGGAACGCGATCAACTGGCCCGGCCCCTGGGCGAGTCCGCACGCCAGCGAGGCGACGGTGAAGACCGCGAGCCCGCCCAGGAACATCCGCCCGTGCCCCACCCGCGCCCCGAGCCGCGCGCCGGTGATCAGGAGCACCGAGTACGCGATCGAGTAACCGGCGACGACGAGTTGGAGGAGGGCGCCCGAGGTGTGGAGGTCGGCCCGCAGGTCCGGCGCGGCGACGTTGACGATGAAGGCGTCGAGGACGCCCATGAACTGGCCCGCGAGGACCACCGCGAGGATCCACCCGGGCCGCGCCCGGGCCCGGGCGCGGGGCACGGGCGGCGGACCGGCCGATCCGGACCGACCGGCATCACCGGCCGGGATGTCAGTGGCGTGGGCTCTACTTGAGACAGGGATGTCCGGCGTCACGGAAGGGGTTGAGGTCATGCCGAAGAGCCTGGGCCCGCGCCGGTACGGGTAACGAGAGCCCCCGGATGCTGGTACTGACAGCACCTGGCACCGCGTCACCGCAGCCCTCACGATGAAGGACGTGAGCACCATCACTCGCACCCCCACGAAAACAACGGGCGCCAGAGGCCGTTCGGACCCGCGCCGCCGCACCGAGCTGACCGCCTTTCTCCGCAGCCGCCGCGCCAAGGTCACCCCCGAGGACGTCGGCATGCCCGGAGGCCTGCGCAGACGCACCCCGGGCCTGCGCCGCGAGGAGGTCGCGCAGCTCTCCGGCGTCGGCGTGACCTGGTACACCTGGCTGGAGCAGGGCCGCCCGATCAACGCGAGCGTGCAGGTGCTGGACGCCGTGGCGCGCACCCTCCGGCTCGACACCACCGAGCGCGAGCACCTGTACCACCTGGCGGAGGTGCCGTACGTGCCCGCGCGCCAGGCCGACCCGCAGCACATCGGTCCCGAGGTCGAGTCGATCATCCGGACGCTGGACCCGCTCCCCGCCGCGGTCTACAACGCGAAGTTCGACATCCTCGCCTCCAACACCGCGTACACCCACGTGCTCCCGGGCGCCGACCACCCGGACCCGGCCGAGCGGAACATGCTGTGGCGGCTGTTCGGCTCCGTGCCGCCCTGCTGCTGCGCGATGGTCGACCCCCAGCAGGAGCTGGCCACCGCGGTCGCCACCCTGCGCGGCGGATACGGGCGGCATGTCGGAGAGCCCGCGTGGGAGAGCCTCATCCAGCGCCTGTCGGACGCGAGCCCGGACTTCAAGAGGCTGTGGGCGAGCTGCGACGTCGCCCCGCCGGGAGCCAACCTCAAGATGATGTGGCACGCGGAGGTCGGCGAGCTGTGGCTGACCTCGACCTCGCTGGAGATCAGCAGCGTCCCGGAGGCCCGCATCGTGGTCTACACGCCGTACAGCGAGCACACCGAGGCCCTGCTCGCCAAGCTCCGCACCATAGAGGACCCGATCGTCGGCTGCCCCGACCACGCCCGCCCGCTCTCCGAGATCCGCGCGGAGCGTCGCGCCGGGCGCCGATCATGAGACCCCGCCCAGGAAGCATGAGACCTGGCCCCAGGAAGGGGGTGCGGGTGGCGAAGCCCCCGCCACGCGCGGCGAAGCCGCGCAAGACGACGAGGGCGACCCGGTCTGCGTATTCCGCAGACACAGATCGCCCTCGTACTCGTGGAGCTAAGGAGAATCGAACTCCTGACCTCTTGCATGCCATGCAAGCGCTCTACCAACTGAGCTATAGCCCCAGGCCGGGCGCCGGAGCGCCGCGAACGAGAAGAAGCTTACCCGGTGACCAGGCGAAAGAGGAAATCAGTCGGCTCGCCGCCGATCAGTCGTCGTCGCCGAGCACGGGCTCCGGCAGGCTCCCCGCGTTGTGCTCCAGCAGCCGCCAGCCGCGCATCGTCTCGCCCAGCACCGACCAGGAGCAGTTGGACAGTCCGCCCAGCGCCTCCCAGGTGTGCGGCGCGAGGCCGATCAGCCGGCCGATGGTGGTGCGGATGGTGCCGCCGTGGCTGACGACGACCAGGGTGCCGCCGTCGGGCAGCTTGTCGACGTTGCGCTCGACGACCGGCGCCGCCCGGTCGGCGACCTCGGTCTCCAGCTCGCCGCCGCCCCTACGGACCGGCTCGCCGCGCTTCCACGCCGCGTACTGCTCGCCGAAGCGCTCGACGATCTCCTCGTGCGTCAGGCCCTGCCAGGCGCCCGCGTAGGTCTCCCGCAGCGCCTCGTCGTGCGCGACGTCCAGCCCCGTGAGGGACGCCAGCTCCGCCGCCGTGGCGGCCGTCCGCTTGAGGTCCGAGGCGATGATCGCGTCGGGCCGCAGGGCCGCCAGCAGCCGCGCCGCACGGCGGGCCTGCCCGAGCCCCTCCTCGGTCAGCTCGATGTCCGTCGACCCCTGGAAACGGCGCTCCAGGTTCCATGCCGTCTGCCCGTGCCGCCACAGGACGATCTTGCGGCCCCGGATCTCGCCCGGCGCTCCCGTGTGCCCGTTCAGCTCAGCTCTCCGTCCAGCTCGCCCGCGTGCTCCGCGCCCTTGCCCCGGGTCGCCTTCGCCTCCTCGGGGAGGTCGATCTCCGGGCAGTCCTTCCACAGCCGCTCCAGGGCGTAGAAGACGCGCTCTTCACTGTGCTGGACATGGACGACGATGTCGACGAAGTCCAGCAGCACCCAGCGGCCGTCGCGCTCGCCCTCGCGGCGCGCGGGCTTGGCGCCCAGCTCCTTCAGCAGCCGCTCCTCGATCTCGTCGACGATGCCCTTGACCTGGCGGTCGTTGGGCGCGGAGGCGAGGAGGAAGGCGTCGGTGATGGCGAGCACGTCGCTGACGTCGTAGGCGACGATGTCGTGCGCGAGCTTGTCGGCGGCGGCCTGAGCGGCTGCGTTGATCAGCTCGAGGGAACGGTCCGTGGCGGTCACAGGCAAGGCTTTCGGGTCGGGGACGGAGCCGCGCCCGGGTCGTCCGGGGTCGCGGTCAGCGTGTACGTATCAGTTTCCAGGGTCTCACGCGCCGGGGACACGGCCCTCAGCCTTTGTAGTCCCGGCCGAGCACCACGCTCACGTCCGCGTTCGCCGCGCCCTTGCCCTGGCGCACCGCGGAGGGGACGCCGAGCGTCTTGGCCACCTCCTCGGCCTTCGCCTTCTGCTCCGGCTTGGCGTACGTCACCTGTGTACGGGCGCTCACGGCGCCGGCCGCGCCGCCCTTCACGACCGAGTAGCCGCCGTTGACCAGCGCGACAGAGGCCGCGTCGTCCGCGCCGCGGTCGCCGCTCGCGTTCTTCACGCTCACGCGCAGGGCCGCGCCCGGGTCGGAGTTCTTGACAGTGCCGCCCAGGACGTCCTTGACCATGCCGTCGCTGACCTGCTGGCTGAGCGTGCCGTTCGCGCGTACGGGCAGCACCTGGGTGCGGTACTTCCCGTCCTTGGCGCGGTCGGCCAGCTTGGCGAGGGAGGCGCCCAGCTCGGACTCGGAGAGCGAGGGGTCGGGGATCTGGCCCAGGGACTCGACGGTCTTGGTGGCGCCCTTCGGGTCGCTGGAGAGCTTCTTCAGGGTCGCCTGCATGACCTGTCCGAACCGCGCGAGCTGCTTGCTCTGCGGCTCGGCCGTGCCCCGGTGGGTGGCGTACGCGACGGCGGCCTTGCCGTCGAGGTCCTGCGCCTTGCCCGCCCGTACGAGCGGCTTGTCGCCCTTCTTCTTGCCGGGCACGGTCGCGTCCGTGTCGAGGGCGATGCCGCCGACCAACTCGACCATGTTCTCCAGGAAGGGCGTGTCCAGCCGCCAGGTGCCCTGGATGTGCGAGCCCAGCAGGGTGTCGAGCGCGTCCCGCGTCGGGGAGGCGCCCTCGTCCTCGACGGACTTGCCGAGCGTGGTGGTCGTGCCGTCCTCCGTCGAGACGGCCAGCGAATTCGGGAGCAGCACGGTGTTGCCCTGGCCCGTGCCCTCGTTGTTGACGAGCAGGGCGGTCGAGCTGCCGTCGCCGTTCGTGGACCGGAGGTGGAGGACGATGACGTCCCGCTTCTGCCCGGCCGCGGCGCCCTTGTCCTCCTTGGCGCCGTCCAGTCCGGGCAGCATGCCCGCGTACCAGAGGTAGCCGACGCCGCCCGCGACGACCAGCACGAGCGCCACGACGAGCGCCACGCCCCGGTTACGGCCGCGCCGCTTGGCCTCCTCGCGCCGTTCCGTACGGCTCTCGGAGAACTTCAGCCAGTCGATGACGTCCTCGGAGTCGTCGTCCGGCTCCTCGACGAACGAGAACTGCGCGGTGTGGTACTCACGGTCGTCCCGGGCCGGCGGCGCCTGCCGGCCCTGCGTACCGGCCTCGGGGGCCGCCTGCCGGGGCACCTGGTGACCCGTCGCCGGACCCCACTGCTCCTGCTGCGGCGCCTGGGCCTGCTGCGGGAACCACTCCTGCTGCTGCACCTGCTGCTGAGGAGGCTGCGGCTGCTGCTGCGGCTGCTGCTGGGGCGCCTGAGGCTGCGGCGGCTGCTGCTGTCCGTACGCGTCGAAGCCGTACGCCTGCGGCTGGTCGGAGTAGCCCACATAAGGGTCGTACGCCTGGGGCGCCTGCTGTCCCTGCTGAGGAGGCTGAGGCTGCTGCTGGGGCTGCGCCTGCTGCCCGTACGGGTCGTAGGCACCCTCGTAGGCACCGTCGTAGGTGCCCTCGTACGTGCCGTACGAGGGGTCCTGCCGGTAGACCGGGCGCCCGTACTCGTCGTAGCCGACGATCTCGGGCTGCTGGCCGTACGGATCGTATCCGTAGCCGTCGTTCACGCCTGCGGGTCCTCCTCCCGGTACAGCGCCCGCTTGTTGATGTAGCGCACGACGCCGTCGGGCACCAGATACCAGACCGGGTCTCCGCTCTCCACACGGGCGCGGCAGTCGGTCGAGGAGATCGCCAGGGCGGGGACCTCGACCAGCGAGACGCCGCCGTGGGGCAGTCCGGGATCGGCCAGCGCGTGGCCGGGGCGGGTGACGCCGATGAAGTGGGCGAGCGAGAAGAGCTCTTCCGTGTTGCGCCAGCTCAGGATCTGGGACAGCGCGTCGGCTCCGGTGATGAAGAACAGGTCCGTGTCGGGGTTGAGCGCGGCCAGTTCGCGCAGGGTGTCGATCGTGTACGTCTTGCCGCCGCGGTCGATGTCGATCCTGCTGACGGAGAACTGCGGGTTCGACGCGGTCGCGATGACCGTCATCAGATAGCGGTCCTCGGCGGGCGACACCTTCTTGTGGCTCTTCTGCCACGGCTGCCCGGCCGGGACGAAGACCACCTCGTCGAGGTGGAAGCGCGCGGCGACCTCGCTCGCGGCCACCAGGTGGCCGTGGTGGATGGGGTCGAAGGTCCCGCCCATCACGCCGAGCCGCCGCTTGTCGGTGCCGGGCGCTCCGCTCCCGCCGTACTCTCCCATGCGTGCCGACCCTATCCTCTGTCCGGGCGGGCCGACGGCCCCGACGGGCGTGCGGCCCGCCGCCGCGGCCTCAGCGGTCGCGGTTGAAGCGGGTGGTGATCCACAGCAGCAGGAACAGCGCGAGCAGGGCGCCGCCGCCGGTCAGCAGGGGGTTCAGGCTCTCGTGCGCGCCCTCACCGCCGTGTTCACCGCCGGAGGCGAGGGACATCAGGGCGTGGTGGGCGGTGCCAGTGCTGGGCAGAGTCATCGTCGGCGGAACCTATCCCGTGTGAGGCGGACAGTGGGTCGTACGGGCACATCGTAAGCGTGCGCCCCCGTACGCCTCACGCCGACTCAGCCCAAAAGGAACAGCGCGGACCGGGAACCGGAGCCGAACCGGAGCCAGAACCGGAGCCGGAAGCAGACCCGTCGAGGACGCCGGGGAACGTCAGAGGCCCGTAAGGCGTCCACCCTCTAGGCTGGACAGTCACGTCGAGGAGGGGAACACCATGACAGACGGCACAGGGGGCACCGAGCGGCTTCCGGGCCGCGACAGGCGGCGCTTTCCGGGAATCTCGTCCCGGGCCTACGAGCACCCCGCGGACCGTTCCGCGCTGGTCGCACTGCGCAAGCTGAGCGGGTTCGACACGGTCTTCAAGGCACTGAGCGGGCTGCTGCCCGAGCGCAGCCTGCGACTGCTCTTCCTCTCCGACTCGGTACGGGTTAGCGATCAGCAGTTCGCGCATCTCAACGCCATGCTGCGCGACGCCTGTTACATCCTGGACCTGGAGAAGGTCCCGCCGATGTACGTCAATCAGGACCCGCAGCCCAACGCGATGTGCATCGGCCTGGACGAGCCGATCATCGTGGTCACCACCGGGCTCGTGGAGCTGCTGGACGAGGAGGAGATGCGCGCCGTCGTCGGCCACGAGGTCGGCCACGCGCTCTCGGGCCACGCGGTCTACCGCACGATCCTGCTGTTCCTGACGAACCTGGCGCTGAAGGTCGCGTGGATCCCGCTGGGCAATGTCGCGATCATGGCGATCGTGACGGCGCTGCGCGAGTGGTTCCGCAAGTCGGAGCTGTCGGCCGACCGCGCCGGGCTGCTGGTGGGCCAGGACCTCCAGGCGTCCATGCGCGGCCTGATGAAGCTGGCGGGCGGCAATCACCTGCACGAGATGAACGTCGACTCGTTCCTGGCCCAGGCCGAGGAGTACGAGTCGGGGGGCGACCTGCGCGACTCCGTCCTCAAGATCATGAACGTGCTGCCGCGCTCGCACCCCTTCACCACGGTGCGTGCCGCCGAGCTGAAGAAGTGGGAGGCCAGCCGCGACTACCAGCGGATCATGGACGGCCACTACGCCAAGCGGGAGAACGACAAGGAGACCTCGGTCTCCGACTCGTTCCGCGAGTCCGCGAGCCACTACGCGGACACGGTGAAGAACAGCAAGGACCCGCTGATGGGCCTGGTCCGCGACATCGCGGGCGGCGCCGGGGACATCGGTGGCAAGCTGCGCGACACCTTCACGGGCGGCCGCGGCGGCTCAGGCGGATCCGGTTCCGGACCCGGCTCGGGAGACTCCGGGGGTTCCGGGGGTTCCGGCGGCGGCAGCGCTAACGGGAAGGACGATCCGGGCTCGGCTGAGCGCTAGCCGCCATCACGCCGCACATCGAGGCCATCGACCGGCCCCTGGCGTAGGGGTCGGTCCCGGCCGGACCGTCGTCCTTGGCGCGCTCGCCCGCGAGGAGCGGCTTCAGCGCGTCCGAGGGGTCAGCGGAGCAGGCCATGGGCCCGGCCCGCATCGAGACCTGCCGGACGCTGAGCTGGTGGGTGCGCAGGTCGTCGCGGTCGAAGTGGAAGCGGACCTCGCGCCGCACGGTGAACAGCGAGGCGCCCTTCTCGGCGTGCTTGCCCTTGCCCGCGTCGGTGGGCCGCACCGCGTAGACGAACACGTGGTCGGCGGTGACCTCCAGCGCGTTGGACCCCGCCTCACGGACGGACAGGGTGCCGTTGACCCGGACCTTCGGGTCGGCCAGGGCCGTCTTCGCCGGGTCGAAACGGACCATCCATCCGGTGGCCAGGTGCCGCCCGTCGTTGCGGGGGCTGTCGAGGCTCCTGTCGAACTGGCGCTGCTGTCCCGGGGTCAGCAGGATCCGTACGGGCCGGACCGCGCCGCCGGTGAGCACATCGGGGTCGAGGGAGCTCTCGACCACATAGTCCTTGGCGCCCGTGAGGGCCGCGAGGACCTGGCTCTCGGAGAAGTGCTTGCTGCGCCGTGCGGGCGGCAGCGTGACGCCGTCGGCGCCGGTACGGAACTGGGCCGCCGGGCTGTGCTCGTACAGGTCGGCCGGGGTGGCCCCGGGGACGGCCCCGCGCGGGGCGAGCGGCAGCAGGTCGAGCCGCATGGGCTCGGCGCTGGGCCTGGGCGCCGACTGGTACGGATTGCGTATCCCCATGTAGATCGCCGTGCCGAAGGCTATGACGATCAGCAGGACCAGCACGACGCCCTGCCGGGAGAAGCCGAAGCCGCTCCTGCTGGTGCCGGAATCCGGGCCGGAGGGGGGACGGCTGCGTACGGCCGCGTGCTCCTCGTCGTCCAGCCGCTCCTGGGCGGAGAACTCCTGGAGGCGCGCAGCCTGGATGAACGACTCATCGAACACCAGAGATCGGTAATCGTCCTCGCCGCCTCCGGAACCGCCCTCGGGCTGTCCCTCCGGAGGATCCACTCGCCCGGCCATAGGAACAGGGTAGGACTGCCGGGGCGATCGTAAACGCCCTGGTTCGGGACAACTTCCTCGATTGTTACCTGTCCGCGTCCCGGCTCTCACCGGCCGCAGCGCGCCTGACCGGGCCCGGGGCAGGAGTCCGGGACCTTACGCCGTCAGGGGGGCCGTCGCCGGGCGTCACCGGGCGGGTGTCACCAGGCGTCACCGGACGTCACCGGGGGCCGTCACCAGGCGTGACCGGCACGCGGCACCGGCCGTCGGCGGCCTCAGCCCGAGGGCGGTTCCGCCGAGGCCGTGGGCGCCCCTGTGTCCGCCGAGACCGAGGGCAGCGCCCCCGGCACGCCCGCACCCGCGCCCGAGGCCCCAGAGGGCTCCACGCCCGTCGTCGCCGGGGGCGGCGACGGGTCCTGGCGCTGACTGGCCGCGCCCCGGTAGACGGCGGTGAAGGCGAGGGCCACCATGCCGATGCCCATCACCACCGCCAGCACCCAGGCGATCGGGCGCTGCCAGGTGCCGTGGCCCCGGTACGGGCGGAGGGCGCCGCCGTGTGTCCCGTACGGCCCGCCGAAGCGGCCCCGGGAGCGGCCGTAGGGGCCATACGCTCCGTAGCCGTATCCGTAGTCACTGCCGTGCTCGAACGCAGGGTCGAGTTCCGGCGGGTATCCCGGCGTCCCCGGGCCGTACGCCGGGTCGTATCCGCCCGGGGCCGAGGGCGGTGGCGTGAAGCGGCCGTCGCGGTCCGGGTCGTGCTCCGGGAAGTCCGCGGCGTAGTCGGAGCGGTCGAAGCGGCCCTCTTCGCCGTCGGGGTCGTCAGGATCGTCGGGGTCGAACTCGTCCCCCCGCCCGTATCCGTACCCCTCCTCGAATATGCGGGGCAGCTCGCTCTCGGCGTGCGACTGCGCCGCCGCGAGTATGCGCTCGGTGGCGGTGGGCTCATGGACCTCGGCGGCCCGCACGAAGTCCTCGTCGAGCACCACGGAGGCGAACTCGTCGTCCGCTGCCCCGTGGTCGCGGCTGTCGGGCTCCTCGCCGTCCTGGAACGGCTGACCCCCCACGTCGTCCGGCACGGGTCCAGCGTAGACCTATGCGGTCAATTTGGGCAGGGAGAGCGGGAATTCACTCACGGATATGACCGTCACCTGTGACGACGTACTTCGTGGACGTCAGCTCCGGCAGCCCCATGGGCCCGCGCGCGTGGAGCTTCTGGGTGGAGATCCCGATCTCGGCGCCGAAGCCGAACTGGCCGCCGTCCGTGAAGCGGGTCGAGGCGTTCACCATGACCGCCGTCGAGTCGACGAGCGAGGTGAAGCGGCGCGCCGCCGAGGTGTCGCGGGTGACGATCGCCTCCGTGTGCCCGGACGTCCACTCGCGGATGTGCGCGACGGCGTCGTCCAGGGAGGGCACGACAGCCGCGGCGATGTCGAACGAGAGGTACTCGGTGCCCCAGTCCTCGTCGGTGGCCGGGACGACGTCGGGGCCGGCGGCCTGCCACGCCGCGTCGCCGTGCACCGTGACGCCCGCCTCGCGCAGGGCCTCGACCGCGCGCGGCAGGAACGCCTCGGCGATCCCGGCGTGCACGAGGACCGTCTCCGCGGCGTTGCAGACGCTGGGGCGCTGGGCCTTGGAGTTGACCAGGATGCTCAGGGCCGTGTCGATGTCGGCCTGCTCGTCCACGTACACGTGGCAGTTTCCCGTGCCCGTCTCGATGACCGGGACGGTGGACTCCTCGACCACGGTCTTGATGAGCGAGGCGCCGCCGCGCGGGATCAGCACGTCGACCAGCCCGCGCGCCCGCATCAGCTCCTTGACGCTCTCACGGCTCTCTCCCGGCACCAACTGCACCGCGTCGGCCGGGAGTCCGGCCGCCTCCACCGCGTCCCGCAGAACGGCGACCAGGGCCGTGTTCGAGGCGTACGCGGACGAGGAGCCGCGCAGCAGCACGGCGTTGCCGGACTTCAGGCAGAGCGCGGCGGCGTCCACGGTGACGTTCGGCCGGGCCTCGTAGATGATCCCGACGACGCCGAGGGGGACGCGGACCTGGCGCAGTTCGAGCCCGTTGGGCAGCGTCGAGCCGCGCAGCACCTCGCCGACGGGGTCGGGCAGGGCGACCACGTCGCGCACGTCCGAGGCAATGGCCTCGATCCGCTCGGGGGTGAGCGTGAGCCGGTCCACGATCGCCTCGGGCGTGCCCTCGGCGCGGGCCTTCGCGACGTCCTCCGCGTTGGCCTCCGTGATCTCGGCCGTACGCGCGGTGAGCGCGTCCGCGATCGCGTGCAGCGCCGTGTCGCGCGCGGTGCGCGGAAGGGGGGCGAGCGCCGCCGCTGCCTTCTTGGCGCGGCGGGCCGCCTCGGTGACGGGGGTCTGCGGGGCCTGCGAGGAAGGGGCGTCGCTCATGCCGGGAAGCCTAGCGGCGTCCCGGGGGCGCGCCGTCCGCCGTTCGCATGCTGAACGCGCCGGGCGCCCGGGGAGGGGACGGCACCGAAGAGAGCCATGGGTCAGAACGGGTGCACGCCCACCGGGGTCGCCGGCGGCGGACCGTACCCCTCCGCGATGCGCTGGTGGTACGTCTCGCGCCCGATCACCTCGAGCCCCACGATCTCCCAGGGCGGCAGCTTCGCCGACGCCCGGTGCTCGCCCCACAGCCGCAGCGCGACGGCCGCGGCGTCGTGCAGGTCGCGGGCCTCTTCCCAGTAGCGGATCTCGGCGTGATCGTTGGCATACCGGCTGGTCAGCAGAAAGGGGTGATCGTGGGCGAGCTGCTCCAGCCCCCGCCGGACCTCCTTGAGCGGTGCTTCGTCGCCCGCCACGCTGAGGGTGATGTGCCAGAGCCGGGACTCCGCTTTGCCGTCGGGCTGGGGCGGAGACCCCACGTCGACGCTGGCCAGTCGTCTCACCGGTGGCCTCCTGAAGTGGTGCTCGTGTCGTGCTCGCGTGCCGCTGGTCCCGCGCTGCCGCGGCGGTGGGGGGAGGGCCGCTGCGACAGCCGCTGCAACAAAGTTGACCAGCCCGAGGACGCGCGCGTGGCGGTTTTCCGGAACGTGTCCGTGGAAAGGCTGGTCTTTTTCCGATCTCACCCGCGCGTGACGACCGTCAGGAACACGGGACGACCTGCGCTCCCGTCCCCGCGCGTCAGGCGCGCGTCCCCGCGCGTACCCGTGCGTACGCCCGCGTCAGGCGCGCAGCAGCACCAGGTCGTCCCGGTGCACGACCTCCCGCTCGTACGCCGGGCCCAGCTCGCGGGCCAGCTCGTGCGTGGTGCGGCCGAGCAGCCGCGGCAGCTCCTTCGCGTCGAAGTTGACGAGCCCGCGCGCGACCGCGCGCCCGCCCTCGTCGCGCAGCTCGACCGGGTCGCCCGCGGTGAACTCGCCCTCGACGTGCGCGATCCCGGCGGGCAGCAGCGAGGTGCGGCGCTCGACGACGGCGCGGACGGCGCCCTCGTCCAGGACGAGCGCGCCCAGCGGCGTCGACGCGTGCGCGAGCCACAGCAGCCGCCCGGCGGCGCGCCGCCCGGTCGGGTGGAAGTACGTGCCCGTCGTACGGCCCGCGAGCGCGTCCGCCGCGTGCACCGCGGAGGTCAGCACCACGGGCACGCCCGCGCCCGCGGCGATCCCGGCGGCCTCGACCTTGGTCGCCATGCCGCCCGTGCCGACTCCGGCGCTGCCCGCGCTGCCGATGTCGATGCCCTCCAGCTCGGCGGGGCCGTGCACCTCCTCGATACGGGTGGTGCCAGGGGTGGCCGGATTGCCGTCGTAGAGGCCGTCCACGTCGGAGAGGAGGACCAGCAGGTCGGCGCGGACCAGGTGGGCGACGAGGGCGGCGAGGCGGTCGTTGTCGCCGAAGCGGATCTCGTCCGTGGCGACCGTGTCGTTCTCGTTGACGACCGGGACGGCGCCCATGGCCAGGAGCTGGTCGAGGGTGCGGTACGCGTTGCGGTAGTGGGCGCGGCGGCTGGTGTCGTCGCTGGTGAGCAGGACCTGGCCGACGCGGCGCCCGTAACGGGCGAACGACGCCGTGTAGCGGGCCACCAGCAGCCCCTGGCCCACGCTGGCCGCCGCCTGCTGGCGGGCCAGGTCGCGGGGGCGCTTGGCGAGGCCGAGCGGGGCGAGCCCGGCGGCGATGGCGCCGGAGGAGACGAGCACGATCTCGCGCTCGTCCTGCTCGGCGTGCTTGGCGAGGACGTCGACCAGCGCGTCCACCCGGTCGGCGTCGAGTCCCCCCGCCGCGGTGGTGAGGGAGGAGGAGCCGACCTTGACGACGACCCTGCGGGCCCTGACCACGGCGGGCCGCCCGGTCCCGGCCCCGGCTCCAGGCCCGGTCCCGGACCCGGCTCCGGTCCCGCCCCTGCCGCCCGCACCCGCACCCGCGCTCGCCGCCACGCCCGTGCCCTCCGTCTTCCTTGCCCCTGTCACGCTCCGCAATGTACGGCAGCGCCGCTCCGGGACGCTCGGCGGTTCCGTGCTGTGGACCCGTGAGGATGGTTACCTTTGCCCCTGTACGGCCTGTCTGGTCCGGCTGAAGATTGTCACTGAGCCCGCCCGCGTCATACGGTCAGTGGTCGACCTGGCCACCCCCACAGGCCACCCCCATCTGAACACTTCGACTCTCCATGCCAGGAGCCCAGCCCGTGCCCTCTGCCGGACTATCCTCTCGACGCGCCGTCCAGTTGGCGGCGCTGCTCGCGCTGCTGGTGTTCTACACCGCGCAGCTCGCGGGCGCGCTGCTGCCGAACGTGCCCGTCTTCGTCGGCGCCTCCCTGGCGGGACTCGCGCTCGACATCTATCTCACGCACAAGCAGCCGGGTCTGCTGACCCTGCTGGGCAAGGTGCGGTTCGACGTGACGACCCGGCAGTTGCTCCGCGACATGCTCATCGTCATCGGTCTCGTGCGCATCCCCGACGTCCCGCCGGACATCGAGCGTCCCCTCACTCTGCTGCTGCTCGTCGCCTACGCGGCGCACTTCCTGTGCCAGGCAGTGGCCCAGCTCGTCCGGCGCACCCGCACCCTTCCCGTGGTCACGCGGAACGTGGACACGTCCGGGCTGCGCCTCACCAAGGCCCCGCCGCGGCTGCTGGCCCGCCAGCCCAGCCGCCGCCTGCTGCGCTTCTCCGTGCCCGGCACGGTCGGCCTGATGCTCAGCGCCGGCCTCTCGGAAGCGGAGTGGGGCATCCTCGGCGTCGCCGTGACGCTCGTCCTCTCCCTGGGCGGCGCGTTCTACCTGGGCACCTGGCTGCTCCCGAAGAACCGCCGGTCGAACGACCAGCGCGTGCTGGAGTGGCTCGACGGCTGGCTGGCCGACTACCGGCCGACCGTCGGCATGTACTTCTCCGGCGGCACCACCTCGGCGTACCAGGCGAACATGTGGCTCTCCACCCTCGCCCAGCTCGACGGCAGGCCGCTGATCGTGCTGCGTGAGCGGTTCATGGTGCAGAAGATCGACGCGACGGACATCCCGATCGTCTGCATCCCGAAGGTCGCCGACCTGATGCACCTGGAGCACTCCACGCTGCGGCTCCTGCTGCACCCGGCGAACTCCGGCAAGACCTCGCAGATCCTGCGCATCCCCAGCATCAAGCACGCCTTCACCAACCACGGCGAGAGCGACAAGCTGTCCTCCTGCAACCCGTATGCCAAGGCGTACGACCAGGTGTGGGTGGCCGGACCGGCCGCCCGCGAGCGCTACCAGCTCGCCGAGGTGGGCATCGACGACCGCGACGTGGTCGAGGTCGGCCGCCCGCAGCTCACCCCGATCCGCCCGTACGCGGGCCCGCCGACCGGCCAGTACACGACCGTCCTGTACGCCCCCACGTGGGAGGGCTGGGACGGCAACCCGGGCAACACCTCGATCGTGCTGGCGGGCGAGAACATCGTGCGCGCCCTGCTCGACGACCCGGCCGTGCGGCTGCTGTACAAGCCGCACCCCATGACCGGCTCGGTCGACCCGCGCGCGGGCGAGGCCGACCGGCGCATCCGCGCGATGATCGCCGAGGCGAACGCGGCCCGGAGCGGGGCCCGCCCGGGCGCGGACGTCGCCGCCGAGCTGGAGCGCCGCACGGAAGAGCTGGACCGTACGACCACCACGGCCTTCCGCAAGGGCGCGGACGAGATGGAGCGCATGATGCTCCAGGGCACGCCCGAGCCGGGGCGCGCCCAGCACGTGGAGGAGGCCCTCCGGGCCTGGGAGGACGCCTACTGGGCCTCGTTCCCGGAGTGGGAGCACCAGATCGTCACCGGCCCGCGCCCGGCGATCTTCACCTGCTTCAACCAGGCGGACCTGCTGATCTCCGACGTCTCCTCGGTCGTCTCCGACTACCTGTCGAGCGAGAAGCCGTACGCCGTGGGCAACACGAGCGGCATGAGCGAGGACCAGTTCAAGGAGACCTTCCCGACCGTCCGCGCGGGCATGGTGCTCTCGCCGGACGCGGCGCAGATCCCGGCCCTCCTGGAGTCGGTCCGCCACCCGGAGAAGGACAAGCTCGTCCAGGCCCGCAAGGAGCTGAAGACGCACCTCCTCGGCCCCTCCGAGCCGCCGTCCATGGTCCGCTTCAACGAGGCGGCCCTGAAGCTCGCCGCCGAGGCGGACGCCCGCAACGAGCGCGTCGCCCGCCGCACGGCCGAGATCCCCGGCCAGCGCGAGGCGGACGACGCCGCGGAGGAGGCGGAGCTGGAGCCCAACGCTCCGACCGACCCGGAAGACGCGATGACGGCCTGACGCCGCCCGCCTTTACTGAGGGCCCTGGGGGTTACTCCCCCGGGGCCCTCAGTCGTACGTCCGCGATGAGAGCCTCGAACGCGGATGCGGGGAACGTGAGATGAGGGCTGACGAACGTCCACCGGCACGTGCCGGACCAGTGGTGCGCCTCGACGGTGATCCGCACGCTCGACGGCGTACGGATCGAGGTCTACGACCGCAGCCCGGCCCTGCCGGTACGGCCGTTCGGCGCTGACCTGTGGCGCGAGTCCGGCAGAGGGCTCGCCATGGTCGAACTGGTCACGGCCAAGTGGGACGTGGTCGCCCACGAAGAGGGCAAGACGGTCTGGTGCGAACTACGGGCCTAGCAGGCCCGGCGGCCGACCGCCGTGAGGTCGGTGTCGACCGGGAACGGGACCGAGTGCTTCAGGCGGTCGTGGTGGATGCCGGTCAGGGCGTACGCCCCGGTCGCGGGGTCGCGCTCGTAGAGGTACGCGGCCGTGGCGCCGCCGTTGTTCTCGACGCGCCAGTAGTGCGGGATGCCCGCCGCCGCGTACTTGCGGGGCTTCGTGTCCGGTCGCGGTCCTCCGAGTCCGGCGAGACGGCCTCCACGGCCAGGACGACGTCCTCCGGGAAGTAGTACGTCGACGGGTCCTCGCGCGCGTACGCCTCCGCCGTGACCACGAGCACGTCCGGCTCCGGCGCCTGCCGCTTGCCGAGCTTGACGGTCATCTCGCGGTCGGCGCGCAGCTCCGCAGGGGCCTGTCTGTCCAGCTCGCCCAGGAGACGGTTGATGACGCGGCTGTGCCACCTGCCTCGCCGGGCGGCGAAGACCAGGGCACCGTCGATGAGTTCGGTGTGCGGGGGCATGCCGGTGAGCCGGAGGAAGCCCTCGGCGGTGAACCCTCCCGGGGGCGGGATCACCCACGAGGGCACCGGCTCGACGCCCATGCGAGGACGCTCAGCCCTCGAACGGGTCGAAGTCCCGGTACTCCCCCAGGGCCTCGTCGCGTTCCGCCTCCCGCTCGCGGCGGCGGAGTTCGGCCGGGCGGACCGCGTCCATGCGGTGGTCCTCTCCTCGGCGGCCCAGCATTTCGGCGCCGGTGATCATCGTGGGCTCCCAGTCGAAGACGACCGCGTTGTCCTCGGGGCCGATCGCGACGCCGTCGCCCTCGCGGGCGCCGGCCTTGAGCAGCTCTTCCTCGACGCCGAGGCGGTTGAGGCGGTCGGCGAGATAGCCGACGGCCTCGTCGTTGTTGAAGTCGGTCTGGCGGACCCAGCGTTCGGGCTTCTCGCCGCGGACGCGGAAGAAGCCGTCGTCCTCGCGGGTGACCGTGAATCCCGACTCGTCGACGGCCTTGGGGCGGATGACGACGCGGGTCGACTCCTCGACGGGGCGGGCCGCGCGGGCCTCGTCGACCAGGCGGGCCAGGGCGTACGAGAGGTCCTTGAGGCCCTGGCGGGAGACCGCCGAGACCTCGAAGACGGGGAAGCCCCGCTCCTCCAGGTCGGGCCGGATGATGTCGGCGAGGTCCTTGCCCTCGGGGATGTCCGTCTTGTTGAGGACGACGATGCGGGGGCGGTCGTCCAGGCCGCCGTACTGCTTCAGCTCGTCCTCGATGACGTCCAGGTCGGAGACCGGGTCGCGGTCCGTCTCCAGCGTCGCGCAGTCCAGGACGTGGACGAGGACCGAGCAGCGCTCGACGTGGCGGAGGAACTCCAGGCCCAGGCCCTTGCCCTCGCTGGCGCCGGGGATGAGGCCGGGGACGTCGGCGATCGTGTAGACGGAGCCGCCCGCCGTGACCACACCCAGGTTCGGGACGAGGGTGGTGAAGGGGTAGTCGGCGATCTTCGGCTTCGCGGCGGAGAGGACGGAGATCAGCGAGGACTTGCCCGCGCTCGGGTAGCCGACGAGGGCCACGTCGGCGACCGTCTTCAGCTCCAGGACCACGTCGCGCGTCTCGCCGGGCTCGCCGAGCAGCGCGAAGCCGGGGGCCTTGCGGCGGGCCGAGGCCAGCGCCGCGTTGCCGAGGCCGCCGCGGCCGCCCTGTCCGGCCACGAACGTGGTGCCCGCGCCGACCAGGTCGGCGAGGACCTCGCCCTTGCCGTCGAGCACCACCGTGCCGTCCGGGACGGGCAGGACCAGGTCCTTGCCGTCCTGCCCCGAGCGGTGCCCGCCCTCGCCGGGCTTGCCGTTGGTGGCCTTGCGGTGCGGGCCGTGGTGGTAGTCGAGCAGGGTCGTGACGTCCGGGTCGACGACGAAGATCACGTCGCCGCCACGGCCGCCGTTGCCCCCGTCGGGGCCGCCCAGGGGCTTGAACTTCTCGCGGTGCACGGAGGCGCAGCCGTGGCCCCCGTTGCCCGCGGCGACGTGCAGTTCGACGCGGTCCACGAAGGTGGTCATGACGTGTGCCTCCTGAGATACGAGTGTTTCCTGCGTAACGCGCCGAGGGCGGACCCGCATCCCCACCGTCAGGAAGGGATGCGGCCGTCCGCCCTCGGGATGTGTCTGTCCGGCTGCTTACTCAGCGGCCGGGACGACGTTCACGACCTTGCGGCCGCGGTGGGTGCCGAACTGCACCGCACCGGCGGACAGCGCGAACAGCGTGTCGTCGCCGCCGCGGCCGACGCCCGCGCCCGGGTGGAAGTGGGTGCCGCGCTGGCGGACGAGGATCTCGCCGGCGCTGACGACCTGGCCGCCGAAGCGCTTCACACCGAGGTACTGCGGGTTCGAGTCGCGCCCGTTCCGAGTGGACGATGCGCCCTTCTTGTGTGCCATCTCTCCTCAGTCCTTACTTCTTGGCCGGGGCGGGGATGTCGGTGACCTTCAGCGCCGTGTGGAGCTGACGGTGACCGATACGCTTCTTGTAACCGGTCTTGTTCTTGTACTTCTGGATCCGGATCTTGTCGCCCTTGTGGTGGTCCACCACCTCGGCCTGGACCTTCACGCCCGCCAGGACCCACGGGTCGCTGGTGACCGCGTCGCCGTCGACGACGAGCAGGGTCGAGAGCTCGACGCTGTCGCCGACCTTGCTCTCCGACAGACGGTCAACCTCAATGACGTCGCCGACAGACACCTTCTGCTGGCGCCCGCCGGTGCGCACGATCGCGTACACGCGGAACTCTCTCTCACTCGATTCGGAGCCCCTGATGCCAGCCGCCCGGCCGCGCCGGAACGCGGAACTGATCCGAGAGGATTGAGCGGCCTCTCCCGGCCACGAGGCACGGGAGGGAGTTGCTCAGGAGCGGACGTGTCTACGACGACACGCCGACGGTCAAGGTTACGGGGACCTTGACACGCTGGTCAAACGGGGACGGGCCCGGAGATCGTGAAGTCCCCGGGCCCGACCCCGCTGCCTCAGTCCTCGGCCGAAGCGGTGACGCCCGACAACGGCGGCTGCTCGGCCGCGGCGGTCTTCTTGGCGGCCGCCTTCTTCGTCGTCTTCGCCGCCGTCTTCTTGGCGGTCGCCTTCTTGGCCGTGGCAGTGGCCGTGGCCTTCTTCGCCGTGGTCTTGGCCGCGGCCTTCTTCGCGGTGCTCTTGGCCGTGGCCTTCTTGGCGGCGGTCTTCTTCGCCGTCGCCTTCTTGGCCGCCTTCTTCGCCGGGGCGGGCTCCTCGGCCTCGGCAGGGGCCTCGACAGCGGCCTCGGGCTCCGGGGCCGTCTCCGCGCCCGACGGGGGCCCCGCGGGTGCGGTGGCCTTACGGGTCGCCCTGCGGCGGGTACGCGCGGGCGCGGCCTCCGCCTCGGGAGCGGACTCGGGTGCGGCCTCGGGCTCGGTCTCGGCGGCCGGAGCAGGCTCCGGCTCGGTCTCGGCGGCCGTGACCACCGTGACCGCCGCGTCCTCCGCCGTGGCGGGCGAACCGGCCGGTGCCGTCACCTTGCGCGTCACCCGGCGACGACGGCGCGCGGGCGCGGCCTCCGCCTCGGGCTGGGCCTCCGGCTCGACAGTCGAGGGCACCTCCGCCACGGGCGCGGGCTCGGGGGCGGGCTCCGGCTCCACGACAGGCGCGGGCTCGGGCTCCGGCTCGGCGGCCGGGGCCGGCTGCGGCTCCGCCGCCTCCGCGCCCTTCGGCGACCCGGCGGGCGCGCTGGCCTTGCGGCTGCCCCGGCGGCGCGAACGGCCGCCCCGCGCCGCGGCGGCCTCGGCCTCCGCGGCGCTGCTGTACAGCTCCTCGTCCGGGACGAACTCCACGGGCTCCGCGGACTCGGTCACCGCGGCGGCGGGCTCGGCCACCGGCTCGACGGGGGCCTCGGCAGGCTTCTCCTGGGCCTTCTCCTGGCCCTGGCCGCCCTTGCCCTTCTTCTTGCTCTTCTTGCCGCCGCCCGACGTGGACCCGGCCTGGTCCATGTGGACGATCACGCCGCGCCCGTTGCAGTGGACGCAGGGCTCGGAGAAGGCCTCCAGCAGCCCCTGGCCGACCCGCTTACGGGTCATCTGCACGAGCCCCAGCGAGGTGACCTCGGCGACCTGGTGCTTCGTACGGTCGCGGCCCAGGCACTCCAGCAGGCGGCGCAGCACCAGGTCGCGGTTGGACTCCAGGACCATGTCGATGAAGTCGATCACGATGATGCCGCCGAGGTCGCGCAGCCGGAGCTGGCGCACGATCTCCTCGGCCGCCTCCAGGTTGTTCCTGGTGACCGTCTCCTCCAGGTTGCCGCCCTGGCCGGTGAACTTGCCGGTGTTGACATCGACGACGATCATCGCCTCGGTCCGGTCGATCACCAGCGAGCCGCCGGAGGGCAGCCAGACCTTGCGGTCGAGGGCCTTCGCGAGCTGCTCGTCGATGCGGTACGTCGCGAAGACGTCCACGTCCGACGTCCACTTCTGGAGCCGGTCGGACAGGTCGGGCGCGACGTGCGAGACGTAGCCGTGGATGGTGTCCCAGGCGCCGTCGCCACTGACGATGACCTTGGAGAAGTCCTCGTTGAAGATGTCCCGTACGACGCGGACGGTCATGTCCGGCTCGCCGTAGAGCAGCGTCGGCGCGTTGCCCTTCTGGGCCTTCTTCTGGATGTCCTCCCACTGCGCCTGGAGGCGCTCGACGTCGCGGCGCAGCTCGTCCTCGCTGGCGCCCTCGGCGGCCGTACGGACGATGACTCCGGCGTCCTCGGGGACGACCTTCTTGAGGATCTGCTTCAGGCGCGAGCGCTCGGTGTCGGGCAGCTTGCGGCTGATGCCGGTCATCGAACCCTCGGGCACGTAGACCAGGTAACGGCCCGGGAGCGAGACCTGGCTCGTCAGGCGGGCGCCCTTGTGTCCGATCGGGTCCTTGGTGACCTGGACCAGCACGGACTGGCCGGACTTGAGCGCGGTCTCGATACGGCGCGGGCCGTTGGCCATGCCGAGCGCCTCGAAGTTGACCTCGCCCGCGTACAGCACGGCGTTGCGGCCCTTGCCGATGTCGACGAAGGCGGCCTCCATGGACGGCAGGACGTTCTGCACCTTGCCGAGGTAGACGTTGCCGACGTACGAGGTCGACTGCTCCTTGTTGACGAAGTGCTCCACGAGCACGTCGTCCTCCAGGATGCCGATCTGCGTGCGCTCGCCGTTCTGGCGGACGATCATCTCCCGCTTGACGGCCTCGCGGCGCGCGAGGAACTCGGCCTCGGTGATGATCGGCACCCGGCGGCGGCCCTGCTCACGCCCCTCGCGGCGGCGCTGCTTCTTGGCCTCCAGGCGCGTGGAGCCCTTGATGGCCTGCACCTCGTCGGAGGGCTCGCTGTCCTTCTTCTTGCGGGGCTCGCGGATCTTGACGACGGTGCGCTCGGGGTCGTCGCCGCCGGAGCCCGAACCGGAGCCGGAGCCGGAGCCCTGGCCGCTGTCGCCCTGCGCCTCGCCGTCGCCCGAACGGCGACGACGGCGGCGCCGCCTGCGCGAGCTGCTGCTGGAGCCGCCCGAGCCGGAGCCGGACTCGCCGTCCGCCGCCTCGCCGTCGGCACCGTCCTCGTCACCGGCGGAACGCTCGGCGTCCGCCGTGGTCTCGCCGTCCTCGTCGGTCTCGGCGTCCTCGCCGGAACCCGCGCCCTCGGCGGACTCGGCGTTCTCGCCACGGCGACGGCGGCGGCCGCCCCTGCGGCGGCGGCGCGCGGGACGCTCCCCGGCCTCGCCGGACTCGTCCGAGGCGTCGGACGAGTCGGAGGTCTCGTCGCCCTGCTCGTCGTCGTCGGCGTCCGCTTCCGCGTCGTCGGCTGCCGCTGCGGTGTCCTCGGCGCTCTCCGCGCGACGGCGGCGGCGACGGCGCGACGAGGTGCCGCCCCGCTCCTGGGCGGGCTCGACGGCCTCCGTGGTCTCTGTCTCGGCCTCGGCCTCCGCCTCGGTCTCTTCCTCGTCCTCGGCGGCGGTCTCACCGGCGAGCATCTCGGCGGCGGCGCTCTGCGGGGTCTGGAAGGCGGGCTCGGTGAAGACGGGCGCCTGGAACATCGCCACGGGCGCGGGCGCCTTCCGCTTCCTCGGAGCCGGAGCGGCGTCCTCGGCGGCGGGCGCGGGCGCGGCGGCGGAGGCGGCTGTCTCGGTCTCCTCCGTCTTACGGGTCGCCCGGCGACGGCGGCGCGGAGCCTCGCTCTCGCCCTCGGCCTCGGCGGGCTTTTCGGCCTCGGCGGCCTTCGGGGCCTGGGCGGCCTCCTCGGCGGCGGGCGCGGTGGTCTTACGGGTGGCGCGGCGGCGCGTCCGCGGGGCCGGGCTCTCCTCGGCGGCGGCCTCAGCGGCGGGCTTCTCCGCCTCGGCCACGGGCTTCTCGGCGGGCGCCTCGGCGGCGCTCTCCGTGGCCTCGGCCACGGGCGCGGCGGTCTTACGGGTCGCGCGGCGGCGCGTACGCGGAGCGGCGGTCTCGGCGGGCGCCGGCCCGGCCTCGGGAGCGGGGTCCGCCGCAGGGGCGGCGGTCTCGGCGCTCGCCGACTCCTCCGAACGGGGGGCACCGGCCGGTGCGGTCGCCTTGCGCGTGGCGCGGCGCCGGGTACGGGCGGGCGGCGCGGCCGGGGCCTCCGCCGCCTCCTGGGCGGCCGGGCTCTCCTGCGCGGCTGCGGTCGCCGGGGCCTCCGGGGCCTCCGGCGCGGCGGCGCTCGCCGTCACCGCCGTGCCCTCGGTCGAGGCCGAGACGGCGGGCGGGCCCGCCGGGCGGCTCGCGGCGCGGCGACGGCGCCGGGGCGGCAGGGTGTCGCTGGGCGACGAGCCCGAAGCGGACTGGTCGGACTGGGTGGTCTCCGGAGCCTCTGCGGCTTCCGTGGATTCAGTTGGTTCGAGCATGCGGGCGGTTCTCCCGTCACGCTCCCGGGCGCCGCGCCTCGTGCGAACCCGGGGCGGCCCGCACGAGGTGCGTGGTCCGCTCTCCGGGGCGCGGGCACCGCGCGGGAGCTGTTGTCTCACTCGCCGGTTCCGGTCCTTCTCTGGCCCGGCTACGGCGAAAGTCTGCTGGTCAGTGCGCTCGCCTTCCGCACCGCGACCCGGGTGGCTCCCTGGCGTGCTTCGGCGGCGGCGCTTCCTACGACGGCGGTCCTACGCGGAGCCGCCTCGCACCGTCGCGGCGCTGGAAAGATCTCCCGAGCCTGTGGGCCCTGAGAGAGCGTCGCGGTCAGGCGCGAGCGGGTCGGTCACCGTGCCTGTCTCCTCATCGAGCGGCCCCTGCGCCAGCCTGGTCACCGCTGCGGGGACCGGCGGCGCCAGGCCGGCCGCAGCGCGGAGACCGGACAGGACGTCGTCGGGTCGTACGGCAGGTGTCAGGTGCCGTACTACCAGCCGCAGTATCGCACAGGGAGCGCCGCCGGGCCTATCGCCCCTGGTCGCGGAGGTGCCGTCGACGGCCTCCTCGGCGGGCTCCAGCGAGGTGACGGCGGCGCGCGCGTCGAAGGTGCGGAGCCCCTTCTTCGTCTGCCGCTGGACCTCGACCGTCTCCGCCGCGAGGAAGGTCCCGACCGCCGCGCGGGCCTCTTCGGGGGTGACGCCGTCGAGCCTCAGCTCCCACTCGGAGGCCTGGAGCCGGTCCGTGAAGTCGGAGGTCCCGGCCTCGACCGCGTCGGTGATGTCGAGGCCCGTCGGCATGCACGCGTCGAGCAGGGCGCGCAGCTCCTCCGGGTCCCGGTGACGCGTGAGGGCGATCTCCAGGTACTCGGCCTCGCTGCCGGTGCCGGTGGGGGCGGCGTTGGCGTAGGAGACCTTCGGGTGGGGGGTGAAGCCCGCGGAGTACGCCATGGGCACCTCGGCCCGGCGCAGCGCCCTCTCGAAGGCGCGCTGGAAGTCGCGGTGGCTGGTGAACCGGAGGCGGCCGCGCTTGGTGTAGCGCAGTCGGACGCGCTGCACAGCGGGTGCGGGCGGCGGGCCTTCGGGCTGTCGCTTGCCCAGTGCTTCTCTCCTCGGTGCAAGGGCGGCACCCGGGGAGCTGCCGCCCTTCGTTGACAGGACGTGTACGGAGGCGGAGGTCCGCAGCCGCGGCGCTTCTCGTGCCCGGGGCACGGGACGCGTTGTGCGTTTGTGCGGATGATCCTTCTGCCTAGGGTACGCGGCGGCCCTCCGGCAGCTCCTCCCGCTCCTGGGTTCGGGTGCCGCCGAAGAGGGCACGGCGTATCTCTGCCCGCGTCTCGCGGACCGATGCCCGTACGGACGCGAGAACGGCACGTACCGACCGGGCGGTCTCCCTCGTGGCCTGCGCGATCGGCCTCCAGACGGGGCGGACGACGTGCTGCCAGGTCCACACGAAGGGCGTCACGAACAGCGCCCGGAGCAGCCGTCCGAGGAAGCCGAGGACGGCGCGGGAGACGCGTCCGGCCGCGCGCCAGGCGAAGACGAGACCGGCGCCGGTCTCGCGCGCGACGACCGCGAGGGCTCGTCCGACAGGGGTCAGGACGTAGCGGTGGAGGGCCACGGCGGGGACGACGAAGAGGTACCGGACGAGCCAGGCCAGCGCCGCGCCCACGCCGCGGATCACCGCGACCACGGCGTGTCCCACCGGAGTCAGCACATACCGGTACAGGGCGGCGGCCGGAACGACGAACAGGTACCGGCCGAGCCAGGCCAGCGCCGCGCCCACGCCCCGGACCACCGCGACCACGGCGTGCCCCACCGGAGTCAGCACATACCGGTACAGGGCGGCGGCCGGAACCACGAACAGGTACCGGCCCAGTCGGCCGCAGCCCGAGCCGAGCCCCCGGACGAGGGTGGCGAGCGCGTGCCCGATCGGGGTCAGCACGTGGGCGTACGTCCAGGAGAGCGGGGCGACGACGAGGACGCGGCCGAGCCACGCGAGCCCGGCGCCGAGCCGGCCCAGGAGGGCGCCCGTGCCGCGTCCGGCCGGGGCGAGGACGTACCGCCACAGCGCGACCCAGGGCCAGACGAACAGGGCCTTACCCGTCCACATCAGCGCGAGGCCGGTGCCCCGGGCGACCGGCAGCAGCAGCGTCCGCCCGATCCAGGCGCACGCGCCCCCGATCGCGCGCCCGAACGGCCGCAGCACGGTCCGGTTCAGGGCCCTGCCGCAGACGACGAGCGCGTCCCACACCATCCGCACCGGCAGCACCAGGACGAACATCACGATCCGTACGGGCATCCGGACGGCCGCCACCAGGCACCCCTCGGACTCCCGCGCCGGAGCGGCGCCGTGCCGGGGCCGGTAGGGCTTCGTGAACCCTTCGTGCTGTTCGGGGGTGTGGCTCATGCGTTCAACGACGCGTGTAGTGCGGCGCCGGTTCGGTCACTCCGTGGCGATCCAGTAACGAAGCTTCCGCCCGCGCCGGTCCTCCAGGACGCCGCCGCACCTCTCGATCGCCCTGCGCGAGCCGGTGTTGTCGACGTCGCAGGTGACCAGGGCGGACGCGATGCCCAGCTCGCGCACGTACGGGAGCGAGGCGCGCAGCATGGCGGTGGCGTGCCCCTGGCGGCGGGCCGAGGGCCGTACGTGGTATCCGATGTGCCCGCCCTGCTCGCGCAGGTGCGTGGTGAGCCGGTGGCGGACGCAGAGCTTCCCGAGGTACTCGTCGCCGTCCGCCCACCACCACGTGGTGAAGCCGACCCAGCCCGGGTGCCAGGGCGTCCGCTCGTCCTCGGCGGCCCGCACCCGCTCCAGGTACGCCCGGAAGCCCTCGGCGGTCTCCCAGACCCCGGCGTACTCCTGCAGGTCCTCCGCGACCGTCGTCCGGGTGTCCCCCACGCTCCATCCCTCGTCCGCGAACTCCTTCATCGCGGCGAGGAACGAGGTGTGGAAGACGGCGGCGGGCTCGGCGAGGTCCGGCACCCCGCCAGTGTCGCGAAGCGGCGCCGCGCGGCGCGAGGGGATTTCCGCTACTTGTCGACCACGCTCAGCGGCAGCAGCTTCTTGCCCGTCGGGCCGATCTGGATCTCGGTGTCCATCTGGGGGCAGACCCCGCAGTCGAAGCAGGGGGTCCAGCGGCAGTCCTCGACCTCCGTCTCGTCGAGGGCGTCCTGCCAGTCCTCCCAGAGCCAGTCCTTGTCGAGACCGGAGTCGAGGTGGTCCCAGGGGAGGACCTCCTCGTAGGAGCGCTCGCGGGTGGTGTACCAGTCGACGTCGACGCCCTGCCCGGGCAGCGTCTTCGCGGCGCACTCCATCCACAGGTCGTACGAGAAATACTCGCGCCAGCCGTCGAAGCGGCCACCCCGCTCGTAGACCTCGCGGATGACGGCGCCGACGCGGCGGTCGCCGCGCGAGAGGAGGCCCTCGACGATGCCGGGCTTGCCGTCGTGGTAGCGGAAGCCGATCGAGCGGCCGTACTTCTTGTCGCCGCGGATCTTGTCGCGGAGCTTGGCCAGGCGGGCGTCGGTCTCCTCGGCGGAGAGCTGCGGCGCCCACTGGAACGGGGTGTGCGGCTTGGGGACGAAGCCGCCGATGGAGACGGTGGCCCGGATGTCGTTCGACTTGGCGACCTCGCGGCCCTTGGCGATGACGTTGACCGCCATGTCGCCGATCTGGAGGACGTCCTCGTCGGTCTCGGTGGGCAGGCCGCACATGAAGTAGAGCTTCACCTGCCGCCAGCCGTTGCCGTAGGCCGTCGCGACCGTACGGATCAGGTCCTCCTCCGAGACCATCTTGTTGATGACCTTGCGGATGCGCTCGCTGCCGCCCTCCGGCGCGAAGGTGAGGCCCGAGCGGCGGCCGTTGCGCGTCAGCTCGTTGGCCAGGTCGATGTTGAAGGCGTCCACCCGCGTCGAGGGCAGGGAGAGGCCGACCTTGTCCTCCTCGTACCGGTCGGCGAGGCCCTTGGCGACGTCGCCGATCTCGCTGTGGTCGGCGGAGGAGAGCGAGAGCAGGCCGACCTCTTCGAAGCCGGTGTTCTTCAGGCCCTTGTCGACCATCTCGCCGATGCCGGTGATGCTGCGCTCGCGCACCGGGCGGGTGATCATGCCCGCCTGGCAGAAGCGGCAGCCGCGTGTGCAGCCGCGGAAAATCTCGACCGACATCCGCTCATGGACGGTCTCCGCGAGCGGCACGAGGGGCTGTTTCGGGTACGGCCACTCGTCGAGGTCCATCACCGTGTGCTTGGAGACGCGCCACGGGACGCCGCTGCGGTTGGGGACGACGCGGCCGATACGTCCGTCCGGCAGGTACTCCACGTCGTAGAAGCGCGGGACGTAGACACCGCCGGTCTTCGCGAGGCGCAGCAGCAGTTCGTCCCGGCCGCCCGGACGGCCCTCGTTCTTCCAGGCGCGGATGATCTCGGTGACCTCCAGGACCGCCTGCTCGCCGTCGCCGATGACCGCGACGTCGATGAAGTCCGCGATCGGCTCCGGGTTGAACGCCGCGTGCCCGCCCGCCATCACGATCGGGTGGTCGACGGTGCGGTCCGCGGCCTCCAGCGGGATGCCGGAGAGTTCGAGCGCGGTGAGCAGGTTGGTGTAGCCCAGCTCGGTCGAGAAGGAGACCCCGAACACGTCGAAGGCGCCGACGGGACGGTGCGCGTCCACCGTGAACTGCGGGACCTCGTGCTCCCGCATCAGCTTCTCCAGGTCCGGCCACACGCTGTACGTGCGCTCGGCCAGCACGCCCTCGCGCTCGTTCAGCACCTCGTAGAGGATCATGACGCCCTGGTTGGGCAGCCCCACCTCGTACGCGTCCGGGTACATCAGCGCCCAGCGGACGTCCGTCTCGTCCCACTCCTTGACGGTGGAGTTGAGTTCCCCGCCGACGTACTGGATCGGCTTCTGGACGTGCGGGAGCAGGGCCTCAAGCTGGGGGAAGACCGACTCGACGGGCATCTCGGCGCGCTTTCGTAGGACGTGTGAGGGACAGTCCTCCAGCGTAACGCCCTCCCGCTCACGGGAACGACGCCGCGTCCCGCGTGATCGCCGCCCACAGCCCCGGCAGCGCCGCCTCGCGCTCCGCCGCGATCTCCCGCTCCCGCCCGAACGCCAGCCCGTACGTGAAGGAGGGCTCGCCCGCCGCGTGCGCCTGCCCGGCGAGGTCCTTCAGGGCGAGGCGCGCGACGACGCTGTCCTGGTGGTCGCCGAGCAGCTCCTGCAGCTCGGTCATCCGGGAGGCGAACAGCTTGGCGTCGCGGCCGAAGGCGGGCCGCGCGGCCTCCGCCGCGTACCGCGCGCGCTTGGCACACTTGCGGGCCTCGTGCACAGCGAGGTCCCGGGAGTCTCCGGGCGGCGCGGCGAGGGCCTCGCCGATGTGCGCGGCGAGCCGGTCGTAGTCGCGCCGTACGGCCTTGCGGATCACCTCTTCCGGGGGTTTGGCGGCCGTCTTCTCCCTGAGCGGAGGGTGAGCGGCCAGCCCGTCCAGCGTGGTCAGCAGCTCCAGATAGCGCGCCCCGTCCAGGACTGAGAGCAGATGGCGGCGCGAGCCGGTGCGGCGGGCGTGCGAGAAGGTGCGCAGCCGCCCCGACACCGGGCCGAGCCGCAGCGGGCGCGGCACCTCCGCGAGCCGTTCGGCGAGCCGCGCGGTGAGCACCTCGCGGTCGCGGTCCACGCCCAGTTCGGCGGCGAGCCACTTCAGCTCCTCGCCGACGGGCCGGGTCACGTCCCGGTCGAGCACGGCGCCGTACGAGCGGAAGGCGCTGCGCAGCCTGCGCGTGGCGACCCGCATCCGGTGCACCGAGTCCTCCACGTCGCGCCGCACGGCGGGGTCCAGCTCGACGATCGCGGTGACCTGCGCCCGTACGTACGCCATCACGACATCGGCCGCGGTCGGCACCGGTTCCGGCGCCCCCTTCTTCCCGCGCTGCTTCTTCCCCTTCTTCTCCGCCTTCTTCTCCGCCTTCGGTGCCGTCTCGTCCAGCGCGCGGCGCAGCTTGGACGGGGCGGACGAGCGGCTCAGCCCCGCTCCCCGCAGCCGTACGTCGATCGCGTCCAGCAGCACCGGGTCCTGCCCCTGGCCCAGCTCGGCCTCGATCTCGGTCCACTCGGCGGTCCCGCCGCCGGGCCCGTAGCGCTCGGCCCGCACCTCGTCCACGCCGACCTCGGCGAGCGTGATGCCGTCCTCGCCGCGCAGCTCGCGGACGGTACGGCGCTGGCGCAGCCGCATCACCGGCAGCAGCGGCTCGCCGCGGAGCCGCGAGCGGACGAGCGCGGCCAGCGAGGCGGGCAGCTCGTCGGCCATCGGGGCGTGCACCTCGTCGCGCACGCCGGGGTCCTTGGGGTCGGCGGGCAGCTTCAGGTGCCACCCGGAGTCGTGGCCGCCCATGCGCCGCCGGAGGGTCACATGCCCCCGCGCGAGCCGCTGGTCCTCGGTGTCGTAGTAGGTCGCGTCCAGTTCGAAAGGTTCTTTGTCGACAACTGAGGCCACTCCGGGAAGCCCGCCCAGCTCCGGCACCCCGTCGAGCCGCGCTCCGTCCGCGGCCTCGTACTTCCGCTCGATCTCCCGCACAACGTCCGCCATGTCCGGAACGTAGAACCGCGCCCCGCTCCCGGCAATGGGAACGGGGCGCGGAACACCGAAGGTCAGGCCTTCGGATCAGGCCGTCGGGTCAGGCCTTTATCGGGCGCTGCGTTCTGATCGACTGGAGCAGCCCCACCGCGATCCACACGGCGAACATCGACGTGCCGCCGTAGGAGACGAAGGGCAGCGGAAGACCCGCGACGGGCATGATGCCCAGGCACATCCCGATGTTCTCGAACGCCTGGAAGGCGAACCAGGCCACGACGCCCGCCGCCACGATCGTCCCGTACAGCTCGGTCGACTCCCGGGCGATCCGGCACGCCCGCCAGATCACCACGCCGAGCAGGACGATGATGAGGCCGCCGCCGATGAAGCCCAGCTCCTCGCCCGCGACCGTGAAGACGAAGTCCGTCTGCTGCTCGGGCACGAACTGACCGGTGGTCTGGGTGCCGTCGAAGAGCCCCTTGCCGCCGAGCCCGCCCGAACCGATGGCGATACGGGCCTGGTTGGTGTTGTAGCCGACGCCGGCCGGGTCGAGCGCGGGGTTGGCGAAGGCCGCGAAGCGGTTGATCTGGTACTCGTCGAGCACGCCGAGCGCCCAGATCAGCACCGCGCCGCCCGTACCGGCCAGGATCAGGCCGATGATCCAGCGGTTCGAGGCGCCGGAGGCGAGCAGCACCCCGAGCACCGTGATGACCAGCACCATCACCGAGCCCAGGTCGGGCATCAGCAGGATGACGACGATCGGCAGCGCGGCCATGCCCAGCGCGTGCACCACCGTGCGGTGGTCCGGGTGGTCGCGGTCGCCCGCGTCCACCTTCGCGGCGAGCATCATCGCCATGCCCAGGATCACCGTGATCTTGATGAACTCGGCGGGCTGGATGGTGAAGCCGCCGCCGAGGTTCAGCCAGGCCCGCGAGCCGTTGATCGTCGCACCCAGCGGGGTGAGCACCAGGACGGCGAGGAAGACCGAGACGCCGTAGAGCACCGGCACCGCGCTGCGCAGCCTGCGGTGGCCGAGCCAGACCGTGCCGCCCATCATGGCGACGCCGATCACCAGGAAGATCGTGTGCCGCAGCAGGAAGTAGTGCGGGTCGCCCTGGTTCAGCTCGGTGCGGTTACGGGTCGCGGAGTAGACCAGTATCGAGCCGATGACCGAGAGCGCGAGCCCGGCCAGCAGCATGATCCAGTCGAGCCGCCAGACGACGGAGTCGCGCGCGGTCAGCCGACTCCAGGTGGAGCGCCGCCGCGGGCCGTAGCCGCCGAGCGGATAGGAGTGCGTGCTCAACGACCGTCCTCCTGCTCACGCCTGACCGCCTGCGCCTGCTCCGCGCCCGCCTGCGCGGGGTTCCCGGCGTTCCCGGGCTTCGGCTTCTGCTTGGGCTTCCCGGCCTTCTCGAACGCCTTGTCCTTCTCCGCCTCGATGGCGCCGTCCTTGTCGATCTTCGGCAGCTTCTTCTCCGGCTCGGGCAGCAGCGCCTTCTTCTTGTCGATGCCGCCGTCCTTGCCCACGCCGTATATGGCGTCGTAGATCTTCCGTACGGCCGGACCGGAGGCGCCCGATCCGGTACCACCCTGGGAGATGGTCATGACGACCGTGAAGTCGTCCGTGTACGTCGCGAACCACGAGGTCGTCTGCTTGCCCGCGACCTCCGCCGTACCGGTCTTGGCCCGCATCTTGATCTTGTCCTGCGGCCAGCCCGCGTCCCCGAAGCGCCAGGCGGCCGTGCCGCGCGTGGCCACGCCCTGGAGCGCCTTGTCCATCTGCTTGAGGGTCTTCTTCCCTATGGGCAGCTTGCCGTGCGAGGTGGGCTTGATCTTGTCGACGTGCTTGCCGTCGGCGCTGATCACGGCCTTGCCGAGGGTGGGGTCGTAGAGCGTGCCGCCGTTGCCGAGCGCGCCGTAGATCGTGGCCATCTGGATCGGCGTGACGAGGGTGTCGCCCTGGCCGATCGAGTAGTTGACGCTGTCACCGGCGCGCATCTTCATGCCGGAGACGCAGTTCTCCTTGGCGATCTTGTCCGCGTACGTCTTGGCGTCCTTGGCCTGCTCGCACCAGGCGTCCTTGTTCGCCTTCCAGTAGTCGCGCTTCCACTTGCGGTCGGGCACACGGCCCTCGACCTCGTTCGGCAGGTCCACGCCGGTCTTCTTGCCGAGCCCGAACTGGTGCGCCGTCTTGTAGAACCAGTCCTTGGCGTCCTTCTTCGGCTTGTTGCCGCCGTCCTTCTTCCACTGCTTGTACGCCAGGTCGTAGAAGACGGTGTCGCAGGAGACCTCCAGGGCGCGGCCCAGGTTGATGGTGCCGTACCCCTTCGACTCGAAGTTCTTGAAGACCTGCCCGCCGACGGAGTACGAGGAGCCACAGTTGTAGCCCCCGTTGAAGTCGTAGCCCGCGTTGACCGCGGCGGCCGTGGGGATGACCTTGAAGATCGAGCCGGGCGCGGCGAGGCCCTGGATCGAGCGGTTCAGCAGCGGGTAGTTCGACTTCTTCCCCGTGAGCCGCGCGTACTCCTTGCCGGAGATCCCGCCGACCCACGCGTTCGGGTCGTACTCGGGGTTGGACGCCATCGCGACCACGCGTCCCGTCCGGTTCTCCATCACGACGGCGGCACCCGCGTCGGCCTCGTAGTTCCGCCCGGTGTTCTTGTCGTGCTCCTTACGGGCGGCCTTCATGGCCAGGTCGAGCTGCTTCTCCGTGACCGCCTGGACCCGGGAGTCCATCGAGGTGACGAGATTCCCGCCGGGCTTCGCCTTGTCGCTCTTGGCCCGGCCCATGACCCGGCCGAGGTTGTCCACCTCGTAGCGCGTCACGCCCGAACTGCCGCGCAGCTTGCTGTCGTACGACCGCTCCAGACCGGAACGCCCGATCTCGTCGGAGGGCAGGAACGGCGAGTCGGTGTCCTTCGCCTTCTCGATCTCGTTGTCGGTGACGGGCGAGAGATAGCCCAGCGCCTGCGAGGTGTTCGCGCCGTAGGGCGCGGGATAGCGGCGTACGGCCTGGGGCTCGGCGGTGATGCCGGGGAAGTCCTCGGAGCGCTCGCGGATCTGGAGCGCCTGCTGCGGCTTGGCGTTGTCGGTGACCGGGATCGGCTGGTAGGGCGAGCCGTTCCAGCAGGGCTGCTTCGTCTTCGCGTCGCAGAGGCGGACCTTCTCCTTGACGGTCTTCGCCTTCATGCCGAGCACCTTCGCGAGCCGTTCGAGGACGGCCTTGCCGTCGTCGCCCTGCTTCATCAGCTCGGTGCGGGACGCGGAGACGACGAGCCGGGTCTCGTTGTCGGCGATGGGCACGCCGCGCGAGTCGAGGATCGAGCCGCGCACTGCGGGCTGCACGACCTGCTGGACGTGGTTGCCGGCGGCTTCCTTCTCGTACTCGTCGCCGTTGCGGATCTGGAGATACCACAGCCGCCCGCCGAGTGTGAGCAGGAGCGACATCACCAGGATCTGAATGGCGATCAGCCGGATGTTGACCCGCTGGGTGCGGCCGGTCTCCGGAATATTTGTCACAGCCGCTTGACCCCCTTGATCTTCCCCGCCTTGTTACGGGCCGAGCGGCCCAGCAGAGTGCCGCGCTGGCTGCCGATGCCCGCGCCGTTCTTGCCGCGCCTGCCCCCGAACAGACCGCCGCTCCCGCCGCCCAGCTCCGCACCCGAGGTGAGCCAGCCGTACGTACGGTCGCCGCCGCTCGCGCTGCCGCCGCCCGCTCCGGCGCCGTCGCCCAGCGGGTCCCGCTCCGAGCGCCGCGCCAGCGCCATGATCAGCGGCACGGTGAACGGGGCCAGCAGCAGGTCGTAGATGGTGGCCGTGATCAGCAGCCCGGTGAGGCCGACCTGCCGCGCCGCGGTGTCGCCGACGAGCGCGCCGACCCCCGCGTACAGCAGCGTGGAGCTGATGGCGGCGCTCGCGACGACGAGCATGGGCACGGTCGCCGAGCGGTGCTGGCCGTTCTCCGGCTTGGTGAGGCCCGCCGCGTACCCGATCACGCAGAGCACCAGCGCGTACCGCCCCACCGCGTGGTCGGCCGGCGGGGCGATGTCGGCGAGGAGCCCGGCGGCGAAGCCGACGAGGGCGCCCGCCGTGTGTCCGTAGACCAGGGCGAGGCCGAGGACGACGAGCAGCAGCAGGTCGGGCACGGCGCCGGGGAGCTGGAGCCGGGCCAGGACGGTGACCTGGAAGATGAGCGCGACGACCACCAGCGAGGCCGAGAGCAGAATCCGGTTGAGGATCATCGGGCGACTCCAGTGGCTCCGGGCGAGGGCGTCTGGCCGTTCGTGGGGGCGCCGCTCGGCTGCCCCTCCTCGCGCCGCGCGCCGCTCTCCTTGTCCGCCTTCGGTGTCTTGGTGACGGTCACGGTGGGCGCGGGCTTCGGCTTCTTCGCCTTCAGCACCTCGTCGCGCGGGTCGGTGCGCGGCGGCTCGACGACCACGCCCACGATGTCCAGCTTGGAGAAGCCCACGTACGGGCGGACGCTGACGGTGCGGGTGAGGTCGCCCTTGTGCCGGTTGACCTTGGTGACCTTGCCGACGGGCACGCCGGGCACGAAGGGCTTGTCGGCGCTGGAGCCGAAGGTGACCAGGCGGTCGCCCTTCTTCACCTTGGCCTTGCCGTTCATGAGCTGGACGTTGAGCGCGTTGCCGCCGCGGCCCGTGGCGAAGCCCAGCTCGCTGCTCTTCTCCAGCCGGGTGCCGACGGTGAAGTCCGGGTCGTTGGCGAGCAGCACGGTGGAAGTGGAGGGGCCGACGGTGGTGACGCGGCCGACGAGCCCGTCCCCGTTGAGCACCGTCATGTCCTTGCGGAGGCCGTCGCCGCTGCCCGCGTCGATGGTGACGGTCCAGGAGAAGCCCTGGGCGGCGCCGATCGCGATGACCTGGGCGCCCTTGACGCCGTACCCTCCGGCACCGGCCGTCTTGAGGAGCTTGTCCAGCTCCTTGGCGCGGGCGCGGTTGCGGTCCTTGGAGCCGAGTTCGTGCTTGAGCTGCGCGTTCTCCCGCTCCAGACGGCTGATCCTGTCGTGTCTCTCGCCCGAGTCGCGGACGGCGCCGATCGCGTTGCCGACGGGATCGACCGCCGACGCGACGCCGTTCTCGACAGGTCCCAGGACGGACGCGGCCCCCGACCGCGCACCGTCGAGCGGTGACTGCTCGCCCCCTCTGAGATCCACCGTGATCAGTGCGAACGCGATGGCGATCAACAGGACGAGCAGCAGCCGGCTTTCTCGTGTGTCCCTCACGTGCGGCGGCCGTGCCTTTCTTGGTCGGACCGTGTCGTGTTGTGCGCTCTTGTTCCGTTTTCTGTTGTCCGTGCTGCCCCTGGCGGTGCGTTGCGGGGCACGCCGTCACCGTGGCCCGGCGCGCGGTTCCCCGCGCCCCTGGAGCGGCCCCTCCGGGGCGCCCCGGCTAGCGGCGTGGCTGGGCGTCCAGCACCTGCTGGAGCGCCTCGAATTCCTCGACGCACTTGCCGGAGCCGAGGGCCACCGAGTCGAGCGGGTCCTCCGCGATGTGGATCGGCATGCCGGTCTCGCGGCGCAGCCGTTCGTCGAGCCCGCGCAGCAGGGCGCCGCCGCCGGTGAGCACGATGCCCCGGTCCATCACGTCGCCGGACAGCTCGGGCGGGCACTTGTCGAGGGTGGTCTTGACGGCGTCCACGATCGCGTTGACGGGCTCCTCGATGGCCTTGCGGACCTCGGCGGCCGAGATCACCACCGTCTTGGGCAGGCCGCTGACCAGGTCACGGCCGCGGATCTCGGTGTGCTCGTCCTTGTCGAGCTGGTTGGCCGAGCCGATGGTGATCTTGATGCTCTCGGCGGTGCGCTCACCGAGCAGAAGGCTGTACTCCTTCTTGATGTGCTGGATGATCGCGTTGTCCAGCTCGTCGCCCGCGACGCGGATCGACTGCGCGGTGACGATGCCGCCGAGCGAGATCACGGCGACCTCGGTGGTGCCGCCGCCGATGTCCACGACCATGTTGCCCGTCGCCTCGTGGACCGGGAGGCCCGAGCCGATCGCCGCGGCCATCGGCTCCTCGATGATGTGCACCTGGCGGGCCCCCGCCTGGGTCGACGCCTCGATCACCGCGCGCCGCTCCACCCCGGTGATGCCGGACGGGACGCAGACGACGACGCGCGGACGGGCGAGATACCGCCGCTTGTGGATCTTGAGGATGAAGTAGCGGAGCATGCGCTCGGTGATCTCGAAGTCGGCGATCACGCCGTCCTTCAAGGGGCGCACGGCCACGATGTTGCCAGGGGTCCGGCCGATCATCTTCTTCGCTTCGGCGCCGACCGCGAGGATGCCGCCGGTGTTCGTGTTGATCGCGACGACGGACGGCTCGTTGAGGACGATCCCGCGACCCCTGACGTACACCAGCGTGTTGGCGGTCCCGAGGTCGACAGCCATATCACGGCCGATGAACGACATGTTGGTTGCCATGGATGCGTCTGGCCTTCCAAGTGGGGCGATGGTGTGTGAGGGAACGGCAGGATGTGTGTACGCGCCGACATTGCGGAGCGCGAAGGTTCCATCGTAGACGCGCTTGCTCGAACACGTAGAGACGGTTCCTCCGCCATTGTCAGCGGAACCCCGACCGTCCCCCGTAATGGTGACGTCGTGTCGGAGTGATGGGTTCCCCTGCCCCTCCCTCTCAGCCCCCGTCAGGCGAAGTCAGGGAAGAAGATCTTCAGCTCCCGCGCGGCGGACTCCTCGGAGTCCGAGGCGTGGATGAGGTTCTCACGGACGATCGTGCCGTAGTCGCCGCGGATCGAGCCCGGCGCGGCGGCGATCGGGTCGGTCGGCCCGGCCAGCGCCCGTACGCCCTCGATCACGCGCTCACCCTCGACGACCAGCGCCACGGAGGGGCCGGAGAGCATGAACTCGACCAGCGGCTCGTAGAAGGGACGGCCCTGGTGCTCGGCGTAGTGCGTCTCCAGGGTGGCCTTGTCGAGCGTGCGCAGCTCCAGCGCCGTGATCTTCCAGTCGGCCTTGGCCTCGATACGGCCGATGATCTCGCCGACCAGCCCGCGGCGAACTGCGTCGGGCTTGAGGAGGACGAGGGTGCGCTGGGACATCGTGCGGACTCCTTGACGGTGTGACTCTGCGGTGCGTAGAGGCTACACGGGTGAGAGAGCGCCGGATTACGCAGCGTCCGGCTCAGGCCCGCCCTCGGGGCCGCCCCCGGAATCGGCCTGCGCGGCGAAGCGGGCCTTGGCCTCGTCGATCTTGCGGCCGTAGTGCACCGAGGCCCACCACAGGGCCGCGAAGCAGGCGCCCAGGAAGAACATCGTGGGGACCACGAAGCCGCTGACGATCAGTCCGATCTGCAGGGCCCATCCCAGCTCGACGCCCCCGCGGCGGGTGATCATTCCGCAGAGCAGCACGCACAGCAGCATCGCGATGCCGCAGACCGTCCAGACCGTGGCCTTGGAGAGATCACTCGTCTGCATCGCGACCAGTCCGGCGAAACCGATCACGAAGAACTCGCCGATCAACGTCGACGCGCACAGCGTCCGCATCAGCGCTTGCCTCCCAGCAGCAGCCGGGCCTCGCCGACCGTGAAGACGGAACCCGTGACCAGGACGCCCGCCCCGGCGTACTCCCCCTCCTCCTCGGCGAGGGTGATCGCCTCCTCGATCGCGCTGTCCAGCAGCGGCTCGACCTGCACCCGGTCCTCGCCGAAGACCTCGACCGCGAGGGCGGCCAGCTCGTCGACGTCCATGGCGCGGTGCGTCTGGTGCCGGCTGACGACGACCTCGGCGAAGACCGGTTCGAACGCCTCCAGCAGGCCGCGTACGTCCTTGTCCTTGCTGGGCGCGACCACGCCGACGAGTCGGCTGAAACCGAACGCCTCGCTCACCGCCTCCGCCGTGGCGCGCGCGCCCGCCGGGTTGTGCGCGGCGTCGAGCACGACCGTCGGACTCGTCCGGACGACCTCCAGGCGGCCCGGGGAGGTGACGGAGGCGAAGGCCTCGCGCACCACGTCGATGTCGAGGGTGCGGGCCTGCTGCTGGCCGATGCCGAAGAAGGCCTCGACGGCGGCGAGCGCCACCGCCGCGTTGTGCGCCATGTGCGCGCCGTGGATCGGCAGGAAGATGTTGTCGTACTCGCCGCCGAGGCCCCGCAGGGTGAGCTGCTGGCCGCCGACGGCCAGTTCGCGGGAGACGACGCCGAACTCCATGCCCTCGCGGGCCACGGTCGCGTCGACCTCGACGGCCTTCTTCAGCACGACCGAGGCGGCCTCGACGGGCTGCTGCGCGAGGACGACGGTGGCGTCCGGCTTGATGATCCCGGACTTCTCGACGGCGATCTGCTCGGGCGTATCGCCGAGCCGGTCGGTGTGGTCGAGGGAGATGGGGGTGATCACGGCGACGTTCCCGTCGATCACGTTCGTCGCGTCCCAGGAGCCGCCCATGCCGACCTCGACGACGGCGATGTCGACGGGCGCGTCCGCGAACGACGCGTACGCCATTCCGGTGAGGACCTCGAAGAACGAGAGCCTGTACTCCTGCTGGCCGTCGACCATCTCGACGTACGGCTTGACGTCCTCGTAGATCTCGACGAACTTCTCGGCCGGGACCGGGGCCCCGTCGATGCTGAGGCGCTCGGTGATCGACTGGACGTGCGGCGAGCTGTACCGCCCGACGCGCAGGTCGAAGGCGCCGAGCAGGGCCTCGATCATGCGGGCCGTGGTCGTCTTGCCGTTGGTGCCGGTGATGTGGATCGACGGGTACGTGCGCTGGGGCTCGCCCAGCACGTCCATCAGCGCGGAGATCCGCTTGACCGAGGGCTCCAGCTTGGTCTCGCCCCAGCGGGTCGCCAGCTCGTCCTCGACCGCGCGCAGCGCCGCGTCGACCTCGGGGTCCTCGGGACGCGTGGGCACCACGTCGGGCTGCGGGCCCGCCTGGGCGCGCAGGGTGCGGCTGCCCGCTTCGATGACGGCGAGATCGGGGTCGCGGTCGGTCGCCTCCCCGACGATCTCCTCGAACGGGGAGGGCTCGGGCTCATCGCCCTCGGGCTCGTGGGGCTGGGGCTCGTCGCTCACGTGGACCAGTCTACGTAAGCCCGCCGTTCCGTTCCGGGCGGGCGGGTGGGCCCGCATCTGGCTAGGGTGACCGCGAGAGCAGGGCTCGGGGGGACACTCCGGGGACGCCCCGGGAGGACACCTCGGGGACACCCCGGGACGACGCCCCGAGGACGCCTCGGGGGACAGCTCGCGGTGAGGAGCGTGGCCGTGATCCGGGACCCCTTCCTTCCGTCCGTACCGCCCGCGCACGTACGGGTGCTGCGCGCGGCGCTCCAGGCGGCGCCGCTGGGCGTGCTGTGCCAGGGGACGGACGGCAGGATCGTGGCGGCGAACGACGCGCTCGGCGGAATGTTCGGCCTGGGCCCGGAGTGCGACATCTCGCCGGGCGCCCCCGCGCGCACGGTGCTGGAGGAGATCGCGCGGCGCTATGTGCCGGGCCACCCCGCGGCGCGGACGTCCCCGCGCGACCACGCGCCCCGGATCCGCCGGGTGACCGAGATCCCGCTGCGCGACGGCCGGGTCGTCAACCGGGAGACCGTGCCGCTCCAGGACGGGGACGCGCACGTGGGGTTCCTCTGGACGTACCGCGACGTCACCGAGGCCAAGCGGACCGAGCACGATCTGCGGCGGGACAACGAGGACCTGGAGCGGGTGCTGCGGGAGCGGCGCGAGTTCACCGCGACGGCCTCGCACGAGCTGCGGACCCCGCTCGCCGCCGTCGTCAGCTTCTGCGAGCTGCTGGCCGATCCGGCGAGCGGCACGCTCGACGTCCACCAGCGCGACTTCCTCGCCGCCATCGCCCGCAACGCCGAGCACATGCGCCAGGTCATCACCCGGCTGCTGCCCGCCTCCGGCGCCCCGGGCGGGGCCGCGGGGCCGCACGGGCTGGAGCTGGGCGAGGTGCGGGTGCCGCGGCTGCTGGACCACGCGCTGGCCGCCCGGACGGCGGCGATGGAGGAGGCCGGGGTCTTCCTCACGGTGCGCTGCGCCGACGGGCCCCCGCTGCGCGGGGACGAGCACCTGCTGGAGCGTGTGGTGACGAACCTGCTGGGCAACGCCGCGAAGTACACGGCGGCCGGCGGCGACGTACGGCTGACGGCCGCGCCGCGCGGCGCCGCCTGGGAGATCGAGGTCGCGGACACCGGGATCGGCGTCCCCGAGGAGTCCCGGAACGCGATCTTCCAGACCTTCGCGCGGGCGCCCAACGCCGAGCGCGGCGGCTATCCGGGCAGCGGCATCGGGCTCGCCGTCAGCCACGACATCGTCCGGCTGCACGGCGGGACGCTCACCGTCGGCGGCACGGAGGGCGAGGGCGCGGTCTTCCGGCTCCGGCTGCCGCTGGCGGGGCCGGACGGCGGGGAGCGGGCCGCGTGAGCGGGGCCCGGGTCCTGGTCGTCGAGGACGAGCCCGATCTGCGGCTCGCCCTCACCACGCTGCTGGGCCGCGCCGGGTACGAGGTGACGGCGGCGGCCGACGGGCGCGAGGGGCTGCGGCTCCTCTTCGGGGCGCGCCCCGCGCTGATGGTCCTGGACATCGGGCTGCCGGGGCTGAACGGCTGGGAGGTCCTGGACCGTACGCGCGACATGACCGACGTGCCCGTGCTGATGCTGACGGCCCACGGCTCCGAGGCCGACCGGGTGCGGGGGCTGCGCGCGGGCGCGGACGACTATCTGCCCAAGCCCTTCGGGAACGAGGAGCTGCTCGCCCGGATCGAGGCCCTGCTGCGGCGCCGCACGCGCGACGTGGGCGTGGGCGGCGACCTGGACGGCACGGCCGACGCGGAGGCGGCCGGTCTCGTGCTGGTGCCCGAACGGCGTTCGGCGGTGTGGCAGGGCGCCGAGGTGCGGCTGAGCGAGATCGAGTTCCGGCTGCTGCGGACGCTCGTACGGAACCGGGGGCGGATCGTCACCACCGAGCAGCTCCTCGACTCGGTGTGGGACGACCCGACGGGGACGGGCAGGGAGCGGGTGAAGTTCGCCGTGCTGCGGCTGCGCCGCAAGCTCCGCGAGGCCGGCGGCGGGCCCGAGGACCCCGGGGACCCGCTGGAGGCCGTACGGGGCACGGGGTACCGCTTCCGGCCTCCGGAGGACTGACCACGGGGCCGGGAATCGCAACCGTCCCGCTACCGGAGCGCACCGGTCCGCGCGACCGTCGCCCCCGACCCTGGCCGCTGTACGCCGCCCGCGCACAGCCCAGGAGCCCCGATGCCCGCCCCCTCCCCCCTGTCCCACGGCCACAGCCACGCCCACCGTCCCGGCCCCGGTCACGGTCCCGGCCACGGCTCCGGCCACGGCACGGCCGTCGTGCTCGGCACCCGTCCCGAGCTGGTCAAGGTCACCGAGCTGCTGCGGCTGCTCGGCCCGGAGGCCCGGCTGATCCACACGGGGCAGCACTACGACGAGGAGATGTCGGGCCGCTTCCTGACCGAGCTGGGGCTGCCGGAGCCGACGTTCCTGCACGGCGTCGGCGGCAGGCCGCGCGCCGGGCAGCTCGCCGCCGGGCTGGAGCAGCTCGACGCGCTGTTCGCCGCCGCTCCCCCGGCCTCCGTCGTCGTCCAGGGCGACACCAACGCCGCGCTCGCCGGGGCGCTCGCCGCCAACGCGCGCGGCATCCGGCTCGTGCACGTCGAGGCGGGGCTGCGCAGCCACGACCGGGCGATGCCCGAGGAGCACAACCGGGTCCTGATCGACTCCGTGGCCGATGTGCTGTGCGCCCCGACCGAGGCGAACCGGGCGGCGCTGCGCGCCGAGGGCGTCCCGGACGAGCGGATCGAGGTCACCGGCAACACGGTCGTCGAGGCCGTGCGCCACCACCTGCCGTCGCCGTCCGAGCGGGCCGCGCTCCGCGCCCGCCACGGCCTCGCCCCCGACCACTACGTGCTGGCCACCCTGCACCGCCCCGAGAACACCGACGACACCGGCGCCCTGCGCGCCACCCTCGCCGAACTGGGCGCGCTCGCCGCCGCCGGTACGCCCGTGCTACTCCCCCTCCATCCGCGTACCCGCGCCCGTATCGACGCGGCCGGGCTCGCTCCGCTGCTCGCCGGGCTGACGGTCACCGGGCCGCTCGGCTACGGCGCGTTCCTGGGCCTCGCGCGCGACGCCGCGCTCCTCGTCTCCGACTCGGGCGGCGTGCAGGAGGAGGTCACGGTGCTGGGCCGGCCGCTGGTCGTCGTCCGCCGCTCGACCGAACGGCCCGAGGCCCTGCGGGACTTCGCCGAGCTGGTGCGGCCGGGCGCGGCGGTGGGCGAGGCCGCGCGCCGCCGCCTCGCCGAGGGCGCGCCGGGGCTGCGCCGCCTCGCCGCGCTGCCCAGCCCGTTCGGGGACGGGCGCGCCTCGGAGCGGATCGCCGCGCTGCTGGCGCCCGCCAGCCCCGCGCCCGCCGCGCCCGCCACTCCCGCGTACGCCCCCGCCGCCTGACCGTCCCGCCCCTCTCCCCGGAAGGAGCCTTCGTGCTCGTCGTCCTCCCCCTCGTCCTGCTGGGCTGCTTCCTGGTCCACTGGGTGACCGTCCTGCGCGCGCTCGCGCGGCGGCGGCCCGCGGCGCCGGGCGACCCCGCCGCGTTCGACTGGCACTTCTTCGTGCCGTGCCGCGACGAGGAAGCCGTCATCGGCACGACCGTCGCCCGCCTGCGCGAGGACTTCCCCGACGCCCATGTGTGGGTGATCGACGACGACAGCGACGACCGTACGGGCGAGATCGTCGCGGCCCTCGCCGCCCGCGATCCGCGCGTACGGGTCGTGGGCCGCCGCCGTCCGCACGCGCGGCAGGGCAAGGGCGCGGCGCTCAACGCGGCCTACGCGGAGCTGAACCGGTTCCTGCCGGAGGACACCGACCGTACGCGGGTGATCGTCTGCGTCGTGGACGCGGACGGGCAGCTCGACCCGGGCGCGTTCGGGCCCGTCTCCGGCCCTTCCGGCTTCGGCGACGACGACATCGGCGGCGTCCAGGTGAACGTACGGATGCGGAACGTCGACGGGCCGCACCCCCACCGGCCGGGGCGGCTGCTGGTGCGGGCGCAGGACATGGAGTTCGCCGTCGCCTGCTCGGGCACCCAGGCGCTGCGCGCCCGCTCGGGCTCGGCCGGACTCGGCGGCAACGGGCAGTTCACCCGGCTCTCCGCGCTCGACCGCATCGCGGCGGCCGAGCGCCACCCCTGGCAGGGCGGCGCGCTGCTGGAGGACTACGAACTCGGCCTGCACATGCTGCTGAACGGCTACCGCACCACGCACCTGGCCGACACCTGGGTCACGCAGGAGGGCCTGCCGCACCCGCGCAGGCTGCTCGCCCAGCGCACCCGCTGGGCGCAGGGCAACCTCTCCTGCGCCCGCTACGCGCCGCGCGTCCTGTCCTCCCGGCACTTCTCGGGCGCGGCCGTGCTGGAGGCGCTCTACACCTTCGTCCAGCCGCTCGCGCATCTGCTGGCGCTCGCGGTGGCCGCGACGGCCGCCGTGCTGACCGGCGTCACCGTGAGCGCGTACGGCTGGGCGCCGGTGGGCGAACGGGCCGCCGCCGTCTGGCCGTTGCTCGCCGTGCTGGCACTGGTCTCGGTGCTGCCGTTCCTGGGCTGGGGCGTGCTCTACCGGCGTACGTACGCGCCCGCGCGCTCCCGGCTGACGGGGCTCGGCTGGGGCCTGGCGCTGTGGCTGTACGCCTACCACCTGTTCCCGGCGTCTGTACGCGCGCTCGTGCGTGCCGTGCGGGGGCGGGGTGGCTGGGCCAAGACCCGCCGCAACGCGGAGCGTTCACCAGCGGGACCGGTCGCGCTCGACCACTGAGACCACTGACGCCACTGAGACCACTGAGACCACTGAGACCTCAAGGAGAGACACGAACATGTACGGAAACGCACTCGGCACCCCCGCACTCGCCGCCGGCGGCGGCTCGCTGGCCGCGACCGGCGCGGGCCTCGGCCCCGTCGGCATCCTCACGCTCGCGGCCGTGGCGGCCGCGCTCGTGACGGCGGGCCTCTTCCTGCGGCGGCGCGCACAGCGCCGCTGAACGCGGGAAGAGGCCCGCCGTCACGAGCGGAAGGGCTCAGCCCAGCTTCTCGATCTGCCCCTTGAGCCGCTCGATGTCGGCCTCCGCCGCCGACTTCCGGGTGCGGATCTTGTCGACGACGTGGTCGGGGGCCTTCGCGAGGAACGCCTCGTTCCCGAGCTTCGCCGTCGTCTGCTTCAGCTCCTTCTCGGCCGCCGCGAGGTCCTTCGCGAGGCGCTTGCGCTCGGCCTCGACGTCGATCGCGCCGGAGAGGTCCAGCGCGACGGTGGCGCCCACGACGGGCAGCGAGGCCGTGGCCTGGAAGCCGTCCCCGGCGGGCTGGAGGCGCAGGAGCTGGCGGATGGGCTCCTCGTGCGCCGCGAGCGGCGTCCCGTCCAGGTCGAGCCGGGCCGGGACCTTCTGTCCTGGCTGGAGGCCCTGGTCGGCGCGGAAGCGGCGGACCTCGGTGACGGCCTGCTGGACGGCGGCCAGCTCGGCCTCGGCCTCCGCGTCACGGAAACCGGAGTCCGACGGCCACTCGGCGACCACGACGGACTCCCCGCCGGTCAGCGTCGTCCACAGCGTCTCGGTGACGAAGGGGACGACCGGGTGCAGCAGGCGCAGCATGACGTCGAGGACCTCGCCCAGGACGCGGCCCGAGACCTCCGCCGGGCGTCCGCCCGCGAAGAAGGTGGTCTTGGACAGCTCGACGTACCAGTCGAAGACCTCGTCCCACGCGAAGTGGCGCAGGGCGTCGGAGAGCTTCGCGAACTGGTAGTCCTCGTAGTACGCGTCGACCTCGGCGACCGTCGCGTTGAGCCGGGAGAGGATCCAGCGGTCGGTGGCCGACATCTCGGACGGGTCCGGCAGCGGGCCCTCGACCGTGGCGCCGTTCATCAGCGCGAAACGCGTGGCGTTCCAGATCTTGTTGGCGAAGTTGCGGGACGCCTTGACCCAGTCCTCGCCGATCGGGACGTCGGTGCCGGGGTTGGCGCCGGACGCCAGGGTGTAGCGCAGGGCGTCCGACCCGTAGGCGTCCATCCAGTCGAGGGGGTCGACGACGTTCCCGAACGACTTCGACATCTTCTTGCCGTGCTCGTCGCGGACGAGACCGGTGAGCTGGATGGTGTGGAACGGGACCTCGTCCATGACGTACGTCCCGAACATCATCATCCGGGCGACCCAGAAGAAGATGATGTCGTAGCCCGTGACCAGGACGTCCGTCGGATAGAACTTCGCGAGGTCCGGCGTCTCGTCGGGCCAGCCCAGCGTGGAGAACGGCCACAGGCCCGAGGAGAACCAGGTGTCCAGGACGTCGGGGTCCTGGGTCCAGCCCTCGCCGCCCGGCGGCTCCTCGTCGGGGCCGACGCAGACGACCTCGCCGCCCGGCCCGTACCAGACCGGGATGCGGTGGCCCCACCAGAGCTGGCGGGAGATCGTCCAGTCGTGCATGTTGTCGACCCAGTCGAAGTAGCGGGACGACATGTCGGCGGGGTGGATCTTCGTACGCCCGTCGCGGACGGCGTCGCCCGCGGCCTGCGCCAGGGGCGCGACCTTGACCCACCACTGCATGGACAGCCGCGGCTCGATGGTCGTCTTGCAGCGGGAGCAGTGGCCGACGCTGTGCTTGTACGGCCGCTTCTCCTCCAGGATCCGGCCCTGCTCGCGCAGCGCGGCGACGATCGCCGAGCGCGCCTCGAAGCGGTCCAGGCCCTCGAAGGGGCCGGGGACGGTGATCACGCCGCGCTCGTCCATGACCGTGATCATGGGCAGGTCGTGGCGGCGGCCGATCTCGAAGTCGTTGGGATCGTGGGCCGGGGTGACCTTGACCTGGCCGGTGCCGAACTCGGGGTCGACGTGGCTGTCGGCGACGACGGGGATGGTGCGGTCGGTCAGCGGCAGCTTGATCTGCTTACCGATCAGGTGCCGGTACCGCGGGTCGTCCGGGTGGACGGCGACGGCGGTGTCGCCCAGCATCGTCTCGGCGCGGGTCGTCGCGACGACGACCGTCTCCTCACCCTCGCCGTACTGGAGCTGGACCAGCTCGCCGTCGTCCTCCTGGTACTCGACCTCGATGTCGGAGATCGCGGTGAGGCAGCGCGGGCACCAGTTGATGATCCGCTCGGCGCGGTAGATCAGCCCGTCGTCGTACATCTTCTTGAAGACGGTCTGGACGGCGCGCGAGAGGCCCTCGTCCATGGTGAAGCGCTCGCGGCTCCAGTCGACGCCGTCGCCGAGGCGGCGCATCTGGCCGAGGATCTTCCCCCCGTACTCCTCCTTCCACTGCCACACGCGGCGGACGAACTCGTCCCGGCCGAGGTCCTGGCGGGACTTGCCCTCCTCGGCGAGCTGCTGCTCGACCTTGTTCTGCGTGGCGATGCCCGCGTGGTCCATGCCGGGCAGCCACAGCGCCTCGTACCCCTGCATCCGCTTGCGGCGGGTGAGGGCGTCCATCAGCGTGTGCTGGAAGGCGTGGCCGAGGTGCAGGGACCCGGTGACGTTCGGCGGGGGGATGACGATCGTGTACGGGGTCTTCTCGCTCTTGGCGTCGGCCTCGAAATAGCCCCGCTCTACCCAGCGCTCGTACAGCTTCCCCTCTACCTCGGCCGGCGTGTACTGGGTCGGCAGATCTGCGGGGGACTCTGGGCGCTGAGTGTTCTCGGTCACGACGGCCAGTGTACGGGCGTCAATGTCCCGTTCTCGAATCGGTTTGGGGACCGATGCGGCGCTCACGCACGGGATCCGTCAAGATGTGACGAGCGTATTCACGCGTGCACCTGGCATGCGTTCACGGAGGGAATCGCCGCGCACGGAACTCTCCGCCCTGGCGGGCGGGTACGTACGGTCCGGGAGCGGGGTGTCCGAGCAAGGAGTTCTGATGAGCAACGACCAGCCCGGTCCGTACGGGCAGCAGCCCCCGCAGCCGGGACCGTACGGCCAGCAGCCCGGGCCCTACGGCCAGCCTCAGCAGGGGCCTCAGCCCGGCGGCCCGAACCCCTATGCCGGAGCGCAGGGCGGCCAGGGCCAGCAGCCCGGTTACGGATACCCGCAGCAGGGCGGCCAGCCCGGCCCGTACGGCCAGCAGCCGCCGCCCGGTCCCTACGGGCAGCAGCAGCCCGGCATGCCGATGCCCCCGCAGGGCGGCGGCGGCAACAAGGGCAAGACGATCGGCATCGTCGTCGCCGCGGTCGTCGCGGTCGCGGCGGTCGTGGGCGGGGTCCTCCTCTTCACCGGCGACGACGGCGACGACGGCAAGGGCGGCAAGAAGGGCGGCGGGAACGTCGCGGCGGACGACGGCAAGAAGTACAAGCTGACGACCCCGGCGACGGTCGCGGAGGAGTACAAGAAGGACACCTCCTCGGGCGCCTCCGCCTTCGGCGGCAACGACGCCGACAAGCTCGCCTCGTTCGGCGTCGAGGACCCGACGTCGGTCAACGCCGCGTACAAGTCCGGCACCGGCGAGATCGCCAAGCAGCTCCACTTCGGCGGCGCCTACGGCAAGATCTCCGACCCGGACAAGGTCGTCGACGTCGCGTTCGCGGCGCTGGCCAAGGAGGCCGTCAAGGACCCGAACACGGGCGGCGGCGGCAAGGCCGAGCTGGAGGGCTCCCCCCAGGAGGTCGACGCGCCGGGCCTGGACGGGGGCGCGGTCCTCAAGTGCCAGAACATCAAGTTCACCGCCGCGCCCGGGAACTCCGCGGGCGTCGACAACTTCAAGGTCCCGTTCTGCATGTGGGGCGACACCAGCACGATCGGCTTCGTGATGGTCGCCGACCCGGCCGCCGTCCTCACCGGCAAGAACATGTCGATCGACGAGGCGGGCGCGACCACCGCGAAGGTCCGCTCGGATTCCCGGGTGGAAATCAAGTAACTCCGGGGTCACAGAAAAACCACAGTTGGAAGCGCCCGGCGGGTACCCGCCGGGCGCTTCCATTTCCGCTCGTAGCCGGACATCCCACCCTCATTTCTTCACGATCTCGCACCCGGCGGGCTGCGATTTCGCTCCCGTGGGGACGGCGTCTCGCGTCATGGGAGAGGATGTGCGGCGCGCATTCAAGCATTTGTTCACGGAGGGGAAGCGCCACCATGAGTGACAACCAGCCCGGGCCCTACGGCCAGCAGCCCGGCCCGTACGGGCAGCAGCCCCAGCAGCCGGGCCCGTACGGCCAGCAGCAGCCGCAGTACGGTGGCGCACCGGGGCAGCCCGGCTACGGCTACCCGCAACAGGGCGGCCAGCCCGGCGGATACCAGCAGCAGCCCCCGCCCCCGCAGCAGGGCTACGGCTACCCGCAGCAGGGCCAGCAGCCCGGCGGGTACCAGCAGCAGGGCCAGCAGCCGTACGGCCAGCCCGGACAGCCCGGCATGCCGATGCCCCCGCAGGGCAGCGGCAGCAGCAAGGGCAAGACGATAGGCATCGTCGTCGGCGCCCTGGCCGTCGTCGGCGCCATCATCGGCGGCGTCCTGCTCTTCACGGGCGGCGACGACGACGGCGGCTCGACGGTCGCGGACGACGGCAAGAAGTACAAGCTGATCACCCCGGCCACGGTCGCGGGCAGCTTCCAGAAGAGCCCGAGCGGCGGTGGCGGCGGCTTCGACTCCGAGGCCAAGAGCGACTTCGAGGAGTTCGGCGTCAAGAACATCAAGGACGTCAACGCCGCGTACAAGTCCGGCTCGGGCATGAGCGCGAAGCAGCTCCAGTTCGCCGGCGTCTACGGCGACGTCGACGACCCGGAGAAGGTCCTGGACGCCGCCTTCGGCAAGATGGCCGAGGAGGCCTCGAAGGACAGCGGCAAGACCAAGCTCGAAGGCAGCCCGGAGAAGGTCAGCCCCGCGGGCGCCGACGACGCGGTCATGAAGTGCCAGAACGCCTCGACGGAGGCCAGCCCCGGCAAGACCGTCAAGATCCCGTTCTGCATGTGGGCCGACCACAGCACCGTCGGCACCGTCATGTCGGTGGACCTGGCGGCGGCCATGACCGGCAAGAGCGCCCCGATCTCCGAGGCCGCCGAGACGACCGGCAAGGTCCGCAAGGACACCCGGGTCGAGATCAAGTAATCGCGTACGGCCCATGGGAAGGCGCTCGGCGGTGTTCCGCCGGGCGCCGTTCTCGTCACCAGACGGCAGAGAGGACACGTCAGCATGAGCCAGCCACACGCCGGGCCGGGGATGCCTCCGCCCGCGCCGGCCGTCCAGCCGCCCGGCGGCGGTGGGGGCAGGGGGAAGACGGTCGGGATCGTCGTCGGGGCCCTTGTGGTCGTCGGGGCCGTCGTGGGCGGCCTCTTCGCGTCCGGCGTCGTGGGCGGCGGTGACGACGCCTCGTACAAGCTCACGGCGCCCAGGACGGTCGCCGGGGACTACACGCTCAAGGGCAAGCCGAAGAAGGGCAAGAGTGGTGAGGTGTTCACCAAGGACGGTCCCGGGGGCGGCAAGAGGATTCCGGGGCTGAAGGCGGACGGCGACCTCACGGCGCAGTACCGGGCGGGCACCAAGCAGCTCCAGCTCGGCGGGGCCTACGGCGAGGTGGACGACCCGAAGGCGGGCGTCGACTGGCTCTTCGAGCAGATGCAGAAGGAGTTCGCGCCGATAGGCAAGCCCACGGGGAAGCCGAAGGAGTACAGCCCCTCCGGCTTCGACGGCGACTCCCTCAAGTGCCAGGAGTTCAAGGTGGACACCCTGAGCATGAAGATCTGCGTCTGGGGCGACTCCAGCACGATCGGCGCCGTCTCGATGGCCGACATGTCCGGTGGCCTCTCCGTCGGGAAGGCGGCGGAGCTGGCGGCCCAGGTCCGTTCCGACGCACGGGTGAAGGCCTGAGCGAGGGCGTAGCCGGACACGAGACCGAAGACGAGACAGGCCCCGCACCCGTTCTTCCGGGTGCGGGGCCTTCTCATGGACTTCTCATGGCCTTTCGGGCCTTCGGACGCGCTACGCGCTCTTCTCGTGGCGCTGGCCCGGCTGTTCGGTGCCGCGGGCGCGCGGGACGAGGGTCGGGTTCACATTGGAGTGCACGGCCTCCTCCGTGATGACGACGCGCTCGACGTCCTTGCGGGACGGCACCTCGTACATCACCGACTGGAGGACCTCCTCCATGATGGCGCGCAGGCCGCGCGCGCCGGTGCCGCGCAGGATCGCCTGGTCGGCGATGGCCTCCAGCGCGGGACGGTCGAAGTCCAGCTCCACACCGTCGAGTTCGAAGAGCCTTTGGTACTGCTTCACCAGCGCGTTCCTCGGCTCCATCAGGATCTGGAGCAGGGCCTCGCGGTCGAGGTTGTGGACGCTGGTGATCACGGGGAGGCGGCCGATGAACTCCGGGATCATCCCGAACTTCACGAGGTCCTCCGGCATGACCTCCTCGAACTGGTTGCTCGCCTCGATCTCGCGCTTGGAGCGGATGTCGGCGCCGAAGCCGATGCCCTTGGCCCCGGCCCGCGACTCGATGATCTTCTCCAGGCCCGCGAAGGCGCCGCCCACGATGAACAGCACGTTCGTCGTGTCGATCTGGATGAACTCCTGGTGCGGGTGCTTGCGCCCGCCCTGCGGCGGCACCGAGGCCGTGGTGCCCTCCAGGATCTTGAGCAGTGCCTGCTGCACGCCCTCACCGGAGACGTCACGCGTGATCGACGGGTTCTCGCTCTTGCGGGCGACCTTGTCGATCTCGTCGATGTAGATGATGCCGGTCTCGGCCTTCTTGACGTCGTAGTCCGCGGCCTGGATCAGCTTCAGGAGGATGTTCTCGACGTCCTCGCCGACGTATCCCGCCTCCGTGAGCGCCGTCGCGTCGGCGATCGCGAACGGCACGTTCAGCATCCGGGCGAGCGTCTGCGCGAGCAGCGTCTTGCCGGAGCCGGTGGGGCCGAGCAGCAGGATGTTGGACTTGGCCAGCTCGATGCCGTCGTCCCGGCCCTGGCCGGTGGCGTTCTCCCCGGCCTGGACGCGCTTGTAGTGGTTGTAGACCGCGACGGAGAGAGCCTTCTTCGCGGCCTCCTGGCCCACGACGTAGCTCTCCAGGAACTCGTAGATCTCACGCGGCTTGGGCAGTTCGTCCCAGCGCACCTCGGAGGACTCCGCGAGCTCCTCCTCGATGATCTCGTTGCAGAGATCGATGCACTCGTCGCAGATGTACACACCTGGTCCCGCGATGAGCTTCTTCACCTGCTTCTGGCTCTTGCCGCAGAACGAGCACTTGAGCAGATCGCCGCCATCACCGATGCGTGCCACGAGGAGCTTCCCCTTCGCCTGGGATCCGCGGGTAGGTGCGGACCGAGGTACGTGCTCTCCGACGGTACCTTGCCCGGCCGCCGGAATGGGCCCCCCTTGGACGGACCGTCTGATCCTGCCCGGTCGGTCCAAGGGGGTGCGGGAACTTGTGCGGGATCCCGGAAGGAATCCGGCCGGAGGCCGTCAGACTCCGACCGAGGACTTACGGGTGGTCACGATCTGGTCGATCAGCCCGTACTCCAGGGACTCCTCAGCGGTGAGGATCTTGTCGCGCTCGATGTCGGACGAGATGGTCTCCCGGTCCTTGGTCGAGTGCTGCGCGAGCATGTCCTCGAGCTGGTCACGCATGCGCTGGATCTCGTTCGCCGCGATCTCCAGGTCGGAGACCTGGCCGCGGCCGGTCTCGCTGTACGGCTGGTGGATCAGGATGCGCGCGTTCGGCAGGGCCATCCGCTTGCCGGGGGTACCGGCGGCGAGCAGCACGGCCGCGGCGGACGCCGCCTGACCCATGCAGACCGTCTGGATGTCGGGCTTCACGAACTGCATCGTGTCGTAGATGGCGGTCAGCGCGGTGAAGGAGCCGCCGGGCGAATTGATGTAGATCGAGATGTCCCGGTCGGGGTCCATCGACTCCAGGCACAGGAGCTGCGCCATGACGTCGTTGGCCGAGGCGTCGTCGATCTGCACGCCGAGGAAGATCACGCGCTCCTCGAAGAGCTTCGCGTACGGGTCGTACTCGCGCACGCCCTGCGAGGTGCGCTCGACGAAGCGCGGGATGACGTAGCGGGACTCGGCGGTGGGGCCCGTGTAGAGCCCGGAACCTGAGGAGTTGAGGGAGGTCATCGGAAGGTTCTCCTGGAGAGGGGCTGGCTGCGGACGGCGAGCGGGGTCGGCGGGGCTCACGCGCCCGTCCCGCCGCCGCCGGGGAGCTGCGCCGCGGAGCCGTAGACCTCGTCGATCAGGCCGTACTCCTTGGCTTCCTCGGCGGAGAACCAGCGGTCACGGTCGGCGTCACGGGTCCACTGCTCGACGCTCTGCCCGCTGTGCGCGGCCGACAGCTCGGACATCTTCTTCTTGGTCCGCAGGAGCTGCTCCGCGTGGATCTTGATGTCCGTCGCCGAGCCCGCGAGGCCCGCGGACGGCTGGTGGATCAGGATCTCGGCGTTCGGCAGCGCGAAACGCTTGCCGGGGGTGCCCGCGGTGAGCAGGAACTGCCCCATCGAGGCGGCCAGGCCCATGGCGATCGTCACCACGTCGTTCTTGATGTACTGCATGGTGTCGTAGATCGCCATGCCCGCCGTGATCGAACCGCCCGGGCTGTTGATGTAAAGGAAGATGTCCTTGTCCGGGTCGGCCGCGAGGAGCAAGAGCTGCGCGGTGATCTTGTTGGCGATCTCGTCGTCCACCGGCTGGCCGAGGAAGATGATCCGCTCGTTGAGCAGCCGGTTGTAGACCTGGTCGCCGAGGCCACCACCGAAGTTGGGCTCAGCGGCGGCGGAAGGCATCGGAAGCGTCACGTGTCCACCTGCTCGTATCCGGACGGCTGCCCGGGGGCCCGCCGTCACTGGGGTCTTCGTCTACTGGGACCCTAACGCGCACGTTGCCGGAGGCCATCCCGCGTAGAGAGCTGTTCGCTGTGAGCGCAGGTAGCCCCGCCGGGAACCGGACGGGGCTCGCACCCTCACGGAGGGACGCTCCCCTCTCCGGCCCACGGACGCGCCCCTGGCGGGGCGAAGGGCCCCCGGAAGCGTGTTCCGGGGGCCCTTCGTGGGTGCGAGGGAAGATCAGGCGTCTTCCTTCTTGGCCTCGTCCTTGGCCTCGTCCTTGGTCTCGGCCTCGGCGTCAGCCGACTCGGTCGAGGTCTCGTCGGACTCGGCGTTCTCGGACTCGTCCTCGTCGTCGAGGTCGACGACCTCGCCGTTGGTGTCCTTGACCGTGGCGGACTCGACGACGGTCGCCAGCGCCTTGCCGCGGGCGACCTCGCCCACGAGCATCGGCACCTGGCCGCCCTCGACGACGGCCTGGGCGAACTGGTCGGGGCTCATGCCGGAGGACTGGGCGCGGCGCATGAGGTGCTCGGTGAGCTCCTCCTGGCTGACGTTCAGCTTCTCCTTGTTCACCAGCTCGTCCAGGACGAACTGGGTGCGGATGCCCTTCTCGGCCTGCTCCTTCAGCTCGGCCTCGAAGTCCTCCTCGGTCTTGTCCTGCATCTTCAGGTACGACGCGAGGTCCAGGCCGAGCTGGCCGAGCTGGTGGTTGACCAGGTTGTGCTTGCGGGTCTCGACCTCGTCCTGGAGGAGCTTCTCCGGGACCGGGACCTCGATGAGCTCCAGGAGGGCGTCGAGCACCTTCTCCTGGGCCTGGGTCGCCTGGTCGTACTTCTTCTGCTCGGCGAGGCGCTTGCGGCTGTCCTCGCGCATCTCCTCCAGCGTGTCGAACTCGCTGGCCATCTGGGCGAACTCGTCGTCCAGCTCGGGGAGTTCGCGCGCGGAGACGGTCTCGACGGTGACCGTGACCTCGGCCTCCTGGCCCGCGGCGGAGCCGCCCTTCAGCTCGGAGGTGAAGGTCGCGGTGCCGCCGGCCTCCAGGCCGGTGACGGCGTCGTCGATGCCGTCCAGCAGCTCGCCGGAGCCGATGGTGTAGTCGACGCCCTGGGCGACGCCGTCCTCCAGGACCTCGCCGTCGACCTTGGCCTCCAGGTCGACCTTCACGACGTCGCCCTCGGCGGCGGCGCGCTCGACGACGGAGGTCGAGGCGAAGCGCTCGCGGAGCTGCTCGACGGCCTTGTCCACATCCTCGTCGGCGACCTCGGCGGCGTCGACCTCGACCTCGATGCCGGAGTAGTCCGGGATCTCGATCTCGGGGCGGATGTCGACCTCGGCGGTGAAGGCCAGCAGCTCGTTGTCCTTCAGCTCGGTGATGTCCACCTCGGGCTGGCCGAGCGGGTTGAGCTCGCCCTCCTCGACGGCGGACTGGTACAGCTTCGGCAGTGCGTCGTTCACGGCCTCTTCGAGGACGGCGCCGCGGCCGAAGCGCTGGTCGATCACTCGCGCAGGGATCTTGCCCTTACGGAAGCCAGGCACCGTGACCTGCTGGTTGATCTTCTTGTACGCCGCGTCGAGGCTGTCCTTGAGCTCCTCGAAGGGCACCTCGACTGTGAGCCGAACCCGGGTCGGGTTCAGGGTCTCCACGGCGCTCTTCACGGTCGGTCTCCTTGGGGCTGGCTTCTTGGGGGTTGATCTTGAGGGCGCCCCGTATGCGGACCATCGAGCATCGTGATCAGCAGCTTCAGCAGCGCGATCACGAGAATGCGGACACGGCACAGGCACGCGCGTCTCTCATAGTACGTGGTCGGGGTGGCCGGATTCGAACCGACGACCTTCCGCTCCCAAAGCGGACGCGCTACCAAGCTGCGCCACACCCCGTCGGTGCGACACGTAGAGTACATGCCGTACGATGCAGTCCGTGCCGCTCCGGACCTGCTGGATGTCCATTCGACGTCCCGCCGGATCGGGTGCGGTCGCCACGCGGGCGTAGCTCAATGGTAGAGCCCTGGTCTTCCAAACCAGCTACGCGGGTTCGATTCCCGTCGCCCGCTCTCCGCACCGGCGAAGGCCCGGTCCCCTCGGGGGCCGGGCCTTCGCCGCGCTCAGAAGCTGATCGAGTTGATCGAGTCGGCGAGCGAGCTGAGGAAGCGATTTATCGACGGGGCCATGCCCGTGGACGCGAGGAAGAAGCCGAAGAGCACGGCGACGATCGCGGGGCCTCCCTTGAGGGAGCCGTTGCGGATCAGCATCACCAGGATGACTGCCAACAGCAGCACTACGGACAGTGAAATGGCCACAACTGCTCACACCCTCGTGGTCGGAACGCCTCACCCGCCCTGGGGGTCTGCCAGCGCTGCCACACCCCCGCGCCCACCCATCGTGCCACCAACTCCGGGCCGGGTGGACCCGGGTGACGCATCATCGGGGGAACCTCAGGGGCGATGACAACAGAGAGTGGCGACCGGAGCGTCCGGGATAGACTCGCCGCCGGGTGACCACCGGTCAGCGGCCGGGTATACGTCCCTCATTCGGCCAGAAATTCGGCCTGATCAATGCGCCATACAGGAGACGTGCACCTGGTGCATTAGTTTCGGCACCCGGTGCCGCGAACGGAAGTGAATTCACGGAAGGGAACCGGGATTTGTGGCCTCGGTCACATGCGTCCCAGACTTCCGCCAATAGGACATTCCTCAGGCGTCCCACGCGGCGCATATGCCCCGTTTAAGCGGGACATAGCGCCCGAAATCGAACATTCCTCGCAAGGAAAGCCAACTCCCTTCCGCCGTGCGGGGAATAGGAAGCGGAGTACCGGGAAGACGTGCGGCGGCAGGAATTTACGACCCCGAGGTTTAGCCGCTATGGTGCGGCAGATGTTGCACGCTGGTTATGAGCGGGCGCCGCTCCCCCCGGTCCGCCAGGAGCCCCCCACCTCCGACACACCGCCTGTGGCGCAGAAGCCGCCAGCGCCGGCGGAGAAGAAGCCAGTAGCCAAGAAGCGTGACCCCTTCTTCGACAACGCGAAGTACCTCACCATCGTGCTCGTCGGCATCGGGCACGCCTGGGACCCGCTGCGCGACGACAGCCGCACGGCCGAGGCGCTGTACTTCGTGATGTACACGTTCCACATGCCGGCGTTCATCATCATCTCCGGCTATCTGTCCCGGAGTTTCGAGGGCAAGCCGAACCAGGTGAAGCGCCTGATCACCGGCGTGGTCGTCCCCTACCTCGCCATCCAGTTCGGTTACACGTACTTCATGCGCTGGGCCAACGACGACCCGGACCGCGACTTCCACTTCCAGGAGCCCGGGTTCGCGCTCTGGTTCCTGGTGGCCCTCTTCCTGTGGCGGCTCACCACCCCCATCTGGAAGAGCCTGCGCTGGCCGATGCCGGTCGCGCTGGGGATCGCGGTGGCCGCGAGCGTCACGCCGTCCATCGGCGGCGACCTCAACCTGATGCGCGTCGCGCAGTTCCTCCCCTTCTTCGTGCTCGGGCTCCAGCTCCGTCCGCACCACTTCCAGCTCGTCAAGCGCAAGCAGATGCGGTACATCGCGGTGCCCGTCACGCTGTTCACCTGCGTCTTCGCCTACTGGGCCGTGCCCAGGATGTCCAAGGCCTGGTTCCTGCACGACAAGGCCGCCGCCGACATGGGCGTCCCCTCCTGGGTCGGCGCGGTGATGTACCTCGCGATCTTCGGCTGCGGCCTGGTGATGACCGCGTGCTTCCTCTCCTGGGTGCCGCGCCGCCACATGTGGTTCACGGTGCTGGGCGCCGGGACGCTCTACGCGTACCTGCTGCACATCTTCTTCATCCAGGGCTCGCGCCAGTTCGACTGGTACGAGATGGACTGGGTCGACCACCCGCTCAGCCGGGTCGCCATCACGGTGCTCGCCGGGATCATGATGACCGTGCTGTGCACGCCGCTGGTCACCAAGCTCTTCCGGTTCGTCATCGAGCCGAAGATGGAGTGGTTCTTCAAGCGGGACGCCGCGGCGATGGCCCGGCAGCGGGAGTCCGTGCCCGCGCAGGGGCAGGGCACCGGGCGGCGGCCCGTCTCGCACCGCCGCCCCAAGTGAGCCGTTGAACGTGTGACACGGAGGCTGTGAGCCCCGGGGGACTCACAGCCCGAGCACCAGCCGGGCGACCATGAAGTAGATGACCAGGCCGGTCGCGTCGACCAGCGTCGTGACCATCGGGGCGGAGACCACGGCCGGGTCGATGCGCAGGCGCTTGGCGAGCAGCGGCATCGTGCCGCCGACGGTCGCCGCCCAGGCACAGATGATCACCAGCGTGACGCCGACGACCAGGGCGATGTCCGGGCCGACGAAGACCGAGCCCACCCCGATGCCGAGCGCCGCCAGCAGCAGCCCCAGGACCAGCCCGACGCGGCACTCGCGCCAGATGACCGCGAGCAGGTCCGAGCCGCGCACCTCGCCGACCGCGAGCGCGCGCACGGCGGCCGTCGCCGCCTGCGCGCCCGTGTTGCCGCCCGTGCCGATGAGCAGCGGGATGAACATCGCGAGCTGGGTGACCTGTTCGAGCGTTCCCTCGAAGGCCTGGGTCACGCTCACCGTCAGCGTCGCCGCCAGCAGCAGGAGCAGCAGCCACACCACGCGGTAGCGGGCGAGCTGCCAGACGGAGGCGGCCATGTAGTGGCCCTCCCAGGGCGCCGAGCCCGACTGGCGCGCGACGTCCTCGGTGTCGGCGGCCTCGATGACCTCGACCGCGTCGTCGATCGTCAGCAGCCCGACGAGCCGGTCCTCGCTGTCCACCACGGGCAGGTCGAGCACGTTCGTCTCGCGCATCAGCCGCGCCGCGTCCTCCGCCGGGTCGGTCGCCTGCGCGCGGGGCGCCTCGGTGACGACCAGGTCGGCGACCGTACGGTCCGGCTCGCTCAGCACCAGTTCGCGCAGCTCGACGATGCCGGTGAGGCGGCGGCCCGAGTCGACGACCGGCAGCGTGTAGACGGTCTCGGCGTCGGCGCCCCGGGCCCGTACGCGCGCGAGGGCCTGCTCGACGGTGAGGTGCTGGTTGAGCGGGACCGTCTCGGGCGTCATGTAGCGCCCGACGGAGCCCTCGGGGTAGCCGAGCAGGGCCGCGGTCACGCGGCGCTCGCGCGCGCTGAGGCCCGCGAGGACGCGCTGGGCGATCTTCGCGGGGGCCTCGCGCAGCATCCGGACGCGGTCGTCGGGGTCCATGCCCTCGACGACCTCGGCGAACGCGGTGTCCCGCAGGCCCATGAGGATGGCCTGCTGGTCGACCGGTTCCAGTTCCTCGAACACCGAGATCGCCTGGTCCTTGGGCAGTAGCCGGAAGGCGATCACGGCGTCGACGTTGTCCATACGGGCGAGTTCGTCCGCGACCAGGTGCGGCTGGCGGCCGTCCAGCCAGCGCTGCGCGCCGGTCAGGTCGTGGTTCTCCAGGGCGTCCTGCAGCCCCGTGGGCAGCTCGTCGGGAAGCTGGGCTTGCGTCATGGCAGGGGTCCTCGTCAGCGGTGGGGAGGGTGGCTCACACGCACGGGTACGTACGCGCCGTCGCCCACCGATGAGGGGTCCGCCTACGGAGAAGGGGCTACGGCGTCCGCGTACCGGGGTGGTCGACTAGGAGGCTCGCTGCGCATCGCTGACCACCTCCCAGGTCTCTCCGTCGCCTTCGCTGTCGCCGTCGCGACAAACCGCGGGTCAGGATACCGGGTTCCCCTTACGTGCCTGTTTCACCCCTTCCCCTCGCCCTTCCCGTCGCCGTTCCCTTCGCCCCTCCCCCTCACCCGGTCCCGCCCGGCGCGCGCAGGGCGTTGCGGGCGGGAAGGGTGGTGGCGAGGAGGGCCAGCGCGAGGATCGACCCGGCGAAGGCGGCGTACAGCGCCGGGGGGATGTACGGGGCGGCGCCGAACAGGCCGTCGATCATGGGAACGAGCGTGACGAGGGCGATCCCCGTGCCCAGGCCGATGCCGGAGAGGGCCACCACGACGGCCTCCCAGTGCACCATGCGGAGCACCTGGCGGCGGGTCGAGCCGATGAGCCGCAGGGTGCCCAGCTCGCGGCGGCGCTCGGCGATCGTCATCACGAGGGTGTTGGCGGCGGCGACCGCGGCGAAGCCCGCGAGGACGGCGGCCATGGTCCTGTTGCCCCAGGCGTTGACCGCGCGGTCCCTGTCCTGGGCCTGCGCGTAGCTCTCGCGGTCGGCGACCTCACCGAGGGCGGAGAGCGAGCGCGCCACGGCGGCGCCGTCCGCGCCGCGCGCCTCGCGGACCAGCACCTCGGTGTCGTACGCCGAGGTCACGTGGCCCTCCAGCGCCGCGCGGGGCAGGGTGACCGCCGGGAGGCCCGTACCGCGGGCGTAGACGGCGGCGATCTTCGGGCGGGCCCTGGTGCCGTCGGGGAGGCGGATGCTGACGCGGTCGCCCGGGCGGGCGTCCGCGCCCTCGGCGAGGAGCCGGTCGAGGGCGACGGTGCCCGCGCGGAGCCCGTCGAGGGAGCCCTCGCGCACGTCGAGGTCCTGGACGCGGGCGAGGTCGCGGCCCGGGGCGCCGACGCCCTGGGTCTCGGCGGACTGGAGGAGGGTCTCGCCGCCGGAGCGGACCTTGACCAGGACCTGGGTGCGCAGGATGCCGACGGCCTCGGAGACGCCGGGCGCCGCGGCGGCGCGGGCGGCGGCCGTCGTGGGCAGGCCGGTGTCGCCGCCGCTGACGATGTGGTCGGCGCGCATCCCCTCGCGCTGCTGGATCTCGGTCTGCCGGTCCTGGCTGGTCTGGAGGAAGACCAGCGTCGAGCAGAAGGCCATGGCGAGCACCACGGGCGTGACCGCGGAGGCCAGCCGGCGGGCGTGCGCCCAGGAGTTGGCGGCGGCCAGCTCCGAGGAGGCCGAGCCGGCGCGCAGCGGCAGGCCGAGGAGCCAGGAGCAGGCCTTGGCGAGGTACTGCCCGAGCAGCGCGACGGCGAGCATCAGGCACATCACGACGCCGAGGGCGAGGTTCGCGGCGTCCTCGCCGCCCTCGGTCGCGGCGAGGCGGGCCAGCAGGACGCCGCCGACGAGTGCGCCCGCGCCGAGGACCGTACGGACGACGCCGGGCCGGAAGCGTTCGACGGCGGACTCGGCCAGGGCCTGGCCCGGCCTGATCTTCGAGGGGCGGCGGGCGGCCAGGTACCCGGCGAGCAGCGCGGTGACGACGACGGTGCCCGCGGAGATCCAGACCGGGGTCATGGTCGTCCGCAGTTCGAGGGTGCCGGGGACGGCGCCGCGCGAGCGCAGTTCGCCGAACCACCAGCGGGCGAGGGCGAGTCCGGGCAGGCAGCCGAGGAGCCCGGCGAGGGGCGCGACGAACAGGGCCTCGGTGGCGAGGGAGCGGCGGATCTGGCGCGGGGTCGCGCCGATCGCGCGCAGCAGCGCGAACTCGCGGCGGCGCTGCGCGACGGAGAGCGCGACGGTGCCCGAGGCGGTGAAGACGGCGGTCAGCGCGGCGATGCCGCCGAAGGAGAAGCCGAGGGCCTCCAGGGTCTCCTTCGCGTAGCCGATGTCGGAGCCCTCGGCCTCGCCGCGCCCGTCGCCCGTACGGACCGAGGCGCCGGTCGTCGCGGTGGCCTTGCCGAACGCCTTGTCGTCCTTGAGGGCCCGCGCGACGTCCGCCGCCGGGGTGCCGCGCGCGGGGAGGACGGCGAGGGCGTCGGCCTTGCCGGGGTGCCCGGCCAGGGCCATGGCCTGCCGGTCGGTGAACCAGACGGCGGGTCCTTCGGCGCCGCTCCCCCGCCCGGCGGCGACGCCGGAGACGCGGACCTTCCGCTCGCCGTGCGGGGTGGTGAGGGCGATCCGGTCGCCGGGGGCGGCGCGCAGCCGTTCGGCGGTGGCGGCGTCGAGGACCGCGTCCCCCGCCGTACGGGGCGCGGAGCCGTCGGTGATCCGGGCGCCGGTGAAGGCGTGCGAGCCCCAGCCGTGCGCGGTGAGGCCGGTGCCGCCGTGGCGGAGCCGGAAGGTGACGTCGGGCACGGCACGGGCGACGCCGTCGACGGCGCGGGCCGCGCGCACCGTGGCCGCCGCGTCGAGGCGGGCGGTCCCGGGCAGCAGGTCGCCCGCGTCGGAACGGTCCTCGCCCTTGCCGGTGATCAGGTGCGCGTACTGGTCGGCGGTGACGACGACGGGGGCCTGCGCGTAACGCTCGGGCGGGGCGGAGGCGCGCAGTCCGGTCTCGGCGAGGTAGCCGCAGGCGGAGATGATCATCGCGGCCATGAGGAGCGCGACGAAGGTCCCCGCGAACGAGGCGGGCTTGAACCGGACGGCCGCGCGGGCGAGGCCGTTGGGGACGAAGGAACGGCGGGTCGGTTTCACGCGGCGGCTCGCTCGGCGCTGTGCGGGGCCCCCGGGGCGGTCCCCGTGGCCCCGGCTCCCATGGCTCCCGTGCGCGAGGTGCCGAGCGTTCTCATGCGGGCCGCGATCGGCTCGGCCGCGGCGGACGTCCCCTGGGGGCCCTGGCGCTCCAGGCGGTCGGCGAGGACGCCGTCGGCGAGGAAGAGCACGCGGTCGGCCCAGGCGGCGGCCGCCGGGTCGTGGGTGACCATGACGACGGTGGCGCCGAGGCCGTCGACCGCGTGCCGCAGCAGGGCCAGCACCTCGGCGGCCGTGGTGGTGTCGAGGGCGCCCGTCGGCTCGTCCGCGAAGATCACGTCGGGCGCGGTGACGAGCGCGCGGGCGAGGGCGACGCGCTGCTGCTGGCCGCCGGACATCTCCCCGGGGCGGCGCCTGCCGTACTCCCCCAGCCCGACCTGGCCCAGCACCTCGGCCGCGCGCCGCCGGTCGGGGCGGCGTCCGGCGAGCCGCAGCGGCAGCAGCACGTTCTGCTCGACGGTGAGCGAGGGCAGCAGGTTGAAGTGCTGGAAGACGAAGCCGAGGCGGGTGCGGCGCAGGGCGGTGAGCTTGTTCTCGCTGAGCGAGGTGATCTCGGTGCCGCCGAGCCGTACGACGCCGCCGGTGGGCCGGTCGAGCCCGGCGGCGCACTGGAGGAACGTCGACTTGCCGGAGCCCGAGGGGCCCATGACGGCCGTGAAGCTGCCGTGCGGGAGGGCGAGGTCGATGCCGCGGAGGGCGTGCACGGCACCGCGCGCGCGGCCGTAGCGGCGCGTGACGCCCCGCAGCTCCACGGCGCACGGCGTCTGCGCGTACGCCTGCGCGTGCGCCGCTTTCACGGCGCCTTTCGTGTCCTCGCGCTTCGAGCGCAGCCGCATGGGTGAGTCCGCCCTTCCAGTGCCGGCCGTGTGCCGGGATCCGCTGACGTCCTCGAACGTACGGAGCGGGGGGCGGTGCGGACCATGACGGCTGCCGCCGGATCCGGGGTGGGGAAAACCCCCGACCCCCTGGTCAGATGCGGGTCAGCCGCGGGCGGCAGGAGGGGCGGCCGGAGGGGCGGCCGGGGTCAGTCGCGGCAGATGAGGAGCAGCGCCCGGTCGTCGTTGACATCGCGCGCGACGGACTCGATCAGGTGCCAGGCGGCGCCGTGGAAGCTGGAGGCCACATAGCGGTCGGCCTCGCCGGTGAGCCGGTCCATGCCCTCGGTGAGGTCCCGTTCGGCCGTCTCGACCAGCCCGTCGGTGAAGAGCATCAGGACGTCGCCGCGGCGCAGCGTGCCCTTGGCGGGGTCGAACTGGGCGCCGTCGTAGACCCCGAGGAGCGGGCCCTCCGCCGCCTTCTCCTCCCACTTGCCGCTGCCCGCGTTGAGCTGCATCGCGGGCACGTGGCCCGCGGACAGCAGCTCGTAGTCCCCGCTGTCGAGGTCCAGGACGAGGTGGACGGAGGTGGCGAAGCCCTCTTCCCAGGACTGGCGCAGCAGATAGCCGTTGGCGGCGGGCAGGAAGGCGTGCGGGGGCAGCGAGCCGAGCAGCCCGCCGAAGGCGCCGGAGAGCAGCAGGGCGCGCGATGCGGCGTCCATGCCCTTGCCGGAGACGTCGGTGAGGACGACCTCCAGGGTGCGGTTGTTGGGGCCCGTGCGCGCGGCGACGACGAAGTCGCCCGAAAACGACTGCCCGCCCGCGGGCCGCAGCGCCATCTCGCGGTGCCAGCCGGCGGGCAGCTTGGGCAGCTTGCTCTGGACGCGGATGCGCTCGCGCAGGTCGAAGAGCATGGTGCCGCCGCGCCGCCAGGGCACCCCGACGCGGCTGCGGAACTGGGCGACGAGCAGCCCGGACAGCCCGGCCGCCGCGACGACCAGGATGGTGCCGGGGGTGACGCGGGCCGCCCCGTCCTCGTACGGGCCGAGCATCACGGACTCGACCATCAGCGCGATGGCGGAGGCCGCGTAGAGCGCGAGCAGGCTGGCGGGCCGCAGCAGCAGCCCGCCCGCGATGATCGGCAGGACGAGGGCCTCCGGCGCGCACCACAGCGGGGTGACCACGGTGGCGCAGGTGAGCGCGGGGACGGTGAGCAGCAGCCCGGCGAAGGCCACCCAGTCGGAGGCGCCGCCGCGGAAGTAGTCGACGGCGGACCGGCGCAGGTTTGTGCGGACCCGGTGCAGCGCCTTGTGCGCGTGGAGCAACCGGGCCGTCAGGGGTGAGGGTCCCGCGCGGCGTTCCGCCATGCCCCGGGACCTTATCCACCCGTTCGGTGGCGCGTCGATTCCCGGCACGCCGTCCGGCCACGGCAGGCCGTGCAGACGCACGTGCAGCCGCTCGCGCACCGCCGGAAATACGTTCGCCGGGCCGCGAGTGCGCTGGTAGGCATGGATGTATGACAACCGAACTCCGGGCGCTCCGCCCTGTCGAGTGGGACGCCTGGTACGACAATTTGCTGAGAACGTTCAGCGTGGTGGAGGCCGCCGGAGAGCGGGATCTGTACCGCGAGTTGACGGAGACCGACCGCGGGCTCGGTGTGTGGGACGGGGACCAGCCCGTCGCCACCGCCGGGCTGTTCTCGTTCCGGATGACCGTTCCCGGCGGGGCCCTCGTGCCGTCGGCGGGCGTCACGATGGTGAGCGTGGCCCCGACGCACCGGCGGCGCGGGCTCCTGCGCGCCCTGATGCGGCGGCAGTTGGACGACGTGCGGGAGAACGGCGAGCCGCTGGCGGTCCTGACCGCCTCCGAGCCGGAGATCTACGGCCGGTTCGGATACGGCCTGGCGTCACGCGAGATGGGCGCCACGATCGACCTCGGCAGGGTCTCGCTGGACGTCCCCGAGGGCGCGGACGACATCCGGCTGCGGCTGACGCACGACCCGGCGTCGGTGAGCGAGGCCTGCGAGGAGCTGTACGGGCGCCTGGTCCCGCTCCGCCCGGGCATGCTCGAACGGCGGCCCGGCTGGGAGCGGTTGCCGCTCCTCGACCCGGAGGCCAAGCGCGAGGGCGCGAGCCCCCTGCGCTGCGTGACGGCGGAGCGGAACGGCGAACTGGTGGGGTACGCGCGCTACGCCGTCAAGCCCGCCTGGGACGACCACGAGGTGCCGCGGGCGACCGTGCTGCTGCGCGACCTGGAGGCCGTGGACCCGGCCGCGCACGGCGCCCTGTGGCGCTACCTCTTCTCCCTGGACCTCGCCTCGACGCTGCGGCTGACGGCCCGGCCGCTCGACGACCCGTGGCTGCACATGGTCAGCAACCCCCGCCGGTGCGCGCCGTACTGGAACGACGGGCTGTTCGTACGGCCCGTGGACGTGGGCGCGGCGCTGGCGGCGCGGACGTACGCGGCGCCGGTGGACGTCGTGTTCGAGGTGGAGGACGCCTTCTGCCCGTGGAACACGGGGCGTTGGCGGCTGTCGGGGGACGCGAAGGGCGCGCAGTGCGCGCCGACGCGGGACGCCGCGGACCTCGCGCTGACCGTGCGGGAGCTGGGCGCCGCGTACCTGGGCGGCGTTCCGCTGAGCGCGCTGGCGGGGGCGGGCCGGGTGCGGGAGCTGCGGACCGGCGGGGGCGCGCTGCGGGAGGCGTCCACGGCGTTCCGGAGCGATGTGGAGCCGTGGCTGCCGCACGGCTTCTGAGTTCTGAGGGTGCCCGTCACCTCTTCTGGCACCCCGGGCACCAGAAGAGGTTGCGGGCCGCGAGTTCCGCCGTCCGCACCTCCGTGCCGCACAGGTGGCACGGCTGGTCGGCGCGCCGGTAGACGTAGACCTCGCCGCCGTGATCGTCCACGCGCGGCGGGCGGCCCATGGCCTCGGGCGTGTGCTCGGGCCGTACGGTGTCGATCCGCCCCGTCCGTACGCCCTCGCGCATCAGGGTGACCAGGTCGGACCAGATCGCGTCCCATTCGGCGCGGGTCAGATCGCGGCCCGCGCGGTACGGGTCGATGCCGTGCCGGAAGAGGACCTCGGCGCGGTAGACGTTGCCGACCCCGGCGACGATCTTCTGGTCCATGAGCAGCGCGGCGACGGTCGTCCGGCTGCGGGAGATCCGCGCCCAGGCCGCCTCCGGGTCGGAGGCGGGGCGCAGCGGGTCGGGGCCGAGGCGGGCGTGGACGGCGTCCTTCTCGCCGTCCGTGATCAGCTCGCAGCGGGTGGGGCCGCGCAGGTCCGCGTGGTCCTCCGGGGTCGCGAGCCGCAGGCGGACCTGGCCGACGGGGGCCGCGCCCGGGCCCGGGCCGAAGCGGAACGTGCCGTAGAGGCCGAGGTGGACGTGGACCCAGCCGGTGGGGCCGAAGCCGAGGAAGAGGTGCTTGCCGTGGGCCTCCGTGCCGGTCAGCTCCTGCTTGTCGAGCAGGGCGGCCCCGTCGGCGAACTTGCCCTGTGGGCTCGTCGCCCGGACCCGGCGGCCCTCGAACCGCTGCTCGCATTCACCGGCGAGCCGGTGCAGTGTGTGACCCTCGGGCACCTTTGCTCCTCCTCTCACATGCGGTTGCCCGGCATCGGGGGCTGCGCTTGCCCACCCTGCGCCCCTGGCGCAGACTGCCCGAGCTTCGCGCAAGAGCCAGGGGCGCGAAGCACGGCAAGCGGCAGCCCCTGCCCGCCCCCGGTCAGTCCTGGGGGTGGTGGGGCGGGATGGGAGGGAGGTCGCCGGTGTCCTCGTAGGCGGCCAGCATGGCGATGCGACGGACGTGACGGGGACCGTCGGAGAACGGCGTCTTCAGGAACGTGTCGACGAACGACACCGCCTCCTCCGTGGTGTGCATACGGGCGCCGACGCTGACGACGTTGGCGTCGTTGTGCTCGCGGGCCAGCGCCGCCGTCTCCTCGCTCCAGGCGAGGGCGCAGCGGACGCCCTTCACCTTGTTCGCGGCCATCTGCTCGCCGTTGCCGGAGCCGCCGATGACGATGCCGAGGGCGCCGTCGTCCGCGGCCGTACGCTCGGCGGCGCGGAGGCAGAACGGGGGGTAGTCGTCATCCGCGTCGTAGATGTGGGGGCCGCAGTCCACGGGCTCGTGGCCCGCGGACTTCAGCCATTCGACGAGGTGGTTCTTGAGTTCGTAACCGGCATGATCGGAGCCGAGGTACACGCGCATGCCGGCGAGTCTATGACGGCCCCGGCCCGGCCCGGACGCCGCCTCAGTCGCGGCGGCCGGCGAGCTTCCAGGCGGCGGGCAGCGCGCCCATGGCCAGCGCGGCCTTCAGCGCGTCGCCGACGAGGAAGGGCACGAGCCCGGCGGCGACGGCCTCGCTCAGCGACATCCCGGTGGCCAGGGCCAGGTACGGGACGCCGATCGCATAGGTGACGGCCATGCCGGCGGCCATGGTCCCCGCCGTGCGCAGCGCGCCGCGGTCGCCGCCGCGGCGGGCGAGGGAGCCGACGACGGTGGCGGCGAGCAGCATGCCCAGCACGTAGCCGAAGGACGGCATCCCGAAGCCGGAGGTGCCCTCGGCGAACCAGGGCATGCCCGCCATGCCCGCGAGCGCGTAGAGCGCCAGGGAGAGGAAGCCGCGGCGGGCGCCGAGGCCGACGCCGACGAGGAGCGCGGCGAAGGTCTGCCCGGTGACGGGCACGGGCGAGCCGGGGACGGGCACCGAGATCTGCGCCGCGAGGCCGGTGAGGGCCGCGCCGCCGGCGACGAGAGCTATCTCACGCGCGCGGGCGCGTGCGGTGCTGCCGCCGGCGGGCAGCAGGTCGGCGAGCACGGCTCCGGGTCGGGGCGTTACGGCGGCGGAAGTGAGGGCACTCATCAGGGCGACTCCGTCCATGGGCGGTCGTGGGGCGGTCGTTCGGACCGTTCGACGCTAGCCGACGGCGGGCGGGGTGAGGCCGTGAGCTTGGTGACAAAATCGGCGCCCGGACCTTGAGGGAAGCCATAATTCCGACTGTGCCGGGTGAGTGGGAAGCTCCGATCATGTCCGTATCGCGGAATGCGGTGCACGATTATTGAAGTCCCGGGGGCGGCTGCCGAGACTGATGCGAGCACAACAACCTCACGTCCCCGCACCGACCCCTCAGAAACGGCTCCCTCATGACGCGTACCGAGTCCTCCGACGCGCCGCCGCCCCCGTCCGTCCAGGATTCCCCGGGTTCACCGGACTCCCCGGACTCCCCCGACGGCTCCGGGCAGCGGGCGCTCTCGCACGGCCTCAAGCAACGCCATCTGTCCATGATCGCCCTCGGCGGGGTGATCGGGGCCGGGCTCTTCGTGGGCTCGGGTGCCGGGATCGCCGCCGCCGGTCCCTCGATCGTGCTCGCCTACGCGGCCTCCGGGCTGCTGGTGATGCTCGTGATGCGGATGCTCGGCGAGATGTCGGCGGCGCGCCCGGCCTCGGGCTCGTTCTCCGTGCACGCGGAGCGGGCGATGGGCCCGTGGGCGGGGTTCACGGCGGGCTGGATCTACTGGACGCTGCTGTGCGTCGCGATCGCGACCGAGGCGACGGCCGCCGCGAAGATCATGACCGGCTGGCTGCCCGACACCTCGTCGTGGATGTGGGTCGCGCTGTTCATGCTGGTCTTCTGCGCCACGAACCTCGCCTCGGTGCGCAACTTCGGCGAGTACGAGTTCTGGTTCGCCACCCTCAAGGTCGTCGCGATCATCGCCTTCCTGGCGCTCGGGATACTGGCCATCGCCGGGGTGCTGCCGGACACGGACGCGCCGGGCTCCGCGAACCTCACGGGTGAGGGCGGCTTCTTCCCCGCGGGGACGGACGGCCTGATCGTCGGGCTCCTCGCCTCCGTGTTCGCCTTCGGCGGGCTGGAGACGGTCACCATCGCGGCGGCCGAGTCCGAGAAGCCGGTGTCGGGCGTCGCGAAGGCGGTCCGTACGGCGGTCTGGCGCATCGCGATCTTCTACGTCGGCTCGATGCTGGTGATCGTCACGCTGATCCCCTGGGACGACAAGTCGGTGCTGGACGGCCCGTACGCCGCGGTGCTCGACCACATCGGCATCCCCGCGGCGGCCCAGATCATGAACGTCGTGGTGCTGATCGCCCTGCTCTCCGCGATGAACGCGAACATCTACGGCGCCTCCCGCATGTCGTACTCCCTCGTCGAGCGCGGCGAGGGCCCGGCCTTCCTCAACCGGGTGAGCGCCGCGGGCGTGCCCCGGTACGCGGTGATCGCCTCGTCCTTCTTCGGCTTCGTCGCGGTGCTGCTGAACTTCCTCTGGGAGGACACGGTCTTCCGGTGGCTGCTGAACATGGTGGGCGCCGCCACGCTCGTGGTCTGGGGCTTCATCGCGGTCTCGCAGCTCATCACGCGCCGCAAGCTGGAGCGCGAGGCACCCGAGAAGCTCGTGGTGCGCATGTGGCTCTTCCCGGGCCTGACCATCGTGGCGCTGGCGGGCATCGCCGCTGTGCTGCTGCTGATGCTGCGCGAGGGCGACACCCGCACGCAGCTCGCGTTCACGGCCGGGCTGACGGTGGTGCTCGCCGTCGCGGGCTTCGTACGGCAGCGCGCGAAGCAGAGCGCGAGTGCGGGCGCGAAGCAGGGCTGACGCGGTGTCACAGGGCCCCGCGTCCTAGGTCGAATGGACGAGCGGAGCAGTCCCCTTCCACGGGGGCTGCTCCGCTTTTTCGTGTGCAGTTGCTGCTACCTTCTTCTTGCAAGTAATGTGCAATAAGCGTGAGCGAAGGGTGAGAGCGCATGGCCATCTACACCTTGCCGGAGCTGCCGTACGACTACTCCTCACTGGAGCCGGTCATCAGCGGCGAGATCATCGAGCTGCACCACGACAAGCACCACGCGGCATACGTGAAGGGGGCGAACGACACCCTCGAACAGCTCGAAGAGGCCCGTGACAAGGACGCGTGGGGCAACATCAACGGGCTGGAGAAGAACCTCGCCTTCCACCTGTCCGGGCACATCCTGCACACCATCTACTGGCAGAACATGACCGGTGACGGCGGCGGCGAGCCCCTGGACAAGGACGGCACGGGCGAGCTGGCGGACGCCATCGCCGAGTCCTTCGGCTCCTTCGCCAAGTTCAAGGCCCAGCTCTCGAAGGCCGCGGCCACCACGCAGGGTTCCGGCTGGGGCGTCCTCGCGTACGAGCCGGTGACCGGCCGCCTCATCGTCGAGCAGGTCTACGACCACCAGGGCAACGTGGGCCAGGGCTCGGTCCCGATCCTGGTCTTCGACGCCTGGGAGCACGCCTTCTACCTGCAGTACCGGAACCAGAAGGTCGACTTCGTCGAGGCCATGTGGCGCGTCGTGAACTGGCAGGACGTCTCCCGGCGTTACAACGCCGCCAAGGAGCGCGCGAACAACCTGCTGCTGGCCCCGTAGTCCCGCCGACTCCCGCTCCTCGTGATCGTCTTCTCACCCTTCACGGCGGGCGGGCAAGGAGAGGGGGCCCTGTGTGGACGTGACACACAGGGCCCCCTCGGTCGTTCCCGGCAGCTCGCGGCGGGCGTCAGTCGGAGATCGGTCCGTCGGAGATCGGTCAGTCGAAGATGGGGTCCTTGTCGCGGGTGCGCTTGATCTCGAAGAAGCCCGGCGTCGAGGCCACCAGCAGCGTGCCGTCCCACAGCTTCGCCGCCGCCTCGCCCTTGGGCGCGGGGGTGACCACGGGCCCGAAGAAGGCGATCCGCTCGCCCTCGGGGCCCGGCACGGCGATCACGGGGGTGCCGACGTCCTGGCCGACCAGGTCGATGCCCTCCTTGTGGGAGGCACGCACCGCCTCGTCGTACTCCTCGCTCTCCGCGACGTCGGCGAGGCTCCTGGGGAGGCCCGCCTCCTCCAGCGCGGCCTCGATGACGTCCCGCCCGCGGCCCTCGCCGCGGTTGTGGGTACGGGTGCCGAGCGCCGTGTAGAGCGGGCCGAGGACCTCGCTGCCGTACTTCTGCTCGGCCGCGACGCAGACGCGCACCGCGCCCCACGCCTTCAGGTTGAACTCCCGGTACCAGTCGGGCAGCTCGTCCAGCTTGTTCTCGTTGAGGACGGAGAGGCTCATGACGTGCCAGCGGACCTCCACCGGCCGGACCTTCTCCACCTCCAGCATCCAGCGCGATGTCAGCCAGGCCCACGGGCACGCGGGGTCGAACCAGAAGTCAGCGGGCGTCTTTTCCGACACGGTCTCTCCTCGTACGGGCGGGGCTGATCCGGCCCCGCCAACAATAGGCACCTTGGGCGGGGCAACGCGGCCGGACAGGGGCGCATTCCCCGATGTGTCGCACCACCGCCCCGTGCGATCCTGATCGACGTCGTTCACGACGCGGGACGACCCGACGACCCGGTCGAAGCAGAGAAGAGGGAGCCGCGCTGTGCCCGGAGAGAACCTGACCCGCGAGGAGGCCCGGCAGCGGGCCGGACTGCTGACGGTCCACGGGTACGAGGTGGCCCTGGACCTGCGGTCCGCGACCGCGCCGCCACCCGCCGAGGGTCCGCGCACGTTCCGCTCCACCACCACCGTCCGCTTCGACTGCGCGGAGGAGGGCGCCACCAGCTTCGCCGACCTGATCGCGCCCCACGTCCACTCCGTCAGCCTCAACGGCGAGTCCCTCCGGGTCGAGGAGGTCTTCGACGGCACCCGCGTCACGCTCCCCGGGCTGCGCGCGACGAACGAGCTGACGATCGACGCCCAGTGCGCCTACAGCCGTACGGGCGAGGGCCTGCACCACTTCCTCGACCCCGAGGACGGCGAGACGTACCTCTACACCCAGTACGAACCGGCGGACGCGCGCCGGGTCTTCGCCAACTTCGAGCAGCCCGACCTCAAGGCCCCCTTCGACTTCACCGTGACCGCGCCCGCGCGCTGGACGGTGCTCAGCAACGGGGCGCGGGAGGGCGAGCCGCGCCTCCTGGACGACGGCTCCGCCATCTGGCGCTTCGCGCGCACCCGCCCCATCTCGACGTACATCACGGCGGTCGTCGCGGGCCCGTACCACTACGTGACCGACACCTACCGGCGCACGTTCGAGGACGGCACCGAGCTGGAGGTGCCGCTGGGCGCGCTGTGCCGCAAGGGGCTGGCGAAGCACTTCGACGCGGACGACATCTTCACCGTCACCAAGCAGGGCCTGGACTTCTTCCACGACCACTTCGACTTCCCGTACCCCTTCGGGAAGTACGACCAGGCGTTCGTGCCCGAGTACAACATCGGCGCCATGGAGAACCCGGGCTGCGTCACCTTCCGCGAGGAGTTCGTCTTCCGCGGCAAGGTCACCCAGGCGTCCTACGAGGGCCGGGCCAACGTCATCCTGCACGAGATGGCCCACATGTGGTTCGGCGACCTGGTCACCATGGAGTGGTGGGACGACCTGTGGCTCAAGGAGTCCTTCGCGGACTTCATGGGCGCCTTCGCGCTCGTCGGCGCCACCCGCTTCACCGACGGCTGGATCACCTTCGCGAACCGCCGCAAGTCCTGGGCGTACCGCGCCGACCAGCTCCCCTCCACCCACCCCGTCACGGCCGACATCCGGGACCTGGAGGACGCCAAGCTCAACTTCGACGGGATCACGTACGCCAAGGGCGCCTCCGTCCTCAAGCAGCTCGTCGCCTACGTCGGCCAGGACGCCTTCCTGGAGGGCGCCCGCCGCTACTTCAAGCGCCACGCCTGGGGCAACACCCGGCTGGAGGACCTGCTGTCCGTCCTGGAGGAGACCTCCGGGCGCGACATGGGCGAGTGGGCGAAGGCCTGGCTCCAGACGGCGGGCGTGAACACGCTGACGCCTCAGCTCACCTACGACGAGCAGGGCCGCGTCACCGAACTCGCCGTCCTCCAGGAGGCGTCGGCCTCGCACCCCGAGCTGCGCCCGCACCGCGTCGCCGTCGGCCTCTACCGGCGCGACCCGGCCGCCGGGACCCTGGAGCGGTACGCGCGCGCCGAGGTGGACGTCGCGGGTGCCCGTACGCCCGTGCCGGAGCTGGTCGGCACCGAGCGGCCCGATCTGGTGCTGGTCAACGACGAGGACCTCACGTACTGCAAGATCCGCTTCGACGAGGTCTCCCTGGCGACCCTGCGCGAGCACCTGGGCGAGATCACCGACCCCCTGGCCCGCGCCGTGTGCTGGTCCGCGGTCTGGAACCTGACCCGGGACGGGCTGATGCCCGCGCGGGACTTCATCGGCCTGGTGCTGCGGTTCGCGGGCGCGGAGAGCGAGATCGGCGTCCTGCAGATGCTGCACGCGCAGACCAGGCTCGCCCTCGACATGTACGCGGCGCCCGCGTGGCGCGAGGAGGGCGCGCGGCAGCTCTCCGAGGGCGCGGTCTCCGAGCTGCGCCGCGCCGAGCCGGGCAGCGGGCACCAGCTCGCCTGGGCGCGCTTCCTCTCCTCGGTCGCGGGCGGCGAGCAGGAGCTGCGCCTGCTGGAGGGCCTGCTGGCCGGTACGGGACGCATCGACGGGCTCGACGTCGACCAGGAGCTGCGCTGGACGTTCCTGGAGACGCTGGCCGCCGAGGGCGTCGCGGACGAGGACGCGCTGCGCGCCGAGCTGTCCCGCGACGACACGGCCTCCGGCAAGCGGCACCAGGTCCGCTGCCTGGCCGCGCGCCCGTCGGCCGCGGTCAAGGCGCAGGCGTGGGCCTCGGTCGTCGAGACCGACACGCTCTCCAACGCGCTCGTGGAGGCGACGATCAGCGGCTTCACCCAGCCGGGGACCGCGCAGCGGGACCTGACCGCGCCTTACGCGGAGCGGTACTTCGAGGTCATCGAGTCGATCTGGGAGAGCCGCTCGATCGAGATCGGCATGGCGATCGTGCGGGGCCTGTACCCGGCGCTCCAGACCGAGCAGGCGACCCTCGACGCGACGGACGCCTGGCTGACCTCGCACGAGTCGGCCCCGCCGGCCCTGCGCCGCCTCGTCCTGGAGTCCCGCGACGACCTGGCAAGGGCCCTGACCGCCCAGAGGGCGGACGCGAGGGCCGTCTGACCGCGCCGCGCAGCTTCCCGCGCCCCTGAACCGCCCCTCCGGGGCGCGGTTCAGGGGCGCGAGCGCGTGAGAGGGCAACGACCAGGGGCGCGGGGAACTGCGCGAGCGGGCACAGCGGAGCCGCGGGCGGCAGCGGCGGGCAAGGGGCTACCCGGAAGCCGCAGCCACACAGGCGGCCCCGGAAGTCGGCCGTCAGGCCGGGAGGCCTCCGGGCTCAGGAAGGGTCAGGCCACGAAGGGGAGGGCCGCGCCCTCGCGGCGGGTGTGGAGCCAGCGACGGTACGCCTCACTGCTCCAGGCCACCTCCTCGTACGCCGCCCGCAGGTCACCGAAGACGCCCTCGCCCTCCGCGCCGAGCCCCCACCCCGCCCGGAAGGCGACCATCAGCCGTACGCCCAGGGGGTCACCCCGCAGTGGCCTTATGGCCATGCCGGGCCGGGGGCGGGACGTGGGCTGGCAGGGGGTGACGACCTCTCCGGCCGCGACGAGGTCGGCGGCGGTCAGATAGTCCCCGTAGACGACCCGGGGGTCGAGCCCGGCCTCGGAGAAGACGCGGCGCAGCCCGTCCCAGTCGCCGTCGACGGTCGGGTCGACCATCCACTGGTCGTCGGCGAGATCCGCGAGGGTCGGCGCGGAGCGCGCCGCCGCGGGATGGGTGGCGGGCAGCGCCACGAACTGGGGCTCGCGGTGCACGAGGACGCGCAGCTCGACCCCGTCGGGCACCCGCAGCGGCGAGCCCTCGACCTCGTGCACGAAGGCCGTGTCGAGCTGGTTGGAGGCGACCATCCGCAGCAGGGTGTTGGCGGAGACGTCGGTCTGGAACGTGATGTCCGTGTCCGGCAGCCGCGCGTGCAGGCGGCGCAGCCAGCCGGGGACAGCCCTGCTGCCCGTACTGCCGAGCCGGAGCCGCGCGTCTCCCCCGGCCGCGCCCCGGCCCGCCGCGTCCCGCGCCTCGGTGACCAGCGTGGTCATCTGGGCGACGATCGGCCGGGCGCGCGTGAGGACCGTACGGCCCAGGGGGGTCGGTCTGCTTCCGGTCCGCTCGCGGGAGAAGAGCTGGCCGCCGATGGCCTGCTCGATGCGGCGGAGCTGGGTGGTCAGGGACGGTTGCGTCATGCCCAGTTGGCGGGCTGCCTTGTGCACGCTGCCCGTATCGGCGATCGCACACAGCGCACGAAGGTGCCTCACTTCGAGCTCCACAGGCGGGAGCATAACGGCGCTCCCGCACGCCACACCAGATATCACGGTGCCGCGAACGTCCGGCACGCATCGGGTGATTGCACGGCCCTATCGCCACTTGGCATCATCCCGGCGGCGTCCGCCCTCGCACAGACTCTCCGTCAGCAGGATTCCATCCGGAGGGACCGGCACCGCCCCCCACCCGCACCACCCCCACATCGCGGACGCCGGCCCCGCACGAGAGGGAGACCCCCCATGAGATACCGCAAGACGGCTCTGTCGGCGACTGTCGGCCTCGGAATGGCCGTGGGCCTGGGCCTGGGCGCCGTGCCCGCCTCGGCGACCTCGGCGGACGCCACCCAGGGTGCCGCGGAGAAGGCGACGGTCCAGGGCTACACCGGCGAGAGCCAGAAGGCCAACGAGGAGTTCTTCAAGGCGGTCGTCAAGGACGCCCTGAAGAAGCAGGCGGCGAAGCCGGGCATCCAGGAAGTCACCGTCACGTACGACGCCAGCAGCGCCCCGAAGTTCAAGAGCCAGATAGCCAACAGCACGTCCGTCTGGAACTCGGCGGTGAAGAACGTCCAGCTCAAGGAGGGCAGCGGCGGCACGTTCGACTACCGCGAGGGCAACGACCCGCGTGGCTCCTACGCCTCGACGGACGGCCACGGGAACGGCTACATCTTCCTCGACTACGCGCAGAACGAGGAGTACGACTCCAACCGCGTCGTCGCGCACGAGACCGGCCACGTGCTCGGCCTGCCTGACCACTACGAGGGTCCGTGCGAGGAGCTGATGTCCGGCGGCGGCCCCGGCCCGTCGTGCACCAATGACAAGCCGAACGCCGAGGAGAGCGCTCAGGTCGAGCAGCTCTGGGCGAACGGCGTGGCGAACGTCGCCTTCGACAAGGTGGCGTTCGGCAAGTAGGCAGCGCCCGCACACCGCCTTCCCGCACGTCGGCCCCCCGGACGCGAACCCGGGGGGCCGATGCGCGTCCGGGCGGCGCGGGCCCGGACGCGGGAACTCAGCGGGCGGCGGCCTCGTCCGCCTTCTGGGCGTTGAGCGCCCGCTCAACGCCCGCGCGGGACTCGGTCACCAGGCGGCGCAGCGCGGCGCCCGGCTCGGCGGAGGCCAGCCAGGCGTCGGTGGCGTCGAGGGTGTCCTGCGAGACCTGGAGCGCCGGGTAGAAGCCGAGGGCGATCTGCTGCGCCATCTCGTGGCTGCGCTTCTCCCAGATGTCCTTGACGACCGCGAAGTACTTCTCCGTGTACGGAGCGAGCAGGTCGCGCTGGTCGGTCTGGATGAAGCCGCCGATGACGGCCTCCTGCACCGCGTTGGGCAGGGTGTCGCTCTCGACGGCCGCGGCCCACGCCTCGGCCTTGGCCTCGGCGGTCGGGCGCGCGGCGCGGGCCGAGGCCGCGTGCCGCTCGCCCGCGGAGGTCGCGTCGCGCTCCAGCTCGGCGGCGATCTCCGGCTCGTCCGCGCGGCCCGTGGCGGCGAGCCGCCCGAGCAGGGCCCAGCGCAGGTCGGTGTCGACGGCGAGGCCCTCGATCGTCTCGCTGCCGTCGAGCAGCCCGGCCAGCAGGTCGAGCTGCGCGTCCGTACGGGCGGCGGACGCGAGGGCGCGGGCCCAGGCGAGCTGGTGGTCACTGCCGGGCTCGGCGGCGCGGAGCTGCTCCAGGGTGGCGTCGGCCCAGCGGGCGAGGCCCGTCTCGCGCCACGCGGGCGCCGCGTACAGGTCGAGGGCGAGCTTGACCTGCCGCTGGAGGGACTGGACGACGCCGATGTCGGACTCCTTGCCGACGCCCGAGAGCACCAGGTCGAGGTAGTCGCGCGCGGGCATCTCGGCGTCCCGGGTCATGTCCCAGGCGGAGGCCCAGCACAGGGCGCGGGGCAGCGAGTCGGCGAAGTCGCCCAGGTGCCGCGTGACGACGGCGAGGGACTCGGCGTCGAGGCGGACCTTGGCGTAGGTGAGGTCGCCGTCGTTGAGCAGCACCACGTCCGGGCGCTTGCGGCCCGCGGGGACCGGCACCTCGGTCAGCTCGCCGTCGACGTCCAGCTCGATCCGGTCCGTACGGACGAGCTTGCCGTTCCCGTCGAGGTCGTAGAAGCCGACGGCGAGGCGGTGCGGGCGCAGCGTGGGCTGCCCGGTGGCGCCCGCGGGGAGGGCCGGGGCCTCCTGGCGGATGGCGAAGGAGGTGAGCGTGCCGTCGTCGGCGGTGGTGATCTCGGGCCGCAGGACGTTGATGCCCGCGGTCTCCAGCCACGCCTTGGACCAGGTCTTCAGGTCGCGGCCCGAGGTCTCCTCCAGGGCGCCGAGGAGGTCGGAGAGGCGGGTGTTGCCCCACTCGTGGCGCTTGAAGTAGGCGCGGACGCCCTGGAAGAACTCGTCCATGCCGACGTAGGCGACGAGCTGCTTGAGGACGGAGGCGCCCTTGGCGTAGGTGATGCCGTCGAAGTTGACCAGCACGTCGTCCAGGTCGCGGATGTCCGCCATGATCGGGTGCGTGGAGGGGAGCTGGTCCTGGCGGTAGGCCCAGGTCTTCATCTGGTTGGCGAAGCTGGTGAAGGCGTCGGGCCAGCGGCTGCCGGGGGCGTAGGCCTGGCAGGCGATGGAGGTGTAGGTGGCGAACGACTCGTTCAGCCACAGGTCGTTCCACCACTCCATGGTGACCAGGTCGCCGAACCACATGTGGGCCAGCTCGTGCAGGATGGTCTCGGCCCGCGCCTCGTAGGCCGCGTCGGTGACCTTCGAGCGGAAGACGTACTGGTCGCGGATGGTGACCGCGCCCGCGTTCTCCATCGCGCCCGCGTTGAACTCGGGGACGAAGAGCTGGTCGTACTTCTCGAAGGGGTACGGGTAGTCGAACTTCTCCTGGAACCAGTCGAAGCCCTGCCGGGTGACCTCGAAGATCGCGTCGGCGTCGAGGTACTCCGCGAGCGAGGGGCGGCAGTAGATCGCGAGCGGCACGCTGCGGCCGTCGCCCTCCCAGGAGCTGTGCACCGCGTGGTACGGACCCGCGACCAGGGCCGTGATGTAGGTGGAGATGCGGGGCGTCGGGGCGAAGCTCCACTCGTTGTCCCGCGGCTCGGGCGTCGGGGAGTTCGAGATGACCGTCCAGCCCTCGGGCGCGGTCACGGTGAAGCGGAAGGTCGCCTTCAGGTCGGGCTGCTCGAAGCTCGCGAAGACGCGGCGCGCGTCCGGGACCTCGAACTGGGTGTAGAGGTACGCCTGCTGGTCGACCGGGTCGACGAAGCGGTGCAGGCCCTCGCCCGTGTTGGTGTACGCGCAGTCGGCGACGACCAGCAGCTCGTTACGGCCCGCCGCCAGGCCGTCGAGGGCGATGCGGGAGTCCGCGAAGACGCTCGCCGGGTCGCGCCGCTCGCCGTTCAGGACGATCTCGTGGACCGCCGGGGCGACCAGGTCGATGAAGGTGGCCGCGCCGGCCTCGGCGGAGTCGAAGACCACCGTGGTCACGGAGCGGAAGGTGCCGCCCTCCTGCGCCCCGCTCAGGTCGAGCTGGATCTCGTACGAGTCCACGCTGAGCAGCCGTGCCCGCTCCTGGGCCTCTTCGCGCGTCAGATTCGTGCCAGGCACTTTGGTGATCTCCCCACTCTCGCGGCTCTCGTCGGTGCTGGCCGGTTCCAGCGTCCCCGCCCATCCTTCCATCCCCGGGTTGTGCTGCCCGGCGGCCACCGTTCCTGAGCCGTTCAGGCCAGGGTCACCCGCGCTGCCAAACCTCCTGGAGGGAGGGGTTCCACCCTCCCGACCAGCGCCGGGAGACCGGAGACCGGGAGACACCAGGAGAGCGCATGCACTCTGGACCCGACCGCCGTACCGTCCTCGCCGCCGCGGGGACGACAGCAGCCGCCGTCGCCCTCGGCGGGACCCTCGATCTCTTCGACACTCCCCCGGGCCCCGCGCCGCGGGGGAACGGGCACGCGGGCACGCCCCGCACCACCCACGCGTACGCGGCGGAGCCCGCCGCCCCCTCCGCGCCCCCGGCCGCCGCCGGGCCGCCGCGCGGCGGGACCACGCTCTCGGCCGTCTCGGTGCCGACGGGCGAGGGCCCGTACCGCCGGCTTGCCGCCGGGGCGCCGTGGAAGCGGGTCGTGCGCACCGAGCTGGCGCGCGCGGGCGCGCGCCGGGCCGACCGGCGCACCCCGCTGGCCGGGTTCGTGCAGTTCACGGACCTGCACCTGGTGGACGTGCAGCATCCGCTGCGCTACGAGTATCTGCGCGCGCAGACCGCGAGCGCCTGGCGCCCGCAGGAGGCGCTGTCGGTGGCGGGCGCGGTCTCGCTCGTCGAGCGGGTCAACGCGCTGGCGGGCGGCCCCGCGACGGGGATGCCGCTCTCCTTCGTGATCACCACCGGCGACAACACGGACAACAACTCGCGGGCCGAGCTGGAGTGGTTCCTCACGGCCATGAGCGGCGGCCGGATCACCCCGAACACGGGCGACGCGCGGGCGTACGAGGGCGTGCAGGACAGCGGCCTGCGCACGTACTGGCAGCCGGACTCGGCGCTGCGGGACGCCGACAAGGAGCGCGGCTTCCCGCGAATAGAGGGCTTCCTGCGGGCCGCGCTGCGCGGGGTGACGAGCCCGGGGCTCGCGCTGCCCTGGTACGCGACCGTGGGCAACCACGACGCGCTGCCGGGCGGCTGCTACGCCTCGGCGAACCGCTTCCTCGCCGAGTTCGCGGTGGGCGGCAGGAAGCTGCTGGACCTCCCCGAGGCCGAGGGGGCGCGGATGTGGAAGGCGGTGCGCAAGGGGCTCGACCCCAAGGGCGAGCACTTCGCCGAGCTGCTGCGCTCCCAGCGGCGCCGGATGCGCTCGGTCACCCCGGACCCCGGCCGCGCGCCGGTCACGCCGGAGGCGTACGTACGGGCGCTGCGCGACCCCCGCTGGCGCGGCAAGGGGCCGCGGGGCCACGGCTACACGGAGAACCACCTCGACCGGGGACAGCTCCACTACGCGTTCCGGGTCTCCGACGACGTGATGGGCTTCAGCCTCGACACCACCCGCAGGGACGGGCACTACGAGGGCCACGTCTCGGACCGCCAACTGCGCTGGCTGGAGCGGCAGCTCGCCCGGCACCGCGACAGCTACGCGCTCGTCTTCAGCCACCACACCAGCACGACCACCCCCGAGGGCGGCGACAAGCTCCTGTCCCTGCTGAAGGACACCCCGCACGTGGTGGCGTGGATCAACGGCCACAGCCACCGCAACCGGATCACCCCGCACGGCTCCCTGTGGGAGATCAGCACCGCGTCCCACATCGACTTCCCCCAGCTCGCCCGCACGGTCGAGCTGGTCGACAACGGAGACGGCACGCTCTCCCTCCTGACGACCCTGATCGAGTCGGCGGCACCTTCCCGCACGGACTTCACGGACCTCTCCCAGACAGGCCTCGCGTCTCTGTACCGGGAACTGTCGTTCAACGCCCCGGGAGCGCGAACGGACCTGGCCGGGACCCCGGAGGACAGGAACGTCGAACTCCTCCTCCGGAAGCCATAGCGCCCCGAAGGGGCGCGGGGAACTGCGCGAGCGGCCACGGCGCGGTCGCGCCCGGCAACGCACGGCAAGGGGCAGCCCCTTAGCCGGGTTGAGGGGCGAGCAGCTCAAGACAGGCCCGTACCGAAGGACTGTCCCGAGCGGCACGCCACGCCGCGCGGACCTCGCGCCGGAGCCCCGGGCGTACGGGCACGAACCGTACGCCCGGCGGGCACGGGCGCTGCGCCATCCTCGGCACGAGCGCGAGCGTCAAGTCGCGGGCGACGAAGGCGAGCTGGGTGGCGTACTCGGTGACGGGATAGCGCACGTCCGGCTCCAGCCCGTGCGCCCGCAGGGCCTGCACCAGGGCCTCGTACGGCTCGGTGCCCGCCGGACAGGCCGTCCAGACCTCGCCCTCCAGCTCGGCCAGGCCGATGCTCGCCCGGTCGGCGAGCGGATGCCGCGCGGAGAGCGCCACGTCGACGTCCTCCACGACGAGCGTCCGTACGGCCAGCCCCTCGGGCAGCGGCATCGGGCGGCTGTCCCAGCTCTCGACGAGCACGAGGTCCAGCTCGCCCGCGAGGAGGCGGGGCACCATGTCGACGGCCTCCCCGTCGACCACGGTCGGGACGAGCCGGGGGTGGGCCTCGGTGAGGGCCTCCAGCACATCGGGCAGCAGGGCCCGCAGGGAGCTGCCGACGCCGCCGAGGCGGAGCGGGCCGAGGATCTCGTCGCCCAGGTCGGCGAGGTCGGACTCGGCGTCCGAGAGCTGCGCGACGACCCGCGCCGCGTGCCCGGCGAGGACGCGGCCCGCGTGGGTGAGCCGCACGCCCCTGCCGTGCGGCTCCAGCAGGGTGTGCCCGGCCTCGCGCTCCAGCTTGGCGAGCTGCTGGGAGACGCCGGAGGGCGTGATGTGCAGGGCGCGCGCGGCGCGCGCGAGGGAGCCGTGGGTGGCGACGGCGTCGAGGGCACGGAGCCGGTCGAGACTGAACACACAAGCAATGCTAATGAGTATTGGACATGAATCATTGCTTTTGCTTGTGAGTCCCAGGCGGCACAGTGGTTGGCATGGCCACGGAGGAGATCGGGAAGCAGACACGGAAGCCCACCCCCGCACCCGTCCCCCTGGCGGACCGCAGCCCCGTGCTGCTCGCCGTGACGGGCTCGGTCTGCATCTCGGCCTCGGCGATGTTCGTGAAGCTCTCCGGGGTGAACGCGGGCACGGCGGCGTTCCTGCGCTGCGCCCTCGCCCTGGTCGCGCTGCTCCCGTTCGCGCTCGCGGAGCGGCGGCGGTACGGGCCGCGCCCGCTGCGGTTCCAGGCGCTGGACTTCGCCGCCGGGGCCCTGCTCGGCATCGACTTCGTCTTCTGGGTCGCCAGCATCCGCGACGTCGGCTCCTCGATCGCCACCGTGCTGCTCAACCTCCAGGTCGCCGTCTTCCCGCTGCTGGCGCTCGTCTTCTCCCGTACGCGCCCCGGCGCGCGCTACTGGCGCACGCTGCCCGTGATGCTGCTGGGCGTCGCCCTCGCCTCGGGCGCGATCGGCCACCCCGAGCCGGGCAGCGACCCGGTCTCCGGCGTGGCCTACGGCGCGACGGCGGGCGTCGCCTTCGCCGGGTACCTCTTCCTGACCCGGCTCGGCGCCGGACAGAGCCACGTCGTCCACCCCGTGTGCGTCTCGACGCTCGCCGCCGGGATCACCTCGGGGCTGCTGGGCTCGCTGTGGACGGGCGTCGACCTCACGCCGGGCTGGGGGCCGTTGGGCTGGCTCGCGGTGATGGCGCTCTTCGGACAGGTGCTGGCGCTGATCCTCATCGGCCCCGCGCTGGCCCGGCTGGCGCCCGTGACGAGCGCCGCGCTGCTGCTCCTCCAGCCGGTCGTGGCCCTCTTCCTCGGCGTCGCCTTCGTGGGCGAACGGCCCACGGTGACCCAGTTCGCCGGGTGCGCCCTGGTGATCGCCGCCGTGTGGCGCACGAGTCGTACTGATCACTAAGGTGGCGGTCGATGCCGCTGTTCCGCCCCGCGCTCACCGCTCTCGTCGCCTTCGTCAGCGTGCTCGCGCTGTCCGTCACCGCCTCCTCGGCGGCCGACGGCGGCCACGCCCGCGCTCACGAGGCGATGCGCGCCGCGGTCGAACGCGACGGCGTGCCCGGCGTGCTGGGCGAGGCGGACGACGGCGCGGGACGGTGGACGGGCACGGCCGGCGTCGCCGACCTGCGCACCCATCGCGCGCGGCTGCCGCAGGACCGCTTCCGCATCGGCAGCCTCACCAAGCCGTTCGTCGCGACCGTGCTGCTCCAGCTCGAAGCCGAGGGCCGGGTGCGGCTGGACGACCCGGTGGGCCGGTGGCTGGACGGCCTGCCGCTGGGCCCGTACGGCACGGCCTTCGGCGACCAGGCACACGTGCTCACGATCCGTCATCTCCTCGGCCACACCAGCGGCATCGCGGACTACACGACCGTCCCGGCGTTCCGCGCCCGGAACTTCGGCACCGGCTTCCTCTCCGGGCGTACGCGCACGCACACGCCCCGCGCGCTGGCCACGGCCGCGCTCCAGCGCCCCCGCCTCTTCGCGCCGGGCGACGGCTGGAGCTACTCCAACACCAACTACGTCCTCGCCGGGATGATCGTCGAGCGCGTGACGGGCCGTCCGTACGCGCGGGAGATCGAGCGCCGCGTCCTCCGCCCCCTGGGGCTGCGCGACACCTCGCTGCCCGGCACCTCGGCGCGCGTGCCGGGCCCGCACGGGCGCGCGTACTCGCGGCTGACCGGCCACGGCCCCCGCCCCCGGGCGTACGACGTGACGGCGCTCAACCCCTCGCTCGCCGGGGCCTCCGGCGAGATGATCTCCTCCACCCGCGACCTGACGCGCTACGTACGGGGGTTGCTGAAGGGCGAGCTGCTGCCGCCGCGGCAGCTCGACGAGATGAAGGACACCGTGCCCGCCGGGCAGGCCGACCGCTACGGGCTCGGGCTGACCTCGCGGGCGCTCTCCTGCGGCATCACGGTCTGGGGCCACGAGGGGGCCATCCACGGCTCGCGCTCGGCCGTCTTCGCCACGGAGGACGGCACACACGCCGCGGCGTTCAACGTCAACGCCGACTGGTCCGCCGGTACGAGGGACCTGGTCGAGGCCGAATTCTGCGACTAGCCCCTTCTCCGGGTGCCCGGAGAGCTTCCCCGGGCACGGGCTGCCCCTTGCCGTGCGTCGCGGGCTGCCCCGCTGCGTCGTGGCTGGTCGCGCAGTCCGCGACGCACGGGAAGGGGCACCCTCTGCTCGGCTCACGGCGCAACGGCTAACGCGGAAGCACCGTCACCGCCGCGGACGGGCCGCGTTCGGCCGAGGTCATCAGGGCGGTTCGGACGACGGCGGCCTGCTGTTCCAGGGCGTCCCGCAGCTTTCTCGGGGTGACGTGGACGACGGTGATGCCGAGCCGCTCCAGGTTCTCCCGCTTGCGCGCGTGCTCCGACCACGCGGCACCGTCGTACTCGCCCTCCTCGGCCGCGCGCGGGGCGCGGGTGTCCAGCTCCACGGCCACCGCGTGGTCGGGCCAGAACGCGTCCACGGAGCCCAGCCAGGGGCCGCCCGGCAGCCGCAGCTCGACGTTCCAGCAGGGGTCGGGCAGCCCGTACCGGACGATCATGTCGTACAGCAGCCCCTCGGAGAGCGCGCGGCCCTCGGCGAGCAGCGCCTCGACGGCGTCCACGACGTGCGGCCGGCCGAGCAGCCGCGCCCGGGTCAGCTCGCGCACGACGGACTGCGCCTCGCAGTGCCCGCCCCGCACCGACTCGGTCAGCAGGCGGCGCACGGCCACCGCGTCCGTGACGACGGAGACCGCGTCGGCCAGGGCGCGCGGCACGGGCGCCACGGGCAGCCCGGTGATCTCCACGGGCTCGGGGAGGCCGTGCCCCCGGACGATGCGGGCCCATCCGGCGGAGCGGGGGCGGCGGCCGCGCGGGACGAGCACGTCGATGCGGTCGAGCGCGCGCAGCGAGGGCGCGGCGGCGAAGTGGTGCAGGGCCAGCGCGGCGAGGCCCGTGATCATCGCGTCGCAGGGCTCGGGGGTGCCGGACGGCGGTCGGCGGCCGCCCTGCGAGGGGACGCGCTCGCCCGCGCCGTACAGCAGCGCCGCACGGAGCCGTTCCTCGCTGGTGGGGACGGAGCGGTGGAGCACGCAGACGCCGGGGAGCAGCATCTGCCAGGGCCCGCCCGGGCCGCAGCGCTCGTGCGCGGTGGCGGCGGTGACGCCGTGCTCGTACAGCGCGCGGACGGTCATCACGCTGGGGTTGGCGTCGGAGAGGTGGCTCAGGGGGCGGGGCGAGAGCGGAGCGTTGTGGTGCGTCATGCTTCCGCGATTCCCCCGCGGCGGCCCCGTGGCCACGCCTGTGACAGGGCTGTCGGTGAATCAGGACAGCCCTGTGCTCAAGTCGTCGGCTAGCTGCTCTTCTTGCGCGACTTGTCACCGGCCATGACGAGACCGGCGATCACCAGGAAGAGCACGACGGGCGCGGCGACGTAGAGACCGAGGGTCTCCATGATGCTGAGGCCGGGGCCCGGGTCGTCGCCGTCGTCGCGGGTGAGCGCGAAGGCGGGGGACGACAGCAGCATCATCAGCGTCGCGCCGGCGGTGACCGTTCCGGCGCGCAGGGCGTTCTTGTTGACCTTGTTGCTCACAGGGTCAACATATCGGACGGGTGAACGACCCGCGCGCCGGGGTGGCCGCTGGGCGTGCGCTACCGCCCGGCCGCCGTGCTGAGGTGCAGGGTCACGGGCCGCAGCCGGGGCTTCGCACGGCTCTCCTGGACCTTCACCCGCACGGCGTCCGCCGTCACGGGCGCGTCCAGCGCGAGGATGCGCCGGTGACCGACGGTCGTGCCGTGGGCGATCTCCTTCCAGGTGCCGCCCGTTCTGGCCTCGACGGCGAACTTCTCGACGCGCTGCCCCTTACGGATGTCCTCGCTGACGCCGACCCGGTCGAACGTGTACGGGCCGGGGCCGCGCTTGCGCAGGTCGGTGCCGTAGATTCCGCGCACGGACTTCCCGAAGGCCGTCAGCTCGGCCATGTCGGCGTCGTCGATACGGCCGTTCTTCGCGGGCGGCACGTTGAGCAGCAGCGAGGCGTTGCGGCCGACGCTCTTCTCGTAGAGGGAGAGCAGTTCGGCGGCCGTCTTGGGCTTCTGCTCGGGGTGGTGGTACCAGCCGGGGCGGTTGGAGACGTCGGCCTCGGCCGGGTACCACTGGAGGTACTTCACGGACGGGTCGAGGATCTTCTCGCGGGAGCCGATGTCGGGGTCCGTGGAGTCGTTGGGCAGCGGCGCGTGGGTGGTCCACGGGTCGACGGTGTGCGGGGTGACGCTCCACTCGCTCTCGCGTGCGACGCCCTTCTCGTTGCCGACCCAGCGCACGCCCTGCGGCCCGCCGAAGACCGGGGTGTCGGGGGCGAGCTTCTCGAAGAACCCGAACCACTCGGCGTGCCCGTACTTCTGGGTGATCCCGGCGTCGCGCCAGGGGTTGGCGCCGTCGAGCCACAGCTCGTCGACGGGGCCGTACTCGGTCATGACCTCGTAGACCTGGTTGAGGTAGTACGCGTCGTAGTCGTTGACCTTGACCTTGAAGCTGGGGAGCTTGCCGCTGCGCACGTCGTCGGCCCGGTCGTCGCCGGGGACGAGGGTGGGGATGGTGCGCTCCCGCGGCTCGCTGCCGTTGCCGTACCGGCCGTGACCCCGGGGCGGGCCGCCGTCCTCCAGCGCGGTGCGCTCGACCGTCGTCAGCTCCTCGCCCGCGTCCTGCTTGGCCTCGATCTCCGCCAGCCACTTCTTGTGCCAGGCGTGCGGGAGTTCGGCGCCGTCGGCGGGCGAGAGATAGACGCCGACCTTGAGGCCCGCCTTGTGCGCGGCCTTCACGTACGGGCCGAGGATGTCCTTCTTCCAGGGCGTGTTCTTGACGGAGTGCTCGGTGTAGCGGCTCGGCCAGAGCGCGAAGCCGTCGTGGTGCTTGGCGGTGAGCATGACCTGCTCGGCGCCCGCCGCCTTGTACGCGCGCATCCACTGGTCGAAGTCGATGTTCTTCGGCGCGAACCGCGACCGGTCCTCGGCGCCCGAGCCCCACTCGCGGTTGGTGAAGGTGTTCATGCCGAAGTGCGTGAACGCGGTGACCTCGCGCCCCTGCCAGGCGTACTGGCCCTTGGTCGGCACGATGTTGGCGGCCTTCTCGATCACCCGTTCCGGGGTGTCGCACTCCTCGATCCGCATCTGGGACGCGGGTCTGACGGGCTCGTCGCAGCCGGTCTTCTGCTGCGCGTGCGCCTGGAGCGGGATCAGCGCGGTGGCGGCGGCGAGGGCGACCGCCAGCAGCAGTCGGGGGTGCCGTCCGGGATGCCGTGCGTTTCTCGCCATGGCTCCTCCCATATTGGTCGGATGTCTCGCGGGGACGCACGGCATCGTTGCGCAAGTCAGGCCACCTGGGAAGAGAGTGAACAGCGAGAGATCCCATCTTTACCGGGTGCCGAGCGCCTCCCGGAGCGCCGCGAAGAGGTCACGGGCGCGGGGCGAGGCGGTGAAGGCCTCCAGCGTCATCGGCGCCCCCTCCGCGTCCGCCAACGGCAGCTTCCAGTTGGGGTACTCCGCGCCGGTCGTCCCCGGCACGTTCTGCGCGCGGCGGTCGCCCACCGCGTCCGGCAGCCAGACGCCGACCATCCGCGCGGGCGTGCGCGCCAGGAACCGGTAGACGGCCCTGACCTCGCCCTCCTCGTCGCCGACGCCCTCGGGGAGCAGCTCCAGGCGGCGGAGGAACGAGAGCCAGGTCTCCAGCTCGGCCGAGGCCGCGGCGCGCTCGGCGGCCGACGGGCGGTCCAGCAGGCCCAGGCGCTCGCGCAGGGCGACGTCCTCGCCGGTCAGGCGGGCCGCCGTGCTCGGCAGGTCGTGCGTGGTGGCCGTGGCCAGACAGTCGGCACGCCACTCCTCCGGCGCGAGGGGGCGGGGCTCGCGCGCCCCTCCGGTGGCGCCGGTCTCCTCCCCGTACGCCCGCTCGAACCAGAGCACCGAGGTCCCCAGCACGCGCCGCTCCGCCAGGGCCTCGCGCACGCCCGGCTCGACGGTGCCCAGGTCCTCGCCGATGACGGCGGCGCCCGCGCGGTACGCCTCCAGGGCGAGCACGCCGTGCATGGCCTCGGTGTCGTAGCGGACGTACGCGCCCTCGGTCGGCGGGCGGCCCTCGGGGACCCACCACAGCCGCGAGTGGCCCATCACATGGTCGACGCGCAGCGCGCCCGCGTGCCGGAACTGGCCAGCGAGCACCTCGCGGTACGGCGCGTACCCCGAGGCGGCGAGCGCCTTCGGGTTCCACGGGGGCAGGCCCCAGTCCTGGCCGCGCGCGTTGAACGCGTCGGGCGGAGCACCCACCGTGATGCCCTCGGCGAACGCGTCCCGCCGCGCCCATACGTCGGCGCCGCTCGGGTCGACGCCCACCGCCAGGTCGTGCACGAGCCCGACCGTCATCCCCGCGCCGCGCGCGGCGCGCTGGGCCTCGGCGAGCTGGGTGTCGGTGAGCCAGGCGAGCCAGCAGTGGAAGTCGACGCGCTCGATCTGCTCGCGCCGCGCGCGGGACGTACGCGCGGAGCGCGGGTCGTCCAGGCCCGGGGGCCAGGAGCGCCAGTCGGAGCCGTGCAGCTCCGCGAACACGTTCCAGGTCGCGTGGTCCTCCAACGCCTGGCCGCGCGCGGCGAGGAAGTCGCAGTAGGCGGCGCGGCGGCCGGGGCCGAGCGGGACCCCGCGCACGAGTTCGAGCGCCTTGCGCTTGAGGTCCCAGACGGCGTCGCGGTCGATGTGGGCGTCCTTGCGCAGCACGGCCTCACGGAGCGCGGCGGCGCGGGTCAGCAGCGCGTCGGCCCGTACGCGGTCTGCCCGGTCCAGGTACGCGTACTCGGGCACGGCCTCGACCCGCAGGTGCACCGGGTCGGGGAAGCAGCGCGACGAGGGGCGGTAGGGCGAGGGGTCCGTGGGCCTGCCGGCGGTGGAGGGGACGGCGCTGTGCAGCGGATTGAGCTGCACGAAGTCGGCGCCGAGCGAGCGCCCGGCCCAGGAGGCCAGCTCGGCCAGGTCGCCGAGGTCGCCCATGCCCCAGGAGCGGGCGGAGAGCAGGGAATAGAGCTGCACCAGCAGCCCGAGGGAGCGGCCCGCGGCGGCGCGCCCGCGCGGGACGGGCAGCCGGTCGGGGGCGACGATCAGGGTGGCATGCGCGGCACGCCCGTCGGGCACGTGCGCGCGCAGGGTGTGCACGCCGAGCGGCAGCTCCGTGCCGGGGCCCCAGTCGAGGGCGGCGCCGTCCTCGGTGACGACGCGCAGGACGGTGCCCTCGGGGAGCGAGGCGAACAGGGGCGGGGACGGGGGCGGTGCCCGCCGCCCGGTGCGTAACTCGCCCGCGCGTAACTCTCGCGCACGTGGCTCCCGCGACTCCCGGGCGCGTGGCTCTCCCGCGCGCAGCACGACCGTGGGAGGCAGCGGAACGCCGCCGACGCCGCTGTCCCACGTGTGCCGCTCCAGGGCCTCTCGGACCGCGCGGGGCGTGGAGGCGTCCACGCCGAGCGCCGCGAGCACGGCGACGACCGTCTCCTCGGGCACCTCGACCGTACGGCCGGGCGCGGGCTCGTAGGAGACGGAGACCCCGTGCGCGGCGGCGAGCCGCGCGAGGCGGCTCATCAGATGTCCGAGGGCTCCGTGCCGAACGCGGCACCGGAGGGCTCGCTGGTCAGCGGGGCCTCGGCGAGCGGGGGCTCACTGGTCAGAGGGGTGGCGTCGGCGAGTGGGGGCTCGCTGGTCAGGGGGGCTTCGACACAGCCGCAGGAGCACGAGCCGTCGAGTCCGGAGTCGGGCACGGACACCTCGGACAGGGCTACCGGCTCGTGCGACCGTTTGGAGTGGACCCGCTGGCTGGGCAGCGGGGAGAGGGCGGACATCAGGAGTTCAGCGGACGCGGCCACGGGGGCCTCCGTTCGTTGACGTGTGAAGGGCCGGACACGAATCGCCCTACCCAGTCGGCACGCGCGCAGACGTGTCTGAAGGAGGAACGTGGGCCAGGTCACGTCCGTTCCCGCAGGCGATTTGCCGACGGAAGGGCCCGAGCGGCGGAGATACGGCGCTCCCGCGGGGCTCTGGACGCCAGTATTTGCGCCGCCGCTCTCCCGTCGGCGGGGCCGAAAGGCCCGCGCGGCGGACGGGCCCCTGCTCCTAGAATCTGGGCTCGTACGCGCCGCCCGGCCGGGCCCGTTCCGTTTGTGGCACACCTGTGGCACTCCGCGGTGCCGTACGGGGGACGCGCGCGCCTAGGGTGCTGACGTGCCGACACCTCCGGTGTGCCGGAGGCGGGGAGCGGACAAGGGGAGGAAGCGGTGAGCACAGCGGCGCGCGGCGACGGCGCTCCGGGAACGATCCCGGACCGGCCCTCCGGCCCAGCCTCAGGACCGACCACGCCCCCGCCGCCCGGCCCGCCCACGTGCCCGACTCCCGGCACGGCCTCCGAACCGGCCACCGGCCGGGCCCCCGGTACCGCCACCGGTCCCGTCTTCGGCCCGGCCACCGGCACGGCTCCGGGGGCGGCCACTCGGCCGGCGTCCGGCCGGGGTTCCGGGTCGGGCACCGGCATGGCCGCCACCGGCATCGGCATGGCCCCCGGCCCCGGTGCCGGATCGGTGCCCCGGTGGGGCCGGGTCGGGGCGGTGGCTGTGACGGCGGCGTTCGTCGGGGGGCTTCTCGGCGGGGCGCCCGCGGCGCACGCGGCGCCGCCGCCGGAGCCCGAGGGGCCCGCCGCGGGCTCGCCCGACGACGACGGCCGCTCCGAGCAGGGGCTGCCGCCCGTGTGGCCGCGCCCCCAGTCGATGCGCGAGCGCGGGCCGTTCGTGGAGGCGGGGCGGGAGGCCGTCCTCGTCGCCGACGAGGAGGCGGACGCGGCGGCGCTGGAGGTGGTCCGCGGGGCGCTGCGCGACGCGGGCGTGCGCCGGGTCCACCAGATACGCCCCGGGCGCCCGCTGCCCGGGCGCGGGCTGGTCGTCAGGGTCGGCACGGAGTCCGCTCAGAGCGCGCTGCGGGCGCTGCCCGCCCCCGCACGCGGCGATCTCCCCTCCGGCGGCTACCGGCTGGCGACGGGCACGCACGGCGACCGGGAGACCGTGGCGCTCGAAGGGGCGGGCGAGGACGGCCTGTTCCACGCCGCGCAGACCCTCCGTCAGCTCGTCACCGACGACGCCCGCGGCCGGGGCTTCCCCGGCGTGGCCGTACGCGACTGGCCCGCCGCGCCCGTACGCGGCACCACCGAGGGCTTCTACGGGCAGCCGTGGACGCACGGCGACCGGCTGGCCCAGATCGACTTCCTGGGGCGCACCAAGCAGAACCGCTTCCTGTACGCGCCGGGCGACGACCCGTACCGGGGCGCGGCGCGCTGGCGCGACCCCTACCCCGCGGCGCAGCGGGCCGACTTCCGCGAGCTGGCCGAGCGCGCGAAGCGCAACCACGTGACGCTCGGCTGGGCCGTCTCGCCCGGCCAGGGCTTCTGCTTCTCCTCCGGTGACGACCGCAGGGCGCTGCTGCGCAAGGTGGACGCCATGAAGGCGCTGGGCTTCGGCGCGTTCCAGGTCCGCTTCGAGGACGTCAGCTACAGCGAATGGCACTGCGACGACGACGCGGACACCTACGGCTCGGGCCCCGAGGCGGCGGCCAAGGCGCAGGCGGAGCTGGCCAACGCGCTGGCGGAGCATCTCGCGAAGCGGCATCCGGACGCCGAGGCGCTCTCCGTGGTGCCGACGGAGTTCTACCAGAAGGGCAGCACGGACTACCGCGCGGCGCTCGCGGGCGCGCTCGACGACCGCGTCCAGGTCGCCTGGAGCGGGGTGGGCGTGGTGCCGCGCACCATCACCGGGTCCGAACTGACGCGCACGCGCGCCGCGTTCCCCCGGCACCCGCTCGTCACCCTGGACAACTACCCGGTGAACGACTACGCGCAGGACCGCCTCTTCCTCGGCCCGTACCGGGGCCGCGACCCGGCGGTCGCCTCCGGCTCGGCCGCGCTGCTCACCAACGCGATGGAGCAGCCCACGGCCTCCCGCATCCCGCTGTTCACCGCCGCCGACTACGCCTGGAACCCCAAGGGGTACCGTCCGGAGGCCTCCTGGCGCGCCGCCGTCGAGGAGGCCGCCGGGGGACGGCAGGCCGACCCGGAGACGCGGGCCGCCGTCCACGCGCTGGCGGGGAACGACGCGTCGTCGCTGCTCGGCGGCGAGGAGTCCGCGTATCTGCGCCCGCTGACCGACGCGTTCTGGACGGCGTACGAGGGCGGCGCGGGCCCCGGCCTGGACCGCGCGGCGCGGAAGCTGCGGGCCGCCTTCGGCACGATGCGCACGGCGGGCGAGAACGTGCCGCCGGGCCTGGCCCGGGAAGTGCGCCCCTGGCTGCGCGAGTTGGGCCGCCTGGGCGAGGCGGGCGAGCGCTCCGTGGACATGCTGGTCGCGCAGGCGCGCGGGGACGGCGCGCGGGCGTGGACGGCCGAGATGGACGTGCGGCGGCTGCGGGAGGAGAGCCGCAAGAGCGACGCCACGGTCGGCAAGGGCGTCCTCGCCGACTTCGCCGACCAGGCCCTGCGCGCCTCGGACGAGTGGACGGGGCTCTCCTCGGGCGACAAGAAGCGGGGCAAGAAGCCGGGGAAGCCGCTGCGCGAGGAGGGGTCCGCGCGCGCCGACGCGTCCCGGGGCGCCCCGGACGCCCGTACGGGCCAGGAGGCGCCCCGGAACGAGGAGGACCGCGCCCAGGGCACCCAGGACGGCAAGGCCCCCAAGGACGAGAAGAAGGAGCGCCCGGCCGGGCGCTCCCTCCCGGTGCGGGGCGGCCCCGACGCGCTGCCCGGCTCGCCCGTGTCGGCGGCGGCGGACGGCGACCCGTCCACGGCGTACCGGGCGGCGGGCGCGCCCGCCACGCGCCACTTCGCGCCGGACAGCCCGCCCATGCTCGTACCGCCCGCGCGGGCGGACACCGCGTCCGACCGGGCCGGGCGCGCCCCGTCCGCGCTCTCCGTCACGCTGCCCTCGCGGCGCCCGCTGGACGCGGTCACCGTGCGCACGGGCCCGCACTCGGGCACCCGGGCGCGCGTGGAGGCCCATGTGCCGGGCCGGGGCTGGCAGCGCCTCGGGGCGCTCTCCGACAGCGGCTTCACCCAGCTCCGGGGGCGCGGCGCGCACGCCGACGCGCTGCGGCTGGTGTGGTCGGACCGCTCGGCCGCGCCCGTGGTCCACGAGGTCACGCCCTGGTACGGGGACGGCCCGGAGACCCAGCTCACGCTCCCCCGCCCGACGGTCGACGCGGCCATCGGCGGCGGGGCCGTCCGGACGCACGTACGCCTGACGGGGCACCGCCCGTCCGACGCGCGGGGACGGGTCACGGCGGACGCGCCCCGCGGCTTCACCGTGCGCACCCCGCTGCGCACCACCGTGCGCCGCGGCAGCACGGTGGACGTGCCGGTGCGGATCGCGGTGGACGACGCGGTGAAGCCGGGCACGTACCGGATCCCGGTCTCCTTCGGCGGGGAGCGGGCCACGCTCACGGTGCGGGCCTTCCCGCGCACCTCGGGCCCCGACCTCGCACGCCGCGCGACGGCCAGGTCGTCGGCGGACGAGACGAAGGACTTCCCGGCCTCGGCGGTCAACGACGGGAAGCGCGGGACCCGCTGGTCCTCGCCCGCGCGGGACGGCGAGTGGGTGCAGCTCCGGCTGGCCGCGCCGGCCCGGGTCGGGCGGACCGTGCTGACCTGGCAGGACGCCTACGCGAAGCGGTACCGCGTCCAGGTCTCGCCCGACGGCAGGCGGTGGCGCACGGCGGCGACCGTACGGGACGGGCGGGGCGGCCGGGAGTCGGTCCGCATGGACGCGCCGGAGGACACCCGCTACGTGCGCATCCAGGGCGACGCGCGCGCGACGGAGTTCGGCTACTCGCTCTACTCGATCGAGGTCTACGCGGTGGACGAGGACGAGCGCTCCGCGCGCGGCACCGACGGCGGGCGCGGCGCGAACGCCCACCGCGCGGACCGCCCCGAGAAGGGCAGGCACGCGCGGCGTTAGGCGTGAGCCCCGGCCCCCGGCCCCTCGCGGGGCGGCGCCGCTCCGGACAACGACAACGCCCGGATCTCAGGCAGTGGATCTGCCGTCGATCCGGGCGAGGTCGTCGTCCGCGCCGTATGGCTGGAGGTAGGGCAGCCAGCGCGGGTCCCGGTGTCCCGTGCCGATGATCCTCCAGGCCAGTCCGGAGGGCGGCGCGGGTTGGTGGCGCAACCGCCAGCCCAGCTCCGCGACATGGCGGTCCGCCTTCACATGGTTGCAGCGGCGGCAGGCCGCCACGACGTTCTCCCAGGCGTGCTGTCCCCCGCGGCTGCGCGGAATGACGTGATCGACGCTGGTTGCGACGCCACCGCAGTACGCGCACCTGCCGCCGTCCCTGGCGAAGAGCGCGCGGCGGGTGAGGGGAACGGCTCCGCGAAAGGGCACGCGCACGAAGCGCTTGAGGCGGACGACGCTCGGAGCGGGTATGACGCGGGTCGCGCTGTGCATCAGGGCGCCGGAATCCTCCAGGCTGATCGCCTTCTCGTTGAGGACCAGAATGAGCGCGCGGCGTAGCGGTACGACGCCGAGCGGCTCGTACGACGCGTTGAGGACCAGGACATGCGGCACGGTGCCTCCTTGTACGTCGGCGGCGCGTGGCTCGCGCCGGGACGATCTCCCCTCAGTGTGTCTCCTGCCCTGGTGACTGCGCCACCACGACCGGCCAACCTTCAGGGCGTGTTTTCAACCACACCGACTGCATCCCCCGTGAGAACTCCCTCCTCCCTCGAACAGATGGGCTCATACTGCTCGATGGCCCCAATCGTGAAGGCCCTGCGCCGTTAGTGTGTTCACCGCGTCCGCGCGTACCCCGCGAACGTGTCTCGCACGGAAGGTCCCACCTGTGTACTGGCTGATCAGCGCCGCCACCCCGTCGCCCGACGGGCCGCAGACCCCGCGCTCCCTCAAGGACGCCCAGGACACCGCGGGAGAGGCAGCGGGATGGCTGGAGGAGAACTGGGCGGACTGGCTCGCCGCCGGTCTGCGCATCATCTTCATCATCGTGGTCGCCGTCGTGCTGCGCTACGTCATCCGTCGCGCGATCACCAAGCTCATAACCAGGATGAACCGCCGTGCGGAGATCGTGGACAGCGGCAACGCGCTGCGCGGTCTCCTCGTCAACAGCGAGCGCAGGCGCCAGCGGTCCGAGGCGATCGGCTCGGTGCTGCGCAACGCGGCGTCGTTCCTCATCCTCGGCACCGCCGCGCTCACCGTCCTCTCGGGGCTCGGTATCAACCTGGGCCCGCTGCTGGCCAGCGCCGGTGTCGCGGGTGTGGCCCTCGGCTTCGGCGCCCGCAACCTGGTGCAGGACCTGTTGGCGGGCATGTTCATGCTGCTGGAGGACCAGTACGGCGTCGGTGACCGCGTGGACGTCGGCGAGGCCTCGGGCGTGGTGCTGGAGATCGGGCTGCGGGTGACGCAGCTCCGCGGCGACGGCGGCGAGATCTGGTACATCCGCAACGGCGAGATCAAGCGCGTCGGCAACCTCAGCCAGGGCTGGGCGATGGCGATGATCGACGTACGGGTCCGGGCGAGCGAGGACATGGAGGAGGTCAAGTCCGTCATCCTGTCCGCCGGCGAGGAACTGGCCCACGACTCCCCCTGGGACGAGATCCTGTGGGAGCCCGTCGAGGTGCTGGGCCTGGACGAGGTGACGCTCGACTCGATGGTGCTGCGGGTCTCGGCCAAGACGATGGCGACCAAGAGCCTGGGCGTGGAGCGCGAGCTGCGCTGGCGCGTGAAGCGGGCCCTGGACCAGCGCGGCATCCGGATCGTCGACGAGGAGTCGCTCGCACTGGAGGCCGCGCGGGCCCCCGTGGACCTCGACAAGGGCGAGGGCATCCCCTTCCAGCAGCAGCGCTGAGGCCCCTTCTCCCCCGGTTCTCCCCCCGGTTCTCCCCCAGGCCCCGCCCCACAGGTTCCGTCGGCCCATTGACGCCTGTCGGGCGGGGCCTTACTGTCCTGCGCATGAATGGGAAACCTTCCTAACAGTACGCGTATGGAGGCAGCGGAGATGGCCGGGACGACGCCGGGGACGCCCCGTGTGCTGCGGGCGATGAACGACCGGGCGGCACTCGATCTGCTGCTCGCGCACGGGCCGCTGTCACGCGGCCGGATCGGCAAGCTGACGGGCCTGTCGAAGCCCACCGCCTCGCAGCTCCTCTCCCGCCTGGAGGCCGCGGGGCTGGTCGTGGTGACGGGCACCAGCGAGGGCCGCCCGGGGCCCAACGCGCAGCTCTACGCAGTGAATCCGGCGGCGGCCCACGTCGCCGGGCTCGATGTGACCTCGACCCGGCTGCGGGCCGCCGTCGCGGACATCACGGGGCGCACCGTCGGCACGCACGAGGTGCCCACCCCGGGGCGGCGCTCGGCCGGGGCCGTGCCGCTGGTGCTGGAGGCGGTCGACGGCGCGGCGAAGGCCGCGGGCGTCCACCGCGGCGACCTCCAGCGCATCGTGATCGGCACCCCGGGCGCCTTCGACCCCAGCACGGGACGGCTGCGGTACGCCTCGCACCTGCCCGGCTGGCACGCCCCCACGCTGCTGGACGAACTGGCCGCGGCGCTGCCGATGCCGCTGGAGTACGACAACGACGTGAACCTCGTGGCCGTCGCCGAGCAGCGCCGGGGCGCCGCGGGCGAGCACGAGGACTTCGTGCTGCTCTGGAACGAGGAGGGCCTCGGCGCCGCCGTCGTCATCGGCGGGCGGCTGCACCGGGGCTGGACGGGCGGTGCGGGCGAGGTCGGCTTCCTGCCCGTCCCCGGCACCCCTCTCGTACGGCAGCCCGCGCAGGCCAACAGCGGCGGCTTCCAGGAGCTGGCGGGCGCCAACGCGGTGCTGCGCCTCGCGCGCGAACTCGGCCTGTCCTACGACCCGCAGGCGGAGATGAAGGACGCCGCCGCCGGTCTGCTGGCCCGCGCCACGGCCGAGGAGCGGGAGAAGGAGCACGCGGAGGCGTACGACACCCTGCTGCGGCGCTTCGCCACCGGCCTCGCGACCGGGCTGGCCTCGCTCGTCGCCGTCCTCGACCCGCAGCTCATCGTCGTCTCGGGCGGCGTGCTCGCGGCGGGCGGCGAGCACCTGCTCGACCTGGTGCGGGCCGAGCTGTCCGAACTGGCCGTGCCGCGCCCCCGGCTGGTGCCGGGCACGGTGACCGACGACCCCGTACTGAGCGGCGCGCTGGAGAGCGCGCTCGCGACGACCCGCGACGAGGTGTTCGACACCTCCCGCTGACCCGACCCCACCACCGGCTCCACGCTCTCCCCTTCTCCACCCCTCTCCGCCCCCACTCCACCCTTCACTGCCAAAGGGAGGCTCCGCCATGCCCGTACACGCGAGCGGAATCCGAAGGGCACCGGTCACTCTGTCCGCCACCGTCGCGGTCGCCGCCTTGCTGGCGAGCGCCTGCACGGGGTCCAGCGGCACCGCCGCGAACGACGACCCCGACGCCGAGACCACGATCACCTTCTGGCACGGCTGGAGCGCGCCCAGCGAGGTGAAGGCCATCGACGCGAATATCGCGGCCTTCGAGAAGAAGCACCCCAACATCACCGTCAAGACGGTCAAGAACGTCAACGACGACAAGCTCAACCAGGCCCTGCGCGCGGGCGGCGACAACGCCCCCGACGTCGTCTCGTCCTTCACCACCGACAACGTCGGCCGGTTCTGCTCCTCGAACGCGCTGGCCGATCTGGACCCGTTCCTGAAGAAGTCGCGCATCGTGCCGGAGAAGACGTTCCCGAAGACGATGCTCGACTACACGCAGTACAAGGGAAAGCGCTGCACCCTTCCGCTGCTGGGCGACGCGTACGGGCTCTACTACGACAAGGACGCGTTCCGGAAGGCCGGGATCGAGAAGCCGCCGAAGACGTTCTCCGAGTTCGACAAGGTGGCGAAGAAGCTCACCGTCGAGAAGGGCGACTCGTACGAGCGGCTCGGCTTCATGCCGAACTACCACGGCTACGAGACGACGATCGAGCACTACGGCGGCCAGTTCGGCGTCCGCTATTTCGACGGCGAGGGCAAGGCGAACGGCGCGCGCGACCCCCGGATGAAGCAGATGTTCCAGTGGCAGCGGGGCCTCGTGGAGGACCTGGGCGGATTCCGGAAACTGGAGAAGTACCGGTCCACGTTCGGCGACGAATGGGGACCCAAGCACCCCTTCCACACCGGCAAGGTCGCCATGCAGCTCGACGGCGAGTGGCGCGGCAAGATGGCGAAGGACGCGGGCGTGGACTTCGAGGTCGGCACGGCGCCGCTGCCCGTTCCCGACGACCAGAAGGACGAGTACGGGAAGGGCTATCTCGCCGGGACCGTCGTCGGGATATCCAACTCCAGCCCCAGGAAGAACGCGGCCTGGGAGCTGCTGAAGTTCATGACCACCGACACCGACGCGGTGGTCGGCTTCGCCAACGAGATCCACAACGTGCCCTCGACGCTGAAGGCGATGAAGTCCCCGAAGCTCGAAGACGATCCGAACTTCCGGACGTTCGTGGACATCGCCCGGCACCCGAAGAGCAGCCACGCGCCCGCAAGCCCCAACGGCGGCTCCTTCCTGCTCACGCTCCAGGACCTGAGTTACGCCGTGGAGTCCGGCAGGCAGAAGGACCTGGACGCCGGGCTGAAGAAAGCCGACGACCAGATCGACAAGGACATCGCGAGGGCGCGGTGAGCGCGGCGAATCCCGGACTGCGGGCGCGGCGCCGCAGGTCGGCGCTGCGCACGCTCGGATTCCTCTCGCCCTGGCTGATCGGGTTCGGCGTCTTCTTCGGCTATCCGCTCGCCGCGACCGTCTACTTCTCGTTCATGAAGTACGACGGATTCGCGGATCCGGTGTGGAACGGATTCGACAACTGGACGTACGTCTTCACCGACTACCCGTTCTTCTGGCCCGCGCTGGGGAACACCCTGTGGCTGGTCGTGGTGATGGTCTCGCTGCGGGTCGTCTTCGGCCTCGGGATCGGCCTCCTCGTCACGAAGATCAAGACGGCGCCCGGCCTCTTCCGCACCTTCTTCTATCTCCCCTATCTGGCCCCGCCCGTGGCCGCGACCATGGCGTTCGTCTTCCTGCTGAACCCCGGTACGGGCCCGGCCAACACCGTCCTGGACTTCTTCGGACTCCCGCAGCCCGGCTGGTTCAACGACGCGTCCTGGTCCAAGCCCGCGCTGACACTCCTCGCGCTCTGGGGAATCGGCGATCTCATGGTCATCTTTCTGGCCTCGCTGCTGGACGTGCCCAAGGAGCAGTACGAGGCGGCGGAACTCGACGGGGCGGGACCCTGGGCCCGGTTCCGCTATGTGACGCTGCCGAACATCTCGCCGATCGTGCTCTTCGCCGTCATCACCGGGATCATCGACACGCTCCAGTACTACACCCAGCCGATCGTCGCCTCGAAGGTCGCCAGCGGCGTGATCGGCGGCTCCGGGCAGCAATTCGAGCCCGGATATCCGGAGAAGTCCACGCTCACCGTTCCCCAGGTCGTCTACAACCTCGGGTTCCAGCGTTTCGACACCGGCGCCGCCAGCGTCGTCGCCCTGGTCCTCTTCGTGATCGCCATGGCCTTCACGGCACTGCTGATGCGCCGCCGCAGCGGCTTTCTGACGGCGGAGGACTGAGAACACCATGACCGCACTCCCGCTCTCCAAGACCGCCAAGCCGCTGCGGCTCGCGGCGCCCGCGCACCGTAAGGCGATGCTGCGCTGGATAGCCGTCCACGCGCTCGCGATTGCCGCCGCGCTCTTCTTCGTGCTGCCCTTCGTCTTCGTCCTGCTCACCGCGCTGATGAGCGACAGCCAGGCCCTCACCCGCGATCTGTGGCCGAACACCTGGGAATGGGGCAACTTCCGCACCGTGTGGGAGACCCCGGGCTTTCTGACCTGGTGGCGGAACACGCTGCTCTACGCCGGGCTCGGCACCGTCCTCGCGGTCGGCTCCAGCGTTCCGGTGGCGTACGCGCTCGCCAAGTTCCGCTTCCGGGGCCGGAATTCCATGATGATGCTCGTCATCGCGGCGATGATGCTGCCGCCGCAGGTCGTCATCGTGCCCATGTATCTGCTCTGGTCGAAGCAGTTCGGCCTCTCCGGGACGCTGTGGCCGCTCATCATCCCGTTCGCCTTCGGCAATCCGTTCACCATCTTCCTGCTGCGCCAGTTCCTGCTGACGATCCCCAAGGAGTACACGGAGGCCGCGCGGCTCGACGGCTGCGGCGAATTCCGGGCCATGGTCAAGGTCGTGCTGCCCATGGCGAAGCCGGGGCTGGCCGCCGTCGCGCTCTTCCACTTCTTCTACTGCTGGAACGACTATTTCGGCCCGCAGATCTACGCCTCCGAGAACCCCGGTGCCTGGACGCTGAGTTACGGCCTGGAATCCTTCAAGGGCGCCCATCAGACCGACTGGAACCTCACCATGGCGGCCACCGTTCTGGTCATGGCCCCGGTGATCGTCATTTTCTTCTTCGCCCAGCGCGCCTTCATCGAGGGCGTCACACTGACGGGAGTAAAGGGTTGAAGCTCGCAGTAGTGGGGGGCGGTTCCACCTACACCCCCGAACTCATCGACGGATTCGCGCGGCTGCGGGAGACCCTGCCGGTCAGCGAACTCGTCCTGATCGACCCCGCGGCGGACCGGCTGGAGAAGGTCGGCGGCCTCGCGCGGCGGATCTTCGCCCGGCAGGGCCACGAGGGGACGATCACCACCACGGACGACCTGGACGCGGGCGTCGACGGCGCCGACGCCGTGCTGCTCCAGCTCCGCGTCGGCGGGCAGGCGGCCCGCGAGCGGGACGAGACCTGGCCCCTGGAGTGCGGCTGCGTCGGCCAGGAGACCACCGGCGCCGGAGGCCTCGCCAAGGCGCTGCGCACCGTGCCCGTCGTCCTGGACATCGCGGAGCGCGTACGCCGCGCGAACCCCGAGGCGTGGATCATCGACTTCACCAACCCTGTGGGAATCGTCACACGCGCCCTGCTGGAGGCCGGCCACCGCGCGGTCGGCCTGTGCAACGTGGCCATCCACCTCCAGCGGAAGTTCGCCGCGCTCCTGGACACCGAGCCGGACCGGGTCCACCTCCAGCACTACGGGCTCAACCACCTCACCTGGGAGCTGGGCGTCACCCTCGGCGGCGGCCCGGACGGCGCGGGCGGCACCGACGTGCTGCCGAAGCTCCTCGCCGAGCACGGCCCGCGCATCGCCGAGGACCTGCGGCTGCCGCCCGGCGTCCTCGACCGCCTCGGCGTCGTGCCCTCCTACTACCTGCGCTACTACTACGCGCACGACGCGGTCGTCGACGAGTCCCGCACCAAGCCCTCCCGCGCCGCCGAGGTCGCCGCCATGGAGCGCGAGCTGCTGGAGATGTACGCCGATCCCGCGCTCGACGAGAAGCCCGCCCTGCTCGCCGAGCGCGGCGGCGCCTTCTACTCGGAGGCCGCCGTCGCCCTCGCCGCCTCCCTGCTGGGCGCCGACGGGGGCACGAGCGTCCAGGTCGTCAACACGTACAACAACGGCACCCTGCCCTTCCTCCCCGACGACGCGGTGGTGGAGGTCCCCGCGAGGATCTCGCGCGCGGGCGCGGCGCCCCTCGAAGCGCCGCCGCTCGACCCGCTGTTCGCGGGGCTGGTCTCGCACGTGACCGCCTACGAGCGCCTCGCGCTGGACGCGGCGCTGCGCGGCGGGCGCGAACGGGTGTTCAGGACCCTGCTGGCGCACCCCCTCGTCGGCCAGTACGACCGCGCCGAGCGCCTCACCGACCTCCTCCTCTCCCACAACCGGGAGCACCTCGCGTGGGCCTGACGAGCACCGGAGCGGGCGTGTGCGTCGCCGTCGACGCGGGCAACAGCAAGACCGACGTGGCCGTCCTCGACACCTCGGGACGCGTGCTCGGCGCGGCACGCGGGGGCGGCTTCCAGCCGCCGACGGTCGGCGTGGCCGAGGCCGTGGGAGGGCTGGAGCGGACCGTGCTGCGCGCGGCGGAGGCGGCCGGGGCCTCCCCCGCCGACTTCGCCCACGTCTCCGCCTGCCTCGCCAACGCCGACCTGCCGAGCGAGGAGCGCGCGCTGGAGTCGGCGCTGCGGGACCTGGGGTGGGGCGGGACCGCACATGTGGCGAACGACACGTTCGCGATCCTGCGCGCGGGGCTGCCCGACGACGGTTCCGTACGGCACGGCGCGGCGGTCGTGTGCGGCGCGGGCATCAACTGCGTGGGCCGCGCCGAGGACGGGCGTACCCACCGCTTCCCCGCCGTCGGCCACCTCTCGGGCGACTGGGGCGGCGGCTCGGGGCTGGCCTCCGAGGCCCTGTGGCACGCGGCCCGCGCGGCGGACGGCAGGGGCGCTCCGACGGCGCTCGCGCGGGTCCTGCCCGCGCACTTCGGGCTGCCGACGATGTACGCGCTGATCGAGGCGCTGCACCTGGGCGAGCTGCCGATGGCGCGGAAGCACGAGATCACCCCGCTGCTGTTCGCGTGCGCGCGGGAGGGTGACCCCGTCGCGCTCTCCCTCGTCCACCAGCAGGCCGACGAGATCGTCTCCCTCGCGGTCGTCACGCTCTCCCGGCTGGACCTGCTGGAGACGGCGAGCCCCGTCTTCCTCGGCGGCGGCGTGGTGACGGCCCGCCACCCCGAGCTGGACGCCCGTCTCGCCGAACAGCTCGCCCTCCGGGCCCCGAAGGCGACCGCGCACCTGGTGACGGCCCCGCCCGTGCTGGGCGCCGCGCTCCTCGCCCTCGACCAGGCGGAGGCCCCGCGGGACGCCCACGCGCGCGTGCGGGAGCACTACGCGTAGGGGCGGGCGTACGTACGAGGAGGGGCCCGGCGCGGTGTGCGCCGGGCCCCTCCTCGTACGGGGCGGGTCAGCCCCGGTGCAGCGTGATCGTCGTCCACGCGCCGACGTGGACGCGGTCGCCCTCCTTCAGGGGGACGGGGACGAACGGCTGGATCGGGTCCTCCGCGCCGTTGATCGTGGTGCCGTTGGTGGAGTCCTGGTCCACCACGGACCAGCTCCCGTCGGGCTGCTGCACCAGCACCGCGTGCTGGTGCGAGACGCCCGGGTCCTCCGGCTGACGGGCCAGGTCGATGTCCGGGGCCTCTCCCGTCGAGGCCCGGCGGCGGCCGATGGTGATCTGGTTGCCGGTCAGCGGAAGCTGCTGCTCCGGGGAGTACGCGGGCAGATTGAGCGCCGCGGCCTCGGGGCCGCTGCGGCCCATCATCGCCGTGAAGTACTCACGGTCCGGCGCGATCACGGCCACCCACGAACCGGGGCCCTGCTGCCCGTAGTCGGGCTGCCCGTAGTCCGGCTGGGGCGGCTGCTGGTGCTGCTGCTGCGGGAAGGGCGGCGGGCCCTGCTGGCCCGGCCCCTGCTGCCCGTAGTCCTGGTGCGGGGACGGGGGCGCGCCGGGGTAGCCCTGCTGGCCGCCCGGGGGCGGGCTGAGCACCCAGTCGCCGCTGGGCTGCGCGCCCTGGCCGGGCGGCGGGCCCTGCTGGCCGGGGTCGCCGTACGGCAGCGGCTCGGCGGGCCGGTTCATCTGCGAGGGCCGCGAGCGCTCGTAGTCGAGCCCCGGATCGTGGCCCTGGCCCTGCCCCTGGTCGTGGTGGCCGGGGTACGGCTGCTGGCCGCCCGGCGGCGGGAAGCCCCCGGGGCCGCCCGGCGGCGGACCCTGCTGGCCCGGGCCGGGGCCCTGCTGCTGACCGTGCGGGACGTACGTCGTGGGCGAGTGCGTCAGGAAGTTGTAGCGGCACTCCTCGCAGAACGGCGCCTGCACCTCGCGCGGGGTGCCGCACTGCGGGCACAGCTCGGGCCGGGCGCCCTGCTCGCCGCCGGGCGAGCCGGGACCGGGATAGCCGTATCCCTGGCCGGGCACGCCGGGACCGGGCGGCGGGCCGCCCTGCTGGCCGGGGCCGCCGGGACCGGGGTAGCCGTAGCCCCCTCCGTGCGCGGGCGGCGGCGGAGGAGGTGGCGGTACGGCACCAGCGGGCGCGGCGGGCGCGTGGGTCATGCGGTGACCGCACACCTCGCACCAGTCGTCGGCCGCCGACTGGTGACCGTTCGGGCAAGTCGGCATGGTGAGTGCCTCCCCCTCCGTGCTCCTGCTCTTCAGTACCTCTGGGTACGTGCTACTTCTTCACGCGGACCGTCTTGGTGGACCGCGTCTCCAGCGTCATTTCGTCCGCCTCGGCGACCTTCGCCTTCAATCGAACAGTACCCGCCGCCGCGTCCACGACGTCGACCACCTTCGAAAGCAATTTCGCAGTATCCGCGTTCCCGGATTCATTGGCCAGTTGTACCGCACGCCCGAGTTTTGCGGTTGCGCCCGCTTCGTCCCCGGTTTTCCGCATATCGAGACCGGCCTGGATGGCCTGGGCCAGCTCGGCCTGCCCCGTGTAGTGCGCGACCTGCGGATTGATCGACGTGGTGGCGACCATGTCGTCCGTCCACACGGCGCGGATCAGTCCCTGCGAGAGGGTCTGCGCCGGGCCGCCGTCCGGCGCCGGGAGGACGAGCGAGACGCGCGCCGCGAGCATCTCCTGGCCGACCCCGGCCGCGGGCACCTCGACGCACACGTGGTAGTCGCGGGACTCGTCGCCCCAGGAGCCCGTGGGATAGTCGCCCGCCCGCGCGCCCGACTGGGTACGGCGGTCGGTCAGCTCCTCCACCGTCGGCGCGACCTGCTTGACGAACTTGACCTCCGAGCCCTGCGGCGTCCACAGGCGGAGCGCCACATCGGCGACCTCCTTGCCCATGGCCGACTCCATCATCCGCGTGAAGTCGTCGGCGAGGCCGCCCGGATCGGCCACGATGTCCGCGGAGCCGAGCAGCGCCGAGGCGATGCCCGTGACCTCCTTGACCTCCCAGTCGGTGCCCACGCCGCGCGCGTCGCACGTGAAGCGCCCCGCGCAGGCGTCGAGCGCGGCCCTCAACTGCTCGGGCTCCTCGTGCTCGTTGCGCCCGTCGGTCAGCAGGATGCCGTGCCGGATCGCCACGTCCGCCGAGTTGAGCAGCCGGTCGGCCAGCCGCAGCCAGGTGCCGATGGCCGTGCCGCCGCCCGCGCTCAGGCTCCGCAGCGCGTCCTTGGCCTGCGCCCGCGTCGCGTCGTCCGCGACGGCGAGCCCCCCGCCGCCCGGGAACACCTCCTTGGCCTGGTGGGTGCCCGCGACGACCGCGAACGCGACGCCGTCGCGCACCGTGTCGATGGCGGCGGCCGTGGCGTCGCGCGCGTTGCGCATCTTGGTCGGCGGGTAGTCCATCGAGCCCGAGCAGTCGACCATGATGACGACGGCCGCGTCGGGCCCGTCGGACAGCGCCGCCCGCGCCGGGTCGGCGACCGGCAGGGGCAGGCCGCCCGTCGTCCCGCCGCCCGTCGAGGTCACGGTGACGATCGCGTTGACCTCCTGCGCGCCCTCCGGCAGGTACTCGTTCTGGTACACCTCCACCGAGAAGCGCGGGGCGTTCGACTTGGAGAAGTTGGCCATGTGTTCCGCTCCTGATGCTCTACAACGACAAGTAGACAAAGGGGCGGGCGGAAGTGCGGTGTCTCGCGGTGCTTCCCCCCGGTTCCGTTCTAGGACCGTCCCGGCATCAGGCCGATCCTGCCCGCCCGGACGGCGCGGGGAACGGGACCACGGCCACTGTTACGTTGTCGTGGCCCCCGCCGTCCAGGGCGTAACCGACCAGGTGCTGCGCCGAGTGCAGCGGCCGGTTGAGGGCGTCGTGCGGCACGGCGGCGGCCATCTCGTCCGCCGACTCCGCGTAGTTCCAGAGCCCGTCCGTGCACACCACCACTACACCCGCCCGGTCGGGCTTGAAGGAAGCGGTGTGCGGGTCCAGTTCGTACGCGTCGGCGCCGAGCCAGCCGGTGATGGCGTGCGCGCGGGAGTCCGCGTACGCCTCGGCCTCGTTCATCAGCCCGGCGGCGACCATCTGCGCCGCCCAGGAGTCGTCCTCGGTCAGCCGCGCCGCGGGCGCCGAACGGTCCTGGGGCACCCAGTACGCGCGGCTGTCGCCGACCCAGCCGACGGTGAGGATGCCGTCGGCGGTCAGCGCGCCGACGATGGTGCACGCGGGCGCGTTCTTCGACGGCTCCGGAGGGGTGTCCTCCGCCAGCACGTTGACGGCCTCGGAGGCGGCGACGAGCGCGTCGTGCATCGCCTGCTGCGGGTGCGTGCCGCGCACGACGGCGTCGCTCAGCGAGGCGCTCGCGGCCACCGCCGCCGCGGCAGAGGCCTCGTCGGGTCGGGTCGCGGAGGAGACCCCGTCGCAGACGACCGCGATCGTCGCGGGCACTCCGGAGGGGCCCGTCGTCTCGGTCACCGCGAAGTAGTCCTCGTTGCGGTGATGGCGCAGCCCCCGGTCGCTGGCGGCGGCCACGGTGTCCAGGGCGCGCTCCATGTGGTCGCGCTCGCGGGGCTGCTTGTGGCCGCAGTGCTCGCAGTAGCCGTCGTCGTCGATGGTGCCGGTGCCGCACGCCACGCAGCGCGGGCCCAGCAGTTCGGGCCCGCTCATCCCGCTGGGCACGTCGCCGAGGGGCTCGGAGCCCGCGCGCCGCGCGGGCTCGCCGCCGCCCACGTCGAGGAAGACGGTGCCGTCCCGGTCGTCCCCGCCGTCCCTGTCGTCGTGCCCGTCGTGACCGCGCGGCCCGTCCTCGCGCAGCGCGCGCGGATCGGCGGCACGGGGATCGGGCGCCGGGGCCGCGGACGGCGAGGGGGTGGCCTCCCGCGAGGCGCCGGGCCGCTCCTCGGTGGGCTCCGTCGGGCGCGCGGGCTGCAGCGTGAAGTCGGCGTCGGCGGAGGGGCGTCGGCCCGCGTCGGCGGACGGCCGCCGGGCCTCGCCGGCGGCGCCGAGACCGGCCTCGCCGCGCGCCGCGTCCGCGCGTCCGGCCTCCGCGTGCCGCCCCGGCGGGGGCGTGACGGGCAGGGACTCGCGTGCGGGCACGCCGTTGACCGGCAGCGTGGGCCGGTCCTCCCCCGGCGCGCCGGCACCGGCCTCGGCCGCCCGCCGCGCGGCCGCCAGGTCGGCGCCGCACGCGCCGCAGAAGCGGTCCCCCTCCTCCAGCGGCTCCGCGCAGCTCGGGCAGACGGACAGTTGGTCGAGCTGTGGCATGGTCACACCCACGTCCTGGGGCGGAAGCGGTTGGCCCGCTCCACCAGTTCGATCCTCTCGGTTCCCGTCTGCGCGAGCCGCGCGAGCAGGCGGTACGAGCGTTCCAGGCCGAAGCGCAGCCCCTCCTCGGTGAGCGGGCTGCCGAGCAATTGTCTCCCGGCCTCGTCGCCCGGGGGCGCGCCGCGACGGCACAGCGTCCAGTCGAGCGCGCAGCCGAGCACCTCGGTGGTCAGCTCCTCGCGGCGCACCGCGTCGAGGCTCACGTGCTGGAGCTCCTCGACCTGCCGCGCGGCGGCCTGGAGGTCGTCCAGCAGCGGCTCCTGCGGGGAGCGCTGGCGCAGCCGGGCGCGTACGGCGGCCACGCGCGCCGCCGTGAAGTGGATGGACGCCTCGGGGACGGACTCCAGCGCCCGTACGGCCCCGGTCCTGTCCCCCGCGGCGAGCCGCACCCGGGCGAGGCCGAACGCGGCGCTCACGTACGCCGGGTCGGTGGCCCACACCAGGCGGTAGTACTCGGCCGCGTTGTCCAACTGGCCCAGCACCTCGGCGCAGATGCCGAGGGCGAGCTTGGGCGCGGGCTCGCCGGGGAACGCGTCGTAGACCGCGTCGAAGGAGAGCGCCGCGGTCTCCCGGTCGCCGGAGACCAGCGCGGACAGGCCCCGGTACCAGACGACCCGCCAGTCGTCCGCGTGTTTGGCCTCCAGCGCGGCGAGGGCCTCGCCGGACGCGGCGGCGTCGTCCATCTCCAGCAGGGCGCGCAGCTCGCGCAGCCGCCGCTCGACGGAGTCGGTGGGCGCGCCCTCCAGCGCGGCCAGCAGATCGGCGGGCGCCGAGGCCATCAGGCCCGCGAGGAAGCCCGCGTTGGGGTCGGACGGGTCCACGCGCGGCACGGGCAGCGCCATCGCGGTGGGCCGCGCCTGGAACGGTACGAGCGCGACGGCGCCCGCGGCCTCCTGGGCGGCGGGCGTGCCGCCGTCGGGCCGCCCCGGCAGCCGTACGTGCGCGGGGGTGGTGCCGAACGCGCCGTGCGGGCCGCCGTTGGCGCTCTGCGCCATCAGCGTGGTGGCGGGGGCTGCCTCCTGGGCCGCCGGGGCCTCCTGAGCCCGCTGGGCCGGGATCGCGGGGGGTGCGGGCGGGGCGGGGAGGGCCGCCGGGGAGCCGGCCCCCTTGCCCCGCTTGCGGCCCGGCGCGGTCCGGCGGGCGCCCAGCAGCGAGGTGTCGCCCGTCACATGGGCGAGCAACTGCGTGTCCACGACGCGCAGCTCCGGCCCGAACAGGGTGGACATCGCGGGCCTCGGCCGCCCCGTCTGGAGCGCGACGACCTCCCGCAGCACGCCCAGGAGCTGCTCGGCCATCTCCTGCGCCGAGGCGAACCTGCGCTGCGGGTCGGGGTCCGTCGCGCGCACCAGGAGGCGGTAGAAGGACTCGTACTTCTGGAAGACCTCGATGTTCTCGGGGTCGGGCAGGGAGTCGACGAAGACGTTCGTGTAGCCCTGGAAGTCGAAGGTGAGGACGGCGAGCGTCCGCGCGACCGTGTAGAGGTCGGAGGCGACGGAGGCGCCCTCCTCGGCGACCTCGGGCGCCTGGTAGCCGACCGTCCCGTAGATCGCGCTGTCGTCGTCGTCCATCCGGCGCACCGCGCCCATGTCGATCAGCTTGAGCTGGTCGTCCTGCTGGATGGCGTTGTCGACCTTGAAGTCGCAGTAGAGCAGGTTGCGGCTGTGCAGGTGGCCGAGGGCCTCCAGCGCCTCGATGCCGTACGCGCACGCCTGCTCGACCGGCAGCGGGTCGCGCTTGCCGTCCGGGGTACGGCGGCCGTTGGCGATCTCCTTGAGGGACTTGCCGCCGACGTACTCCATGACGATGTAGCCGTCGAGGCTGCCGGTGCGCTGGTCGAGGTGCTCGACGAAGTTGTAGATGCGGACGATGTTGGAGTGCTCGATCTCCGCGAGGAACCGCCGTTCGGCTATGGCCGCCGCCATCGCGTCCTCGTCGCCCGTGTCGAGCAGGCCCTTGAGCACCACCCAGCGGTCGGAGACCGCGCGGTCCACGGCGAGGTACACCCAGCCGAGCCCGCCGTGCGCGAGGCAGCCCGCGACCTCGTACTGGCCGTGCACGATGTCGCCCCGGTCCAGCTTCGGCACGAACGAGTACGGGTGCCCGCACTTGGTGCAGAAGCCCTCCGTACGCCCCGTCCTGCTCCCCCGCGAACGGCCGACGGGCGCGCCGCACTCGCTGCTGGAGCAGAACCGCTTCCGCTCGGGGACCTCGGGGTTCTCCAGCACGACCGACGCCGGGTCGGGCTTGGGCACGTCCGGTATCTGCACGAGCCCCGCGCCCAGCCTGCCGCGCGAGGAGGAGCCCGCCGTCGAACGGCCGCTGCGCACCGAGACCGAGCGGGCCGAGGTGCGCCCGGACAGGTTCCGGGAGAGCCGCCCGGAGACCGAGCGGCGCGAGGACTGCGAGCGCGAGGAGGCGCGCGAGGACGAGGAACCGGTCCGCGTGGACCCGGTCGAGCCCGAGGAGCGGCTGTCGCGCCCCGCGCTCGTCATCCCGGTCGGCGCGGCACCGAGCATGCCGCCCGGCGCGACGACCGGGGCGAGCCCGCAGGTGTCGCAGTACAGCTCGCCGCCGCCCATGTCCTCGTACGTGCCCTCGCACTGGGGCCGCTGGCACGGCTTGTTCAGCACACTCGACTGCTCGCTCACGGCCTGTGGCCCCCTCGCCCCTCGTTCACTGCGTCTCCGCGCCGGTCTGCCGCTGGCCCGGCACCAGCACCTCCCGTGCCGCCTGCTGGTAGCGGAGCACCGCGTCCTCCGCCGCGCGCAGGTCGCAGGGCGCGCTCCACAGCATGCGGCGCGCCACGTCGTACCGCTCGATCAGCATCCGGTCCTCCGCCATGCCGTGCTGGGCGACCTTCGCCTTGTACGCGTCCAGCCTCCCGCGCAGCTCCGCGCGGACCGCGAGCGGGGCCGTGACGGCGGACAACTGGGCACGGGCGCGCTCCAGTTCGTCCTCGGCGCGCCGCTCCAGGCTCTCCAGCAGCGGCGAGAGCCGGTGCCACTGCGCGTGCCGCCGGTACTCGGCGGCGGTCGCCAACTGCTCCTGGAGCACCGTGGGCGGGCCGCTGACCGCGGGCACCTCGGACGCGGCGATCTTCGCCAGGACCTCGCCGCGCGCGGACCGCGCCTCGGCGAGCGTACGGTCCGCGCGGGTCAGCAGATCGCGCAGCTTCATCAGCCGCTGCTCCGCGTCCTGCCGCACGGTCAGCACCGCGTCGATCTCGCGGCGCACCTCCTCCAGGGCGCGCGCCGCCGCGTCGTACCGCGTGGTGTCCGGGCGTCCGCCGCCCGGGGCGCTGCTGCCGCCGGTGGACGCCCAGAAGGCCAGCGGGTCGGCGACCACCTCGGCGCGCAGCGCGGTCAGTTCCGCGGTGGTGCGCTCCAGGTCGTCGCCCGCCGGGTGCTCGCCGGGGCGGACGCCCACCGAGTGCGCCAGCGAGCGGACACGCTGCAGCTCGGCGGCGAGCAGGTCGATCCGGGCGGGCAGCGCGGACCAGACGGAGTCGGCGGCGGCGACGACGTCCAGCGCCTGCGCGTACCACTCGTTCATCCGCTCGACGAGCTGGCCGAGCGTCAGCTCCTGGGCCAGCCGCGGCCCCTCGGTCAGGCTCATGCCCTGCGCTCCGGCCGCGACGCCCGTCAGGCCGCCGGAGACGGTCAGGGTGCCGCGCAGCAGCCGGGTCAGCTCGGTCAGGTCGTCCCGGCTGGGCCAGCGGCGCCTGGCCCGCAGCTCGCGTGCCGACTCCAGGGTGCGGGAGTAGGTCTCGAACCCGTTCCACAGCAGGGTGATGGCCGCCTCGGCCTGCGCCCAGCGGTGCGCGGTGACGCCGGAGAGCTGGGCGCCCTCCAGCAGCCTGCGCCCCGCGTGGTCCTGGAGGGCGAGCAGCGACGACTCGACCGCCTCGTGCTCGGCGTCCAGCCGCTCCAGAGCACGATCGGCCTCCTCCCGGCTCATCACCGGTCCGGTGGGTCCCGCGGGCCCCATCGATCACCTCGCTGTTCTCTCGTACGAACGCTCGGACCGTTCGCTTCCCTCAGCGCCGCCCGTTCAGTCCTGTCAGTCCTGTTACGGGCGTCTCAGTCCCGGTAGACGGGCTTGGGAGGCGTGTCCTCGTCCTTCGTACCCCCCAGGTTCCCTTTCAGCCACTTGTCGTACGAGTCGCGCCACTGGTCCTTGCGGAACTCGCCGAGCACCTTGTTGACCCTGCGCACCAGGTCCTCGTCGTCCAGGTTCATCGCGATGCCGTACGGCTCGGTGGTGACCGGCTTGCCGATCAGCTCGACCGAGGGGTCCTGCGCGGCCTGTCCGGCACCCAGCGCGCTGTCGGTGACGGTCGCGTCGGCCTCGCCGAGCTGGAGCCTGACCAGGCAGTCGAGCTGGTTGGGGACGACGACGGGCTCGGCGCCCAGCTTCTCGTAGCGGCCCGAGGTCATGAGCTGCTCGGCGGTCGAACCCGAGGCGTAGCAGACCTTCTTGCCGCGCATGCTCTTGTCGAAGCCCTTGACCTTCGCGCGCTTCTTCGGCACCAGGAGCTGCTGGCCCGCCTCGAAGTAGGCGGTGGAGAAGTTCACCTGGAGCTTGCGCTCGCAGTCGATGGTCATGGTGCGCACGACCATGTCCACCTTGCGGTCGCGCAGCGCGGGGATGCGCTGGTCCGTGGGGATCGTCTTGAACGTCAGCTTGCCGTCCCTGTCGTCGCCGCCCAGCAGGTCCTCGGCGATGGCGCGGGCCAGGTCGATGTCGAAGCCCTCCAGCTTGCCGGTCGTGGGGTCGCGGAAGCCCCAGCGGAAGCTGTTCTGGTCGACGCCGACGACGAGCTTGCCCTTCTTCTTGATCTCCTTGACGGCCTTCCCGTCGTCGCCGTCGGGCCGCAGGCTCGCGGCGGCGGGCTTGCCGTCGTCGCACGTCTCGGGCTTGAACGGGGCCGCGGGCGCGGCGGGCGCGGCCGGTGCGGCGGCGGGTGCGGCGCCCTTCCGGTGCGGCGAGGACGGTTCCGGCGAGGCGCCGCCGGAGTCGCCCGCCGACAGCACGGTGGAGACCAGCACCGCGCCGACGACCGCGAGCCCGCTCGCGGCGACGGCGGCGGGCCTGCCCGGCCGGCGACGGCCGGATCCGTACGGGCGCCGACGCCGACGGCGCTCATCGGTGTGCTCTGCGCTTCCCATGGCTGTCTCCCCCCTCACCTGTACTCCGCGAGCCTGCGTCCGATTCCCCAGATCGCCACGGCCGCGCCCACGAGCGCGAGCACCAGGGCGCCGATGCCGAGGCCGTCGAACCAGCCGCGCCCGTCGTCGGCCGCCTTCTCGAACTGCTTCTGCTCATGGGCGCTGGCCACGCCCAGGCTGTCGTCGACCTCGTCGAAGCTCCGGCCCGTGCTGTCCTCGGCGCCGATGACCTTGGTGACGGCCTTGTCGTACTCGCCGCGGTCGTCCATGCGGCGGGCGTCGGCGTGCTGCTTCCGCCAGGTGTCGACGGCGCCCTTCGCGTCCTCGACGGCCTTCCGCCCGGCGCCGTCGTCGGCCATCGCGAGCGCGTCGTCGAGCTGGCCGCCCGCGCCCCTGCCGGAGCCGCGGCCGTCCCCGGCGACGTCGGCCATCTGCTTCTTGTAGCTCTTCTCGTACGCGGCTCCGCCGCCGCGCGCGACCAGCGTCATGTTCTCGTCGCCGCGCGCCTGGAGGGCCCCGATCCACGCCTCGTTGAGCGCCTGGAGGGAGCGTGCCCCCTTCTCGTCGGACTCGGCGAGCCCGGCGCGAGCCATGGCGTGGCCGCCGGTCAGCCACACCATGACGGCGAGCGTGGCGGCGGTGGCGGCGAGCAGGCCCGGGTTGAACACCCGGTTGGTGCGGCGGAAGTTGCGGCGCTGGGCCCAGACGAGGCCGCCCAGCGCGAGCACCCCGGCGCCGATCGCGAGGAACGGCCAGGACTTCGCGTCCTCGTAGTCGCCGCCGAGCCGCGCGGTCTCCGCCGTGTAGAGCTTGCGGGCCGCCGGGAGGAGTTCGCCGCGCATCTCCTGGTTGGCGTAGCGCAGATAGGCGCCGCCGAGGGGCAGTCCCTGGCGGTTGTTGGCGCGGGCCGACTCCACGAGGCCCGTGTAGCGCGGCAGTCCGCGGTTGAGTATCGCGATCTGCTTCTGGGCGCTCTCGGAGCTCTTGGAACTGGCCGCGGCGTTGACGAGCAGCTCGGACGCCTGGCGGATGTCCTTCTCGTACCGCTCGCGCACGTGGTGCGGCTCGTCGCCGCCCGCGAGGAAGCCGCTGGAGGCCGAGGTGTCGGCGTCGGCCAGCGAGCGGTAGACGCGGGCCGCGGCGGCGCTCAGCGGCTGGCTGTGGTCGACCACGGCGTCGGCGGACGACCGACGGTCGGAGACCTGCCAGGCCGTCACGCCCCCGAACAGCACGACGAGCGCGGCCAAGGCCGCGCCGATGGTCCTGAGTCTGCCGGGCTCCGTGAGGACGGCGCCCCGTATTCGGTGGACGCCCTCGGCCCAGGCGGTGCGCCGGGGAGCCGTCGCGGGCCCTGAGGCGGCGGCGGGGGCCGGTGGCGGAGCCGGTGCCGGGGAGGCGGGAGGCGTCGGTGGCGCCGGTGGCGCAGTCGGCGGCTGTGTCACGGCTTGGAGACCTCCCCCTGGGTCGCTGGCATGGGCCCTCCCCGATGTGCCCTCCGTGTGGTCTCACGCCGGGAACCGAGCCTTGGCCAGCAGTATGGCCGCAGGGAGCGGCAACCACACGGCTTTGGCTGGGATCTTGTTCGGATCGCGACCAGAGCGTACGCCCTCCATCACGCACCGGACGGGTCCGCGGTTCCCACGGCCGTCCCGCCCGTACCGCCCAGTGGCCAGGCGTACGGGCCGTACGGGTCGTCCAGCCAGGCCCACTGCCGGCCGTCCGCCACGGTGACCCCGTACCGCTCGCGTCCCGGGCGGCCCTCCCGGTGCCACAGGGCGTAGGCCTCCTCGGGCTCCAACCGGCCCCCGGAGACCGCGAGGAGGAAGCGGAAGCTGTCGTCCCGGCGGGCGTGCCCGGGCACCCCGGGCGTCGCCGGGGGCGGGGGCGGCGGCGCGGGGGTGCCGCCGCGCAGCGGCACGAAGTAGGCGGGGGTCGGCGTGAAGTGGCCCGAGGCGGCGGCCTCTTCGCGCTCCGGGGCTGTGTCCTCCGCGTGCCCGCGCTCTGCGGAGGCGGTCTCTCCGTGCCCCGAAGCGGCGGCCTCCCCGCCCACGCGCAGCGCCAGCAGCCCCGTGGCCAGCGGCGCGAGGATCAGCGCGTCCTTGGCGCACTGCGCGAGCCACGCGGGCGGTACGGACGGCAGGGCGCAGGTCGCGATGATCCGGTCGTACGGCGCGTGCGCGGGGCAGCCCCGGGCGCCGTCCCCGGTGATCACCCGGGGCCGGCGGCCCGCCGCCGCCAGGTGGGCGCGGGCCGCGTCGGTGATGTCGGGGTCGAGGTCGACGGTGGTGACGCGGGAGTCGCCGAGGCGGTGGCAGAGCAGCGCGGCGTTGTAGCCGGGCCCCGTGCCGATCTCCAGGACGGTCATGCCGTCCTCGACCCGGAGGTACTCCAGCATCCGCGCCATCAGAGAGGGCTGGCTGCTGGAGGAGATCAGCTCGCCGTCCCGGATGCGGGTGGCCAGCGGCTGGTCCGTGTAGACCCCCTCCCGCCAGCGCGCCCGGCGCTCCGGATCGGGGTCGTCGCGCCACAGCCGCTCGTACCCGCCGTCCCTCGCCGCCGCGTAATAGAACGGCACGAACAGCTCGCGGGGCACCTCGGCGAAGGCCGCGCGCCACGCGGGGTCGCTGAGCGCCCCGCCGGCCACGATCTCCCGGACGAGATCACAAGGTGCACCCATATTTCCAATGTGAGGGCAAAAAAGTGATCACGCGAGACCGGAACGAGATGTCCCGTGATTACGGTCTCCCCATGGCCGAGAACGCGATCATGGCCGAGGGGCTGCGCAAACGCTACGGAGGGACCCAGGCCGTCGACGGCGTCTCCCTCACCGTGGAGAGCGGCGAGTTCTACGGAATCCTCGGGCCGAACGGGGCAGGCAAGACCACCACCCTGGAGATCATCGAGGGGCTCCGGGAACCCGACGAGGGCGAGGCCCGCGTCCTGGGGCTCCCCTCCTGGCCCCGCGACCGGTCGCTGCTGCGCCGCATGGGCGTCCAGCTCCAGGCCTCGGCGTTCTTCGAGAAGCTGACCGCGCGCGAGCAGATCCGCACCTTCGCCGCGCTCTACGGCATCCCCGAGGAGCGCGCCGACGCGATGCTGGAGCGCGTCGGCCTGACCGAGAAGGCGGACGTCCGCGACGACAAGCTCTCCGGCGGCCAGGCCCAGCGGCTCTCCATCGCCTGCGCGCTCGTCCACGACCCCGAACTCGTCTTCCTGGACGAGCCGACGACCGGCCTCGACCCGCAGGCCCGCCGCAATCTGTGGGACCTGCTGCGGCAGATCAACGCCGAGGGCCGCACCGTCGTCCTCACCACGCACTACATGGACGAGGCCGAGACGCTGTGCGACCGGGTCGCCGTGATGGACCACGGCCGCGTGCTGCGCGTCGGCCCGCCGCGCGAGCTGATCGAGGAGCTGGGGGCCGACTCGCTGGAGGACGTGTTCCTGCAGCTCACGGGGCGGGAGTACCGGGAATGAGACGAATGGGACCCTTCTGGAGCCTTTCGGCCGCGATGACGAAGGGGCTGCTGCGCGACCGGGCGGCCGTCTTCTTCACGCTGGTCTTCCCGCTGATGTTCCTCCTCCTCTTCGGCGCCCTCTTCAAGGACCAGAGCACCCCGCAGGCCGAGATCACGCAGGTCGGCGACGTGAAGGTGCTGGACAGCATCCCCGCCAAGGAGCGCGAGGGGCTGCGCGAGGTCCTGAAGATCGAGAAGACGGACGGCTCGGCCGCCGCCCGCGAGGAGGCCCTGGAGGAGGTCCGCAAGGGCGACACCGACGCGGCCGTCTTCCAGCGCGGCAACGGCAAGGTCGAGCTGCGCTACTCGGCCGCCGACCAGACCCGCTCGGGCAACGTACGGGGCGTGCTCGACTCCCTCGTCCAGCAGGCCAACCAGCGCGCCACGGGCCAGCCGCCCGCCTACCGGCTGACGACGGCGACGCTGGAGGACCAGTCGACCAAGCCCATCCAGTACCTCACCCCGGGCCTGCTGGGCTGGGCGGTCGCGATGGGCGGTGTCTTCGGCTCCTCGTTCAACCTCGTGAGCTGGCGCAAGAAGCGCATCCTGCGCCGCCTGTGGCTCGCGCCCATCGGGCCGGGCGCGGTGATCGGCGCCCGGGTCGGTGTGAACCTGGCCATGGCCTTCGCGCAGACGGCGATCTTCCTGGGCGTCGCGCTGCTCCCGTATTACGGCCTGGAGCTGACCGGCCACTGGTGGCTGTGCCTGCCGCTGATCGCCTGCGGCACGCTCGCGTTCATGTCGATCGGCCTGCTCGTCGGCTCCTGGGCGAAGTCCGAGGAGGCCGCCAACGGGCTGGCCCAGATCATCATCCTGCCGATGGCCTTCCTCTCCGGCGCGTTCTTCCCCCTCGACGCGGCGCCCTCCTGGGTGCGCACCGTCTCGGAGTTCCTGCCGCTCAAGCACCTCTCGCAGGCCATGCAGGACGTGCTGAGCCGGGGCGAGGGCTGGGGCGCGGCGCTGCCGGTGATGGGCGGGCTGCTGCTCTTCGCCGCGGTGGTCTCGTTCCTCGCCTCGCGCCTCTTCCGCTGGGACGCGGCGTGATCCCGGCGGGCCGCCCGGCCGGTCCTAGGCCCGGAGTCCTCCGCCGGGCATCTGCGACCATGGAACGGTGATGGAGATTCCGCGCGGCAGCCTGGAGACGCAGACCTTCTACGAGCAGGTCGGCGGCGAGGACACCTTTCGACGGCTCGTGCACCGCTTCTACCAGGGCGTCGCCGAGGACCCCCTGCTCCGGCCCATGTACCCGGAGGAGGACCTCGGGCCCGCCGAGGAGCGGCTCGCGCTCTTCCTGATGCAGTACTGGGGCGGGCCCCGGACGTACAGCGACCAGCGCGGCCACCCGCGGCTGCGGATGCGCCACGTCCCGTTCAAGGTGGACCGCGCGGCGCACGACGCCTGGCTCCGGCACATGCGGGACGCGGTGGAGAGCCTGGAGCTGCCCGAGGCCCAAGAAGTCCGACTCTGGGACTACCTGGTGTACGCGGCCGGGTCTATGGTCAACTCCGCGGACTGAGGGACCGCCCCGCCGCCGACCCCCTCCGGGCACCGACCGGCCCGTCGCAGGAGCGCGCCGGTGACGGCGCGAGGAACAGGGGGAACGGGGGAAAGGGTTGACGGGCTTCGTACTGCTGCGGGTGCGCGCGCACCTGCTGCTGGTCGCCGCCGCGCTGCTGGCGGTCGTCCTCGCCACCTCCGTCCTCGCCGCGCTCACCGCCTTCTCCTCCGCGATCGGCGACGCGGGCCTGCGCCGGGCGCTCCAGCACCAGTCGGCGCCGCGCACGGTCCTCGACGTCCGCTCCGACGTCACCCCCGAGGACAGGGAGCGCACCGACAAGGCCGTACGGAAGGCCGCGCTCCGGTCGTTCGGCGGGCTGTCGGCCCGGGTCTCCGGGAGCACCAGTTCGGGCTCGTACGCGCTGCCGCGCGCGCTGCGCCCCGCCGATGCCGGGGGCGGGGACGAGGGCGGGGGCGGGGGCGGGGGCGGGGGCGGGGGCGGCAAGGACGCCGACCTCACCCGCTTCGCCTCGCTCGACCGCGACCGCGTCCGGATGACCGCCGGGAACTGGCCCTCGACGGCACGCGGTTCGGGCCCCGTCGAGGTCGCCGTGCCCGAACCGGCCGCGAGACGGCTGAAGCTGAAGCCCGGCGACACCTTCCGCGTCACCAGCAGACTGAGCGGCCCGCCGCCCGTACGCGTCAAGGTCACCGGTGTCTACGCGCCCCGCACCCCCGGCTCGCCCTACTGGCGCCTCGACCCGCTCAAGGGGCAGGGGATCCAGACCCTCGACTACACGACATACGGGCCGCTCGTCCTGCCCGACGGGGGCTTCGCCGAGGGGGCCGGGCGCGAGGCTGCGGAAGCGGGAGCGCCCGTTCCGGCGGAGGCGCGCTGGCAGGCCCGGGCGGACTTCTCCGGGCTGACCGCCGGACGCGTCGACGAGCTGCGCGAGCACGTCAAGGGCGCGGTGGCCTCCTTCGGCCGCGGCGACGGCACCTCGGGCGCCGTCGCCACCAGCGAACTCCCCAAGCTGCTGGACTCCTTGGACCGCACGCTGCTCGTCACCCGGTCCACGCTGCTGATCGCCGGGCTCCAGCTCGTCCTGCTGACGGGACTCGCGCTGCTGCTCGTCGCACAGCTCCTGGCCGCCGAGCGCGAGGGCGAGACCGCGCTGCTGCGGGCGCGCGGCGCCTCGCGCACGCGGGTATGCGCGCTCTCCGCGCTGGAGGCGCTGCTGCTGGCGCTGCCCGCCGCGCTCGTCGCGCCGCTCCTCGCGGAGCCCGCCGTACGGCAGTTGACCGGGCACGGGGCGCTCGCCCGCGCGGGCGTCGAGCCCGTCGTACGGCTGCCCGCCGGGAGCTGGTGGGTCGCGGCGCTCACCGCGCTGGGCTGCGCGGCGGTCCTCGTGCTGCCCATGCTGCGGCGGCGCGGCGGCGCGGGCGCGGGCGACCCGGAGCACGGCGGCGGCCCGAGCGCCGCGGGCGCCATGGGGGCCACGGACGGCGGGGGCACCGCCTCGCGCCGCCGCCGGGGCGCCGCGACGGTGCTGCGCGGCGGCGCCGACCTCGCGCTGATCGGCCTCGCGGCCGTCGCGTACTGGCAGTTGGAGCGCCGCGCCGACGGCTCCGGCGTGCTCAGCGGCGGTGGCGACGGTGGCGGTCGCGGTCGCGCCGGGGACGACATCGGCGGCGCCCTCGGCATCGACCCCGTACTCGTCGCGGCGCCCGCACTGGCGCTGCTGGCCGGGACCGTGCTGGTGCTGCGGCTGCTCCCCCTCGTCGCCCGCCTCGGCGAGCGCCGCGCGACGCGCGGCCGGGGCCTCGCGGCGGCCCTCGCGGGCTGGCAGCTCAGCCGCCGCCCGCTGCGCGGCGCGGCGCCCGCGCTGCTGCTCGTCCTCGCCGTGGCGACGGGCGTGTTCGCGGTCGGCCAGGGCGCGAGCTGGGACCGCTCGCAGGGCGACCAGGCGGACTTCCGTACGGGCGCCGACGTGGCCGTCGAGGGCACCTCGGCGGGCGCGCTCGGCCTCGGCGGGCTCTACGACCGGATGGACGGCGTCACGGCGGTCGCGCCCGTGGCCCGCTCGGAGGTCACGGCGCAGGGCGACCGCACCGTGCGGATCCTCGCCACGGACACGCGCGCCGCGGGCGACGGCCTGATGCGGCTGCGCGGCGACCTCGCGGACGAGCCGCTGCCCCGGCTCCTGCGCCCCCTGGCGGGGCCGGGCCGCCACGGCGCCGGAAAGGACCGCGCGGGCATCGTCCTGCCCGAACACACCCGTGCACTGCGGCTCGGCGTCCGCGTGGACGTACCGGATGTATCGGACGTACCTGGCGTATCGGACGAGGATTCCGAACGGAAGGGATCCAAGGACGCGGACGACGCCGAGGGCTCGGACGATGCCGAGGGCACCGTGGCGGTCACCCTGGAGGACCGGTACGGGATCCCGTACCGCCTCATCCTGGGCGGGGTCCCCGCCGACGGGAAGGAGCACACCCTCACCGCGCGGCCCGCGACCCCCGGCGGCGCCCCCGCAGGACCGCTGCGCCTCACCCGGCTCAACATCTCCTACCCCGCGCCCGAACGCGCGGGCGAGCGGCGGCTGTCCGTCATCTCCCTGCGCGCCGTGGACCGGAACGGCACGGCGCGGCCCGTGAAGACCCCGCCCGGCTCGCGCTGGCGCGGCACGTACCGCGCCGACGACCCCCTCAACGTCCTCGGCAAGGGCCCGTACGACAAGCCCCGCGCGGGCACCGGCCAGGTGCCGGACGGCAAGCGGCAGTTGGAGTTCCGCTACGCGACGGGCTCCGCGCCCGCGCCTCCCCCGCCCGCGGACCCGGTCCTCGTCTCGCTCGACTTCGTCGCGGAGGGCGCGCAGGCCGCGTCCCCCGGCGCCCCCGGCACCTCTCGGGGCCGGGCTCCGGCGCTGTCCGCCGTCGCGACGGACGCCTATCTGCGGACAACCGGCGCGAAGGTCGGCGACCGCGTCAAGGTCCAGCTCTCCGGAGCCGACCTGACCGCCCGTATCGCGGGCTCCGTACGCGAACTCCCCACCGTCGGACACCCGCCGGGCGGCGCGCGGGACGCGGGCGCGCTGCTGTTCGACCTGGCGGCGCTGGACCGGGCGCTGCTGGACGGGGACGACGATCCGCTGATCCCCGACAGTTGGTGGCTGTCCACGCGGCCCGGCGCCGCCGATGACATCGCGCGGGAACTGCGGGCCGACCCGGCCGTGGACAGCGTCCGGGTCCGCGACGAACTGGCCTCCGCCCTGCGGGACGACCCCCTCGGCGCGGGCCCGCGCAGCGCCCTGACGGCCATCACCCTGGCCGCAGCCGCGCTGGCGGCGACGGGCTTCGCGGTCAGCACGGCGGGCGCCGCACGCGAACGCGCGGGCGAGTTCGCGGTGCTGCGGGCCCTCGGCGCTTCCCGCCGCCGCCTCGCCCAGGCCCTCGCCGCCGAGCAGGGCCTGCTGGTGGCGCTGTCCCTGGCACTCGGGCTCGCCCTCGGCGTACTGCTGACGCGGCTCGTGGTGCCGCTGATCGTCCTCACCCAGGACGCCACCCGCCCGGTGCCGGACCTGCTGGTGACGCTGCCGCCGGGGCGGCTGGCGCTGCTGCTCGCCGCGGTGGTGGCGGTTCCCCTCGTCGTGGTCACGGCCACCGCGTTCCACCGCACGGACCCCGTCGAGGCCCTCCGCACGGAAGGCGGTGACTGACCCGTGCCCCTGCCCACACACCGACCGGCCGTACGCCGCCAGGCCGTACAACGACTGCCCGCACACCGACAGCTCGCCCACCGACTCGCCGCGCACCAACTGCCCGCGCACCGACGCGGCGACCTCACGGGGGCACGCACGCCCCGGCGCGCCCGCGCCGGCGAGGCGCCCGGCGCGGCTGCCGGAAGCGCGACAGCGGCCGGAACGGCCGGAGCCGTCGCCCCGGACAGGGGGTGCCGGATATGAGCCGGCTCGCCCTCCGATGGTTGGCCCCCTGGTGGCTGCGGGCGCGGTGGCGGGCGGCGCCCGGCGGGGCGGCGGCGTTCGGCGCGCTCGTGCTCGTCACCGCGTTCGTCGCCGCCGCGCTGCCGCGCGCCGTGGACGCCTCCGCCGACGACGCGCTCGCCGCGGCGCTGGACCGGGCCCGCCCGGGCGACCGGCTGCTGAGCGCGACGACCGTCGCCGACTCCGGCGCGGGCAGCCCCGGAGAGCTGCGCGAGCTGCTGAGCCCCGGCTCCGTCCGCGCCGCCGAACGGGCGGTGGCGGACGCCGTGAAGCCTCCGCTGCGGGTGGACCGTACGGACGCGGCGTACGGCGTGCACAACGCCAGCCCCGCGGACTCCGACACCCCGGGCCTCCCCCGCCCCTCCCGCGACCTGGACCCGAAGGCGACGCTGGTCGCGCAGGCGGGGCTCGGCGAGCGGGCCAGGGTGACCGAGGGCAGGCTGCCGGACGGGAGGACGCGCGGCGCGGAGGGGAAGCGCCGCGTCCAGGCGGCCGTCAGCGCGGCGACGGCGCGCACGATGAAGCTCCGGCCCGGCGACTCGTTCCGCCTCCCGTCCGGCTTCGGGCACACGACCGTCGAGGTGACCGGGATCGTCACGCCGCGCGGCACCCGGCAGGAGGTGCGCGGCAGCGCCTTCTGGAACGCCGAGGAGAGCATGGCCCGGCCCACCCTGGTCACCGTCCCGCAGATGGGCGGCTCCCCGAAGAAGTACTGGCACTTCACCGCGTACATCTCCCCGCGCACCACCCCCGCGCTGCTCGATCTGCGCGACGGGGCCGAACTCTTCTGGCACTACCCCGTCGTCCGCGGATCCCTGCGTGCCCACCAGGTCCCCGGCATCCAGCGGGAGCTGACGGCGCTGGCCGACGGGGCCGGGGCCACCCGGCTCCAGGACCGCGCGGGCGTCGGCACGATCACCTTCGACGCGGGGCTGTCGGAGACGTTCGGCGCGTTCCGGCACGAGCAGGACGCGATCTCACCGCTGCTGCTGATCGCCGGGCTGGGGCTGGCCACGACGGGCGGCACCGTGCTGCTGCTGGCCGGGGTGCTCGCGGCGGAACGGCGGCGGGAGGAGTGCGTCCTGTTGCGCTCGCGCGGCGCCTCGCTCCGGGGCCTCGCGGGACGACTGCTCGCCGAGACCGCGAGCGTCGCCGTGCCCGCCGGTGCCCTCGGCGCCGGGCTCGCGCTGCTGGTCACCGACGGGACGCGCGTCGGCTCCGCGCTGCTGGCGGCCGCTGCCGCCACCGCCGTCGCCGCGCTGGCGCTGCCGGTGCGGGCGGCGCTCGGCCAGCGGCGCGTGCGCGTCACGGCGGCGCGCGAGGACGTGACGCGCGCCCGGCCCTCGCGCCGCCGCACCGTCGTCGAACTGACCGTGCTGGCCCTGGTAGTGGGCGCCGTCGTGGCCGTACGGCAGCGCGGCACCTCGGACGGCGACGCGCTGCTCGCCCTGGCGCCCGTGCTGCTCGCGCTCGCCGCCGCGCTGCTGCTGTCGCGCTGCTACCCGCTGCCGCTGCGGCTGCTGAGCCGGGCGGCGAACCGGCGTCCGGGCCCGGTGGCGTTCCTGGGTCTGGCGCGCGCCGGGCGTGCGCCGTCGGCGGCCGTGTCGGGGCTGGCGCTGATCGCGCTGCTGGTGGCGCTGACGGTCGCCTCGTTCGGCGGCACGGTCCTGGCGGGCATCGCGCACGGCCGGGACACCGCGGCGCTGCGCGCCGTGGGCGCCGACGCCCGCATCGCCGCCCCGGAGAACGCCGAGCTGACCGCCTCCCTCGCCGCCCGCGCCCGCGAACTGCCCGGCGTCGACGAGGCGACGGGCTTCCGCCTCAACAGCGAGGCCGAACTCACGGGCGCCGACGCGGGGGTGACCGTCGTCCTCGCCGACGCCGACTCGTACAGCCGCCTGGCACGGGACACCGGCCAGGGCGCGTTCCCCGCGCGGGCGCTCGGCGGCAGGGGCGATTCCGCCTCAGGCGCCGTGCCCGCGCTGGTCTCGCCGGGGCTGCAACGGCGCATGGGCGGGGAACCGGCCGACCTGGTGCTGCCGGGCTTCCAGTTGCGCGTACGGGCCGCGCTCGCGCGCGAGCGGACCCCGGCGGCGCTCAGCGGCGCGTTCGTGGTGCTCTCGCGCGAGACGGTGGCGCGCGCCCACCCGGACGCGCGGGGCACCGCCCTCCTCGCGCCCAACACGGTGCTGGTGAGCGGCGACTCGCCGGATACCGGCGCGCTGCGCGCGCTCGTCCGGCGGAGCGACGCCGAGAACGGTCTGCGCGGCGACAACCGCAGTGCCCTGACCCTCCGCTCCCACGAGCGCGCCCGGTTCGCCGACACCGTCCTCCAGTCGGGCGCCGAACGCCTCTACACCGCCGCCGTCCTGGCCGCCACCGGGTACAGCGCGCTCGCCGTGCTGCTGTCGCTCCTCCAGAACGCGCCCGACCGCATCGCCCTGCTCTCCCGGCTGCGCACCCTGGGCCTGCCCCGGCGGCAGGCCCGCGGGGTGCTGCTGCTGGAGAGCCTGCCGCTGTACGCGCTGACCGCGTGCGCCGGGGTGCTGACGGGGCTGGCCACGGTGCCGCTCCTCGAACCCGGAATCGACCTCACGGCGCTCGCGGGCACACCCGACGACCTGCCCGTACGGCTGAGCGCCGACCCCGTCTCGCTCGTCCTGCCGCCGCTGGCCCTGCTGGCGCCGGCTGTCGCCGGAGCGCTGGTCCAGGCCAGACTGGCGGGGCGAGGGACCCACGACCTCCGCATGGAGCAGCGATGACGACCGGAACCGATCCCGTACGCACCGCCGGGGGCGCCTCCGAGGCCCGACCCGCCGCCCGCGCCGGCCTGACCGACCTGGAGCGCCGGGCGGCCGAGGCCGCACGCGAACGCCCGTACGGCGAGGACGCGCTGATCGTCTGCGACCGCCTGGTCCGGATCTTCAGCACCGACGGCGTGGAGGTCCAGGCGCTCCAGGGCCTCGACCTGCTGGTCAGGGAGGGCGAGCTGACGGCGCTGGTGGGCGCCTCCGGCAGCGGCAAGTCCACGCTGCTCAACATCCTCGCGGGCCTGGACACCCCGTCGGCGGGCAGCGCCACGGTCGCCGGATACGACCTGCTGTCGATGAACGCCAAGTCCCGGCTGCGCTACCGCAGGGAGACCGTCGGCTTCATCTGGCAGCGCACCTCGCGCAATCTGCTGCCCTATCTGACGGCCGCGCAGAACGTCGCGCTGCCGATGCGGCTACGCGGCGGCCCAAACGGGGAGCGCCGGTGGGGAAGGGGCCGGGCCGAGCGCGCCCGCGCCCTCGAACTCCTCGACCTGCTGGGCATGGCCGACGCCCGCGACCGCCGCCCGGCCCAGCTCTCGGGCGGCGAGCAGCAGCGCGTGGCCATCGCGGTCGCGCTCGCCAACAACCCGTCCGTCGTCCTCGCCGACGAGCCCACCGGCGAACTGGACACCGCCACCGCCGAACAGGTCTTCGCCGCCCTGCGCCGCGCCAACTCCGAGCTGGGCACCACGATCCTGGTCGTCACCCACGACGACGGCGTCTCCTCGCAGGTGAGCCGCACGGTCTCGATCCGCGACGGCCGTACGAGCACGGAGACGCTGCGCAGGACCGAACGGGGCGAGGGCGGCGGGGAGTCGACGGTCAGCCGCGAGTACACCACCATCGACCGCTCCGGACGGCTCCAGCTCCCCCCGGAGTTCACCGAGCCCCTCTCCATCCGCGACCGCGTCCTGCTGGAACTCCGCCCGGACCACATAGAGGTCCGCCCCGGCGACGAGGCCGGGGCGGAGACGGAGGACGAGGGGTCTTAGACGAGGGTGACGGCTAGACGGGCGTGACGCTCAGGCCCGCGCCCGCGGTGCCCGCCGTGCCTTCCCTGCGCACCAGCACGGAGCCGTACGGCGTGCGCAGCCGCTTCCAGGCGCCCGCCTCCAGCAGGCTCACCGGCTCCTCGCCGCGCAGGAAGCCCAGCGCGTGCGCGGCGTGCACCGCGCGCAGCGGAAGCCCGGTGCGGCCCAGCGGGCGGGACCAGATCTCCTCGGCGAGCGCGTCCAGCACGGGGCGCGTCCGCTGGTCCTCCGGCAGCTTGTCGGCCCGCTGGCGGAACTCCCCGACGGCTGCCGCCGCGACCGTACGCACCGCGTCCACCGGCACCGTCCCGAACTCGCTCCAGCCGCCGCGCGGCGGCAGCAGCCCCGCCCAGGACGGGCCGGTCACGGCGCCCGGCACGGCGACGGTCTCGCGCTCCTCGTCGATCCGCTCCAGCAGCTCACCGGCGGAGACGGTGACGTCCAGCTCGACCGGCTCCAGCAGCCTGCCCGTACGCACGGCCAGCACCTCGAAGCGCGCGGGCTTCGCGAACACGGCCGCCACGCCGTCGCCCGCCTGGATACGGACGGCCGCGTTCTTCTCCCAGCGCAGCAGCCTCCCGAGGAAGGCGGCGAGCCCCGCCGCCTCCCCGGGATCGGCGAAGACGAGCCCGCTAGCCGCGGTGACTGTCATCGATGTACCCCTCCAGGAAGGACTTCTCCTCGGCGGTCAGCCGCCGGGGACGCTCCTCCTCCAGGTCGTACGGCACGACGATCGTGCTGGCCCGCACATACGGCGCGCCCGCACGCCCGTCGCCCGCCGCCTCGGCCTCCGCGTCCTTGATCTCGTACGCGAAGGTGATCGAGGCGGCGCTCAGCTTGGTCACCCACATCTCGATGGTGACCGGGTCGTGCTGATGCGTCAGCGGGCGCAGATAGTCGATCTCGTGCCGCGCCACGACGGAGCCCCCGGTGAAGGCCGAGGGCGCCGACTGGCGTGCCAGCCGCGACGTGAAGTCGATCCGCGCCTCTTCGAGATAGCGCAGATAGACCGCGTTGTTCACGTGCCCGAAGGCATCCATGTCGGACCAGCGCAGGGGGCATCGGTAGCGGAACCGCACGCCGCTCAGCTCCGGGTCAGCTTCTTGTAGGTCGCCCGGTGCGGTCGGGCGGCGTCAGGGCCCAGGCGCTCGATCTTGTTCTTCTCGTACGACTCGAAGTTGCCCTCGAACCAGAACCACTTGCTGTCGCCCTCGTACGCGAGGATGTGCGTCGCGACGCGGTCCAGGAACCAGCGGTCGTGGGAGACGACCACCGCGCAGCCCGGGAAGTCGAGCAGCGCGTTCTCCAGGGAGGAGAGGGTCTCGACGTCGAGGTCGTTGGTCGGCTCGTCGAGAAGCAGCAGGTTGCCGCCCTGCTTGAGGGTGAGCGCGAGGTTCAGCCGGTTGCGCTCGCCGCCGGAGAGCACGCCCGCGGGCTTCTGCTGGTCCGGGCCCTTGAAGCCGAACGCCGACACGTACGCCCGCGAGGGCATCTCGACCTGGCCGACGTTGATGTAGTCCAGCTCGTCGGAGACGACGGCCCAGAGCGTCTTCTTCGGGTCGATGTTCTCCCGGCTCTGGTCGACGTAGGAGATCTTGACCGTGTCGCCGACCTTGATGGCACCGGAGTCCGGCTTCTCCAGGCCCTGGAGCATCTTGAACAGCGTGGTCTTGCCCGCGCCGTTCGGCCCGATGACGCCCACGATGCCGTTGCGCGGCAGGGTGAACGACAGGTCGTCGATCAGCACCTTCTCCCCGAACGCCTTGCTGAGGTTCTCGACCTCCACCACGACGTTGCCCAGGCGCGGGCCCGGCGGGATCTGGATCTCCTCGAAGTCCAGCTTCCGGGTCTTCTCGGCCTCGGCGGCCATCTCCTCGTAACGCGTCAGACGCGCCTTGGACTTGGCCTGGCGCCCCTTCGCGTTGGAGCGGACCCAGTCCAGCTCTTCCTTGAGCCGCTTCTGGCGCTTGGCGTCCTTCTGGCCCTCGACCTTGAGGCGGGACTGCTTCTTCTCCAGGTACACGGAGTAGTTGCCCTCGTAGCCGATGGCACGGCCACGGTCCAGCTCCATGATCCAGCCCGCGACGTTGTCCAGGAAGTACCGGTCGTGGGTGATCGCCACGACGGTGCCCGGGTACTGGGCGAGGTGCTGCTCCAGCCAGTTCACCGACTCGGCGTCGAGGTGGTTGGTGGGCTCGTCGAGCAGCAGCAGGTCGGGCTGCTCCAGCAGCAGCTTGCAGAGCGCGACGCGGCGCTTCTCACCGCCGGAGAGGTTGGTGACGGGCCAGTCGCCGGGCGGGCAGCCCAGGGCGTCCATGGCCTGCTCGAGCTGGGAATCGAGGTCCCACGCGTTGGAGTGGTCGAGCTGCTCCTGGAGCTTGCCCATCTCCTCCATCAGCTCGTCCGTGTACTCGGTCGCCATCTGCTCGGCGATCTCGTTGAACCGGTCGAGCTTCTGCTTGGTCTCGGCGACACCGTCCTGCACGTTCTCCAGCACGGTCTTCGACTCGTCCAGCGGGGGCTCCTGGAGCAGGATCCCGACGCTGTACCCGGGCGCGAGCATGGCGTCGCCGTTGGACGGCTGCTCGATCCCGGCCATGATCTTCAGCACCGTCGACTTGCCGGCGCCGTTGGGACCCACGACACCGATCTTCGCGCCGGGCAGGAAGCTCAAGGTGACGTCGTCGAGGATCACCTTGTCGCCGTGCGCCTTGCGCGCCTTGCGCATGGTGTAGATGTACTCAGCCAAGAGGAACCGTCCGGCAATCTGTAGGTGTTGATGAGCGGCCGCGCCGCGGGGATCGCTGTACAGCCGAGCCGCGTATGGACATACGCACCCCATCTTGCCGCACGCCCCGCCTGACCGGGAAACGGGATACCTCCCGCCCCTCCGCCGCCCCGCCCCCACGCCCGGCCCGGGGCCCCGACGCACGCGCCGCCGGGGGCGGATGAGAACCACGGGGAGTCAACAACCGCACACAGGGAGCGACATCCCCCCTGCGGGCAGCCGACTCCCCCGGCGGCAGACGGTCAGCGATCCGGCGGGCGGTCGGCGTGAGAGGTCAGCTCTCCCGGCGGCGGTCGGCGTGGACGGTCAGCTCTCCCGACGGCGGACGGCGTGGACGGTCAGCTCTCCCGACGGCGGACGGCGACGATCGTGGCGGCACCTATCGCGAGGAACGCGAGCGCCGCGCCGACGATCAGCGAGGTGTTCCCGCTGCCCGTCTGGGCGAGGTCGGTGGAACCGCCCATCGGCCGCTGCCCGCCGCCTCCGACCGTCGCGGGCCGCTCCGCCGGGGCGGCGGCGCTCCGCTGCTCCAGCCCTCCCTGGGACGTGGCGGGCGCGCAGTCGAGCACGCCGCTGAACGTCTTCTCGTACCCCCGCGGCCCATGGACCGGGATCCGGTACGGCTGGTCCTCCTTCACCGGCACCGTGACCGTCCCGCTCTTCCCCTCCGCTATGTCCTCGCGCTGACCGCCGACCCGGAGCGGGAAGGAGGCGTCCCCCTTGTTCGCCACGGTGATGTCGACGCCGCCCTTCGCGCAGTTCTCCGTGGCGTTCGCCGCGGGTATGGCGCCGCTGTCGGCCCAGTCCGCCGTCGCCTCGGCCGAGACCGTGGACTGGCTCGATCCCGCCAGGATCTGGGCCTGGCTCCGCCCCCGCACGCCCACGCCGGTGAACACCCGGCCCACCGGGATCTTCGTGGCCGCCTGCACGGTGAGCGAGGCGCCGCCCGGCTCGGCATCGCGGGGCACGTCGAAGTAGAGACGCGAGCCGTCGCGTGCGGAGTCGACCCGCTTGCCCTTCGCATCCACGATCCGCACACCCTGCGAGCCGGTGTCCGGGCCGGGAGTGACGGTGACGCCGGGCGCGTCCGTCCGCACGGTCACCGGCCCGAGCCGACCACCGCTCTTGCCGGACACCCCCGAGGGTTCGAGCGCCAGGGACGCCTTCGGTTCGGCGGCGCTCCTGGCCTTCTTCACCAGGAAGTCGGCCAGGCGCTCGGCGGCCGGGTCGACCGCGTCCACCCGGGGCGCCTCGACACCACGGGCCGCCCGCTCGGAGAACCGCCATATCGCGACCTGCGTCCCCGCCGCCGCGGTCCGCGCCGTGAGCTTCTTGGCGCCCGCCGCCTTCGCCAGCGCCTCCAGATCGTTCATCCGGGGATAGGAGTGCTGGACGATCCAGCGGATCTTGCCCGCGTTCCGATTGCCGTGCAGGGGCGAGGACTTCCAGTCCGACTCCTGATAACGCGTCTGGTCCTGCGCCGGGTTGAGCATGTCGACGCCGTACGTCTGGAGGGTGCCGCCGTCCTCGACGGACATCTCGAAGAGCCCGGCGCTGACTTCCTGCCGCTCGCCGCCGGAGCGGACGACCGCGTCACCGTAGGCCGTCAGCCCGTCGAGCGTGGCGGTGGCGCCGCCCCGCTGCTCGGGGACGCCCCCGGCCACGGCGGTCCCCGCGCAGGCCGCCATTCCGGCGGCGAGCAGCCCGGAGGCCACCGCGACAGCGGTCAGACGGCCGGTCAGCCGTCCGCGTGCAGAAGTCATGGTCTTCCCCTCTTGGCGGGCGGCCGGTCACAGCCGCATCTCCCGCCGCAAAGCTCTCAACCCCCGTGCTACCAAACCTCGTCGGTACCCGAGGGATAGTAGAGAGCAGACGCAACACAGTCCCCACGAACCCCGTCCATCAAGCATTCCGCATCGGAATCGTTATCACCGAATCCGGCGGATTGGGATGATCACGGCGCACCCCCCTGACCTGGAACGCTTCCTTCCGCCCCCTCCCCCATGCCCGGCACCGCGGCCCCGCTCGCCGCCATCTCGTGGGGCGCGAACCCGTTCCTGTCGGTCACTCCGGTCAGTCCCGGCTTCGCCGCCGATACCCGGACGAAGGCCGTTGTCCCCCGCGAGAGGTCGTGGCCCACCGAGGACGCCGTCAGATCGGCGGAGACATAGCGCCGCCCGTCCCTCTCGTTCTCCTGCACCCGGAGCTGGCCCTGCACGATGACGGGCTCGCCGCGCGACACCGACGACGCGATGTTCGTCGCGAGGGTGCGCCACGCCCACACCGTGAAAAAGCTCGTGAACGCGTCGGCCCAGCTTCTGCTCTGCTGGTCGAAGCGGCGCACCGTGCTCGCGAGCCGGAAGCGCGCCACCGGCACCCCTGAGGCCGCCACCCGATAGTCGACCGGTGTCGCGACATTGCCGACCACCGTCACATGGGACTCGTTCATCCCCACTCGCCTCCCCCTCGGCCCACCCCCGCGGGCCGTGTCGTCAGAAATTCCGGTTCCGGACCGGACCAGGCCGGACCAGGCCGGACCAGGCACTCGGCCCGGGCCAGGCACTCGGCCCGGGATTCCGTCCGGATCTCCGCCGCCTCCGTGCGCAGCGGAGATTCCAGACTGCCCCGCTCCGCCGAACCCGGCGGAGATCAAGGAATTTCTGTGGACGACCGGCTAGCTGTGGAAATCTCCGTCACCCGCACGAGTGAGTGCGCCGTCCACCGGCGCCGATGCCGGCGGCACCGCCGACGCCGCCGCTGACGCTGACGCCGCGACCGACACCACCCCCGCCGCGATCGCGTACTGCTCGCGCACCTCGCGGTAGCGCACCAGCTCTGCGGCCACCGGCTCCAGCACCCGCGACCGCCCGCAGGCAGCCGCCAGCCGTCGCAGCCTGCGCTCCTCCTCCTGCCCGAACGCCCGCGCGGGGCCGCGAGCGGCGACCATGCAGAGCCACGCGAGGAGCGGTCCGCCCGCCGCCCCGACGGCGACCAGTGCCGTCGCGAGCGGCCATGCCGACGCTCCGCCAGCCATTCCGAGCACGGCCGCCACCAGCCACAGGGCGCCCAGCACCTGGAACGCGAGCAGCAGCCCCTGCCCCGCGACCACGGCGCCCCGCCACGGCAGGCGGGGCACCCCCGGCCCCCCGCCCTTCTCGTCCCGCATCACCGCGTCGAGCGCCTCGGGCAGCCCGTCCGAGCCCCGCCGCGTGGTGTCCCGTACGTTCCGCGCCCACGCCTCCGGCAGTCCGCGCGACGCCTGGCCGGCGAGTTCCCGTACGGCCCGTGCGACCACGGGGCGCGTCGCCCGCGCGGCCGAACCCACGGGGCGCGGAGCACCGGGCTCCGCCGGAACGGGCGTCTCCACGGCGAAACCCGGCAGGTCCGTGCCGGAGGAGCTGGACAGGCCGGACGGGCCCGATGCACCGGAAGGGCCGGATGCACCGGATGCACCGGGCGTACGGGCCAACCCCCTGGCAATGGCCCGCGCCCGCGTCCGCTCCCCCTGCCAGCGGCGGAGATGGGTCCACGGGGTGGCCGAGGCGCGCTCGGCGTGGCGGAGCCAGGCGCGTTCCGCCGCCTGCCCCACCGCGGCGGCGCCGACCGCGAGCGCGAGCCGGTCCTCGAAGTCCTCCCGGACCTCGTCGGTGAGGCCCTGGGGCGGCACATCGCCGTACGCGTCCGGAACGGCGCCGGGGCCCGGCTCCGCGTAGACGGGGCGCAGCCTCTCCATGGCGCCGTCGAGGTCGGCGGTCAGCCGGAGCGTGGCGGCGCGCCGGGAGGCGGCGAAGCCGCCCAGCTCCTCGCGGAGGTCAGCGACGCCCTCGCCGGTGAGCGCCGAGGCCGACAGGACACACGCGCCCGGTTCGCCGTGCTCGCCGAGGGCCATGCCGTCGTCGTCCAGCAGCCGCCGCAGATCGTCCAGTACGGCGTCCACGGCGTCGCCGGTCAGCCGGTCCTTCTGGTTGAGGACGACGAAGGTGACCTCGGCGTGTCCCGCGAGGCGCCGGAGATAGCGCTCATGGAGCACCGCGTCCGCGTACTTCTCCGGGTCGACGACCCAGACCACCGCGTCCACCAGTTCCAGCATCCTGTCGACCTGTTCACGGTGGCCCTGGGCGACGGAATCGTGGTCCGGCAGGTCGAGCAGCACCAGGCCGCCGAGTTCGGCGTCGTTCCTGCGGTGCCGTGCGTGGGGGGCGATGCCGAGACGGTCGAGGAGCCCGTCGGCGCCGTCCACGCCCTCGGCCTGCCAGGTGCAGGCGACCGGTGCCGCCGTGGTCGGACGGCGCATGCCCGTCTCGGAGAGCTGGTCCCCCGTCAGGGCGTTGAAGAGGGACGACTTTCCGCTGCCCGTCGCGCCCGCGAGGGCCACCGTCGTGTACGCGCTGGGCAGGCCGCGCCGTGCCGCCGCCTCGTCCAGCACCCGCCCGGCCTCGGCGAGCACCTGTGTGTCCAGGCGCGTACGGGAGAGGCCGACCAGTTCGCGCAGTGCCCCGAGGCGCTGCCGCAAGGAGTCATCCGCCGCGTCTCTTTCTCTCGCGTCCTCCCGTGCGGTACGGCCGTAGGGCTCCGTCCGGCCGTACGGAATGGACGTCGCCGGAAAGGGCGTATCGGCCCTGGTCAGGGGCGAGGCTGCGACGGGTGCGGAGGGACCGGAGGGCCCGGCGCTTTCATGCGCCCCTTCCTCCGGGGGGCATGCCGCCGTTTTCTCGGGCCGTTTGGGTGCCCCACGCGGAGCCCCACGCCGTACCGGCAGTACGGGGACCCTCCGTACGACCCCTCTGACGCGCCCTTCGTCCGTACCGTCCTCGGCCGGGACGGCCGGAACGGCCGCGCGTCGGGCGATCAGCCCGTCGTCCCAGGACCTGCTCTGCCCGCGCACGGCGTCCCGCACGGCGTCGCCGCCCTCCGCGCCCTCCGCGCCCCCCGCGGCCTCCTCCGGAACGTCCGCGCCGTCGGCCCCCTCCGTCATCTCCGTCATCGGATTCACCTCTCCCTCTGTCCGCCCGAAGGCGAGAGTTCCTGCGCCGCGCGTCCGCCGGCCCCCGGCCCGCCCGGACCGCCCGGCCGGTGCGTCCCCAGTCCCGTCACACGCTCCGCGCCGACCCGGCTCAGCAGGGAGAACGCGGCGACCAGTTCCGCCTGCGGCTCGGGGCCCGCCTCCAGGGCGTCCAGCGGGGCGAGCCTCCTGTCGCGCTCCTCGTACAGGGCGCGGTCCACGCAGCCGTTCAGCAACTGGGCGGCGCGTTCCCGCAGGCCCTTCACCCTCTTGTCGCCCAGCAGCGCGTTCAGCGATCTGCGCGCGCCGCGGACCCGCCGCCCGCCCAGCAGCATGGCGACGAGCAGCGCGGCCGCCCGTTCGGCGTCGTGCGCGGAGGCGTTCTCCGCCGTACGGGCCTCTTCCTCGGCCAGCTCCTCGACGCAGCGCCGCCAGCGCCGTACGAGAACGCCCGCGCGCCCGTGCGGGTCCCGATCCTCGGCGCCGTCCGCCGTGCCGGGCGGGTCGAGGAGGTCCGCGAGGTCCGCGAACGGTCCGTTCCTGCGGGCCTCGGCGATCCGCTCGTCCGCCGCCGCGACAGCGCCCGCGAGCAGCGCGGTCAGCCCGTCCTCGAAGGCGTCGAGCAGCTCCTCTCCGGCGCTGTCGCGGGGGAAGCCGCGCCAGCGCGCCGCGGCGTCACCGGCGAGCAGCTCGCCGTCCGCGATCCGCTTGCGCGCCCGCGCCCCGGCCTCCTCGTACGCCCTGTCGGTCTGCTGGGCCAGGTGCAGCGCCGCGGCGTACTGTGCGGCCGAGGCGCCGGCCAGCGCGGAGATACGGGCGCGGAGCGACCCGATCGCCCCCGCGGCGGTCCGTTCGGCGACGGCCTCCCTGGCCTCGGGGTCCTCGGCGCACCGTTCCAGCCACCCCTTCAGCCCGGAGACCGCCGAGACGGGCAGCAGGCCGGAGCCGCCAGCGGACTCGGGCAGCTCCGGGATGGTGAAGCGGGGCACCTCGCCCAGGCCCTCGCCCTCCAGCAGCGTCCCGTACTGCCGTGCGACCTCCGCGGCCATCTGGTGCGGCACCCGGTCGAGCACGGTGGCGAGCGTGACGTCGTACTCCTTGGCCGTGCGCAGCAGGTGCCACGGCACCGCGTCCCCGTACCGCGCGGCCGTCGTGACCAGCACCCAGATGTCCGCCGCGCAGATCAGCTCGGCCGCCAGGTCGCGGTTGCGGGCGACGAGGGAGTCGATGTCCGGCGCGTCGAGCAGCGCGAGCCCGGCGGGCAGCCCGACGTCGGTCTCGATGCGCAGGGCGCGCGGTCTCGCGCCCGCGCCGCCGGAGCCGCCGGGACCGCCGCCCTCCTCCCGCTCCTCGTCCCCGCCGTCCGCCGCGTCCGCCGCGTCCTGCGCGCTCTCCTGCCGGGGCACCCAGACCCGTTCCAGCCGGGGCAGTACGCGCTGTCCCGCGAACCACGCCCTGTCGTCCGGATGGCAGACCAGAACAGGCGTGCGCGTCGTCGGACGCAGCACCCCCGCCTCGGTCACCCTGCGTCCCACGAGCGAATTGACGAGGGTGGACTTGCCCGCCCCCGTCGATCCGCCGATCACCGCGAGCAGCGGCGCCTCGGGGGTACGCAGCCTCGGCACGAGGTAGTCGTCGAGCTGGGCGAGCAGTTCGGCACGGGACCGGCGCGCCCGTTCGGCGCCTGGCAGCGGCAGGGGAAAGCGTGCGGCAGCGACACGATCGCGCAGTGCGGTGAGCGCGTCGAGCAGTTCCGGCCGTACGTCCAAGATCGCCACATGTGCAGAATGCCCAATTTTGGGGCGTATTTGAAGCGTATTCGCGGTACGGGGCACCGAAAATGGCAGCTTTCGGCAGTCAATGGCCCCATTCGCCCCTCATGACCCACCCTGCAACCCCGCCGCAGCCATAACGAGTGCGCAACACCCTCACCCCGCAGCGCCAAAAGCGCTGCGGAAATCGCACCCGCCTGCGATTATCGGGATCGCTTCACTGAACCTCCACACGGCGTCGCGGACGTGAAGCGAGCAGGACGAGCCTCCCGGCCCCCTATCCTTGACCCCGCCATGGTCGCTCCGGGGGCGCGCCCGCCGACCGCGACGAAGACCGGCCCCCGTAGCTCAGTGGATAGAGCAGGTGCCTTCTAAGCACTTGGCCGCAGGTTCGAGTCCTGCCGGGGGCGCTCTCCTCAGCCCTCCTTCGGAGGGCTTTTTTGCTGGTCAAGGTGCCTTCTGGCACTCGCCCCCGCAAAGCGGAGCACTTCCTTCCATGCGTGGAATGACCCCGCGCATGTCATGCGCCCGCTCGCTCATCGGGCTCTTGAACTCGCGTTCGATCGGGGTTGCCTTGCGGGCCTTGGCTCGGACACGCCGACAGACCGGCCCCGCGGGCATGCCGCGACGCGCGGACGCGATCCCGCTCGGCACGCCCGGTGCCGTCCGTGAGCTGGACGCTCCCCGGTGGTGCTCCGCGTCTACGACGGTCTTGACACGGCGAGGTTTTGATACGCGGACGATATGTGCCCGCTCGTAACATCGGGAGTATGCGTGTGTCGACCGTCGAGGACGAACCCTGTGCGGCGGCAGCCATGCGCGGTGACCTGCGCCTGGAAGCGATCGCGGCCGACCGCCCCACGGAACGGTTCGCACTGCGGGAACTCGTCCTCCGGCTCCCGGCGCTCGACCGCGGGCGTGCACCGCGCGAGCGTCTCGGTGAGCCGTGGATCATCGCCGCGGTCTCCGGCGGCGGCTACCGAACCGGTGCACAGCCGCGGGCCGGAGCCGGGGGAGAGAACCATGGGTAGAGCGCCGGGATTGAGTGTCCGCCTCAAGTTCACCCTCAGCTACGCCGGATTCCTCGTGCTCGCCGGTGCCCTGGCGCTCGTCGCCGTAGGAGTCTTCCTCCTGCGACAGGGGTGGTTGCAGACCAACGAAGAGGGGGCGTGGAAAAGCAACCCGGTCATCGACTTCGTGCGGGATTTCGCGCCCACGGCAGCCGCGGTCATGGTGTTCCTCCTCGTATTCGGCCTTCTGGGAGGATGGGTCCTCGCCGGTCGTATGCTCGGCCCCCTGGCTCGCATCACCAATGCCACCCGCACGGCCGCCACGGGATCGCTCTCGCACCGTATCCGGATGCCGGGACGCCAGGACGAGTTCCGCGAACTCGCCGATGCCTTCGACGCGATGCTCGCACGGCTTGAAGCACACGTCGCCGAGCAGCAGAGATTCGCGGCGAACGCCTCGCACGAACTACGCACCCCGCTGGCCATCTCGAAGTCGCTCCTCGACGTGGCCCGCACCGATCCGTCGTACGACACCGGCGAAGTCCTCGACCGCCTCCAGGCTGTCAATACCCGGGCGATCGACCTCACCGAGGCGTTGCTCTTGCTCAGCCGGGCCGACCGGCGGTCCTTCACCCGAGAACAGGTCGACCTGTCCCTCCTCGCGGAAGAAGCCACCGAAACGCTGCTCCCTCTCGCGGAAAGGAACGGCGTCACCATCGAGACCCGCGGCGACATCACCCCCGCGAGCGGATCGCCGGCGCTGCTGCTGCAACTGACCATGAACCTCGTGCACAACGCGATCGTCCACAATCTGCCTGGACAGGGCAGGGTCTGGGTCATTACCGGCGTCCACTCCGGCGCCGTGATGCTCACGGTCGAAAACACCGGCGAGATACTGCCTCCGCACCTGGTCTCGACGCTCACCGAACCATTCCAGAGGGGCACCGAGCGCATCCACGCCCATCAGGCGGGCGTCGGGCTCGGCTTGGCCATCGTCACAGCCATCACCCGCGCACACGACGGCACCCTCACTCTCACCCCGCGCGACACCGGCGGCCTGCGCATCACGGTGGCACTGCCCGCGCGTACGTCCCCCCAGTCGTAATACGCGCCCCGCCATGTGCGTGGCCCTGCTCTCGACGGCCTCGCCTGCGGCCGGCACCCCCGGACCGATAAAGCGGACCGGTAAAGCAGGCCGGCAACGTATCGGCAGCGTATCGAAAACTGCATACGCGCCCGCAACACCCCGTTTCCTTGAATGGGGGCATGACCTACAGCGAACCAGTGGGAATCACCGCTTTCGGATGCGGGCGGGACGAAGCCGCACGGTTCCGGGAGCTGGCGCCCCGATTCGGGGTGACGTCGACGATCACGGAATCCGCGGTGTCGGAGGACAACGTCCGCCTGGCATCCGGAAACCGGTGCATCAGCGTCGGACACAAGACGCCGATCACCCCGGCGACACTTCGCGCGCTGCGCCGGGCCGGTGTCTCCTACATCTCCACAAGGAGCATCGGGTACGACCACATCGACGTGGATTACGCGGGCCGCGTCGGCATTTCCGTCGAGAACGTCTGCTACTCCCCCGACGGCGTCGCCGACTACACGGTGATGATGCTGCTGATGGCGGTGCGCCACGCCAAGTCCACCGTCCGCCGCGCGGATGTGCACGACTACCGGCTGCACCACGTGCGGGGGAAAGAGCTGCGCGACCTGACCGTCGGCGTGGTCGGAACGGGGCGCATCGGCACGGCCGTCATGGAAAGGCTCCGCGCCTTCGGCTGCCGGATATTGGCGTACGGAAATCGCGCCGTTGAATCCGGCCGCCCTGGTCCCCCCGGTGCCCCCGGCGGCCCCGGCGCCTCCGACGACCCCGGCGACGAGGTCTCGCTCGATGAATTGCTGACGTCGAGCGACGTCGTCACGCTCCACGCACCGCTCAACGCCGGGACGTACCACCTTCTCGGCCGTGCACGCATTCAGCGGATGAAACCCGGCGCGTTCGTGGTCAACACCGGGCGCGGTGCCCTCATCGACACCGTCGCGCTGGTCGCGGCGCTGGAGGACGGGCGCCTGGGCGGTGTCGCCCTCGATGTCGTCGAGGGCGAGGAAGGCGTGTTCTACGCCGACCGACGGAACGCCCCCATCGACAGCAAGCCACTGCTGCGGCTGCAAGAGATGCCGAACGCTTTCATCAGCCCGCACACCGCGTATTACACGGACCGTGCCCTGAGCGACACGGTCGAGAACTCGATCACCAACTGCCTGGAATTCGAAAGCAGGAATCAGCATGTCTAAGGCCAAGCTTCAGGTCGGAATCCTGTTCGGAGGCTGCTCGGAGGAACACCCCGTCTCCATCAAGTCCGCGCGGGAGATCGCGCGGAATCTCGACCCGGACACGTACGAGCCGCACTTCATCGGGATCACCCGCGACGGCGCCTGGAAACTCTGCGAGGGCCCCGCCGCGGACTGGGAGAGCGGCGCATATCAGTCCGTCGTGCTCTCCCCGGACCGCGGCGTGCGCGGACTGCTCGTCCTCGATCAGGGGAAGTACGAGACGATCGGCCTCGATGTCGTAGTGCCCGTCCTGCACGGCAGGCTCGGGGAGGACGGCGCGATACAGGGCCTGCTCGAACTGTCCGGAATCCCGTACGTGGGCTGCGACGTCCAGAGTTCCGCGCTGGGCATGGACAAGTCCCTCGCCTATCTCGTCGCCGCGGGCGCCGGAATCGCCACGCCGGACTTCTGGACGGTCGCGGCGGGCGAGGACATCGACGCCGAGCGGCTCACCTATCCCGTCTTCGTGAAGCCGGCCCGCTCGGGATCGTCCTTCGGGGTCAGCAAGGTGGCGAACGCGGAAGAACTTCCGGCCGCGCTGGACGTCGCCCGGCGGTACGACACGAAAGTCCTGGTCGAGGAGGCGGTTGTCGGCAGCGAGGTCGGATGCGCCCTCCTGGGCGGCGGAGCGGACCTGACCGCGGGAGAAGTCGACCACATCGCCCTGTCCCACGGATTCTTCCGGATCCACCAGGAGGACGAACCCGAGACCGGCTCCGACAATGCGACGCCGATCGTCCCCGCCGACATTCCGGCCGAATCCCGGGCACGCGTCCAGGAAGTGGCGAAGGCCGTCTACCGGGCCCTGGGCTGCGACGGACTCGCCCGCGTGGACCTGTTCCTCAAGGACGACGGACAGATCGTCCTCAACGAGGTCAACACATTCCCCGGCATGACCTCCTACAGCCGGTATCCGAGGATGATGGCCGCCGCCGGGATTCCGCTGTCCGAAGTGCTCGACCGCCTGGTGACCGGGACGCTCGCCCGGGCCCTGACTCCGACGGAGCAGGCCGATGCGTGACGACTTCGTCTTCATAGACGAGTACATGCCCGGAGTCCGCTGGGACGCCAAGTACGCCACCTGGGACAACTTCACCGGAAAACCGGTCAACGGATACCTGGCCAATCGCATCGTCGGCACCAGGGCCCTGTGTGCGGCATTGCAGAGCGCACGGGAAGAGGCGGCCTCGCACGGATTCGGCCTCCTCCTCTGGGACGGCTACCGCCCGCAACGTGCCGTGGACTCCTTTCTGCACTGGTCGGAGCAGCCGGAGGACGGCCGCACCAAGCACCGCCACTATCCCCATATCGACCGGCCGGCGATGTTCGAGAACGGATACGTGGCCGCCAAGTCGGGCCACAGCCGCGGCAGTACCGTCGACCTGACGCTGTACCACCTGGAAAGCGGCGAACTCGCCGCCATGGGCGGCGACCACGACCTGATGGACACGGTCTCGCACCACGGAGCGGAAGGAATCCCGCGCGACGCGGCGGAAAACCGCAGGCGTCTTCGCGCCGTCATGGAGACCAGCGGATTCAGCTCCTACGCATGCGAGTGGTGGCATTACACGCTCAAGGACGAGCCCTACCCGGACACCTATTTCGACTTTCCCATCACACAGGTGAGTCTGGGATGAAGGGCTGTGGGCTCCGGCGGTCCGGCGGTCCGGCGGTCCGGCGGTCCGGCGGTCCGGCGGTCCGGCCGGAGCCCACCACCAGAGCACTCCACCAGAGCCCACCACCTATCGCCCGCGTATCGAGAACCGCATACGCCCCGGCAACACCCCGCCTCCTTCACTGAAGCCATGACTCAGAGCCAGCCGTCCCTCACCCCGCCCCCGCCCCCGCCCCCGCTCTCCCTCGCCGAGATCGCCGCGCTCGTCGGAGGCCGGGTCACGGGGGACGCGACCGTCGCGGTGAGCGCGCCGGCCGTACTCGACAGCCGGTACGGCGAACCGGGCGGTCTCTTCGTCGCCATGGCCGGTGAGCGCGTCGACGGCCACGACTACGCGGGCCGCACCCGTGCGACCGCCGTTCTCGGCTCACGGCCGACGCCGCTCCCCACGGTCGTCGTCGACGACGTACCGGCCGCACTGCAGATACTCGCCGCCCACGCCGTGACCCGGCTGCGCGAGGCGCTGACCGTCGTCGCGGTGACGGGCTCGCAGGGCAAGACCAGCACCAAGGACCTGCTGTCCGTGGTCCTTTCGGGCGCCGGGCCGACCGTCGCCACACACGGTTCGTACAACAACGAACTCGGCGTGCCCCTGACCATGCTGCGCGCCCACGCGCGGACCCGCTTCCTCGCCCTGGAGATGGGCGCCCGCCACCTCGGCGACATCGCCCACCTCACCGGCCTGGTCGCCCCCGACATCGCGGTCGTGCTCAACGTCGGCCAGGCCCACATCGGGGAGTTCGGCTCGCGCGCGGCTATCGCACGGACCAAAGGCGAACTCGTGCGCGGCCTCGCGCCCGGCGGGACCGCCGTCCTCAACGCCGACGACCCCCGTGTCACCGCGATGCGCGCGCTGACCGACGGGCCGGTCCTGACCTTCGGCCGCACCGGACACGCCGACGTGCGTGTCCAGGACCTGGTCCTCGACCGCCTGGGCCGGGCGACGTTCACGCTGCGCGCCTCCGGCACCTCGGCCCGCGTCGCGCTGCCGCTCGTGGGCGCCCACCAGGCACTCAACGCGGCGGCCGCCGCCGCGGCGGGACTCGCGGCCGGCATCCCCCTGGTCACCTCGGCCGTGGCCCTCAGCACCGCCTCACTGTCCGGGCGGCGCATGGAGCGCCGCGCCCTGGCCTGCGGCGCGACCCTGATCGACGACTCCTACAACGCCAACCCCGACGCCACCCGCGCCGCCCTGGACACGCTCGCGGCCATCGCGGGCCGCCGCCGTATCGCCGTACTCGGCGCGATGCTCGAACTCGGCGCCGACAGCGAGGCCGAACACCGAGCCGTGGGCGAGTACGCGGCCGCGCGCGCCGACCTGGTGGCCGTCGTGGGCGAGACCGCCCGTCCCGTCGCCGACGCCGCGGGGGAACGGGCGGTCCCGCTCACCGACAACCGGGCAGCCACCGCCTGGCTGCGCGAGACCCTCACCGGCGGCGACGTCGTCCTCGTCAAGGCGTCGCGCGGCGCCCGCCTCGACGAGGTGGCCGCCGCACTCGGGTGACCGCGCGGCGCGGGCTCAGCGCCCGCGCCGCCGCATGTACAGGTCGAAGGCGCGGTAGACCAGCGGTCGCAGCGGCAGGTCCCACTCCCCGACGTACCGCACCGCCCGCCCCCCGGTGCCGACCTTGAACCGGATCAGGCCCGCATGGGGATCGGCGCTGTCGAGCGTGGGCGTGATGCCCCGCAGGTCGTACACGTCGCAGCCCGCCGCCAGGGCGTCACGGATCATCGCCCACTGGCACGCGTGGGATCCCCGCACCTCACGTCTGGCCGTCGAGGAGGCGCCGTACGCGTACCAGGCGTGCGCGCCGACCCGCACCAGGATCGCGGCAGCCACCAACTCGCCCTCGTGGCGTGCCAGATAGAGCGCGATCCGCCCGGGGTCCTCGGCGCTCAGCTCCCCGAACATCGTCTCGAAGTACGCCAGCGGCCGCGGCGTGAATCCGTCGCGCGCGGCGGTGTGCGCGTACAGCTCGTGGAACGCCGCGAGGTCCGACGCGGCACCGGCCGTGACCTCGACCCCCGCCTTCACGGCCTTCTTGATGTTGCGGCGCCACTGCTGGTTCATGGCCTTCAGGACGTCGTCCTCGGACCGTCCCGCCAACGGCACCTCGAACGTGAACTGCGGCTGCCCGGCCCCGAACCCGTCCTCGGGGTTCTGCGGCAGCCAGCCTGCCGCCCGTAGCCGTCGGCTCACCGCGGCACCGGCCGGGTCGACGTGGCCGTCGGGGATTCCGGTGAGCCGCCGCACCCCCGGATCGGCCAGGCCGTCCTTGACCCGCGCCGCGTTCCAGGTGTGCGTCCGCAACGGCGGGCACAGCCGGATCGCGAAAGCGCCACGGGCCCTGAGATACGCCGCCAGCGGGTCGAGCCACGCACCGATGTCCCCGGCCCAGTCGATGTCGGGACCCCACGGCACATACGCGAGCGTGAACCGCGACAGGCCCGGCACCGGCCGGTGAAGGACGAGCCCGGCCCCCACGAGCCGCCCGCCGTCGAGCCATCCGAGCGACTCGGCGCGCCACTCCGTCTTCACCCGCCCCCACGCCGGGGTCTGCGCGAAGTTCACCGACCGCCGCGCCCGTACGAAGGCCAGGTGCTCGGCGTCGCTGATCGGCGCGACGACCGGCGTCACGGGGAGGGGCAGGGGTGCTGGTTCGCAGGAGGACATGACGCCAGCCAAGTCGGCCGTGTGTTGCCGGCGCGTATCCGCTTTTCGATACGCCGACGATATGCGCCGCCCGGGCGCTCCGCGCCGACCTGCCCCTGAGAGTTCCGAGGTGTTGTCATGTGCCGGAAGAACGCAGGGTGGTGCGCAGCGGGCGGCGCACCGGGCGCCGCCTCAACGGGGAGGTTCCACCATGCGCAGGATCTTCAAGGCCGCCGCGATGCCGCTGGCGGCGTTCGGCGCGACGTGCGCGCTGGCGATGCCGGCCGCTGCCGCGCCCGGCGACGGGCCGGCCGTGCGGGGCAGCAACGAGAAGGTCAATGTCTACGACTATTCCAACGGCTACAAGGACTTCGCGGGCTACGTGAAGTTCAAGCACAAGGGCGACTGGTTCCACACCTACCGCCAGAAGAGCCCTGGCAACCGCATCTACGTCCAGTACGACAAGGACAATGTCCCCGACAGCGTGAAGACGATCGAGGGCGGTCTGAACCCGGGCGACCGCACGAAGCGCAACACGAACCTTCCCGAGGGGACCGTCTACAACATCAGGGGCTGCGTGCAGGTGGACTGGGGCTCCGACTACTGCTCGGGCTGGCAGAAGTTCACCGCCTGACTCCGAGTGCGGGCGAGGCCCGGGGCGTCGGGCGGGGAGCCCGCCGCCCCGGGCCCTGCCCCGCCCGCCCCGGCCCTCCCGGGAGGGCTTCGCTCAGGGGCTCCTGGTGCGTGCTCGGCCCAGGGGGAGGATGTTGTCGGCCCGGGTGCCCTTGGCGTCGAGGGTCAGATCGAACCGGACCCGCTCGCCCGGGAGCAGGGCGCGGGTGGCGGGGCCGAGGACGGCCGAGTGGTGGGCGGCGATGTCGGGACCGCCGTGGTCCTGGGCGATGACTCCTACGCCCTGTTCGGAGTCGAACCACACCACGGTCCCTTCGGGCACAGGTCACCACCGCCGTCGTGAGGGGGCTCGGGATCGCGCACAGCGTCCACCCGCGCGCGAACGGCAGCAAGATGTGCCGCGCCGGTCGCGCGAGGCGCACCCCCGGCGCCCGCCGCGGCCCGCACCACCCCCGGGGGGCACCGCTCAGGCGATCTCCAGGACCGCTTTGCCGTGGAGCCGGCGGTCGAGGAGGGCCTCGGCCGGTTCGGCGGCGCGGGTCCAGGGGCCGCGCCAGGTGATCTGCGGGTCCAGGGCGCCCGCCGCGAGTTCGGCGGACAGCCAGGTGAGGTCGCGGGCGAGGCCGTGGCAGGCGGGCAGGTAGAACGTCGCGATCGTACGGTCGTGGCGGCCCCCGTCGCCGAAGAAGGCACCGGCCGGGAAGCTCTCGCGCAGGTCGGGGGCGTGGCCCACGGCGACGAGCGTGCCGCCCTCGGCCAGGCGCTGGTGGGCGGCGACGAGTTGGGGACCGCCCACCAGGTCGATGACGGCGTCCACCGGGGACGTGAGGGCCTCCGGGCCCTCGACGACCTCGTGGGCGCCGAGGGCCCGGAGGCTGTCGCCGTGCCGGGCGGGGTCGCCGGTCGAGGCGGTGACGTGCGCGCCGCCGCGCCGGGCGAGCTGGACGGCGTAGCGTCCGGTGCCGCCCGTGGCACCGGTGACCAGGACGCGGCGACCGAGGACGGGCCCCGCGCGGTGCAGCGCGCGGAGGGCCGTGGCACCCGCGACGGGGACGGTGCTCGCCGCGCCGAGATCCGCGCCCTCGGGGACGGTGCCGATCAGGTCGGTGTCCACGGCGCGGAGTTCGGCCCAGGCGCCGCCGAGGGCGAGGGTCGTCACGGGGGTTCCGGCGGCGGGGCCCGAGCCGTCGGCGGCCGGGCGAGCGACGACGCCCGCGGCGTCCCAGCCGAGGACGGTGCCGTCCGGCGCGTCCTCCAGGCCGTGCTTGATCTCGCCGTAGTTGAACGAGGTCGCGGTCACCCGGACCAGCGCCTGGTGGGGCGCGGGGTCGGGGTCCTGGACCTCGCCGAGGCGGAAGCGGGCGGGGGCCGTGCGGTCGATGAGCAGGGCGCGCATGAGGGCACCTTCCGGAGGGCGGATGAGGAGACGTCGTCCATTTATGCCACTCAGTGGCACTTGCTTTCAAGTGGCGTTCGCTTCTCCATGGCGCCCCCGCTAAGGTGGCGGCATGCCCGAAGCCGCCCCCGCCCCCGCCCCCGCCCCCGGCCGGCAGGACCGTCACCGACTGCCGCTCCGCGAGCGCAAGAAGCTGCGCACCCGTCAGGCGCTGATCGAGACGGCCCTCGACCTGTTCACCGAGCGGGGCTTCGACGGGGCGACGCTCGACGAGCTGTGCGAGCGGGTCGAGGTCTCCAAGCGCACGTTCTTCCGCTACTTCACGAGCAAGGAGGACGTGGCGATGGCGCCGACCCAGGACATGTGGACGGCGCTGCTGGAGGACCTGGAGAGCGTGGAGCCCGAGGGGCGCACGCTGCTGGCGGTGCTCCAGGACGTGCTTCTCGGCGCCCTCGCGCGGATGCCGGACGACGGCTGGGCGCGCCGGGTCCGGCTCAGCCACCGGCTCGCCGAGCGGTCACCGTCGATGGACGCGCACGGGCTGCACTTCTGCGACCGCACGGGCCGGGCCGCGCTCGACGTGCTGCACCGCCGGTTCGACCTGGGCGGCGCGGCGGACCCGCGGCCCCGGCTGGCGCTGGACCTGGTGATCGCCTCGTTCCACTGGGCCCTGCACACCTGGATCGCGCGGCCCGGCTCCCCGGGGCGCGCGCGGCTGGCGGACGATCTGCGGGACGCGTTCGCGGCCGTACCGGGGAGTCTGACACTCAAGCCGGGGCCGACGACGGCCCGTTAGACCCCTGAGGTCTCTGAGGTCTCTGAGGCCCTTGAGGCCTCGGCGGGCCGGACGTCCTCGAAGTCCGGCGTGCCCGGTTCGGGCGCGAGCCGGGCGGCGCGGGCCGTGAAGCTGATGGCGTGGTACCAGCCGCAGAGCATCAGTAGATCCAGTGCCTGCTCCCGGGTGAACTCGGCCATGAGGCGCTCCCACAGCGCGTCGTCCAGGTCGTGCTCGGCGTGCAGCGCGTCGGCCATGTCGAGCAGCACGCGGTCGCGCTCGTCCGTCCAGCAGGGGTCGGCACTCGAACCGTGCGCGAGGGAGGAGACCTGCTCGTCCGTCAGCCCGGCGCGGGCGGCGAAGCGTGCGACGTGGACGCCCCATTCGTACGCGCATCCGCACAGCGCGCAGGTGCGGTCGATGACGATCTCGCGTTCGCGGACGCCGACACCGAGGCGGCGGCTGAGCTGGTACGCGCCCCAGCCGTGCATGGCCTCGGCGAGCGGGACGCTGCGCGCGAGGGTGCGGAAGAGGGCGAGGGGAGGCTCGTCGCCGGGCATCATGCGGCGCAGCACCGCGTCGGCGTCCGGCGGATACGGGGCTTCGAGCGGCGGGACACGCGGAGTCGGCGTCATGGGCGGCGGGTCCTCCTTCGGGCCGGAGCGGCGCGCTTCGGTTTGCGAAGCACACCGCCGCACCGCACGGTACTGCTTCTGTTTCCGAAGCACCATCCCCTGAGGGCCCTCAGAAGGGGCCCCGGAAAAGTCCTAGCCCCCTGCCCGGTGGATCTCGATGTCTCCGTAGCTCGTACGGGCGTGGACCTCGACCGTCTCTCCCGTGCCCGGGCCCCGTGTCGGTTCGAGGGAGCTGTGGACCGTGCCCGCCTTGGAGTGGACGTCGAGCCAGGCGGCCGTGCCCTCGCGGACGCCGATCCGGAGGTCGCCCGCCGAGGTCTCCAGGCCGATCGTGCCGCGTACGACCTCGCCGAGGCGGAACGAGCCGTTCGCGGACCTGGCCGTGACGTCGCGGTGGGCGAGGCCGACGGTGGCGCCGCCGTTGGCGAGGCGCAGCCGGAGGTCGCCGGTGACCTCGCCGATACGGGTGTCGCCGTTGGAGTTCTTGACGACGGCCTCGCCGTCGATCACGCCGATCCGCACCTCGCCCGAGCCGGTGGTGACCTCGGCGCGGCCCGCCACATGGTCGGCGGCGATGTCGCCGTACTGGGTGGTCAGCCGCGCCGCCTCCGTACGGCCCGTCCGGATGTCGCCGGCGGAGGTCTTCAAGCGGCACTCCCCCAGCGCGCCCTCGCACACGAAGTCGGCGAGCGAGGCGACGCCGTCCAGCCGGGAGCCCTCGGGGAGCGCGATCTCGACGGTGACCGAGCCCGGCCTGCCGAAGAGGCCGCGCGCCTTGGGCGACCTGACCTGGAGCGTGCCGTCCGCGTAGCCGACGCGGACCTGTTCGACGGCCTTGCGGTCGGCCTCGCTCTCCTCGGAGCTGGGGCGGACGGTGACGGTGGTGTCCGTACGCGCGGCGGCGTCGATACGGACGGCGCCGACGGTCAGTTGGAGCGAGACAGCGATCGGCCCCGGGGTCTCGAAGCGCTCCATGGTCAGCGCACCCAGCCGGTGAGGCTCTGCTTGCCGCGCCCCGCGCGCCCGGCCGTACCGGTGTCGCGCCGGGCGGCGCCACCCTCGGGGTCGAGCGCGGAGGAGAGGGCGCGGACGAGCCAGGCGTTGAGGGAGAGGCCCTCGTGCGCGGCGGCCTCCTCGGCGCGGAGCTTGAGCTGGGCGGGCAGCCGGAGGTTGATGCGGGAGGTGCCGCCCTCGTCCGCCGCGAGGGCCGCGGCCGTGCCCGGGGCCCCGCCCGGACCCGAGCCCGGAACCGAGCCCGGAACCGGACCTGAGCCCGGGCCCGCGGCCGGCGCCGATGTCGCGTCCGGCCCGTCCGCCGGGCCGCCCTCCTCGCCCGACGGCGGCGCCGTGACGACGAAGTCGGGGTCGAGGCCGCGCAGGCGTACGTCCACGGAGCCGGGGGCGAGTTCGCGGGTGATCTCGCCCATGGCGTCGGAGAGCACGTTCAGCAGAGCGAGACGGGCGGCCGACTCCAGCGGCGCGGCGAGGCGTTCGGCGAGGACGCGCGCGTCCTCGCCCCCGGCCTCGGCGGCCACGGCCAGCTCGCGCCGGAGGTTGTCGACGTACGGCGTGAGGTCCATGGCGCCATTATGGCGCCACCCGCGCACTGTCCAGCCCGCTGTCCCGCGCGGTACGGCGGAGGGCGGGCCCCGCGCTGTTAGCTTGCGGCACATGGGGCACGATCACGGGCCTCCCGGTGGCGCGCTCTCCGCCGGGGGACGGCACCGCAGGGCGCTCGCCGTCGCGTTCTTCCTCACGCTCGCGTACGCGGGCGCGGAGGTCGTCGGCGGCATCGTCTTCGACTCGCTCGCGCTGCTGTCCGACGCGGCGCACATGGGCACCGACGTGCTGGGCCTCGGCATGGCCCTGGCCGCGGTCACGCTCGCGCGCAGGGAGGGGCCCCGGCAGCGCACGTACGGCACCTACCGGCTGGAGGTGCTGGCGGCGCTCGCGAACGGGGTCCTCCTCTTCGGCGTCGCCGTCTACGTCCTGGTCGAGGCGGTGCTGCGGTGGGGCGAGCCGCCCGAGGTGCCGGGGCTGCCCCTGCTGCTGGTCGCCACCGGGGGCCTGGTGGTGAACCTGATCAGCTTCCGGCTGCTCTCCTCGGGCGCGAAGGACAGCCTCAATCTGAAGGCCGCCTATCTGGAGGTGCTGGGGGATCTGCTCGGCTCGGTGGCGGTCATCGTGGGCGCGGGGCTGATCCTGCTGACGGGCTGGCGCTACGTGGACCCCGTACTGGGCGTGGGGATCGGGGTGTTCATCCTGCCGCGCGCGGCACGGGTGGCGGGGCAGGCGGTGCGGATCCTGATGGAGGCGGCGCCACCGGGGCTGGACGTGGCCGCCGTCGAGGCGGACATGGCGGCGCTGCCCGGCGTGGCGGAGGTGCACGACCTGCACATCTGGACGGTCACCTCCGGCATGGACGCGGCGAGCGGCCATGTGGTGGCCGAGCCGTCGAGCCGCCCGACGGAGGTACTGGAGGGAGTGCTCGCGCTGCTGGACGAGCGGTACGGCATCACGCACGCGACGATCCAGGTGGAGGAGCCGGGACAGCGGCGTGACGGGCACGAACACCCGGAACATTAAGGGCAGATCGGACATCCCGCCAGGCGAGGGGGCGGGGCCATTGCGCAGATCACAATCAAACCCCCCTCTCCTGTGACGCTTGTCTCCGACGTCTATGTCACACCGGGTCCGCCGGTTTCGCTCGTACTCGCACCACCTGCACAGACGCGACTCAGGGGTGTCAAGTGCCCTTAGCGATCTTTGCTGGAGCTTTTGGACGCATCCGGACACGTGTGCTTACTGTCGCTCCGCTCGACCCGCTCGCCTCTTCCCCGTGGTGAGCAGCCGCGACTGTAAGGAAAAGAAAGACCATGCTGTTCTCCGGCAAGGGCCGTCACCGCCGTCCCTCCAAGGCCGTCCGTATCGCCACCCTGACCGGTGTCGCGGGTGCCGCTGTCGCCGTTCCGCTCATGTCCGCCACGGGCGCCCAGGCCGCTTCGGTCGACACCTGGGAGAAGGTCGCCCAGTGCGAGTCCGGCGGCAACTGGTCCATCAACACGGGCAACGGCTACTACGGCGGCCTGCAGTTCAACAACTCCTCCTGGGCCGCCGCCGGTGGCACCAAGTACGCTCCCCGCGCCGACCTGGCCACCAAGGAGCAGCAGATCGCCACCGCCGAGAAGCTTCTCGCCATGCAGGGCCCGGGTGCCTGGGCCTGCGCCGGTGCCGGCAACCTCCAGGCCGGTGGCCCCTCCGCCAACGTGAGCCCGGGTGCCTCGCAGCAGCAGAAGCCCGCGCAGCCGAAGCCGGCCCAGCCGCAGCAGAAGCAGGCCGCGCCGAAGCCCGCGCAGCCCAAGCCCGCGCAGCCGCAGCAGCAGGCCCCGAAGCCGGTGCAGAAGCCGGTCCAGCAGGCCCCGCAGCAGGCGCCGCAGACCGGTGAGGGCAACTACACCGTGAAGTCCGGCGACACCCTGTCGTCCATCGCCGCCGCGCACGGCACCACCTGGCAGAAGCTCTACCAGGACAACAAGAGCACCGTCGGCGGCGACGCCGACCTCATCCTGCCCGGCCAGAAGCTGCAGATCGGCTGACGCCGACGCGCCTCTGCCGTACCGCAGACGCACCGCAGACCGCCGTGGTCCGCGCCCCTACCCCCGAGGGCGCGGGCCACGGCTTCTGTGTGCCCGCAGGTCCCGCGTGCGTCCGTATGCCCAGCGCGGGTCCGTACGCCCTGCGCGGGTCCGTACGCCCTACTGCCGTGACCTGAGGCCGTCCGCCCTGTCGATCGTCTCCGCCAGGGTCGAGACGGCCCCGTCGCCCGTCTCCTTCGCGAGGCCGCGTGCCTCCGCCCCCAGCGTGCGGAGCGAGGGCGCGCCGGGCAGCGCCGGGCCCGGCGCGTCCGAACGCAGGGCGTGCGCGAAGTACGCCGCGACCGCCGCGAGGCGGAGCCGGGGCGGGGTGCCCTCCGCGTTCTCGCCCCACAGCCCGTCGCCGGTGAGCGCGTCCACCCCGATGCGCCGGGACCGCTCGTGCGGCGCGCGGGTCTCCGGGTCCTGCCACCGTACGGTCGCCCGCGCGGCGTTCCCCTCCGCGTCGTGCTTGAGGCGTACGGCGTAGAGCGCGGTGACGGTGTGGCCGGGGCCGATCTCGCCGCCGTCGACCGAGTCGTCCCGGAAGTCCTCGTCGGCCACGGCCCGGTTCTCGTAGCCCAGCAGCCGGAAGCGGGCGACCGCGTCCCGGTCGAAGGTGACCTGGGCCTTGGCGTCCCTGGCGCGCACCACGACGTTGCGCGGCAACTGCTCGACGAAGACCTCGCGGGCCTCTTTCTCGCTGGAGACGTAGGCGGTGTGGCCGTCGCCCCTGTTGGTGAGGCGCTCCATCAGGTCGTCCCCGTAGTCGCTGCCGACGCCGACGCCGAAGAGCGTGATGCCGTGCTTCTTCCGGTTCTCGGAGACCTTCTCCAGGATCGAGCCCGCGTCGGTGCTGCCGGTGTTGGCGAGCGCGTCGGAGAGCAGGACGACGCGGTTGGTGCCGCCCTCGCGCCTGCCCTCGGCCGCCTCCTCGTAGCCACGGGTCACGCCCGCGCCGAGGTTGGTGTCCTGCTGCGGCTCCAGCCCGGCGACGGCGTCGCGCAGCCGTTCGCGTCCGCCGCCGCCCAGCCGGGTCATGGGCAGCACGGTCTTCGCGGTGTCGCTGAAGGTGACGAGGGCCGCCGAGTCCTCGGCGCGCAGGTGGTCGGCGGCGGTCCTCAGCGCCTTCTTCGCGAGGTCGAGGCGGCCCGGTTCGGCCATGGAGCCGGACACGTCGAGGACGAACGTCAGCGCGGCGGGCGGCCGGTCGGCCTCGGGCGCCTGTGCCTTGGTGGCCAGCCCGACGCGCAGCAGCGACCATCCGGCACTGGTGGTACGCGCCCCGTCGGCCGAGACGGAGAAGCCGTCGCCCTCGGGGCGCGCGTAGTCCTGCTGGAAGCTGTTGACGAACTCCTCCGTACGGACCGTGCCCGGCGCGGGCAGCCGCCCGCTCTTGAGGGTGCGGCGCGCGTAGCTGTACGACGCGGTGTCCACGTCGAGCGCGAACGTCGAGCGGAAGTCCGGCCGCCGGGAGGTGTCCTGGGGCTCCCCCGACTCCCCGGGCTGCCCGGCGTCCCCCTCCGGGCCCGGCGTGCCCTCCCCCACATAGCCGCCGCCCGGCCCCCTCGCGTCGGGGGCCGCCTCCTTCGCGCCGCCCTTCCGCGCGTGGTCGGCCGAGTCCGTGTCCCCGCCTCCCGAGCATCCGGCGGCCAGCAGGGCGGCGGCCGTCACCGCCACCACCGTCCAGCGCCCCGCCGCCCGTGCCCCCGCCGCCCGTGCCCCCGCTGCCCGTACTCGCGTCGCCCGCGCTCCCGCCGTCCGTACTCCCGCTGTCCGCCTCATCCGTCCGCCCCCGACTTCCTCGTCCCGGGTGTCCCGCTCCTGACGGGAATGTGACGCACTCCGGGCGATTCCGGCCCCGGGACGAGGGTTGCGAAGGCGTGACGATACGGACGCGGAGCGGCTCGTTCCTCCGCCGCTCCGTGCCCTACGGGCGGGCCGCGGGCTGCCAGCCCGGGGCGAGTTCGTCGAGGAGCGCGGCCGTGCGCGGCGGCAGTCCCCGGTCGGCGCCGTGGAGCTGGGCGCTGCGCTCGGTCACCCAGGTGACGGCCTCGCGGAGCAGCGTCTCCTCGCCGGTCGCGTGGGCGGTGCGCAGCAGCTCCTCCCACAGCCGCTCGTCGGAGGGCGCCGTGCGCAGCGCCGCGCGGACCGCGCCCAGCGCTCGGTCGGGCTCCTGCGCGCGGGCGTGCTCGGCGGCCAGCGCGAGCCCCGTCTCCGCGACGAGCAGCGGGTGCTGCGCCTCGGCGACCTCGTGGGCGAGCCAGCCGTAACGGCCCTCCGTCCGGTCGGCGAGCAGCGGTCCCCGCGCCAGCTCCATGGCGTCGGTGAGCTGCCGCCTGCGCACGGCGGCGGACAGCCGGGCCCCGCCCGGCCCCGTCGTGCCGTGGTGCAGGGTGCGCAGCACGTCCCAGTCGGAGACGACCGAGGAGGAGAGCACGAGCCGCCCGTCGCCGTCGGCCGTCAGCCGGGGCCTGCCGTCCGGGTCACGGCCCAGCCAGTCACGCAGCCGCGCGACGAGCGCGTCCCGTACGTCGTCGGTGACGCCCTTCGGCCACAGCGCCGAGGCCAGCACCCTCGGGTGCACGCCCTCGCGGCGCAGCAGGAGCAGCGCCAGGGCCTCGTGGAGCAGCGCGCTGCGGGACTCCTCGGGCTCGGGCAGCCCGAGGATCTCGTACGGGCCGAGCAGGCGCGCGTAGACGCCGGGCCGCCCGCCGTCGCTGAGGTCCACCCGGAAGCCGGGGCCCTGCTCGGGCGCGGCGGGGCTCTCCGTGTCGGCGAACAGCTCGACCACGGCGGCGCGCAGGTGGTCCGGCAGGAGCTGGGCGCGCAGTTCGAGCCCCATCTGCGGCGCGCGCAGCACGCCGTCCGGCGCGATGTCGAACTCCCAGACGGCGCCCGGGAGCTGCCGCCTCCCCGTGCTCACCAGGAAGCCGATGCCGAGCGGATCGGAGGCGCCCGCGAGCGCCGCGAGGCGCGCGGCCTCCTCGTCCGTAGGATCCGAGCCGACGACCACGAGGTGCGGCACCCACTGGTGCTCGCCCCGGGCCGGGCCCGTACGCCCGGCGAGCACGGTGTCCTGGCCCGCGCCGCGCAGCGCCCCGCGCCGTACGCCCGACTCCGTCTCCATCGCCTGGAGCAGCCCGGAGAGGTCGGCGACGTGCCGGACGCGGGCGGGCGCGAGCGGCGTCAGGTCCTCGCCGAAGCCGACGAGGGTGAGCGTCATCCTGTCCGCCCAGCCGCTGGTGGCGAGTTCGGCGACGAGCGAGGCCAGCACGGCGGAGCGCTCCTCCGCCTCGCCCGTGACCGTGACGAGGCCCGGCACCGACTCCAGGTTCAGCAGCAGCCGGGCGTCGCCGCGCATGCCGAGGCTGACGAGCCCGGGGTACGGGGCCGCCACGGAGCCGCCGACATCCACCCGGGTGTGCGTGCGCTGGATGCTCCAGAAGCTCGCGTTCTGCCCGAACCGCCAGGGGGCCGGGGGCTGTCCGCACTCCTCGGACAACTGGAGGTGCAGCTCCTGGTCGGTCAGCCAGGCCGCGTAGACGACCGGCAGGGTCCTGCCCTGCGCGCCGAGGTCCTCCGAGAGCCCGCGCAGCGCGCGGTCGAGGAAGCGGACGGCGCCCGGGTCGGCGCCGACGAACAGCGCGTCCCGTACGAGCGCCGCGGGCTCGGAGGGCGGCGGGAAGTCGTGCGCGGGCGTCCGGCCGCCGCCTCCGGTGACGGCCTTCCACAGCGCCTCGCGGCGCCGCCTGCCGAGCGCGGCCAGCAGCCCGGCGGCCAGCAGGGGCGCCCCGATGAGGGCCTCGGGCAGGCCGATCGGCGAACCGCCCTCGTCCCCGCTCCCGTCCCCGCCCTGGTCCCCGCCCTGTCCCGCGTCGGCCTGGGGCGTGTGCTTCTCGTCGGCCTGTACGTCGGGCCCCGAGGTGTCCGCCTCGGGCGCGGGGGCCGGGTCGGTCTCGGGGGCGGGGGCGGAGTCGGTGTCGGGGGCGGACGGCGCTTCGGAGGGCGCCTGCGCTGCCGGGTCCTGCTCGGGCGCGGGGTCCCCCGCGTGCCGTCCCTTCTCGCCCTTCTCGCCCTTCTCGCCCTTCTCCCCGGTCGCCGTGTCCGGTGCGGGGCGGGCCTCCGTGTCGCCCGAGGCGTCGGTGCCCTTGTCCCCTCGGGACGGGCCCTCGGCGGAGTCCGACAGGTCGGTGGACGACTCGTCGCCCGCGCCGGGCACGCCCGCGTGCGCGAGGTCGGAGCGCGGGTCCTTCTTGCCGCCGCCCTTGTCGGCGCCGTCCTTGCCGCCGCCGTCGCCCTTGCCCGCTTCGGGCTTGTCGGTGTCCGGCTTGCCGGTGCCGCCGTCCCGTACCGCGTCGTCCTCCGAGGCGCCACCGTCCCCCTTGCCGGGCGCGCCCTTGTCGGGCCCGGCCTTGTCGGGAACGTCCTCCGCGATGTCGCCGGGCTGGTCGATGCCGGGGCCGGTGTCGTCGGACGCGTCCTCCGAGTCGCCGGGCCGCGTCGGCTCCTGCGCGCCGGGCCGCTCCGGGACGGACTGCTCCTGGCGGTCGGGGGTGTGCCGGGACGGGGGGACGTCGAGCTTCTCCTCCTTGCCGTCCCGCTCCTCCGGCCGGTCCGGCGACGGGGACGCGTCCTCGGACGGCGTCGACCGGTCCGGACGGCCCTGGTCCGTGCCGCCCTTGTCCGCGCCGTCCGGCCGGGACGGCGTGTCCGGCCGGCCCGCGTCGTGGCGTGCGCCGCCGTCCGGGCTCTGGGAGTCCCAGTCGCCGCCGTTGCCCTGGTACTCCTCGAACTGCCGGCGCTGCTGCTCGCTGATCTCCGGTGCCTCGTCGGGCATCTCGACCAGCTCGCCGCCGTGCGCGTCGGCGGGCATCTCCATGATCCAGCCGGGCCGGATGAGGCTGGCCTCGGACAGCTTGGAGCCGTCGGGCTGCTCGCGGTCCTTGTTGAGGCGGTAGATCTCCTTGTAGCGGCGGCCGTCGCCGAGGTGGCGCTCGGAGATCTCCCAGAGCGAGTCGTGGTGGCGGCCCTCGGGAGGCTGGATCCGGTAGAACTTCGTGGACCCCTGCGTGCCCCCCGCCTTACGGGCCTCGCCCGAACCGCCGGTGGAGTACGAGGCCGGGGTCAGGTGGTCGCTGCCGCCCATCGTGCCCATGCCGGAGCCGCCCCGCCCGTCGGCGTGGGCCGCGCCCGTACCGTACGCTCCGTGCCCGCCGTGCTGGCCCGGGAGGAGCTGGGCCGCGGCCACGGTCCGGCCGTCGTTCTGCTGCGGGAAGGACTGGCCGAGCTGGGCGATGCCGGGCGCGAAGCTCGCCGCGGTCGAGCCCAGCAGCAGGACGGCGGCGACGAGTTGCCGGGCCAGCATCTGGCTCGGCCCCGCGCCGGGCACGTGCGCGGGCAGCCCGACGCCCGAGACGGCGGCCTTGACCTCGACCAGGACGCACGCGGTGAACTGCGCCCAGGCCAGCCACACCACGACCGTCAGCACGTTGATGAACATCCCCGCGCTGACCTCGTCCTGGAGCGAGCCCAGCGAGGGCAGGCTGTGCGGCAGGGGCCAGCCGATGAAGTACGCGAGGGCGCCCGGCACGCCCACGAGCAGCACCGTCAACGCGAGGAAGGCGAGCAGCGCCTTGACCACGTCGCCGAACGTCCGCCGGGTCCGCACCTGGACGGGCGTACGCGAACGGGGCGTACCGGAGGGTCCGGAGGGTGAGGTGCTGCGGCGGGCCATGTCGTGTGCTCCCCGTGAGACGTCGCTGATGCTGTGGAGTTGCCGCTGCTCCTGACGGCGCGGCCGGTCCGGCGCTATCCCGTCACGGACTCCGCCTTCGCCGTGCCGTGGACCTCGACGGGCTCGGTGTAGAAGAGGCCGGTGAGCACGGGCCGGTAAGTGAGCCGGATGCGCACCTCGACCTGTTGCGCGCTGGCGGCGACGCAGCCCGACGCGGCGACGTCGGCGCCGGACAGCCCCGACTGCTGGGCGAACTCGGTGACGCGTGGCTGGCAGTTCTCGTAGTTGATGGGCGCGTTCTTGCCCTGGCTCTCGCGCAGGGCCTCCTCGTCGATGTCCTGCGCGGCGTACCGCGCGGCCTGCTCGGCGATGTCGGCGGCGCGCTCGCGCTGCGAGATGGACAGGCCGCCGTCGACGACGAAGGCGGCGAGCACCATGAACAGCACGGCGAAAAGGATCACGGCCCCGGCGCCGGATCCGCGGTCGCCCTCCCGCCGGTGCCACGCGCGGAGCGCGGCCAGCCGGTCCCGTACGACCTGGCCGTTCACCCTGTCCTCCGGTACGGGTCGATGGGGGAGCTGGACTTGCCGGTGATGGTCTTGCCGATGTCGAGGCCCAGCATCCCCAGGCCGCGCACCTTGCAGCTCACCTCGACGGTGAAGATGCCGCCCGAGCGGTAGTCGCCGCCCGCCCGGACCTCGATGCCGTTGGCACAGGTGTCCTTGAGGGTGGCCTCGGCCGCGTCCCGGGCCGCGCCGGTGGCGGCGTTGAAGTCGCCGTGCTGGAGCGAGCCCGCGCGCGCGGCGTCGCGCGCCGCGCCGTCCACCTGGCCACGCCCGTCGACCAGTTGGCCGAAGGCGACCAGCACCAGGATGAACAGCATCATCACGGGCGCGAGGATCACGACCTCGATCGTGGAGAGACCTCTGTCCTCCCGTACGCCCATCAGCCACCCCCGTCCGGGACGAAGCGCTCGACGGGCCCCTGCGAGACCGCGTGCACCGTGAAGTCGAGCCCGGGGAAGACCGAGGGCACCTTGGCCTCGATCTCCACGCCGACCGTGTCCTGCTCGGGCTGGAGCGTCGTCACGTCCGGCTTGAGCACGAGCTGCGGGCCGAGCTGGTCGATGTACTCGCCGACCTTCTGCTGCGCCTCGCCGCGCCAGCCGCCCGCGTTGGCGTCGGCCTGCTGCCGGGCCTTGCGGGCGCCCGCCTGCGCGGCGGCCTGCGCCACGTGGTCGGCGAAGAAGTAGAGCGCGAACTGCACCGTGGCGAAGATCAGGAAGAAGAGCACCGGGGTGAGGATCACGAACTCGATTCCGCTCATGCCGCGGTCGCCGCGGTCGGAGATCTCCTCCCACCTGCGGCGTACGCCCCGCACGAACCGGTCCCGTCCCACCTGCCGACGCCCTGTCCCTAGTCGCAGGTTCCGTTGGCGTCCGCGTCGTCGATGCAGTCGCTCACCTTGTCGGCGCCGTTCTTCAGCGCCATGTTGATGATCGCCGCGACCACGCCGACGATGGCGACGACGACCGCGGAGATGATCACCCACTCGACGGCCGAGGCGCCCCGGTCGAGTTCGCCGGAGCGGGCCCGCTGGATACGGCCGCGGAGGAAGGTCACCATCAGGTCGACGGCGGGGTGGCTCGTCGGTTTGAAGGGGTTCACCGGCATCGTTCTCGGTCCTTTCGGAAGAGGAGAGGTGGGGGAGGGAGGGCCCGGTCAGATCTGGAAGACGCGCATGGCGGCGGGAAAGATGAGAAAGACGAGAAAGCCGGCGCACAGCATGAGCTGTGCGACGAGCATCGACTGCGACTTCTCCCCGGCGCTGCCCTCGATCTCCGCTAGCTCCCTGTGCCGCATCGTCTCGGCGCGCGACGCGAGCGAGGCCCGCACCTTCGCGCCGTCGTCGGCGACCAGCGCCAGGGAGGCCGACAGGTCCTTCAGCTCGTCCACGCCCAGCCGTACGCCGAGCTGGCCCAGGGCCTGCCACTGGCTCTGCCCCGTGATCCGCGCGTCCGCGAGGGCGTCCCGGATCCGGCGCAGCGCCCATCCGTCGCTGACCTCGCTGGCCGCCTTCAGGGCCTCGGGCAGGCCGCGCCCGCCCGCGAGGTTCATGGCGACCAGGTCGAGATAGGCACCGACCACGCGCCGCAGGTCACGCCGCTTGTCGGCGGCGTCGCGCCGGACCTCCAGGTCCGGCAGCATGAAGAAGAGCCCGGCGAAGAAGAGCGCCAGCCACACCGGGATCAGCGGGCTCTGCCCGAACCCGGCGAGCCAGGCCAGCGAGAAGAGGAACGGCCCGAAGAAGAGCCCGGTCGCGCCCAGCAGCACCTTCGTCGCGAGGAAGTTCTCCCAGCCGCGCTCCAGGACGTCCAGGTCGGAGCGGAGGCTGCGCATCTCCCAGCCCTGCCGCACATAGAACGCGGCGAGCCGCTCCCCGAGCCGGGCCCGGGGCTCCGCGAACGGGCCCGTCAGCTCGGGCCCGGTGGCGGCGCCCGGCACGGGCTGGTGCGCGGCGGCGCGGGCGCGCAGCGCGTCGATCTCGGCGACCGAGGCGACGGCCCCCTTCTTGCCGGGCGCGATCGCCCGTACGAGCAGGAAGAGGCCGAGGCCTATGAGGGCGCCGGTCAGCGCGGTCAGCGTGAAGGTGTTCATCGCGGCAGCGCCTCCCCCGGGGACGCGGGCACGCCGTCCGCCGCGCCGGCCGCGGGCTGCTGCCCGTCCCGGGGCGTCAGCGCGCCCTCCTCGGCGCGGGTCAGGAACCGCTCGGGCGTCTCGATCCGCGACAGCTTCCGCAGCCACCAGAAGCCGCAGGCGAACATCGCGCACACGCACAGCAGCACGACCTGGCCCAGCGGGGTGCCGTAGGGCTTGACGAAGTCCCGGTTGAAGACCGCGAGTCCGAGGACGAACGCCACGCTGACGCCGACCACGATCTGCACGCTGCGGCGCGTCGAGGCGCGCTGCGCCATCACGCGCTGCCGCATGTCCACCTCCTCACGCGCCGACTTGGCGAGCGCGCCGAGCACCTCGCGCAGACCGGGCCCGCGCAGCCGCGAGTTGAGGATCAGCGCGGCCACGACGATGTCCGCCGAGGGGTCGTTCAGCTCGTCGGCGAGGTGCTGGAGCGCGTTCGGCAGCGGCGTACGGGCGCGCAGCCGGTCGATCAGCGCGTCGAGATGGGGACGGAGCGAGGGCGCGGCGGCCCGCGCCGAGGCGGGGATCGCCTGTTCGAGGCCGACGGCGCCCGCGATGGTGTCGCGCAGCGACTCCGTCCAGGCGGCCAGCGCCTCCACGCGGCGCATGGCCGCGCGCTCCTCGGCCGCGCCGCCGAAGAGCCGGTCCCAGAGGAAGACGAGCACGCCCGTGGCGATCGCGGCCACCGGCCAGCGCGTCAGCAGCAGCACGAGGAGACCGCCGCACACGGCGATCGAGCCCCGCTTGCTCATGAACCGCGCCAGCTCGGAGGCGCGTTCGCCCGCCTTCTCCTTCTCGGCGTGCGACTTGGCGGGCAGTCCGCGCACCGCGACGATCAGCAGCGCGAGGCCGCCGCCCACCGCGACGCCGCAGCCCAGCGCGTACAGCGTGTCCAGGGAGAAGATGCCGCTCATACCACCCGTGACAGGCACTTCTCACCCCCAGTTTCCGGTCGGCTTGTATCCGTAGACGGACAGTTCCTGCGCACAGGAGATCGGGGCGTGGGCCATGACCCGCCCGTCGGGCGTCTCGGTGAACACCTCGCTGGAGAGCACCCGGCCGTCCACCCCGTTGATCTCCCGTACGGAGGTCACGGAGCGGCTGAGACGCCCGCCGGTCTGGTAGGCGTTGCGCCGCTCGACGAAGACCACGAAGTTGATCGCCCCGGCCACGAGCATCTGGCTGGCCTCGATCGGCAGCCGCTCGTTGGCCTGGAGAGCGTAGGTCGAGATGCGGTTGAAGACCTCGCTGGAGCTGTTGGCGTGAATGGTGGACAGGGACCCGTCGTTGCCCTGCGACATCGCGTTGAGCATGGTCACGATCTCGTCGCCGAGGACCTCGCCGACGATCACCCGGGACGGGTTCATACGCAGCGACCTGCGCACCAGTTCGGCCATGGTGATGGCGCCGTGCCCCTCGGAGTTCGGCAGCCGCTCCTCGAACGCGACGACGTTCGGGTGCAGATCCGGGAAGTGCTCCAGGCCCAGCTCCAGCGCGCGCTCGACGGTGATGAGGCGCTCGTGCGCCGGGATCTCGTTGGCGAGGGCCCGCAGCAGTGTCGTTTTGCCCGCGTTGGTCGCGCCCGCGATCATGATGTTCTTGCGGGCGCGGACGGCGGCGGTCAGGAAGCTCCCCAGCTCCGGGGTGAGCGTCCCGTTCCCAACCAGGTCGGAGACGAAGACCTTGCCCATGCGGGCACGGCGGATGGAGAGCGCGGGGCGCCGCGTCACGTCCATCACGGCCGAGAGCCGGGAGCCGTCCGGGAGCCGCAGGTCGAGCTGCGGGTTCGCGGAGTCGAACGGCCGCGAGGACAGGCCCGAGTAGGCGCCCAGTATCTGGATCAGCTCGACGAGTTCCTCGTCGGACTCGGCGACGGGCTCGCCGCGCGTCTCGTGCCCGTTGGCGTAGCCGACGAACACCTGGTCGTAGCCGTTGACGTCGATGTTCTCGACCTCGGGGTCGTCCAGCAGCGGCTGGAGGCGGCCCACGCCGAAGAGCGCGGCGTGCACGGCGGCGGCGTACGCCTCCTCCGCGCGCGCGTCCGGAGGGGTGCGCCCGGCGGTGATCTCCGAGCGCGCGTACTCCTCCAGGATCTGCGCGATGACGGCACGCGCGAACTGCCGCTCGTCCTCGGTCGTCATCGGCGCGACGCCGGACGCCTGATCGATCCGACGCTGATCGGCGATCCGGTCCCCGGCCTCCTGCCGGAACCGCTTCACCAGGGTGTGGTCGACGGTGGTCTCACTCACGCCGGCCTCCCGAACGGTCGGTATACGGGCCGAACAGAGACTGCCCCTTGCCGTGCTTCGCGGGGAGCGCCGAGCATCGTGGCCGCTCGCGCAGTTCCCCGCGCCCCTGACGGGGCACGTCTGCTTCTCCCTGCTGTGCTTGGGAGGTCTGCCACTGGGGGTACCCCCTGCTCGAAGAGCTTGGGGGAGCAGGGCTGGCAAGCGCAGCCCTCTTCGCCGGGTGCGTGGTGCTCATTGGCCTGCCCCCTCTGCCCGGGGCAGTCGGAATTGCTGGGTCTCGTCCGGAGTGGGCTGGGGCTGAGGCTGGGCCCGCGACTGGAGGTTGCCGCCCTGGAACCGCCGGGCACGCGCCTGCTCCAGGTCCTCGGAGAGGGGACGAGGCTGCGGCATGGGCTGGGCCGGAGGCTGAAGCTGAGCCGGAGGCTGAGGCTGAGCCGGAGGCTGAGAGGCGGGCGCACCCTGGGGAAGCTGGCCCGCGGGCCGGGGCCCAGCCGCGAGCTGACCCGGCGCCTGCTGAGGCGAGGACGGCGCCGTCGTCCACGCCGCCCCGTACTGCCGGTGGAGGTCGACGGCGACCTTGCGCACCGACCGTACGAGCAGCGACTTGTCGACGCGCCCCCTCCGCCGCCCCGCCAACTGCGCCGCCCCCGCGGAGTCGTGCGCCAGCACACCCATCACCTGGGCCCCCGCGCGGGAAGCGACCAGCATGTCGTTGACCTGCCCGGCGATCTTCGCGCTGCCCTGCGCCTCGGCGATCAGGACCACGCCGATCAGCGGCTGGGCGAGCTGCGCCGCGCCCCGGTGGCCGCCGTGCAGCCGCGCGGAGAGCGTGGCGGCGCGGTCCCGTACGCGCGCGAGCTGCTCGGGCTCCGTACGGGACAGCAGCAGCACCAGCGCCGCGTGCTCGAAGAGCGCGACGGACGCCGACTCGGGTCCCACGCGCCCGCAGTCCGCGATGACGTCGGCCGCCGACGCCGGGTCCGGCACGTCGGCGAGCGTGGCGAACGCGCGGCCGAGCGTGGCCCACTGACCGGCGAGCCCGGCGGACTGCTCGGCGTTGCCGAGGCCGACGAGCACGTCGAGGCCGCCGGAGAGCCGCTGGGTGTGCTCCCAGAGCTGCTCGGGGGCGAGCCCCCGGCGCGCGCTCGCGGCGAGCGAGAGCATGCCCGTGTTGGGTTCGAGCGGACCCCCGTCCGCGCTCGCGCTCCGGTAGACGAGGTCGCCGCCGGCCGTGTCCACCTCGGCCAGCAGCGCGCGGCGCGGCCACACCGCGGACAGGGCGACCGCCGCCGTGGTGACGCCGGGCGCGCCCTTGTCCGCGGCGAGTGCGATCAGCGCCATCTAGCTCCGCACCTTCTTCCCGCTGTCCCCGTTGTCCCCGCTGGTCCTGCTGTTCCTGCTGTTCCCCGTTGCTCCCCCGTGCCCTCCGCCGGGGAGGGCCGGTTCCCGCTCAACTGCCACTGCCGGACCCGGGTCCGAGAACCAGGGACACTTCGCCGCTGGAGGCCGCCGAGGTCAGGGCCGCTGCGTCGGACTCGTCGACGACGACGGAAACCGGAAGATCCCCGCTGAACGAGGAATCCTCGGTGTTCTTCTTGATGGACTGCACCCTCGCGCCCTCGGTAATCAGCGTGTCGGTCCTGCCGGAAGAACTCCCGCCGCCCGTACCGCCATTACCGGAACCGCCCGTGCCGCCGCCGGAGGAACCCCGGTCGCCCACGCGGTACGCAGCGACGGAATCCCCTTCTTCGAGCCGGGCCGGATACTGGCCGCTCTTCAGGGAGAGACCGACGACGACCTTTCCGTCCGCGAGCCCCTTCTCCTTGGTGAGCATGCTGCCCACGAGAACGGCTCCGTCGACGAGATCGGTGGCGGCGCGGTACTTCTTCAGCAGACCGCGCTGTTCCCAGCGGACGTACTTGATGTCGCTGTCCTCGGCCACCATCACCGATTTGATCGCCGAGTCCGGCACGGGCTGCCCCTGGGGCACCCGCTCCGTGATCGCGATCGCCTCGATACGGTCGCCCGCGCGCATCACCAGGACGGTCGCGCCGAGCGCGCCGAGCAGCACCAGCAGCACGGCCAGGGCGGCCAGCGCGGGCTTGCGCTCCCGGGGAGCCGAGGGCAGCCGGTCCCCGGCGAGGGCCGTGCCCGTGGCCGCGCGATTCGCACCCGCGGCGCTGCGCTCCTGGGTCTTCATATCACCACCCCCGTCACCATTTGCACCAACTAACCCCCGTCACCTCTATGTCGGACATACCCCCGTGAACCGACAGGTGACCACGCCGTGTAAATCCAAGGCACAGTATCAGCGCCCCACGCCCCCCTCAAGGCGCTTCCTGGCCCCAGGAACGCCCTGCAGAAGGGGAGTTCCCTGTGTCTCACGCAGGGACAGGAAGAACCGGTTCCACAATCTGTGCCAGCTTCACGTATTCGCCGCGCGGAGTTCTCCGCAAGGGGCGCGGGAACAGCAAAAGTTGACGATGCAACCGCGAACACGGAGCCCCCGGAAGGCCCTTCGGAAGATCACCGCATGCGTGCTGGACAGCGCCGCGGTGCAGACAGAAGAAGAGACGGAACAGGGGAAAGGGGAGGGACTCCGATGAGCGGCAGGACCGAGAGGGTCATGCGGACCGCGGCACGCGGTCTGCTCGGGACGGTGGGACGCGCGAGCAAGGGCGTCCGCATCGGCCACCGGCACGGCTTCGACAGCGCCCTGGCACACGACTACGTGTACGCGAACACGCCGCACGGCCTCCTGGGCGTCCTCGGCGCGGGACGGCTCGTCGACCGCGCGTACCTCGGCGCCCGGGAGGCACGCGCGCTCCGCGCCCGGTACGCGCTGCTCCAGCGGATGCTGCGCGAGGAGATCGCGGGCAGGGGCGGCGAGATCGTGGTGCTCGACGCCGCGTCGGGCCCCGGGCGCTGCCTCCAGGACCTGGTCGCCGAGGAGCAGCCGGGCGGCCAGCTCCGGGTGGTCTGCCGGGATGTGGCGCCCGAGGCACTCGCGCGGGGCCGCCGCCTGGCGCGGGAGCGGGGGCTGCCGCCGGGGGCGCTCACGTTCGAGTGGGGCGACGCGCTCGACCCCGCGCCGCTCCCGGGCGGGCTGCGCCCGGACCTGGTGGTGGTCCCGGGGCTCTACGAGCGGATCGCGGACGGCGAGACGGTGCGCGCCTCGCTGGAGGCGCTGCGGGCGCTGCTCGCGCCCGGCGGAACGCTTCTGTTCACGGCGCGGCGCGGACGGCCGGCCGACGAGGCCGGGATCTGGCCCGTGAAGGCGGGCTTCGCCGAGGACGCGGTCAGCAGCCGCCGCGAGGCGAGCGGGCGATTCTCGGTCACGCGCTGCGCCACCGTGTGATGTCCGGAGACGTACGAACCCGGCAATCAGCGTCCCGGAGGCTCCCCGCGCGGACCGCTCCCGGCGGCGCGTGCGGCGGGGCCCGGTCGCGACGGAGAGCCGATGCCCCCACCCCCGTCGAAGGCATCGGCTCCCGTCGGACACCGCGTCTCCCCGTCGCGGTGTGCCGTCATCCTGACACTCCCCGTCGCGAAGACACACTTCCTGATCCTGGCAATCTTTACGCCCCATTTACGTCCGGCTCGGGGTGGAACCGTGCCCGGTTCCAGCGGTGATCGACACCTGTGCCACGTCTCCGCCACGGAACGGGCACAGATCTCCGGACAGGGAACGGGCGAGCGAACCCCCGAAACGGGCATGCGTGATGTGGGAACGGGCAGCGGGAGCGGACTACAGATCGTTTTCCGGCCAGCCGAGCAGCCGGGCGCCCAGCTCCGCCGTCTCCAGCGTGAAGCGCTGCAGGGCGTCGCCAGGGTCGTAGCCGGTGAGGGTGCGGATGCGCTCCAGGCGGTAGGAGAGGGTGCGCACGCTCACGCCGAGCCGGCGGGCGGCCTCCGCGTTGACGTAGCCCGCGGCGGCGCACACCTCCAGCGTCTCCAGCAGCGGCCGGGCCCCGCCGCGCGCCTGACCGAGCGGCCCGAGGACGGTCCGTACGAGGTCCGCCATGGCCTCCCGGTCGCGCAGCAGGACCGGGAAGACGAGCATCTTGCCCGCGTGCACCCGCACGGCGGGCACGCCGATGCGGTCGGCGAGCCGCAGCGCCTCGACGGCCTCCTCGTAGCTGCGCACCACGCCGCCCGCGCCCGCGTGCTCGCGCCCGAAGGCCACGCGCCGCGCCGCCGCGTAGCCGCGCCCGGGGTCCTCGGCGAGCCGCGCGAAGGCCTCCATCACCGTGCTGTCGCCGCTGCCCGCGATGCACACGAGCCGCCCCTCCTTGGTGGAGAGCAGCACGTCGTGCTCGCCGAACCGGCCCAGCAGCTCGCGCTCCACGCGCCGCACGGTGGGGTGCACGTCGTCGTACTTCTCGGCCGCAGCGGCCACCGCCACCACGTGCCGGTCCGCCAGGTGCAGCCCGAAGCGCTGGGCGCGCTCGGCGAGCCTGCCCAGGTCGCTGCGCCCGTAGAGGAGGTCGTCGATGAACTCGCGCCGCTCGCCCTCCTCCTGCCGTACGGCCAGCCGCTGCGCCCGCTCGTGCCCCTCCCCCAGCGCGGCGACGACCGCGTCGACGGCGCCGAGCACGGAGTCGCCCGTACGGATGTGGCCGCGGGGCCCGAGGGCGCCCGCTCCCAGCACGCCGGGCAGCGTGGCCCACAGCCGCCGGGTCTCGGTGAGATAGAGGCCGACGAGTCCCCGGAGCCCGTAGCCGCTCTCGGCGGCGCGTTCGCCCAGCTCGCGGAAGGCGTCCAGCTCGTCGCGGCGCGGCAGCCGCCCGGTGTCCGAGATCACCGCCAGCAGGCGGGGGTAGGAGCCCAGGAACTCGCTGGGTATCGGCTCGCGCTTCATAGGACGGGCTTCATCTGGGTCGCTGCTTCTCCGGGTCGGCGGGGGCACAGCGTATGCGAGGTCCCCTTGCGCACGTCCGTACGCGTACGAGTACGGTGTCAGGGAGACGTCAAGATCACGTCAAAGGTGTGCCGGGAAGACTGGTCGGCGGCGCGGGAGCCCCTCCCCGGGGGCCACCGCGTCCCCCTGCCGTTCCCGCACCCGCACGGAGAGCCTCCCCATGACGTCCCCCTCCCCCTCGCCCTCCTCCTCCACGTCCCTGTTCGGCCGCCCCTCGGCCAAGGAGCGCAAGCACCTCACGGACGCGCTGCGCACCGAGACCGTGGGCGGGATGGTGCTGCTGTTCGCGGCCGTGGTCGCGCTCGTCTGGGCGAACACCCCGCTGAGCGGCGTGTACGACACGGTGCGGGACTTCCACTTCGGCATCCCGGCGCTCGGCCTGGACCTCTCCGTGGAGCACTGGGCCTCGGACGGCATCCTGACGATCTTCTTCTTCGTCGCCGGGATCGAACTGAAGCGCGAGCTGACCGTGGGCGAGCTGCGCCGCCCGGCCGCCGCGGCGCTGCCCGTGGTCGCGGCGGTCTGCGGGATGGCGGTGCCCGCGCTGTTCTACGTCGCGGCGAGCGCGGCGGGCGGCGGGCAGATGCAAGGCTGGGCCATCCCGATGGCGACGGACATCGCCTTCGCGCTCGGCGTCCTCGCGGTGATCGGCACGAACCTGCCGTCCGGGATCCGCGCCTTCCTCCTCACCCTCGCCATCGTCGACGACCTGGGCGCGATCATGGTGATCGCCGTCTTCTACACCTCGACCCTCAACTGGTGGGCGTTCGGCGGCGCGGTCGCCGGGCTCGTCCTCTTCCGCGTGCTGCACGTCAATCTGCGGGTGCGGGGCTGGTACGTGTACGTGCCGCTGGGCCTGGTGATCTGGGGGCTGATGTACAACAGCGGCGTGCACGCGACGATCGCGGGCGTGGCCATGGGCTTCCTGCTGCGCGTCTCGACGAAGGAGCCGGACGAGGTCTCCACCGGGGAGCGCGTCGAACACCTGGTCCGTCCGCTGTCGGCGGGGTTCGCGGTGCCCGTCTTCGCGCTGTTCTCGGCGGGCGTGGCCGTCTCGGGCTCGGCGCTGGCCGAGACGTTCCGGCAGCCGGAGGCGCTCGGCGTGATGCTGGGGCTGGTCGCGGGCAAGTTCCTGGGCGTCTTCGGCGGCACGTATCTCGCGGCGCGCTTCACCCGGGCCCGCCTCAACCCCGAACTGGCGTGGTCGGACGTGGCGGGCGTCGCGATGCTCGCGGGCATCGGCTTCACCGTCTCGCTGCTGGTGACGGAGCTGGCCTTCACGGGGCCCGCCGTGACGGAGCACGCGAAGGCGGCGGTGCTCGTCGGCTCCCTCTTCTCCGCGCTGGTCGCGTGCGTCCTGCTGAAGGTGCGCGACGCGAAGTACCGGGCGATGTGGGAGGAGGAGACCCGCGACGAGGACGCGGACGGCGTCCCCGACATCGACCAGGACCCGGACCCGTCCCGCCGCCCGACGGAGGCGGCCCGCCGCACCGAGGGCTCCTAGCCCGTGCCGGGCGGCACATGGCTGCCCTCCCCTCAGGGCTGGGCAGGGGGTGCCCCTGACGGGGCGCTCAGAGGAGTGCCCTCAAGGGGCGCGGGGAACTGCGCACCCAGCCACGGCGCACTCGCACCCTGCGAAGCACAGCACGGGGCACCCTCTGCTCAGCCCCCGTCCCGGCCACGCCCTATTTCTTCTTCGCGGGCGACGTGACCAGTCGCAGAAAGCGGGGCCGGTAGTAGGCGACGTCCTGGTGGATGACGCTGGAGTTGTTCATGACGTTCACGTCGTAGCTCATCAGCAGCTCGCCACCGCTCGTGTCGAACTCGGCGTGCGCCTGCGGGTTGTAGGGGACCGCGCCCGCCTCCTTGCCGCCCGGCGGCAGCGGCGGCGCGGCGACCTTGCTGGGTCCGTGCCAGGGCCCGGTCGGGGTGCACGACCAGTACGAGACGACGTCCGTCAGCCCGCTGCCGCCCGCGTCCATCGTCATCAGCAGCCAGGTGTCGCCCCGCCGTACGACCGTGTACGTGCCGGTCGCGCCGCGCTGGTCGGTCTCGCCGACGAGTATCGGCACGGACTTCGCCGGGTCGCCCTGCCAGCCGAGCCCCTTGGCGCCCGCGCTGGACTTGCCCTCGGTGCCGCGCCCGGCGCCGCCCCAGTACTCCCACGCGTCCTTGTCCGCGAGCCGCCCCTCGGGGGCGCGCGCGACGTGGGCCCGCGAGGGCTTGCCGCTCACGCTGCCCTCGTCCGCGCCGAAGACGTACGTCCAGCCGCCCTCGGTGATCGCCGAGGTGCCGTAGAGCACGCGGCGTTCGACGTCGGTGTGGCGCGGCTCGTAGATCGTGCGGATGTCCTCGACCTCGAGGTCGGGCAGCGAGAGGGTGGCGACCTCGCTCGCCCTCGGCACCCCGAAGATCCAGGGCGCGGTCCCGGCCTCGCGCTGCCAGAGCAGCACCCGGACGACCTTCTCCTTCGACCCCGGCGACCTCGGCTCGACCACGCCCTGTACGGGCCAGCGCCACGCCTCGCGGCCGTCGCCGGTGGCGGTACCGGGGAAGAGCGCTGTCGGCCGGCTCTCCTCGCCGCCGAGCAGCGTGCGCTGGAAGCGGCCCTCGGCCGACATCACGAGCCCGGAGTTGCGCACCCAGACGGGGTTGGGCTTGCGGCTCTTGCCGCCGTAGACCTCGTCGAGGAAGGTGTCGGCCGACAGCCACAGGGTGCGGCCGTCGGGCAGCCGTACGGTCCGGGTGCCGTCGCCGCCCGTCCAGTCGTCGAGGCGCGCGTTGTCGTTCCCGTACCGCGCCAGCTCCGCGTTCATCCCCTCGGCGGCCCGCCACCCCGTCACGCGCGCGCCGGAGCACCCCCGGTCCTCGCCGCTCCCGGGCGCGGACAGCAGCACGGCCACGAGCAGCAGGGCCGCGGCCAGCCCGAGCCAGGCGGTCTTCGAGGTGACAACGGTGGGGACGGTGGGGGGAGTTCTGCGGAACGCTCTCCGACGCGGCATCACGCCACAGGCTAGGCCGCGCCACCCCTCCCCCGATTGTCACGCGCCTCACAAATCTCGGGGTTATGGTCGCATGCTTTCCGTGTCGCCCCCTGTGGTCTACGCGCGCGCAAGACACCTGGCGGGACGCCCGGTCCTGGACAGGACGGGAGGTGACCCGTGTTCTCGCATGTCACGACATCACCGGCACTCCGCGAATATGGCCTGAATACCGTTACCCAAAGCTTTCTCAGGTCTTTTTCGGAGAACGCTCTCAGTCGTACGCTTACCGCGCCGCAGCACGCGTCCCCAGAAATTCGCGGTCTGCTCCTCCTTTCCCTCTCTCCGCGTTTCTCTCCGGAATTCCCCGCGCGGCACACCCTTGTTTCCGAAAGGAGATGTCAGAGCGATGTTCGGTGCCCTGCTCACCGGCGGATTCGCGGCGCTTCTCGCGTCCACGACGCCCGCCCAGGCCGTACCGGCGGCTGCCGAGATCCCGCCGCAGAAGATCGAGGTGTCCGTCCAGACCGTCAACGGTTCCGGATGCCCCAGGGGAACGACCGCCGTGGGCGTCTCCCACGACAACACCGCGTTCACCGTCACGTACAGCGATTATCTCGCGAGAGCGGGCGGCGACTCCGATCCGACCGACATGCGCAAGAACTGCCAGCTCAACCTCAACGTGCATGTGCCGCAAGGATTCACCTACGCCATCGCCGCCGTGGACTACCGCGGATTCGCGCACCTGGAGAACGGCGGCCAGGGCCTCCAGAAAGCGAGCTACTACTTCCAGGGCTCCTCCGACACCGCGCGCCAGAGCCACAGGTTCGAGGGCCCGCTCTCCGACAACTGGCAGACCAGGGACAGCACGGACTACAGCGCGCTGGTCTGGGCGCCCTGCGGCGAGGACAAGAACTTCAACATCAATTCCGAGCTGAGGGTCAACGCCGGTTCGAGTGGCGCCAAGAACACCAGCTTCATGTCCATGGACTCGACCGACGGCAGCGTGAGCACGGTCTTCCAGCTCGCCTGGAAGAAGTGCTGAGCACCGAGTAGCCCCATCCGCCACCAGAAATGAGGGAACCATGCCCGGTGCTCTTCTGGCCGGCGGCGCCTTGGCCGCCCTGCTCGCCTCGACTCTCGCCGGTACGTCCGCCCACGCGGGCGGCCCGGTCTTCGAGGACCCGCCCGACGACTCGATCGTCATCAAGATCGCGACTGTCAACGGCTCGGGGTGTCCCCAGGGCACCGCCGCCGTCGCCGTCTCGCCGGACAACAAGGCGTTCACCGTCACCTACTCCGACTATCTGGCCCAGGTCGGCAAGGGCGCCAAGCCCGTCGACTTCCGCAAGAACTGCCAGCTCAACCTGATCATGCACGTGCCGCAGGGCTTCACGTACGCGATCGCCAGCGTGGACTACCGCGGCTACGCCCACCTGGAACAGGGCGCCTCCAGCATCTCCAAGGCGAGCTACTACTTCCAGGGCTCGCCCGAGACCACGACGCACACCCACAACTACGCCGGGGCCTACGACGACAACTGGCAGGCCACCGACAAGACCGACTACGCCCATCTCGTCTGGGCCCCCTGCGGTGAACTCCGCAACTTCAACATCAACACCGAGCTGCGCGTCAACGCGGGCACCTCGGACACCAAGAACACCACGAGCTTCATGACCATGGACTCGACCGACGGCGACGTGAGCACCGTCTACCACTTCGCCTGGAAGAAGTGCGACCAGCCGCCGAAGCGGCCGCCGCAGCGCCGGTAGTGATCCGACCGGTCCGACCCCGTCACGGGCGGGTCCCGCGCCCCTCGGACCCGCCCGTGACGGCTCCTTCGGGCGTACGCATACAGTGCGGGGACACACAGCGCGACAGCACGGGGGAGAGCTTCAGATGGCGGCGGGTGCGGGACAGCCCGGGGAACTGCTGCGGCGCGAGCTGGCCGGGCGGCTGCTCTTCTCGTGGACACTGCTCGTCCTGGGGCTCTGCGCCGGTACGGGCATGATCTTCGCGGGCATCCACGACCGGGTCCGGAACACGGCCACCAGCCCCACGGCGGCGCTCGGTTCGCTGATCGCCGGAATCCTGGTCACCCTCGCCGCGCTCGCCCTCTCCGCGCTGCTCGCCCTGCGCAGCCGGGACCGCGTCCGGCTCTTCCGCGCGCACGGCCCCGAGGTGCTCGCGATCGTTCCCCCGCTGCGCGGAGCACGGGCCGCGTGGACCACCGTCTCCACGCTCGGACTGCTGCTCGGCGCGCTCTTCCTCGTGGCCGGACTCGTCGAGGCGGCCAAGGACGACCCGTACGAGCAGGCCGACCCATACATCTACGCCGCGCTGCTCCTGTGGGCCGTACTGGTGTGCGCGGCGGGCGTGGCGGGGATCGTGAAGGCCCGCCGCTTCACCTCCCCCGGTCCCGGCACCGGTCCCGGCACCGCCCCCGTGGACCTCGCCAAGCCGGGGCGGGGCACCGCGCGTCCGGCCCGCCCCACCGCGCCGCCCCTCTACCTGCGGATCAGCGGCGAGCCCCTCGCCCCGCACCGGCTCAGTCCGCGCCTCGCCGCCCGTATCGCCGGGCTCTCCCGGGGCGCGGCCGTCGCGCTCGCGCTTCTCGCGACGCTCGTCGGCGGCGTGCTGGCGGCGGCCACCGCGCTGCTCCCCGTGCACCTGGGCACGGGCACCTTCTGGCTGCTGTTCTTCGGCACCGGGCTCTATCTCCTCGTGCTCTACCTGGAGTTGATCCACTACGGGCCGCGCCGCCGGTACGCCGTGCTCCTCGCGGGCGCCTTCATCGGGCTGCTCGTCGTCGCGGGCACCGGCTTCAGCACGGCGGTGCTGCTCGACCGGGGCCGCTGGGTGGACACCACCGTGGAGAGCGTGCGGGACTCCTCGAAGGGCGGCCCGAGCTGCGCGCTGCTGCCGGAGGGCGACGACACCGTGCTGAGCAGGCGGATGAGCTGCCGCGGGCTCGACGTCGGCGACGAGGTCCGCGTCTTCCACGACCCGGACGGCGAGGCCTCGCCGCGCCGTTCGGAGCCCGGCGGGATGACCGGGTTCACCGTCGGGTGGAACGCCGTCACGGCCGCCGCGCTCGGCCTCGCGCTGATGTCGGCCCTCTACGGGCACCGCCGCAGGCGCGAACTCGCCCACGCCCAGGACCCGGGCGCGGACAGGGGCAGGGGCACGGGCACGGGCCGGAACCAGGGCACGGGAGACACGGAAGACACGGGAGACGACTCATGACCACCGCCCCCACCCCTCCCTCCTCCGGGCCCCGGGCCGTCTATCCCGACCTCGCGGGCAAGGTCGCCGTCGTCACCGGCGGTTCGCGCGGGATCGGCGCCGAGACCGGGCGCGCGCTGGCCGCGCAGGGCGTCGCCGTCTGCCTCGTCGGCCGGGACAGGGCCGCGCTCTTCTCCGTCGCGGAGAGCATCGGCAAGGCGGGCGGCCGGGCCACGGGCGCCGTCGCCGACGTCACGGACGCGCGGGCGCTCGGACGGCTCGCCGAGCGGGTCGCCGGGGAGCTGGGCCCCGTCGACATCGTCGCGGCGTTCGCGGGCGGCCGGGGCACGCCCGTCCCCGCGCTCGAACTCGGCGAGGACCGCTGGCGCCAGGCGCTCGACACGGAGCTGACCTCGGCGTTCCTGACCCTGCGTACGTTCCTGCCCGGCATGGTCGAGCGGGGCGGGGGCGCGTGCCTGACGATCTCGTCGCCGCCCGAGCGGCGGCCCGGCGGCGCCAACCTCGCCCACGGCGTCGCGAACGCGGGCCTCACCGCGCTGACCGCCCAGCTCGCCGCCGAGGTCGGCCCGTACGGCGTCCGCGTCAACTGCCTGGCCCCCACCACGGTCCGCACCGGACGGGTCGCCCGGCAGATGCCGCCCGAGGCCCAGCGGGAGGCCGCGGCCCGGCATCCGCTGGGGCGGCTGGGCGAGGCGGCGGACGTGGCCTCGGCCGCGCTCTTCCTCGCCTCGGACGCCGCCTCGTGGCTCACCGGGCTGACGATCGACGTCGCGGGCGGGCGTATCACCAACTGAGCTTCGCCCGCCGTCAGTTGCGCGGCGACCTGGGTGCGGCTAGAGAAGACACCGTTCCTCCGCACCAGAGAACGGACGTCGCCATGCCACTCGACTGGAAGCTCGTCATCGACTGCGAAGACCCGCACCGCCTGGCCCACTTCTGGGAGCGGGCCCTCGGCTACACGGCCGAGGACAACAGCGCCCACATCGAGCGCCTGCACAGCATGGGCGCGATCACCGAGGGCCAGATCGCCACGGACGACCGGCACGGCGGACGCAAGGCATGGCGGCACGCCGCGGCCATACGCCACCCGCACGACCCCGTCGACCCCGACACCGGGGCCGGACTGGGCAGACGCCTGCTCTTCCGCACCGTCCCCGAGGAGCGACAGGGCAAGGACCGGCTCCACCTGAACCTGCACCCGGGGCCCGACGCGCGCGAGGCGGAGGTCAAACGGCTGGAGGCGCTGGGCGCGACCACGCTGCGCGTGGTCGTCGAGCCGGGCGGCCACCTCGTGGCGATGGCCGACCCGGAGGGCAACGAGTTCGAGGTCCGGTGAGTCCCTGACCGGCAGCCGCGCCCCTACTTCGGCTACTTCGGCTACTTCGGCTACTTCGGCTCGACCGCCTCCGCGAGGTCGTCCAGCGCGTCCGTCAGCAGGTCCGCCGTCCGCAGCCCGACGGGCGGCGGATCGCCCGCGCGCGCGTTCCACCGCTCCAGCGCGGCATGGACCTCGCTCCAGTCCACCGGCTCGCTCTCCCGTACGGCCGTGACGGCGGCGGCGACCGCGGGCGCCAGCGCGGCGGCGAAGTCGGCCGCGCCCCGCGAGGGTTCCGCGTCACGGCCCGGGATGTGCGCCTCCAGCAGCATCGCCGCGCGGCCCATGGTCACCAGCGCCGACTGCGCGCCCGTCGCGGACCGCTGGGAGAGCCGCCCCCGGTGCCGTACGGGCTCGGCCTCGGCGCGGCTCACGGACTGGTCCCACTCCTGGCGCGCGGCCCGCGCGTCGAGCAGGGCCTCGCGCACCTGGCGCGGGGCCCGTTCGGCGGGGTCGGCGAGGGTGTCGAAGAGGGCGATGGCGTACCGCCCGTTCGCCTCCAGCCAGTCGGCGAGCCGGTCGCGCAGCAGCGGGGTCTCCCAGGCGGGGAAGAGCGCGTAACTCAGCATGGCCAGCACCCCGCCGGTCGCGGTCAGCCAGACCCGTTCGAACGCGGTCTGCGACCACAGGGTGCCCGCGATGCCGAGCAGGAAGACGACGTACGCGCCGGTGCAGGCCGAGGTGATCGCGTACCCCGTCCCCATCAGCAGATACATCAGCCCCACCGCCACCACGGCGAGCCCGGCGCTCAGATACGGGCCGGGCCCCAGCACGGCCATCAGTCCGCCCGCGACGCCGACCCCGACGAGCGTCCCCGCGAAGCGCGCGACGCCCCGCTCGTACGTACGGGAGAAGTCCGGGCGCAGCACCATCACGGCGGTCAGCGGGACCCAGTAGCCGTGCGCGGGCGGCAGTGTCTTGCCCAGCAGATAGCCCGCCGAGGCGACGGCGCTGACGCGCACCGCGTGCCGCAGGATCGGCGAGGACCAGCGCAGTTCGCGGCGGAAGGCGCGCAGCGCGATCGGGACCATCGCGGCGAGCGAGGGCCGGTGCAGATGCCGGGGCCGCTGCGGCTTGCTGACCGGGAAGCCGTGCCCTTCCCACTCCCCGTCCAGCGTCTGCCAGGTCTCGCGCGGCCGCAGCCCCGTCCTGCTCACCTCAACGGGCTCCTGCGCGGCCTCCACCGCGTCGTCGGTGAGCGCGATCAGCCGCAGCGCGGCCTTGCGCGCGGGCCCGCTCAGCACGCCGCCGCCCTCGGGCACTTGGAGGATCTCCAGCGCCTCCTCCGGGATCCGCACCCGCTCGCCGCGCCGGATGGCCCGCGCGGTCGCGTCGAGCACGGTCGCGGCGGCGCCGAGCAGCTCCCGCACCCGGGTCCGCTCGGGCCCCTCCAGCGGCGCCCCGCCCACGACGGGGTCGGCGAGCGAGCCGAGCACCGGCCGGAACCGCTCGGCCATCGCCCGGTACCCGTGCAACTGCCGGGGCCTGCGCCGCGCCTGCCGCGGCGTGATCGCCGCCGCGCTGCGCGCCTCGATCAGCGGCTCGGGGTCGAAGGGCGCCATCGGATCGTGCCGCAGCCGCCGCGCGTAGTCCGCGACGCCCGCGAGCGCGTCGGCCAGCGTGTCCCGCCGCTCGCCCCACGGCCGTACGGGGAACAGCACGATCAGCCCCGCCTGCACCACCCCGCCGAGCGCGATCAGCCCGGCGTGGCTGAGCGCGCCCAGCAGGGTCGTCGGCAGGGTGACGGTGATGAGCATGACGGCGACGTTCAGCGCCGCCACGACCCCCGAGGTGGGCCCTATCCCCCACGCCATCCCGGCCAGGAACGCCCACACCGCCACCAGCAGCACGAACGCCGACGTGGAGCCGATCAGCAGATACCCGAGGAACGTCGAGAGCGCCAGCCCCGCCGCCGCGGCCAGCGCCAGCACGGGCCGCGGCCGCCAGCTCCGCTGAAAGGTCGCCACCCCCGAGGCGAAGGCCCCGAACGCGCTGGACACCGCCAGCTCCGGCGACCCCACCGCCAGCGCCACCCCGATCACGACGGCCACCCCGCACGCCCCCCGCAGCGCGATCAACGGCGTCAACGAGGCCCGCTCCACACTCAGCCCGGACACGGCCGTCTCCTTGAGCGCCCGGAGCCAGGGCAGGGGTGTCGCCATCACACCCTTGAGAATACGGGGACAGAAGGGGACGAAGACACTGGTGTGCCCGTCCCCTTCTGTCGCGCCGTGGCGTGCCGTGCCACGTGGTGGCGTGCCGTGGCGTGCCGTCAGTGGTTGCTCGGGAAGCCCAGGTTGATGCCGGCGCTGTCGGACGGGTCGGGCCAGCGGGTGGTGATGACCTTGCCGCGGGTGAAGAACTGGACGCCGTCGTTGCCGTAGATGTGCAGGTCGCCGAAGAGGCTCTGCTTCCAGCCGCCGAAGGAGTGGTAGCCGACGGGGACCGGGATCGGGACGTTGACGCCGACCATGCCGGCCTCGACCTCCAACTGGAAGCGGCGGGCCGCGCCGCCGTCGCGGGTGAAGATGGCGGTGCCGTTGCCCCACTTGCTGGAGTTGATGAGGGTGATCGCCTCGTCGTAGGTCTCGGCGCGGACCACGCACAGGACGGGGCCGAAGATCTCGTCCTCGTAGGCGGCCATGCCGGGGCGGACCTTGTCGAGGAGGGAGACGCCGGTGAAGAAGCCGTTCTCGTGGCCCGGCACCGTGAGGCCCGTGCCGTCGACGACGACCTCGGCACCCTCGTCGGCGGCGCCCTTGACGTAGGAGGCGACCTTGTCGCGGTGCTCGCGGGTGATGAGGGGGCCCATCTCGCTGGCCTCGTCGTTGCCGGGGCCGATGCGGAGCGCCGCCGCGCGTTCGGCGATCTTCGAGACGAGGGTGTCGCCCGTGTCGCCCACCGCGACGACCACCGACACCGCCATGCAGCGCTCGCCCGCGGAGCCGTAGGCCGCGTTGATCGCGTTGTCGGCGGCGTGGTCGAGGTCGGCGTCGGGGAGCACCATCATGTGGTTCTTGGCGCCGCCGAGCGCCTGGACGCGCTTGCCGTTGGCGGTGGCCTCGGCCTGGATGTACTTCGCGATGGGCGTCGAGCCGACGAAGGAGACGGCGGCCACGTCCGGGTGGGTCAGGAGCCGGTCGACGGCCACCTTGTCGCCGTTGACGACGTTCAGCACGCCGTCCGGAAGGCCCGCCTCCGCGGCGATCTCCGCGAGGCGGTACGAGGCGGAGGGGTCCTTCTCGCTCGGCTTGAGGACGAAGGTGTTGCCGCAGGCGATGGCCAGCGGGAACATCCACATCGGGACCATCGCCGGGAAGTTGAACGGCGTGATGCCCGCGACGACGCCGACCGGCTGCCGGATCGAGGCGACGTCCACGCGGGTGGAGACCTGGGTGGACAGCTCGCCCTTGAGCTTCTCGGGGATCCCGCAGGCCAGTTCGAGGATCTCCATGCCGCGGGCGACCTCGCCGAGCGCGTCGGAGTGCACCTTGCCGTGCTCGGCGGTGATCAGCGCGGCGATCTCGTCGCGCCGCGCGTCGAGCAGCTCGCGGTACTTGAAGAGGAACGCGGTGCGTTTGGCCAGCGACGACTGGGACCAGGAGGCGAGGGCGCCCTTGGCCGCCGCCACCGCCGCGTCCACCTCCTCGACGGAGGCCAGGGAGACGCGGGTGGGCTGCTCGCCGGTCGTCGGGTCGTAGACGGGGCCGAAGGTGCCGGACGCGGACTCGACGGGCTTGCCGCCGATCCAGTGGCCGAGGGTCTTCTGGGATGCCATGGGTGCGGGACCTTTCTCAGGGGAGTTCATCGGGGCGGGGCGGCGGCGTTCATACGTGGCGGCGCCGGCGGGCGGCCTGGCGTTCGTACTCCTCGCGCGCCTCCCGGGCCGCCTCGCGGTCCGAGGTCTCGGCGACGACGACGTCCCACCATGCCTGCGCGCCGGGGGCCGCGACCTCGGAGGAGGTGTCGGTCTCGACGTACACGCACGTCGGCCGGGACGAGGCGCGCGCCGTCTCCAGCGCCTCGCGCAGTTCGGCGTACGTACGGGCGCGGAGCACGTCCATGCCGAGCGAGGCGGCGTTGGCGGCGAGGTCCACGGGGAGCGGGTCGCCGGTGTAGGTCCCGTCGGGGGCGCGGTAGCGGTAGGCGGTGCCGAAGCGCTCGGCGCCGGTCTGCTCGGAGAGGCCGCCGATGGAGGCGTAGCCGTGGTTCTGGAGCAGGATCATGTTGATGTTGATCCCCTCCTGCACGGCCGTGACCAGCTCGGTGGGGAGCATGAGGTACGTGCCGTCACCGACGAGCGCCCATACGGGGCGGCCGGGGGCGGCCATCCGCACGCCGATCGCGGCGGGGATCTCGTAGCCCATGCAGGAGTAGCCGTACTCCAGGTGGTACTGGCGCGGGGAGCGGGCGCGCCACAGCTTGTGCAGGTCGCCGGGGAGCGAGCCCGCGGCGTTGATGACGATGTCCGTGTCGTCGACGACGGAGTCGAGCGCGCCGAGGACCTGGGTCTGGGACGGCACGGCCTTCTCGTCGGGCACCGCGTACGCCGCGTCGACCACGCGTTCCCAACGGGCCCTGCCCTCCGCGTACTCCGCCTCGTACGCGCGCCCGACGTGGTGGCCCGCCAGCGCGTCCGTGAGCGCTTCGAGCCCGGCGCGCGCGTCGGCGACGAGGGAGCGCGCGCCCAGCTTGTGCGCGTCGAACGAGGTGATGTTGAGGTTGAGGAAGCGGACGCCGGGGTCCTCGAAGAGCGTCGAGGAGGCCGTGGTGAAGTCCGTGTAGCGGGTGCCGACGCCGATCACGAGGTCGGCGGTGCGGGCGAGTTCGTCGGCGACGGCGGTGCCGGTGTGGCCGATGCCGCCCACGTCGGCGGGGTGGTCGTGGCGCAGCGAGCCCTTGCCCGCCTGGGTGGAGGCGACGGGGACGCCGGTCGCGTCGGCGAAGGCCCGCAGCGCGTCCTCGGCCTCGCTGTGGTGGACTCCGCCGCCCGCGATCAGCAGGGGCCGGCGCGCCGCGCGTACGGCCTCGGCCGCCTCCGCGACCGCGTCGGCCTCCGGCACCGGGCGGCCCACGCGCCACACGCGCTCGGCGAGGAACTCCTCGGGCCAGTCGTACGCCTCGGCCTGCACGTCCTGCGGCAGCGCGAGCGTGACGGCGCCGGTCTCGGCCGGGTCGGACAGCACGCGCATCGCCTGGAGCGCGGCGGGGATCAGCGCCTCGGGCCGGGTGACGCGGTCGAAGTAGCGGGAGACGGGGCGCAGCGTGTCGTTGACCGACACGTCGCCCGCGTACGGCGATTCGAGCTGCTGGAGCACCGGGTCGGGGGCGCGGCTGGCGAAGATGTCGCCGGGCAGCAGCAGGACGGGCAGCCGGTTGACCGTGGCGAGGGCGGCGCCGGTCACCAGGTTGGTGGCGCCGGGGCCGATGGAGGTGGTGACGGCCTGCGCGGACAGCCGGTTGTGCTGGCGCGCGAAGCCGACGGCGGCGTGCACCATGGCCTGCTCGTTGCGGCCCTGGTGGTACGGGAGCGGGGCGCCCGGCCCCTGGCCGTTCTCGACGAGCGCCTGGCCGATCCCGGCGACGTTGCCGTGGCCGAAGATGCCCCAGCAGGAGTCGACGAGCCGGTGGCGGACGCCGTCGCGCTCCGTGTACTGCGCGGCGAGGAACTGGACGAGCGCCTGCGCGACGGTCAGCCGCACGGTCCGGTCGGCGGTGGTCACTTGGCGCCCTCCTCGTCCTGGGAACCTGCGGAATCCTTCGCCCCGTACAGCGGCAGCCTTGGATCCACCGGCGTATCGGCCCACGCGCCACGGATCCATGCGTGATCAGGATGGTCGCAGATAAGCCACGCGCGATCCACCCCCGGACCGGCCATCACATTGAGGTAGTACATGTCGTGCCCCGGCGCCGCGATCGACGGCCCGTGCCAGCCGTCGGGGATCAGCACGGCGTCGCCGCTGCGCACCTCGGCGAGCACGTCGGTGCCCTTGCCCTGCCCGCTGGGGGTCACGCGCTGGTAGCCGAGCCCTTCGGTACGGCCATGGGGCGCGATCTCGTAGTAGTAGATCTCCTCCAGCTCGCTCTCGACGCCGTCGCGGAACTCGTCGTGCTTGTGCGGCGGGTACGAGGACCAGTTGCCGCCCGGGGTGAGCACCTCGACGGCGATGAGCTTGTCGGCCCCTTCGAAGACTCCCGCGGCGCCGAAGTTGTTGACCTGGCGCGAGCAGTTGCCGGAACCGCGCAGCTCGACAGGGACGTCCTCGGCGGCGCCGTACCGCGCGGGCAGCCGCCGCTCGCAGCGCGCCCCCGTCAGCGCGAACCGGCCGCCGCGCTCGCTGGTGATCCGTACGTCCGCGTCGCGCGGCACGTACGCGAAGTCGCTCACGCCGCTGAAGACGCTCGCGCGGCCACGCAGCGCGAAGCTCTCGCCCTCGGTCTCCACGGTGCAGCCCCCGCTGAGCGGCAGCACGATCCACTCGCTCCCGCCGGTCCCGAACGCGTGCGCGCCGCCCGGCTCCAGCTCCAGCACGCGCAGCGAGGAGTACCCCCAGTCGGCCCGCTCGGGGTCGATGTCCAGCGCGTACGGCCCGGCGGCCGCGGTTCCGGCCGGCAGGTGGAAGCCGTGCTCGAAGTCGGTGTCCGTCATGTCTCCGTGGCCCCTTTCAGAGCAGCCCGACGGCCGTGTCCACGGCCGCGCTCACATCGCCGTCGGCGGGATAGAGCAGCGAGCGTCCCACCACCAGGCCCCGCACCGTGGGAAGGCTGAGCGCCTTGCGCCACTTCTCGTACGCCCCCTCCTGGTCGCCGTTCACCTCGCCGCCCAGCAGCACGGCGGGCAGCGTGGAGGTCTCGCACACCCACGCCATGTCGTCCGGGTTCTCGGTGACCGGCAGCTTCAGCCAGGTGTACGCCGAGGTGCCGCCGAGTCCGGAGGCGATGGCGATCGACCGTGCGACGGCCTCCGCGCCCAGGTCGTTCTTCACCTTGCCCTCCACCCTGCGGGAGAGGAACGGTTCGATGAAGAGGGGCAGCCCGCGCGCGGCCATGTCGTCCACGGCACGGGCGGTGGACTCCATGGTGCGCAGCGAGCCCGGGTCGTCGTAGTCGATGCGCAGCAGCAGCTTGCCCGCGTCGAACCGCAGCCGCTCGATGTCCTGCGCGCGGTGCCCGGTGAACCGGTCGTCCAGCTCGAACGCGGAACCGGCCAGACCGCCCCTGTTCATCGAGCCGAGCACGACCTTGTTCTCCAGCGCGCCGAGCAGGAGCAGGTCCTCCAGGATGTCGGCGGTGGCGAGCACGCCGTCCACGCCGGGCCGGGAGAGGGCGAGCGTGAGCCGCTCCAGCAGCTCGGCGCGGTTGGCCATGGCGAGCTTGTCGTCGCCCACGGAGAGCGCCCCGCGCGCCGGGTGGTCCGCGGCGACGATCATCAGCCGCCCGCTCTCGCCGAGGAGCGGCCGCCGCTCCCGGCGCGCGGCGGCCTCGGCGACGGCCTCGGGATGCCGGGCCCGCGTGCTCACGAGCGAGGAAATACTGACGGAGTTCAACGGGGACTCACTTTCGGAACGTGACGGGAGGTGCCCCGAAGGGGCGCGGGGCTGTGTTGATCTTGCGGCTCCGCCGCGTGGGCGCGGGCAACCACAACGCACGCGAGGACCGGAACGCACCGGCAGGGGCAGCCCCTGCCCGGCCCCCGGAACGGAGGCCCGCGGCGGGGTGCGGCTCAGCCACGGAGCAGCTCCTCGACCTCGTCGGGCCGCGGCATCGCGGAGGAGCAGGCCAGCCGCGAGGCGACGAGCGCGCCCGCGGCGTTGGCGAACCGCATCGTCCGCTCCAGGTCCCACCCGGCGAGCAGCCCGTGGCAGAGGGAGCCGCCGAAGGCGTCCCCGGCGCCGAGCCCGTTGACGACCTCGACGGGACGGGGCGGCACCTCCGCGGCCGTACCGTCGCGCCGCATCGCGAGCACGCCCTTCGGGCCCTGCTTGACGACGGCCAGCTCGGCCCCGGACTCCAGCAACGCCTCGGCGCAGGCGCGCGGTTCACGGGTGCCCGTCGCGACCTCGCACTCGTCGACGTTGCCGACGGCGACGGTCGCGTGCGCGAGCGCCTCCCGGTAGACGGTGCGGGCCGCCTCCTTGGCCTCGTCCTCGGTGAGCGTGCCGTCGGGGCCCGCGCCCCAGAACATGGGCCGCCAGTCGAGGTCGAAGACGGTGGCGACGGCCGTACCGCGGACGGCGTCGCGTGCGGCGAGGGCGGCGAGGGTCGCCGTGCGGCTCGGCTCCTCGGACAGCCCCGTGCCCGTCATCCAGAAGATGTCCGCGGCGGCGATGCCGTCGAGGTCCAGCTCCTCCGGGTGGATCTCCAGGTCGGGCGCCTTGGGGCGGCGGTAGAAATACAGCGGGAAGTCGTCGGGCGGGAAGATCTCACAGAAGGTCACCGGGGTCGGATACCGCCGAACGGGTGTCACCCAGCGGTCGTCGACGCCGAAGTCACGGAGTGCCTCGTGGCAGTACGTGCCGAAAGGGTCGTCGCCGGTACGGCTGACGACCGCCGTCGTACGGCCGAGGCGCGCGGCGGCGACGGCGACATTGGTGGCCGAGCCGCCGAGGAACTTGCCGAAGGTCTCGACCCGCTGGAGCGGCACCCCCGTCTGGAGCGGATAGATGTCGACGCCGATGCGGCCCATCGTGACGACCTCGTGCTTGGCCATGGGTGGGGTGCCCTCTCTTCCGACCTCTTCCGACGCGCAACGAGGTCCATCGTCCGCCGCGGCGGGGGCGACTGTCAATAGTTTGTCCTTACATACTGACGTAGCTATGGGTGGATGGTCACGAGCGTCACCGTTACTCGGGCTTCGCGTCACATCCGCACCACAGGCACGCGCATGGCGTCACTCTGCGTCGTTCACCGGGCACGGGCTGAGTGATCAACTGCCACCCCCTGGGAGGTGCGAGAGATGACCGACCGACGACTCTGGTCGTACAAGGAGATCGCCGCGCACATCCGCGTCCAGCCGGACACGGTGCGCTCCTACCGGAAGCACGGCCTGCTGCCACCGCCCGACCTCGTGGAGGGCGGGAGGCCCTTCTGGTACGCGGACACCATCCGCGCCTGGGTCGCCCGGCGCCCCGGGCACCGGGGAGGGAGGTGACTTGATACCTCCGGGGGGTATAGCCTGGTGCGCGAGCACGCCGCACGCCACACAGGAACGATTGCGAGGACCGGCCCATGAGCACCGTCACCACCGTCTACCAGGTCTCCGGAATGAGCTGCGCCCACTGCGAGAACGCGATCTCGGAGGAGGTCTCGAAGCTCGACGGCGTCTCGGCCGTGAAGGCCGTGGCCTCGGCCGGAGAGGTCACCGTGACCTCGGCGGCGCCGCTGGACGACGAGGCCGTCCGCGAGGCCGTCGACGAGGCGGGTTACGACCTGGTGGGCCGAGCCTGACCCCCGACCCCGAGAACAAGAGCCCCGGGGATATGCCCCCGGGCAGCGAAAAGCGCCCCGTCGTCCAGGTCCCCCCACGGGCCCGTCGACGGGGCGCTTCCGTTTCCCGGTCATGGATTCCCCCCACGGGATCCTGGCCGGGCGCTTGCTGGCTGCACGTACGGGCGGGAGGGCCGCTCAAAGCTCCCCGGGCACGTTCACCCTCTCTGCACACCAAGCACATCCCCCAAGACGTACCTGGTGACTGGCTCCAGCTCCGCCGGGAGGCCGTTGCCAACCGGTTAGACACGCGACCCCCGCCAATGGTTACCCCCCAAAAACTGTGATCTACGTCTCTCCCCTCATCTGCACATACGGAAGGCCCTGGTCCGCTTGGACCAGGGCCTTGAGGGCGGAGAGGGACAGGCTCAGCGGGCCTCGACCGGCACGTACTCGCGCTCGACGATGCCCGTGTAGATCTGCCGCGGGCGGCCGATGCGGGAGCCCGGCTCCTTGATCATCTCGTGCCACTGGGCGATCCAGCCCGGCAGCCGGCCGAGGGCGAAGAGCACGGTGAACATGCTCGTCGGGAAGCCCATGGCCCGGTAGATCAGGCCGGTGTAGAAGTCCACGTTCGGGTAGAGCTTGCGCTCGACGAAGTAGTCGTCGGAGAGGGCGTGCTCCTCCAGGCGCAGGGCGATGTCGAGCAGCTCGTCGCTCTTGCCCAGCGCGGAGAGGACATCGTGCGCCGCGGCCTTGATGATCTTCGCCCGGGGGTCGAAGTTCTTGTAGACCCGGTGGCCGAAGCCCATGAGCTTGACGCCGTCCTCCTTGTTCTTCACCTTGCGGATGAAGGAGTCGACGTCGCCACCGGCGGCCTGGATGCCCTCCAGCATCTCCAGCACGCTCGCGTTGGCCCCGCCGTGCAGCGGGCCCCACAGCGCGTTGATGCCGGCGGAGATCGAGGCGAACATGTTCGCCTGCGAGGAGCCGACGAGGCGGACCGTGGACGTCGAACAGTTCTGCTCGTGGTCCGCGTGGAGGATCAGCAGCTTGTCGAGGGCGTTGACCACGACGGGGTCGAGATCGTACTCCTGCGCGGGGACCGAGAAGGTCATCCGGAGGAAGTTCTCGACGTACCCCAGGTCGTTGCTGGGGTAGATGACCGGGTGCCCGACGGCCTTCTTGTACGCGTACGCCGCGATGGTCGGGAGCTTGGCCAGCAGCCTTATGGTCGACAGGTGACGCTGCTGCTCGTCGAACGGGTTGTGGCTGTCCTGGTAGAAGGTCGACAGCGCGCTGACCACGGAGGACAGCATCGCCATCGGGTGGGCGTCACGCGGGAAGCCGTCGTAGAACCGCTTGACGTCCTCGTGCAGCAGGGTGTGCGAGGTGATCTCGTCCTTGAAACCGGCGAGCTCGTCGACGGTCGGCAGCTCCCCGTTGATCAGGAGATAGGCCGTCTCCAGGAACGTGCCGCGCTCCGCGAGCTGCTCGATGGGATAGCCGCGGTACCGCAGAATGCCCTGTTCACCGTCGAGGTAGGTGATGGCGGATTTGTACGCGGCGGTGTTGCCGTAGCCCGAGTCCAGGGTCACCAGACCGGTCTGGGCGCGCAGCTTGCCGATGTCGAAGCCACGGTCGCCCACCGTGCTGTCGACGACCGGGTAGCTGTATTCGCCGTCTCCGTAGTTGATTACTACGGATTTCTCGCTGTCGCGGTGTTCGCTCACGTCATCCCTCACCGACGTAGTGCCTCTTCTTCGAGGTGCCCTGACTCTTTCCACTCTCCCCCATTTAGCGCAGTGCGGTGCACTCGGGGTCAGCCAAGGGGCTCCATGGTGGCACGGAGTGCCGCCCTTTATAGCTATCCTGCACCCTCGAAGCCGCCGGGGTCACCCCCTGGAGCGCCGCCGCCCCCGGTGCCGCCCGCGAGAACCCCGCTGAGACGGTGCGCCAGCGCCGTATGACGCCGTCCTGCCGAGACCGTGCGCACTGCCTGCGCGAGCGCCCTTCGCGAGCCCACCAGGACCACCAGGCGCTTTGCCCTGGTCACAGCCGTATAGAGCAGATTGCGCTGGAGCATCATCCAGGCTCCCGTGGTGACGGGAATCACCACGGCGGGATACTCGCTGCCCTGCGAGCGGTGGATGGTGACGGCGTAGGCGTGGGACAGCTCGTCGAGTTCATCGAAGTCGTACCCCACCTCCTCGTCCTCGTCCGTGAGCACGGTGAGCCGCTGCTCGTCGGGGTCGAGAGCGGTGACGACGCCGACCGTGCCGTTGAAGACGCCGTTCGCTCCCTTCTCATAGTTGTTCCTGATCTGAGTGACCTTGTCACCCACACGGAAAACCCGCCCGCCGAAGCGCTTCTCCGCGAGGCCGGGGCGGGCCGGGGTGACCGCCTGCTGCAACAGCCCGTTCAGCGTGCCCGCGCCTGCCGGGCCGCGGTGCATCGGGGCGAGCACCTGGACGTCGCGCCTCGGGTCGAGGCCGAACTTCGCGGGGACCCGGCGGGCGGCCACGTCCACCGTGAGCCGGCCCGCCTCCTCCGTGTCGTCCTCGACGAAGAGGAAGAAGTCGCTCATGCCCTGGGTCAGGGGCTGCGCGCCCGAGTTGATCCGGTGGGCGTTGGTGACCACGCCCGACTGCTGAGCCTGGCGGAAGATCCGCTGGAGCCGGACCGAGGGGACGGGCCCCTCCTCGGCGAGCAGATCGCGCAGCACCTCGCCCGCGCCGACAGACGGCAACTGGTCGACGTCGCCGACGAGCAGCAGATGGGCGCCCGGGGGCACGGCCTTGATGAGCTTGTTGGCCAGCAGGAGGTCGAGCATCGACGCCTCGTCGACCACCACCAGGTCGGCGTCGAGCGGTCTCTCCCTGTCGAACGCCGCGTCGCCGCCCGGCTTCAGCTCCAGGAGCCGGTGCACGGTGGACGCCTCGGCCCCCGTCAGCTCCGCCAGCCGCTTGGCGGCCCGCCCGGTCGGCGCGGCGAGCACGACCTTCGCCTTCTTCGCGCGGGCCAGCTCGACCACCGAGCGCACCGTGAACGACTTGCCGCAGCCCGGGCCGCCCGTGAGCACCGCGACCTTCTCGGTGAGGGCGAGCTTGACCGCTTCCCGCTGCTCCGGGGCGAGTTCGGCGCCGGTGCGGGTGGCGAGCCAGCCCAGCGCCCTGTCCCAGTCGACGTCCCGGAAGGAGGGGAGGCGGTCCTCCCCGGTGCGCAGCAGCCGGAGGACCTGCGCGGAGAGGGACAGCTCCGCGCGGTGGAAGGGCACGAGATAGACGGCGGTCTGCTCGCGCCCGGGCTCCTCCGGGTCGGGCACCTTCTGCCGGACCACGCCCTCCTCCTCGGCCGCCAGCTCGCCCAGGCACTCGATGACCAGGCCGGTGTCGACCTGGAGGAGCTTGACCGCGTCGGCCAGGAGGCGCTCCTCGGGGAGATAGCAGTGGCCCTGGTCGGTGGACTGCGACAGCGCGTACTGCAAGCCGGACTTGACGCGCTCCGGGCTGTCGTGCGGGATGCCGACGGACTGGGCGATGCGGTCCGCGGTGAGGAAGCCGATGCCCCACACGTCGGCCGCCAGGCGATACGGCTGGTTCCGCACTATGGAGATGGAGGCGTCCCCGTACTTCTTGTAGATCCTCACGGCGATCGAGGTCGAGACGCCGACGCCCTGGAGGAAGACCATCACCTCCTTGATGGCCTTCTGCTCCTCCCACGCCTCCGTGATCTTCCTGGTGCGCTTGGGGCCGAGGCCCGGGACCTCGATGAGGCGGGCGGGCTCCTTCTCGATGACGTCCAGCGTGTCGAGGCCGAAGTGCTCGGTGATGCGGTCGGCGAAGACGGGGCCGATGCCCTTGACGAGACCCGAGCCGAGATAGCGGCGGATGCCCTGGACGGTGGCGGGCAGCACCGTCGTGTAATTCTCCACCGTGAACTGGCGGCCGTACTGCGGGTGGGAGCCCCATCGGCCCTCCATCCGGAGCGACTCCCCGACCTGGGCGCCGAGCAACGAGCCGACCACCGTGAGCAGTTCGCCACCGCCTCTTCCGGTGTCCACGCGCGCGACGGTGTACCCACTGTCCTCGTTCGCGTACGTGATCCGCTCTAGGACCCCTTCGAGCACGGTGGCTTGGAACGTCATGTCACAGACCGTAACGCCGCATGCGCCCGCCCCGGCACCCCTGTGGATAACTGGCGGGAGATGGACGCGAGTTGTACGAAGCGCGCACACAGCGTGACATGGTCACGATCTCGCATCGGCCCCTTGCGTTCCGGCGCACGCATCACTTCTCATTACCGATGTAATCGTTTCCACGCGAGCAACGGCACATGTTCCGGCACCCGTCCGACTGCCGCGCGTCTGGGGACACTTCCACCCCCCGTTCACCCTGGGAATCCGGCACCGCAATGGCAGGCATCAAGGACGTGGCGGCACGTGCCGGCGTCTCCGTCGCCACGGTCTCCCGTGTCCTGAACGGGCACAGCGGCGTACGCGCCGACACCCGTTCGCGCGTCCTCTCGGCGGTCTCCGAACTGCGCTACCGGCCCAACGCGGTGGCCCGTTCGCTGCGCACCGACCAGACGCGCACGCTCGGGCTGATCATCAGCGACGTACTGAACCCGTTCTTCACCGAACTCGCCCGCGCCGTCGAGGACGCGGCACGCAGCCGCGGCTACAGCGTCATCATCGGCAACGCGGACGAACGCCTCGCGCTCCAGGACCACCACGTCCGCACGCTCCTCGACCGCCGCATCGACGGTCTCCTGGTCTCCCCCGCCGAGGGCGACTCGGTCGCGCTGCGCGAGGCGGCGCTCTCGGGGATCCCGATGGTGTTCGTGGACCGCTGGATCGAGGGCATCGACGTCCCGGTCGTACGGGCCGACGGGCGCGCAGCGGTGCGCGAGCTGGTCGGGCACCTGTACGGGCTCGGCCACCGCCGCCTCGCGATCATCACGGGCCCCGTGGCGACCACCACCAGCAACGAACGCGTGGAGGCCTTCCGTTCGGCCCTGCGCGAGTACGGACTGCCGCTGCCCGAGGCGTACATCGGGCAGGGCGACTTCCAGACCGAGAGCGGCAGGCGGGTCACGAGCGCGTTCTTCGGGCTCGACGAGCCGCCCGAGGCCGTCTTCGCCACGGACAACCTGATGGCGCTCGGCGTGATGGACGAACTGCGTCTGCGCGGGCTGCGCGTGCCCGACGACATGGCGCTGGCGGCGTTCGACGACATCGCCTGGTTCCCGCACATCGACCCGCCCGTCACGGCGATCGCGCAGCCGACGCCCGAGCTGGGGCACCGGGCGGTCGCCGCGCTCACCGATCTCGTGGAGGGCCGGAGCGCGGACTCCGTCACGCTCTCCGCCCACCTCATACCGCGCCGCTCCTGCGGCGAAGACGAAAGGAGCCGCCGTTGACCACCCCCGATCCTCCCCCGGCACGGGAGTTGCTGCGCATGGAGGGCATCAGGAAGGTCTTTCCTGGCGTGGTCGCCCTCGACGGCGTGGACTTCGACCTGCGTGCGGGAGAAGTGCACGTGCTGCTCGGCGAGAACGGCGCGGGCAAGAGCACCCTCATCAAGATCCTCTCGGGCGCCTACCGCGCGGACGCCGGACGGATCCTGCAGGGCGGAAAGGCGGTGCGGATCTCGGACGCGGAGTCCGCGGAGAAGCTCGGCATCGCCGCCATCCACCAGGAATTCAACCTGGTGCCCCATCTGTCCATCGCGGAGAACATCTTCCTGGGCCGCCAGCCGCGCCGCATGGGCCTGGTGGACCGCAAGAAGATGGAGGCCGACGCCGCCGTCCTGCTCGGCCGGGTCGGCGTGGACGCGCCACCGCGCACCCCGGTGAAGGACCTGGGCATCGCGGGGCGCCAGATGGTGGAGATCGCCAAGGCGCTCAGCCTCCGGGCGCGCGTGCTCATCATGGACGAGCCGACCGCCGTGCTGACCGCCGAGGAGGTCAACCGGCTCTTCGCCATCGTGCGCAAGCTGCGCTCCGAGGGCGTCGGCATCGTCTTCATCACCCACCACCTGGAGGAGATCCCCGCCATCGGCGACCGGGTCACCGTGCTGCGCGACGGGCGCACCGTGGGCCAGGTCCCGGCGAAGACCCCCCAGGACGAGCTGGTCCGCCAGATGGTCGGGCGCAGCATCGAGCAGCAGTTCCCGCGCGACACCGGCCACGTCGCCCCCACCGACCAGCCGCTCCTGCGGGTGCGGGGGCTGCGCAGGGCGGGCGTCTTCCACGACATCGGCTTCGAGGTGCGCGCCGGTGAGGTCGTGGGCATCGCCGGCCTGGTGGGCGCGGGCCGTACGGAGGTGGCCAGGGCCGTCTTCGGGGCCGACCGGTACGACGCGGGGACCGTCGAGGTCCTCGGGCGGAAGCTGCCGGGGAACGACGTGTGGGCCTCGCTCGCGGCGGGGCTCGGCCTCGTGCCCGAGGACCGCAAGGGCCAGGGTCTGGTCGCGGGCGCTTCCGTGCAGGAGAACCTCGGCCTGGTCACGCTGCGCAAGGCCACGCGCGGCGGCTTCGTCGACCGGGCGGGGCAGCGGCGCGAGGCGTCCCGGATCGCCGACCGGCTGGGGGTGCGGATGGCCGGGCTCCAGCAGCAGGTGGGCACCCTGTCCGGCGGCAACCAGCAGAAGGTCGTCATCGGCAAGTGGCTGCTCGCGCAGTCGCGCGTGCTGATCCTCGACGAGCCCACACGCGGCATCGACGTCGGCGCCAAGGTCGAGATCTACCAGCTCATCAACGAGCTGACGGCCTCGGGCCACGCCGTACTGATGATCTCCAGCGACCTCCCCGAGGTGCTGGGCATGAGCGACCGGGTCCTGGTGATGTCCCAGGGCCGGATCGCGGGAGAACTGACCGCGCGGGAAGCCTCCCAGGACGCCGTGATGGCCCTGGCAGTCGGCACCTCCGCGCCTGGAGCGAACGAGACGATGGAGGACTCTCCCCGTGGCCATTGACACGCAGCCGGGTCACCGCCTGGACAAGCGCCCCGGCAGCAGCGGGCCGCCGCAGGTGATACGCAAGATCCTGCTGGACAACGGCGCGTTGAGCGCGCTCGTCGTGATGGTCGCCGTCATGGCCATCCTGTCGGGCAACTTCTTCACGACGACCAACCTGGTGAACGTCGGCGTCCAGGCGGCCGTCACCGCGATCCTCGCCTTCGGTGTCACCTTCGCCATCGTCTCGGGCGGCATCGACCTGTCCGTGGGCTCCGTCGCGGCGTTCTCCGCGGTCATGCTGGGGTGGTTCGCCAAGGAGGGCACGCCCCTGTGGATCAGCGTGATCCTCGCGATCCTCGTCGGCACGGCGTGCGGTCTCGTGAACGGTGTGCTGATCTCGTACGGCAAGCTCCCGCCGTTCATCGCCACGCTCGCCATGCTCTCCGCCGCGCGCGGCCTCGCCATGGTCGTCTCGGACGGCACCCCGCTCCTGCTTCCCCAGGGCATCTCCTGGGTGGGTGAGAACCTCAACGACTACATCGCCACCCCCGTGATCATCATGGTGCTCATGGGTCTGGTCGCCGGGCTCGTGCTGACCCGTACGTACAGCGGGCGTTCGATGTACGCGATCGGCGGCAACGAGGAAGCGGCGCGCCTTTCCGGAATTCGCGTAAAGCGGCAGAAGCTCGTCATCTACGCACTGGTGGGCGCCTTCGCCGCCATTGCCGGAATTGTGCTGGCTTCCCGGCTCGTCTCGGCGCAGCCGCAGGCCGCCACAGGTTACGAACTGGATGCGATTGCGGCCGTCGTCATCGGCGGCGCGAGCCTCGCGGGAGGCGTCGGAAAGGCCTCCGGCACGCTGATCGGGGCGCTCATCCTGGCCGTTCTCCGCAATGGTCTCAATCTTCTGGATGTGTCCGCTTTCTGGCAGCAGGTGGTCATTGGGGCGGTGATTGCGCTGGCTGTGCTTCTCGATACACTGCGTCGCCGCGCATGATCTTTGTGCGACGGGGGAGTACGCGTAGTTCATTCATCTGCCGACTGCAAGGAATGCAGCAATGAGCATGAGAAAGAGCACGTCCGCGGTCGTGTTGGCGACGGCTGTCGCCCTCACTGTGACCTCCTGCGGATCCGACTCCAAGTCCGGAGACGGAAAGGAAAAGGTGAAGCTCGGCTTCGCCATATCCGCGCTGAACCAGCCGTTCATGGTTCAGATGAAGGAGGGCGCCGAAGCGGAAGCGAAGGCCCAGGGCGCCTCGCTGAGCGTCCAGGACGGAAACGATGACGCCTCGACCCAGGCGAACCAGGTCCAGAACTTCACCTCGCAGCAGGTGAAGGGCCTCATCATCAACCCGGTGGACTCGGACGCGGCGGGCCCGTCCGTGAAGGCCGCGGCCAACGCCAAGATCCCGGTCATCGCCGCCGACCGCAGCGTCAACAAGGCGAAGGTCGAGGCGACGGTGGCCTCGGACAACGTCGAGGGCGGCAAGATGGCCGCCAAGGAGCTGGCCGACCAGCTCGGCGGCAAGGGCGAGATCCTCCAGATCCGCGGCCAGGTGGCCACCTCCGCGGCCCGCGAGCGCAACAAGGGCTTCACCGAGGGCCTGAAGAAGTTCCCGGGCATCAAGGTCGTCGCCAAGCAGCCCGCGGACTTCCTGCGCGCCAAGGGCCTGGACGTCACCCAGAACGCCATGCAGGCGCACCCGGACATCGACGGTGTCTTCGCCGAGAACGACGAGATGGCCCTCGGCGCCATCAAGGCGCTCGGTGCCAAGGCCGGCAGCGATGTCAAGGTCGTCGGCTTCGACGGCACTCCTGACGCCTTCAAGGCCGTCAAGAAGGGCACGATGAACGTCACCATCGCGCAGCAGCCGTCCGAGCTGGGCAAGATGGCCGTCCGTAACGCCATGCGGGTCATCGACGGTGCCACCATCGACAGCCAGATCAAGGTCCCGGTCAAGGCCGTGAACAAGAAGAACGTGGACCGGTTCGCCTGACGGGCGGAACGGAGCGCAAGGGGCCCTTAGGGGCCCGCACAGGGCCCCCGCACGGGCCCGAAAGGGAGCACCGGATGCACGATTACGACCTTCTGGTCGTAGGGTCCGCCAACGCCGATCTGGTCGTCGGAGTCGACCAGCGGCCCGCGGCGGGCGAGACGGTGCTCGGGTCGGATCTCGCCATCCACCCGGGCGGCAAGGGCGCGAACCAGGCAGCGGCGGCTGCCCGGCTCGGTGCCCGTACCACTCTGCTCGCGCGCGTCGGGGACGACGCGTACGGGCGGATGCTGGGGCAGGCCCAGAGGGACGCGGGCGCCGACACCACCGGCCTCCTGGAGGGCAAGGACGCACCCACCGGCGTCGCCCTCATCACGGTGGACTCCGCCGGTGACAACAGCATCGTCGTCTCGCAGGGCGCCAACGCCCGGCTCACGCCCCAGGACGTGGCCGCGGCACGCCCCTTGTTCCAGGCGGCAGCGGTCGTCTCCCTCCAGTTGGAGATCCCCTTGGAGACGGTCGCGGCGGCGGCGCTGACCGCCGCCGGTTCGGGAGCGCGCGTCGTGCTCAACCCCTCGCCACCAGCGCCGCTCCCCGACGACGTGCTCGGCCTCTGCGACCCCCTGGTGGTCAATGAGCACGAGGCCCGCCGCCTGCTGGAAGGCCGCACGGAGGGAGGTTCCGGGAATGACCTGCCCGGAACGCCCGAGGCGTGGGCCGAAGCCCTGCTGGAACTCGGACCGCGCTCCGTCGTGGTGACCCTGGGCGCCGCGGGCGCCCTCGTCGCGACACCCGGGACCGCCACGGTCCGCGTGCCGAGCCCCGCCGTCGAGGCCGTGGACACCACGGGCGCGGGCGACGCCTTCACGGGCGCGCTCGGCTGGCGGCTGGGACGCGGGGACGGGCTGGTGGACGCGGTGCGGTACGCCGTGCGCGTCGGCTCGTTCGCCGTGACACGGGCAGGGGCGCAGGAGTCGTACCCCAGCGCCGAGGAGATCGAGAAGGCCGGCGGGACCGGTGGGACCAGCGAGAAAGGCACGCTCACGTGAAGAAGTCCGGAATACTCAACCGCCATCTCTCCGGAGCCCTGGCCCGGTTGGGGCATACCGACCTCGTCATGGTGTGCGACGCCGGACTGCCGATCCCGGAAGGCCCCGCGGTCGTGGACCTCGCCTTCCGCGCCGGGGTGCCGTCCTTCGCCGACGTGCTGGACGGACTGCTGGAGGAGCTGGAGGTCGAGGGCGCGACGGCGGCACGCGAGGTGCGTGACGTCAACGCGGCCGCCAGCGGACTGCTCGACCGGCACTTCTCTGAGCTGGAGCTGGTCCCCCACGAGGAATTGAAGTCCAGGACGCACCTGGCGCGGCTCGTCGTGCGTACGGGCGAGGCCAGCCCGTACGCCAACGTGCTGCTGCGCTGCGGCGTGCCGTTCTGATGTGACGCTCTGACGGGCCGTCCCCGACCAGGGCGGTCCGAGGAGCCGGGAAAAACTCGAAGGGCCCGGTCCACAGGACCGGGCCCTTCGCTACCCCCCTCGGATCCTCCCCCTCGTTTCCCCCCGGGGAGTTCCGATACAGGTTTGACCCGCGTCCCCCGGCAAGGGTTGTACCGGCTCTGCTGATTTCCTTCCGGCTCAGCCGAGCACGTGACGGACGTACCGTTCCGCCGTCTCACGCGCCACTTCCGTCCCGTCGCGCTCCCACAGCGCGGGGTTGAAGATCTCGACCTCGACGGCTCCCCCGTATCCGGCGGCGTCGACCGCGCGGCGGAAGGCCCGCAGATCCACGGAGCCGTCCCCGAGCTGACCCCTGCCCAGCAGCACACCCTCGGGCAGCGGCGTGACCCAGTCGGCCACCTGGAAGGCGGCGATACGCCCGGCCGCGCCCGCGCGGGCGATCTGTTCGGGCACCCGCTCGTCCCACCACAGGTGGTAGGTGTCCACGACGACGCCCACCTCGTCGGCGGGGAAGCGCTCCGCGAGGGCGAGGGCCTGGCCGAGCGTGGAGACGACGCAGCGGTCGGAGGCGTACATGGGATGCAGCGGCTCGACGGCGAGCCGCACCCCGCGCTCCCTGGCGTACGGCCCGAGTTCGGCCAGCGCCTCGGCGACCCGTTCGCGCGCGCCCGCCAGGTCGCGGGAGCCCTCGGGCAGCCCACCGGAGACGAGGACAAGGGTGTCCGTGCCGACGGTGGCCGCCTCGTCCACGGCCGCGCGGTTGTCGTCGAGGGCCCTGCGGCGGGCGGCGGGGTCCCCGGCGGTGAAGAAGCCGCCCCGGCACAGCGAGGTCACGGTCAGCCCGTGGTCGCGCACGAGCCGCGCCGCCTTCTCGGGCCCGTACCGCTGGACGGGCTCGCGCCACAGGCCCACGCCGGGGACGCCCAGCCCGGTCAGCGCCTCGCAGAGGGCGGGCAGGGAGAGCTGGCGGACGGTCTCCTGGTTGAGGGAGAGCCGCGCGAGGTCGCCGGTCACTGGGGCACCCCCTGGAGCGCCAGCAGGGACCGCATACGGGAGGCGGCCAGGCCGGGGTCGGGGAAGAGGCCGACCGCGTCGGCGAGTTCGTAGGCCCGCGCCAGATGGGGCAGCGAACGCGCGGACTGGAGACCGCCGACCATCGTGAAGTGGTCCTGGTGCCCGGCCAGCCAGGCGAGCAGCACGACGCCCGTCTTGTAGTAGCGCGTCGGCGCCCGGAAGAGGTGCCGGGCGAGCGGGACGGTGGGGTCCAGGGCCGCGCGGAACGCCGTACGGTCCTCCGTGTCCAGCCTGCGCACGGCGTCGGCGGCGAGCGGCGCGAGCGGGTCGAAGACGCCCAGCAGCGCGTGGCTGAACCCCTCCTCGTCGCCCTCGATCAGCTCCGGGTAGTGGAAGTCGTCACCCGTGTAGCACCGGACGCCCTCGGGGAGACGGCGCCGCAGCGCGACCTCGCGCCCCGCGTCGAGCAGGGAGACCTTCACGCCGTCCACCTTGCCGGGGTGGGCGGCGATGACGCGGAGGAAGGTCTCGGTGGCCGCGTCGAGATCCGCGCTGCCCCAGTAGCCCTCCAGCGCGGGGTCGAACATCGGGCCGAGCCAGTGCAGGATCACCGGCCGCGCGGCCTGCCGCAGCAGGTGCCCGTAGACCTCCTCGTAGTCCTCGGGTCCCCTCGCCGCCGCGGCGAGGGCGCGTGAGGCCATCAGGATCGCCTGTGCGCCGCTCTCCTCGACGGTCTGGAGCTGGCGCTCGTAGGCCGCGCGCACGGCCGTCAGCGGGTGTTCCGCGCCGGTCAGGTCGTCGGTGCCCGCGCCGCAGGCGAGGAGGCCGCCGACCGCCTTCGCCTCGGCCGCCGACCGGCGGATCAGCTCGGCCGCGCCGTTCCAGTCCAGGCCCATGCCGCGCTGCGCGGTGTCCATGGCCTCGGCGACGCCCAGCCCCTGGGCCCACAGATGGCGCCGGAAGGCGAGCGTGGCGTCCCAGTCGAGCGCCGCGGGCCCGTCCGGCGTGCTGTCGGCGAACGGATCGGCCACCACGTGCGCGGCGGCGAAGACCGTACGGGACGACAAAGGCGCGTCCTCTTGCCGTACGGACGGTACGGGCGGTACGGACGGTACGGACGGTACGGACGGTACGGACGAAGGCACGTCCGTACGGGGCGTGTACACACGCGTCGTCCCGTCCGGTACGGGCAGCAGAACAGGGCCGCTCACAGCGTCAGCTCCGGTACGTCGTAACGCCTGCCCTCTGCCGACGACTTGAGGCCCAGCTCGGCGAGCTGCACCCCGCGCGCGCCCGCGAGGAGGTCCCAGGACCAGGGTTCGTCCAGGACGACATGGCGCAGGAACAGCTCCCACTGGGCCTTGAACCCGTTGTCGTACTCCTGGTTGTCCGGCACCTCCTGCCACTGCTCGCGGAAGGGCTCGGTGGAGGGCAGGTCCGGATTCCACACGGGCTTGGGCGTGCCCGCGCGGTGCTGGAAACGGCAGCGGCGCAGCCCGGCGACGGCGGAGCCCTCGGTGCCGTCCACCTGGAACTCGACCAGCTCGTCCCGGTGGACGCGCACCGCCCAGGAGGAGTTGATCTGCGCGACGACGCCGCCGTCCAGTTCGAAGACGCCGTACGCGGAGTCGTCGGCCGTCGCCTCGTAGGGCTCGCCGCGCTCGTCCCAGCGGCGCGGGATGTGCGTGGCGGCGAGCGCCTGGACGGAGCGGACCCTGCCGAAGAGGCCGTGCATCACGTACTCCCAGTGCGGGAACATGTCGACGACGATGCCGCCGCCGTCCTCCGCGCGGTAGTTCCACGAGGGGCGCTGGGCGTCCTGCCAGTCGCCCTCGAAGACCCAGTAGCCGAACTCGCCCCGTACGGACAGGACGCGGCCGAAGAAGCCGCCGTCCACCAGCCGCTTGAGCTTGCGCAGGCCCGGCAGGAAGAGCTTGTCCTGGACGACGCCGTGCTTGACGCCCGCGCGGTCGGCGGCGCGTGCCAGGTCGAGGGCGGCGCCGAGGGCCGTGGCGGTGGGCTTCTCGGTGTAGATGTGCTTGCCCGCGGCGATGGCCTTCTTGAGGGCGTCCTCGCGGGCCGAGGTGACCTGGGCGTCGAAGTAGATGTCCACGCTGTCGTCGGCGAGGACCGCGTCCAGGTCGGTGGAGACGGCGGCGGGGTCGAGCCCGTACCGCCCGGCGAGGGCGGCGAGCGCCTCCGGGCGGCGCCCGACGAGGACCGGTTCGGGCCAGAGGGTGTCGCCGTTGCCCAGGTCGAGGCCGCCCTGCTCGCGCAGGGCGAGGATCGAGCGGACGAGGTGCTGCCGGTGTCCCATCCGGCCCGTCACGCCGTTCATGGCGATCCGCACTGTCTTACGCGTCACGTGGGTCCTTCCCTCTCCGGTCCGGTGCCGTCCGTTCCGTCAGTCCGACCGTTCCGTCGGCGCGCCCGCATAGCAAGCGCTTTCTACGGGTCAAGCTAACCGCCAATGCGTCCGTTCAACAAGGGACTTGCCCGCCGGTCCGCCGGGTGGTTCCCCGGCCCGTGGCGCGCCGCGCGTCCCCCTGCGCTCAGAGCTTCCCCCGCGCCCCCGCCGTGTCCCACTCCGCCGTGCGCGCGCCGTACAGGGCCGTCCGTACCGGGGCCACGGGGGCGCCGGGAATGAGAACATGACCCCGCTCTCCCCCACGCGGACGATGACGGCGGAACCCCTACGGAGGACCCGATGGCTGTGACCCTCGCAGACGTGGCCGCGCGGGCCGGGGTCTCCGCGGCGACGGTCTCGCGCGTGCTCAGCGGCAATTACCCCGTCGCCGGGGGGACCAGGACCCGGGTGCTGCGCGCCGTGGAGGAGCTGGAGTACGTCGTCAACGGGCCGGCGAGCGCCCTGGCGGCCTCCAGCTCGGACCTGGTGGGCATCCTGGTGCACGACATCGCGGACCCGTTCTTCGGCATCATCGCCGGGGCTGTCCAGAGCGAGATGGGCGACGGCGACGGGAGCGGCGGCCGGAACGGGCGCAAGCTGGCCGTCGTCTGCAATACGGGCGGCTCTCCGGAGCGCGAGCTGACCTATCTCACGCTCCTCCAGCGCCAGCGCGCCGCCGCCGTCGTCCTCACGGGCGGCGCCGTCGAGCACCCGGAGCACAGCCCCGCGCTCGCCTCCCGGCTGCGCCGTCTCGCGGACGGCGGGACGGCGGTCGTGCTGTGCGGCAGGCCGCCCCTCCCGGAGCCCGACGCCGCCCCCGGGGCGCCCGCGCCCGTACCCGGACAGCGGGCCGCCACGGACGAACCCGCGGGCGGTACGGAAGGGGGCGCGCGGCCGGGCGGAGGCGTACGGCCGGACGGGGGCATACGCCCCGGCGGAAGCGCACGGCCCGAAGGAGGCACACGGCCCGACGGCGGCGCACGGTCCGAAGGGAGCGGCATCGTCACCGTCTCGTTCGACAACAAGGGCGGCGCCCGGCGCCTCACCGAGCACCTCCTCGCCCTCGGCCACCGCACCATCGGATACGTGGCGGGCCCGGCCGAGCGCACCACCACCCGCGACCGGCTCGACGGCCACCGGCTCGCCCTGGGCGCCCACTCCCCCGCCCTCTTGGAGGACGCCGAACGGCTCACCGTGCACGGCGGCGCCTACGACCGCTCCGCCGGGTACGACGGCGCGCTCGAACTGCTCCGCCGCACCCCGCGCGTGACCGCCGTCATCGCCGCGAACGACACGGTCGCGCTGGGCATCTGCGCGGCCCTGCGCGACCAGGGGCTGCGCATCCCGGAGGACATCTCCGTCGCGGGCTTCGACGACCTCCCGTTCAGCGCCGACGCCGCCCCCGCCCTCACGACCGTGCGGCTGCCCCTGCACGACGCGGGCGTACGCGCCGGGCGGCTCGCCCTGGGCCGTCAGGCCCCGCCCCCGGGCGGCGTCGCGACCGTACAGGCCGAGCTGATGGCACGCGCCTCCACGGCGCCGCCCCGCGCGGACTGAGAGGGCACGTCGGGCCCTTGTCGGACAGGACAGTCATCTGGTCCTCTGTGCGCATGCGACTCGCCTTCTCCACCCTTGGCACCCCCGCCCTCCCTCTTCCCGATGTGCTCCGCCTCGCCACGGACAACGGCTTCCACGGCGTGGAGCTGCGCGCGCACCCCGAGGAGCCGGTCCATCCGGGCATCGGGCTGACCGAACGGGTCGACGTGGTCGAGCGGTTCAAGGACGCGGGCGTCGAGATCCTCGCCCTCGCCGGATACCCCCGCATGGCGGAGAGCGGCGACGACGAACAGGTGCTCGCCCAGGTGCGCTCCCTCCTGGAGCTGGCGCGCGACCTCGGCGCGCCCTACGTCCGCGTCTTCCCGGGCGGCGGCGACGCCGGGATCGCCGAGAGCGACGCGACGGCCGTACGCCGTCTCGGCAAGGCCGCCCCGATGGCGGCGGACCTGGGCGTACGCGTCCTGCTGGAGACGCACGACTCGCACCGTACGGGGACGGACGTGGCCCGGGTGCTGAGGGCCGTGGGGCATCCCTCGGCGGGTGCGCTGTGGGACGTGATGCACACCTGGCGGGGCGGCGAGGAGCCCAGGAAGAGCTACGACGCGCTCGCCCCGTACCTCGGCTATGTGCAGGTGAAGGACATCCCCGCCATGGACGACACGACGCCGCTCCCGCCCGGCGACGGGGTACTGCCGTTGGCCGAGGCCGCCGCTCTTCTGCCTCCTGACGGACCCTGCGAATGGCTCTGCTGGGAGTACGAGAAGCGCTGGTACCCCGAGGTCCCCGAACTGGCCGGGCTGCTGCCCCGGGCGCGCGCCCACATGGAACGCCTGCTCGACCGCGATACCTGATCCCGTACGCCAACTCCCCTGATGCGGCGACTTGGGCGGAAAGAAGGAACCTTCTCCCTTCTTCGTCCGTCCCACCGGCGTACCGCCTGAGAGTCGCCGCGGCACGGTGTCAGCCTCGCTGCTGGCTGCGTCGCTGACCACCCTCTCCACCGCCCGCGGTCGGCGGTACGCCGCCACCGGTGCGCCCCTCCAACCGCGCTGGTGGCGGCCCTCGCCTCCGGCTCACCCCTTCGACGTATGGCCTCTGGGCGCGCGCCCGGGGCAGGCTGTGGTCCGGGGAGCTGGGAACGACCGGGGGGAGCCGGGCACACCATGCGTATCCATGCGATGCGCGCTGCCGTGCTGGCCGCGGGGTGCGCGATGGTGCTCGCGCTCGCGGCGAACGGCTGCACGCAGCGGTCGGGTCCGGCGAGCACGGACGAGGACGGGCCCGGCGTCTCCGCGGTCGACGACAAGACGTTCCTGGCGCCCGGCGAGTGCGGCACCCGCAACCGGCAGCGGGTCGAGGAGGTCGGCTGCGGCACGGAGCGGGCAGGGGCCAAGGTCCTGGCACGGCACGAGGGTTCCGCGGCGAAGGGCCCCCGCTGCCCCGAACGGACGGACTACGTCCTGCACATCAGCGAGCGCCGCCCCGAGTCCGACGAGGACGGCGAGGACGGCGAGTCCGACGAGGACAGCGCCGGCCCGCTCCCCCGCGGCTACGCCTGCATGCGGAACCTGGAGGCCCCGCATCCGGGCGATCCCGGAGGCGGCGGCGGTGCCCGCACGATCGTGGGCGACTGCGTGTACACGACGTCGCGGGAGACCGAGGTGAAGGAGACCCCGTGCGCGCCCCGCGCGGGCAGGCACGCGCCGGAGTTCGAGGTGGTGCGCCGGACGGCCGGGCGGGCCGGCTGCCCGGCTGGCACGGCGCTCTTCGTCGATCTGGGCGGCGCGCGGCCGGTGGGCTGCGCACGGCGCGTCTGAGCGCGTGTGAGGCGGTGGAGACGGTCGTCCCCACGCACGTGTGCCCGGCACCGCCGGAGCGGTGCCGGGCACGCGAGGCGTTACGGCCGCAGCGTCATCTCACGCTTGTCGGGCCGGTCGAGCTTCTTGTTGTACGACGTCAGCCTCTTGGGCTTCTCGCCCGGGTCGACGTCCACGTCGGCCCACTTCAGGAGCATGCGCGTGGCCTTCTCCTTGTCGCCCGCCGCAAGCTTGGCGATGTTGGAGCCGTGGTTCTGGCCGGGCGCGGTGAACAGGGCGGAGTCCTTGGCGCCCTTGCCCAGACGGAACGGCTCGGCGCTCCACGGGTCGTTCTCACCGTTGACGAAGAGCATGCCCTTCGCGTGGTGGCGCACCCAGTTGTCGACGTCCCGCATGGCCTTGTCGTTCTTGTTGAACCGCATGGAGATGTCGCGCGGCACGTACGTCCGCGGCACGTTGATGCCCGGGTACTTGCGGACGTCGTCGAGCAGGGGCTCCTCGTAGTCGGGGGAGCCGAGCTGGGTGCCCGCCTGGTAGTAGTACGGCGTGTAGGGCAGCATGCCCTGGTCCGTACCGGCGGACCAGCCGCCGATCTCGTCGGCCCACTTGTACAGCTCGTCCGTCGAGGCCTTCTCACCGGGGACCGTTCCGCACTCGTCCAGCAGGTGGTACTGCCAGAAGCCCCAGACCAGGTCCTGCGCGACGATCTCGAACGCCTTGTCGGCGCTGCCCGCGAGCTTGAAGGTGTAGTCGTTCTCCTTCGCCCACTTCTTCAGGCGCGGCACCATCTCGTCGCGGCGCTCGAAGATCTCGTGCTGGGTGCTGTTCAGCCTGTCGCGGCACTCCTTGGTGCCGACGTTCTTGAAGAAGTCGTAGTAGGCCGAGTCTTCCTTGTTCCGCACGTCGTTGGGCGCGACGTACGCGACGGTGCCGTCCATGTCCTTCGGGTAGAAGCGGCGGTAGTACGTCGCGGTCATGCCGCCCTTGCTGCCGCCGGTGGAGATCCAGTTCTCGCCGTAGATCTTCTTCAGGGCCTTGAAGATGCGGTGCTGGTCGCTGGCGGCCTGCCAGATGTCGAGCTTCGACCAGTCGGCCGGTTCGGGCCGGGACGGGGTGAAGAAGCGGTACTCCATGGAGACCTGGTTGCCGTCCGTCATCTGCGTCGGCTCGCTGCGCGACGGGTTGGTGTTCAGCCCGTAGCCGGAGGTGAAGAAGACGGTGGGGCGGTCCTCTCCCTTGTGGAGAAGGGAGATCCGCTGCTTGAAGGTCCCCTTGGAGGGGTGCCGGTGATCGACCGGCTGCTTGTAGTTGAGGACGAAGTACCGGTAGCCGTCGACCGGCTTCTCCTCGATGAGGCTCATCCCCGGAATGGCGAGGATGCGGTCCTTGATGTCCTTCTTCGCGGCGGGCGCGGCGGGCGCGTCCGACGGTGCCGCGCCCGCCGTGGCGGCGCCGGCGCTGACGGTGCCTATGAGCACCACCAGTGACAGCAGCCATCTGAGCGTTCTTCGCATAAACCCTCCCCTGGGTTCACAAAAGTCGTCGTGAACCTATCGGCGCCGTCACGGCTCCGCCAGACCCAGTTGTACGTATGCGGGAACGTGATGACCGCTGAGCGGTCACCCGGGAAGGTCGGGGCTACGCTGCGGCCATGACCGACGCCTCCGCCGACACCTCCCCCGACGCCTCTCCCGCCCCCTCCGTCCCGCTCGTCACCGGACCGCGCGGCATGGCCCTGCTCTCCTTCCACCGGGAGCCGGAGGACGCCCGCTCCCCCGCCTACGTCCTGGTCGTCCTGCGCCACGGCGAACGGCTGCTGATGGTGTACGAACGGGACCGCGAGTGCTGGGAGTTGCCGGGCGGCGGCATCGAGCCGGGCGAGACGGCCCGAGCGGCGGCGGTCCGCGAGGTCCGGGAGGAGACGGGGCAGCGCGTACGGGAGGAGGACCTGCGCTTCGTCGGGTTCAGCCGTACCGCGCTCGGTCCCGAACGCGGCGTCCTGGAGGGCGCCCTGTTCACCGGCGAGATCCCGGGCCCGCTGCCCTTCGCGCCGAACAGCGAGATCACCGCGATCCACTGGCGCGGACCCGGCGAGCCCCTGCCGTACGGCCGTGTCCAGACGGTCGACGAATATCTGGTCGCCCTCTGCCACGAGTGAGGCGTACGGTCGGCGCGTGCCGGCACCCCAGGGGTTCACGTATCAGGAGCGGCCCGGCGGTTCCGTGACCGTCTCGCACCACGGCCGCCCGGTGACGACGCTGCGCGGACAGCGCGCGGAACGCTTCCTCGCCGAGGTGCGCGGCGGCGACGAGCAGCAGGTGATGGCCCGCTGGACGGGCAACTACAAGCGCGGGAACGAACGCGCGGCGAAGAACCACCCCCGCAACCGCCGCCCCTGACGGCAAAGGGCACCCCCTCCTCCGGAGCGGAGAAGAGGGTGCCCTCACGTGGCGTCAGGCTCCCACGGGTTCGGCCTCGCCGGAGAACGTGCGCCACAACTTCGCGTACCGCCCGTCCAGGGCCAGCAGCTCCTCGTGGGTGCCGTCCTCCGCCACCCGGCCGTGGTCGAGGACGACCACGCGGTCGGCCCGCGCGGCGGTCGTGAGGCGGTGCGCGACGACCAGCGTGGTGCGCGTCCCGGCCAGCCGGTCCGTCGCCTGGTTGACCAGCGACTCGGTGGCCAGGTCGAGCGCGGCCGTCGCCTCGTCCAGCAGCAGGATGTCCGGGTCGACCAGCTCCGCGCGGGCCAGGGCTATCAACTGCCGCTGTCCGGCGGACAGGTTCCGGCCCCGCTCGGAGACATCGTGCAGATAGCCGTCCGAGAGGGAGGCGATCATGTCGTGGGCGCCGACCGCGCGGGCCGCCGCCTCGACCTCGGCGTCGGTGGCGTCCATACGGCCGTAGGCGATGGCGTCCCGCACCGTCCCGGGGAAGAGATAGGGCTCCTGCGGGACGACGCCCAGCCGGTGCCGGTACGTCGTGAGGTCGAGGCTGCGCAGGTCCGTCCCGTCGACACGGACGGCGCCCTCCGTCGGGTCGTAGAACCGCGCGACCAGCTTGACGAGGGTGGACTTGCCCGCGCCGGTCTCGCCGACGAACGCGACGGTCTGGCCCGCGGGAATCTCCAGGTCGATGCCGGTGAGGGCCGCTTCCTCGCCGGTGGCGGCATCGGCCGTCGCGTACCGGAAGCGGACGTCGTCGAAGACGATCTCGCCGCGCAGCGCGGCCGGTTCCTCCGGCCGGTCGGCCTGCGGGGTGCTCGTCTCCTCGCGCAGCAGCTCCTGGATGCGGCGCAGCGAGACGGCGGCCTGCTGATAGCCGTCGAAGACCTGGGAGAGCTGCTGCACGGGGGCGAAGAACAGCTCGATGTAGAGCAGATAGGCGACCAGGGCGCCCGCGCTCAGCGTGCCGTTCTCGATGCGGCCCGCGCCGACGACCAGGACGGCGGCGGTCGCGAGGGAAGCCAGGAGCTGCACGAACGGGAAGTAGACCGAGATCAGCCACTGTCCGCGCACGCGCGCCCTGCGGTACCCGTCGCTACGCCGCTCGAACTGGTCGATGCCGCGCTCCTCGCCCCGGAACGCCTGCACCATCCGGAGCCCGGCCACGGACTCCTGAAGGTTCGCGTTGACGACACTGACCCGCTCGCGCGCCAGCTCGTACGCCTTCACGCTCTGGCGGCGGAAGAAGAACGTGCCGACGACCAGCAGCGGCAGTGTCGCGAAGACGACCAGCGCCAGCTCGACGTCGATGACGAGCAGGGCGGCCAGGATGCCGAGGAAGGTGAAGGCCGAGACGACGGCGGTGACCAGGCCGGTCTGGAGGAAGGTGGACAGCGCGTCGACGTCGGTCGTCATCCGGGTCATCACGGCACCGGTCAGATGCCGCTCGTAGTAGTCGAGGCCGAGGCGCTGCAACTGGGCGAAGATCTTGACGCGCAGCGCGTACAGCACGCGCTCTCCGGTCCGCCCGGTCAGCCGCATCGAGCCGAACTGCGCGCCCCACTGGGCGACCACGACGACGAGCGCCAGCACGGAGGCGGCCCAGACGGCGGACAGGGCGCCCTTCTCGACGCCGTCGTCGATGCCGTGCCGGATCAGCACGGGCAGCAGCAGCCCGAACCCGGCGTCCAGGGCGGCGAAGAGCAGCGCGACCAGCAGCGCGGCGCCGAAGCCGCGCAGCAGCCGCCGCAGCCCGTAGGACTCCTCGCGGCCCTCGGCGCGGGCCTCGTCGATGTCGGGGGTGTCCAGCGCGGGCGGCAGAGCCTCGACCTTGGCGAGCAGCTCGGGGCTGCCGGGCATCCCGGCCAGCTCGGAGGCGAAGGAGCCGGGGCGTCCGCTCTGCGCGGCCGTGCCGGCGCCCGCGCCGCCGGAGGCGTCCGTACGGGCGCCGTCCGCGTCCTCGTCCTCGGCGCGGACCCACAGCTCGGGGGTGACGCCGTCGACCGTACGGTGCTCGTCGTGCGCGGCCATGCCCGCCGGGTCGCGGTCGATCTCGCCCAGCTCGTCGGGGTCGGTCAGCAGGCGGCGGTACAGGGCGCAGCGGGCGGTCAGCTCCTCGTGGGTGCCGAGGTCGACCAGGCGGCCGCCGTCGAGGACGGCGATGCGGTCGGCCAGCGCGAGGGTGGACTGCCGGTGCGCGATGAGCAGCGTGGTGCGGCCCGCCATCACGCCGCGCAGCGCCTCGTGGATCTCGTGCTCGACGCGGGCGTCGACGGCCGACGTCGCGTCGTCCAGCAGGAGGAGCCGCGGGTCGGTGAGGATGGCGCGGGCGAGCGCTATGCGCTGGCGCTGGCCGCCGGAGAGGGTGAGGCCCTGCTCGCCGACCGTCGTCTCGTACCCGTCGGGCAGCTCGGCTATGAAGCCGTCGGCCTGGGCGGCGCGCGCGGCGGCCCGTATCTGCGCGTCGGTGGCGTCCGGGGCGCCGTAGGCGATGTTCTCCCGGATGGTCTCGGAGAACAGGAAGCTGTTCTCCGGCACGAGGCCGATGGCGGAGCGCAGGGAGTCGAGGGTCAGCTCGCGCACGTCCTGCCCGCCGACGCGGACGGCGCCGCCCGTCACGTCGTAGTACCGCGGGAGCAGCATGGAGACGGTGGACTTGCCACTGCCGCTGGTGCCGACCAGGGCGACGGTCTCGCCGGGCTCGATGCGCAGGCTGAAGCCGTCCAGGACAGGCTTCCCCGTGGCGTATCCGAACGTGACGTCGTCGAACTCGACGGACGCCTCCGCGTCCTCGGGCAGCTCGCGCGCGTCGGGGCTCTCGGCCATCTGGGGCTCGGCGTCGATGAGGTCGTAGACCCGCTCCACGCCCGCGCGGGCCTGCTGGCCGACGGTGAGCATCATGGCGAGCATCCGGACAGGGCCGACGAGCTGCGCCAGGTACGTCGAGAAGGCGACGAAGGTGCCGAGGGTGATCTGGCCGCGCGTGGCCATCCAGCCGCCGAGCGCGAGCATGGCGACCTGGCCGAGGGAGGGGATGGTCTGGAGCGCCGGGGTGTAGCGCGCGTTGAGCCGGACGGTGCGCAGCCGCCCGGCGAACAGCTTGCGGCTGATGGCGCGCAGCTTGGTGGTCTCCTGCTCCTCCTGCCCGAAGCCCTTGACCACGCGGACGCCGGTGACCGCGCCGTCGACCACGGAGGCCACGGCGCCGGCCTGCTGCTGGGCGTACCAGGTGGCGGGGAAGAGGCGCTTGCGGCTGCGGTCGGCAATCCACCACAGCAGCGGGAAGACGGCGAGCGAGACGAGGGTGAGCAGCGGCGAGAGGGCGACCATCACGACGAGCGCGACGAGGAACAGGAGGATGTTCCCGATCATCATCGGCAGCATGAACAGCAGGCTCTGCACGAGCTGGAGGTCGCTGGTGCCGCGCCCGACGACCTGTCCCGTGGACAGCTCGTCCTGGCTGCGGCCGTCGAGCCGGATGATCGAGCGGTACATCTCGGTGCGCAGGTCGTGCTGCACGTCGAGGGCGAGCCGCCCGCCGTAGTACCGCCGGGCGTACGTGAGCACGTAGATGACGACGGCCGCGGCGATCAGCAGGCCGATCCACGTCCACATGCCGCCCTGGCCGCCGACGACCACGTCATCGATGATCACCTTGGTCAGCAGCGGCACGAGGGCCATGACGCCCATCCCCGCGAGGGAGGCGCCGAGCGCGAGAATCACCGCGCGTCTGTACCGCCAGCAGTATCCGGCCAGCCGACGTGCCCACCCCGGCTGCGTCTCCGTGCGACGACCCACGCCCCGTCCCTCCGCAATGCTCCGTTCACGATTCCCTGCCGGAGGCGGCAACGCGCGACGGTGTGCTTTTCATCCCGGTCAGCGCTCCGAGATGCGGAAACGGACTTGAGACCTAGGACCCCGCGCCCCGCGCGGGCGCCCGCGCGCCCCCGCGCCTACCGGTGGGGCAGGCGCACGCTGAGGGCGTAGAGCCGGGTGATCTGCCCGGCGCTCTCGTTGTCGTCGCTCGCGAGCAGCAGCCGGAGGCGCCCGCCGGGGGCGTGCCCGGTGACGGCCATGGCCTCGACGTTGTCGAGCAGCGGGTTCTTCTGGGGCGAGGGGTTGGGGGCGCCCAGGTCGGGGCAGTCGCCGAGGTCGGCGAGGAGCGTCTTGCGCGCGAGGCGGACGCCGCCGGTCTCCGTGAGCTTCTCGACGCGGCTCACGTCGCTCGCGCGGCGCGGATCGGCGAGATACAGCCGGACGGTGTTGCCCGCGCCCTTCTCCCAGCCGCGTTCCAGGACGAGCAGCCGTCCGTGGCCCGCGTCGGCGATCTCGGCGACGCCGAGCTTCGGGTCGACGGGATAGCCCCACTGCCGGGCGAGCGCGTACGCCCCGTGTCCGACGTCCTGTCCGTGCCCCTTGCCGCCGTGCCGCTGCCAGCTCTGGAGGCGCACGAGGGTGCGTCCGTGCGCGTCCTTTCCGTCGCCCGCCAGCGGGCCCTCCATGGACGCCACCAGGGAACGTCCGCCGTACCGCGCGGTCAGGCCCTCGAACGTCTGGTTCTGCTGCGCCCTTCCGGCCGGGGCGACCCGCAGCGCGTCCGGTACGGGCAGCCGCTCCCCCGTGTACGCGCCCCGGCGGTCGTAGCGCCGTACGGAGGGCTCGGTCTCGGAGGTGACCAGGCGGCTGCCGTCGTGCTCGACGACGAGCCCCTCGGAGTCGAGCGGCCCGCCGTTCTCGTCGGCCAGGGGCGTCGCGGAGACCGTACGGGCGTCGGGCGTGCCGCCGTGCGTCCGTACGGCGAGCGAGAAGAGCGCGGAACGGTCGGACAGGGCGGCGATACGTCCGTGCGCGTCGGGGGCGAGCGCGGAGAGACCGGCGACGGGGAGCCCGTCGTGTGCGGTCTTGTCGAGCGCGTCGGAGTACCCGCCGAGCGCGACGGACGGCGAGCAGGCGTTCCGGGGCGCGGCGGGGCCCCCGGTCGCGGCCGCCGTTCCCGTGACGCAGGTGGCGAGGGCCGCGACGGCGGTCGCGGCGGCCAGCGGTATCCGGATACGCATCGTCTGCCCCCTTCGTGGCGCACCTCGCGCCCATGGCGCAACGGGCGTGCGCCACGGGCACGTTAAACGGCCGTACCGGCGGTCGCCAGGGATGTCACCGGCCGCTCACGCGGCGGCCGTCGGACGGTCCTCCTCCGTTTCCGCGACGGTCAACGCCGCTTCCGGGACGGTCACGGCGGCGCACCGCGCGGCCACGTCGTCCATCGCGAGACCGAGCGCGGACGCGAGCGCCGCGACGGTGAAGAAGGCCGGGGTGGGCGCCCTGCCGGTCTCGATCTTGCGCAGCGTCTCGGCGGAGATCCCGGCTGCGGCGGCGACCTCGGTCATGCTCCGGGCGCCGCGCGCGGCACGCAGCAGTTCGCCGAGGAACCGGCCGCGCTCGCGCTCCAGGGGAGTGAGTGGTGTACGGACCATGCCGTGATACTAATACCGGTATAAGAATTGGAACCTCGGGAGGGGAGCACTCATGGTGGAGATCAAGACGGACGCGGACCTCGACGGCATGCGCGAGGCCGGCCGGGTCGTCGCGGAGATCCTGCGCGCGACCGGCGAGGCGGCAGCCGTGGGCGTCGCCCTGCGCGAACTGGACGAGGTGGCCCGGGAGGTGCTGCGCGCCGCGGGGGCGACCTCGCCGTTCCTCGGCTACCGGCCGTCGTTCGCGCCGACCCCGTTCCCTGCCGCCATCTGCACCTCCGTGAACGACGCGATCGTGCACGGCGTCCCGGACGACTACCGGCTCCGCGACGGGGACCTGCTGAGCATCGACTGCGGCGCCACGCTCGACGGCTGGACCGGCGACGCCGCCGTCACCGTCACCGTCGGCACCCCGCGCCCGGAGGACGAGGTGCTGCTGAAGACCACCAGGAGCGCCCTGGAGGCGGGCATCGCGGCGGCGCTCGCGGGGTCCAGGATGGGCGACATCTCGCACGCGATCGGAAGCGTGGGACGGGGCGCGGGATTCGGCATTCCCGACGGCTTCGGCGGCCACGGCATCGGCCGCGCGATGCACGAGGACCCGCCCGTGCCGAACGAGGGCAGGCGGGGCCGGGGCTTCCGGCTGCGGCACGGACTGGCGCTGGCCATCGAGCCCATGCTGACCGCGGGCGGCGGGGACGCGTTCTACACGGCGCCGGACGGCTGGACGCTCCGGACGACGGACGGGAGCCGCGCGGCGCACTTCGAGCACTCGGTGGCCGTCACGGACGAGGGGCCGCGGATCCTGACCGCTCCCTGACCGCGCCCTGGTGAGGGGCGCGGTCCGGATGCGCGGGTCCCGAGGACCGAGGGCGGCCCGGCGAGCGGACGGGCTCTGCCGGGACCGCCCTGGCCGGGCGGCGCGTTCCCTGGGTGCGGACAGGAAGGCACCCCCCACGAGGCCAGACCTGCCGCCTACCGCGCCGCCATCCCGCGGGACCGCGTTCCGCAGTCTGTCGAGATCTCACCCGCAATGCACATCGACCGATCAAATTTAGTAACGTCCCGTATTAAACCAGTGGCACATAGTGACGTCGACGGAGAACTTTCGCGCTCCCGTCAAGCCCCGACGACCAGCACCAATCACCCGGGGGCACCGTCGGAGGCCCGGCACGGTGTGCGATCGGACGAATACCGGGCGTCCCCAACACGACCGGAAACAGTGGTCAGACGGGGGTCAGGGACGCTCGGGAGCCGGTTCCGCTTCGCGCGCGGCGGCGATCTGCCGCGTCATGAGCGTCGTCAGCTCGTACGCGGTGTGCGAGGCGGCGACAGAAGTGATCTCCGCGTGGTCATAGGCGGGCGCGACCTCCACCAGGTCGGCCGAGACGAGATTGCAGTCGGACAGCCCGCGGAGGATCTCCAGCAGTTCGCGCGAGGTGAGCCCGCCCGCCTCGGGCGTGCCCGTGCCGGGCGCGTGGGCCGGGTCCAGGACGTCGATGTCCACGGACACGTACAGCGGCCGGTCCCCGATCCGCTGGCGGAGCTGGTCGGTGACCTCGTCCACGCCGCGCCGCATCACATCGGCGGACGTGACGATCCCGAAGCCCATCTTGGCGTCGTCGTCCAGGTCCTGCTTGCCGTACAGCGGCCCGCGCGTGCCCACGTGCGAGAGGGCCGCGGTGTCCAGCAGCCCCTCCTCGGAGGCCCGTCGGAACGGCGTCCCATGGGTGTAGGCCGCGCCGAAATACGTGTCCCAGGTGTCCAGATGGGCGTCGAAGTGGAGCAGCGCCACGGGGCCGTGCTTACGGGCCATCGCGCGCAACAGCGGCAGCGCGATGGTGTGGTCCCCGCCGAGCGTCATCATCCGCGCCCCGCTGTCGAGGATCTCCCCCGCCACGTGCTCGACCGTCTCGACGGCCTCGCCGATGTCGAACGGGTTCACCGCGATGTCGCCCGCGTCGGCGACCTGGGCCAGCGCGAAGGGCGACGCGTCCTGCGCCGGGTTGTACGGCCGCAGCAGCCGGGACGCCTCACGGATGGCGTTGCCGCCGAACCGCGCGCCCGGACGGTACGAGACCCCCGTGTCGAAGGGGACCCCGACGACGGCGACGTCCGTACGGCCGCCCGTCTCGTCCAGGCGGGGAAGCCGCGCGAACGTCGCGGGCCCCGCGTACCGGGGGACGCGCGACGAGTCGACGGGGCCGCGGGGAGCGCCGCCCTGCGGCTCGGGTGCGTTGCTGGTCAGGCTGCTGATCATGTGCCCGAGGGTAGACGCGGGGACGCCGTCTCCCGTTGGACGGATCTGAGCGTGGGCGGGCCGCCTTTTGGACACTCCGTCCATCGAGCGGAAGTACGAGACACAATGGCCACATGTCACAGCCTCTGTCACTGCCCCTGCCCTTCCCGGCGGCCCCCGCCCGCGGAGCCCTCATAGAGCACCTGGTCCGCACCCGTATCGCCGGTGACGTGGCCACTCCCCGGGAGAACAACCTCTCCCACTACCGCAAGCTCGCCAACGGCGACCGGCACTACTGGCTCGGTCTCGAACTCGGCGGCCGCTGGGAGGACGAGCAGGACGTACTGGCGGTGATGGCGGAGCGCTGCGGCGTCAACGACGACCCGGACTACCGCACCGGACAGGACACCATCGACCCCGAGCTGACCGTCGGCGCGCTGGACCGCGCGGCGGCCGAGCTGCGCAAGGCCGCCGAGGGCCGGCGGCGCGTACTGTTCGCGACCGGTCACCCGGGCGCGCTGCTCGACATGCACGGCACCCTGGCCATGGCCATGCGGCTGGCGGGCTGCGACATCGTGCGCTCGCCCCTGGGCGTATTCGCCGACGACGGCGTGGTCGTGCAGTTCCAGGGCGTCGCGGCCTACGAGCGCGGGGCGACCCTCTGGCACACCCACTCCCCCGCCCCCATGGCGGGCATCCTGGACGGCCTGGAGCAGGCCGGAGAGCCCCTGCCCGACCTCGTGGTCGCCGACCACGGCTGGGCGGGCTGCGCGGCGCAGCGCGGCCTCACGGCGGTCGGCTTCGCCGACTGCAACGACCCGGCGCTCTTCCTCGGCGAGTCCGAGGGCACCCTCTCGGTCGCGGTCCCGCTGGACGACCACGTGGCCGACCCGCGCTTCTACGAGCCCATGACGGCGTACCTGCTGGAGGCCGCCGGGCTGACGAGCCCCTCGGAGCCCGCCGCGTGACCACGCGGCGGACGGTCGTGACCACGCGGCGGACGGTCGCGTGAAAAGAGTTTGCGGCGGACGGTGAACGCCCTTACGGTCACGCCCATGTCTGCATGTTTCGCGGCGTTCTCCGCGCTCACGCGTCTGCGTCAGGCCCCGGCCCTCCGCCAGGACGCCTGACCGTTCCTCCCGCCCGCTTCCCCGCGGGCCCCTTCTCACCACCTCATACGGCGATACGTCCTGCGCGCAGGGCCACCGATGTCTCCAGCGACTCGGGCAGGCCCTGGCTTCACGGCTCCGGCCTGTCCTCGATCAGAGGACCTCATCCGTGGCACGCCGCCGCAAGACGCTCTCCCAGAACTTCCTGAACAGCTCGTCCGCCGTCGACCTCGTCGTACGTCTCTCCGGGCTCGGCCCCCGCGACCTCGTGGTCGAACCGGGCGCGGGCGAGGGCACGCTCACCCGCGCCCTGGCCCGGCGCTGCCGCCGGGTCGTCGCCTATGAGCTCGACCCCGCGCTCGCCGCCCTGCTGCCCGAACGCACCCGGAGGTTCCCCAACATCCGTACGGTGCGCGGCGACTTCACCCGGGCGCGCCCGCCCCGCGAACCGTTCGCCGTCGTCGGCAACATCCCCTTCTCGCGGACCACGGACATCGTCCGCTGGTGCCTCCAGGCGCCGTCGATGACCTCGGCGACGCTGCTCACCCAGTGGGAGTTCGCCCGCAAACGCACCGGCGGGTACGGCCGCTGGACCCTGCTGACCGTACGGAGCTGGCCCGAGTACGAATGGCGGCTCCTGTCGCGCGTGGGGCGGCACCATTTCACGCCGGTGCCGCGTACGGACTCCGCGGTGCTCCGTATCGACCACAGGGCCGCTCCGCTGCTGCCGCGCGAAGCCCTGCCCGCCTACCGCGCCTTCACGGACCACGGGTTCACGGGTGTCGGGGGCTCGCTCTTCGCGACGCTCACCCGCCACCACCGCACACGGCGGGTCCGCGCGGCCTACACCTCGCTGGAACTCGACGAGTCCGCGCCCGTCGGACTGGTACGGCCCGACCAGTGGCTGGCCCTGTTCCGCGCCCTGGAGGGCGTGGAGGAACGGAAGGGCGGGTCTACGCCCGGTCGCGCGGCACCCTGACGACGCCCTCCTGGATGACGGAGACGACCAGCCGTCCGTCCCGGGTGAAGATGCGTCCCTTGCCGAGTCCCCGGCCGCCCTGCGCGGTCGGGGACTCCTGGTCGTACAGCAGCCATTCGTCCGCGCGGAACGGGCGGTGGAACCACATCGCGTGGTCCAGGCTCGCGCCCACCACATCGCCGACCGCCCAGCCGCCCCTGCCGTGCGCCAGCAGGATGGAGTCCAGGAGCGTCATGTCCGAGACGTAGGTGGCCAGGCAGATGTGGAGGGCCGGGTCGTCGAAGTCGCCGTCCAGCTTGCCGTTCGTACGGAACCACACCTGGGAGCGCGGCTCGCCCGGCCTGCCGACCCTGCCGAACGGGGGCTCCTCGACGTACCGCAGGTCCACCGCCTCGCGGGCCTTGAGCAGTCGCTCAGGCACCTGGGGATCGCGGAACAGGTCCGCGTAGCGCGGCAGGATCTCCTCGGCCGTCGGCAGCGTCTCCGGGTCCGGCGCCGCGGGCATCGGCTCCTGGTGCTCCAGCCCCTCCTCGTGGACCTGGAAGGACGCCGACAGATGGAAGATCGGCTGCCCGTGCTGGACGGCGACGACGCGGCGGGTGGTGAAGGAGCGGCCGTCGCGGATCCGGTCGACCGTGTAGACGATACGGGCGCCCGGGTCGCCGGGGCGCAGGAAGTACGCGTGCAGGGAGTGCGGCAGCCGTCCCTCGGGGACGGTGCGGCAGGCCGCGACGAGGGCCTGCGCCGCGACCTGTCCGCCGAAGACGCGGGGGACGACGGAGGCGCGGCTGTCGCCGCGGAAGATGTCCCGCTCGACCCGCTCCAGATCGAGTAGGGCGAGCAGGGACGTCAGTGCGTGGCTCATGGTGCTCAGGTCGTCCCGGCCTACAGGCCCATCGACTTCGCGACGATGGACCGCATGACCTCGCTGGTGCCGCCGTAGATGCGCGAGACACGGGTGTCCGCGTAGAGGCTGGCGATGGGGTACTCCAGCATGTAGCCGTAGCCGCCGTGGAGCTGGAGGCACCGGTCGATGACCTTGGCGGCCAGCTCGGTGGTGAACAGCTTCGCCGAGGCCGCGTCCGCCGGGGTCAGCTCGCCCGCGTCCAGCGCGTCGAGCGCGCGGTCGACGACGGCCTGCATGGCGTCGACGTCGGCCTTGCAGTCGGCGAGGACGAACTTGGTGTTCTGGAAGGAGGCGACCTCCTTGCCGAAGACCGTGCGCTCCTTGACGTACTCGTGCGCGAAGCGGACGGCGGCGGCCGACTGGGCGTACGCGCTGACCGCGATGCTGAGCCGCTCCTGGGGGAGGTTGTGCGTGAGGTACGAGAACGCCTTGCCCTCCTCGCCGAGGAGGTCCTCGACGGGCACCTTGACGTCGGTGAAGGAGAGTTCGGCCGTGTCCGAGGCGCGCAGCCCCAGCTTGTCGAGCTTGCGCCCGACCGCGTAGCCCTCGCTGCCGGTGTCCACGACGAGGATGGAGATGCCGCCGCGCCGGTCCTCGGGCGTGGGCGGTGCCGTACGGGCGCAGACCAGGACGCGGTCGGCCTGGACGCCGCCGGTGATGAACGTCTTGGCCCCGTTGAGCACGTAGTGCGTGCCGTCCTCGGAGAGCTTGGCCGTGGTCTTCATGCCCGCGAGGTCCGAGCCGGTGCCGGGCTCGGTCATGGCGATGGCCGTCATCATCTCGCCCGCCACGAAGGAGGGCAGCCAGCGCCGCTTCTGCTCCTCGTTCCCGTACTTGAGGATGTACGGCAGGCAGAGGGCGGTGTGGACGCTGGAGCCGCCGAAGCTGACGGCGGCCCGCGCGCACTCCTCGGCGATCACGGCGTTGAACTTGAAGCTCTCCTCGCCCGCGCCGCCGTACTCCTCGGGGACCTCGATGCCGAAGACGCCCAGCTCGCCGAGCTTCTTGTAGAGCTCCCGGGGGACGTATCCCTGCTCGGCCCACTGCGGGTAGTGAGGGGCCACCTCGGCCGCGATGAATTCGCGGATCGTCCGGCGGAACGCCTCGTGGTCCTCGTTGAACACCGTGCGACGCACAACTCGCCTCCCTGGATCCCGCTGCCCGGCAGCCCTCGTGGGCTAAGCGCTTGCTCAGCTCCTCGACTCAAGCTACCCAGGGGTCATACGGACTGTCCAGGGCCGGCGGCGGGCCCGGCCGCCGCCAGCGCCCCCCGCACGAGGCGGTGCAGCAACGCCGCGGTGGTCTCCCGGTCGGGCATCGCGGAGGGCCCGCTCAGATGCGGGGTCGAGTTGAGCAGCCCGAAGACCGTGTGCACCGAGACGCGGGCCTCCAGCTCCGTGAGGCCGGGATACATGGCCCGCACGGCGTCCACCCACAGCTCCACGTACTGCCGCTGGAGCTTGCGGACCTGCTTGCGGTCCTCCTCCTTGAGCCGGTCCAGCTCGCGGTCGTGGAGGGTGATCAGGGCGCGGTCGTCGAGCGCGAAGTCGATGTGCCCGTCGATGAGCGAGTCGAGCGCGTCCGCGGGCGGCAGACCGGCCGCCGCGGCCTCCTCGGTGCGCCGTCTCCCGCCCTCGTAGAGCCGCTCGCTGATGCCGACCAGCAGCTCGGCCAGCATCGCGTCCTTTCCGGCGAAGTGCCGGTAGAGCCCGGGGCCGCTGATGCCGACCGCCGCCCCTATCTCGTCGACCCCGACGCCATGGAAGCCGCGCTCGGCGAAGAGCCGAGCGGCCTCACGCAGAATCTGCTCGCGGCGCGTCAGCGCGGCCGTCCTGGTGCTCATGCGGACCATTCTAGACAGCCGCGTTAGTGAGCGTTAACCTGAAGGCGAGTGGTTAACGGTGACTAACTCGTCGGCCGGTCACGCCTGCCCTGCGGGCAGGGCCGTCCCGTCGGGCACGCACGTCGGGCAAGGGGGCTCAGCGGGATGAACGAGCAGACAGCGCACGCCACGTCGGCGCCCAGGCTGAAGACCGCCGTCGACCCCGCGTCCGAGGCCGCCCGGGCCCACGAGGCCGCGCACCGCGAGCTGGCGGCGACCCTGCGCGAGAAGCTGGCCCGCGCCCGGCTCGGCGGCGGCGAGCGCGCCCGCGCCCGGCACACCGCGCGCGGCAAGCTGCTGCCGCGCGAGCGGGTGGACGCGCTCCTCGACCCCGGCTCCCCCTTCCTGGAGCTGTCCCCCCTCGCGGCCGACGGGATGTACGAGGACGCGGCTCCGGCCGCCGGAGTGATCGCCGGCATCGGCAGGGTCGCGGGCCGCGAGGTCGTGATCGTGGCCAATGACGCCACGGTCAAGGGCGGCACCTATTACCCGATGACGGTCAAGAAGCACCTGCGCGCCCAGGAGATCGCGAAGGAGAACGCACTGCCGTGCGTCTATCTCGTCGACTCCGGCGGCGCCTTCCTCCCGATGCAGGACGAGGTCTTCCCCGACCGCGAGCACTTCGGCCGGATCTTCTACAACCAGGCGCGGCTCTCGGCCGCCGGCGTCCCGCAGATCGCCGCCGTCCTCGGCTCCTGCACGGCGGGCGGCGCCTATGTGCCCGCGATGAGCGACGAGGCCGTGATCGTGCGCGAGCAGGGCACGATCTTCCTCGGCGGCCCGCCGCTGGTGAAGGCCGCCACCGGCGAGGTCGTCACGGCCGAGGAGCTGGGCGGCGGCGAGGTGCACTCGCGGATCTCCGGCGTCACCGACCACCTCGCCGAGGACGACGCGCACGCCCTGCGGATCGTCCGCGACATCGTCGCCACCCTCCCCGCACCGCCGGGCGGCTCCGCGCTCCCCTGGCCGGTGACGGCCCCGGAGGAGCCCGCCGTCGACCCCGCGGGGCTGTACGGGGCGGTGCCGGTCGACTCCCGCACGCCGTACGACGTGCGGGAAGTCATCGCCCGCGTGGTGGACGGATCCCGCTTCCACGAGTTCAAGGAGGAGTACGGGACGACGCTCGTCACCGGCTTCGCCCGCATCCACGGCCACCCGGTCGGCATCGTGGCGAACAACGGCATCCTGTTCTCCGAATCCGCCCAGAAGGGCGCCCACTTCATCGAGCTGTGCGACCAGCGCGGCATCCCGCTCCTCTTCCTCCAGAACATCTCGGGCTTCATGGTCGGCAGGGATTACGAGGCGGGGGGCATCGCCAAGCACGGCGCCAAGATGGTCACCGCCGTGGCCTGCGCCCGGGTCCCCAAGCTGACGGTGGTCATCGGCGGTTCGTACGGCGCGGGGAACTACTCGATGTGCGGCCGGGCCTACAGCCCCCGCTTCCTCTGGATGTGGCCGAACGCGAAGATCTCCGTCATGGGCGGCGAGCAGGCCGCCTCGGTGCTCTCCACCGTCAAGCGGGACCAGTTGGAGGCGCGCGGCGAGGAGTGGAGCGCCGAGGAGGAAGAGGCCTTCCGCGCCCCGGTGCGTGCGCAGTACGAATCGCAGGGGAACGCGTATTACGCCACGGCCCGTCTCTGGGACGACGGCGTGATCGACCCCCTGGAGACCAGAGCGGTGCTGGGCCTCGCGCTCACCGCGTGCGCCCGCGCCCCGCTGCCGCACCGGGACCCGGACGCGCCGCGCTTCGGCGTCTTCCGGATGTGAGCCCGGCCCGACCCGGTCGGGCCAGGACAGCTCAAGACAGCTCAAGACGGCCGAGACGGCCGAGACGGCTCAAGAAGACCCTCAGACAACGACTCCAGGTGACCAGGCAGGCAGGAAGTGGGCTGATGTTCGACACCGTGCTGGTGGCCAACCGCGGTGAGATCGCGGTGCGCGTGATCCGTACGCTCCGGGCGCTCGGCATCCGCTCCGTGGCCGTGCACAGCGACGCGGACGCGGACGCCCGTCATGTGCGCGAGGCCGACACCTCGGTGCGGATCGGCCCCGCGGCGGCCTCCGAGAGCTATCTGTCGGCCGAGCGGCTGCTGGAGGCCGCGCGGCGGGGCGGCGCCCAGGCCGTCCACCCGGGATACGGGTTCCTCGCGGAGAACGCGCCCTTCGCGCGGGCCTGCGCCGACGCCGGGCTCGTCTTCGTCGGCCCGCCGGCCGACGCCATCGAGCTGATGGGCGACAAGATCCGCGCCAAGGAGACGGTCCGCGCGGCGGGCGTCCCGGTGGTCCCGGGCTCCGACGGCAGCGGCCTGACCGACGCCGAACTCACGGTGGCCGCACGGGAGACGGGCCTGCCCGTGCTGCTGAAGCCCTCGGCGGGCGGCGGCGGCAAGGGCATGCGGCTCGTGCGGGACGAGGCAGCGCTGCCGGACGAGATCGCGGCCGCCCGCCGCGAGGCGCGCGGCGCCTTCGGGGACGACACCCTGCTCGTCGAGCGCTGGATCGACCAGCCCCGGCACATCGAGATCCAGGTGCTGGCCGACGGGCACGGCGGCGTGGTGCACCTCGGCGAGCGCGAGTGCTCGCTCCAGCGCCGCCACCAGAAGATCATCGAGGAGGCCCCCAGCCCCCTGCTGGACGAGTCGACGCGCGCCGCGATGGGCGCCGCGGCGGTCGAGGCCGCACGGTCCTGCGGCTACCGGGGCGCGGGCACCGTCGAGTTCATCGTCCCGGGCGACGGCTCGGGGAGCTACTTCTTCATGGAGATGAACACCCGTCTCCAGGTCGAGCACCCCGTCACCGAGCTGATCACCGGGCTCGACCTGGTGGAGTGGCAGCTCCGCGTCGCGGCGGGCGAGCCGCTCGCCTTCGGCCAGGAGGCGATCACGCTGAACGGGCACGCGGTCGAGGCCCGTGTCTGCGCGGAGACGGCCCGGCTCAGCGGGGACCGGGTGGACTTCCTGCCGTCGGCGGGCCGCGTGCTCCTGCTGCGCGAGCCCGAGGGCGACGGCGTGCGGACGGACTCGGGCCTCACCGAGGGCACCGAGGTCGGGACGGTGTACGACCCGATGCTCTCCAAGGTCATCGCCTGGGCCCCGGACCGGGCCTCGGCGCTGCGCAAGCTGCGCGGCGCCCTCGCGGGGACCACGGTGCTCGGCGTGGACACCAACACGGCCTTCCTGCGCGGGCTGCTGGCCGTCCCCGAGGTCGTCTCCGGCGAGCTCGACACCGGCCTGGTCGACCGGGCGGCCCCGGACCTGGTCCGGCAGCACGTCCCGGACGAGGTGTACGCGACGGCGGCGCTGCTCCGGCAGTCGGCCCTGACCCCCTCCCCGGCCGGGGACGGCACGGGCTGGGTCAACCCGTTCGCGGAGCCCTCGGGCTGGCGCCTCGGCGGCGAACCGGCCTGGACGGTGCACCACTTCAAGGTCCCGGGCCACGAGCCGGTGGCCGTCCGGGTGCGCGCCCTCGGCGGGGGCGCGGCGGAGGTGAGCGTGGGCGGCGCCTCCCCGGTGTCGGCCCGGCTCGCCGAAGGGCCCCGCCCGCGCCTGGAGTTCGACGGCGTGACCCACACCTTCGACCGGGCGCCCTCGGACACGGGCTCCAGCACCGACTCAGGCTCAGGTCCCGGCACCGGCACCGGCACCGGCACCGGCACCGGCGTATGGCTGGGCCGGGACGGCGAGGCCTGGCACGTGGGGCCGTTCGACCCGGTGGAGGCCTCGCTGAGCGACGTCGCCGGGGCGCACGGGGCCGACGCGCTCACCGCGCCGATGCCCGGCACGGTCACGGTCGTCAAGGCGGCCGTGGGCGACCAGGTGTCGGCGGGACAGAGCCTCGTGGTCGTCGAGGCCATGAAGATGGAGCACGTCATCGCCGCGCCGCACGACGGGACCGTGATCGAGCTGGACGTCACGGCGGGCAGCACCGTCGCCATGGACCAGCTCCTGGCCGTCGTCGAGCCGCACGCGAAGGACGGCGGGAGCGGGGGCCCGAAGGGCGCGAAGGGCGCGAAGGGCGCGAAGGGCGCGAAGGGCGCGAAGGGCGCGAAGTGCGCGAAGGGCGCGAAGGGCGCGAAGGAGGCGCAGAGCTGATGGCAGCAGAGGGATTGCCGATGGTCTCCCCCCTGGAAGGCCTGCCGCCCCGGGTCCGTATCCACGAGGTCGGCCCCCGTGACGGCTTGCAGAACGAGAAGGCGGTCGTCCCCGTCGAGGTGAAGTCGGAGTTCATCCACCGCCTCGCCGAAGCGGGCCTGGGTACCATCGAGGCGACAAGCTTCGTGCACCCCAAGTGGGTCCCCCAGCTCGCGGACGCCGAGCGGCTCTATCCGCTCCTGGGCGATCTGCCGCGCGGGACCCGCCTCCCCGTCCTGGTGCCCAACGCGCGCGGGCTGGACAGGGCGCTGGAGCTGGGGGCCCGCGAGGTCGCCGTCTTCGCGAGCGCCACCGAGTCGTTCGCGCGGGCCAATCTCAACCGGACGGTGGACGAGGCGCTCGCGATGTTCGAGCCCGTGGTGGCCCGCGCCCGCGAGGAGAAGCTCACGGTGCGCGGCTATCTCTCGATGTGCTTCGGCGACCCGTGGGAGGGCCCCGTGCCCGTCGCGCAGGTCGTGCGCGTGTGCCGGGCCCTGTCCGACATGGGCTGCGACGAGCTGAGCCTCGGCGACACCATCGGCGTCGCCACCCCGGGCCACGTCACCGCGCTGCTGTCCGCGCTGCACGAGGCGGGCCTCCCCGCCCCGCGCCTCGCCGTCCACTTCCACGACACATACGGCCAGGCGCTGTCCAACACCCTGGCGGCGCTCCAGCACGGCGTCGCGACGGTGGACGCCTCGGCGGGTGGCCTCGGCGGCTGTCCGTACGCGAAGAGCGCCACCGGCAATCTCGCCACCGAGGATCTCGTCTGGATGCTCCACGGTCTCGGTATCGAGACCGGCGTCGACCTCGGCCGTCTGTGCGCCACAAGCGCCTGGATGGCCGGGCAACTGGGCCGCCCCAGCCCTTCCCGTACGGTCCGCGCCCTCACCGGCCCCTCCCACAAGGAGTCCTGATCATGGCCTTCGACCACCGCCTCTCCTCCGAGCACGAGGAACTGCGCCGCACCGTCGAGGAGTTCGCGCACGACGTCGTGGCCCCGAAGATCGGGGAGTTCTACGAGCGGCACGAGTTCCCGTACGAGATCGTCCGCCAGATGGGCAGCATGGGCCTCTTCGGCCTGCCCTTCCCCGAGGAGTACGGGGGCATGGGCGGCGACTATCTCGCCCTGTGCCTCGCCCTGGAGGAGCTGGCGCGGGTCGACTCGTCGGTGGCCATCACCCTGGAGGCCGGGGTCTCGCTCGGGGCCATGCCGCTGCATCTGTTCGGCACCGAGGAGCAGAAGCGGGAGTGGCTGCCGAGGCTGTGCTCCGGGGAGATCCTGGGCGCGTTCGGCCTCACCGAGCCGGGCTTCGGCTCCGACGCGGGCGGCACGGCGACGACGGCGGTGCGGGACGAGGCCACGGGCGAGTGGGTGATCAACGGCACCAAGGCCTTCATCACCAACTCCGGCACGGACATCACCGGCCTGGTCACCGTCACGGCGGTCACCGGCCGCAAGGAGGACGGCAGTCCGCTGATCTCCAGCATCATCGTGCCGTCCGGGACCCCGGGCTTCACCGTCGCCCCGGGATACTCGAAGGTGGGGTGGAACGCGTCGGACACCCACGAGCTGTCCTTCTCCGACGTCCGCGTCCCGGGGGAGAACCTGCTGGGCGAGGAGGGCCGCGGCTTCGCGCAGTTCCTCCGCATCCTCGACGAGGGCCGGATCGCGATCTCCGCGCTGGCGACGGGCCTGGCCCAGGGCTGCGTCGACGAGTCGGTGCGGTACGCCAACACCCGCGAGGCCTTCGGGCGGACCATCGGGACCAACCAGGCCATCCAGTTCAAGCTCGCCGACATGGAGATGCGGGCCCACACCTCGCGCCTCGCCTGGCGGGACGCCGCGTCGCGGATGCTGGCGGGCGAGCCGTTCAAGAAGCAGGCGGCGCTCGCCAAGCTGTACTCGTCGGAGAGCGCCGTGACCAACGCCCGCGAGGCCACCCAGATCCACGGGGGATACGGCTTCATGAACGAGTATCCGGTCGCCCGCATGTGGCGCGACTCCAAGATCCTGGAGATCGGCGAGGGCACGAGCGAGGTCCAGCGCATCCTGGTGGCCCGCGAGCTGGGCGTCGGGAGCTGAGAGAGCTGAAGGAGCTGAGTCTTTCTGGGGGATGACCCCCGCTCCCGCAGCCGAAATAATCAGGCTATGGCGGAAATCCTCCAACGCGCCGGGAGCTGGGCCTTCGACGGGGAGACGGTCCGGCTCGTCCCCGGCACCGACCGGAGCGTGCACCACCTGCGCAAGGCGCTCGGTGAAGTCGCCGTCCCGCTCCAGGCGGTGGCCGGTATCGCGTACGAGCCGGGCGGGAGAAAGGGAGGCAGGCTCCGGCTCCGGCTGCGCGACGGCGCGGACCCGCTCTCCCAGGTGGCCAGCGGCCGTCTGCCCGATGCCTCGGACCCGTATCAGCTCGCGGTCGAGAAGGACCGTACGGGCGTCGCCGAGTACGTCGTGGAGGAGGTGCGGAACGCGCTGCTGCTGGAGGAGGTGCCCGACACCCCCTGCGACCGCTATCTGCTGCCCGGCCCGTCCGTGCCGCTGACCGCCACCGGCACGGACGGCACGGTGACCTTCGACGGCGAGCGCATCCACATCGAGTGGAACTGGATCGCGGAGGAGAGCAAGACCTCCGGCGGCCCGCGCCGCCTCGCGCTCCAGGACCTCGCGGGCGTGGACTGGACCCCGGCCGCGGGCTGGGAGAACGGCAGCCTCCGCTTCCGTCCCCGCGGCACGCACCCCACGCTCAAGCCGCAGCACGACCCCAACTGCCTGCTGCTGTGGGGCGTGCGGCAGGCCCGCGAGACGGGTGGCTCCGTGCTGCTCGCCGCCGCCGTGGTCGCCCGGCTCCCCCATCCGCTCGCGCAGAGCGGCCAGGAGGAGCCGGCCGACGCCGTGCCGTCACCGCCGCCCGCACTGCTCAAGGGCGGCATCCCCGCTCCCGCGCCCGCCGAAGAGGCCGATCACGACGGCCTCCTGCGGCGGCTCCGCGAGCTGGGAGAGCTGCGCGCGAGCGGAGTGCTCACGGACGACGAGTTCAGGATGGCCAAGAAGGCGATCCTGGACCGTTTCTGACCGGGCCGCTTCCCGTCAGCGGCCGGCCGGCCCTCACTCGCCCGGCCACGGCACCTGCGGCGAGCGGTAGTAGTCCATGCCCAACTGGTCCCAGCGCGGCGCCTGCTGTGCCAGCCGCCCCTTGTACGCGTCCCAGTCGTGCGTGGCCCGCGGCGACCAGCCCAGCTCGGCGATGCCCGGGAGCCGGGGGAAGGTCATGTAGTCGAGGGGCTTGTTCTCGCCGAAGGTCTCCGACCACATGGGTGCCTCGACGCCCATCACCGAGTCGGCCGGGGCGCCCTCCAGATACGTCCCCGGGTCCCAGTCGTACGAGCGCTGCGCCTCGACGAACCCGGCCCACGAGAGGCCGTACGGCGTGTCCTTGGTGTACTTGTGGTCGATGTAGGCCCGGTCGGCGGGCGAGAGGATGAGCTTCGTGCCCTTCTTCGCGGCGTTCGCGACCTGGGCGCGCTCCTCGGCTGACGTGCCGTCGTAGCCCCAGTACTGGGCGATGGTGCCCTTGGCCGGGGACGCGGTGATCTGGTGCCAGCCGATGGCCTTCTTCCCGTACTTCGCGACGACCGGCTGCACCCGGTCCATGAACTTCACGAAGTCCTCGTGGCTCGTGGAGTGCGCCTCGTCGCCGCCGATGTGGAGGTACGGCCCGGGCGTCATCGCCGCCAGCTCGCGGATGACGTCGTCCACGAAGTCGTACGTACGCTCCAGCGGCACGCACAGCGAGCTGAAGCCGACCTCGGTGCCGGTGTAGAGCGGCGGGGCCTTGCCGTCGCAGTTCAGCTCGGCGTAGGAGGCGAGGGCCGCGTTGGTGTGGCCCGGCATGTCGATCTCGGGCACGACGGTCATGTGCCGGTCGGCGGCGTAGTCGAGGATCTCCTTGTAGTCGGCCTTGGTGTAGTAGCCGCCCTTGCCGCCGCCGACCTCGGTGCTGCCGCCGTACGTCGCCAGCTTCGGCCAGGAGTCGATGGCGATGCGCCAGCCCTGGTCGTCGGAGAGATGCAGGTGCAGCGTATTGATCTTGTAGAGGGCGAGCTGGTCGATCCAGCGCTTGACCTGGTCCTTCTCGAAGAAGTGCCGGGAGACGTCGAGCATCGCGGAGCGGTAGCCGTAGCGCGGCTTGTCGGTGATCGTGCCCCCGGCGAGCTGCCAGGGCCCGGGCCGCTCCGTCCGCGACTCGACCTCGGCGGGCAGGAGCTGCCGCAGGGTCTGTACGCCGTGGAAGAGGCCGGCCTTCTCGGGTGCCTTGATCACGGCGGCGCGCTTGCCGACCTCCAGCCGGTACCCCTCGTCGCCGAGCTTGGCGCCGCCCTCGCCCAGCCGGAGCTGGATGCCGTCCTTGCCGGGGCGGGTGGTGACGGGGAGGCGGTAGCCGGTGGACGGGCGGAGCAGCGCGGCCAGTTGCTCGCCGGTCGCCTGCGAGCCCTTGCTCACCCGGATGACGGTCTTCGCGGTGATCGTGTACGGCTCGCCCCCGGCGCGTACGGAAGCGGGCGCGGGGATGACCTGGTCCAGCGCCCTCGGCCCGCTGCCGGACGGAGCCCCGCTGTCGGTCGGAGCCCCGCTGCCGGACGGGGCGGAGTCTCCCCCGGTGTACGCGGAGGCGGCGGGAACGATGGTCACGGCGAGGAGCGAGGCGCAGATGAGGAGGAGCGGTCGGAATCTTCGCACGGAGTATCCCTTCGACGGGCCTGACGGGCCTGACGGGCCGATGCGGACCGGTGCCATGTCCCATGCCTCACGTGTCATGGGCCATGGGAATGACTGTTCGCATGGTGCACGCGAAGGCACCCGTGCCGGAAGAGGGCGGCGCGCCTGCGGGCTCGCGCCGCCCCCTCCTGGACCCGGAGTTCCTACGTCAGGCGCAGGACCCGGCCGGGGACCTGCGGGTCACCAGGTCCGTCTGGCCGCCCGTGCCGTCGATCCAGAGCACGCGCTTCCCCTCGTCGCCCGTCGCCGCGGTCTGCGTGCCGCGGTTGCAGGAGAGCCGTACGGGCTTCTCGCCGCCCCTGAACGGCACCTGGAAGAGCTTGCTCAGGTTCTCGTTGGCCCACTCCTGGCCGCCCTTGACGTCGATGTAGGTGACCGCCCTGTCGGTGGCCGTGAAGACCGTCGAGACCGGCGCGTACGGAGCGTCCGCCGGGATCACGTCCCTCACCTTCGGCCTGCCGCTCAGCGTGCCGGAGCGGATCGCGGTCTTCGCGCCCGCGGCCTGTGCGCGCTCGGTCCACAGGATCCGGTCGCCGGCCGTCTTCGTGTATCCGGCCAGCGGCGCCCTGTCGCCGTCCGTCTGCTTCGGCGGGTAGCGCACGGTGACCTTGCCGCGCTTGACGTCGTACGCGGTCGGCACGAAGACCGTGCCCTTCTCCGCCTTCCAGTACTCGGTCCACACGAGCGTGCCGTCGCGCAGGTCCACGCTCCACGCCTGGTGCCCGGCGGCCAGCTCGACCTTCTTCGCGGGCCTGCCCGCGCGCGAGAGGTAGACGTCGGAGACGCCGGTGGTCAGGTCGTAGCCGAGGAAGGCCACGTCACGGCCGTCGGCCACGATGTCCTGGGGCTGGACGGTGGTGGAGGAGAAGACGTTCCTCGGCTTCCCCTTGTCGAGGCGCCGGGTGAGCACGTCGTACGACTGGGCCCCGTCCCGTTCCCCGATCGCCATCCACGCCGCGTACGTCCCGTCGGTCGCCGGGAACTCGTGCCAGCGGCCGTCGTCGGGGCTCAGCCGCTTCGCCTCGCCGCCGCCCGTGGAACCGGTGTAGACGGAGGGCAGCTTCTCGCCGGTCGCGTCGGAGTTCGAGACGACGTACCGGCCGTCGCGGGCCGAGGGCGCGGCGAAGGTCGAGGTGATGTTCGGCAGCACGGTCTTCGAGTCGATGCCGAGGTGGTGTTCCCAGTCGCGGTGGATCATGTGGCCGTCGAAGGCGGCCGTCACCTTCTGGATGTCCTCCAGCGGGAGCCCCATCGCGTCGGCCGCCGCGACCATCGCGTTCCGCCCGTCCATGAAGCGGTCGAGCGGGGTCATGTACTCGGTGAGCGCCTTGTAGACCAGCTTGTCGGCGGTCGCCGGGTCGAGCTGCTCGCGGATGTCCCACAGGGCGCCGGAGTAGATCGTGGAGTTGAGGTGGACGCCGCCGGAGTCCTGGCCGACGGTGGCGCCTATGTAGTCGTCCATGGCGTTGCGCCCGTCGTTCAGATCGCGCAGGGCGCACTCTTTCGGCGTGCCCGTACGGCACAGGTCCTCGGCGAGCAGGCCCGCCTCGGGGTCGGACATGGGGGTGCCCTTGGCCTCGACGTCCATGGCGTTGCCGAAGTAGTCGGCTATCGCCTCGTTGATGGCGCCGGACTGGTTCATGTAGATCAGATTCGCGCTGCGCTCGATCACGCCGTGGGTCATCTCGTGCCCGGTGACGTCGAGCGCGGCGGCGAAGGAGTAGTAGTCGCCGCCACCGCCGTAGACCATCTTCTCGCCGTCCCAGAAGGCGTTGGCGAACGGCCGTCCGTTGGCCGTGACGTTGACGACGGAGGTCAGGGTGCCGCCCTTGCCGTCGATACCGTCGCGCCCGAGCCGCGACTTGTAGAAGTCGTACACCCGGGCGGAGTTGACGTGCGCGTTGACCGCCCCGGACTCGCCCGCCGAGGCCGGGTACTCGGCCGTCTTGTTCGGCACGGGGATCATGCCGTCCGGCATCTGCCCGAGGAACTCCCCGTAGTCCCGGCCCCCGGCGTCGTACGTGTCGACGCGCGCGCCGCGCGTCAGGTCCGACATCCGGTACGTGCCGTCGTCCTGCTTCGCCGCGTCGAAGGTCACCTTCGCGCCGCGTACGTCGGTCCCGGTGGCCTTCGCGGGCGTCTCCGCCTGCCGCGCGCTCTCGTGCTGGAGCGCGACGGCGCCGAGCCGGGCGTCGACGTACACCTCGCGGGCGACGGCCTCCCCGCCCGTGACGGCCCGTACGGTGTGGTGCCGCGCGAGCCGCCCCTTCTCTCCGGCCCCTCCGGCTCCTCCGGGCAGGACGACGAGCCCGTGGTCGCTCACCTCCGCCGCCGCCCGCTGCCGCGGGTCCTTGAGCGCCGTACGGGCGAGGGCCGCGCTCCGCTTCGCGGTGACGGTGGCCTTCGCGGGCGCGTCGAGCCGGGTGAAGTACGCCCCGCCCGCGCCGGTGACCTCGCGCTCGCCGCCCTTGCCCTTGAGGTGGACGAGGTAGTGGGCACCCAGCACGGGTATGCCGTGGTGCCGCTGCTGGAAGCGGACGGTGGAGCCCTCGGTGCCCAGCAGCGCGAGGTCCTTCTCGCCCGCCGCGACATGGAAGCGGTCCCGCTCCCCCGCGAGGTACGCGCGGGCGGCGTCCGCCGCGCTGCCGCCCGGAGCCGCGTCGGAGAGGCCGGTCACGAGGCGGGGCGCCGCCGTGCCCTGACCCGCGATCCGCTCGGGCACCGGGTCGGGCGGCGTGGCCGCGGCGTCGTCCGGCGGTCCGGCGAGCGCCTGCGGCGCCATCAGGGAAACGACGAGGGCCGCGGCGGCCCACGCCGCCACGGCCCTCGCTCTGCTGTGTCCCGGGGGACGTCTGGAACCTGACACGGGGCCTCCATGGAGGATGGATGGGACGCGTGCGTTGCCTGACGGCCCCACATCCTGGAGGGTCTAGACCTTTTGGTGAAGCCCGCGGACACGACTGAGGCGCCTCAGGTCCGGACCAGACCGAAAATGCACCCCGCGCTGACCCGAACTCACCGCAACCCGATCCGACCCTGCCCGGAATCGGGCAGATTTCTTGCGATCGGCGTCCCGACCCCGCAGTATCGATCCGTGCTCGAAGCCCGTACGCCCGTCCACGAGGACCTCATCGACCACCTGGTCCGCACCACGCCGCTCCAGCGCGGCGAGGCGGCCCGGGTCGTGCTCGACGTGCTGGCGTACTTCGACGAGACGACGACCGAGTTCGTCCGCCGCCGCCACCGCGAGATGCAGGCGAAGGGGCTGACGAACGCGGAGATCTTCGACCGCATCACGGAGGAGCTGCCGCATCGCGCCGTGGCGCCCCCGGAGCTCTCCCTGCGGCAGCTCCGCCGCATCGTCTACGGCTGACGGCCGGGCACCCACCAGCAGCGAACAGCGGCAGCAGCGACAACAGCGAAACCAGCGACAACAGCACCGACGGAGAGGCAGGCACGGGACAGCATGTGCGGAATCGTGGGATACATCGGGAAACGTGACACCGCACCTCTCCTCCTGGAGGGACTCCAGCGCCTGGAGTACCGGGGCTACGACTCGGCCGGTATCGCCATCCACGCGAGCGGGAAGACGACCCCGGGCCTCAAGACCGCCAAGACCAAGGGCCGCGTCCGCGACCTGGAGGACCGCCTCCCCAAGCGGTTCCAGGGCACGGCGGGCATCGCCCACACCCGCTGGGCCACCCACGGCGTCCCCAACGACGCCAACGCGCACCCGCACCTCGACGCCGCCGAACAGGTCGCCGTCGTCCACAACGGGATCATCGACAACGCCGCCGAGCTGCGCGCCAAGCTGGAGGCCGACGGCATCGCCCTCGCCTCGGACACCGACACCGAGGTACTCGCCCACCTCATCGGCCGCTCCGACGCCGAGACGCTGGAGGCCCGGGTCCAGGAGGCGCTGCGCCACATCGAGGGCACGTACGGCATCGCCGTGCTGCACGCCGACTTCCCCGACCGCATCGTCGTGGCCCGCAACGGCTCCCCGGTCGTCCTCGGCATAGGGGAGAAGGAGATGTTCGTCGCCTCGGACGTGGCGGCCCTCGTCTCGCACACCCGCCAGGTCGTCACCCTGGACGACGGCGAGATGGCCACCATCAAGGCGGGCGACTACCGCACCTACACGACCGAGGGCTCCCGCACCTCGTCCTCCCCCGAGACCGTCGAATACGCCGCCGAGTCCTACGACCTGGGCGGCCACGACACCTACATGCACAAGGAGATCGCCGAGCAGGCCGACGCCGTCGACCGCGTGCTGGCCGGGCGGATCGACGACCGGTTCGCCACCGTCCACCTCGGCGGCCTTAACCTCGACGCGCGCGAGGCCCGCGCCGTGCGCCGGGTGAAGATCCTCGGCTGCGGCACCTCGTACCACGCGGGCATGATCGGCGCCCAGATGATCGAGGAGCTGGCCCGCATCCCCGCGGACGCCGAGCCCGCCAGCGAGTTCCGCTACCGCAACCCGGTGGTGGACCCGGACACGCTGTACGTCGCCGTCTCCCAGTCCGGCGAGACGTACGACGCGCTCGCGGCCGTCCAGGAGCTGAAGCGCAAGGGCGCCCGGGTGCTCGGCGTGATCAACGTCGTGGGCTCGGCCATCGCCCGCGAGGCCGACGGCGGCGTGTACGTCCACGCGGGCCCGGAGGTCTGCGTCGTCTCCACCAAGTGCTTCACGAACACGGTCGTCGCCTTCGGCCTGCTCGCGCTGCACCTCGGCCGCATCCGCGACCTGTCGGTGAAGGACGGCAAGCGCATCATCGAGGGCCTGCGCAAGCTGCCGGGGCAGATCGCCGAGATCATGAAGCTGGAGCCGCAGATCGAGAAGCTGGCCCAGGAGTACGCCGAGGCCCGCTCGATGCTCTTCATCGGCCGGGTCCGCGGCTTCCCGGTCGCGCTGGAGGCCTCGCTCAAGCTCAAGGAGGTCTCGTACATCCACGCCGAGGCCTACCCGGCCTCCGAGCTGAAGCACGGCCCGCTCGCGCTCATCGAGCCCGCGATGCCGACCGTCGCGATCGTCCCGGACGACGATCTGCTGGAGAAGAACCGCGCGGCCCTGGAGGAGATCAAGGCCCGCAGCGGCCGCATCCTCGCCGTCGCGCACCAGGAGCAGGAGAAGGCCGACCGCACGATCGTCGTGCCGAAGAACGAGGACGAGCTGGACCCGATCCTCATGGGCATCCCGCTCCAGCTCCTCGCCTACCACACCGCACTGGCCCTCGGCCGGGACATCGACAAGCCCCGCAACCTGGCCAAGTCCGTGACCGTGGAGTGACGTTCGGGACGTGACGTCCCCACAGAACATGGGCGGGATCCCGCGCGGGCCACCAACCGCGCGGGATCCCGCCTCCCCTGTGCCGGCGTCGCCCATTACGCCGGCGGGTGAGCCGCCGTACGGGACCGTCACCTCCCGCCCGGCGGCACGCTGACTCTGTGCTTCCTGTATGCCCCTCACAAGCGCACAATCCACCCCTACGGCCGGGTAGGTTTATCGGCGGAGGGTGTGAACGGGGCGCTGCCCAGGGAGAGTTGACGCTGTCACGACAGATGCCAGGGGCAGCCGTCAGGGAACCACCACGACGGGCCGCTGCGCGCGCCGCGCCAGCCGCCCCGCGACCGAGCCGAAGATCCGGCCGACGAGCCCGTGGGTCGAGCCGACGACGATCGCGTCCGCCTCGTACTCCCTGCCGACCTCTTCCAGCTCGTGGCAGATGTCGCCGCCGCGCTCGACGAGGATCCAGGAGACCTCGGAGAGATGGTCGGCGCAGGCGAGCTCCAGCCCGAGCACCTCGGTGCGGTGGTCGGGGACGTCGACGAAGACGGGCGGCTCGCAGCCCGCCCACACGGTGGTGGGCAGCCGGTTGGCCACATGGACGATGATCAGGCCCGACCCCGAGCGGTACGCCATGCCGATGGCATAGGCCAGGGCCCGCTCGCTCGACATCGAACCGTCGAAGCCCACGACGACACCGTGCAGGAACGCGGGGTCGCAGGAGTGACGTGCCTCTTCCGCCGCCTCTGGCAGCGCCGTCGAATCGGCGACCTGCCTGCGGTCCGCTGGGTCAGGGATCTCGTGTCCAGCCATGTGTGTCTCGGCGAAGGGAGTCCTCTGTGCAGAGGGACGACGGACGGCTTGCTCTCTCTTCCGGCTCGCTTCGGGGTCTTCTCGGTGCCTCTGGGAATGACGACCGGGAATCGTCTTCCCAAGTCCCCTACCCCAAGGGTACGGCGGCACTCCCCACTTGCCCAGGGCATGAGAGGCGGTCACCGGACGCGCGCTGACCCCGGAGCATGCCTGAGCGCGGCGCGTATCGCAATGCCGCGTTACGCCCCTTACGCCCGCGAGAGGCCCTCAGCCGTACGGGTGCGCCGGGTGCCGCCGCATGGCCCACGCCCGCGTCAGGCCCCCTTGCGGCCCAGTGACCGGCACCTTCGGGGGGCGTTAGACACGGCGTGCCCGGCCCACCGCTCGCCCCCAGCGTTCCGTCCATCCCGACTACCGCACACACCGCACGTACGGCGTACGCCACACGGAGTGCACCCTCCGCACACACCCGGCCCACCCCCGGCCCCTCCTCCACCGGCGCCGCGCCCCGGCGCCGGGAGGCCGCCCCCTCGTCCGATCCGGTGGGCGACGTGGTGCGCTGGGCGGCCTTCAGCAGTGCGCTGGTCCCCGTGGTCCTGCTGGTGTGCGGCTCGTCCGTGGGGGGCGCGCTCGGCACGGCCGTGGGGCTCGCCGCCGTCACGACGGCCTGTCGTGCCCTCTTGCGCCAGTCGGAGCGCGGACAGGCACGGCTCGCCGGTGAGCAGGTCAGCCCGCACAGGGGCCGCCACAGCCGTACGGGAACCGGCGCCCACCGGGGCGGACGTCACCCGCACCAGCGAGGGGAAACAGCGCGCAGCCAGGCGTGACCATGCGTAGCTCGCGCCCCGGGGACCCCCTCTCATCACCGGCGTGCGCCCGCCGAGTGACCGGATCGCACAACTGATCCCCCGCGTTTTTCGGCCAACTTACGGCCGAGTCCCAGCCCTTGCCGCGCCCCTCCTCCAACCCCCTTGCCACCAGGGACGAAAGGAGCGCGACGCGGGTGTGCACCCTACGGTGACGGGGCAGAGAGGGCATGCGCACTTCCCAGCAGAGCCACAGAGTGAAACGCTTCGTGATCGAATGCTTCACGCCAAGTTGCCTTGTCGACATAGCGTCGGGTGCCGAACTTGCACCGCCACCCACATCCGACACAGTAGATTCGATCTTGGCTTTCGCTGCGGGGGAGAGCGGGGGAGATGTGCATGGACCGAGAGGAACACAACGATTGAGGGGGGCTTAGTTCCAATGAGCCAGGACTCCACGAACGGCCCAGTTGAGACGCGTAAGCTGGCCGCGCGCCGCCGGCGCGAGATCGTGGCGGTGTTGCTCTTCAGCGGTGGTCCCATCTTCGAGAGTTCCATCCCGCTCTCCGTCTTCGGAATCGACCGCCAGGACGCGGGAGTTCCCCGCTACCGGCTGCTGGTGTGCGCGGGTGAGGACGGACCGCTGCGTACGACGGGCGGGCTCCAGTTGAGCGCGCCGTTCGGACTCGAGGCGATCTCCCGTGCGGGCACGGTGGTCGTCCCCGCCTGGCGCTCCATCACCCAGCCGCCGCCGACCGCGGCGCTGGAGGCGCTCCGCCGCGCGCACGAGGAGGGGGCGCGCGTGATCGGACTGTGCACGGGCGCTTTCGTGCTCGCGGCGGCGGGCCTGCTCGACGGACGTCCCGCGACGACCCACTGGATGTACGCGCCGACGCTCGCCAAGCGTTACCCCGCGGTGCACGTCGATCCCCGTGAACTCTTCGTGGACGACGGCGACATCCTCACCTCGGCCGGAACGGCGGCGGGCATAGACCTGTGCCTGCACGTCGTCCGCACGGACCACGGCGCGGAGGCGGCGGGTGCCCTCGCCCGGCGCCTCGTCGTGCCGCCCCGGCGGGGCAACGGACAGGAGACCGGTGGCCACCCGCGCCACCTCGACCGCTCCTTACCAGAGGAGATCGGCGCCGACCCGCTCGCCGAGGTCGTCGCCTGGGCGCTGGAGCACCTGCATGAGCAGTTCGACGTCGAGACGCTCGCCGCGCGCGCGTACATGAGCCGTCGCACCTTCGACCGGCGCTTCCGCTCTCTTACTGGGAGCGCTCCACTGCAGTGGCTCATCACCCAGCGTGTGCTCCAGGCCCAGCGTCTGCTGGAGACCTCGGACTACTCGGTGGACGAGGTCGCGGGCCGGTGCGGTTTCCGCTCGCCCGTCGCGCTGCGCGGCCACTTCCGCCGCCAGCTCGGCGCCTCCCCCGCCGCCTACCGCGCGGCCTACCGCGCCAGGCGCCCGGAGGGTGACGACGGCGAGGACGCGGGGTCGCTGCGCCTGCCCGAGCAACACCCGGCCGGGACGCCGTACGCGGAGCCGGGCCCGGGCGGGTTCGCGGGCACCGCGGGGGCGGCGGGCGCACCGGGGGCACCGGGTGCCGCGAGCGCGATGGGCGGCGCCCGGGCCGAGACGGTGCGGGAGCAGCGGGATCCGCGCGGGGCACGCGATCCGCGTGATCACCGGGACCGCAGGGAGCACCGGGAGGGGCGCGAGCCACGGGATCACCGGGAGTACAGGGACGGGAGGGACGCCAGGGAAGTGCGGGACGTGAGGGACCGGGACCGGGACCAACGTCCGGAACCGGGCAAACCGGAATCGGACGTCTACGCCCCCAGGCTCCCGGGCCAGCGCGGGCGCGGTCAGGGCTGAGGATCCGGGGTCCCGTAGTGTGAGCCGCATGAACGATCGGATGGTGTGGATCGACTGCGAGATGACCGGGCTCTCGTTGTCCGAAGACGCGCTCGTCGAGGTGGCCGCGCTGGTCACGGACTCGGAGCTGAACGTGCTCGGTGACGGCGTGGACATCGTGATCCGCCCGCCCGCCAAGGCCCTGGCAGGCATGCCGGAGGTGGTGCGCGAGATGCACACCGCCTCCGGCCTGCTCGACGAGCTGGACGCCGGCACCACCCTGGCCGACGCGGAGGCCCGGGTCCTGGAGTACGTGCGCGAGTACGCCCCGGAGCCGGGCCGCGCCCCCCTGTGCGGCAACTCCGTCGGCACCGACCGCGGCTTCCTCGCCCGGGACATGGCGGAGCTGGAGGGGCACCTCCACTACCGCATCGTCGACGTCTCCTCGATCAAGGAGCTGGCCCGGCGCTGGTACCCGCGGGCGTACTACAACAGCCCGGAGAAGAACGGCAATCACCGCGCCCTCGCGGACATCCGCGAGTCGATCGCCGAGCTGCGGTACTACCGGGAGGCCGTCTTCGTGCCCCAGCCCGGCCCCGACTCGGACACCGCCAAGCGAATCGCCGCCCGGCACGTGCTCCCGCCTGCCGAGTAGCCACCGGAAACGTGTGAGCGAGCACCCTCCGAGACCCTGTACACTCGTGGAGGCCGATGCGGGGAGGAGTCCTTCGGGAAGCCTCCCTCAGCACGGGTCGTGGTGGTCGTAGCTCAGTTGGTAGAGCACCTGGTTGTGGTCCAGGATGTCGCGGGTTCAAGTCCCGTCGATCACCCTCGCAGCGAGGCCCCCGTTCCGGGAAGACCGGAGCGGGGGCCTCGTCGTTGTGCGGTGGCACTAGCGGCTGAGGTTGAAGACGCCGCTGCTCTGGGCGCTCGCCTCGCAGGAGTTCCGGTAGATGTGGGCGAAGATCCGGGCCGTGCTCTTCCAGAAGCCCTTGGCGACGACGGTCACGGGCTTGTCGACCATCGGGCACGCGAGCTGCTGGGCGGGCAGCATCGAGAACTGGCCTCCCGCGCGTTCCAGCAGGCGGCAGGCGTCCGCGGCGCGGGGATGAGTGCTCCCCGCGGTCGGCGAGCAGTTCAGCCGGGCCGAGGCGATGACCTTGCCCCCGGTGCCGACCCCCTCGTGCACCGTGATCTGGAATCTGCCGACGGAGCGCGCCTCGGCGGTGTCCTGCGAGGCGGCGGCCGGGGCGGTTGGGGCGACGGGGGTGGCGGTGGCGGGGGTGGCGGCGAGCAGGCCCGTACCGAGGGCCGCGGCGGCGAGGAGCGCGGGGGCGGCGAGGCGCCCGCGCGACGGGTTCAGTGAGGTTCTGTTCACAGAACCAGGCATTCCACACCTTTCGGGCAGAGTGGCTGGTTTCCCTCTATGGGGTGAGCGCGGATGCGGAGTGCGGGGTACCCACAGAGCCTGGGATTCCGGCTCCACGGCAGGAGGGCTCTCCCCATGCGCAGGAACACACCGGGCGGACAGGAACCGTACGACCCCTACGGACAGCCGTACGGACAGCAGCAGCCGTACGCACATGACCCGTACGCGCAGGATCCGTACGGGCAGGAGCCGTACGGGCAGGAGCCTCCGCGGCGGCCCCGGGTCTCCGCGGGGCGGCTGTGGGCGGGCGGCGTGGCCGTCGCGCTGGTGGCGGCGCTCGCCTCGGTGGTGGTGCTGCTGCTGGTGCGCGGGGTGCTGGGGTGGCCCGTCTTCGCGCCCGAGCGGGACGGCGCCCTGGTGGCCGCGACGGGCGGCTCGCTCGCGGCGGGCGCGGCCCTGGCGGCGCTGGCCGCGACCGCGCTGCTGCACCTGCTGATGGTGGCGACGCCGCAGCCCGAGCGGTTCCTCGCCTGGATCGTCGCGCTGGCCACGGCCGCCGTGATGCTGCAGCCCTTCACCTCGGACGCGTCGTGGGAGGCGAAGGCGGGGTCGGCGGTGGTCTACCTCGTGATCGGCATCGTCATCGGTTCGCTGCTGACGGCGGTCGGCCGCGGGGCCCGCAACGACGGCTGACCCCGCGGCCCGGTGTGCGTATCCGGTCTCAGAGCAGCCGTACGCCGTGCCGGGCGAGGTACCGGACGGGGTCGATGTCGGAGCCGTAACCGCGTTTGGCCCGCACCTCGAAGTGGAGGTGCGGGCCGGTGGAGCGTCCCGTGTTGCCGGAGCGGCCGAGCCAGGTGCCCGCCCTCACGGCCTTGCCGCGTTTCACCGCGATCGTCGAGAGGTGCGCGAAGAGGGTGTACTTCTTGTCGCTCATCCGGATCGTGACGGCCTTGCCGTAGTCGCCGGACCGTCCGGCGAAGACCACCGTGCCGGTGCCGACCGAGCGGACCGGCGTGCCGGTGGGGACGGCGAGGTCGATGCCGGTGTGGTGGCCGGCCGCCCAGTTGCCCTTGACGCCGTACGGCTGGGAGACGCGGGCCGCCTTGAGCACGGGCCGGGACCAGGCGCCGGGCGGGCCCGCGGGGGCCGCGGCGTCGTCACGCGTGGGGGTCGTCGGGCCGGCTGCCGCGGCCGGCGCGGCGAACCCTCCTATGAGCAGGGCTGCGGTCAGGGCTCCGCTCGCTATGCGGCGGTTCGCTGTCGCTGTACGAGCCATACCAGTGAAGCAAAGGGCACCGCGGGCCCCGCCGCACGTGGAGGCGACCGTCGGAGTGACGGGGGCCGGGCGTCCGACGGCGCGTCAGACCGACCCGCGGCACACCAGTTCCGTCGGCAGGACGCGGTGCAGCGGGTCGCCGTCCGCCGTCCCGTCCGCCCCCTCCGCGCCGGGCGGCGGCTCCGTCTTGCCGAGCAGTTCCAGCAGCATCCCGGCCATCTCCCGCCCGGTCTCCACTATCGGCTGGCGCACCGAGGTGAGCGGCGGGTCCATGTGCCGGGCCACGGCCGAGTCGTCGAAGCCGATCAGCGCCACGTCGTCCGGCACCCTCCGGCCCGCCTCGCGCAGGGCGATACGGGCGCCCGCCGCCATGACGTCCGAGGCGCAGAAGACGGCGTCGATCCCCGGGGCGCGCTCCAGCAGCACGCGCATCGCGGCGTGGCCGCCCTCCTCGGTGAAGTCCCCGTGCGCGACGAGGCGCTCCTCGGGCTCGCGGCCCGCGCCGCGCAGCGCGGAGCGGTACCCCTCCAGGCGGCACTGGGCCACGTACATGTCCGTGGACCCGGTGACGGTGGCGACCGTCGCGCGGCCGCGGGCGAGGAGGTGCTCCACGGCGGCGCGCGCCCCGCCGACGTTGTCGGAGTCGACGTACGGGACGGACTCGTCCGCCGAGCGGCGGCCGCCCAGCACGGCGGGCATGCCGCACTCCTCCAGCAGGTCGGGCAGCGGGTCGGCGGCGTGCAGGGAGACGAGCAGGACGCCGTCCACGCGGTGGGCGGAGGCGTACTGGGCGAACCGTTCCCTCTCGCGCTCGTTGCGCACCAGCGTCAGCAGGAGCTGCATGTCCGTCTCGGCCAGCGCGTCGCCGACGCCGTGCAGTATCCCGGAGAAGTACGGCTCGGCGAAGAAGCGGGTCTCGGGCTCGGGGACGACGAGGGCTATCGCGTCGGTGGACCCGGCGGCGAGGGCGCGGGCCACCCGGTTGGGCACATAGCCGAGTTCGGCGACGGCCGCCTCGACCGCGGCGCGGGTACGGTCGCTGACCCGCGGCGAGCCGTTGACCACCCGGGAGACCGTGCCCCGGCCGACGCCCGCGCGGCGGGCCACCTGCTCCAGCGTGGGCCCGGGACGGCGTCCCCCGCCGCGGCCGTCGCGCGCTGCTGCCATCGATGCCTCCCCGTTGCTCGTCTTCCGGCGCCGTGCCGGCGGGATCATTGAACTACACGTGGATCCGGGCGAGTTGCCGTCCGATGTCTTGACACCTTCGCGGGACCGCCGGATGCTTTCGACTCATGGTGATGGGAGCGCTCCCAATGTACCCCCACATACATAACCCGAACGTTGGGAGAACGCAATGATGCGTATTCGCGGTACAACGTCCTTTTCTCTACCGCCTCGTAGGCGTCTTCTCGCCGCAGGAGTCGCGGTCGTGCTCGTCGCGGCGCCCCTCGCGGGCTGCGCCGACGACGGCGGCTCGTCCTCCGGCGCGGGAAGCGGCGGCGGCGAGGGGAAGACGACGGTCTCCGTCGGCGTCTTCGGCGTCTTCGGCTACAAGCAGGCGGGGCTCTACAAGGAGTACGAGAAGCTCCACCCCGACATCTCCATCAAGGAGAACTCCACCGAGCGCAACGAGGACTACTACCCGGCGCTGCTCAACCACCTCGCGGCGGGCAGCGGGCTGAGCGACATCCAGGGCGTCGAGATCGGGAACATCAACGAATTAGCGACCGTCCAGTCCGACAAGTTCGTCGACCTCGGCAAGGCCAAGGGCGTGCGCAAGGGCGACTTCCTCGACTGGAAGTGGGACCAGGCCAAGGCGGAGGACGGCAAGATCATCGGGCTCGGCACCGACACGGGGCCGATGGCGATCTGCTACCGCAAGGACCTCTTCGAGAAGGCCGGTCTGCCGACCGACCGCGAGAAGGTCGGCAAGCTGTGGGCCGGCGACTGGTCGAAGTACGTCGAGACCGGCGAGAAGTACACGGACAAGGCCCCCAAGGGCACCGCCTTCACCGACAGCGCCGCCGGGCTCTACAACGGCGCCCTCGCCAGCCACACCAAGCAGTACTACGACGAGGACGGCACGCTCGTCTACAAGAAGAGCAAGGGCGTCAAGGAGTCCTGGGACCTGGCGATGCGCGCGGTCGAGGGCAAGATGACGGCCAAGCTCAAGCAGTTCGACAAGTCCTGGGACCAGGCGTACGCGAACGGCTCGTTCGCCAGCGTCATCTGCCCGTCCTGGATGCTCGCCTACATCCAGGAGAAGGCCGGCAAGGCGGGCAAGGGCAAGTGGGACGTGGCCGCGGCGCCCGAACCGGCCAACTGGGGCGGCTCGTTCCTCACCGTCCCGGAGAAGGCGAAGAACCGGGACGAGGCGATCAAGCTCGCGACCTGGCTGACGGCACCGGAACAGCAGGCCAAGGTCTTCGAGAAGATGGGCAACCTCCCCAGTTCCCAGCCCGCGCTCGACCTCCCGCAGGTCTCCGGCGCCGAGCACGCCTACTTCGACGGGGCGCCCATCGGGAAGATCTTCTCCGGCGCGGCCAAGGACGTGCCCGTCTCGATCCTGGGCCCCAAGGACCAGCTCATCAAGCAGCACATGAACGAGGTGGGGATCCTCCAGGTCGAACAGCAGGGCAAGTCGCCCGAGGAGGGCTGGGACGCGGCGGTGAAGAAGATCGATGACTCCGTCGAGGACTGAGACGACGGGGCCCCGGCCGCCCGTGGAGGACGGGCGGCCGGGAACGGCCCCCGGACGCGGGCGCCGGCGGGGCCCCCGGCGCGGACCGCGGGCGGCACGCGAGCCCGGCCCGCGGGCCCTGGCCCGGCGCAGCCGCCGCTACCGCCGGGACGCCAAGTGGAGCCCGTACGCGTTCATCGCGCCCTTCTTCCTCTTCTTCGCGGCCTTCGGGCTCTTCCCGCTGCTCTACACGGGCTGGGCCTCGCTGCACGCGGTCTCGCTGCACAGCCCGACCGAGATGGAGTGGGTGGGGCTGCGGAACTTCTCGCGGCTGCTGGAGGACGAGTTCTTCTGGAACGCGCTGCGCAACACCTTCACCATCGGCGTCCTCTCGACCGTGCCGCAGCTCGCGATGGCGCTGGGCCTGGCGCACCTGCTGCACTACCGGCTGCGGGGCAGTGCGTTCTTCCGGGTCGCGCTGCTCACCCCGTACGCCACGTCGGTGGCCGCGGCGACGCTCGTCTTCGCGCTGCTCTTCGGGCGCGACTACGGGATGATCAACTGGGCGCTCGGGCTCGTCGGCATCGACAACATCGACTGGGAGAACGGCACCTGGTCCTCGCAGATCGCGGTCTCCACCATCGTGGTCTGGCGCTGGACCGGCTACAACACGCTGATCTACCTCGCCGCGATGCAGGCCGTCCCCGATGACCTGTACGAGTCGGCGGCGCTCGACGGGGCCTCGCGCTGGCAGCAGTTCCGGCACGTGACCGTGCCCTCGCTGCGGCCGACGATCCTGTTCACCGTCGTCGTCTCCACGATCGGCGCGACCCAGCTCTTCGGCGAACCGCTGCTGTTCGGCGGCTCGCAGAACGGCGGGGGCTCGCACCAGTACCAGACCCTGGGCCTCTATCTGTACGAGCAGGGCTGGTTCAACTTCCATCTGGGCCGGGCCTCCGCGATCGCCTGGACCATGTTCCTGATCCTGATCGTGATCGGCCTGCTCAACTGGCTGATCGCCCGACGGCTCCAGAAGAGCCACTGAGGGGTCCGCCGTGCCGCACGTGAAGCGCCGTACGTCCCGTACGTCCACACCCCGTATGTCCCGTACGTCCACGTCCCGCCTGCGCGCGGGCCCGTTCGCCTACGCCGTCCTGGTCCTCGTCACTCTCGGCTCGCTCTTCCCGCTCGTATGGACCGCGATCGCCGCGTCCCGCGACAACGAGCGGCTGGCCGAGACCCCGCCGCCCTTCTGGTTCGGCGGCAACCTCTTCGCGAACATGAGCACCGCCTGGAACGACGCCAACATGGGCAAGGCCCTGCTCAACACCACGCTGGTGGCGGGGACGGTCGCGGCGAGCACCGTGCTCTTCGCGACGCTCGCCGGGTTCGCCTTCGCCAAGCTCCGCTTCCGCGCGAAGAACACCCTGCTGCTGCTGGTGATCGGCACGATGATGGTGCCGCCGCAGCTCAGCGTCGTCCCGCTGTTCATGGCCGTCGCGAAGCTGGAGTGGACCAATCAGCTCCAGGCCGTGATCCTGCCGATGATGGTGAGCGCCTTCGGCGTCTTCTTCATGCGGCAGTACCTGACGGCCGCCCTGCCCACCGAACTCGTCGAGGCCGCGCGGGTGGACGGGGCGCACAGCCTGCGCGTCGTCTGGCACGTGGTCTTCCCCGCGGCCCGGCCCGCGATGGCCGTCCTGGGCATGCTCACCTTCGTGATGGCCTGGAACGAGTTCTTCTGGCCGATCATCGCGCTCACCCAGGACAACCCGACCGTGCAGGTGGCCCTGACGGGACTCGGTAAGGGCTACATCCCGGACGAGTCCGTGATCATGGCGGGCGCGCTGCTGGGCACGCTGCCGCTGCTGCTCGCGTTCACCGTCTTCGGCAAGCAGATCGTCGGCGGCATCATGCAGGGCGCCGTCAAGGGCTGACCCCTCCTCCTTCTTCCCTCTCACCCCCTACGGCACTTCGGGAGCGCTTCCATGCCGACGCACAGCACAGCCTCGCCCGTACGGCGCCACTTCCCCGCGGACTTCCTCTGGGGCACGGCCACCGCCGCGCACCAGGTCGAGGGCGCGCGGGGAGAGGCCCGCCGGGCGCCCTCGATCTGGGACACCTTCGCGCGCGTCCCCGGCAAGGTCCACCAGGGCGACACCGGCGACCGCGCCTGCGAGCACCACCAGCGGTTCCGCGAGGACGTCGCACTGATGGCCGAACTCGGCGTCGGGGCCTACCGGTTCTCCGTCTCCTGGCCCCGCGTCCAGCCGACCGGCGCGGGCCCCGCCGTCCAGCGCGGGCTCGATTTCTACCGGGCACTCACCGACGAGCTGCTCGACAAGGGCATCCAGCCCTTCCTCACGCTCTACCACTGGGACCTGCCGCAGGAGCTGGAGGACGCCGGGGGCTGGCCCGCGCGGAACACCGCCGAGCGCTTCGCCGAGTACGCCCGCCTCGTCGCCGAGGCCCTCGGCGACCGCGTCGAGCACTGGACGACGCTCAACGAGCCCTGGTGCAGCGCCTTCCTCGGCTACGGCTCGGGCGTCCACGCCCCCGGCCGCACCGACCCGGTGGCGGCGCTGCGCGCGGCCCACCACCTCAACCTCGGGCACGGGCTCGCCGCCCAGGCCCTGCGCGCCGCGCTGCCCTCCCGGGCCCGGCTCATGGTCAGCCTCAACCCCGCGGTCGTACGCCCGCGCACGGAGTCGGAGGCCGACCGGGAGGCGGCCCGCCGCATCGACGCGCTGGCCACCCGGGTCTTCACGGGGCCGATGCTGCACGGGCGTTACGACGAGGACCTGGTCGCCGACACGGCCTCGCTGACCGACTGGAGCTGTGTCCGCGACGGGGACATGGCCGCGATCCGGCAGCGCCTGGACGGGCTCGGGCTGAACTACTACACGCCGTCCCTGGTCTCCGCGGTCCCGGACGGCGCCGCGGGGGCCGAGCGCCACGACGGCCACGGAGAGAGCGAGCACTCCCCCTGGCCCGGCGCCGACCGCGTGGCCTTCCACCAGCCCCCGGGCCCGCGCACGGAGATGGGCTGGGCCGTGGACCCGACCGGCCTGACCGATCTGCTGCTGCGCTTCCACCGCGAGGCGCCGGGGACGCCGCTCTACGTCACGGAGAACGGCGCCGCCTACGAGGACAAGCCCGACGACCGGGGCCGGGTCCACGACCCCGAGCGGATCGCGTACCTGCGCGGCCACCTCGACGCCGTGCGCCACGCCCGCGAGGAGGGCGCCGACGTCCGCGGCTACTTCCTCTGGTCGCTGCTGGACAACTACGAGTGGGCGTACGGCTACAGCCGCCGGTTCGGCGCCGTCCACGTCGACTTCGACACGCAGGTCCGTACGCCCAAGTCGAGCGCCCGCTGGTACGGGCGGGTCGCGGAAAGCGGTCGTATCCCCGAGGAGGGCTGAGCGGGGGCCCGGGGGAACGACCTCGGGCGGGGCGCGGCGGTGGTGTGGGGGGAAGGAAGCCCGTCGCGCCCCCGCCCGGTGGCCGGGCCGGGGGTTCGGGGGTCACTCCCGGCCCTGGAGGGTGACGGTCCGGCGGCTGCTACCGGACCGTCACCTGGTCCTGTCGCTCCTGTCGCTCCTCGTACGTCAGCCCGCGAGCGCCTTGGAGAACGTGAACGGCTTCTGCTCGATGCTGGAGCAGGTCGGGTCGGCCTCCTTCTTCGGGCCGCCGGGGCAGGCCTTGTCGCGGGTGCCGGACCACATCGAGACCCAGCCCATGCCCTTCTTGTCGGCGAACGCCTTGACCTGCTGGGCGTCCTGCGGCGTGAAGACCTCGACCGGGACGTCGTTGACGCCGATCATCGGGGTGATCGCGACGGTCTTCCACGCCTCGGCGCCGTCCGTGATCCCGAGGGCCTTCTTGACCTGCTTCTGGGTGGCGGTGGCCGCCTTGGTGGCGTAGGTGCCCATGTCACCGTCGTAGGACGGGCCGTAGTCCATGGCCATGATGTTCACGGCGCCGACCTTCACGCCGTTCTGCTTCGCGTTCTCCAGGAGCGCGACGCCCGGCTGGGTCAGGCCCTCGGGCATCACGGGCAGGGTGTACGAGACGTCGAGGCCCTTGTGCTTCTTCTGCAGCGCCGCGACGGCCTTCGCCCGCAGCGTGTTGGCCTTGGCGTCGGGAAGGGCCGCGCCCTCGATGTCCAGGTCGATCTTCTTCAGCTTGAAGGTGTCGATGACCTTCCCGTACGCCTTCTCCAGCTCACCGGCCGACTTGCAGGCGAGGGCCAGCTCCGAGCCGTTGGCGCCGCCGAAGGAGACGCGGACGTCGCCGCCCTTCGCGCGCAGCGCGGATATCTGCTTCGCGACGGGGTTGGCCTTGAGGTCCTGCGAGCCGCCCCACTTGGGGACGCAGCCGCCGTTCGCGCTCGTCACGAAGGCGAGGTTGTAGTTCTTGACGCCGGTCTTCTCCGCGCTCTCCAGCAGGTCGTAGGAGGGCTGGAGCGAGGTGTCGACGTACGGCGCGAAGGGCGTGCCCTTCTTCGCCTCTTCGCCCGCCGTCGCGTTGCCGGCGAGCAGGAAGGCCCCGCCCGCCACGACGGCCGCCGCGGCCGTACCGCTGATCAGTTTCACCCTGCGGCTCGTACGGCGGCGGTGTCCGGCGGTGTTCGTCATCGCGCTGCTGCCTCGTTCTGTGGGGGATGGGGGAACGAGCAGCACGCTAACGGCGCCCGGAGGCCCGGATTCCCCGCTTATGCCGCGCTTAAGGAAAGGGAAGGCCCCGCTTAGGACGGCTTCGCCGGGTGCCCCTTCGGGGCGACAGCCGGGCCGGAGACGTCACAGGGACGCTCGGCGGCGACGCATGCGGTGGCCGCCTCCTCGGGGACGGCCGGCCCGCGAGGGACGCAGCGCGAGCCAGACCCTCACCTCCGTACCGCCGAGGACCGACCGTCCCAGGCGGACGTCGCCGCCCGTGGACTCCGCGACGCGCCGCACGATGTCGAGGCCGAGCCCCGTCGAGCCCGGGCCGCCGTCGCCGTGGCCCCGGCGCAGCGCGGCGTCGGGGTCGGCGATGCCGGGCCCCGCGTCGGAGACGAGGACGATCACGGCGTCCTCCCCGTTGTGCAGGTCCAGCGAGAAGGCGGTGCCCTCGGGGGTGTGCCGGAAGACGTTGCCGAGCAACGCGTCGACGGCGGCGGTGAGTTCGGCCCGGGCGACCGGCACCCGTACGGGGCTCTCGACACCCGCCACGCGCGCCTCGCGGCCCTCGTCCTCGGCGAGCGCGGACCAGAAGGCCATGCGTTCCCGGATGACCTCGGCCGCGTCCGAGGCGGTGGTCACATCGGCGCCCGGGGACTGGGCGCGCTGGGCGCGGGCGGTGCGGATGATCGTGTCGACCTCGCCCTCCAACTGCGCGACGGCTTCCCGTGTCTGCTCGGCGGCGTCGCCCTCGCCGAGCGAGGCCGCGTTCAGCCGCAGCACGGTCAGCGGGGTGCGGAGCCGGTGCGAGAGGTCGGCGGCCAGCTCGCGCTCGTTGGCGAGGAGCTGGACGACCTGGTCGGCCATCGAGTTGAACGCGACGGCCGCCGAGCGCAGTTCCGTCGGCCCCTCCTCGGGCACGCGCACGCCGAGCTTGCCCTCGCCCAGGTCGTGCGCGGCTCCCGCGAGCTGTTCGGCGGGGCGGACCATACGGGTGCCGAGCCGGTCGGCGACCGCGACCGAGCCGACGATCAGCGCGAGGCCGACGCCCGCGAGCAGCACCCAGGAGGTCGCGACCCCGTTGGTGACCTCGTCGTCGGGCACGAACACCTCGACGACGGCGACCTTGCCGCCGCTCACGGCGGTGGGCTGGAGCAGCGCGTATCCCCCGTCGACGCGGACCTTGGAGGCGCGGCCGAGGCGCTGCGCCGCCGTGAGGGCCTCGCGGGAGGCGCGGGCGCGGCCGACCTCGACGGGCGGGTGCGAGCGCTTGCCGCGCTGGACGGCGGGGACGTGGACGGCGATCCGTCCGGCGCCGCCCGCCTGGGTGCTGGCGACGGCGAACTTGAGCTGCTGCCGGTCGGTGGTGATCGCCAGGGCGGGGCCGATCGCGGAGGCCTGCCGCTCGGCGTTGGAGAACGCCCGGTCCTGCGCGGTCTCCTTGACCACGAGCGCGAGGGGGATGGCGAAGGCGACCACGACCATGACGGTCACGGCGAGGCAGACCTTCACCAGTGCCCATCTCATCGCGGCGGCTCCGCCCGTGGGGGCTCCAGCTTCACCCCGACCCCGCGCAGCGTGTGGAGATACCGCGGGCTGGCGGCCGTCTCGCCCAGCTTCCGCCGCAGCCAGGAGAGATGGACGTCGATCGTCTGATCGTCCCCGTACGACTGCTGCCACACCTCGGCCAGCAGCTCCTTGCGCGGCACGACCACGCCGGGGCGGCGCGCGAGGAAGGCGAGGAGGTCGAACTCGCGCCGGGTCAGGTCCAGGGCCGCGCCCTCCAGCTCGGCCTGGCGCCGCAGCGGGTCGATGGCGAGCCCGCCGACGCGGATCACCCGGTCTCCCCCGCCCTCGCCGGGCGCGACCGTACGGGCGCGGCGCAGCACGGCCGCCATCCGCGCGGAGAGGTGTTCGACGGAGAAGGGCTTGACGAGATAGTCGTCCGCGCCCGCGTTGAGCAGGCGGACGATCTCCGTCTCGTCGTCGCGCGCGGTCGCGATGATCACCGGTACGTCGGTGATGCCGCGCAGCATCTTCAGCGCCTCGGCGCCGTCCAGATCGGGCAGTCCGAGATCGAGGATGACCACGTCGAACCCGACCTGCGCCACCTCGCGCAGCGCCTCCAGGGCCGTGCCCACGCTCCGGACGGTATGCGCCGCGTCGGTCAGATGCCGGATCAGGGCTGACCGTACGAACTGATCGTCCTCGACCACGAGCACACTTGCCATGCGCTGAACCGTACGTCATGCCCGTGACAGCCAACACTTAAGGTACTCGGGTGCGACGAGAGCTACGCCTGCGGCTGCTGCCCGCCGGAGCCTGGACCCTGGCGACCGGCGCCGCCGTCGCGCTCTCGTGGTTCGGGGTGCACACGGTGCTCTCCGGGACGGACTACGAGCCGCCGCGCGCCCTGCCCGTCTCGGACGCGACCTCGGCCACCGCCGAGCCCCGCTCGTCCTCCACGCACCGCCCGAAGCCCTCGCCGTCCTCCTCGCCCCCGTCGCGCGAGAAGCCGCCGGAGAAGTCCTCGAAGCCGCCGGAGCCCACGCCGACGAAGAAGCCGGGGAAGAGCCGGGAGCCCTCCCGTACCCCGAAGCCGGACCCGGAGCCCGAGCCGGGTCCCGGCGACGACGGCAAGGTGAAGGGCGCCACGGTCACGGGCGGCCGGGCCGTCTTCGACATGGGCGAGAAGTCGGCGACGCTCGTCTCCGCGACGCCCAACGCGGGCTGGGACATGCGGGTCTGGGACTCCCAGACGTGGATCCGGGTCACGTTCACCAAGGGCGACTCCTCGGCGACGGTCTTCTGCCGCTGGAACGACTCGGCGCCCCGCATCGAGACCTTCAGCGACTGACCTCCGAGGCGCCGCGCGAACCACCGCCGCGCGAACCGGCCGCGCGCGAACCGGCCGTGCGCGGGGCGTCACCGAGGGGCGTACCGGCGCGCGGGCGGCGCGAGAGCAGTCGGCCGGTCACCGCGGCGGCGAGACCGGCCGCGCCCGCCGCCACGAAGCCGCCCGCCGGTACGGACAGATCCACGGCGGCCCCGACGAACGGCGTCCCGAGCGCGAACCCCGCGGCCAGCGCCGAGGACTGCAGGCCCGTCGCCTCGCCGCGCACACCGGCGGGCGCCAGCCTGCTCACCGCGTCGGCCACCGTGGAGAGGGTCGGCGCGACGAGCAGCCCCGGCACCGCGACGGCCGCGCACAGCCAGGGCCCGTCGGGGGCCAGTCCGGCGGGGAGCGTCGCCAGCCCGAGCAGGGCGAGGAGCAGCCAGGTGGGCAGCGTCCTGGAGAGCCCGCCGTACACCAGTCCGCCGACGACGGACGTCACCCCGTACACGGCCACGACCCCGGCGGCCCAGGAGACTTGGCCCGCGTCCTCGAGGACGGCGACGATGGCCAGGTCCGTGCCGCCGAGCAGCATCGTCGTGCCGAACGCCATCACCAGTACGGCGATCATGCGCGGGCCCAGCCAGGCGCGGCGCCGGGGGCGCTCCTCCGTCCCCGCCGCCGCCTCGTCCGCGCCGCGCAGGGGCGGATCGAGCAGGGCGATCCCGAGGCCGCCCGCCACGATCGCGGCGCCGACGCCCCAGGCCACCGCGCCGGGGGACGTCTGTGCCACGCAGAGGATCACGAGCGGCGGGCCCACGATGTACGAGAGCTCGCCCTGCACCGACTCCAGCGCGAACGCGGGACGGCGCTGCCCCTCCGTCGTCATCGCGGCGATGGCCTGCCGGGTCACCGGCTGGGCCGGCACCATCAGCAGCCCCGCGGCGAGGGCGGCGGCCAGCAGCGGCCCGTACGGCAGGACCGGTACGGCCAGCCAGAACGCGGCCTGCGCGGCGACGGTGACGAGCATGACGGCGCGCAGGCCGCGCCGGTCGATCATGCGCCCCAGCAGCGGTCCGCCCAGCGCCAGCCCGGTGGTCAGCGCCGCCGCGACGCCTCCGGCCGCCGCGTAACTCAGGTCCAGCTTGAGGACGACGTAGAGGGTCAGCACCATCACGTCGGCCGTGATCGCGGCACGGGCGAGGAGCGAGACGCCCAGCAGCGAGGCCATCCCCGGCACGGCGAGCACCTGTCTGTATCCGGTCACGCACGTGACGCTAGGCCTTTCCCCGCGGCATAGGAACTGGTGAATTCGCTGGGACTCGCATAATGATTGGTTATGGCCAGAGATCTGGAGACCGCGCTGCTGCGGTCGTTCGTCACCGTCGTACGGGCGGGCAGCATCAGCCGTGCCGCGTCCGCGCTCGGCCAGACGCAGCCCGCGCTCAGCCAGCAGGTGCGCAAGCTGGAGAGCGCCGTCGGCCGCCCGCTGCTCCACCGCTCGCCGTCGGGCGTCACGCTGACGCGGACGGGCGAGGAGCTGCTGCCGTACGCCGAGCGCATCCTCGCCCTGTCCGCGCAGGCGCTCAGCGAGACCGGGCGGGTGCTCACCGGCCGCTGCGGCGTCGGACTGCTGGAGGACCTCGCCGCCTCCCAGCTCCCGCAGGCCCTCGCCGACCTCGCGCGGCTGCACCCGGGCGCGACGCTGGAGGTGCTGAGCTGCTCCCGGGCCGAGATGCGGGAGGCGTACGAGGCGGGCAGGGTCCAGCTCGTGCTCGACGAGATCCCGGACGTCCCCGCGCCGCCCCGCTGGACGGTGCGCCGCCCGCTGACCTGGGCGGTCGGCGCGGGCGTGAACGTGGCCGCCGACCCGCTGCCGGTGGTGCTGTTCTCGGAGACCTGCACCTGGCGGACGTCGGCGCTCGAAGCGCTGGAACGCGCGGACCGGCCCTGGCGCGTGACGTTCGAGAGCAACAGCCTGCTCGGCATCCTGGCCGCGGTGCGGGCCGGGCTCGGCATCGCCGCGCTCATGCCCGCCAACCTCGAACCGGCCATGGCCTGCCACACCCCGGACGCCCTGCCGACGCTCCCGGACGTCGAGCTCGGCCTCGCCCGGCACCCGCGCAGCGAGGGCGACCCGCTGATCGACGCCGTGGAGACCGCGCTGCGCCGCGCGCTCTGAGGGGAGGACGGGGCGGGCGTCAGCGGAAGGTGCCCTCCGGCGGCGCCGGGGACGCCACGGCCGAGGCGTCCGTCACCGGGCGGGCCCCGCCCGTGAACGCGTCCAGCGCGCGCCCGTGCTCGACCCGTCCCGGGTGGGGGTCCGAGGCGGTGCGCCGGGTGAGTTCGGCGACGGGGGGCTCGTCGTCGCCCGCGATCAGCACGCTGTTGCCGAACCGCCGCCCTCGCAGCACGGCCGGGTCGGCGAGCAGGCACAGCTCCCCGAACTCCGCGGCGGCGGTGGCGATCTGGGCCCGCAGATGACGCAGCGGCGGCCCGTCGGCGATGTTCGCCGCGTACCAGCCGCCGGGGCGCAGCACGCGCCGTACGGCCGCGAGGAACTCCACGGTGGTGAGGTGGGCCGGGGTCCGCGCCCCGCTGAACACGTCCGCGACGACGAGGTCGGCCCAGTGGGCGGGGAGCTTGCCGAGCCCGGCCCGCGCGTCGCCCTCGCGCACCCGGATCCGCCAGCCGCGCTCCAGCGGGAGGTGCTCGCGGACGAAGCGGGTGAGTTCGCCGTCGGCCTCGACGGCCTGCTGCTCGGAGCGGGGGCGCGTACGGGCGGTGTAGCGGGCGAGGGTGAGGGCGCCGCCGCCGAGGTGCAGCACCCGCAGGGGCCTGCCGGGCGGTGCGGCGAGGTCGATGAGGTGGCCGAGCCTGCGCTGATACTCGAAGCCGAGATGGGCGGGGTCGTCGAGGTCCACGTGGGACTGCGGGGCGCCGTCGAGCAGCAGCGTCCAGCCGCGGGGGCGGTCGGGGTCGGGCAGGAGCTGCGCGAGGCCGCCCGCCACCGGCGTGCTCAGCGGTTCCCGCGCGCCGCGCCCGCCGCGCCGCCTGCCGCCGTCGCTCGCGTCCTTCGCTCTGCCTGCCACACACCCAGTATCGGGCAGGGCTAGAGCCGCCGCCCCGCGGCCTCGATGGTGCGGGCGGCCTCGCCGAGCGCGGCGCGCAGTTCGGCGGGCTCGGTGGCGTGCGTGTAGGCGCCCTCCGGCGGTACGAGCCAGCCGGTGCCCGCGACGGGCGGCTCCTGCGTGGTGCCGGGGGCGGCGTGGGCGGCGCGCGTGTAGGTCTGCGTGCAGGCGCTGCCCGGCAGGTCCCAGCCGGCCGCCGTGCCGGGCGGCACGAGGAAGCCGAGGGTGTCGCCCGCGTGGTCGTGCAGCACGGGCCCGACGCCGTCGCGCAGCCGCAGGATGTCGACGGCCTCCAGCCCGTGCCGCGCGGGCACGGTCACCAGGTCGCACGGCGCCTCGGCGGGGCCGGGCGGTCCCGCCGGCTCGGCGGTGACGGGGGTGGGGGTGGTGGTCTGCTGAGCGGTCAGGGCAGTCGGGACGGTGGCCCGGGAGCCGCTGGCGGTGATGCCTGTGCCGATGCCTACGCCGGTGTCCAACAAGGGGGACCCCTCCTCCGCGGTGTCGCTATGACCAGTTCAACGCCTGTACCTGTCAACGGCTACGGCGGCGGTGATGTGCGTTGGATGGCGGTTCATGGCAGAACCCGGGTGAGATATCCCGTTTGTAGCCAAACCTGGAGTGGGCGGTACGTCACAGCCGGTACGTTTCCGGCATGGCGTCGTCACCCTCAACGTCACCAGGTCAGCACTCCCGCCCCAACACCGCGTTCCGCGCTCTTCGGGGGCGACTCTCGCCGGGCGAATTCGCCGCGGCCGTCCGCAGGTCGGCGCGGGAAATCGGCGAACAGGTCTCCTGCGACGCGCGGTACATCGGCCGGGTCGAGGCGGGCGAGATCCGGTGCCCCAACTACGCCTACGAGCGCGTGTTCCTGCACATGTTCCCCGGGTACTCGCTCGCGGACATGGGGTTCGCTCCTCGCGAGGCCGTCCGCGGTCGCGCGGCGCGCGTTCGTGGGGCGCGCGCCGAAAGCGGAGCGCCTCCCCAGTACCCGATGCGCTACGCCGATCCCGCCCCGCCGCCCCGCCGTTCCGTTGCCCCCGACGTCCCCGACGCCGTCAGCATCGCCAACGTCACCGACATCACCGCCTTCTACGACGCCTGCGACGTCGCGGACGGTTTCGGCCACCCCGAGGACCTCGACCTCCTCGGCGACCCCGATCCCGCCGACACCGCCTGTGCCGTCGAGGCCGCCAACCACCCGTACCGGCCCGAGAGTCCCGAGAAGCACGAGGAGAGCGACGTGCTACGTCGCGCGTTCATGACGGGCGGCCCGGCCGCCCTGGCAGCCGCCTCCCTCGGCGGCGCCCTCGCGGAGGCACCGCCCGCCTCCGCCGCCGCACCCGCCCCGGCCGCGACACGCGCCGGGGACTCCGAGGCCCGCGCCGTGGAGCAGGCCGTACGCCGGATCCGGGTGCTGGACGACCGGCACGGCGGTGCCGGGCTCTACCGGCGCGCGGGCGCGTCGCTGCGCGCCGCCTACGATCTGCTCGACGCCGGGACCCGGCGCCAGTCCGTCGCCGACCGGCTGCACGCGGGCGCGGGCGAACTGGCCATCTCCGTCGGCTGGCTGGCCCACGACTCGGGCCGGTACCACGACGCCCGTTCCCACTACGCCGAGGCGCTCGCCACCGCGCGGGTCGCCGGGAACCCGGCGCTGGAGGCGCACGCCTTCTGCAACTCCGCCTTCCTGGCGCGGGACGCGGGCCGCCCCCGGGAGGCCGTGCGCGCCGCGCAGGCCGGGCAGCAGGCCGCGAAGACCTTGGGCTCGCACCAGTTGCTGTCGCTGCTCGCGCTGCGCGAGGCGGGCGGCTGGGCCGGGCTCGGCGACCGCCCCGGCTGCCAGCAGGCGCTCAGCCGGGCCCAACAGCTCTTCTCCCGGGGGACGTCGGACGCCGACCCGGAGTGGATGACGTTCTTCGGCGAGGCCGAACTGGAGGGGCTGGAGGCCCAGTGCTGGTCGGCGCTGGGCGACTGGGAGCGCGCCGCCGAGCACGCCCGCCGGGCCGTCGCGCTGCAGAACCCCCATTTCACGCGCAACAAGGCCCTGTTCACCGCGGAACTGGCGGGCGACCTCGCCGCGCAGGGGCACGCGGACGAGGCGGCGGCGGCCGGTTCGCGGGCGCTGGACTTCCTGGGGCCCGTGCAGTCCACCCGTATCAGCAGAATGCTGGAGAACGCGGCGGGGCGGCTGCGCGCCTACCGCCGCGACCCCTCGGTGGCGGGCTTCCTCGCCCGGCACGCCGCCACGGCCTGAACGCCCGTTCGGGGGCGTGCCGTTCGCGTCAGTCCAGGTGCCCGGTGTCGTTCCAGCGTTCGATCGCGGGCTCGCCGTAGGCCCAGCCGAGGATCGAGAGCGAGGCCGGGTCCAGCCGCAGGCGCGCGGCGAACGCGGGCTCGTACCCCAGCCAGCGGGCGCCGAGCACGCGCAGGATGTGGCCGTGCGCGAAGACCAGCACGTCGCGGTCGGCGGAACGCGCCCACTCGACCACCTCGTCGGCCCGCGCGGCGACGTGCTCCAGCGGCTCGCCGTCCGCCACGCCGTCGCGCCAGATGAACCAGTCGTCGCCCGCGCGCTCCCTGATCCGCGCGGGCGTCAGACCCTCGTACGCGCCGTAGTCCCACTCCATCAGCGCGTCCCAGGACGTGGCGGAGCCGAAGCCCGCCAGCTCGCAGGTCTCGCGGGCGCGGGAGAGGGGACTGGTGCGCACCTCGACGCCCGGCAGCCCGTTCCACGGCGCGCGGTGCAGCCGCTCCCCGAGCAGCTTGGCCATCCGGCGGCCCTCGTCCAGCAGCGGGACGTCGGTCCTGCCGGTGTGCTGTCCGGTCATGGACCATTCGGTCTGGCCGTGCCGGACGAGCAGGATGCGCGGTGCCATGGAAACCTCTCGAATGGTGCGGAACGTCGCTCCCGTCCATTCTCGCTCAGATGTTCACCGAGCAACCTGGTGGGGCGCCCTCGCGTCTCTTTGCTCTGCATACGCTGTACGGTCACTCGCCGTCCACCGCGTCCCACAGTGGGCCACGAGCTGCCGAGCCACCAGGAGCTTGGGAGTGCGAAGAGATGCCGACACGAGCCCGTCCCCGCTGGTGGACCGAGCTGCCGCTGATCGCCGCCGTGTACGCGCTGTACTCGGCGGGACGGCTCCTCGCGCGCGGCGACGAGACCACTGCGGTCTCCCACGGACTGGCCCTGCTCCGACTGGAGCGGCGCCTCGGGATCGACGCCGAGACCCCGCTGAACCGGGCCTTCGTGGACCATTCCTGGCTCGGCGTCCCGGCCGATTTCGCCTACGCCTCGCTCCACTTCCTCGTCACCCCCCTCGTGCTGGCCTGGCTCTTCCGCCGGCACGCCGCGCACTACCGCTTCCTGCGCACGTGGCTGACCGTCTCCACCCTGATCGGCCTGGTGGGATTCACGCTGCTGCCCACCTGTCCCCCGCGCCTCCTGGACGTCGGACACGGCTTCACCGACACGATGGCGCTCTACAGCGACTACGGCTGGTGGGGCACCGAGGCCAGCGCCCCGCGCGGACTGGGCGGGCTGACGAACCAGTTCGCCGCGATGCCCAGCCTGCACGTGGGCTGGGCACTGTGGTGCGGGGCCGCGCTGTGGCGCCTCGGGCCGCGCGCGGCGTGGTGCCGCGCGCTGGCCGTGGCGTATCCGCTCGCCACCTGCCTCACGGTGCTGGGCACCGCCAACCACTACCTCCTGGACGCGGTCGCCGGAGCCGCCGTGATGGGCCTGGGCCTGCTGCTCACGGGCCCCCTGCTGCGCTGCTCCGGAGCCGTACGCGCCCGGGTGAGCGCGGCGGTCCCGGCCCGCCGTGAGAGGGCGGCGGGCGGCCGTACGGGCGGAACACGCCGGGCCGCCGACGGCTCCCCTGAGGCCTCGGCTGTCAGCGCCGGATGCCAGACTGCGGCGGGTATCGCACCCTCCCCCGAGGCCACAGCCGATGACCCACCTTCCGGGCAGCCCCAGCGGCCCCGACAGCACGAGCAGCACGAGCAGCACGACCGCCGCGCACGCCTCCCCCGGCAGCGCGACGGCACCGCTTCCGCCGCAGGCGGCGCGGGCGACGCGGACACCGCCCCCGCGCCTCGCTGAGCTGCGCGGCGGGCCCGCCGTGCCCCCGCGCCCGCTCGACGCCCGCGCGCTGGCGGCCCTCGCCGCGAACCCCGGCTGCCGCCGCCGCGCACTGCTGGACGGCGCGGGCGTGGACAAGGGCAGGCTGGCGGAGGCCCTGGGCTCACCCGCCCCGTTCGGCCAGTCGCAGTTCGCCTTCGTCCGGGGCAACGCGTTCGAGGCCCGCGTCAAGGCCGAGGGCGGCACGGAGCTGCTCGGCCTGCTGTGCGCCCGTGCGGGCGAGGAGCCTCCCCCAAGCTCTTCGAGCAGGGAGGTACCCCCGGCCGCCGACGCCGTCGCGCTGCCCGACCTGGCCGCCGACGGCCCCGCGGGGCGCGCGGAACGGACCCGGCTGGCGCTCGACGAGGCCGCCGGGGGCGGCGCGGGCACGGGCGGCTGGACGCTGATGGACCACCCGATGCTCTCGCTGGAGGTCGCGGGCTCGACGGCGTATCTGGAGCCCGACGCGCTCGCGGTGCACCCCGACGGGCGGGTGACCGTCATCGAGATCAAGTCCTTCCCGATCCTGGACGGTTCGGCCGACCCCGCGAAGGTCGGCGCCGCCGCGCGCCAGGCCGCCGTGTACGGGCTGGCGCTGACCGCGCGCGGGCACGCCGTCCGGGACCACGCGCTGCTGGTGTGCCCCCGCGACTTCTCCAACCACCCGGCGGCCGACCTGATCGACTTCCGTAAGCAGATGGCCACTACCCGGCGCCAGTTGGCCCGGCTCACCCGGGTCGAGGAGATCGCCGCCGCACTCCCCGAGGGCACGAGCTTCGCGCCGGACCGCCCCTCGGAGGAGCTGCGCTCGGCCGTCGAGTCGGTCCCGGCGGCGTACGCGCCCGAGTGCCTGGCCACCTGCGAGCTGGCCTTCCACTGCCGCGAACGGGCGCGCGACCGGGGCGCGGTCGAGGCGCTGGGCCGCGCGGTGCGCGGCGAACTCGGCGGCCTCGCGACGGTGGACGAGGTCCTCGCCGCGTCCTCCGGCGACGCAGGCCACGACGATCCTGCGTCCGCGGCACTGCGCCGCGCGGCGGAACTCCGGGCAGAAGCGCTCCGCTCATGAGGTGGCTGCACCCGGGCTGCCCCGCTGGGTACATCGCAGTCCGCGGCTTCGCCGGTGGTCGCTCGCGCAGTTCCCCGCGCCCCTTCGGGGCGCATCCGACGGGCCCCGTCAGGGGCGCGGGGAACTGCGCGACCAGCCACGGCGGCGCCGCAGCCTGCCGCGACACCGCAAGGGGCACCGTCCAGGGGCGCGGGGAACTGCGCGAGCGGCCACAGCACAGCCGCGGGCTGCGACGCGGCGGCCGGGGCAACCCGGTGGCAGCCCCGATGCCGGTTACGGCGGAGAGGAGGAGCGGGGCATGTCGTTGATCAGCGCCCTCGCGCGCATGGAGGCGGCCGCACAAGGCCGGGCCAGCCCGATGGCGACGGTTCGCCATCGGCACTTGGCCGAACGGCCGCTCGTTCTCGTGCCGTTGACGACGGCCGGCGAGACCGGCGCCCCGCTGGGCGCCATGGTGGGGACGGATCCGGAGAAGCCCGAGCTGTTCACCGTGGCGCAGCCGCGCGACCGCGATCTGCGGTTCGCGTTCCTCGCCCGGCTCGCCGACGCGACGCTCCCGCACCTGGAGTCCTGCCAGGACGAGGTCGAGCTGGTCGAGCGCAAGGAGACCGACCCCGAGTCCGGCAAGCGGGTGACCGTCCAGGCGGAGCTGTGCGCGGACGCGCCCCAGGTGCTCGTGCCGAGCGCGCCGGGCGTCGGCTTCGTACGGCTGCTGGGCCGCTCGATGCGGTTCCGCCGTACGGCGGAGGAGGCGCCCGACGAGGCGTACCCCGCGCCGCCCCGGGTCCCCCTGCTGGGCCGCTGGCTGACGCACTACGCCGAGCGCGCCCGCGTCCCCGGCTCCTCCCTGCTGCTGCCCATGACGGGGCTGCTGGCCCGGCACTGGGCGACGGGCCAGAGCCATCTGGAGGACCAGCACCTGGGCGCGCTGCTCGCCTGGATAGCGCCGCCGGAGGGCATGAGCGGCAAGGACGCGGCGCTCCACGCCGAGCTGGCGCGCGACGCGGCGGGCCAGCTCCTGCGCCCGCCCGCGGGGCCCGCCACCGACCCGGCGTTCGACAACCGGCTGCTGGCCCCTGCCGTCGCGCGGTACGACGCGAAGGTCCCGGGCGCGGCCGAGGAGCTGGAGGCGCTGATCGCCTCCCAGCTCCGGCCGGCCTGGGACGCGGTGTGGCAGGGCGTCGAGCTGCTGCGGGCCCTGCCGGAGGGCGAGCACGTGCCCGACCGCTGGCGCCGCGACCGGCAGTCGTACACCCACCACCGCGACCGGCTGCGCGCGGGCGAGCCCCCGCAGCCGCGCCGGGACGACGCGGTGACGGCGGCGCGCAAGCTCGCCATGCGCGAGCAGCGGCAGGCCGAGCTGGACGCGCAGGAGGCGCTCGACGATCCGCTGGTGATGGCGGCGCGGCGGCTCGCGGGCGAGGCGTTCACGGCCGAGGTCACGGACGTCGAGATGGCGTACTCGGACGGGAAGCGGCCCACCCCGCGCCCCCTCGTCACGGTCCGTACCGAGGACGCGCCGCTGCTCACGGAGGGCGCCAAGGTCCACCGCGCGCTGCCGGGCGGGGGCCAGCAGCAGGCCGGGGTGGCGGACGAGCCGGAGCCCGGCGTCCTGGTGCTGCGCCTCATGAACGGGATGGGGCGCGGCAAGGAGCCCGCGCCCGGCACCGTGCCCGAGCCCGGCGACCGGCTGTGCTGGACCCTCTTCGAGCACGCGCCGCGCGGCGGTCCGGGGCTGCCCGACCCGGAGGACACCCCCTGGACGCACGGCGGCCCGCCCGGCGAGGCGGCGATGACGACGCCCGAGGCGCCCGACCCCGTGACCGAGGAGGACACGCTGTGACGGCCGTGACGGAGCCGGAAGCGGCCCAGGGCCCCGGGGAGGCCGCGGCGCGGGCCACCGAGGCGATCCTGCGCGACACGCTGGAGGGCGCCCACCGGGGCGTCGTGGTCGACTCGCCGCCCGGCGCGGGCAAGTCCACGCTCGTGGTCCGCGCGGCCCGCGAGCTGGCCGCCTCGGGGCATCCCCTGATGGTGATCGCGCAGACGAACGCGCAGGTGGACGACCTGGTCGACCGCATCGCGACCGCCGACCCCGAGCTGCCGGTGGGGCGGCTGCACAGCAGCGACGCGCAGCCGTACGACCCGGTGCTCGACGGGCACCCCTCGGTGCGTACGTCCGCGAAGCCGGCCGACCTGGCGGGCCTGGACATCGTGGTCTCGACCGCGGCGAAGTGGGCGTGGGTCAAGCCAGGGGACCCGTGGCGCTACGCGATCGTGGACGAGGCGTACCAGATGCGTTCGGACGCGCTGCTCGCCGTCGCGGGGCTCTTCGAGCGGGCCCTGTTCGTGGGCGACCCGGGGCAGCTCGACCCGTTCAGCCAGGTGGGGGCCGAGCAGTGGGCGGGGCTGTCGTACGACCCGTCGGCGAGCGCCGTGAGCGCCCTGCTGTCGCACAACCCGGGCCTGCCCCAGCACCGGCTGCCCGTCTCCTGGCGGCTCCCCGCCTCGGCGGCGCCACTGGTCTCCGGCGCCTTCTACCCGTACACGCCGTTCCGCAGCGGCACCGGCCCCGGCGACCGGACCCTCGCCTTCGCGGCGCCCTCCGACGGCTCCCCCGCCGACCGGGTGCTGGACGAGGCGGCGGAGGCGGGCTGGGGCCTGCTGGAGCTGCCCGCGCGGCCCACACCGCGCACCGACCCGGAGGCGGTGGCGGCGGTCGCGGAGGTCGTACGGCGGATGCTGGAGCGCGAGGGCGCGGCGGTGAGCGAGCGGAGCGAGGAGCCGGTGCCGCTGACGGCGGCGCGGGTGGCGGTCGGCACGGCGCACCGGGACCAGGCGGCGGCCGTACGGGCGGAGCTGGCGGCGCGGGGCGTGGAGGGCGTCACCGTGGACACGGCCAACCGTCTCCAGGGACGGGAGTTCGACGTGACGGTGGTGCTGCACCCGCTGTCGGGGCGGCCGGACGCGACGGAGTTCCATCTGGAGACGGGGCGGCTGTGCGTGCTGGCCTCGCGGCACCGGCACGCGTGCGTGGTGGTGTGCCGCGCGGGCGTCGCGGAGCTGCTCGACGACCACCCCTCGACGGAGCCGGTCCAGCTCGGGGTCACGCTGCGCTCGCCGGACGGCTGGGAGGCCCACCAGTCCGTTCTCGCACACCTGTCCGAGCATGCCGTGCGCGTGCCGTAGCGCGGCCGGGCCCAGGGCGCACAATGGAGGGCGGCCCTCAACCCTGGAGGTATCTGTATGTCCGAGCCGCAACCGGCTCCCGGCGAGGCACCGCGTCACCGCCGTCCGGCTCCGCTGCTGTTCGAGCCCTCCGAGGCCCAGCCGGACGACGAGCACTTCTTCGGCCTGGAGTCGCTGGCGGACCCCCGCGAGCTGCTGGAGCGCTCCACCGAGCTGGTGCTGGCGTTCCGCGCGGCCGCCGACCGCGCGCAGGAGTACCAGGCGGTCGCGGCGGCCCAGCTCGCCGACCCCCGGCGCTTCGACCGGCTGACGGAGGCCGAGCTCGCCGAGCGGGGGCGGTGGACGGAGGACTACGCACGCAAGATGGTCGAGTTCGGCCGGGACCTGATCAAGGACCGCGCCCCGGAGGAGCAGCCTCCGCCCAAGACCTGAGCGGGTCCGCGCAGGTGGAGGCCGGGTCCGGGCGATATTCGATTTTTGCTGGAGCCGGTGGTGGTGCTAAGGTCTACGACGTCAGCAGGCGCCGTTAGCTCAGTTGGTTAGAGCAGCTGACTCTTAATCAGCGGGTCCGGGGTTCGAGTCCCTGACGGCGTACAGACAGAGTGAAGGCCTTCCGCGGAAGCGGAGGGCCTTCACTCGTTTCCGGCCGGCCCCGGCCGTTCCCGGTCAGCCCCGGCCAGCCCCCGTCAGCCTCGGGTGATCTTCACGTCCCAGCCCCCGTCGCCCGTGCGCCCCGTGACCTCGACCCGTACGGCGTCCCGCTCCAGGGAGAGGCTCTCGCCCACGCCGAGCGGCGCGTCGGCGAGCGGCGGGTGCACCGAGGTGCCGGCGCAGGCGCTGGTCCGGGGATGGCCGTCCAGCACCTCGACGGGCCCCTCCGTCGAGGCCGTGTCGCCGCGCACGCGGTAGAGCAGCACTCCCTCGGAGCACAGGCCCCGGTCGTTGCCCCGGTCGCCGCGCGCCTCGATGGCCAGGGCCTCGTTCTCGCCCGTACGCACCACCGCGAGCCGGGTGCCGTCGGCGCCCCGGCTGCCGTCCCGCGAGGGGGCGCTCAGGGTGCGGAGGGTGTGCATGGTGGTGCCCGGCGCGTCGGAGACGCAGTCGACGCTCTCCTCGTCCAGCCAGCCGAGCTTCCACTTGTGCCAGCCGAAGGGCTCGGGCGCGAGTCCGAACTGGCTGCCCATGAGGTCCCAGTCCCCCACCCGCGTGTCCCAGTCGGCCTTGCCGTCGGACGGGCGCTCGTAGAGGTCCGGCAGGTCGAAGACGTGTCCGGTCTCGTGCGCGAGGACGTGCCTGTCGGGCGGGCTCTGCTCGAAGACGGTGACCAGGCGGCGCACCTGGGTGCCGTCGACCTCGATGGGCTCGTCGAAGTTGACCACCTTCGTCGCGTCGGAGTTCACGCCCGGGGCGTCGGGGTCGGCGATCAGGTAGACGACGTCGTAGCGGGAGAAGTCCACATAGCGGTCGGCGGCGGTGACGGCATCGCGCATGTAGGCCGTACGCAGCCCGGAGTCCCAGTCGCGCTGTATCCCGTACGCCTCCGACGTGGTCGGCATCTCGATCCAGCGGTCCACGGGGTGGGGCCGGAGGGTGAGCTTTCCGTACGAGGCGCGGCGGAAGAAGTCGGTCGTGGCGGGGAAATGGTCGGCCGCTAGCTCGTCAGGGGTGGCCATAGGGGGCGCATCGGGGAAAGAAAGAAAGAGAAGGGCAGCGTCGAGCGTCCTGTCGGGGCGTGGATAGGAGGCATTCCAGGTGTCCAAACCCAGCGAGTGGTGCGCATCGGTGCGCGGCAGAGCGCACGACACGGACGCCGCCACAGATTTCATGGGCCCGGCGAACAGCGCCATGCCCATGAACGCGGTGAGGGCGGTGAGTACTGCGGCCAGCCGGTGGAGCCCACCCGGGCCCCACGGCCCCGCGCGACGGCTACGGCGCCACGCGGCCACCCCCTCGGGTATATGCGGCTGCGGCACGTCTCGACCTCACCGGATCAGGAATGCGGACCTTCCCCACACTGTCCCCATTCGGGGCGATTTGCACCGTTCCGGTAGGCCGGTCGAGTCAACCACAATATGACTACTCTTCGTAATGCTCGGTCGTAAGCGGTCACGGCGCTTTCAGCCCCGGTGCAGAAACGGTCACCCGCGTGCCCGTTGCCCCGGGGCCGGCGGGGAGGCGCTCGGAACCGACAGCGGAGACACTGGCTCCGCTCTTGCGCCAACCTCTATGATCGGCACATTTCCAGCGCGGATCCCTCCCGGGCTGCCCCCTGGCAGCCACCGGAGCGGTCCGCACGAGACGAGCCCCCCGCGGAGCGATCGGTGAACGGACCCCTCGAAGGACCGGGCAAGAACTCCGGCGACACCATCGGAACGCAACCGCAAACCATCACGGAAAGTAATCACAAGCGCTGGCGACGGCGAGTGCCGGGCGCACACGGCGAGCAGAGCGACTTCCGGGCGGCGTTCAACGCGGCACAGCTCGCCATGGCCATCGTCGACCGGGATGGCAGGGTGCTCACGGCCAACCGCGCGCTGGCCGCGCTCCTGGGCGCCGACCCGCGCAGGCTGGTCGCCCGCCCCATCGCGGAGCTGGCCGGGCTCGGCCTCGACGGCCGCGTCCGCAGCGCGTACCACGAGGCGCTCCAGGGCCGCACCGACCGGATGTCCTGCACCCGGCGACTGAAACACGCGGACGGCCACACGCTCTGGGCGGAGATCACCGTGACCCCCACGGCGCGCGGCGGCGAGGCGCTGCTGTCCATCGCGGACATCAGCGAGCGCCGCGACCTCCAGGAGCGGCTGCGCCATCTCCAGATGCACGACCCGGTGACGCGGCTCCCCAACCGCACGCTCTTCTTCGAGCGGCTGGCGACCGCGCTCTCCGACTCGGCCACCGGCAGAACGGGCATCTGCTACGTCGATCTCGACGGCTTCAAGGCGATCAACGACACCCTGGGCCACCGGGTCGGCGACACCCTGCTCGACGCGGTCGCGCAGCGCCTGACGCGGTGCGCCGAGGACGCCGGGTCCGTGGAGTGCGGCGGGCACCTGGTGGCGCGGCTGGGCGGCGACGAGTTCGCGCTGCTCGTCGAGTCGTCCACCGGCACCGAGCAGCTCACGGCGCTCGCGCAGTCGGTGCTCGCGGCGCTCCAGCGCCCGTTCGACCTCGCGGGCCAGCGGCTCGCGGTCTCGGCCAGCATCGGCGTCGTCGAGCGCGAGACCGAGGGCACCAGCCCGACGGAGCTGATGCAGGCCGCCGACACCACGCTGTACTGGGCGAAGGCCGACGGCAAGGCGCGCTGGACGCTCTTCGACCCCGAGCGGAACGCGCACCGGATGACCCGGCAGGCGCTCTCCAGCACCCTGCGACGGGCGGTGGAGCGCGGCGAGTTCGTGCTGGAGTACCAGCCGATCGTGGGCTTCGCCGACGACGCGATGCGCGGGGTCGAGGCCCTGGTCCGCTGGAAGCACCCGCGCTTCGGGATGCTCAGCCCCGACCGCTTCATCGGGCTGGCCGAGGAGAACGGGGCGATCGTGCCGCTCGGCCGCTGGGTCCTTGCGGAATCGTGCCGCCAGGCCGTGCGGTGGATGCGGGAACACCCGGGGCCGCCGCTCTATGTGAGCGTCAACGTGGCCGTGCGGCAGGTGTGGGACTCCGACCTCGTCCAGGACGTCGCGGACATCCTGGAGGAGACGGGCCTGCCGGCCGGGCTGCTCCAGCTCGAACTGACCGAGTCGGCCGTGATGGGCTCGGCGGGCCGCCCCCTCCAGGCGCTCCAGGCGCTCTCCGAGACGGGCGTCCGTATCGCGATCGACGACTTCGGTACGGGCTACTCCAACCTCGCCTATCTCAGCCGCCTGCCGGTGCGCGCGCTGAAGCTGGACGGCACGTTCGTCCGCGGCTTCCGCACGGCCCGGCACCAGAACCCGGCGGACGAGACGATCGTGACGGCCCTGGTCCAGCTCGCGCACAAGCTGGGGCTGACGGTCACGGCCGAGTGCGTCGAGGGTCCGGCCCAGGCCGAGCGGCTCCGCCGGATCGGCTGCGACACGGGCCAGGGCTGGCACTACGCCAAGCCGATGGAGGCCGACCGGATCTCGGACCTGCTCTCCTCTTACCGCGGGGCCCAGTCCGCGTAAGGGGGCCCCGCCGGTCCCGGGGGCGGGGTCCGCCCTGCCCTCGCGTGTGCGCTGCCGGGTGCGACACCTCGTGGCCGAGCGCGCATTCCCCGCGCCCCTGACGGGGCACGTTCGATGCGCCCTGAAAGGGGCGCGGGGAACTGCGCGACAAGCCACAGCGGCGTCGCACTCGGCAGCGGCGAGGCAGGGGCAGGCTCTGGGCCGCCCTCTCCTCAGAGGTCGTACGCCTCGGAGATCAGCTCGTACGAGCGGACCCGGGCGGAGGGGCTGTGCGCCTGGGCGGTCAGCATCAGCTCATCCGCACCGGTCCGCTTGACCAGGGCGTCGAGCCCCTCGCGGACCGCACTCGGCGTGCCGTAGGTGACGTTCGCCAGCCAGCTCTCGACGAACTCCCGCTCGGCGGAGCTGAAGGGGTACGCCTCGGCCTCCTCCGGAGTGGGGACCAGCCCGGGACGGCCGGTCCGCAGCCGCAGCATGCTCAGCGCGCCCGTCAGCACCTGGCGGCGCGCCTCCTTCTCGTCCTCGGCGGCGAGCGCGGAGGCGCCGATCAGCGCGTACGGCGCGTCCAGCACGGACGAGGGGCGGAACGTCTCGCGGTACAGCTCCAGGGCCGGGATCGTGTTGGCCGCGGAGAAGTGGTGCGCGAAGGCGAACGGCAGGCCGAGCTGCCCCGCGAGCTGCGCGCTGAACCCGGAGGAGCCCAGCAGCCAGATCGGCGGCCGGCCCTGCTTCTCGCCCTGCACCTTGCCGGGGACCGCGTGGATACGGGCGTACCGGTGGCCGTCGGGGAAGTCGTCGTCCAGGAAGCGGGTCAGCTCCGCGAGCTGCTGGGGGAAGTCCTCGGCGCCCTCGCGCAGCCGCTCGGTGCGCCGCAGGGCCGCGGCCGTCGCGCCGTCCGTTCCGGGCGCGCGGCCGAGGCCCAGGTCGACGCGGCCGGGGGCCAGCGCCTCCAGCGTGCCGAACTGCTCGGCGATCACCAGGGGCGCGTGGTTGGGCAGCATGACGCCGCCGGAGCCCAGCCGGACGCGCTCGGTGTGCGCGGCGAGGTGGGCGAGGATCACGGCGGGGGACGAGCTGGCGACGCCGGGCATCGAGTGGTGCTCGGCCACCCAGTACCGCGTGAAGCCCTTGCGCTCGGCGAGGCCCGCGAGCTCCACGGATGCCTTGAGGGCGTCCGTGGCGGTGAAGCCCTCGCCCACTGTCGCCAGGTCCAGGACGGAGAGGGGCACGGGGGCCGTTCCCCTGGCCTCGCCTCGTATGGGGTCGTTCACTGGTCGGCCTCGCCCTTCTCTCGCCGTCGGTCGTACGAGAGAGGTCAACGCGTCGGGGGCCGTTCCTCTTCCCGGAACGGCCCCCTCTGCGTCTCGGGTCAGGTGAAGAGCTTGCCCAGGGCCGGGCAGCTCACCGACTCGTCGAGGAGGCGCAGGCCCTCCCAGGCGGTGACCTGGTTCGCGGTGAGGACCGGCTTGCCCAGCTCCGCTTCGAGGGCCGGGATGTACGCCGCGGTGTGAAGGGCGGTGTCGGGGAGGAGGACCGCCTGCGCGTCCGGGTGGTCGCCGCCGCGGGCGAGCGCCAGGACCTCCTCCTCTCCCCAGGTGCCGACCTCGGCGGCGGTGATGATGCCGCTGCCGCGCATGGAGACGACCTCGGAGCCCGCCGCCTTGAGGAAGGCGGTGAACAGCTCGGCCACGTCCTCCGGGTACGTCGCGGCGATGGCGACGCGCTCGGCGCGCAGCGCCCGCACGGCCCCCGCGAAGGCGAAGGACGTGCTGGAGGCCGGGAGCCCCGCCGTGGACGACAGCTCGCGGACCTGCTCGTGGGCGCCGTCCCAGCCGAAGACGAAGCTCGCGCTGGTGCAGGCCCAGACGACCGCGTCGATCTCCTGGGACTTGACCTCCTCGACCTTCGCGGCGAGCCGCTTGGCGGAGCCCATCTCCAGCAGGGCGTCCACCCGATGGGCGTCCTCGCCGATGTCGGTATGGACGAGGGGCAGCCGGACGGAGGCACCTGCCTCCCCCAGGATGCGTTCCAGACGCGGGTAGTCGTCCTCGGCCGAGTACCCCGGGTACAGGAAGCCGATCGCGCGCGTCCGTGCCGCTGCCGCCTCTGCCATCTACTCCTCCTCCTGGTCGAACTGGTCCTGGGTGTGCGTGTGGATTCCCGGGCGGGTCATACCGGCGGCTGCCCGCCGGAGTCCCACTCGTCCCCGCCGGACGGCGGGTAGCCGAGGTCGGTGCCCTCCAGGGGGTCGCCGCTCTCCGTCCCGGCGCCCGCGAGCGCGGCCTCCGGCTCGGGCGGGGACGCCTGGGCGGGCGGCGAGGGGGCCATCGCGGCCGGGCCGCGTCTGGCGACCGGGTCGAGCAGGGCCTGGTACGGGCCGACTGCCTCCTTGCCGATGCCCCGCAGCGCGGCCCACATGGTGACCTGGTTCGCCGAGAGGACCGGCATCCGCAGCTCCGCCTCGAGCTGCGGGATCACGTCGTACGTCGGGAGGTTGGTGCAACTGATGAAGAGGGCGTCGGGGGCGCCGACGACCGCCTCCCTGGCCATGTCGACCACGTCGCGGTACGGCACGCGCCAGATCTCGCGGGTCAGCCCGAGGTAGCTCCGGCCGGTGATCTCGATGCCCGCCTCGCCGAGGAAGTCCTCCAGCGAGTCGGTGACGGACTTGGTGTAGGGGGTGACCAGGGCGATGCGGCGCGCGTCGATCTCCTGGAGCGCCGCGAGCATGGCTCCGGAGGTGGTCAGCGAGGGGATCTCGCCGGCCTGCTCCATCGCCGAGACCATGGCTTTCTCGCCGGCGGTGCCTCCTACGAAGCTGCCGGACGTACAGGCGTAGGCCACCGCTTCGGGGGCCACGGCGCACAGTGCCCGCACCGCTTCGCGGAGTGTCTCGTGCTCGCTGACGAGACGGGCGAGGTCGAGGCTGACCTCAACGGGCACAAAAGGGGTTCGCGTCAGGTGCAGGGACACGTCGTCCGGCACCCAGCGCCAGAGCTCTCGGTCGAGCGCGAAGTCGAACGGCGCGACGATTCCGACGCCGCGCTGCTGCAGCGGTCCACCAAGGAAGGAGACGTCCATTTTCGGGCCCCAAAAGAACGGAGGGGTGGCTGCTTGGCCGTAGCCAGAAGGCCCCTGAGTCAGACGGAGGTCAGAGGAATTACAAAGCCGGTCAGAAGCCGGGACGCCGGGACAGATGTCTTTGTTGACGAAGGTAGTTTGTGCTCCCTACCGTGGTCAATCCTCGGCCAATCGTTGCATCTGAGGGCCGATCCCGCCTTCGTCCCGCCTCCCTCCGTCTCGCTCGTCAAGTCTTCGTATAGCGCGCCACAGTCAACCGTCCCCACGTTTCGAAATGGTTTCCTGCCAATGTCCGAAACATGCGTCCTTGTCCTTGATGCCGAGCCGCTGCCGCGGCTCGACCGTCTCCAGGGTCGTGCCCGTGTGGTGCACGCCGACGAGAAGTCCCTCGCGAGCCAACTTGAGGCCGCCGATGTGCTGTTGGTCTGGGACTTCCTCTCCGACGCGGTCCGTGAGGCCTGGCCCGGCGACGGGCCCAGGCCGCGCTGGGTGCACACCCCGAGCGCGGGCGTGGACCGCCTGCTGCCCGAGCTGGCCGACGGCCGGGACACCGTCATTACGAATGCGCGGGGTGTCTTTGACCAGCCAATTGCCGAATACGTCGCGGGACTCGTGCTGGCCATGGCCAAGGATTTCCGTGGCACCTGGGAATTGCAACGCCAACGGCGGTGGCGGCACCGGGAGACATTTCGCGTGGGCGGCAGCCGCGCGGTGGTGGTCGGCTCGGGCCCCATTGGCCGGGCAATTGGCCGCACGTTGATGGCACTGGGTGTCAATGTGGACCTCGTCGGCCGTACGGCGCGGGACGGCGATCCGGAATTCGGCCGGGTGCACGCCACGGCCTCGCTGCACGGCCCCGACGGGCTGCTCGGCACCGCGGACTGGGTGGTGTGCGTGGCGCCGCTGACGGAGGAGTCGCGGGGGATGTTCGACGCTTCCGCGTTTGCTCGGATGAAGCCCGAGGCCCACTTCATCAATGTCGGCAGGGGGCAGCACGTCGTCGAGGCCGATCTCGTGGACGCGCTCCTCAAGCACCGGATCAAGGGCGCGGCCCTGGACGTCTTCGCCCAGGAGCCCCTCACCACCGACAGCGGCCTGTGGGACGTGCCGGGGCTGCTGGTCTCGCCGCACATGAGCGGGGACACCGTCGGCTGGCGCGACGACCTCGCGGAGCAGTTCCTCGACAACTTCGACCGTTGGGAGGCGGGCGAACCGCTGCTCAACGTCGTCGACAAGCACCTCGGCTACGTGCCGACGAAGCCCGCTTCCCACCCGGAGGTCTCGTGATGTCCGATCTCACCGCGCTCAGCGCGACACAGCTCGTCGAGGGGTACGAGGCGGGGTCCTTCAGCCCCGTCGAGGTGACCCGGGCGACGCTGGAGCGGGCCGCGGAGGCGGACGCGCGGGTGAACGCGTTCGTACGGATCGACGGTGACGAGGCCCTGGAGCAGGCCGCCGAGTCGGCCGGGCGCTGGCAGCGCGGCGAGCCCGCGGGCCCCGTGGACGGCGTGCCGGTCACGGTGAAGGACATCCTGCTCCAGCGCGGCGGCCCCACCTACCGGGGCTCGTGGGCGGTCTCCGACGCGGGCCCGTGGGACGAGGACGCCCCCTCGGTGGCGCGGCTGCGGGAGAGCGGCGCGGTGTTCCTGGGGAAGACCACGACGCCGGAGTTCGGCTGGAAGGGCGTGACGGACAGCCCCCGGCACGGCGCGACGGGCAATCCGTACGACCCCTCGCGTACAGCGGGCGGCTCCAGCGGGGGCAGTTCGGCGGCAGTCGCGCTGGGCGCGGGGCCCCTCTCGCTGGGCACCGACGGCGGGGGCTCGGTGCGGATCCCGGCCTCGTTCTCCGGGATCTTCGCGCTGAAGCCCACCTACGGCCGGGTGCCGATCTACCCGGCGAGCGCCTTCGGGACGCTGGCCCACGTCGGGCCGATGACGCGGGACGCCCAGGACGCGGCGCTGCTGATGGACGTGATCACGGGTCCCGACGCGCGCGACTGGTCGCAGCTCGGCCCGGCCCCGCACAGCTTCCGGGGCGCGCTGGCCGCGGGCGCCGAAGGGGTGCGCGGGCTGCGGATCGCCTTCTCCCCCGACTTCGGCGGCCGGGTGGCCGTCGAGCCGGAGGTCGCGGCGGCGGTGCGGCGCGCGGTGGAGCTGCTCACGGAGCTGGGCGCGACGGTCGAGGAGGCCGATCCGGGGTTCGAGGACCCGGTCGAGGCCTTCCACACCCTGTGGTTCAGCGGTGCGGCCCGCGTCACAGAGCATTTCAGCCAAGATCAGCGCGAGAGTCTCGATCCGGGCCTCCGGGAGATCTGCGAGGACGGCGCCTCGCGCAGCGCGCTGGACTATCTCGCGGCCGTCGACGTGCGGATGGCGCTCGGCAAGCTGATGGGCGCCTTCCACGAGACGTACGACCTGCTGGTGACCCCCACCATGCCCGGCACCGCCTTCGAGCTGGGGCGCGAGGTGCCGGAGGGGTCGGGGATGAAGCGGTGGACGGAGTGGACCCCGTTCTCCTATCCGTTCAACATGACGCAGCAGCCCGCCTCCTCGGTGCCCTGCGGGGTGGACGGGGCCGGGCTGCCGATCGGGGTCCAGCTCGTGGGTCCCCGGCACGCGGACGCGCTGGTGCTCGCCGCTTCCCACGCGCTCTTCGAGGCGGGCGCGGCCGACCGGGTGCCGCCGCCGATTTCCTGAGAGGCCGAGAGGCCGGAGAGGCCGGAGAGGCCGGAGAGACCGAGAGGCATTTCCGCGTACAGAAATGAATGAGGGTGCTGCCGCAGAATCCTGAAGGATTCCGCGGCAGCACCCTCGCATTCTCTTCCGTTACGCCCGGCGGAAGTTCAGGGATTCACCGAGAGCGCCCGCGCGCCAGAGGTCCTGGCACGCTTCTGCCATACGGTCGAGACCGTCGACGACCGTTCCCCAGACAATGCCGGGAACCCAGCCCGCGTCGCCGTTGATGAGCAGGTTGTTGCGCTCGTAGAAGAGCGCCAGATCGACGACCGTCTTGCGCTGCGCGTGCGCGGCCTGGCCGCCCTGCTGCTCGGCCGCGGCCTCATACCCGTAGGAGGCCGTGCTCAACTGCGTGTCGGTGAAGGTGAAATAGCAGAGGTCACCGGGGATGGGCGTGATGGTGGGATTCTCCAGCGGCGGCTCCTCGGGGGCGAAGGGCGGAATGAGGGCGTAGATCTCGTTACGCGCGTACTTCGCGTGGTAGACATCGCCCCCGAGCGGCAGTGCGTCCCACACCGCCGCGCAGGTGACCGGGGCCCGGTCGTCGAGGAGCTTTGCCGTGCAGCTCACTCCCCGCTTGTCCAACGACACTTCAATGAAGCGCTCAGCCATCGTGCCTCCGCACACTGGTTGGTCATTTGCCCGTCAATAGTGACGCAAAGGTCAGCCTCAGCACGACCCCGTAACGGCCGGAAAAGATCCGCATATCTTGAGTGAGTCTGGGTAGCCGCGCGCCCATGGCTCCACCACAAGGGAACAACACCGGAAGTGCCGGAAGAGGTTTCAGCCGACGCCTGCTGCTCGCGGGGGCAGCAAGCGTCGGTGCGGCGGGTGCGCTCGGGGCGACGACGGCATGCAGCCGTGTGTCCAGTGCTGACACCGGAGACGGGGGCGATCTACTGGAACGGCTGAAGGCTCAGGGCACGGTCAGGCTGGGCCTCGCCGGTGAACAGCCCTACAGCTACATCGACAAGGACGGGGAGCTGACCGGGAGTTCCCCGGCGATCGCACGGATCATCTTCAAGCGGCTGGGCGTTCCGAACGTGCAGCCGTTCCCGACCGAGTTCAACTCGCTCATCCCGGGTCTGAACTCGCTGCAGTTCGACGTCGTGGCGGCGGGGATCTACATCATCCCCGAGCGCTGCGAGCAAGTGCTGTTCGCCGACCCCGAGTACGAGATGCGGGACGCCTTCATCGTGCGTAAGGGAAATCCCAAGAAATTGCGGACCTACGAGGACATCAAGAAGACCGGCGCCAAGATGGCGACGGGCACCGGATACGCCGAGATCCAGTACGCGGCCGAGGTCGGCATCAAGAAGAGCGACATGCTCCTGCTTCCCGACCAACTGGCCGGTCTGCTCGCCGTCGAGCAGGGCAGGTGCGATGTCTTCTCCGGCACGGCGGTGACCGTCCGCAACGTCGTCAGGCAGACAAAGAGCACAAAGGCCGAGTTCACCGAGGCATTTACTCCCAAACTTGACGGTAAGCCCGATCTCGGCACCGGTGCCTTCGCGTTCAGGAAGGCCGAGGCGAATCTGAGGGACGCCTTCAACCGCGAGCTGCACAAGATGAAGAAGAGCGGCGAGCTGTTCCGCGTGATGAAGCAGTTCGGGTTCGTCAAGGAGGAGATGACGACCATGACCGCGAAGGAGCGTTGCAAATGACGGACCTTACAGCGGGTTTGTGGGAACTGCTGCTGAAGGGCGTCTGGGTCACGGTCCAGCTCACGGTCTACAGCGCGCTGCTCGGCGCGTTCGTCGCCATGGTCGTGGGCGTGGCACGGACGAACAGACTCTGGATCGTCCGCTTCCTCTCCGGGCTCTACATGGAGATCTTCCGCGGCTCGTCGGCCCTGGTGCTGATGTTCTGGATGTTCTTCGTGCTGCCGGTCGCGTTCGGCCTCCAGCTCGTGCCCATGTGGGCGGCGGTGCTGGCGCTGGGCCTGTCGTACGGCGCGTACGGCTCGGAGATCGTGCGCGGCGCGATCGCCGCCGTGGCGCCCGCTCAGCACGAGGCGGGGATCGCGCTGAGCTTCTCCCCGTGGCAGCGGCTCACCAAGATCACGCTTCCGCAGGCCTGGCCGGAGATGATCCCGCCCGCCAACAACCTGCTCATCGAGCTGCTCAAAGGCACGGCCCTGGTCTCGGTGCTCGGGGTCGGCGACATCGCCTTCGGGGCCTCCCTGGTGCGCAACGCACTCGGTGAGAGCGCCCCCGTCTACACGATCATCCTGGTCATGTACTTCGTCCTGGCCTTCCTCATCACCCGCGGCATGCGCGCGATGGAGCGGCAGGCGAAGGCCCGCATCGGCCAGACACCGGAGAAGAAAGCCGGGCTCATGCGCAAACTCAACATCCGCCAGGAGACCGAGCTGGCCAGTGCCTCGCGCGGCGGCAGCGGCGGAGGTGGCGCCTGATGGACTGGGACTGGAACGCAGTCGGTGACTTCATGCCGCGCTTCTGGGACGGCGTGCTCGTCACGCTCCAGGCGCTGGTCCTCGGCTCGCTGATCGCCTTCGGGCTGGGCCTCGTATGGGCGCTGGCGCAGCGCTCGCCGCTCAAGGCGGTCCGGTGGCCGGTGACGATCGTCACCGAGTTCATCCGCAACACCCCCCTGCTGGTGCAGCTCTTCTTCCTGTACTTCGTGCTGCCCGAGTGGGACATCACCTTCTCGGCCCTGACCACCGGCATCATCGGTCTGGGCCTGCACTACTCGACGTACACCGCCGAGGTGTACCGCGCCGGGATCGACGGCGTGCCCGCCGGACAGTGGGAGGCGTGCACGGCGCTCAGCCTGCCGCGCACCCGGGTCTGGGGCGCCGTGATCCTCCCCCAGGCGATCCGCCGCGTGGTGCCCGCGCTGGGCAACTACGTGATCGCGATGCTGAAGGACTCGCCGATGCTCGCCACGATCGGCGCGCTGGAAATGCTCGGAGAGGCCCGCCAGTTCAGCGCGGAGACCTTCCAGCCGACCGAGCCGATCACGGTGATCGGCATCGCCTTCATCCTCATCGCCTACCCGGCTTCCCTCCTCACGCGAGCCCTGGAGCGTCGTCTTGTCCGCTGACACCGCACCGAACACCGAACCCAACGACCACACGAACCCGGCCGTCGACGGCAGTGAACTGATCAAGTTCCACAACGTCACCAAGCGGTACGGCAGCAACGTCGTCCTCGACAACCTCTGTTTCGACGTCGCCTCCGGCAAGCACGTGACCCTCATCGGCCCCTCGGGCTCCGGCAAGACCACGATCCTGCGGCTGCTGATGACCCTGGTCACGCCGGACGAGGGCACCATCAAGGTCGCCGGCGAGTACCTCACGCACGAGGAGAAGAACGGCAAGCTCGTCCCCGCGAGCGAGCGCTACAGCCGCGAGGCACGCAAGAAGATCGGCATGGTCTTCCAGCAGTTCAACCTGTTCCCCAACATGAAGGTGCTGCGGAACATCACCGAGGCGCCCGTGCACGTCCTCGGCCTCCCCAAGGACGAGGCCGAGCAGCGGGCCAGGGAGCTGCTGGAGCTGGTCGGGCTGACCGAGCACCTCGACAAGTACCCGACCCAGCTCTCCGGCGGCCAGCAGCAGCGCGTGGCCATCGCCCGCGCGCTCGCCATGCGCCCGCAGGTGCTGCTCCTGGACGAGGTCACCTCGGCCCTCGACCCCGAGCTGGTCGCGGGCGTGCTCGACGTGCTGCGGGACATCGCCCACACCACGGACATCACCATGCTCTGCGTCACGCACGAGATGAACTTCGCGCGGGACATCTCGGACGACGTGCTGATGTTCGACGCGGGACGCGTCATCGAGTCGGGCTCGCCGGAGAAGATCTTCTCCGACCCCGAGCACGAGCGGACGCGGGAGTTCCTCAGCGCGGTGCTGTAGCCCGTGCCGTGAGAACCGGGCCCGCGCCCACCGGCGCGGGCTCGCCTCCCTGGCATATGCCGATAGCAGCAACAGTGCCTTTTCGGCACACACTTGGCCGCTATCGTGGTACGTACGGCCGTGACCGCCTGGAGCGGACACGACGCAAACGGTCACAACCTCCAGGGGGACACCGTGGCGCTACTCCAACCTCCGGGGGGCCACTCCCCGGACCCCGGGCGGGAGCCCACCGCCCCGTTCCACTCCGTGCAGTACGCGCTGCGCGTGCTGGAAGCCGTCGCCCGGCGCCGCGACGGGGTGACCGAGGAGACCATCACCCACGAGACCGGCCTGCCCGGCGGCCACCTCGCCCACCTGCTGGCGATGCTGCGCCGCGAGTCGTACGTCGAGAAGCTCTCCGACGGCTCGTACGTGGTCGGCGAGTCGCTCGTGCTGCTCGGCTCCGGCGTGGACCGGAAGCGGGCCCTGCGCGAGCAGCTCCAGCGCACCCTCTCCGACCTGCGGGACACGGTCGGCGCCGCCGTCTACTTCAGCCGGTACCGCGACGGCGAGCTGGACATCACGCAGTACGCGGACAGCCCCGAGGCCCCGTCCGTGAACGAGTGGGTGGACTTCCGCTCGGCGGTGCACGCCACCGCGATCGGCAAGTGCCTGCTCAGCCAGCTCGACCACGACGGCCGCATGGACCACCTGGCCCGGCACAGGACCGCCCGGCTCACCTCGCGCACGATCACCGACGAGCGCCTCCTGCTGAACACGCTGGACCGCCAGCCGCCCACGGTCCCCACCCTGGATCTCCAGGAGTACGCGGTGGGCACCGTCTGCGCCGCCGTGCCCGTGACGGCGGGCTCGTCCGTGAGCTGTCTGGCCCTCTCGCTCCCCGTCGAGCAGGCGCACCGGCTGCGCCGGGCGGCGGAGGAGCTGAGCCGCAAGGCGGCCCCGGTGATGCTCTCGCTCACGCTCTGAGGGTGGTCATCAGCACCCCCCGGAAGGGGGTAGTATTTCTACACGTCAGCCGGGAACGGCCGACACAGGCGCCGTTAGCTCAGTTGGTTAGAGCAGCTGACTCTTAATCAGCGGGTCCGGGGTTCGAGTCCCTGACGGCGTACCGGCCGAAGGCCCCTCGCGAGAGCGAGGGGCCTTCGTCGTATCCGGGCCCGCGCGGGTCCTCAGCGCCCCAGCAGCTCCTCCCTCCCCTGCTCCCGGTAGCGGGCGAGCAGGGCCACGACGTCCCCGTCCGTGAGCCTCCGGTACGGGGCGCCGCGCTCGGGCGTCCACCACACCTGACCCTCCCCGCCCCGGAACCCCGCGCGGCGCAGCTCCCCGCGCCGGATCTTGTTCGTGGCCGTGACCGGCATCCGCGCCAGGACCCGCACGAAGCGCGGGGCCGCCTTGGTGGACAGGTCGGGCTGGGCCGCGAGGAACGCCGCGAAGGCGTCCGGCGCGAAGGCCCCGGGCTCCTCCAGCGCGAGCGCGGCCATGACCTGGTCCCCCGAGACGGGGTCGGGGACCGCGTAGACGGCGGCGGAGCGGGCGGCGGGGAAGCGGGCGAGGATGTTCTCGACGACGGCGGCGGCCAGGTTCTCCCCGTCGACGCGCAGCCTGTCGTCGGCCCGTCCGGCGAAGTGGAACCAGCCGTCCTCGTCGCGGAAGAAGAGGTCCCCCGTCCAGTACCAGCCCGCGCGGGTGCGGGCCGCGGCCGCCTCCTCGTTCTTCCAGTACCCCTCGAAGAGCGTGCGGCCCCGGTTGACCAGTTCGCCTATGGCCTCGCCGGGGTTGAGGAGGCGGCCTCGGGGGCCGAGCCGGGCGCGCGGTCGTTCCTTGCCGGTCTCCGGGTCGACGACCGCGAGGTCCTCGCCGGGGCCCGCGCGTCCGACGGCGCCGGGCGGCGCCGCGTCGGAGTGGCGCAGGGCCGCGCCGCCCTCCGACGAGCCGTACCCCTCGACCAGCCGGACCCCGAACCGCGCCGTGAAGCGCCCGGCGTCCACGGGCCCGGCCTCGGTGCCGAAGCCGAGCCGGAGCGGGTTGCGCGCGTCACCGGGGCGGGCGGGGGTGTCGAGGAGGTACTGGACGGCGCGGCCCACATAGGTGAAGTACGTCGCGCCGAACGTCCGTACGTCCGGGAGGAAGCCGGAGGCCGAGAAGCGGCGGCGCAGCGCGACCCCGGCGCCGCCCGCGAGGGCCGGGGCCCAGCCCGCGATCACGGCGTTGCCGTGGAACAGCGGCATGCACAGGTAGTGGACGTCGTCAGGGCCCGTGCCGAACTGCCGGGCGAGCGCCTGTCCGGCCGCGGCCAGCCGCCCCTGGCTGACGATCACGGCCTTCGGCGCGCCCGTCGAGCCGGAGGTGAAGGTCAGCAGCATCCGCCGCCCCGGCTCCGGCGGGCGGACGACCGTTTCGCCGGGCACGGCGTCCTCGTACGGGGCGAGGAGCGCGGCATAGGCGGGGCCGTCGGTGACCAGGGTGCGGGCGGGGAGGCCGGGCAGGCCGTCGAGGAGCGGCAGGTGGGCGCGTTCGGTGACGAGCAGCGCGCACTCGGTGTGGCCGATGTCGCGGGCCAGCTCGGCGCCGCGCCGGGTGGGGTTGAGGCCGACGGCCGTGGCCCCGGACAGGGCCGCGGCGGCGAGCCAGAGGGGGTACTCGGCGGTGTTGTCGAGCAGCAGCCCGACGTGGGGCTCGGCGCCGCGCGGCAGCAGGTCGGCCAGGAGCGCGGCCCGCGCGGCGGCGCCGGCCGCGGCGGCGTGGTGGGTGAGGTCCGCGTGCGGCTCGCGGCAGCGGAGCCCGCCCGCGCGGTGGTCGCCCCACCGTGCACGGACGAGTTCGGCGATCGTACGGACAGGGGCTCGGTCGCCCCCGGAGGAACGGCTCGCGCTCATGGCCGCGCACGATAGCTGACGTAACGTCAGATCGGCAGGGCCAGTCCCGCCTCCCTCCGCCGCATCGAGCCGATGAGCAGCAGGACGACCCCGGCGACGGCCCAGATGGAGAGCACCAGCATCGGGGCGGCCAGGGCGTTGCCGGAGAAGTAGACGGTGTTGCGCACGGCCGTGGTGCCCGCGCCCGCGGGGAGCCAGTCGCCGATCGCGCGCCAGAAGGGCGGGATGAGCTGCTTCTGGAAGGCGCCGCCCGCGCTGGGGTTGCCGAGCACCACGAAGATCACGACGGCGATGCCGATGCCGATCACCCCGAAGAACGCCTCCAGCGCCATCGTCACGGCGGCGGTGCCGAAGACGGTCAGCGCCCCGATCCACCACAGGGCCATGAAGTGCCCGTCGAGCGCGTGCAGCGCGGGCCCGACGATGATCGCGGCGCCCAGCCCGGAGACCACCGAGTAGACGGCCACCCCCGCGAGCCTCAGCCCCGCCAGGCCTGGGCGGGCGGGGCGGGTGCCGATGGTGACGCCGAGCAGCGAGGCCACCAGATAGCCGCCGACCAGCCAGCCGACGACGAGATAGAAGGCGGTCAGGCTGTTGTAGTCCTCGTCCCCCGACGGCGAGATGTCCTCGACCTTCAGCCTGCGGCCCTGGTCGGCGGCGACCTTCTTCCCGACCTGCTTCACGGCCTCGGTGACGGGGCCCCCGGCGCCGGAGGCGACGAGCAGCGTGTCCTCGTCGCCCTTCGGGTTCATCACGTACGCGCCCTGCGCGTCGCGGTCCATGATCCGGGTGCGCGCCGCGCTCTCGTCCTTGACGGTGGTCACCTCGACGGGGCGTCCGGGCAGCGTGTCGATCCGCTGCGCGACCTTCTCGGGCGCGGCGACGGCGAGCGGGACGCGCTGGGGGTCGGGGTGGTGGAACGCGCCGATATAGGAGAGGAGGAAGCCCAGTTGGACGAGGAGCACGCCGGCCACGAGGGCGACGACCCCGGGGGTGAGCGTGGCCCGCAGCCCGGCGTCAGGGGTGGAGTAACGCATGGAGTTTCCCTTGTGAGTGATTTTTTCCATGCATACCGCATTGCCCCCTTCCTCCCACCTCGGAGCGGCGAGGGAAGGTGAAGTTCCCCTTGCATTGGTCTGGACATGACCGTTCGGCCGCCACTAGATTCGCGCCTGGTCTAGACCGCAGAACCCACCAGAACCGAGCAGTGCGCACTCCGATCCCACGATCGATCCCCCCACGATCCACCTGGAGCGAGCATGCGTAAGAGGATCGCCGCGGCCGTCGTCGGACTCTGTGCCGGCGGAGCGGCCATGCTGTTCACCGGCGGCTCCGCGCAGGGCCACGGGTACAGCCAGGACCCGATGAGCCGTCAGGCGTACTGCGCCAGCGGCGAGGCCAAGGACTGCGGCCCCATCCAGCACGAGCCGCAGAGCGTCGAGGGTCCCAAGGGCTTCCCGGAGAAGGGCCCGGAGGACGGCCTGATCTGCGCGGGCGGCAACGAGGGCTTCAAGCAGCTCGACGACCCCCGCGACGGGAAGTGGCCCAGCACCAAGCTGAACGCGGGCCAGAACTTCACCTTCAAGTGGAACCTGACCGCGCGGCACTCGACCACGGACTTCTCGTACTACGTCACCAAGGACGGCTGGGACCCGAGCAAGCCGCTCACCCGGGCCGACCTGGAGTCGAAGCCGTTCCTGACGGTCCCGATGGACGGCGAGCAGCCGCCCGCCGAGTGGACCGCCGAGGGCAAGCTCCCCGAGGGCAAGAAGGGCAAGCACGTCATCCTCGGCGTGTGGACCATCGCCGACACGGCCAACGCGTTCTACTCCTGCGCCGACGTCGAGTTCTGAGCCACTTCTCCGCCCCCACCCGGGAGGGCCGGTCCACGCGTCCGCGTGACCGGCCCTCCCGCGCGAGTGTCCTCCCGTACGCGTGTGCCATAGCGGGGACCGTCCTGATCGGCGAGACTCACCCCATGTCCGCCGCACCCCTCTCGCGCAGGGCGCTGGGTCGCGCCGTCCTCGCCCGCCAACTCCTCGCCGAACGGGCGACGATGACCGCCCTGGAGGCCGTCGAGCATCTCGTCGGCCTCCAGGCCCAGGCGCCCAAGCCGCCCTATTTCGGGCTCTGGTCCCGCGTCGCCGGATTCGACCCCGAGGAGCTGTCCCGGCTGCTCCAGGACCGCGCGGTGGTCCGGATCCCGGTGATGCGCGGGACCGTGCACCTGGTCAGCGACCGGGACGCCGTCCAGCTCAGACCCCTCACCCAGCCGGTGTACGAGCGCGTGCTGCGCTCCAGCCGGCACGGCAAGGCCCTCGGCGGCCTCGACCCCCGCCAGGTCACCGACGCCGCACGGGAGCTGCTCGCCCAGGGACCCCGCACCCCGAAGGAGCTGGGCGAGCAGCTCGGCGCGCGCTGGCCGGACATCGATCCCGACGCGCTGTCCATGACGGCGCGCTATCTGCTCCCCCTCGTCCAGCTTCCGCCGCGCGGGCTGTGGGGGCGCTCGGGCGGCCCGGTCCTCGACACCGTGGAGTCCTGGCTCGGCCGTCCGCTCGCCGTCGAGCCCTGCGTCGAGACCGTCGTGCTGCGCTATCTCGGCGCCTTCGGCCCGGCCTCCGTGCGCGACGCCCAGACCTGGTCCGGACTCACCCGGCTGAGCGAGGTGCTGGAGCGGCTCCGCCCCCAGCTCCGCGTCTTCCGCGACGAGAACGGCACCGAGCTGTTCGACCTCCCCGACGCCCCGCGCCCCTCCCCCGACACCCCGCTCCCGGCCCGCTTCGTCGCCGAGTACGACAACCTCGTCCTCTCCCACGCCGACCGCACCCGCGTCATGGACGACGACGTCCGCGCCTCCCTCGCCAGCAGGAACGGCCAGGTGCCCGGCACGGTCCTGCTGGACGGCAGGGTCCGCGGCACCTGGAAGGCGGACACCTCGCGGAAGGCGGCACGCCTGACCGTCACCTCCTTCGGCGCCCTCTCGAAGAAGGAGCAGGCCGAGCTGGAGGAGGAGGGCGAGCGCCTGCTGCGCTTCGCGACAGGCGACGACCGCCCCCGCACGGTCGCCTTCGAGGAGACCCCATGAGGACGCCCCGAAGGGGCGTTTCAGGGGCGCGGGGAACTGCGCGACCAGCCACGACACATCCGCAGGCCGCAGCGCACGGCAAGGGGCACCCCGGCACCGCACCCGGAAAGAGCACCGCATGACCCAGCGCAGAGCCCAGTCCCTCCAGGAGCAGATCAAGAGGCTGATCATCGACCGGCGCCTCCCCAGCGGCGCGCCCCTGCCCACCGAGACCGACCTCATGGAGCTGCTCGGCGCGAGCCGCAACTCCGTCCGCGAGGCCCTCAAGGCGCTCCAGGCCATGGGCATCGTGGAGATCCGGCACGGCTTCGGTACGTACGTCGGGGCGATGTCCATGGCCCCGATGACGGAGGGCCTCTCCTTCCGCACGGTCGCCGGGCACTACCGCGGCGAGGACAGCCTGCTGCAACTGCTGGAGCTGCGGGAGGCGATAGAGACCGGCCTGGTCGCGCGGCTCGTCGGCGACAGCACGGCGGGCGCCCCCGGGCCCGCCGCGCTGGCGGAGCTGGAGAAGGTGGTCGCGCGGATGCGCGAGGAGGCGGAGGCCGGGGGCGTCCGCGCCGGTACGGACCGGGCCTTTCACGCCGCCCTCTACAGCGGGCTGGGGAACTCGCTGCTCAGCGAGGTGCTGGACGCCTTCTGGGATGCCTTCCACCGCGTCCGCACCGACCTCGCCGACCTCCACCAGGACCCCATGGTCACCTGGCGCCAGCACGCCGAGATCCTCGCGGCCGTTCGGGCGGGGGACACGCTGCGCGCCGAGAGCGCGGTGCGGGCCCACTTCGGGAACATCCGCGCGCGGCTGCGCTCCACGCTCCCCGAGCGGACCGCCCCTGCTGACTCGTCCGTCACACAGAAAACTTCCATACCGCCACAACAGTGCTGAATCGCCACTTTCGCCCTTGCGATCAAGTGGCAAGTCGGGGAACCTAACGTGGGGTCACTGCTCTGTGCACGCGTCGAAGACGCCCAGGTGAGAGCCGAATTACGGCAAGTGCGAAAGCTCCACCGAGGGGGCGCCGCGCCGTGCGGAAACCGTGACCTTCATCATGGAACCGGAAGACGGCCCGCCGAAGTCTCAGCACCCGGCGGCCGAAGCATGCCGCGCCCGAGTCGAGGGGGCCGAGGACGCGGGTCAGCACAAGGTCACGCGGTGAGACCGCCGCGTGCGGGGGGATGGGACACACATGACGTCGACGCCGCCGACGGGTGCCCGGCAGCCTGAGCCACAGCAGCCGCCAGGGCAGGACCCGACGCAGACGGCGCAGTTGCGCATCCCGCGCCAGCACCGGCAGCGCAACACGAACGGCCGGGGCATGCGCTGGAGCAAGAAGGCCCTCCCCCGGTACGACTATGAGCACTACAGCCGACTCGCCGGCCCGCTCTCGCAGCCGGACCCGGGCAGGCCCTACCGCGTGCAGTACCGCAGCCTGCTCGCCGACGAGCCGCACCGGTTCCGCGCCGGCTTCCTGCTCGTGCTGGCCCCGATCCTCTCCGCCGGTCTGCTGGTGTGGCTGATGCAGCCCCAGCACTGGACCAAGCGTGACGCGGGCGAGGTCTCCGACCTCGTCATCAAGCTGGACATCGTGATGCTCGTGGCCATCGGCCTCATCGAGCTGTTCCGCACGATGAACGTGATATCCAACGCGCACGCGACCCTCGTCGCGCGCGATCCGGTCCCCGTCGTGCCCGAGGCGGGCACCCGCGTCGCCTTCCTCACCTCGTTCGTGCCCGGCAAGGAGCCGATCGAGATGGTCACCAAGACCCTTGAGGCGGCCGTCAAGATCCGGCACCGCGGCACCATGCACGTCTGGCTCCTCGACGAGGGCGACGACCCCGATGTGAAGGCCGTCTGCCAGCGCCTGGGCGTGCACCACTTCTCCCGCAAGGGCGTCGCGCACTGGAACACCAAGAAGGGCGCGTTCCGCGCGAAGACCAAGCACGGCAACTACAACGCCTGGCTCGACGCCCACGGCGACGACTACGACTTCTTCGCCGGTGTCGACACCGACCACGTCCCGCTCCCCAACTACCTGGAGCGGATGCTCGGCTATTTCCGCGACCCCGACGTCGGCTTCGTCATCGGCCCCCAGGTCTACGGGAACTACGACAACTTCGTCACCAAGGCGGCCGAGTCCCAGCAGTTCCTCTTCCACGCGCTGATCCAGCGCGCGGGCAACCGGTACGACGCGCCGATGTTCGTCGGCACCAGCAACGCCGTCCGCATCAAGGCGATCAAGGGCATCGGCGGCCTGTACGACTCCATCACGGAGGACATGGCCACCGGCTTCGAGATGCACCGCGCCCGGAACCCGGAGACCGGCAGCAAGTGGCGCTCGGTCTACACCCCGGACGTGCTCGCGGTCGGTGAGGGCCCCAACGCCTGGACCGACTTCTTCACCCAGCAGCTCCGCTGGTCGCGAGGCACCTACGAGACCATCCTCAAGCAGTACTGGCGCGGCTTCGGCACCATGCCGTTCGGGAAGCTCTTCAACTACACGATGTTGATGATCTTCTACCCGATCTCGGCCATGAACTGGATCCTGGCCGCCCTCTCCTGCGCACTCTTCCTCGGCATGGGCGCCTCCGGCGTCCAGATCGACCCGACCATCTGGATGGCGCTGTACGGCAACGCGTCCGCCCTCCAGATCGGCCTCTACATCTGGAACCGACGGCACAACGTCTCCCCCCACGAGCCCGAGGGCTCCGGCGGTCTGGCCGGCATGCTGATGTCCGCGCTGTCCGCACCGATCTACGCGCGCTCTCTGTTCGACACCGTGCTGCGCCGCAAGAGCAAGTTCGTGGTCACCCCCAAGGGCAATTCAGCCAGCCCGGACACGCTCTTCGGCACCTTCCGCGTCCACCTTTTCTTCATCCTGATCTTCGGTGGCTCGTTCGTCGGCTCGCTCTATCTGGGCCACGACCACCCGGCGATGCTCACCTGGGCCGCGCTCGCGCTGCTCATCACGGCAGCGCCGATCATCGGATGGCGCTTCACCGTCCGCGCGGAGAAGAAGAAGCGCAAGCAGCAGAAGAAACACCGTGGTTACGACCAGGAGCCCCCGGCCGGCGGGCCGGACGGCGGGATGCCGCCGGGCGGCGCCGAGCCCGGGCCGAACCGGCCGAGCTGGGCCGCCTCTCCTGACGAGACCATGCAGATTTCCCTTGGGGGACGTAAGCAATGAACAACCGGCCCAACCGCCGATACCGGCCGAGCAAGCGGGCTCAGCGCATCACCATCGGCACCGTGGTCGTGCTGGCCATCGCGGGGTTCAACGGACCCGCGCTGTACGGCTTCGCCTCGGAGAAGTACCACAACTACAAGATCAACCAGCCCGAGTACAAAGCGGACAAGGGTCACTGGCAGATAGTCGACGTCCCCGACAAGTACAAGATCAACACGATCCACGCGGCGCTGCTCAACACCGGCAAGGTGCTGCTCGTCGCGGGCTCGGGGAACAACGCGAAGAACTTCGACGCCAAGACCTTCCGCACGGTGCTGTGGGACCCGGTGAAGAACACCTTCAAGAACATCCCCACGCCGAACGACCTCTTCTGCTCCGGCCACAACCAGCTCCCCGACGGGAAGCTGCTGGTCGCGGGCGGCACCCAGAGATACGAGACGCTCAAGGGTGACGTGAAGAAGGCCGGCGGCCTGATGTTCCTCTACAACGAGAACCCCGACAAGGGGAAGACGATCAAGAAGGGCACCCGCTTCACCGGGCGGGAGAACGGCAAGACCTTCGTCGCGCAGAACAACACGATCATTCCGCGCGCCAAGAAGAAGGTCGACCCGGCCACCGGCAAGGTCAAGGTCACCGCCAGCCTCGCCCGCGTCTACTCCGAGGCGGAGAAGAAGGGCCGCAAGTACTCCACGGGCTCCCAGGACCAGTACACGGTCAGCGGCCTCAAGGGCGCCGAGAAGAAGAACATCTACGGCATCGCCCAGAAGATGTCCTTCGACAAGAAGGACTTCCAGGGCATCAAGGATGCCTACGAGTTCGATCCGGTCGCCGAGCGCTACATCACCGTCGACCCGATGCACGAGGCCCGCTGGTACCCCACGCAGGTCACCCTCCAGGACGGCCGCGTGCTGACCGTCTCGGGGCTCGACGACATCGGCCAGGTCGTCCCGGGCAAGAACGAGATCTACAACCCGGACACCAACAAGTGGAACTACCTCCCGAAGACCCGCTTCTTCCCGACGTACCCGGGTCTGCACCTGATCGGTGAGAACCGGATCTTCTACAGCGGTACGACCGCGGGTTACGGCCCCGACAACAAGGGCCGCATCCCCGGCATCTGGAACATCGAGACGAACAAGTTCACCAAGATCCCGGGCATGGGCGACCCGAACATCCTGGAGACCTCGATGTCCGTGCCGCTCCCGCCGACCCAGTCCCGGAAGTACATGGTCCAGGGCGGCGGCGGCGTCGGCGAGTCCCCGAAGAGCTCCGACAAGACGCGCATCGTGGACCTCAAGGAGGACTCGCCGCGCTTCCACGACGGTCCGAAGCTCTACGAGAAGGTCCGCTACCCCTCCAGCGTGATCCTCCCGAACGACACGGTGCTCACCACCAACGGCTCGGGCCAGTACCGTGGCAAGACCGACAGCAATGTCCTCAAGGCCGCGATCTACGACCCGAAGAAGAACGCCTACAAGGAGGCGGCCGAGCCGCTCGTCGGCCGTAACTACCACTCCGGTGGCCTGCTGCTGCCCGACGGCCGCGTGATGACCTTCGGTTCGGACTCGCTCTACTCCGACAAGGCCAACACCAAGCCGGGCAAGTTCGACCAGCGCATCGAGATCTACACCCCGCCCTACCTCAACAAGGAGGGCAAGGAGCAGCCCGACCTCCAGGACGTCGGCAAGAGCCGCAAGACGCTCTCGCTGGGCGACAAGGTCTCCTTCAAGAGCAAGGACGCCAAGAAGGTCGAGAAGATGCGCCTGGTGCGCCCGGGCTCCTTCACCCACGTCACCAACGTCGAGCAGTCGTCCGTGGCGCTCAAGGTGAAGAAGGGCGCGGACGGCACGCTCAACACGGCCATCCCGGACGACCCGTCGCTGGTCACCCCGGGCTGGTGGATGGTGTACGCGGTGGACAAGGACGGCATCCCGTCCAAGGCCAAGTGGGTCAAGGTCAGTGTCGACCCCCAGGCGAAGCACACCACCATCACGAAGGGCGACCCGGTGGTGAACCCGAAGAACTGACGGGCCGCGACCGACGGAACGCATACGAGAGG
>NZ_BAAAPE010000013.1:851598-1069460 GCF_039530985.1 Streptomyces albiaxialis
TCCGCCCCCTCTCGTATGCGTGTGTCTCCCGTAGGCCCGTGCGCTACTTCTTCGCGTTGCGCGCGAGGTCCAGTGCGTACTCCGGCCACCAGGCGCCCGCCTTCGGGCCGCCCTTGCACTCGCCGTCCGACTCACCGGGGCGCTTGATCCAGAGGAAGGCGTCGACGAGCTTCACGCCCGTCTTCGTCGTGGGCTGCTCGCCGAGCGCGCGGCCCTTCGGGTTGCACCACGCCTCCTCGTCGGCGCCCGCGCCCTCGATCGGGCCGTTCCCGTTGCGGCTGGTGTCGATGACGAAGGGCTTGTTGCCGATCATCGGGGAGATCTTCTTGCCGTAGGCGATGTTGGACTTCGTCGTCTGGTAGTTCGAGACGTTCAGCGCGAAGCCGTCGGCCTTGGCGATGCCCGCCTTGTTGAGCGGCTCGACGAGGCCGCCCGGGTCACGCACCCAGTCGGGGTTGCCCGCGTCCAGGTAGACCTTCGTCTTGGGCAGGTCCTTGAGCTTGCTGACCGCCTCGTTCAGAAGCTGGTAGCGCTCCTCGTGGAACTGCTGCGGGGTGCACCCCTCGGCCAGCAGGTGCGGGATCGAGTCGGGCTCGACGATGACCGTCGCCGACCGGTCGCCGATGCCCTTGACGACCTTGTCGAGCCACGCGCGGTACGCGCCCGCGTCCTTGGCGCCGCCCTTGCTGTACTGCCCGCAGTCGCGGTGCGGCAGGTTGTACAGCACCAGGAGCGCGCTGCGGTCGGCCTTGTCGGCGGCCTGCGTGAGCTTCTCGGTCTCGCCCTGCGGGTCCTCGGTGCCGACCCACTCGGCCACGGGCTGGCTGGCGATCTTCTTGATCAGCTTCGCGTCGCCGGACTTGTCGTCCTTCTTGTACGAGCTGAGCTGCTGGGCCGCCTTCCCCTCCGGGTTCACCCAGTACGGGGCGACGGACTTGGGGCGCTGCTGAGGAGCGCCCTCGTCCTTCCCGTCGCCGGACCCGTCGTCCGACGACGAGCATCCGGCGAGCAGCAGCAGCGTCCCCACCGCCGCACCGCTCGCGACGAGCCGAGTGCGGGCAGGACCTCGCCCGCGGCCGCCGTGATTGCCGTACATCCACTCCCCCTTGGCTGCACTTCCGGGACTCTCCCGGACCCCCATGGGACAAATCGTCGCTCCATCGTGTCACAGGGATTCGCGAACGGGAAAAGCTGTAGAACACCTGTTACGGCCGCCGTGACGCCGCTCACGTCCTGCCCAGGGCCTTGTTGACAGTGCACGCTCAGGCTGGGACTCTCCGGGCACCACATGTTCACATCGAGGCGACGGTGCGCAGGAACCCGGTGCGAATCCGGGACGGTCCCGCCACTGTGTCCGTACGCGCGCCGCGCGTACGGGAGTCAGGAACTGACCCGTCGCTTCTCCGCCAACGGGGCGTGGAAACCCCAGGAGGAGGCCCGCGGATGTCCCCGCAGACGCACACCGCGCACACGGCACCGGCCGGTTCGACGACGGCCGCCGCGATCCGTACGCGCGACGCGCTGATCGCTCTCGCCGCCGCGCTCGTCGCGCTCATCGCCCTCTACGCCGTCTTCGTCGACAACGGCCAGCTCGTCTCGGCCACCGGCGAGTATCTCCACGAGTTCTCGCACGACGGACGCCACCTCTTCGGCGCCCCCTGCCACTGAGGGGAACCGGACACCATGACGGTCTCAGCCGAGACGACTCCCTACCCCCTCCTGCCCCTCCTCGGCCGCGGGCTCGCCGCGGGCGGGCTGGCGGGACTCGCCTCCGGGCTCTTCTCCCTGCTGCTCGCCGAGCCGCTGATGGACCGCGCGATCCGGCTGGAGGAGCGGCGCGCGGCGGCCCACGAGCACGGCGGGGCGCACGGGCACGCCGCCGAGGCGGAAGAGCTGTTCACCCGGGGCACCCAGCACTTCGGGCTGGTGGTGACGGCGGTGGTCGTCGGCCTCGCGGTCGGCGTCTTCTTCGCCCTCGCCCACGCGCTCGTCCACCGCGCCGACCACGCCCGGCGCCCCTGGGAGCGCGCGGTCGCCCTCGCCGGTGCCGGGTTCCTCGCGCTCTCGCTGCTGCCCGCGCTGCGCTACCCGGCCAATCCGCCGGGCGTCGGCGACGGGGGCACGGTCCAGGAGCGCCAGGCACTGTGGGTCGCGGCCCTGGTGATCGGGGTGCTGGGGATGGTGCTGGCGTGGCAGCTCTCCGTGCGGATGGGGCGGCACGGGTTCGGTGCCCCGGCGCGCCAGCTCGCCGCCGCCGGTGCGATCGTCGGCACCCTTGCCGCGCTCTTCCTCCTCCCCGACAACCCGGACCCGGTACCGGTCCCCGCTCCCCTGCTCTGGGACTTCCGCGTCCTCTCACTGGCCTCCCACGCCCTGCTGTGGGGAGCCCTGGGAGCAACCTTCGGCCTCCTGTCGCTCCGCAGGAGAACGGAGGGCGCCCCCTAAGGGGCGCGGGGAACTGCGCGACAAGCCGCGACGCGCGGGGAGGGGTGGGCTCGGCTCGGTCGCGATGTTGGGGGCGCTCATGGTTGCGGGCTAGGACTAGTTCGGGTCCGACACCCCTGTGAGGTAGGCGGAGACGACGACGTTGGAGGAGTAGACGCGGCGGACGCGGTCGAATTCGCCGCCGCAGGTGATCAGCCGGAGTTCGGCGCGTCCCTCCTTCTCCGTCCCGTAGACCCGGTCGGCGTCGAACTCTCCGCGCCCGACGACCCGCGTGCGCTCGACAGTGAACTCCGCGACCGTGCCGTCCGCGCGCCGCACCCGTATGCCCGTGCCCGGCTTCACGGTGCTGAGCGCGTAGAAGACGGCCCGGCGCTCGTCCGTGTCCACGTGGCCGACGAGGAGCGCCGCGCCCTTCTCGCCGGGCGCGGGTCCCCGCGCGTACCAGCCGACACGGTCGGCGTGGGCGTACGCGGGGGCGTCGACGGCGCCCTCGCGGTCCACGCCGCGCCGGATCACGCGGGCGTGCACGCCGATGTCGCCGATGTCGATCCGCGTCGGCCGCGACCGCTCGTCGAGGGGGTCGTGGGCCGCGGGCAGCGGCGGCAGGCCCGCGGCGAGCCGTCCGGCGCGGGAGACGTCGCCGAGGACCGGTCCCCCGCCGCCGTCGGTCAGGTTGCGGCCCCACAGCCAGAGCCCGAGCAGCAGGACGACCCAGGCGGCGCCGGTGATCAGCCGTCCCCGCCCGGCCGTGCGGGCCTCGCCGCCGCTCGCGGACCCACCGCTCGCGGTCCCGTTCCCCTCGGCCCGTTCACCGTGCCCCGGCGCACTCCGACCGCCGCCGCCGTCCATCGGTCACGTCACCTGTCGCCGTTCGGGCGCCGGGTGCGCAGCACGTACGTGACGAACGCGGCCAGCGCGGCGCCGATCAGCACGAGGCCGCCGCCCGCGTCGAAGCCGCCGCCCGCGCCCCCGTCCGCCGTGCCGCCGCCGCCCGCGCGTACGGGCGCGGAGGGCGAGGCCGGGGAGGGGGTGGGGGTCGGAGTGGCCGTGGGCGTGGGCGTGGGGCTGGGCGACGGGGACTGCGCGCCCGCGACCGTGAACTCGCCCCGGGCGACTCCCTGCTTGCCGTCGCAGTCGACGGTGACCGTGTGCGTGCCGGGCTCGGCGGAGGCGCGGATCGTGGGCTCGCCGTAGAGCCCGCCGTCGGCGTCGGGCTTGAGGTCGACGTCCTCCTCGAAGGCGTCGGAGTAGGCGACGCCGGTGTCGCCCTCGCAGGCGTCGACGCTGATGTCGGCCTTGGCGCCGGCTGTCACCGTCTCCGGCGTGACGGTGACGCCGTCCACGCCCCGGTCCTCGCCCGGCGTCAGCGGGGGCGCGGCGCCCAGGGCCAGGGCCGCCAGCAGCGCGAGCGGAACGGCCTGGTGTCGGACCCGACGTCGTGCCGGGGCGCAGCAGGGAGCCATGGGAACCTCCGGATCCTGGTAGATCCGACGTTCCACAAGGCGGCGCCCCGCCGCATCCGGAGAGGGTCCGGAAGCGGCGGGGCGCTACTCCGTACGGGCGATATGAGCGGTACGGGCGGTACGGGCGGTATGGGCGGTACGTCCCGGTCTCAGACGCGGTCCACCAGGTCGGCGATCGAGTCGACGACGCTGGAGGGCCGGTACGGGTACCGCTCGACCTCGTCCGGCCTGGTCAGGCCCGTCAGCACCAGGAAGGTCTCCAGGCCCGCCTCCATGCCGGCCCGCACATCGGTGTCCATGCGGTCGCCGATCATGGCGCTGGTCTCGGAGTGCGCCCCGATCGCGTTGAGCCCGGCGCGCATCATCAGCGGGTTGGGCTTGCCGACGAAGTACGGGTCCTGGCCCGTCGCCTTGGTGATCAGCGCGGCGACGGAGCCCGTGGCGGGCAGGGCGCCCTCGGTGGAGGGGCCGGTCTCGTCGGGGTTGGTGGCGATGAACCGGGCGCCGTCGTTGATCAGCCGGATCGCCTTGGTCAGCGCCTCGAACGAGTACGTCCGGGTCTCGCCCAGCACCACGTAGTCCGGCTCGACGTCCGAGAGGACGTACCCCATGTCGTGCAGCGCGGTCGTGAGACCGGACTCCCCTATGACGTACGCGGTGCCGCCGGGGCGCTGGTCGTCCAGGAACTGGGCCGTGGCCAGCGCCGACGTCCAGATGTTCTCCGCGGGCACGTCGAGGCCGATCCGGGAGAGGCGGGCGTGCAGGTCACGGGGCGTGTGCATCGAGTTGTTGGTGAGCACGAGGAAGGGGCGCCCGGACTCCTTCAGCCGCTTTATGAAGGAATCGGCGCCGGGCACCGGGATCCCCTCGTGCATCAGCACACCGTCCATGTCGGTGAGCCAGGACTCGATCGGCTTGCGCTCTGCCACGTGACGGCTCCCTGCCGGTGCGTTCGGGTTCTGGCCTTCAGCGTAACCGGGAGTCGCCGGTCAGCCGATCCGTACGCCGTGCCGAGGCCCTCGGCGATCAGCTTCCGGTCGCCTCCTTCCAGTCGTCGATGTAGGAGTCGAAGTTCTTCTCGACGTCGGCCCAGTCGGGGCGGAAGATCTCGACGCCCTTCATCAGCTCGGCCAGCGCCCTGGCGTTCGCGTCGTGTGCCGTGATGTCGGAACGGACGGTGAAGCCGCCGCCCACCGACGAGACCTCGCGCTGGGGCTCCTCCCCGAGCAGGAAGTCCAGCAGCTTCTTGCCGTTCTCCGTCCGCGGCCCGCCCTTGACGAGCCCGGCCGCGTACGGCAGCGCGAACGTGGAGGGCTTGGCGCCCTTCTCCTTCGCGGGGAACCAGATGCCGAGGTTCGGCATGGAATGGGACTGGGCGTGGTTCATCTGGACGTCGCCGTTGGCCACGAGCAGCTCGCCCTTGTCGACCTTGGGCGCGAGCTTGCTGGTGGAGGAGGACGGGCCGACGTTGTTCTTCTGGAGCTTGCCCAGGTACTCCATCGCGGGCTCGCGGCCGCCGAAGTCGTGGACGGCCTTCAGGAGCAGGGCCGTTCCGTCCCCGGCGACGCCGGGCGTGGAGTACTGGAGCTTGCCCTTGAACTTGCTGTCGAGCAGGTCGTCCCAGGTGGCGGGCGCCTTCTCCAGCTCCTTGGTGTTGCGGATGAAGCCGAAGTAGTTGTTGACCAGGGGCGTCCAGCGGCCACTGGCGGCGCGCTCCTTCGCGGGCACCTTGTCGGCGCCCTCGGGCTCGTACTTCTCCAGCAGGCCCTTGCTGTCGGCCTGCTGGATGAACGGGGGCAGGGTGACGAGGACGTCGGCCTGGGTGTTGCTCTTCTCGCGGACGGCGCGCTGCACCATCTCGCCGGAGCCGCCCTCGACGTACTTCACCTCGATGCCGGTCTTCTTCTCGAAGGCCTTGAACTGCCGGTCGTACCAGCCGTCGCCCTTCTCGCCCTTGAGGCCGTCGGCGCTGTAGACGGTGACGACCTTGTCGCCGGAGGAGGCGGACCCGGTGCCGCCGCAGCCGGAGAGCGCGAGGGAGAGGGAGAGCGCGGCGGCGCCTGCGGCGGCGGCGCGGGAGGGACGTATGGACATGGGAGTGCGCCTCTCAGGAGGTCGGATCAGCGGTAGGAAGCCTTGGTACGGACGCGGGAGACGGCGAGCAGCACCAGCAGCGTCGTCGCCATCAGCACCACCGCGAGCGCGGACCCCGTGAAGAGCGAGCCCCGGTCGGTGGCGGCGAAGATCTGGACGGGCAGGGGCATCCAGTCCGGCGGGTAGAGCATCATCGTGGCGCTCAGCTCGCCCATGGACAGCGCGAAGCAGAGCCCGGCGGCGGCGTTGAGCGAGGGCAGCAGCAGCGGCAGCTTCACCCGCAACAGCACGTACGCGGGACGGGCGCCCAGCGAGGCCGCGGCCTGCTCGTACGCGGGATCGAGGCGGGCCAGCGCGGCGGAGACGGACTGGAAGGCGAACGCGGTGACGAGGACCGTGTGCGCCAGGAGCACGATCCAGCGCGTGCCGTTGAGCGTCACGGGCGGCTTGCTGTACGCCACCAGCACCGCGAGCCCGACGACGACGGACGGCACGGCGACCGGCAGCATGAACAGCGCGTCCAGGACGCGCCGTGCGCGCCTGCCGACCGCCGAGGCCGACAGCGCGGCCCAGGTGCCCAGGACGAGCGCGACGAGGCTCGCGCCGATCGCGGTCTGGAGGCTGACGCCGAGCGCGGCGAGCGACTCGCCCCGGGTGACCGCCTCGTAGTGCCCGGCGGTGGGACCGGAGGGGAAGGCGCCGCTCCAGTGCGTCGAGACCGAGGCGACCGCCACGATCAGCAGCGGCAGCGCGAACAGCGGGGCGAACAGCAGCGCGAAGACGGCCCACGCGCCCCAGCGCCCTTTACGGCTGTGCACCAGCACGGCGCCCGCTCCTTCCGAGGACGGCCCGGTAGAGCGCGTACAGCCCCACCGAGATGACGACGTTGACGGTGGCGACGACGCAGGCGGCCGCGTAGTCGGACTCCAGCATCGCCTTGCTGTAGACGAGCATCGGGAGGGTGACCACGTCCTTCGCGCCGGTGAACAGCACGATCGCGAACTCGTTCAGGCACAGGACGAGGACGAGGCTGCCGCCCGCCATCAGGGCGGGGAGCGCCTCCGGCAGGATGATCCGCCGCACGATCCGCGCGGGCCGCGCGCCCAGCGAGGACGCGGCCTCGATCTGCGCGGTGTCGAGCTGCGCGAACGCGGCGAGCAGGGGGCGCATCACGAACGGCGTGAAGTAGGTGACCTCGGCGAGCAGCACGCCCCACGGGGTGGTCAGGAAGTCGACCGGCCCGTCGGCGGCGCCCGTCGCGTCCGTCCACACCCCGTTGGCCATGCCCTTGGTCCCGTAGAGGAAGAGCAGCGCGAGGGTGATGAGGAAGGAGGGGAAGGAGAGAAAGACGTCGATGAACTTCGCGACGGCCCTGCTGCCGGGGAACGGCACGAACGCGACGACCAGCGCCAGCACGAACCCCAGCACGAGGCACCCGGCGGTCGCCCCCACCGCGATCATGACGGTGGTGAGCAGCGCGTCGCGGAAGGCGTCGGACGCGAACACCTCGCCGTAGGCCCCGGACGCGGTGGACTCCTCGACGACCAGCGCGAGCGGATAGAGGAAGATCACCGCCAGCACGGCGACGGGCGGCAGGGCCCACAGCAGCGCGCCGTGCCGCCGCGGGGACCGGCCCCCGGTACGGGCGCCCTGGAGGCGGCCGGCCCGCACCGGCACGCTCTCAGCCACGGAGCACCACCCCGTCCTCCGCCGCGAAGCGCAGCGCGACGCGCTCGCCGAGGCGCGGGGGTTCGCGCAGCTCGCCGACCTCGGCGGTCACCTCGTGCCCGTCGATCTCGGCGGTGATCCGGTGCGTGGCGCCGCGCCACTGGAGCCCGGTGACGACGCCCCGCAGGACATTGCCCCCGTCCTCGGCCCCGCCCTCGCTCTCGCTCTCGCCGAGGCCGATCCGGTGGGGGCGTACGCACAGCGTCGCGCTCTCCCCGTCCCGTACGGCGTCCCGCACGGTGTCCCCGACGCGGAGTTCCGTGCCGCCGAAGCGCACGGTGCCCCCCTCCGGGCCGCCGACCACGGGCAGCAGGTTCGCGTTGCCGACGAACGAGGCCGTGAAGGTGCCGCCGGGCCGCCGGTAGAGCCGCGAGGGCGTGCCGACGTCCTGGAGGCGGGCCTTGTCCATCACGGCGATACGGTCGGCGAGGGTGAGGGCCTCGACCTGGTCGTGCGTGACGTAGAGGATCGAGACGTCCGGCAGCTCGCGGTGCAGCCGCGCGAGTTCGGCGAGCATGCCGGACCTGAGCTGCGCGTCGAGTGCGGACAGCGGCTCGTCGAGGAGCAGCACGCCGGGGCGGATCGCGAGCGCCCGCGCGATGGCGACGCGCTGCTGCTGGCCGCCGGACAGCTCGCGCGGGTGGCGGCGCGCGTACGCGCTCATGCCCGTCATCTCCAGCGCCTCGGCGACCCGTCCGGCGATCTCGCCGCGCGGCGCCTTCTGCGCCTTGAGGCCGAACGCGACGTTGTCCTCGACGCGCATGTGCGGGAAGAGCGCGTACTGCTGGACGACCATGCCCACGCCCCGCCGGTACGGGGGCAGGTCCGTCACGTCGCGCTCGCCGATCCACACGCGCCCGCGCGCGGGGCGCACGAACCCGGCGACGGCGCGCAGCGCGGTCGTCTTGCCGGAGCCGGAGGGGCCGAGCAGGGCCATGACCTCGCCCGGCTCGACGGTCAGGTCGAAGGAGTCGAGGACGGTGTTCTCGGCGTTCCGCCCGTACGCCACCGACACCTCGTCGAAGCGGATCCCGGAGGCGCTCACGTCCCCTCCCGTACGTCCAGCTCGTCGAGCAGCTCGGGGAGCCCGGCCACCGAGCCGAGGACGTGGGTGGCGCCGGCTCCGCGCAGCTCGTCCTCGCCGTGCGCGCCGGTCAGCACCCCGGCCACCGCGCCGGCGCCCGCGCGGATCCCGGAGCGCATGTCGTACGCGGTGTCGCCCGCGACGGCGATCTCGCGCACGTCGTCGGCGGCGCCGGTGCGCAGCAGCGCCGCGAGCACCATGTCGGGGTACGGGCGCCCGCGCCCGGCGGGGCCGGTGTCGGCCGGGCAGAGGGTCAGTTCAACGAGGTCGCGCCAGCCGAGCGCGTCGAGGATCGCGTCCTGCGTGACGCGCGCGAAGCCGGTGGTCAGCACGACCGTTCGGCCCGCGTCCCGCATCCGGCCGATCGCCTCGCGCGCCCCGTCGACCGGCGCGCAGTGGCCCTCGCCGACGAGCTGCCCGTACGCGCGCTCGAACTCGGCGTTCGCGCGCCGGGCCTTGTCCTCGTCGCCCCCGAACAGGTGCCGGAAGACGGAGATCTTGGACTCGCCCATGGTGGCGCGGACGTAGGCGAGCATCTTCTCGCTCTCGGGCGTGCCGGGTTCGACGCCGAGGAGGGAGGACGCGGCGGTGAACGCGCGCTCGACGAGGCCGTCGTCGGCGACGGTGGTCCCGGCCATGTCGAGCACGACGAGTTTGGCGGTGTGCGGCGTGGTGGGGCTCATGGTCACCATCCCAGTTCGTTCGCGGTCTGTTCGGCGATGGCGGGCGAGCAGGTCATGCCGCGCCCGCCGGGCCCGGTCACCAGCCACGCGCCCGCGCCGACCTCCTGGCGGTGCACGACGCGCCCCGGCTCGGCGCACTGCGCGTACACCCCGGCCCAGCGCTGCCGCACGGGCGGCAGCGGACGGCCGAGCAACTTCTCGACGACGGCGGCGAGGTGCCCGTACGGCTCCTCCTCGACGTCGAAGCGGAACGGGGTCTCGTACTCGTGGGTGTCGCCGATCGTCAGCGAGCCGTCGCGCCGCTGCACCATGAGCAACTGCATCTTGTGCAGGGCGGCGACCGGCGTCTGGTCCTGCGCCGCGGCCATCGCGTCGAGCGCGGGGCCGCCGTACGCGGGGTAGTAGCGGAAGCTGTCCCCGTCGGCGACCGAGGTCGTCAGCTCCTCGCCCAGCGGCTCGGTCTGCATCATCTGCAACCGCACGCGCCGTACGGGCAGTTCGGGCACCAGCTCGCGCACCAGGCCGCCGAGCCACGCGCCGGTGCAGAGCACGACGGCGTCGCCCTCGTGGGTCCCGCCCCGGTCGTCGCGCACGCCGGGACGTCCTTCGAGCAGCGCGCGGACCTCGCGCCCGCCGAGGAACGTGTAGCGGCCGGGCGCGGCGGCGCGCAGCGCGTCCTGGAGCGCGCGCTGCGCGGTGCGCGGCTCGACGGCCGCGTCGCGCTCGCACCACAGCCCGCCGAGCACGGCCTCCCCGCGCAGCGCGGGGTTGAGGGCGCGGACCTCCTCGGGGCCGAGCAGCTTGTAGCCGCGCGCGGCGGCGTCGGGGCGGGCGGCGGAGGCGCGCGCCACCGCCAGCTCCGCCTCGGTGGTGACGGCGGTCAGCGAGCCGTTGGGGCGGAAGCCCAGGTCCGGCACGCGGGCGCCGATCTCCTCCCACAGCTCGCGGGCGCGCAGCGCCGCCTCCAGCTCGGGCCCGTCGGCGCGGCCGCCGACCCAGACCAGGCCGAAGTTCCGTACGGAGGCGCCGCGCGCCTGCTCCTCGCGCTCGATGTGGACGACCTCGTGGCCGCGCTCCACGGCATGCCAGGCGTGCATGGTGCCCAGCACCCCGGCTCCGACAACTATGACTCGCATGCCGTGAACGATCGCGGCGCCGCGTGACACCGGGGCGACGGCCGGGTGAACTGGGCCGGAAGTTTGGCCCAGACCCGTTATCGTTCTGTGATCCGTAGGGAGCGGTAGGCCTGGTCGCCTGGTCGCCGGGTCAGCTCACCGAGAACCGGGAGAGGACCGCGCGGGCGGCGGCGACGGGGTCGTCGCCCAGCTCCGGCGGCAGCGCGCCGCCGATCCACAGCGCGGCGAACCCGTGCACGACGGACCAGGCGGCCACCTCGGCCGACTCCCGCTCCTCGGCGGACCCGGCCCGCCCGTCGGGGGGCAGGGCGGCGAGCGCGGCGCCCAGCCGCGCGTCGGCACGGTCGCGGGCCGCCGTGACCAGCGGATCGTCGGCGCGGTAGAGCCCGGGCTGGAACATCACCGCGAAGTGCGCCGGCCGCTCGACGGCGAACCGTACGTACGCGACGCCCGACTCCAGCAGATCGTCACCGGCGGCTTCGAGCGCGTCGGCGAGCAGCTCGTACCCCTCGGCGGCGAGCGCGGTGAGCAGCCCGGTCCGGTCCTTGAAGTGGTGCGCGGGCGCGGCGTGCGAGACGCCCGCGCGCCGGGCCAGCTCGCGCAGGCTGAGCGCGGCGGGCCCGTCGCGCTCGATCATCTCGGCCGCCGCGGCGAGCAGGGCACGGCGCAGGTCTCCGTGGTGGTACGGCATGGAGCGAGCCTATCTTGCCATTGACAAGATGGGGAGCGAGCGGGAATCTTGACAGTGTCAAGACTCGGAGGAGGTTCGCCATGGAACCCCTGATCGCCCTGCTCGTGGGATTCGGCGGCGCCCGGCTGACCGGGCTGGCGGGCGTGGAGGCGCTGGACAGTTGGCAGCCCTCGCTGCGCGTCGGACTCGCGCTGATGTTCCTGCTCACCGGGTTCGCGCACTTCCACCCGAAGCTGCGCGCCGACCTCGTCGGCATGGTGCCGCCCGCGCTGCCGCGCCCGGACCTGATGGTGACGGCCACGGGCGTGCTCGAACTCGTGGGCGCGGCCGGGCTGCTGCTCCCCGCCACCGCACGGTGGGCGGCGGCCTGCCTGGGCCTGCTGCTGATCGCCATGTACCCGGCGAACGTCTCGGCCGCGAGACGAGGCGTGGCCCAGGGAGATCCCCTGCTCCCCCGCACCCTGCTCCAACTCGTGTTCATCGGCGCGGCGGTTCTCGTGCTGGTCTGAAGAGCGCCCCGTCAGGGGCGCGGGGAACTGCGCGAGCAACCACGACGACGGCGCAGCCCGCGACGCACCGCACGGGGCACCCCCGACACAGCCCCGGCGCAGCCCCGGCCCAGCCCCGGCCCAGCCCCGGCCCAGCCCCGGCCCAGCCCCGGCCCAGCCCCGGCCCAGCCCCGAAAAAGCTAGCCCTCAAGCCGGACGCTGAAGCTGAAGCGGTCCCCCCGGTAGAGCAGGCGGACGCGTTCGAGGGGGCGCCCCTCCTCGTCCCGCGAGGCCCGGTGGATGAGCAGCATCGGCAGGCCCGGCGGCGTCCCGATCAGCAGGGCCTCGCGCGGGGTGGCCAGCACGGTCTCCAGCCGCTCGTCCGCGTCACCGAGGCACAGCCCCATCTCCTCCCGGAGATAGCCGTAGAACGACGAGTCGGGCTCGAAGTCCCGGTCCAGCCTCGGCACCCGTTCGACGGCGATGTACGTGCTCTCCAGCCCGACCCGCTCGTCGTCCGCGAACAGCACCCGTTCCAGGTGCCACACGCTCTCCCCCGCGCCGATCGCCAGCTCCCGCGCCAGCGCCGGGGGGCAGGGGTGCCGTTCGAGGCCGATGAGCGTACGCCCCGGCGTACGGCCCTGCTTCCGCACGCCCTCCGTGTAGCTCGCCAGCGCCAGCGGCTGCTCCATCTTCGGCCCCGCGACCACCGTGCCGCGGCCCGAACGGCGCAGCCGCCCCTCCAGCAGCAGTTCGCGCAGCGCCTGGCGGACGGTCTCGCGCGACACCTCGTACCGCAGGGCGAGTTCGCGCTCGGTGGGCAGCACGCCGCCCTCCCCCAGCTCGTCGAGGAGCGGCGCGATCCGGGCCTTCAGCCAGTAGTACTTCGGCACCCGCCCGTGCTCGGGTATACCCGCACGGACGGGCGCGCTGCCGTCCTCGGGGATCTCGTACGGGACGGTGCGTTCGCGAGAGGTAGCCACCTCGGCATCCTCGCAGGCCGCCGGGGCGCGGGGCGGCTAGCGCCGGGCCGCGCCGACCGTGAACCGGTACGGAGCGGACTCCCCCACCCACTCCCCGTCCGCACCGCGCCGCTGCACCGAACTGACGCTCGCCCGCACGCCGTTGCCGCCCTCCGTGCCCTCGGCGAACCGCATCTGGACCCGCACGGAGGCGGTGCCGCCCGGCTGGAGCGCGTAGCCGTGGAAACCGGGGGCCGTGAAGACGCCGACGTTCTCGCCGGGCCCGGTGTGCCGGAACCGCACGGGGCGCCACGTACCGCCCGGGTCCCGGAACCGGACCTGGATCTGAGCGGGCCGCAGCGCCTTCCGCCGGTCGAGCAGCACCAGGATCGGGTGGACGGCGGCACAGCGCCCCCGCGCGTCGTTCCGCATCTCGATCCGGAACCCGCGCCGGCCCCCGCCCGGCGCGTACGCGGCGGGGCCGCCGGTCACCCGCGTGCCGAGCGCGAACCGCGCCTTCCCGGGCGCCACGCAGCGCGGCACCTCGGGCACCTCCGGCGCGGAGGAGGCGGAGGCGACGGCAGCGGCGGAAGCGGGCGCGCCCCCGAGCAGGACGGGCAGCGCCAGCAACGCGGACCCGAGCACGACGGCCCTACGGAACAAACGGAATCGCATGGAGACGGCCCTCTCAGCGAACGGGGACGGGGACGGGGCAGGGCGGGACGGCAGGAACGGGAATCCGGGAGGGAGCGAGGGCGGAGACGGAAGGGCGGGGGGCAGGGATCGTGTCCGGAACATCCCCGTTCGTGGCCCCCGCGCCCGGCCCGCGCCGCGCGGACGACCCGTACGGCGCACACCGCGCCCCGGTCGTTTCCCTGTCACCAGCCGCTTTGCGAGGCTGGGGCCATGACACGTATGGACGCCTCCGTCACCCCGCTCCGCGTCGGCCTCCTCGGCTACGGCCTGGCGGGATCCGTCTTCCACGCCCCGCTGATCGCGACGACGCCCGGCCTCGCGCTCGACACCGTCGTCACCTCCGACCCGGAACGGCAGGTCCGCGCCCGCACCGCCGGAGGCCGCGACGCCGACGACGTCCGTACGGTCGCCACCGCCGACGAGCTGTTCGCCCGCGCGGACGAGCTGGACCTCGTGGTGGTCGCGACGCCGAACAAGACCCACGTCTCCCTCGCCCGGCAGGCCCTGGAGGCCGGGCTCCCGGTCGTCGTCGACAAGCCGCTCGCGGCGACGGCCGCCGAGGCCGAAGCGCTCGCGGACCTCGCCGACGAACGGGGCCTGCTCCTGTCCGCCTTCCAGAACCGCCGCTGGGACAACGACTTCCTCACCCTCCGCTCCCTCCTGGACGGGGGCGCGCTCGGCGAGGTGCAGCGCTTCGAGTCCCGCTTCGAGCGCTGGCGGCCGAAGCCCAAGGGCGGCTGGCGCGAGTCGGGCGACCCGGCGGAGATCGGCGGCCTCCTCTACGACCTGGGCAGCCACCTCGTCGACCAGGCCCTCACCCTCTTCGGCCCGGCCGCGTCCGTCTACGCGGAGACCGACGTCCGCCGGGCAGGCGCCGAGGCCGACGACGACAGCTTCATCGCCGTCACCCACGCCGGCGGCGTCCGCTCCCACCTGTGGATGAGTGCCACGGCGGCGCAGCTCGGGCCCCGCTTCCGGGCGCTGGGCAGCGAGGCCGCGTACGTGAAGTACGGCCTCGACCCGCAGGAGGCCTCCCTGCGCGAGGGAGCCCGCCCGGCGCCGGGCCTGCCGTGGGGCGTGGAGCCGGTGTTCGCCTGGGGCACCCTCGGCACCGTCGACGGAACCCGGCCCGTGCCCACGCTCGACGGTGCCTACCCGGCGTACTACGACGCCGTCGCCGTGGCCCTGCGCGAGGGCACGCCCCCGCCGGTCACCGCCCGCGAGGCGGCGGCGGCCCTCCGCGTGCTGGAGGCCGCCCGCCTCTCGGCGACGGAGTCCCGCGTGGTGAGCCTCCGCTAGGGGGTGTCTGACCAATGCCCGCGGCGTCGCGGTGTCCGGCACCCCCTAGGCCACGGCCCGGCTCCTCAGGCCGACTTCAGCAACTGCCGCTGACGCCCGAGCCCCTCGATCTCCACCTCCACCACATCGCCGTCCCGGAGATAGGGCTTGGGCTCGGCCATGCCCATGGCCACGCCCGCGGGGGTGCCGGTGTTGATCACATCGCCCGGGTACAGCGTCATGAACTGGCTGAGATAGCGGACCACCTCCGCCACCGGGAAGATCTGCTCGGCGCTGGTGCCGTCCTGCCGGAGCTCGCCGTTGACCCACAGGCGCAGATCGAGCGCCTGGGGGTCCGGCACCTCGTCGGCCGTCACGAGCCAGGGGCCCAGGGGGTTGAACGTCTCGCAGTTCTTCCCCTTGTCCCACTGGCCGCCGCGCTCGATCTGGAAGGCACGCTCCGACACGTCGTTCGCCACCGCGTATCCCGCGACGGACGCCAGCGCCTCCTCGTGCGACCCCAGATACCGCGCCGTACGCCCGATGACGACCGCCAGCTCGACCTCCCAGTCGGTCTTCTCGCTGCCGCGCGGGATCAGCACGGTGTCGTGCGGACCGACGACGGTGTCGGGCGCCTTCATGAACACGATCGGCTCGGCGGGCACGGCGGCGCCCGTCTCCCGGGCGTGGTCGTGGTAGTTCAGCCCGATGCACACGATCTTGCCGATGCGGCCGAGCGGCGGGCCCACCCGCAGGCTCTCCGCCTCGCCCTCGCCGCCGCCCGGCAGTTCGGGAAGGGCGCCGCCCTCCGCCGCCACCCGCAGCCGGTCCATGGCGGCGGCGTCGGCGAGCAGGTCACCGTCGATGTCCGGCACAAGTCCCGACAGGTCCCGGAGCGTTCCGGACGCGTCGAGCAGCGCGGGCCGCTCCGCTCCCACCGAACCTATGCGCAGCAGTTTCACGTGCCTCTCCCCTCACAGCGGTTTGTCAGATCCTCCAAGGCTTCGTTCATGTCGGCAAGACCCGGTTCACCTGCTGGACGCCCCTCCCCCGGACGCCCGGAGCTTCCCGCGCCTCCCGGCCGCCCCCGCGGCACGCGCGGCGTCCCCCGTCGCGTCCCCCGTCGCGCCGCCGCGCCGCCCGGCCTCCTCCGGCGGCTTCCCGGCGCCGAGCGCGGCCCGCTCGACGGCCGTCCACGTCGTCGACGTCACGACGTAGAGCGCGGCGGCCAGCGGCACCACGGCCACCGTGATCAGCGTCCCGAAGGCGAGCAGCGACAGGTACCGGAACGGTCCCGTCATACCCGTCGCGCTCTGCGCCGCGAGCCTCCTTCCCCGCAGATACGTCCAGGTCGCCACCGCTCCCGTCAGGACGAACAGCCCCACGTACACCAGCCCGTGCGCCCCGAACACCCCGCCGTCGCCCAGCGCGTCCGTCCACCGGCCGCCGAGCGGAGCCCCGAGCAGGGTGTGGCCCAGCAGGCCGTCGTCCGTCGTGAACAGGTGGTACATCGCGAAGAACACGGGCAGTTGGAGCAGCAGCGGCAGACAGCCCGCCGCGGGCGACACCCCCTCCTTCTTGTAGACGGCGCCCATCTCGCGGCGCAGCCGTTCCGGGTCGTTCTTGTGCTTGCGCTGGAGCTCCGCGACGCGCGGCGCCAGCCGGGCCCTCACCCGCTCTCCCCGCACCGCCGCGCGGGCCAGGGGATGGAGCGCGAGGCGGACGGCCAGCGTGCAGGCCACGATGGCGGCGGCGGTGGCGGCACCGCCGAAGAGAGGGGCGAGCGCGTCCGAGAGGGACGCGACGAGCGAGGCGAATACGGACATGGGGTGAGCCCTCCACGGGTCCCGTCGTGCCGGATGGAGACAGATCGGCGTGACGAGCCACGGGGGCTCAGCCCGGCGGAACGCCGGGAGAGAGGGAGCGTGAGCGCGCGGGCGAGCCCTACGTGGCCGTCGGTATTCGACGGCCCGGTGCTCGGGGGCGCGGACGCCCCGAGGCGTCCGGATCCCGCTGCGGGAGGAAGGCGGTGCGCCGCTCACGGTCGCGTATCGCCGTGCGGATGCGTCCTGGGGCCAGTGCGGGCGCCGCGTCGGCCCCGGCCAGCGCGAGGCAGAGCAGGGTGACGGCACCCGTGGCCGCGGCGGCGGCCAGCGCCGTGCCCAGCCCGCTCTGCGTGATGAGGAATCCGGCGGCAAGGACCATCAGGGCGACGGCGCACATCCGCCAGGCGCTCAACATCCGGTAGACCATCCGTCCCCCCTTCCTTCCGCCCGACGTGCCACACCCGTACGACTCCCGTACGCGCGTGGCCTTTTCACCACGACACCACGCTAACGCCCGCCACTGACAACGGGTTCCCGGCCCGTCGCCGCCCCGCCGTCCGGCCCGTCGCCGCCCCGCCGTCCGGCCCGACGTCGGCCCGCCATCGCCCCGTCATCGCCCCGTCGCCGCCCCAGGTCAGACCCCGAAGAACCGCGCCACCGTGTAGATCGCGAGGCCCGCCAGCGAGCCCACCACCGTGCCGTTGATCCGGATGAACTGGAGGTCGCGCCCGATGTGGGCCTCGATCTTCTTCGAGGTGTGCTCGGCGTCCCAGCCGGCCACGGTCTCCGAGATCAGCGAGGTGATCTCGTCGCGGTAGGTCGTCACGAGATAGACCGCGGCGCCCTCGACCCAGCCGTCGACCTTGCCCTGGAGGCGGCCGTCGTTCGCCATCCGCATGCCGAGCGAGAGCAGCGCCGTCCGTGCCCGTACGCGCAGTTCGCTGCGCTCGTCCTCGGCCGCCGCCACCAGCATCGAGCGCACCGCGCTCCACGCGGAGGCGATCAGGTCCTGCACCTCGGAGCGGTCCAGCACCTCGTTCTTGAGCCGCTCGACCCGGGCCCGGGTCTCCGGGTCGGACTGCAGGTCGCGGGCGAAGTCGGAGAGGAAGCGGTCCACGGCGCCGCGCGCCGGGTGGTCCGGCATGTCCCGCATCTCGGTGACGAAGCGCAGCAGTTCGCGGTAGACGCGCTCGCCGATCCGGCGGTCCACGAAGCGCGGCGTCCAGCCGGGCGCCCCGCCCTCGACGGCCTCCATCACCGAGTCCCTGTGCACCTCCAGCCAGTGCGCGGCGCGCTCGCACACGAGGTCCACGATCCGCCGGTGGCCGCCGTCACCGACGATCTTCTCCAGCATCGTGCCGAGCCCCGGCGCGATCTCCTGCGCGTGTGCGCGGCGCGTGATGGCCTCGCTCACCACCGCCTGGACGTCCGAGTCGCGCAGCACGGTGAGCGCCCCGCGCAGCGCGGTCGCCAGCTCGGCCGTGACCCGGTCGGCGTGCGCGGGCTCGGCGAGCCAGGCGCCGAGCCTGTTGCCGATGCCGACGGCACGCAGCCGCGCCCGTACGACGTCCTCGGAGAGGAAGTTCTCCCCCACGAACTCGCCGAGGCTCTGTCCGAGCTGGTCCTTCTTCGTCGGGATGATCGCCGTGTGCGGGATCGGCAGGCCCATGGGGTGCCGGAAGAGGGCCGTGACCGCGAACCAGTCGGCGAGCGCGCCGACCATCCCGGCCTCGGCCGCCGCCGCGACGTATCCGGTCCAGCCGCCGGCGCCCGCGTGCTGCGCCCACTTGGCCAGCGCGAAGACCGTCGCCATCAGGAGCAGCGCTCCGGTCGCGATGGTCTTCATCCGGCGCACCCCGCGCCGCCGCTCCTCGTCGGCCGCGGTGAACCCGCCGATGCCGCCGATGCCCCCGGGGCCGCCGCTGCCTCCGCGCCCCTTCGGCCCTCTCCGGCCGGGGGCCGCGCCGGGTGCCGAGGCCGGAGTACGGGCCCCGGCAGCCACCTCCCCGTCGGCCCCTTCTGCGCGCTCAGCCTCCCCGTTCTCCTCGTTGTCCCCGTTCCCGCCGCTCGCGCCGGGCTCGGACGGGCCGCGTGTGAGAGCCCTCACATGGGCATCATCACGACCAGCCAGCTCGCCCTCATTTGTCCGATCCATCCGCTCCACGCCATCCTCACCCGGGGCATCCCACGCATATTCTCCCTCGCTCTTCCACGAAGGGAACGGTCGGCCGGTTTCCGGCGTCTGTGTGTTCGGGTGATGGCGTCGCCGTGGTCGCCGCCCCTCCCGTCGTCCCGGCCCCCGGCGGAGGCCGTACGCCAATCGTGGGATCATGACACCGCCGACCACTCGGAGCCTCGGGCTCCGCCAGCCCGAGGAGAAACATCGCGCATGACCAGGAACATGGGTTATGCCCTGCTCGCCGGACTAGCGGCAATCGTGGTCCTCGTCTCGACCGCGATATTCATCGGTATCGGCAGCGGCAACGACGGCCTGGACGAGGGTTCGCCCCAGGCCCGTAACTCGGCGGCGCCCGCCTCCTCGGGCAACTGGGTCGGCACCTGGTCGGCGGCAGCGGCGGCGGCCGAGCCGAACACCAAGGACGGCTTCGCCGACATGTCGATACGGAACGTCGTGCACACCTCGGTCGGCGGCACCGGCGCCCGTATCCAGCTCTCCAACCTCTTCGGCAACCGCCCGCTGACGATCTCGCACGCCACCATCGCGCTCGCCGCGGCGCCCAGCAATCCCACGGCCGCCGCGGGCACGATGCGCCGCCTCAGCTTCGGCAACAAGTCGTCCGTGACCATCCCGGCCGGCGGCGAGGTCACCAGCGACGCGGTCCGGCTCAATGTGCCGCACGCCGCCGACCTGCTGGTCACCACGTACTCGCCGACCCCCTCGGGCCCGGTGACCTACCACCCGTACGCCCGCCAGACCGGTTACGTCGCCGAGGGCGACAAGGCCGAGGAGCTGTCGGGTGCCGCGTTCGACCAGCAGAGCCAGTACTGGCGCTATCTGACCGCCGTGGACGTGTGGAGCGCGGAGACCGAGGGCGCGGTGGCGGTCCTGGGCGACTCGATCACCGACGGCATCACCTCCAGCCCGGGCGCCAACCGCCGCTGGACGGACTTCCTCGCCGAGCGCCTGCGTACCGAGCGTGGCGCGCCGCGGTACAGCGTGCTCAACAGCGGCGTCAGCGGCAACCGCATCCTCGTGGACGGCAGCAAGTTCTCGCCCAACAACGGCCCCAGCGCGCTGACCAGGATGAATCGCGACGTCCTGTCCCGTACGGGCGTGAAGACCGTCTTCATCGAGATGGGCCTCAACGACGTCATCAAGATCCCGCGCCAGCGCGACCCGCAGAAGATCGTGGACGGTCTGCGCGAACTGGTGAAGCAGGCGCACACGCGTGGCCTGCGGGTCGTCGGCTCCACGCTCACGCCGTTCGGCGGGCACCGGGGATACACCCCGCGCATGGACGCCGTGCGCCAGCGGGTCAACGAGCAGATCCGGGGCGGCAAGATCTTCGACGCGGTCGTGGACTTCGACGCCGCGCTGCGCGACCCGGCCCGCCCCGAACGGCTGCGCGCCGCCTACGACTCGGGCGACCACCTGCACCCGAGCGACAACGGCTACCGCGCCATGGCCGACGCCGTGAACCTCAAGCTCCTCAAGGGCTCGTCCCCGGCACGGCTCTGAGCCCGCGCACCACCTCGGCGCTCACCCCTCCGCGTACATCCGTGCGATGACGTCCTCGATGTCCGGCTCCCTGACCGACAGGTCCACCAGCGGATAGCCGTCCGCGATCTGGGAGACGATCGGCGCCGCGCTCGCCGAGGCGGGGAACGCGAGCCACTGGCGCGGGCCCTCCGTCCGTACGGTCCGCGCCCCGCTCACTCCTTCGATCGGGGGGAGTGCGCGTTCGAGGTCCACCACCAGCGTGCGCTCGCTCTCGCCCACCTCGTGGAGCCCGGCGAGCGCCCCGTCGTACATCAGCCTGCCGTGGTCGATGACCATCACGCGCTTGCAGAGCTGCTCGATGTCGGTCAGGTCATGCGTGGTGAGGAGGACGGTCGTGCCTTTCTCGGCGTTCAGGTCGCGCAGGAACTCCCGTACGCGCACCTTGCTGATGACGTCGAGCCCGATCGTCGGCTCGTCCAGGTACAGCACGTCCGGGTCGTGCAGCAGCGCCGCGGTGATGTCGCCGCGCATCCGCTGCCCCAGCGAGAGCTGCCGTACGGGCACGTCGAGCAGGCCGTCCAGCTCCAGGAGTTCGACGCAGCGCTCCAGGTTCGCCCGGTAACGCGCGCCGGGCACCCGGTACATCCGGCGGACCAGGTCGAACGAGTCGCGCAGCGGCAGGTCCCACCAGAGCGTGGTGCGCTGGCCGAAGACGACGCCGATGCGCCGGACCAGGCGCGTGCGCTCGCGCGAGGGGTCGAGACCCGCGACCCGTAGCCGGCCGCCGCTGGGCGTCAGGATGCCGGTCAGCATCTTGATCGTGGTCGACTTCCCGGCGCCGTTCGGACCGATGTAGCCGACCATCTCGCCGCGCGGCACGGAGAAGGAGATCCCGCCGACGGCGCGCACCTCCCGCTTCGTGCGCCGGAACGTGCCGCTCTTGCGCCGCACCTGGAAGACCTTCTCCAGGTCCTCCACCTCGATGAATCCGTCACTCATCCGTGCCCGTCCCCTCCTCAGCTCCCGGTACTCCGATAGGCACGCAGCCCCGTACGCCACGCCAGGCCCGCCAGCGCGCAGAAGAGCAGCGCGACGGCGGGCGAGGCGAAGTCCACCCAGCCGGGCAGGCCGAGCGGGTCGTCCCGGCCGAGCACGCGCAGCGCGGGCAGCCAGTTGACGAAGGCCAGCGGCACCACGAACGTGACCCCGCGCACCAGGTCCTTCGCGAAGATCGTCGGCGGGTACTGGAGCAGCGTCGTGCCCCCGTACGTGAAGGAGTTCTGCACCTCGGCCGCGTCCTGCGCGAAGAACTGGAACGCGGCGCCGAACACGAAGACGCAGCCGAAGATCACGAAGCCGCAGAAGATCATCATCGCGATCATCAGGACCTTCCACGGCGCCCAGTCGGTCTCCAGCCGCCACAGCGCCCAGCCCAGCACCAGCGCGCCCTGCGTGATCCGCGAGACGCGGCGCAGCGCGAACTGGTCGGCCGCGATCTGGCTGAGCACCGGCACGGGCCGCATCAGCAGCACGTCCATGGTCCCGTCGCGCACCCGTCTGCCGACCCGTTCGAGGTTGCCCAGCAACAGGTCGGAGAGTCCGAAGGCCACGGTGGACGTCCCGTAGAGGAACGCGACCTCGGGCAGGGAGAAGCCGCCGAGCGCGTCCACGTGAGCGAACATGATCATGATCGCGGCGAAGTCCGCGAACGTCATCACGCCGCTGACCACCGTGACGATCGCGAACGACGCGCGGTACGCCATCGTCGAGCGCATCCACATCCGCACGATGAAGCCGTACGCCCGCAGCCCCCAGAGCGCCCGTGCCACGGGGCTCTCGGCCACCCTGGTCTCAGCCACCCTGGACCACCACCCTCCGCATCGCGACGGCCTGGAGCAGCCGCCCGGCGCCCAGCAGCACCACAGCCCACCCCGCCTGGAACGCCAGCGCGCCCGCGAGCCCGGCCCCGACGTGCTGCTGGAGGAGCACGTCGGCGGGCACCTGGAGCGTGGCCGCCCAGGGCAGCACGCTCACCACGTCCCCGAAGCCGCCCGGGAAGACGGTGAGCGGCAGCAGCATCCCCGAGAAGAAGATGCTCAGCAGCATGCTCAGCCCGTTGACGCCCGTGGAGTCGAGCAGCCAGAAGGTGCTGAGCGCGAAGAGGTAGCGCAGCGCGAAGCTCACGACGACACCGAGGGCGGTCGCGAGCAGGAACAGCAGCCACACCAGCGGGGAGCCGGGGAGCGCGAGGTCGAAGGCGAGCGCCCCCACGAGTATCGGCACGATGCCCCGGCCGAGCAGGTGGAAGGCGGCCCGCCCCAGATCGGCCGCGAGCCACCACATCTGCAGATCGACGGGCCGGTACAGGTCGATGGCCACATCGCCGGTGCGGATGCGCTCCTGCAGCTCGTCCTGGAAGCCGCCGCCCATGATCGCCGCGGTGGCGAGCAGCCCCTGTCCGATCCAGACGAAGGCCAGTGCCTGGGCCTGGTCGTATCCGCCGAGGTGGGGGCGGGTGTCCCAGAGGGCGATGAAGGTGTACGCGAGGATGAAGCCGAAGACCGTGTTCGTGAACACACCGGCGGCTGTAGCGACACGGTATGTCGCATACCGCCGGAAACTGCTCACCGCTACGGCGAAATAGAGACGGAAAAGACGCATCCTTTCGAGCCCCTCCACCGTCTTCCTAGTAGCACTTCCGTACGAGAACGAAGCGACGGAGCCTAGTCCGGACCAGGCCGGGCCGACGAACGATTTTCTCGCGCGACGGGTGACGGGGCGGGGCCAAACGGCCCATCAGGGGGTCCGGACTGGTGTGCCCCGGCCCTGTCAATCGATGCGGATGGTGCGACAGTGTTCTACGGGGCGTACACGGGAATCGCCCGACATCGGACGAGGAGTCCCTGGAGACATGAGCGACGAACCGAACAGCGAGGCCGAAGGCTGGGAGCCGAGGCCCGAAGGTGCGTCCGAGGAGAACGGCAAGAAGCGCCGTCGCACCGGCTGGCGCCGCGTCATCCCCACGTGGCGGATGGTGCTCGGCGGCGTGCTGCTGATCCTCCTGCTCGTCTCCGGCGCGATGGTCGCCGGATATCTGCTGGTCAGCATCCCTGAGCCGAACAAGGCGGCGGCCGCGCAGACCAATGTCTATCTCTACGCCGACGGCACCCAGATCGCCCGCGACGGCAAGGTCAACCGGGAGAACATCAGCCTCGCGCAGGTCCCCAAGCGCGCCCAGCACGCGGTGCTCGCCGCCGAGGACCGGGACTTCTACCACGAGTCGGCGATCGACCCGAAGGCCATGCTCCGCGCGGGCTGGAAGACCCTCACGGGCGGCGACCGGCAGGGCGGTTCGACGATCACGCAGCAGTACGTGAAGAACTACTACCTGAACCAGGAACAGACGGTCACCCGTAAGGCCAAGGAGTTCTTCATCTCGCTCAAACTCGATCGTGAGGTGAGCAAGGACGATGTCCTCCAGGGCTATCTGAACACCAGCTACTTCGGCCGGAACGCCTACGGCATCCAGTCCGCCGCGCACGCCTACTACGGCAAGGACGTCAGCGACCTGACCACCGCCGAGGGCGCGTACCTCGCGGCGCTCGTCAACTCCCCGAACGCGTACGACACCCGCGCCCATCCCGAGAACCGCAAGCGGGCCGTCGCCCGCTGGAACTACGTGCTCGACGGCATGGTCAAGGAGGGCTGGCTGGAGGAGTCCAAGCGGGAGAAGATGAAGTTCCCCGAGCCGGACCGCGCCAAGCCGCCGAACAACATGTCGGGACAGCGCGGCTATCTCGTCGAGGCCGTCAAGAACTACCTGATCAGCAACAAGATCATCGACGAGCAGCGGCTCGCCGCGGGCGGATTCCGCATCACGACCACCCTGCAGCCCAAGAAGCAGAAGGCGATGCGCGACGCCGTCGACAAACGGCTGATGGACCAGCTCGACAAGAAGGGCCGCAAGGTCGACAAATACGTCCGCGCGGGCGGCTCCTCCGTCGATCCCAAGACGGGCAAGGTCGTCGCGATGTACGGCGGTATCGGCTACACCAAGCAGTACGTCAACAACGCCACCCGCCGCGACTACCAGGTCGGCTCGACCTTCAAGCCGTTCATCTTCACCTCCGCCGTCCAGAACAAGTCCAAGACCCAGGACGGCGTCCCCATCACCGCGCGCACCATCTACGACGGCACGAACAAGCGCGAGGTCATGAGCGACGGCCGCGGCACCGACTACGCACCGGAGAACGAGGACCACAGGTCGTACGGCCAGATCCCCGTCACCACCGCCATGGACAAGTCGGTGAACTCTGTCTTCGCGCAGATGGGCGTCGACGTCGGCCCCCGGAAGGTCAAGAACACCGCGATCGACCTCGGCGTCCCCCGGGGCGTGCCGAACATGCCCGAGGACGGCTCGATCGCCCTCGGCGTCACCACCGCCTCGACGCTCGACATGGCCGAGGCGTACGCGACGCTCGCCAACCACGGCAAGCACGGCCACTACCGCCTCGTGGAGAAGATGACCCGGGGCGGCGAGGTCGTCGAGCTGCCCGAGCAGGATGCCAAGCAGGCCGTGCCGCGCGTGGCCGCCGACTCCACGACGGCCATCCTGCGCAGCGTCGTCAAGGGCGGCACCGGCACCGCGGCGCAGGCGGCGGGCCGCCCGGCCGCGGGCAAGACGGGTACGGCCGAGGAGGACAAGGCCGCCTGGTTCGCGGGCTACACCCCGGAGCTGTCCACGGTGATCGCCGTGATGGGCCAGGACTCCAAGAGCGGCGTCCAGAAGCCCCTGTACGGCGCCGCGGGCAAGGCCCGTATCAACGGTGGCGGCTTCCCCGCCGAGATCTGGGGCGCCTACACCAAGGCGGCGCTCGACGGCACTCCGGTGCGCGACTTCAAGCTCGAAACCGACGGCCAGTCCGCCGATCTGCCGAACACCCAGCCGCCCACCACGCAGGCGCCCACGACCCGGCCGCCGGAGACCGAGGACCCGACCACCCCGCCGCCTTCCTCCGAGGAGCCGCCGGAGACCCCGACCAAGCCCGAGCCGCCGAGCACCAAGCCCCCGGAGACCCCGACGGTGCCTCCGGAGATCGGCGGCGTGGACGGCGGCGACGTGATCGGCGGCGACGACGGAGGGGTCGTCGGCGGCGACACGGGAGGTGATCCCGGCGGAGCCGCCGCCAACGGCGATCCGAACGGCGGGGCGTGGGACGGCGGCAACACCGCCGACGGCGCCCCGGGCGGGGGCTGGTGATCCTCCCGGTGCTCCACCTGGTGACCGGCGTCACCACCCCTTCCCACCCCGTTTGCTACGGTTCAGGGACCGGCTGAGAGAGCGCTGAACGCCGCTCCGGCCGGTCCCGACGAGACGCGTCGTACCGGGCTCGCAAAGACGACGCACCCCCGCAATGCAACATTTACGGAGGTGCCGTCATGGCCTGGATCCTGTTGGTCGTCGCCGGACTCATCGAGGTGGCGTGGTCGATCGGGATGAAGTTCACCGAGGGCTTCACCCGACTGTGGCCGAGCGTCTTCACGATCATCGGCATCGCCGCCAGCATGGCCCTGCTCGCCCAGGCCGCCAGGACCCTGCCGATCGGCACGGCCTACGGCGTCTGGGTCGGCATAGGCGCGGCCGGCGCCGCGATCGTCGGCATGCTGGTCCTCGGCGAACCGGCGACCGCGGCCCGGATCTTCTTCATCGCCCTGCTGCTGGTGGCGGTGGTCGGCCTCAAGGCGACCTCGGGCCACTGACCGGCACTCGGAGGTCTCTCAGAGGTCTCTCAGAGGTAGAGCCCCGTGGAGTCCTCCGAGCCCTGGAGGCGCTCGGCGGCGACGGCGTGGAGGTCGCGTTCGCGCATCAGCACGTACGCGACCCCGCGCACCTCGACCTCCGCGCGCTCCTCGGGGTCGTACAGGACGCGGTCGCCCGGCTCGACCGTCCGCACGTTCTGGCCCACGGCGACCACCTCGGCCCAGTCGAGCCTGCGGCCGACCGCCGCGGTCGCCGGGATCACGATGCCGCCGGACGAGCGCCGCTCGCCCTCGCCCTTGTCCGTACGGACGAGCACGCGGTCGTGCAGCATACGGATGGGCAGCTTGTCATGGTGCTGCGCGTGTGCGGATTCAGGCGTCTCGGAGCTCACGGCACGACACCGTATCCCAGACGCTCAGCCGCGCCGACGCCGAGCCGAGAGCGCGAAGAGGCCGCCCACGACGGCGACGGTCACCAGCGCGACGGGAACGACGCGCTCCATGCGCGGAGCCCCGTCCTCGCCGACGAACTGCGCCCGTACGTCCGTGAGGGCACGGTTCGCCGCGACGTACGCGCGCCCGGCGGTCCTGTCCACCGCGGCGGACGCCTTCGCCTTCACGTCGCCCATGATCGTCTTGGGATGGACACGGACGGCGATCTCGTCCAGCGAGGCGGCGAGCTCCTGCCGCCTGCGGACGATGTCCGCCTCGATGTCCGCGGGGGTCCTGGCTTCCGGCACCGCGCTGCCTCCGTCGCTGTCAGTCGTCCGTCATACCGTGGCTGATGGACCACATCCTGTCAGTTCACCGGGTCACGCGCCCCACGGCACCCCCGATCGGCGCCGTCGGGCTACGCTCGGCCGCTGTCCGACCCGGCCGCGCCCCGGCCGCACACGTTCGAGGAGACGGAGACCAGATGAGCGAGCGACTCCAGCCCGGCGACACCGCGCCCGACTTCACGCTGCCCGACGCCGACGGGAAGCAGGTCTCGCTCGCGGACCACCGCGGCCGCAAGGTGATCGTCTATTTCTACCCCGCGGCGCTGACCCCCGGCTGCACCAAGCAGGCGTGCGACTTCACCGACAACCTCGACCTGCTCGCCGGGCAGGGGTACGACGTCATCGGCGTCTCCCCCGACAAGCCGGAGAAGCTCGCGAAGTTCCGCGAGAAGGAGGACCTGCGGGTCACGCTCGTCGGCGACCCCAGCAAGGAGACGATGGAGGCGTACGGCGCCTTCGGCGAGAAGAAGCTCTACGGGAAGACGGTCACCGGCGTCATCCGCTCGACCGTGATCCTGGACGAGGAGGGCAAGGTCGAGCGCGCGCTCTACAACGTCAAGGCGACCGGGCACGTCGCCAAGCTCATTCGCGACCTGGGCCTGGAGGAGCAGGGGGCCTGACCGCCACTGGCGTATCAATTGCCGCATAAGGGTGGATGTGTGCGGTACTCATGATCCATGAGTACCGAGGCGCCGAATCCCCCCGACCCGGCCGCCGTCAAGCGGCACCGCGCCCTCTTCCGTGCCGTCAAGCGGCGGCTGAGTCCCAGAATCCGCCGCAGCGACATCACGGTCACCGACGAGGCGACGGTACGCAGGGCCACAAAGGCGGCGGCCGTCGGGAACGCGATGGAGTGGTTCGACTTCGGGATCTACGCCTATCTCGCGGTCACGATCGGCAAGGTCTTCTTCCCCGGCGGGGGCAGCACCCAGCTCCTCGCGTCCTTCACCGCGTTCGCGGCGTCCTTCCTGGTCAGGCCGCTGGGCGGGCTCTTCTTCGGCCCGCTCGGCGACCGCGTCGGCCGGAAGAAGGTCCTCGCGCTCACGATGATGCTGATGGCGGCGGGCACCTTCTGCATCGGCCTCATCCCGAGCTATGACTCGATCGGCATCGCCTCGCCGATCCTCCTCCTGCTCTGCCGCGTCGTGCAGGGCTTCTCGACGGGCGGCGAGTACGGCGGCGCCGCCACGTTCATCGCCGAGTACGCCCCCGACAAGCGCCGCGGCTACTTCGGCAGCTTCCTGGAGCTGGGCACCCTCACCGGCTACACGGGCGCGGCCGCGCTCGTCCTCGTCCTGAACACCACGCTGGGCGAGCAGGGGATGCTCGACTGGGGCTGGCGCATCCCCTTCCTGGTCGGCGGCCCGATCGGCGCCGTCGGCCTCTATCTGCGGATGAGGCTCGACGAGACACCCGCGTTCCAGAAGCGCGCCGCCGAGCTGTCCCACTCCCCCGAGGCCGGCCGCGAGCAGGCCGCGGAGCCCAAGCTGTCGGAGAACGTGCCGCAGAAGGAGCTGAAGACGATCTTCGCCGAGCAGTGGCCCACGCTGCTGCTCTGCGTGGGCCTGGTCGCGGCGTACAACGTCACCGACTACATGCTGCTCTCGTACATGCCCGCGTATCTGACCAGCGAGCTGGACTACAAGGACTCGATGGAGCTGGTCGCGGCCATCATCGCCATGCTCGCGATGATGACGGTCCTCCAGCGGGTCGGCCATCTCAACGACCGCTTCGGCCGCAAGCCGGTCCTCCTCGCGGGCATGCTCGGCTTCCTCGTCCTGACCGTCCCGGCCTTCGCCCTCTTCCAGCAGGGCAGCTTCCTGGCGGTGCTCGGCGGGATGCTGATGCTCAGCGCCTGCCTGGTGTGTCTGCTGGGCACGATGTCCGCGACACTGCCCGCGCTCTTCCCCACGGACGTCCGCTACGGCTCGCTCTCCATCGGCTACAACGTCGCCACGTCCGTCTTCGGCGGCACGGCTCCCGGCATCATGACGTTCCTGGTCGACAGCACGGGCAACAAGCTGGCCCCCGCCTACTACTCCTCCGGCGCCGCCGTGCTCGGCATCATCGCGGTCCTGTGCATGAAGGAGACCTCGGGCCGGCCCCTGGAGGGCTCGCCGCCCTCGGTCAGCACGGAGGAAGAGGCCCGCGAACTCGCCCGCGCCCAGACCCACGAGCCGTCCTTCTGACCCTCTCCCCCTCCCTCCCCGCCGCCCCGCAGTACGATACGAGCGCGCGCGAGTGCCGGAATTGGTAGACGGGACGGCTTTAGGTGCCGGTGTCTTCGGACGTGGGGGTTCGAGTCCCCCCTCGCGCACTGCGGGTTCCACCCCTCCGGCCCGCCTCGGGCGGGCACAGGCACCGTCACCGGGCCTGCCCACCGTGCTGTGCGTGGCCCACGTCGAAGAACGACAGCGCGCCGCGGGACTTCGGCATTCAGCCGCATTTCAATGGAGATATTCCCTTTCCAGAACGGCAGAGGATCTCCATGTCCGCACGGTGGCGGTGTACAGACCTCTGAGCCGTGTACAAGCGGCATGATCGCGGCACAAGCGCGCCCCAGTTGCTTCCTCTGTTCCGCCCGGTGTTCCGGGAGGTAGATTGGGAGGCAAGTCCCCTGAGGGAGGCTGATTCGATGCCGTGGTTTCTCTGGCTGCTCGCCGCTGCGGCACTCGGTGCCGCGGAGTTTTTCACTCTGACACTGGTCTTCGGGCTGCTGGCGGGCGCCGCACTGGTCACCGCCGTGGTCGCCGGTGTGGGCATCGGAATTCTGGGCCAGCTCGTGGCCCTGGGAGTGACAGCGGCAGCGGGCCTTCTCGTCGTCCGGCCCGTCGCGCTGCGGCACATGACGCAGTCGCCCGTTACGCGAGAGGGCAGCGACGCACTGATCGGGAAGCGGGCCGAGGTCCTGCAGGAGGTCACCGCGACCCGCGGCCTCGTCAAACTTTCCGGCGAAGACTGGTCAGCGCGTTCTCTCGATGAAAGCCAGGTGATCCCGGTAGGAGCACTTGTGGATGTAATGGAGATCGAAGGCGCTACAGCTATCGTCTACCCCCACGAACTCCTTCCATGAGTGCCTGAAAAATAACCGATGGAGGAATTGTGGATCCGCTTGTCATTCCTATTCTTGTAGCGGCGATCGTCATCGTCTTCCTCGTGATCTCCACCGTCCGGATCGTGCCGCAGGCGCGCCGCTACAACATCGAGCGATTCGGCCGATATCACCGAACTCTGCAGCCCGGCCTGAATTTTGTCCTGCCGGTGGCGGACCGCGTCAACACCAAACTCGACGTGCGGGAGCAGGTGTATTCGTCCGACCCCAAGCCGGTGATCACCGAGGACAACCTCGTGGTGAACATCGACACCGTGCTCTATTACCAGATCACCGACCCGCGTTCGGCGGCGTACGAGGTCGCCAGTTATCTGCAGGCGATCGACCAGCTCACCGTGACCACACTGCGGAACGTCATCGGCAGCATGGACCTGGAGGGGACCCTCACCTCGCGTGAGGAGATCAACAACCGGCTCCGTGCCGTCCTCGACGACGCCACCGGCAAGTGGGGGATCCGGGTGAACCGTGTCGAGATCAAGGCCATCGATCCGCCGAACACCATCAAGGAAGCGATGGAGAAGCAGATGCGGGCCGAGCGTGACAAGCGCGCGGCCATCCTGCACGCCGAAGGGGAACGGCAGGCCAAGGTCCTCACCGCGGAAGGTACGAAGCAGAAGGACATCCTGGAGGCGCAGGGCACACAGCAGGCCATGATCTTGCGGGCCGACGGCGAGGCAAAGGCGGTGGAGCGCGTCTTCCAGGCCGTTCACCGCAACAACGCCGACCCGAAGGTCCTGGCCTACAAGTACCTGGAAACGCTGCCGCACTTGGCCCAGAGCGACAACAACACCTTCTGGGTGATCCCCGGGGAGCTGACCGAGGCGGTCCGCACCGTCACCAGCGCGTTCGGCGACCAGTCGGCGACGGGGCTCCCCGAATCCACGCGACGTGAGAGCGCGGCCGCCGCCGACGCGGACGACGCCTCGGACACGGGCGAGACCCCGGAGCTGGAGGCGGGCCCGCCCCTCTCGTTCGACTCCGACGCGGCCGCCAAGGAGGCCGCCGCTGCCGTGAACGAGGCCAAGGCCGAGGCCGAGGCTGCCAAGTCGCCGCAGATGCCGAACCGGGGCCAGAAGCCGGGCGACTGAACCTGTCGGCCTGCCGGGGCCGTTCGTCTACGCCCCGTGGTAGCGCAGGAGCAGCATCGCGGCGTCGTCGTGCAGCGGTGCCGCACTGTGCTCCACCAGGTCGGCGCGCAGCGTGGCCAGCGCGTCTTCCGGATCCGGTTCCTTGAGCAGCAGTCCGCGTTCTTCCAACGGGTAGAAACGGCCGGCCCGGTCGCGGGACTCGGAGACACCGTCGGTGTACAGCAGTATCTGGTCGCCGGGGACGAAGTCCACCCGGAACGGGCGCGGGCCCTCCGCGTCCAGGGCGCCGAGCCCCAAGGGGAGGGCGGGTCTCGGTGGTTCGATGAGGCGGACCTCGCCGTCGGGGCGGACGAGCAGCGGGGGCGGGTGGCCATGATTGAGCATGGTGACGCTGCGCTTGTCGGTGACCTCGGCGAGCACCGCCGTGCAGAACTTCTCCCCGGTCAACTGCCGCTCGGCGGCCCGTTCCAGCCGGGCGCTGACGGCGACGAGGTCGGCTTCGTCGTGCGCGGCCTCGCGGAACGCGCCGAGGATGTCGGCCACCGTCTCGACCGCCTCCAGCCCTTTGCCCTGGACGTCACCGACGATGACGCGGACGCCGCGGGGCGAGGCGACGACTTCGTACAGGTCGCCGCCGATGCGGGCCTCGGCCGCGGCTGAGGTGTAGGAGACGGCGACGCGAAGGTTCCCCGCGTGCCGGGGAACGGGCCGCAGGAGCACCCGCTGGGCGACTTCGGCGACGGAACGGACATGCGCCAGCTCGGTCATCCGCCGCTGCCGGGCGATCGCGACGATCGCCCCGGCCACCGTGACACCGGCGACCGAGGCCAGCGCGGTATAGCCGCGCCGCTCGCCCCACAGGTCATTCTGAATCGCCAGTTCGGTGCACAGGGCCAGCGCCAGGGCGCCGACGAGAGCCGTACGGCGCCAGCTCCCGGCCAGAGTGGCGAAGGCCGGGCCCAGCGAGACCAGAGGCAGGAAGCCCACGCCCGGGCCCGCCGTGAAGTCGATCACGGCGACGATCGCCATCACCGCGAACGGCAGGATGGAAAGCGTGAGGGAGCGCTGCCTCGCCTGTTCGGCCATGGGGGTCTCCGGCTGTACGAGAACTCAGGTGACGCCAGCGTGCCCACAGCTTGGCAACCTGGCCGAATGCGCACCGACAATAGGGGTTTCACTCTCTCTGGGAGAAAAAATCCGCTAGTTCGTGAGCGGATCGTCATCCGCGAGGCATGCTGGTGCGGCAGGATCCAGCCCCGGAAAGGGGCGGCAACCGCTCGCCCACCTCCGACAGCGCCGGGAAGCGGCGCACGAGACCGAGCAGCGCATGGCTTCACTCCCTCAGGCCGACCTCGCCCCCGCCGCCCGCCGCCCGCGCCAGGCGTGGGGAGGCATGGGGAACACACGTCTTACACATCTCATGTTCCACCCGTCAGCCAGCGGTACTCATCCCGCACCGATCGCGCGAAACAAGCTCGAAGCCCCCCTCGCGCACTGCGAGGGGGGCAACGGGAAGGGCATCTGCCCACCGGGCCGGGTGCCGGGCCGGGGGCCGGGGGCCGAACCGGATCGTACGAGCGGTCGCGGCACGGCCCCGGGGCCGTCACTGGGCCGTGATGCCCCCGTCGATGGCGAGGGCGCCGGCTGTGATGAAGCGGGACTCGTCGCTCAGGAGGAAGGCGACGAACGCCGCTATCTCGTCGGGCTGTGCCAGGCGGCCGACCGGGAGCATGCCCTCCACCTGGGCCCGGCCCTCGGGTGTCGCGCCCATCGTCTGGGCGAACAAGGGGGTGTCGACGCCGCCGGTGACCAGGGCGTTGACCCGGATCCCCGCCGTGGCGTTCTCCAGCGCTGCGGCGCGGGTCAGGCCGACCACGCCGTGCTTGGCGGCCACGTACGCGGCGACGGTCGGGGTGCCGGTCACTCCCAGGTTCGAGGCGTTGTTGACCACCGCGCCGCCGCCCGCGGCCTGGAGTGCCGGGATCTGGTACTTCAGCCCGTAGAAGACACTCGTCAGGTTGGCCTCCAGGTCCGCGTGCCAGTCGGTCGCGGCGATGTCGGGCACGGGGCCGAAGGCGTTCATGCCGCCGACGTTGTTGAACGCCCCGTCCAGGCGGCCGAATTCGGTGACGGCGGTCTCGACCAGCCGCGCGCAGTCCTCCTCGACGGTGACGTCGGCCGGGACGAACACCGCGCGTCCCCCGCCCGCACGGATCCCGGCGACGACCTCGTCGCCGATGTCCTTGCGGCGCGCGCCGATGACCACCGCGGCCCCCTCGGCCGCGAGCCGCTCGGCCGTGGCCCTGCCCATACCCGAATTGCCGCCCGTGACGAGGACGACCTTGTCCGTGAAGCGCGCCATGATGCGAACTTCCCTTCTTCCACAAAGAGTTCGACAGACTTACTCGATACACGACACGTGCCGTGTCGCCATCTGCCGTGAAGCGTGCCCCGCCGCATGGACCCTTGTCAACACGACCCGTGTCGTTTCCAGTAGAGTGGGGTCATGCCCAGTCAGCCGGAACCCAGCCCGCCGGAATCCCGGCAGCCCGATCCACAGCGCCGCAGCGAGAGGAGCCGCCGCGCGATCCTCGACGCCACCCTCGACCTGTGCGCCGAGCACGGGTACGGGCCGGTGACCGTGGAGGCCATCGCCGCGCGGGCCGGGGTCAGCAAGAAGACGATCTACCGCTGGTGGCCCTCGAAGGGCGCGGTCGTCCTGGAGGCGCTCCACGAGGCCGCCGACCCGGTCTCGGGCTTCCCCGACACCGGGGACCTGCGCGCGGACCTGCTGACCCAGATGGAGGCGCTGCTGCGCGGCCTGCTGGGCAGCCCGCGCTTCGGCCGCGCGCTGATAGGCCTGATCGCCGACACCCACCACAACGTGGAGCTGGCGCACGGCCTGCAGACGGTCCTTTTCCAGCCGCGCATCGACGACGGCCGTGCCCGCCTGGCCAAGGCCCGCGAGGCGGGCCAGATCAGCCCGGACGCCGATCTCGACCTGGCCATGGAGCTGCTGTACGGGCCGGTCTACTACCGCCTGCTCCTGCACCAGGGCGACCTGCACGGGGGCACCGAGCTGGAGTCGCTCGTCGACCACGCGCTGCGCGCCCTGGCTCCCTGATCCCCGCCCACCGCCCCTTGACCCCCGCTCCGGCGGGCGTCAGGAGTCGGTGGCCGACGCGTGGCGGGCCAGCTCCGTTGCCAGGCGGCACATTGCCGTGCCGTTCGCGCGGCGCATCGTGGCGCGCACGAAGGGGGCCAGCATGCGGTCGGCGAGTGGGGCGCTCTCCCACGCATAGGTGAACGCGACGCGGCTCCCGGCTCCGGCCCCGGCCCCGGCCCCGGCCCCGGCCCCGGTGCCCAACGGCTCGACGGTGTACGTGCCGTGAGCCCGGCGCCGGCCGCCCGCGCTGATGTTGCGCTCGACGATGCGGCGCGGCGCCTCGGCCTCGACGACCTCGATGTCGACGTCGGCCTTCGCGCCCGCCAGGGCGGCCGTGACCGTGGCGCGGGCGCCGACGCCGCGGGCGGGGCCTTCGTAGCGCCAGCCCGTCATGTAGTGGTTCGTGAAGCGCTCGTGGTGAGCCATGACGTCGAGGAAGTCGTAGACCTGCTCGGGCGTCTGCGGAACGTCGATCGACACGGTGACGGGCCTCATGTACCAGACGGTACATGGACCATGTACCAATTGGTACACTCCCGCGGTGACGCATACCGACGCCGCCGGGGAGCAGGATCGGGCCCAGGACCAGGACCAGGACCAGGACCGGCGGGCGCGGCTCGTGGACGCCGCCGTCGACCACGTCACCGAGCACGGCATCGCGGACCTCAGCCTGCGCCGTCTCGGTGCCGCGATCGGCGTCAGTCACCGGATGCTGATCCACTACTTCGGCAGCAAGGAGCAGTTGCTCGCCGAGATCGTCCGGACGTCGGAGCGGCGCCAGCGCGCCCTGCTCTCGCGGCTCCACGAGGAGAGCGGCCTCGCGCCCACGGAGGTCGCGCGGCTGCTGTGGCGGCAGTTGACGGACCCTCGGCTGGCCGGTCAGGAGCGGCTCTTCTTCGAAATCTGCGGATACGCGCTACGGGGACGCCCCGAGGCCGTCCGGGTCCTGGACGGCCTCGTGTCCGACTGGCTGGAACCGCTCGCGGCGGCCGAGACCGCCGCGGGCGCGGATCCCGCCTCGGCCCGCGCCCGCGCGAGGCTGGGCCTCGCGACCGTCCGCGGCCTCCTGCTCGACCTGCTCGCCACCGGCGACCGCGCCGGGGTGGACGCGGCGATGGAGGAGTTCCTCCGGCTGTACTACGGACCGGACCGCTGAGCGCCGGGCCGCTGAGGGTTTGACCTCAGGACGCCGTCGTCGCGAAGTCGTGGATCACGACGCTCGGCGGCGCGTAGCGCGCGAGCGCGTCGGACAGTCCGGCGTGCCGCCCGCCGCCCATGGGGGGCTTGCGGACCGTGACGGAGCCGCCGCCTCCGGACCGGTGCAGCACCAGGGAGGACTTCCGCCGCTCGATCCCCGCCACCTCGTTCCAGCCGACGCGCACGGTGCGGACGCCCTGGCGGTACGTGACGCCCTCCGCGTCGACGGTGACGCGGTACGGGAACAGCGCCCACACGGCGAGGACGAACAGCACGCACATGACCGTGTTGACCGGGACGACCAGCGGCAGCGGCTCGTAGAAGACGGAGCCGGGGTCGTTCTCGTGCAGGGCCTGGAGGGTGACCATGGGCGCGGTCAGCCCGGCGAACGCGAGCGACCACACCGTGCAGACCAGCGTCCGCCACACCTTGCCGCGCACGAAGGTCACCTGGTCCGCGGGCGCCCGTACGCCGGAGACGGGACCCGTCGTCGCGGGGCCTGTCGTCGCGGGGCCCGTCGTCGCGGGGGCCGGGGTCGGCGTCGGCGTCGGCGCTGATGCGGGCGCAGGCGTGGGCGTCGGCGCAGGCGTGGGCATGGGCATGGGCGTCGCGGCCGGTGCCGGTGCCGGGGTCCGCCCCGAGGAGGCCCGGGCCACGGCCGGTTCCCGCTCCCGCTCCGACTCCGGTTCCGGCGCCAGCTCCGGCGCCCCCTCCTCCCGTACGTCCGTGAACACGCTCGGCGCCGGGCCGAACGCGCCCCCGGGCGCGGGCGCGGGCACACCGGCAACGGCCCCGGCGGCGGCCGGGCCCCCGTCGCCGCCCGGTCGCGGGGCGACATGGGCCAGCACCTGCTCCGGCGTGGGTCTGCGCTCCGGTTCCTTGTCCATGCAGGCCGCCACCAGTGGCTGGAGGGAGGCGGGCAGCGCGGTGAGGTTCGGATCGTTGTGCACCGCGCGGTACATCAGCGTCATGGAGTCGCCCTCGCCGAACGGGCGTCCCCCGGCGGCGTGGACGAGCACGGCGCCCAGCGCGAAGACGTCGGCCGGGGGGCCGATCTCGCGGTCGCCCTGGACCTGTTCGGGCGAGAAGAAGCCCGGAGTGCCCACGGAGACATGGGTGTTGGTGAAGCGGGTGGCCTCCAGCGCGCGGGCGATGCCGAAGTCGAGGACGCGCGGGCCGTCGTCGCTGAGGATGATGTTGGCGGGCTTGAGGTCGCGGTGGACCAGGTCGTTGCCGTGGATGGCCTGGAGCGCCTCGGCGAGCGCCGCGCCGAGCGCGCACAGCCGCTCCTCGTCCATCGGCCCGTCCTCGCCGATGGCGCGCGCGAGCGTACGGCCGGGTATGAAGGCGGTCGTCATCCACGGCGGGACCGCGTCCGGGTCTGCGTCGATGACCTGGGCCGTGTGAAAGCCGCCGACGCGCTGCGCGGCCTCGATCTCCGTGCGGAACCGGGCGCGGAAGTCCGGGTCGGCGCCGAGTTCCGGCTTGGCCACCTTCACCGCGACCGAACGGCCGCCGCGCGAACGGCCCTTGTAGACGGTGCCCATACCGCCCTCGCCGAGCTTGCCGACGATCTCGTACGAGCCAATGCTGCGCGGGTCGTCCGCGCCGAGCTGAAACACGGTGGTGGGTTCCCCTCTGAAGCCACAACGTCCGTCGCTGGCCAACGGCGCCGGTGCCGACGCTCTTCGCCAGTCTGGCTCCACCGGCAACATTCGTACCATCCTCCCCAAAGGAAGGGGAAGTTCGTGGATGGGTTCCAGGGGATGGACGACAGGGGACACGTGCTGGTGACCGGCGCCGGGAAGGGCATCGGGCTGGCGGTCTCGCGGAGGCTCGCGGAGGCGGGGTACGGGGTCGTCGGGGTGGCGAGGAACGAGCCCGAGGACGGTTTCCCCGGCACGTTCCTGCGCTGCGATCTCTCCGACGTCGAGGACACCGCGCGCATGCTGGCGGAGGCGGCCCGGGGGCGTACGGTCACCCGCGTCGTGAACAACGCGGGCATCGCGCTCCCCCAGCCCCTCGAAGAACTGGAGCTGGCGGCTCTCGGGCAGGTCGTGGACCTGAACCTGCGCGCCTCCGTGCAGATCACGCAGGCCCTCGTGCCGGGCATGCGCGCGGCGGGCTTCGGGCGGATCGTCAACGTGACCTCGCGGGCGACGTACGGCGCGCGGGACCGTACGTCCTACGCGGCGGCCAAGAGCGCGCTGGTCGGCTGCACCCGTGCGTGGGCGCTGGAGCTGGCGCCGGACGGCATCACGTCGAACGCCGTGTCCCCCGGCCCCACCGCCACCGAACTCTTCCGCCGCGCGCGGCCAGTCGGCAGCGAGGGCGAGCGCGCGGCCCTCGCGTCGATCCCGCTGGGGCGCCTGGGCACGCCCGAGGACGTCGCCGCGGCCGTCGCGTTCCTGCTGTCGGAGGACGCGGGGTTCATCACCGGGCACGTCCTCGACGTCGACGGGGGCAGCAGCCTCGGCGGACGGTGACCCCGCGTCCGCGCCGTCACCGGCCCCCGCGCATCACCCTGCGGGCGCGGGTCAGTTCGCCGAGGAAGGCGGAGGCGCCGGACGGGCGCGCGGGCCCCGGCGTCAGCGACACCCGGCGCTCCGGCCGCCTCTCGCCCCGCCGTACGACCTGGACCGAGGCGATCACCACCGCGAGCCCGAAGGCCGTCTGGAGGCCGAAGGGTTCGCCGAACATCAGCGCGCCCCAGACCGCCGTGACCGGCGCCATCAGGAACATCAGGGTGTTCACGGCGGTGACGCCCGAGCGGCGCAGCAGCAGCCAGTAGAGGCCGTAGCCGCCGAAGGTCGAGAGGACCACGAGCCAGGTCACCGCCGTCCAGAACTCGGCCGTCGCGGGCGGCAGCGCGTCCCCCGTCGCCAGCGCCAGCGCGGAGAAGACGGCCGCGCTCACCGTGCTGTGGAGGGTCAGCGCCGTCATCGGCGGGACGTCGGCGCGGGCGCGGCGCTCCAGGAAGGTGGCCGCGACGAGCGACAGCATGCCGAGGAACGGGACGAGATACGCCCACCAGGCCACGTCCGTACTCGTACCCGAGTGCGCGTCCGCCGTGGTGACGAGGGCGACGCCCGCCAGCCCGAGCAGGAGGCCGAGCCACTGGGAACGGGTGACGTACTGGCCGAGCAGCGGGCCCAGCAACGCACCCGCCACCAGGGGCTGCGTGCCGTCGATGAGCGCGGTCGTGCCGCTGGAGACGCCGAGCTGGATGGCCCAGTAGACGGTCAGCAGATAGCCGCTCTGGGAGAGCAGCCCGATGACGGCCTGCCGTCCGACCGTACGGGCGCTGAGCGTACGGCCGGGGCCGTCACGGGGGTGGCGACGGCGGCGGATGTGCCGGGCGAGGGCCGCGGCGGCCAGCAGCGCGAGGGCCAGCGGCAGGAAGCGCCACATCAGCAGCGTGACGGCGCTCGCGCTGCCCGCCCCGAGCTTCGCGCCGATGAAGCCGGAGCTCCAGGTGATCACGAAGGCCACGGACAGGAGGACGTTCATGGTCAGCACCTCGGACGAGTAAACCGATCTGTATACCTCTCGGCGCCCACTATACAGATGGGTTTACTCTGGTGTCATGACCACCAAGAAGCCGCACCGGGTCGAGCTGACACCCGCCGCGCGGCGCGCCCTCCGGGCCGCCGAGCGGCTCTTCTACGCGCACGGGATCCACGCGGTCGGGGTCGATCTGATCGCGGCCGAGGCCGGGATCACGAAGAAGACGCTCTACGACCGCTTCGGCTCGAAGGAGCAGCTCGTCGTCGAGTACCTCGCGGGGCGCGACGAGCGCTGGCGGGCGTTCCTGGCCGAGCGGCTGGAAGCGCGGGAAGGGGCCCCGGCGGGCGAGCGGATCGACGCCGTCTTCGTCGCGGCCCGCGACTGGGCGGAGCGGGAGGGCGGCAAGGGCTGCTCGATGGTCAACGCGCACGCGGAGATCAGCGACCCCGCCCACCCCGCGTACGCGGTGATCACGGGCCACAAGCGGTGGATGCGCGACCTCTTCGCCGACTTGGCCGGGGACGAGGAGTCGGGCCGCACCCTCACCCTGCTGTACGAGGGCGCCCTCGTCGCGTACGGCCTCCAGGTCTTCCCCGAGGCCTTCGACCACGCCCGTACGCAGGCCCGGCAGCTCGTCGGCCGCGCGGCGTCGCGCTCAGGGGCGTCCGGCGACCAGTGAATGAGCCGCCAGCCGCGCGGCGCGGGCCACCAGCGGGTTGTCCGTCGGGCCCTGCGGGTCGTGCTTGGCGGAGAGGATCACGAGGACGAGCGGAGGGCCGTCAGGGGGCCGTACGACGCCCGCGTCGTTCGCGACCCCGTACGCGCTGCCGCCGCCCGTCTTGTCCGCGAGGGTCCAGCCGGGGAGGGCCTCGCGGAAGCGTTCCGTGTTGGTGGTGTTGGCGACGAGCCAGCCGGTGAGCCGTTCGCGGTCGGGGCGTTCGAGGGCACTGCCGAGCAGCAGCCGTCCGAGGGTCCCGCCGAGGGCGCGCGGGGTGGTGGTGTCGGTCTCGCGCCAGGGCTCGGCGGAGTTCAGCTCCGGCTCCCAGCGGTCGAGGCGCGTCTCGCGGTCCCCCAGCGAGCGGCTGAAGCGGGTGATGGCCGTGGGGCCGCCGAGCTGCTGGAGCAGCAGGTTCCCCGCCGTGTTGTCGCTCTCGCCGACGGTGGCAGCGCACAGCTCGCCGACCGTCATGCCGTGCTCGATGTTCTCGGCCTTGCCGGTCACGGGCGAGTAGCCGGACTTGCGGACGTACGCCGCCGTGTAGTGGAGGCGCTTCGCGAGGAACTCGCCGTGGTGGTCGAGGTCGCGCAGGACCGCGGCGGCGGCGAGCGCCTTGAAGACGGAGCAGAGCGGGAAGCGGTCCCGGGCGCGGTGGGCGACCGTCGCGCCCGTGGACGGGTCGAGGGCGAAGACGCCGAGCCGGGCCGCGTACTCCTTCTCCAGCGCGCTGAACCGGTGTTCGAGCCCGGCGGCCCCGGCCGACTTCCCCCGCGGCTGCCCCGTCGACTGCCCCGTCGGCGTCGCGGTCGCGGTGCCGGGCGCGGCGACGGTGAGCGTGGTCAGCGCCGCGGCCGTTCCGGCGCCCAGGGTGAGGACCCTGCGCCGGGTGAGGGTGGAGTGCACGGTGTGCTTCCTTTCTGTGCGAGGGCCCTGTCGCCCCTCGCCTCTCTCGTCGTCGGCGTGTCTCTCGTCGTCGTCAGCGTGCGAGGTTCTTCAGGAAGCGGGCCGCCACCGGGCCCGCGTCCGAGCCGCCCGAGCCGCCGTCCTCCAGGAGCACCGCCCAGGCGAGGTCGTCGTCGCCCTGGTAGCCGATCATCCAGGCGTGGGTACGGGGCGGGTCGTCGGTGCCGAACTCGGCGGTGCCCGTCTTGGCGTGCGGCGTGCCCGGCAGTCCCTTGAGCGCGTGCCCGGAGCCGGAGGTCACCGTCTCGCGCATCAGGGCGCGCAGGTCGGAGGCGACCTTCGGGGAGAGCTTCCCGGGCGCCTTGTACTTCTCGTCCACCTCGTCCGGCACCAGCACCGGCTGGGCGAACGTGCCCCTCTTCACCGTGGCCGCGAGCGAGGCCATCACCAGCGGCGAGGCCTGCACCCGTGCCTGGCCGATGACGGCGGCGGCCTTGTCGTTGGCGCCGTTGTTGACGGGGACCTTGCCGTCGTACGTCGTCGTGCCGACGTCCCATCGGCCGCCGACGCCGAACGCGCGCGCGGTGTCGCGCAGCGCCGAGTCGGAGAGCCGGTCGCGGGCGCCGACGAAGAAGGTGTTGCAGGACTCGGCGAACGCGTCCTCGAACGTCGAGCCCTTCGGCAGCGTGAACTTCCCCTGGTTCTCGAAGCGTTGCCCGTCCACGTGTGCGAACTTGGGGCAGGGCGCGGGGTCCGAGGGCCGCATGCCCTTCTGCAGGAGCGCGGCGGTGGTGACGACCTTGAACGTGGAGCCCGGCGGATAGCGGCCCTCCAGCGCCCGGTTCATGCCGCCGGGCTTGTTGGCGGCGGCGAGGATGTCCCCGTTCCGCGGGTCGACGGCGACGAGTGCCGCGTTCTTCTTCACCTTGCCCAGCGCGTCGGCCGCGGCCCGCTGCACGCGCGGATCGATGGTCGTCCGCACGGGCTTGCCCTTGGCCTTCTCGACCTTGGAGAGCGTACGGACGGCCTGTCCGCTGTTCCGGTCGGCGACGACGACGGCCTTGTGCGGGCCCTTGCCGCCGGAGAGCCGGTCGTCATAACGGGCTTCGAGGCCCGAGACCCCCTTGCCGCTCTTCTCGTCGACCGAGCCGGTGAGCGAGGCGGCCTCCAGCGGGTCGCCCTCGCGGTCGAGGATCCTCGCGCGGTTGGCGCGGTTGGAGAGCGCGAGGGTCTGGCCCGAGCGCAGCTCCGGGTGCACGGTCGAGGAGCGGAACGCGACGGTCCAGGTGCCCGAGCGTTCGCGCATCCGCGCCTCGGACCGCCACTCGTACGTGCCCGCGCCGGGGATCCGCATCGAGACGGTGAACGGGATGCCGACCTGACCCCCGTCCTTCGTCCCGCCGTCCTCGGCGGTGATGCGCGTACGGCTCGGGTCGAGGTTGGTCATGACCGATTCGAGGAGCGACTCGGCGCTGTCCGGGCTGTCGGTGTACGAGCCCGCGCGGCCCGGCTCGTTCGCCTGCCAGGCGCGCAGGAAGCGGTCGAAGCGCTCCCCCGCCGCCGTGACCCTCGGGTCGGCGGACTCGTCGCCGAGGAGCCGGTATCCGGCGTAGCCGCCGCCCGCCAGCACCACCACGGCCAGGGCGATGACGCCGGCGAGCCGCTTCCGGCCGCCGGGGCGGGGCGCACGGTACAGCGGGGAGTTCTCCGGACCTGTCGGGGGCGCCAGGTGCGGTCCGTCCGGATGCTCCGGGTGCGATTGCGACAAAACGGCCTCCTTCGCTGTACCGCGGCTGAGGCTCAGTGAAGTCCCGGGGGCCGGTCGTGTCGAATACACTCTCGACACGCACACGATTCCCTTTCGATATTCGGGCACGTCAGGGGCTGCCTTGCTCACGGAACGCCATCTGGAAATCTTTGTCGCGCTGGCGGAGGAGGAGCATTTCGGCGCCGCCGCGCAGCGCGTGGGCATCACCCAGCCGCCCCTCTCCCAGGGACTGCGGCGCCTGGAGGCGCTGCTCGGCGTCCGGCTCTTCGAACGCGCCCGGGGCGTCACGCTCACCGACGAGGGCTCGCTGCTGCTGCCGCACGCCCGCCGCGCGCTGGCGGCGCTCACCGAGCTGCGCGAGGCCGGGGACCGCGAGCGCGCCGACGGGCGCAGGCTCCGGCTCGGGCTCGCCCCCGAGGTGCCCGCGGCGGTCGCGGCGGCCGTGGCCTCGGCTCCCGTCCGTGCCGGGGAGAGCGGCCGGATCGCGGTGACGACGGCGCCGACGGCGACGCTGCTGTCCGAGACGAAGTCCGGGCGCCTCGACCTCGCCGTCGTCCGCCACCCCTCGGTGCTGCACGGGCTGGGCGCGGGCCGCGTGATCCTCATGCCGACCTGGCTCCTCTCCCCCGAGGAGCCCGCCGGGGGCCGGCCGGGGGACGTACGACGGCTGCCGGTGGCCGTACGGCCGCGCGAGGAGGCGCCCGCCGCGTACGACCTGTTCGTGGACACCCTCGCCAGCCGGGGGCGGCGCGTCGAGACGGTGACGGTCTCCGACGAGCGCGCCGGGCTGGCGCTGGTCGCCGCGGGGCAGGCGGTGCTGGTCACGGCCGACGCCACGCTGGCCGCCCACGGCGTCGTCCGCGCCCCGGCGGTCTCGCCGCCGCTGCCGCTGCGGCTGCGGGTGGTGTGGGACGCGCGGCGGGAGGACGGAGAGGAGGTCGAGCAGACCGCACGGCTGCTGGTCGAGACGCTCTCCCTCCAGGCACGCGCCCAGGAGGCGCACGACCGGGGGCCGGACGGGACGGGCGGGCCGGACGGGTCCGGCACGGACGGGCCGGACGGGACGGGCGAGCCGGGCAGGCCGGGCGCGCCGCACGGGTCGGCCGCGCATGACGGTCCGCACGCGCCGCGTACGCCGGAGGGGCCGCGTACGCCGGAGGGGCCGCGTACGCCGGAGGGGCCGCGTACGCCGGAGGGGCCGCGTACCGGCGGCGGCCTCCCGGGGGAGGAGCGGTGAGCGGCGTGACGCGCTGGGAGAGCTCCGTGCGGCGCACGCTGCGCGGGATGTTCGACGACGCGGGCGTACGCGGCTGGCTGCACGTCGCCGAGCTGCGCCGCCCGGCGGCATGCGTGACCCTCGACCCCGACGAGCCGGTCCCCGTCGGCTCGGTCTACAAGGTGGCGCTGATGGCTGCCTTCTGCCGGATGACGGACGCGGGGGCGCTCGACCCCCGGCAGCCCGTGACGATCGGCCCCGAGGACCGGCTGCCGGGGCCGACCGGCGTCTCGGTCATGCGGGACCCGGTCACGATGTCGCTGCGCGACCTGGTGCTCCTCATGATGTCCGTCTCGGACAACACCGCCGCCGACGCCGTGCACCGCCGGGTCGGCGCCGGGCCCGTCGAAGAGCTGTGCCGGGACCTGGGCATGACGGACACCCAGGTGCACGGGGGCGTCGCCAACACGTTCGCGCAGCTCATGACCGAGACCGGCTCCCCGACGCTGCGGGCGGCGCTGGCGCGGATCTCGGACAACGACGTGACGGTGCCGCCCGGCGTCTACAACCCGATCTCCAAGGCGTCCGCCTCCCCCGCCGACATGGCCCGTCTGCTGCGCGCGATCTGGACGGACGAGGCGGCCTCGGCGGAGAGCTGCGCGTTCATGCGGGAGACCATGGGCCGGCAGGCCTGGGGGCACCGGCTCGGCTCCGGGTTCCCGTACGACGACGTGAAGGTGTCCGGCAAGACGGGCACGTTCGGCGCGATGCGCCACGAGGCCGGGGTGGTCGAGCTGGCCGACGGGAGCACGTACACGGCCGTGGTCTTCACACAGGCGGCGCGCGCCGACAGCAAACTCCCGCGCGCCGACGCGGTGATCGGCGCGGCGGCACGCCTCGCGGTGGAGGAGCTGCGGGGGAACGCGTGAGTCCCGGTCGCCCGCGGCCCGCGTCTCACGCCCCGTCCGGGCCTACGGGTGCTCAGAGCCCGTCCGGATCCGGGTCCTCCGTCAGGAAGTCGGCGACCAGCTCCGGCGGGTTGGCGGCGCGGGTGAGGGCGAACATGGCGTCCGGGTCGAACATGTCGTAGAGCACCACCGGCAGCGGGCGCCCCAGCGCGGCCTCTATCCGGCCGTCCTCGTGGAGCCCGCGCGCGACCTGGACGCACAGCTCGCGGAACTCCTCCTCCAGCCGCTCCCCGCGCTCGTCCTCCGCCGGGTCCCCCTCCTCGTACCAGAGGCCCCGCTCCCGGGTCTCGCGCAGGTGCAGCGCGGCGCCCTCCGGGTCGCGCTCCGCGTCGTGCCCGGCGACGCGGACGCCCTCCAGGCCGGACGGCGGAAAATACGCGTAACTCCAGCGGGCCTCCCAGGGGCCGGGGGCGCCCGGCCCGTCCAGCAGCCGGGCGACCTCGTCCTCCGTCGTGTAACCGACCGCGAGGTACGGGAAGCGGGGGTCCTGGTCGACGCTGTCGATCCGGAACGTCACCGCGTACGTCCCCGGCGCGGCCTCCGCGGGGAACTCCGCGAGGGCACGCGCCGCGGCGGCGCGCAGGTGCGCGCCGAAGGTCGGCGCCGCCATCAGTGGCGCGCGTTCTTCGCGAGCTCCAGCGCCCGGTCCGGGAACCAGCTCCCGGCCTTCGGGCCGCCCTGGCACTCGCCGTCGGAGTCACCGGCGCGCTTGATCCAGAGATAGGCGTCCACGCCCTTCTCGCCCGTGCGGGTGGTGGGCTTCTCGCCCAGGGCGCGGCCCTTCGGGTTGCACCAGGCCTCCTCGTCCTGGGCGCCCTTCACCGGCCCGTTCCCGTTGCGGCTGGTGTCGATGACGAAGGGCTTGTTGCCGATCATGGGCGAGAGGCGGCGGCCGTAGGCGATGTTGGCCTTCGTCGTCTCGAAGTTCGACACGTTGAGCGAGAAGCCGTCCGCCTGGTCGATGCCCGCGCGCTTCAGGGGCTCCACCAGGGCGCCCGGGTCGCGGGTCCAGCCGGGGTTGCCCGCGTCGAGGTACACCTTCGTGCGGGGCTGCTCCTTCATGCGCTCGACGGCGCCCTTCAGCAGGTCGTACCGCTCCTTGTGGAACTTCCCGGGCGTGCAGCCGTCCTGGAGCAGGTGCGGGATCGAGTCGGGCTCGACGATGACGGTGGCTCTGCGGTCGCCGATGCCCTCGGCGACCTTGTCGACGAACGCGCGGTACTCGGCGGCGGTGCCGAAGCCGCCCTGCGAGTACTGGCCGCAGTCGCGGTGCGGGATGTTGTAGAGCACGAGGAGCGCGCTCTGGCCCGCGTCCGCCGCCGCCCTGGTGACCTTCCGGGTCTCGCCCTCCGGGTCCTCGGGGCGGATCCAGGCGCCGACGGGCTGCTCCGCGATCTTCTTGACCAGGGCGGCCTTCTCGTCCTCGCCGCGCTCCTTGTGGACGCGCATCGCCTTGGCCGCGTTGCTGTCCGGATTCACCCAGTACGCGGACCGGGCGGCGCCGCCGGTGCCGGCCTGCCCGCTCCCACGGTCCCGCTCCCTGCTCTCCTCCGGGCCGTCCCCGGAGGACGTACAGCCCGTCATGAGCAGCAACGCGGCTCCGGCCGCGGCACCGCCCGCCGCGAGGCGGCCACGCCCCCCTCGTACGGCCCGGCCGGTTCGCCTGCCGATCATCCACCCCTCCTCGAACGTTTTGCGCACTAACGGGACCTACGCGCTCCGGCCGCCAAAGGTTCCTGGCATGCGTTCCCGTCATTGGCCCGCCGGGCCGGCGTTCTCTAGGGTCGGCGTGCGGGGTGGCATCAAGAAGGCGTCAGGGGGACGTCAGGAATCGGGGGTTCGGGTGGCCGTGGACGAGATGTCCGACACGAACGTCGAGAGCGCCGAGAGCGTCGGGGAGTACGTCGGGGGGTTCGCGGGGATCCTGGCGGACGTCGCGGCGACCGGGCGCCGCCTCACGCGTGACGAGCTGGACTCGCGGCGGGCCCTGGGCGAGCGGGCGGCGGAGGCGGGCGTCGGACTGCGGCAGCTCGTCGACGCGCACCTCGTGGCGGCGCGGGCCGCCTGGCCCTCCTCGCCGGGCGGGCAGGACAGCGCGCTGGCCGGGATGCACCAGGTGATCGACGCGGTCGCCGAGGGGTACGAGCGGGCGCAGCGGCACGCCGTGCGGCGGGAGGAGGCGGCGCGCCGGGAGTTCATCGACGACCTGCTCTACGGGCGCAGCGACCTGGGCCGCCTCGCGCAGCGCGCCGAACGCTTCGGGCTCCAGCTCTCGCACGCGCACGCGGTGGCCGTGGCGCGCGGCGCGGAGGGGTACGACGAGGGCGACCCGGTCGCGCGGCGCGTCGAACAGGCGATGATCGCCCGCTTCGGCGACCGCAGCATCCTGCTGACCACGAAGGACGGCCGCCTGCTGTGTGTGGCGCCCGGCGATCAGGAGGAGGCGCTGCGGTTCTTCGCCAAGCACGCGTACGAGGCGACGGACGGGGGCCAGGTCGCCATCGGCCGCGCCCAGCCGGGGCCCGGGGGCGTCGTGCAGTCGTACGAGGAGGCCGTGTCCATCCTCGACCTGGCCGAGCGCATGGAGCTGGACCAGCCGGTGCTGCACGCGGCGGACCTGCTCGTCTACCCCGTGCTCGCGCGGGACCGGCAGGCCCTGACCGACCTGGTCACCCACGCGCTGGGGCCGCTGACCTCGGCGCGGGGCGGGGCGCGGCCCCTGCTGGCGACGCTCAGCGCCTACTTCGACTCGGGGTGCGTGGCCGCGGAGGCGGCGCGCCGGCTGTCGCTGAGCGTACGGGCGTTCACGTACCGGCTGGAGCGGATTCGGCAGCTCACGGGGGCGAATCCTGCGGATCCCACGCACCGTTACATGCTCCAGACCGCGGTCATCGGCGCCCGCCTCCTCGACTGGCCGCCGGACGAGTAGACCCCTCTCTTCTCTTGGCCCGGGGCCAAGGTGCCGCTGGCTGCGCCTCTGTGCCGTGCCGGGCCCGGGGTGCCCCTTCCCGTGCGTCGCGGGCCGCGCGTTGCGCCGTGGCCGGGCGCGCAGTTCCCCGCGCCCCTAGGACTCTGGGCCCGGCGCCCCCTCCCCCCCGCGCCGCTGGGGCTCTGGGCCGGGGTGTCGGGTCTCAGAGGCGGGGCGGGCCCTGGTGGAGGCGGTGGAGGACTGGGGGGAGTTTGTCGAAGCGGTCGCCGTTCATGAGGTGGCGTTCGTCCCACCAGGTGGCGCCCGCCTCGGCGAGGGGGGCGACCAGGGCGCGGGCGGCGGCCGGGTCGCCGGGGCTGGTGCCGCCGACGACCAGGTCGAAGGGCCCGGCGTCCGCGGGGCGGTGCGCGCGGACGTACGCGGCGACCTCGCGCACCTGCTCCGGCGTCGGCGGCGTGCCGTGCCGCGCGTCGTCGAAGAGCGGGGCGGCACCGTCCCAGCGGGCGGCGCGCCGCATGGGCCTGCGGTGGGGCCAGAAGCCGCCGATCCAGACGGGCGGCCGTGGCCGCTGCACAGGGGCGGGCAGCAGTTCGACGTCGTCCACCTGGAAGTGCCGTCCGTGGTGGGTGACGCGCTCGCCGGTCCAGTAGCGGCCGAGCAGGTCCAGGCCCTCGTCGAGGAGTTCGGCGAGCACCACGGGGTCGGTCGGCTCGCCGAAGCTGCCGTACTCGTCCTCGACCGGCCCGCCCAGCCCCGCGCCGAGGACGGTCCGGCCGCCGCTGAGGGCGTCCAGCGTGGCGACCTGCCGGGCGAGCTGGTGCGGGCGGCGCCGGGCGACGGGCGTGACGAGGGTGCCCAGCCTGATGCGGGAGGTCGCGAGCGCGGCGGCGGTCAGCAGGATCCAGGGGTCGCCGAAGTCCTGGCCCCGCCGCGCGTCCTTGTCGTGCACCACGTGATCCCAGATGAACAGGCCGTCCCAGCCCGCCTGTTCGGCCGCCTCGGCGACGGTGGCGACCGTACGGGCGTCCGCGAAGTCCCCGAAGTTCGGAATGTTGACCGAGAAGCGCATCCCCGCATGCTGCTTCAGTCCGCCGCTCCCGGCAACGACCCCGCGGAACGGCGCCGCGCGCGCCGCAGGTCCGCGGCGGCGAGCACGAGGCGTTCCAGCGCGAGCAGCGGCGCGAGGACGAGCACGGCGACGGCGCTCCAGCCCACGTCCGGCATCCATACGAGCATCTGGGCGAGCGTGCCGCCGAAGGCCGAGGGCAGCACCCGCCATACGCAGAGGGCCAGTCCGAGCGCGAGCGCGACGGAGAGCGCGGTGGTCGTCAGGACGCGGCGCCGCGAGCGGGCCCGTGCCCTGCGCCGGGGCCCCGGCAGGGCGCGCAGCGCGGGCGCGGCCGCGCACAGCAGCAGCGCGGCGGCGAGCCCGGCAGCCGCCCAGGGCAGGGTGACGGCGAGCGTGTCGGCGGGGCGGGGCGCGGGGTCGGCGCCGGAGAGGATGCGGGCGGCACCGGTCGCGGCGTCGTTGCGGCGCCGGGCGTCGAGGAGCTGGTAGGCGTTCTGGAGGACGATCACGGCCCGGTCGCTGTCGGGCAGCATGACGACCATGGACTGGTAGCCGGGCAGCCCGCCGTCGTGCGAGACCATCCGTTCGTCCGTTCCCTTCAGCGTGCCGACCGACCAGCCGAACCCGTAGCGGTCGGCGCTGCTCTCGACCTGGCCGCGCTGGCTGAGCGCCGTGCTCCGCGCGGAGAGCACCCGGCGCCCGTCGACCTGCCCGCCGCCCATCTCGGCGAGGACGAACCGCTCCAGGTCGCGGACGCTGCCGCCGAGGTAGCCGTAGGGGGTGCCGGAGGTGTCGTAGGGCGCGTCGTACGCGACGGGGCGGCCGAAGACCTGGCGGTGCCCGGCGGGCACCCGCTCGCGGCGGAAGTCCCGCTCCGTGGCCACCGCGTCCCGCATGCCGAGCGGGTCGAGGACGGTCCGGTGCAGCTCCGCGCCGAACGTCCGCCCCGAGACCCGTTCGACCAGGGCGCCGAGGACGGCGTACCCCGCGCTGGAGTACGCGTAGGAACGGCCGGGCGGGGCGGCGGGCTCGACGTCGGCGAGGTCGCGGACGGCGCGGGTGAGGGCGCCGGGCGCGTTGTCGTACCGGTCGGAGATCCGCGCGGTGGCGGACTCGGGGATGCCGCTCGTGTGGGTGAGCAGGTGGCGCACGGTGATCCGCGCGGACGCCGCCCGGTCGGCGAGCCGGAACCAGGGCAGATACCTCCGCACCGGCGCGTCCAGCTCCACCTTTCCCCGTTCGACGAGCCGCAGGACCACCACGCCCGTCACCGGCTTGGCGACCGAGCCCCACAGGAACGGGGTGCGGGACGTGACCGCCTCGCCCCGCCCGTCCTCACCGAAACCCGCGCGGTGGACGACGCGCCCGCCCTCGATCACGGCAAGGGCCCCGCCGGGCGTCCCGGTCGCCTGCAGCCGCTCCCGCACGAACGCGTCGACCCGCGCCCAGCGCCCGTTCTCCGGGCGCGGCTCCGCCGACGCGGGTGCCGCCACCGCCCCCGCGCACAGGGCCGCCAGCAGCACTTCCACGACGCGTCGCAGCCATCCCGTTCCTACGGCCATGCCACAGCCCCGTGTTACCCGTTCGCCCGATTTTCACCATACGGGTATCCGGTTCGAGCGGCACGGAACGGGCGGGAAATCAGCCACCCGTCAGGGCCGTACGGCCGTCACCAGCCAGGCGGCGCCGCGCAGTTCGACGCCGCGCGGACCCTCGTAGCGGCGCATGCACGCGGTCACGGCCTCGCGGGCGCGACGCTCGGTCTCGTCGCCGACGCCGGTCATGTGGTGCCGTACGGGTCCCCACGCGGCGAGGAACGCGGCCGCGTCCTCGGCGTCGCTCCCCCAGCGCTGCGTGGCGTCGAGGGGCGCGACGCCGATCTCCGTGAAGCCCGCGCGCTCCAGCAGGGCGCGGACGACGGCGGGGTCGGAGAGCGAGACCGGGCCCTTGTCGCCGGGTTCCTGGGCGGGCTCGTACCGCCAGGGCGGCTCGGGCAGCTCCCGGGAGAGCGCGTCGACGACCGTGCCGAGGTCCTGGTCCTCGAAGGGGCGCATGCTGACGAACGCGAGCCGCCCGCCCGGGCGGAGCGCTCCGGCGAGGTTGCCGAAGGCGGCGGCCGGGTCGGCGAAGAACATCACCCCGAACCGGCTGAGGACGGCGTCGAAGGGCGGCCCGGCGAAGGCGTGGGTCTGCGCGTCGCCGCGTACGAACGTCACGTTCTCCACCCCCTCCTCCGCCGCCCGCGCCCGCGCCGTCCCCAGCATCGGGGCCGACAGGTCGAGCCCGACGGCGGCGCCGCGGGCGGCCCGGCGCGCGGCGAGCCGGGTCAACTGGCCGTTGCCGCAGCCGACGTCGAGGACGCGGGCGTCCGTGGCGAACGCGGCGGCGTCGAGCAGCGGCGCGTTGAAGCCGCTGTTGACCGCGTCGTACCGGTCGGGGTGGCCAGCCCAGTGGGCGCCTTCGTAGCCGTTCCAGGCGTCGGCCTGGTCCGTGTTCACCAGGCCGGGAATGGGGTCGTACGTGGTCACGTGATGCCTCTTTCTCTTCGGTTTCTGGAGTTAGACTCCAGCGATGAACGACACGACGGCGGAGGCGGCCCGAGGCAAGCGCGGGCGGAAGGCGGCGGAGACCCGGCGTCGCATCCTGGAGGCCGCGGGCGAGCTGTTCGTCCGGCAGGGATACGGGGCCAGCACGCTCCAGGACATCGCCTCCCGGGCCGGAGTCGCCGTCCAGACCGTCTATTTCGTGTTCGGGAACAAGCGCACGGTCCTCAAGGAGCTGGTCGACGTCACCATCGCCGGGGACGACGAGCCGGTGGCGACGATGGACCGGGCCTGGTTCCGCGCCGGGATCGACGCGCCGGACGCGCGGGAGCACCTGCGGCTGCACGTCGCGGGCACGCGCGCGGTCCTCGACCGCGTCGCCCCCGTCACCCAGGTCGTCGCGACGGCCCTCGCGACCGATCCCGAGGTGGCCGCGATGTGGCCCGGGGACGAGGACCCGCGCCACATCGTGCAGACCGCGGCGGCCCGCTCGATGATGGCCAAGCCGGGTGCCCGCGAGGACGTGACGCCCGAACACGCGGCCGACGTGCTGTACGGGCTGCTGAGCCCCGAGACGTATCTGCTCTTCGTCCGCGAGCGCGGCTGGGAGCCCGAGCGCTGGGAGCGCTGGGCGTACGAGACGCTGAGCGCGCAGCTCACCAGCCCCCCGTCCGGCTCCTGACCGCAACCGCACCGGCGCCGGCCCCCGCACCCGCACCGGCACTCGCCCCCGCGCCCGCTCACGCGTTCGCCGTCACCAGTCTGACCGTCCCCGGGATGCGCACGGCGCCGTCCCTGACGAACGGCCGCAGTCCGTCGGCCAGTTCGCGGCGGATACGGTCGCGCTCCGCGGGGGCGGTCTCCGCGAGGCCGCGGCGGACCGCGCCGATGCCGCAGATGCCCGCCGCCGCCTCCTCCGCGTCCCGCCCGAGCACCTGGTCGGCGACGACGGTGGTCATGGCGGTCCCCGTGAACCCGGCGCCGGAGAGCACCTCGCGAACCCGGTCCTCGTCGGCCAGCGACATCATGGCGCGGGCCGCGGGCGACGGGCCGTGCCCGAAGTCGGGGAGCGCGGCGGTCGCCCGCGCGTACGCCCCCTCGGGGTCGGGCCGGACGGCGAGGACCGCCGCGAACCGGCCGCCGGGGCGCAGTGCCTCCCGGATGTGCGCGAATCCGGCGACGAGGTCGGCGAAGAACATCACCCCGCCCCTGCTGATCGCCACGTCGAAACCGCCCTCGCCCCAGGGGTGGACCTGCGCGTCGCCCTGCTCGAACGCGACCCGCCCCGCGAGCCCCGCCGCCTCCGCGTCGGCCCGCGCCCGCTCCAGCATCGGCGCGGACAGGTCGACGCCGAGGACCCGCCCGCGCGGCGCCCGGCGGGCGGCGAGCAGCGCCGTGCGTCCGGTGCCGCAGCCGACGTCGAGCACCGCGTCGCCGTCGGCGATCCGGGCCGCCTCGAACAGGGCGTCGTTGAACGCGTCGAGCATGCCGTTGTAGAAGCCCGGGTTCTCCGCCCAGTGCTCCCCCTCCGGGCCGTTCCAGGCCTCGCTCTGCTCGGTGTTCGCCTGTGTCTCCATGAGCCCTCCCTTTCACTAGATGCGAACTCTAGTGTTGGACTCTAGAGTTGATCCTGGACGACACGGTGTCAAGCGAGGAGCGGAACGCGCGGAACCTGTGAGCCGTCCTGTCACATCCGCCGCCTCCCGGGAGTCATCCCGGTGACGCCACTTCACGGAGGAACGGACCGATGGACAACGGACCGATGGACGCACACGACTTTCTGGCCGCGCGCTTCGAGGACCACAGGAGCCACCTGAGGGCCGTCGCCCACCGGATGCTGGGCTCGCTCAGCGAGGCCGACGACGCGGTCCAGGAGACCTGGCTGCGGCTGAGCCGCTCCGACACGAGCGGCGTGGAGAACCTGGGCGGCTGGCTGACCACGGTCGTGGGCCGCGTCTGCCTGGACATGCTGCGCTCGCGCGGCGTCCGCCGCGAGGAGCCGCTCGACGGGGGCGTCCATGTGCCCGACCCGGTCGTCAGCGCCGCGGACGGGGTCGATCCCGAGCACGAGGCGCTGCTCGCCGACTCGGTGGGGCTGGCGCTGCTCGTCGTGCTGGAGACCCTGTCCCCGCCGGAGCGGCTGGCGTTCGTCCTGCACGACCTGTTCGCCGTCCCGTTCGACGAGATCGCGCCCGTCGTCGGCCGTACGCCCGCCGCCGCGCGGCAGCTCGCCAGCCGGGCCCGCCGCCGCGTCCAGGGCGGGGCCCCGGCGACCGACCCGGACCGGGACCGGCAGCGCGCGGTGGTGGAGGCGTTCCTGGCCGCCGCGCGCGGCGGGGACCTGCAGGGGCTGCTGGCGCTGCTGGACCCGGACGTCGTGGCGCGCTCGGACGGCGGGCCGACGCTCGGCGGCAGCGTGCGGCACGGGGCGCGCGCCGTCGCCGAGGGCGCGCTCCTCTACGCCCGCCTCGCGGGCGCCGGGCGCCCGGCGCTGGTCAACGGCGCGGCGGGGTTCGTCGCGTTCTCGCCCGAGGGGCGGCCGACCTCGGTGATGGCGTTCACCGTCCGCGACGGCCGGATCGTCGCCATGGACGCGCTGAACGACCCCGAGCGGCTCGCGCGGCTCGACCTGTCGGCGCTGGACGCCTGAGGCCGCGCGGGCCCGGGAGCGGGGCCGGGGCCCGGGAGCGAGGGCCGCGGGCCCGGGAGCGAGGGCCGCGCCCCGGGAGCGAGGGCCGCGCCCCGGGAGCGAGGGCTCAGTCCCGCTCCACCAGCTCCCGGACGACGGGGACGAGCGCCCGGAACGCCTTGCCCCGGTGGCTGATCGCGTTCTTCTCCCCGGGGCTCAGCTCCGCGCACGTACGGTTCTCGCCCTCGGGCTGGAGCACCGGGTCGTACCCGAAGCCGCCGCTGCCCGAGGGGGCGTGGCGCAGGGTGCCGCGCAGGCGGCCGTTGACGACGCGCTCCGTGCCGTCCGGGAGGGCGAGGGCCGCCGCGCACTCGAAGTGGGCGGCCCGGTGGGCGGCGTCGATGTCGGAGAGCTGGGCGAGGAGCAGGTCGAGGTTGGCGCGGTCGTCGCCGTGGGTGCCCGCCCAGCGCGCGGAGAAGATGCCGGGGGCGCCGCCGAGCACGTCCACGCACAGGCCCGAGTCGTCGGCGACGGCGGGCAGGCCGGTGGCGCGGGCGAGGGCGTGCGCCTTCAGCAGCGCGTTCTCCGCGAAGGTCACCCCGGTCTCCTTGACGTCGGGGATCTCGGGGTAGGCGTCGGCGCCGACGAGGTCCAGATCGAGGCCCGCGTCGGCGAGGATCGCCTTCAGCTCGGTGACCTTGTGGGCATTACGGGTGGCGAGGATCAGGCGCTTGGTGCTCATGGGCACCGATTATCCAGGGGCCCCGCCCGGCCCACCGGTCAGCCCGGCGTGCAGACCTTGGTCAGCTCCTTGCCCGCGTCCTTGACGGGGCCGACCTCGGGGACCTTGTTGTCATTGATGTCCGTGCGGGCGCTGTCGACCGCGTCGCCCATCTTGTCGACGGCCTTGGTGACGTCTCCGTCGTCCGTCTCGTCCTTGATCTTGTCGAGGTTCTTGTCGATACGGTCGAGGGACTTCTTCGCCTGGGTGGGGTCCTCGGTCGCGTCCGAGGCGGCCTGGCTGAGGTCGTCGGCGGCCTCGGCCACCGTGGCGGCCGTGTTGGCACAGTCCAGCGCCTTGTTCACAACCTCCTCCGCGCCGCAGCCACTGGCGGCGGGCACGGCGAGCGCGACGGCGGCGAGCGCCGCGACGGTGGTCTTGCGGAGCACGGTGGGGTCCCCCTCTTCGGTTCTTGGTCGGGCCGCACGGTTCGACACGTGCGGCCCGCACCTAGGCAGACGCGTAAAGCGCTCGCAAAGTTCCGTCGCGGCGCGAGATCAGTTCCGGAACGGCGGATTCACTGAGATTCACTGCCCCAGCGCGCTGCGCTGTGCCCCGTCGAGCTGGGCGCATCCCTTGACGGCGAGGTCGAGCAGCCCGTTCAGCTCCTCGCGCGCGAAGGGCTCGCCCTCGGCCGTGCCCTGGACCTCGACGAAGCGGCCGTCACCGGTGCAGACGACGTTCATGTCGGTCTCGGCCCGCACGTCCTCCTCGTACCGCAGGTCGAGCAGGGGGACGCCGTCGACGATGCCGACGCTGACGGCGGCGACGGTGCCGGTGAGCGGCTGGGCCTTGGGCTTGATCAGCTTCCGCTCCTGCGCCCAGCCGATCGCGTCGGCCAGCGCCACGTACGCGCCGGTGATCGCGGCCGTGCGGGTGCCGCCGTCGGCCTGGAGGACGTCGCAGTCGAGCACGATGGTGTTCTCGCCCAGCGCCTTGAAGTCCACGACGGCGCGCAGGGAGCGCCCGATGAGGCGGGAGATCTCGTGCGTACGCCCGCCGATCTTGCCCCGCACGGACTCGCGGTCGCCGCGGGTGTTGGTGGCGCGCGGCAGCATGGCGTACTCGGCGGTGATCCAGCCCTCGCCGCTGCCCTTGCGCCAGCGCGGCACTCCCTCGGTCAGGCTGGCGGTGCACAGCACCTTGGTGTCGCCGAACGAGACGAGGACGGAGCCCTCGGCGTGCTTGCTCCAGCCGCGCTCAATGGTGACGGGGCGCAGTTCCTCGGCCGTACGGCCGTCGATACGAGACATGAGGGCGAGCCTATCCGCACGGCAGAGGGCCCGGTTCCGGGGAGCGGAACCGGGCCCTGGGGCCTCTCGGGGAGAGGCTCACATCATGTCTTCGATGTCCGCGGCGATCGGGTCGGCGTCCGTGCCGATGACGACCTGGATCGCGGTCCCCATCTTGACGACGCCGTGCGCGCCCGCGGCCTTGAGCGCGGCCTCGTCGACGAGCGAGGGGTCGTTGACCTCGGTGCGGAGGCGGGTGATGCAGCCCTCGACCTCTTCGATGTTGTCGAGCCCGCCGAGTCCGGCGACGATCTTCTCAGCCTTGCTGGCCATGTGCTTCTCCTGGGGTTCCGGCCCGGTGGACCGCTGGGCGTCGCAATTCACATTAGCCCACGTTTAGCCCAACTTCGCGGGCATATGTCCACTCGCTGGCGAATGATGGCGGTTACCTGGCGCTGCGGGGCCGTCACTCCTGACCACTCCGCACCACTAGAGGTCTACACCAGTATGCGTCAGGTGCGAGCAGAGTCAGGAGGAGCCCGTGAGTTCCGACGCCGCAGCGGCCTCAGCAGCGCCCCGGAGGAAGAGGACCTCCGCCTTCTTCCAGGGGCTCCAGAAGATGGGCCGCAGCCTCCAGCTCCCCATCGCGGTGCTCCCGGCGGCCGGCATCCTCAACCGGCTCGGCCAGCCCGACGTCTTCGGCGACGACGGGCTCGGCTGGACGGACGTCGCCAAGGTCTTCGCGGGCGCGGGCAGCGCGCTCCTGGACTCCGCGCTCGGCCTGCCCCTGCTGTTCTGCGTGGGCGTGGCCATCGGCATGGCCAAGAAGGCGGACGGCTCGACGGCGCTCGCGGCGGTCGCCGGGTTCCTCGTCTACTACAACATCCTCCACCAGTTCCCCGAGTGCCCCTCCGGCGCCTCGTTCGACAGCGCGATGGGGACCTGCGTGGGCGGCGGCGGCAAGGCCGCGGGCGCCCCGACGTACCAGAACCCGGGCGTCTTCGGCGGCATCATCATGGGGCTGCTGTCCGCCTGGTTCTGGCAGCGGCTGCACCGGGTGAAGCTCGTGGACTGGCTGGGCTTCTTCAACGGGCGCCGGCTCGTGCCGATCGTCATGGCCTTCGTGGCGCTGGTCTTCGCGGTGCTGTGCCAGTGGGTGTGGCCGCCGGTCGGCGACGCGCTGACCAGCTTCTCCAAGTGGATGACCGACCTCGGCTCGTGGGGCTCGGGCATCTTCGGCCTGGCGAACCGGGCGCTGATCCCGATCGGCATGCACCAGTTCCTGAACACCTTCATGTGGTTCCAGTTCGGGGACTACGAGAAGCCCGGCGGCGAGGTCGTGCACGGCGACATCAACCGTTTCCTGGCGGGCGACCCGACGGCGGGCCAGTTCACCTCGGGTTTCTTCCCGATCATGATGTTCGCGCTCCCCGCCGCCGCGCTCGCCATCACGCACGCGGCGCACCCGCACCGCCGCAAGGTGGTCGGCGGCATGATGCTCTCGGTCGGCCTGACCTCGTTCGTCACGGGCGTCACCGAGCCGATCGAATTCTCGTTCCTCTTCGTGGCCCCCGCGCTCTATGTGATCCACGTGATCCTCACCGGCGTCTCGATGGCGGTGACCTGGGCGCTCGGGGTGCACGACGGCTTCAGCTTCTCGGCCGGACTGATCGACTACGTGATCAACTGGAGCCTCGCGACCAAACCCTGGCTGATCATCCCGATCGGACTCTGCTTCGCGGTCGTCTACTACGCGCTCTTCCGCTTCGTGATCGTCAAGTTCGACCTCAAGACGCCGGGCCGCGAGCCGGAGGAGCTGGCCGAAGAGATCGAGAAGGAGAACACCCAGGCGTAACGGGATTCCCCTTCCCCGGCGCCTTTCGCGAAGGCCCTCAAGTCCCCGGACCTGAGGGCCTTTCGATATGCCTTCGTGACCTTGCCGACGGGCTCGGACGAAGTGATTCCGTTCGTCGCGGGACGCATGTTAATAATGGTCTAAACCACTAGTGTGGACTAGACCACCAGCGGGCCTCCTCCTGAGTGCAGTGCCCGCTTCTCCTGGAGGAATCCCATGAGCACGGACACCGCTGCTCCCGCGAAGAAGCGGGGCTCCGGCCTGTTCCAAGGGCTGCAGAAGGTAGGCCGCAGCCTTCAGTTGCCCATCGCCGTCCTGCCCGCCGCCGGCATTCTCAACCGTCTCGGCCAGCCCGACGTCTTCGGCGACGACGGGCTGAAGTGGCACGACGTCGCCGCGGCCTTCGCGGGCGCCGGCGGCGCGATCTTCGACAACCTGCCGCTGCTGTTCTGCATCGGCGTCGCCATCGGCTTCGCGAAGAAGTCCGACGGCTCGACGGCGCTCGCCGCGCTGGTCGGCTTCCTCGTCTACAAGAACGTGCTCCAGGCGTTCCCCGTCGAGGAAGCGGTCGTCAAGGCCGGTGAGGACACCCCGGCCGTCTACAACGACCCGGGCGTGCTCGGCGGCGTGATCATGGGTCTGATAGCCGCGGTCATCTGGCAGCGGTACCACCGCACCAAGCTCGTGGACTGGCTCGGCTTCTTCAACGGCCGCCGCCTGGTGCCGATCATCATGGCCTTCGTCGGCCTCGCCGTCGGCGTGCTCTTCACCCTGATCTGGGGTCCGATCGGCGACGCGATCACCTCGTTCGGCGAGTGGATGACGGGCCTGGGCGCCGCGGGCGCGGGCATCTTCGGCGCGATCAACCGCGCGCTGATCCCCGTCGGCATGCACCAGTTCCTCAACACGGTGGCCTGGTTCCAGCTCGGTGACTACAAGAACGCCTCCGGGGACGTCGTCCACGGCGACATCGCGCGCTTCTTCGCGGGCGACCCGAGCGCGGGACAGTTCATGTCCGGCTTCTTCCCGATCATGATGTTCGGCCTCCCGGCCGCGGCCCTCGCCATCGCGCACTGCGCCAAGCCGAACCGTCGCAAGGCCGTGATGGGCATGATGGTCTCGCTGGCGCTGACCTCGTTCGTCACCGGCATCACCGAGCCGATCGAGTTCTCGTTCATGTTCATCGCGCCGGTGCTCTACGTCGTCCACGCGGTCCTGACCGCCGTCTCCATGGCGGTGACCTGGGCGCTCGGGGTGCACGACGGCTTCAGCTTCTCCGCGGGCTTCATCGACTACGCGATCAACTGGAGCCTCGCGACCAAACCCTGGCTGATCATCCCGATCGGACTCTGCTTCGCGGTCGTCTATTACACGCTGTTCCGCTTCCTGATCCTGAAGCTGGACATCAAGACGCCGGGCCGCGAGCCGGACGAAGAGGTCGAGGACCTCACGAAGTAGGACCGGGCACCACCCGGAGGACCCGGCACCCGGCCGGGCGCGGCGCTACAGCTCGTAGACCGCGCCCGGCCGTGCCATGTCCACGGGGCCGTCGAAGACGCTCTTCGCGTCGCGCAGATTGATCTGCGGGTCCGTCCACGGCGGTACGTGCGTGAGGACCAGCCGTCCCGCGCCGGCCCGCTGCGCGGCCTCCCCCGCCTCGCGCCCGTTCAGGTGCAGGCCGGGGATCTGCTCCTTGCCGTGGGTGAAGGACGCCTCGCACAGGAAGAGGTCCGTCTCCCGCGCGGCCTCCTCCAGCGCCGCGCAGGGCCCGGTGTCGCCCGAGTACGTGAGCGTCCTCCCGCTCTCCGTGTGCTCGACGCGGAACGCGTACGCCTCCACCGGGTGGTCCACCAGTTCGGCCCGTACGCGGAAGGGGCCCGCCTCGTACTCGCCGTGCGCGGCGAGGGAGCGGAAGTCGAAGACCTCGCTCATCGACTTCTCCGAGGGCGTGTCCGCGTAGGCCGTGGTCAGCCGCTCCTCGGTGCCGTCCGGCCCGTACACCGGGATCGGGGCGCAACGGCCGCCCTCCACCCGGTAGTAGCGCGCGACGAAATAGCCGCACATGTCGATGCAGTGGTCCGCGTGGAGGTGGCTGAGCGCGATGGCGTCGAGGTCGTAGAGGCCGCAGTGACGCTGGAGCTCGCCGAGCGCGCCGTTGCCCATGTCGAGCAGCAGGCGGTAGCCGTCGGCCTCCACCAGGTAGCTCGAACAGGCCGATTCCGTCGAGGGAAACGATCCGGAACAGCCGACGACGGTGAGCTTCATGGAGCGGGAACCTCCGTTGACGGCCGGCCGGGATGCTCCCCTCTCGGCGACGAGGGGAATTCCGAGCGTAAGCCGCCGGGGTCCTGCTGACTCCTCGGTAGCACGCTGGTGTGGGCGGAATCACCAGCCCGGGGCAATCCTCCGGGCGGCCCGCTGGTGCCCGCCTCCGGCGCGGCTTAGCGTCGACGGATGGACACGTCGTGGTGGGTGGCGCTGGGGGTGGTCGTGCTGCTCGCGTTCGTCGCGGCGCTCGTGGACGGGCGGGGACGGCTGGGGCCCCGGCGCCGCGACGGCCTTCCCGGCGAGCCGCCCGCGCCGGGAGAGGTGTGGCTGGCGAGGCTGCCGGGCGGAAAGGAACACCCGTTCCTCGTCCTCACGGTCCGCGCCGACGGCGGAGCGCGCGTCGCCCGGCTGGCCCCCGAGCCCCCGGGGAGCCCGGAGGTCCTGGTGCTGCCCCCGGAGGGAGGCGGTCCGCTCTACCCCGAGCCCGAGGGCCTGGCCGACATCGGCGCCGCCCGGCTCGTGCGCCGTACGGGCGAGGTCGCGCCGGAGGTCTGGGACGAGGTCCGGCACCTCGCCGAGTGACGCCCCGGCCGTACGGGGCTACGCCCAGAGCTGGCCCTGGACCGCTGCCACGGCCTCCTCGGTCGTCGCCGCCGTGTAGAGCCCGGTGGAGAGGTACTTCCAGCCGCCGTCCGCGACGACGAAGACCACATCGGCGCTCTCCCCCGCGCGCTGCGCCTTGCGCGCGACGCCGATCGCCGCGTGCAGCGCCGCGCCCGTGGAGACGCCCGCGAAGATGCCCTCCTGCGCGAGGAGTTCGCGCGTACGTGCGACCGCGTCCTCGGAGCCGACCGAGAAGCGGGTGGTGAGCACCGACTCGTCGTACAGCTCGGGGACGAAGCCCTCGTCGAGGTTGCGCAGGCCGTAGACCAGGTCGTCGTAGCGCGGCTCGGCGGCGACGATGCGGATGTCCGGGCGGTGCTCGCGCAGATAGCGGCCCGCGCCCATCAGGGTGCCGGTGGTGCCCAGGCCCGCCACGAAGTGGGTGACCGAGGGCAGGTCGGCGAGGATCTCGGGGCCGGTGCCCGCGTAGTGCGCGCCCGCGTTGTCCGCGTTCCCGTACTGGTAGAGCATCACCCAGTCCGGGTGCTCGGCGGCCAGTTCCTTCGCCACCCGTACGGCCGTGTTCGACCCGCCGGCCGCGGGCGAGGAGATGATCTCCGCGCCCCACATGGTGAGGAGCTGGCGCCGCTCCTCGCTGGTGTTCTCCGGCATCACGCAGACGATGCGGTAGCCCTTGAGCCTGGCCGCCATCGCCAGCGAGATGCCGGTGTTGCCCGAGGTCGGCTCCAGGATGGTGCAGCCCGGGGTCAACCGGCCGTCCTTCTCGGCCTGTTCGACCATGTGCAGGGCCGGGCGGTCCTTGATCGAGCCTGTCGGGTTACGGTCCTCCAGCTTGGCCCAGATCCGGACGTCCTCGGAGAGCGACAGCCGGGGGAGCCGCACGAGCGGCGTGTTCCCCACGGCGTCGAGCGGCGAGTCGTAGCGCATCGGGGATCAGCGCATTCCGCCGGCGACCGCCGGGAGGATCGTGACGCTGTCGCCGTCGCTGAGCTTGGTGGAGATGCCGTCGAGGAAGCGCACATCCTCGTCGTTCAGGTACACGTTCACGAAGCGGCGCAGGCCGCCGTTCTCGACCAGGCGGTCCTGGATTCCCGCGTGGCGGCTCTCCAGGTCGGTGAAGAGGTCGCCGAGCGTGTCGCCCGAGCCCTCGACGGCCTTCTGGCCGTCGGTGTAGGTGCGGAGGATGGTCGGGATGCGGACCTCGATGGCCATGAGTGGGCTCCTGTCGGAGAGAGAAGAAGACTGGCTGTTCTGCGGGCAGCGTGCGGGCAGCGTGCACCGACGTGTGCCGTATGGAGAGGGGCGCGCGTCAGGGGAGCGGACAGATGGCGCTGGCGAGACGGCAGAGATCGACGTGCAGGCGCGCCACGAGCAACATGCCCGGGGACTTCTCGCTCGCGCTCACGTCGTGGACAACCATGGGCTCATCGTAACGATTCCCGGACCCGGATTCGGATGCCAGTTTCATCATGCGGACGGGAGCGTCTCAGTACGTGTCGACGACGGCGATCTCCTCCTCCGTCACCGCGCCCTCGACGATGCGGAAGGAGCGGAACGAGTACGGTCCGTCCTCGTTCCCGGTCTCGGCGGTCGAGACGAGGACGTAGTGGGCGCCGGGCTCGTTGGCGTAGGTGATGTCCGTACGGGACGGGTAGGCCTCCGTGGCCGTGTGCGAGTGGTAGATGACGACCGGTTCCTCGTCCCGGTCGTCCATCTCGCGGTAGAGCTTGAGCAGGTCGCCGGAGTCGAACTCGTAGAACGTGGGCGAACGTGCCGCGTTCAGCATGGGGATGAACCGCTCGGGCCGCCCCGAGCCCGCGGGCCCCGCGATCACTCCGCACGCCTCGTCGGGGTGGTCCTGACGCGCGTGGGCGACGATCTTGTCTCGCAGTTCGGCGGTGATGGTCAGCATGCGGGCAAGCATAAGCAGGGGGCCCGGCGGCCGTGGCGGGCGGTGTTTCCCGGGGCGGGCCCGCATCTGCCCCCTCCCCGCCGTCGCCGTCGAAAGGCGCGCGGTGGCTGGGCGCGCAGTTCCCCGCGCCCCTTCGGGGCGCAGCCCCGGGGCATGGCGAAGGGGCCCGGAGAGCGGTGCTCCGGGCCCCTGTCGTGCCGGTCTCAGCTCGTCGGTGTGCCCGTCTTGAAGACGTTCGGGGTGCGGGCCTTCAGGACGAAGTACGCGACCGTCAGCAGCACCGCCCAGATCGGGGCGACGTAGAGCGAGACGCGGGCGTCCTTGTCGAAGCCCATCAGCACGATGACCATGCCGATGAAGGCCAGCCCGAACCAGCTCGTGTACGGCGCGCCCGGGGCCTTGAACTCCGACTGCGGCAGCTCGCCGCGGTCCGCCTTGGCGCGGTAGCGGATCTGCGAGGCCAGGATCATGATCCAGGCCCACATGCCGGAGATGGTGGCGAAGGAGACGACGTAGTCGAACGCCTTGGTGGGCCACTCGTAGTTGATCCAGACGCCGAACATCATCAGCGCGGCCGAGAAGGTGGTGCCGAGGATCGGCAGCCCGGCCCTGCTCAGGCGCGTGAAGACCTTCGGGCCCTGCCCGTTGAGCGCGAGGTCGCGCAGCATCCGGCCCGTCGAGTACATGCCGGAGTTGCAGGACGAGAGCGCGGCGGTGAGCACCACGAAGTTCACGATCCCGGCGCCGGCCGGGATGCCGATCTTCTGGAAGGCGGCGACGAACGGGCTGGTGCCGGCGTCGAACACGGTCCAGGAGACCACCGAGAGGATCACGATCAGCGAGCCGATGTAGAAGAGCGCGATGCGCCACGGCACGGTCTTGATCGCCCGGGGGAGGGCCTTCTTCGGGTCGGTCGCCTCGCCCGCCGTGACGCCGACCAGCTCGACGGCGAGGAAGGCGAACATCACGATCTGGAGGGTCATCAGCGTCCCGCCGACGCCCTTGGGGAAGAAGCCGTCGTGGCTCCACAGATTCGAGAACGAGGCCGTGTCGCCCGCTTCCGAGAATCCGAGCGTGATCACGCCGAGGCCGATCAGGATCATGCCGATGATGGCGGTGACCTTGACCATGGAGAACCAGAACTCCAGCTCACCGAAGAGCTTCACGGAGATCAGGTTGATGCAGTAGAGGGCGATGGTGAAGACCAGCGCCGAGATCCACGGCTTGATGTCCCACCAGTAGTTCATATAGGTGGCCGCGGCGGTCACTTCCGTGATGCCCGTGACGACCCAGAACAGCCAGTAGGTCCAGCCGGTGACGAAGCCGAAGTACGGGCCGAGGAACTCGCGCGCGTATTCGGAGAAGGAGCCCGAGACCGGGCGGTACATCAGCAGCTCGCCCAGGGCACGCATGATGAAGTAGATCACCGTGCCCGCGACGACGTAGGCCAGGATGAGGCTGGGCCCCGCCTTGGTGATGGCCTTGCCCGCGCCGAGGAACAGCCCGGTGCCGATGGCGCCGCCGATCGCGATCATCTGGATCTGACGGCCGCCGAGTCCGCGCTGGTAGCCCTCGCCGGACTCCGCGGCGGCCGCGTCTGTCCCCCGCTGGCCGGGGACGTGGTCCCTGGGCGGGCCCTGCTCTTCGACCTGCTCGGAGGTCATACGCTGCGCCTTTCTCCATTCCGATCCGGACCTTTCCGGATCGGGTTCCGATCCCCCCGGATGGAGTTGTGCGTGCCGACGGTCGGCCGGCGGGCACCCCTCATCCACAGGGGTGGCGTGGAAAAAGGGACCGGGAAGGTCTACCACGGAGAGAGGCCACGAACGAGTGTCCCGGGCCACCCCCAAAGCGGGGTGACCCGGGACAACCAGCACGTTCAGGTGAACGCCATGAAGTGTTCGTTAGTCAGATTTTGCTGTCCGTTTAACGAACGTCGGCGACCCGCTCGGCCTCCTCGATCTCCTCCTCGGTCTCACCGGCGTCGCGGCGGCGGGCGTAGTCCAGGACCCGCTTCAGCTCCTTCTTGACCACCGGCATCAGGAAGTAGAGCCCGGCGATGTTGAAGAGCGCGGCGGCGAACAGCGCCGCGTCCGAGAGGCCCACCAGGGTGCCGAGGGAGAGCAGCGCGCCGGCGACCGTGATGACGCTGAAGACGACCTTGTACGCGATGCTGGCGGCCCGGCTCTCGCCGAAGAAGAACGTCCAGCACTTCAGGCCGTAGTAGCTCCAGGTGAGGACGGTCGAGAAGGCGAACAGCAGCACCGCGACGGTCAGGACGTACGGGAACCAGGGCAGCGCGGTCTCGAAGGCGTCCGAGGTGACGGAGATGCCCTGGCTGGTGCTGCCGTCCACGGCGCGGCCCGCGGCCGCGTCGTCACGCAGCTTCTCGTACATCGGCCCGCCCGCGATGATGATCGTCAGCGCGGTCATGGTGCAGATGACGACGGTGTCGATGAACGGCTCCAGCGAGGCGACCAGGCCCTCGGTTGCCGGACGCTTGGTCTTCACGGCCGAGTGCGCGATGGAGGCGGAGCCGATGCCCGCCTCGTTCGACCAGGCGGCCCGCTGGAAGCCGACGATCAGCGCGCCGATGGCGCCGCCCGCGACGCCCTTGGGGCTGAAGGCCTCGGAGACGATGGAGGCGAGCGCGTCCGGGACGGCGGTCACGTTGAAGAGGATGACCAGCAGACAGGCGATCACGTAGACCAGCGCCATGCTCGGCACCAGCTTGCTGGCCACCCGGCCGATGGCCTTGACGCCGCCCAGCAGCACGACCGCGACGAGCGCGGCGATCACGACGCCGTAGAAGAGGGAGCCGCCGGAGCTGTTGAAGAAGCTGTCCTCCTTGCCCGTGACGCTGACGAGCTGCTCCAGGCTCTGGTTGACCTGGAAGAGGTTGCCGCCGAAGAAGGCGAAGATCAGGATCATCAGGGCGCTGCAGAAGGCCAGCACCTTGCCGAGGCCGCCCATGCCGCGTTCGGCCAGACCGTGGACCAGATAGCGCATCGGGCCGCCGGAGACCGTCCCGTCCTCGTTGATCTTCCGGTATTTCACGCCGAGCGTGCATTCCACGAACTTCGTGGCCATGCCCAGGAATCCGCAGAGGATCATCCAGAACGTGGCGCCCGGGCCGCCGATGGAGACGGCGATCGCGACTCCGGCGATGTTTCCGAGGCCGACGGTCCCCGACACCGCCGACGACAGCGCCTGGAAGTGACTCAGCTCGCCGGGGGCGTCCTTCTGCTCGTACTTGCCACGCACCAGCCGCAGCGCGACCGGCAGATGCCTGACCTGCGCGAAACCGAAGTACACCGAGAAGACGGCACCCGCGACGACCAGCCAGACGACCATCAGCGGAAGATCGGTTCCGAAGACGTGGACGTCGTAGAAGACGATGTCGTTCATCGTCGTGGAAATGGGATCGAAGAAGTCACTGATGGACTTGTCGACCTGGTCGGTCCAGGACTGACTTGCCATGCTTTTACCTTTGGCCGAGCGGAAAGGGGACGATTCCACGGGCACTGAATACGAAGGGGACGCCGTCAACAGCGGAGCAGGGAATCGAGTTCCGGGATTCCTATCACGGCGTCCGACACTTGGATGTGACTTGAATCACAGGATCGGATAACGAACACATCGCGAGGGGTGAAGGATGACGAAGCGGGCATAATCGACGCGCTGAACGCCCGGACATGACCAGATATCGACGTGATGCGACCCGCGTGCACGGAAAATGCCGACAACACCGGGAGAAGCGAGAGGTGCCAGGCGCAAACGCGTGCGACGCTCCTGGCAATTTCCGGAAGCCTCGCTTCAGTCCATCAGGGTCTCCACCAGGGTCTCCTGAAGCCCCCCGAGCCAGAGATAGGCCATTACCATCGGTTTACGCGGATCGGAGTCCGGCAGTGCGTACATCTCGCCGCCGTCCTCGTCGCTGACGTCCAGCCGGGTGCCGATGGCGAGCCGGAGGTCGTTGAGCGCGCCGAGCCACTGCCGGGAGTCGTCCGGGGTGAGCGTGAGCACCGCGCCGCGGTCGCCGGGCGTGAGCCCGTCGAGGGCGCGGACCACGGCGAGGCCGTCCTCGCGCTTGCGGGCCCGCAGATCGTTCTCCGTGTAGCGGCGGAACTCCGAGGAGGCCGTGCGGGCCTCCTCCAGCTCGTCCGGCTTGGCGTCCGCGTCGTCCGGCCCCGGACCGTAGGCGTCCGGGAAGAGCCGGGCGAGGGCCGGGTCGGCCGGGGGCTCGGAGGGCCCGTCGGCGAAGGGCCAGGCCACGTCCTCCAGCCCGTCCATGCCCTCCAGCTTCTCCGGGGTCCCGGAGGACTCGGCGGACTCGGCGCCGGGACCGATCAGCTCCAGGAGCTGGACGGTGAGGCTGCGCAGGATGGAGATCTCGACCTCGTCCAGCGCGATGGCGGCGCCGCCGCCGTCCACGGACTCGAAATGGCCCGCCATCAGCGGTCCTGCGTCAAGGTCGCCCACAGGCCGTAGCCGTGCATCGCCTGCACGTCGCGCTCCATCTCCTCGCGGCTTCCGCTGGACACGATCGCCCGCCCCTTGTGGTGCACGTCCAGCATCAGCTTCTTCGCCTTCTCCTTCGAATAGCCGAAGTACGCCTGGAACACGTAGGTCACATAGCTCATCAGGTTGACCGGGTCGTTGTGGACGACCGTCACCCAGGGCACGTCGGGCTCCGGCACCTCGACGTGCTCCTCGGCCGACTCCGGGCGCTCGATCTCCGTAGGGGCGACACTCACGTGTCCCATGCTGCCACCCGGCCGGGGCACCCGCGCAAACGCGGGCCCCCGGCGAAGCCCGCGACGCGGCCCGCGGCGGGACCCTCCGACGCATATCGTCAAGCTGACGAGATGTGGGGTACGCTCAGCCTGACCGAACGAACTCGCGAGGTGGGACCGAACGTGAACGAGGCAGATACGGGGCTGCCGGTGACCGTGCCCTCGACGGCGCTGTTCACCGACCAGTACGAGCTGACGATGCTCCAGGCCGCGCTCCGCGCGGGCACGGCGGAGCGGCGCTCCGTCTTCGAGGTCTTCACCCGCAGACTCCCCGAGGGCAGGCGGTACGGGGTGGTGGCCGGCACGGGCCGGGTGCTCGACGCGGTGGAGAACTTCCGCTTCGACGACCGGATGCTGGAGTTCCTGCGCGCGGGCGACGTCGTCGACGGCCCGACCCTGGAGTGGCTCGCGGACTACCGCTTCAGCGGCGACATCCTCGGATACCCCGAGGGCGAGGTGTATTTCCCCGGCTCCCCGCTGCTGCGCGTCGAGGGCAGCTTCGCCGAGTGCGTGCTGCTGGAGACGGTGATCCTCTCGATCCTCAACCACGACTCGGCGGTCGCCGCGGCGGCCTCCCGGATGGCCGTCGCCGCGGGCGGGCGCCCGCTGATCGAGATGGGCGCCCGGCGCACCCACGAGCTGGCCGCGGTCGCCGCCTCCCGCGCGGCGTACGTCGGCGGCTTCGACACCACCTCCGACCTCGCCGCCGGGTTCCGGTACGGGATTCCGACGGTCGGCACCAGCGCCCACGCCTTCACCCTGCTGCACGACACCGAGCGCGACGCCTTCCAGGCCCAGGTCGACTCGCTGGGCAACGGCACGACGCTGCTGGTGGACACGTACGACGTGGCGGAGGCGGTGCGTACGGCCGTGGAGGTCGCGGGCCCCGGCCTGGGCGCCGTCCGGATCGACTCGGGCGACCTGCTGCTCCTCGCGCACCGCGTGCGCCAGCAGCTCGACGAGCTGGGCGCGGAGAAGACCAAGATCGTCGTCACCAGCGACCTCGACGAGTACGCGATCGCCTCGCTGGCCGCCGCGCCGGTCGACGCGTACGGGGTCGGCACCCAGCTCGTCACGGGCAGCGGTCACCCCACCTGCTCGATGGTCTACAAGCTGGTGGCCCGCGCCGACTCGGACGCCCCGGACGCGCCGCTCCGGCCCGTCGCCAAGCGCTCGATGGGCGGCAAGACGTCCGTCGGCGGCGCCAAGTGGGCGGCCCGGCCGCTGGACGCCGACGGGGTGGCGGAGGCCGAGGTCGTCGGCAGCGGCCCGGTCCCGGACGAGCTGGCGCCGCACGGGCTCCAGGTCGAGCTGGTCAAGGACGGCACCGTCGTCGGCCGCGAGCCCCTCCTGGCGGCCCGCGACCGCCACCGGGCGACGCTGGAGCGGCTCCCGATGTCCGCCAAACAGCTCTCGCGGGGCGAGGCGGTCCTCCCGACGGAGCAGCTCCGCCCACAGGGGTAGAGGGGCCACCCCCGGTGGCAGACCTCCCGAGGACAGCGGGCCTCGGCGAAGGCGCACTGCCGAACACGCGCGTACGCGTCTAGTCTCAGAAGCGAGCCGACCGAAGGGTGTGCACCATGCACCGGGCACTGATCGTCGTCGATGTGCAGAACGACTTCTGCGAGGGCGGCAGCCTCGCGGTCTCCGGCGGGGCCGACGTGGCCGCCGCGATCACCGATCTCGTGGCGGACTCCTCCGCGGGGTACCGCCACGTGGTGGCGACGCGCGACTTCCACATCTCCCCCGGGGACCACTTCTCCGAGCACCCCGACTTCGAGCACTCCTGGCCCCCGCACTGCGTCGCGGGCACCGAGGGCGTCGGCTTCCACGCGAACTTCGCGCCGGTCGTCGCCTCGGGCTCGATCGACGCGGTCTTCGACAAGGGCGCCTACACCGCCGCGTACAGCGGCTTCGAGGGGGCCGACGAGAACGGGACGTCGCTCGCCGAGTGGCTGCGGGCCCGCGAGGTGACCGAGATCGACGTCGTCGGCCTCGCCACCGACCACTGCGTGCGCGCCACGGCGCTCGACGGCGCCCGCGAGGGCTTCCGGGTCCATGTGCTGCTGGACCTCACGGCGGGCGTCGCCGAGGGCACCACGCAGCGCGCGCTGGACGCGCTGCGCGAGGCGGGGGTCGAGCTGACGGGGAAGCCGGTGGTCTCCGCGGCGTAGCCCCGCTCCCCCGGCTCCCGGAGGCCGGGGCGGCGCCTAGGCGGTGCCGACCCGGAGCAGCGAGGCGATGGGGTGCCAGGACTCGCGGTCGTCCTCGGGGACGGCGCGCCAGACCAGCCCCTCGGGGTGGTGCAGCACGGCCGTGACCTCGTCGGCGGTCGGCGGCTCCGCGTTCCCGTTCAGATAGATCGCGCGCAGGCCGAGGTTCCGCAGCCGGGTCAGGGCCCGGGCGCGGTTCTGGGCGTGGACGAGCACGCGGACGCGTGGCTCGTCCCCGGGCCGCCGGGGGTCCGCGGCACGCACCGTGTGCGGCTCGTCCGCCTGCGCGGACCAGCGGCGGGACCGCAGGGGGCCCGCGGCGCCCGTCCGGGCCCCTCGGGGCGTCCCCGGGAACCGCAGGGCACCGCTCGCCCCGGCGCCCTGCGGGCGCGGGCGGGGCAGGCTGAGCGCGACGATCACGCTGCCGTCCGGCAGCCTGACGAATCCGCCTCCTGACATGTACATCATCTCCCCCGTGAGACTTGCTTCGGGTGGTCACGTGAGGCCCCGGTCGAGGAACCCTCACAGGAGGCATCTAAACGCGATCGCGCTCCCACCGCCAGGGGGGTAACGGGTGATCATGTTTTGACCTGCAACGATGCAAACAAATTCATCCCTGGGTTGCACACACCATGATCGTCAAACCTCGGGACCCCGCCGTGGATCTTGTCATTGGCATGTGCAGGGGTGATTCGATCACCCTCGTCGTGACCTTGGTCACGCTATGCCCGCTTCTCTGCAGAATGTCCCTTGAGCTGGAATTTCCCGCACCCTGACGCCCCTCGCGACCCCCTCTTCCACCCCTCGCGGGGGCCGCGCGGGACCACCGTACGGATCAACCACGGGCGGGTGGGCCATAGTTGGGGAAGCGGGGCCCCCGACCCCACGCGGCACGGGGCACCCGGGACCGCCAGGGGCGGTTCAACTCCCCGTCAGATAGCGGATGCGAACACCGGTACGTCCTCCCCCACGCGCCCCCGTGCGACCCCGGCGCCACCCCCGGCGGAGGGGTCGCGCCGCGAGCGGACGACGCGTCACACAAGAGGACTACGCCGTCCACGAGTTGGGATTCCTGGGACCCCGTGCGCCAGTGCGCCCCCTGTGCAACAGCGGCGTGGGTTAGGTCACGCTTACCCGGCTTTCCGCCAGGGCATCCCGGACCGTAGAGTCGTTCGATGGCGCCCCGTTTGTACCGAGGCAACGAGGGCCGTGCAACGACCCGTTCGACGTCCACTCTGACCTCACCCCCCGAGGACGGATCCGCCATGCCGCGTCCGAATGTCGCACAGTTCGCTTACGGATCTGCCACCGTCATCTGCTCCGCGCTCGCCATGCTGCTGCTCTCACAGGCCCGTTCGGGCCTCGGGGTGATAGTGATCGCGTTCGCGGCACTTGCCCTTGGCGTACTCGTCGCGCTCACCGCTCCCGCTCCGCGCGCAACGCGCAAACGGGCGACGGCAGTCGGCGCGGCGCAGGGGACCCCGGTCCCCGTCCAGCAGCCCGCCTCCACCACCGCCGCGGCCGCCGCTCCGGCCGCCGCGGCACGGATCGCGGAGCCCACCCTGCGGCGCTGACCCTGCGGCGCTGACCCGGAGCGACGGGCCGGGTCAGCCCGCAAGGGCCGTTCGGTCACCTCTTCGAGCGGCCGGTCAGTCGGTGGCGACGACGACGGTCCGGGCGGCCTTGTCGTGGACGCACTGTTGATAGGGCTTGTCCCAGGTGCAGAACAGCACGTTCACGAGCCAGAACAGAAAACCCAGACAGGGGACGAGCGCGGGCAGGGAGTAGGTGGCGGCGCGGAACCAGCCGGGTGTCCCGTGCGGGACCGTGCCGTCGGAGAGCATCCCCACGCGGATCTTCATCAGCTTCTTGCCGACCGTCTGGCCCCGCGTCGTCAGCATGAGGCCCTCGTAGATCAGGTAGACGAGGGTGTAGACCGCCTGCTGCCAGTACGTCTGACCGGTGTCGGTCGAGTAGCCGCCCTGCGCGAGACCGACCACGACACCGACCGGAATGCCGATGATGAGGGCGTCGATGATCCGGGCCACCAGCCGCTTGCCCCGCGAGGCGAGCGGCGGCATCCCGGCGAGGGGGTCGGCGGCGCCCATGGTGCCGCCGTAGGGGTTGTCGTAGGGACCGGGGCCGGGGCCGTCATGGGGACCGGGGCCACCGTAGGGACCGCCGCCGTACGGACCGGCGGCGCCTTCCCCTCCGCCGGGCGGCGGCGGAGGGGGCGGAGGCGCGCTGTCGTACGGCGAGCCCCCGCCGCCCGGCGACGAGGGGGGCGGCGACGGCTGCTCGGGCTGCTCCGGTTTCCGGAACGGATCGTTCTCGGGCTGCTCCGTGCTCATGGCCCGAGTGGAACGCCCGGCCCGTGAGCGCGCATCCGCTGCGTGCTGTTCGGGGGACGCGCGTGGCCCGTACGGACGTCGGCGGACGGGTCCGTACGGACGTCAGCGCGCGGGGCCCGCCACGAACGTGCGTGCCACCTTGTCGTGCCAGCACTGGCGCCAGGGCTTGTCGAACACGCACCACAGCACGTTGACCACCCCGACCACGAGCAGTCCCAGCACCCCGTACATCAGCCAGCGCGTCAGCGCGGCGCCGAAGCCGGGCGGGTCCTGCCGCTCGACGTCCAGCACCGTGACCCCGAACAGCTTCTTGCCGGGCGTCTTTCCCCACCGCGCGGTCGGCAGCACCTCGTACAGCAGGCCGAAGACGAGCAGGGCGCCGAGGACGATCGCGAGATAGCCGCCCGTCGTCCCGTCGATCAGCCAGACCTGCTTGGTGACGCCCGCCTGCTCGACCGCGTCGATCTTGTCGTCGATGTGGTCGGTCGCCTTGGCGACGAACGGGAACGCGACGCCGCCGCCCACGGCCAGCGTGAGCACGAGGTCGACCAGCCGGGCGCCCAGCCGCCTGCCGAGCCCCGCGGGCCGCGCCTGCCGCAGCGCGTGCGCGAACGGGTCCTCCACCGGGGGCCGCCAGGGCGTGACGGCGTCGGGCCCGCCGCTCTGCGGCTGCGCCGGGAGCCCGGCACCGGCACCGGCACCGGCACCGGGGAACGGCGTGGCCGGTGTGGTCGGCGAGGACGGGGGCGGGGCGGCCGAAGCGGCGGCGGGCGCGGCCAGTTCCTGCACCTGCTGCTGCCAGGGAGGCGCGGGATTCGCGGCCGAGGCGGGCGCGGATGCGGATGCGGGGCTCTGCGCGGGCGTCGTCGGCGACGTTGGCGACGTTGGCGTCGTACGGGCGGGGGCCGAGGCGGCGGGCGCCGCGGCGGAGGCCGACGCACCGCCCTGGCCCGGCACGCGCCGGCCGGACGGTGAAGGAGAGGGAGAGGGAGAGGGGGACGAGGAGGGGTTCGCGGTCGGCGACGGGCCGCCGTTGCCGAGGACTTCGGAGCGGCGCAGCCCGACCGTGTGCTCGCGCTTGCCCTGCCCCGGCACCTGCGGCCCCTGGGCCGCGGGCGCGGACGCGGGCGCGGACGCGGCGCCGGAGGCGGGCGGCTCGTCCCCGCCCTCCGCGCGCGGCCGTTCGGCGGCTTCGGGCCTCTCGGACTCGCCGCCGCCCCAGTCGCCGCGCGGGTCGGACGCCGTACGTCCCTCGCCGCCGCGCCCGGAGTCGCCGCCACCCTCGGGCTCGGGCCACGAGATGCGGCCCTCGTGCTCGCCGTCGGGGCCCGCCTGCCGGGCCGCGTCCGCCTGCCACGCGGAAGCACCGCCGGAGGGGCCGTCGGAAGACCCGCCCGGGGCTCCGCCCGGGCGCAGTTCGGGCAGGGCGCCGATCCCGCCCGCCTCGTCCGGCCCTTCGTCCTCGTCGAGGAACACCGGGCCCGTCTCCTCCGGTTCCGTCCGCCGCGGGGGCCCCGCGGGCGACGAGGCGAGCGCGGGCCCGGCCGGGGCGGCCGGAGGGGCCGCCGCGCCGGCGGGCGGCTCGGGCATCGGCTCGCCCTCGCGGGGCTCGGGGCGACTGGTGCCCGGGACCCACGACGAACCGTTCCAGTAACGGATGTATCCGGGGATGGACGGATCCGGGTAATACCCCGAACGAGGTACCTCACCGCTCGCACCGGAGGGTCCCACTGACCCCAACTCCCCTCATGACCGACACACTTGACCTGGCAGCGGTGTCGCGGCCTCGCTGGTCACCGCTGCGGCCCGGCGGGGGAACCTCCGCCCGTCCAAGGAGGACAGTAACGAAGAAGACGGCTCCGGGCGGAGGGAGACCGCCCGGTTGACCGCGTTCGAGCGACCCCGCGGACGTCCCGGCGCACATCCGGCCGACGTCCGCCGGAAAAAAATTCCGAGAAAGTCCCCGGAACCCGTGTGACGAACCACGGCCTGCCCTCTCTCTCCAGTGCACCCGCCGCACACGCGGCACGGCACAACGAAAGGGCACACCTCATGCACACCGTCGTGGAACGCGAGCTGGAGATGAAGCTGGTCCTCTCCCCGGAGCGCAGCGTCCCCGTACCGGCCCGGCTCAGCTACCGCTCGGACGACCCGTTCGCCGTCCATGTCACCTTCCACCTGGGCTCCGAGTTCCCCGTGCACTGGACGTTCTCGCGCGAGCTGCTCGTCGAGGGCGTCTTCCGGCCGTGCGGCCAGGGGGACGTGCGGGTCTGGCCGACCAAGGTCGAGTCGAGGGAGGTGATCTGCATGGCGCTGACGTCCCCGGACGGGGACGCGCTGCTGGAGGCGCCGTCACTGGCGCTGTCGGCGTGGCTGGAGCGGACGTTGCGCGTGGTGCCCCCGGGGCAGGAGCACGAGGCGCTGGGGATCGACGAGGGGTTGAGCGAGTTGCTCGCGCCGACCCCTCGCGACGACCTGTATCTGCGGGACCCGTGGCAGAGCGATGAAGGCGGCGAGAGCGGATCGTAGAGGAACGGCCCGTACTCGCCGGAGGAATGCCGGAATACGACCGTGAGTGAAAGGAAATCCGCCATCATTCCGCCCATGCCTCATGAGGATGCGCACGGACCGCGCGAGCAGGAGGTCCGCCTCCGCGTGGGAGCCCGTCTCCGTGACCTCGCGGAGCGTCTCGACCCGGCTTCCTTCGAGCTGCTGCTCAAACTGATGAGCGGCGTCAACGCGGCGTTCGCCTGCCGCAACGAACCCATCGACATCCAGATGACCCCGGAGGAACGGGCGCTCTACACGCCCGTTCTCGAACGGGAGCTGGTGGCGCTCCTGGAGCTGGCCAGCGTGCCCCCGGAGCGCGTCCACACGGAGACGGTCAGCGAGCGGCCGCGGCACGCGTCCTGGCCGTACGTCGTTCCCTGAACGCGAGGGCGCCCACGGCGCCCGCGAGCATCAGGCCCACGCCCGCCAGCAGGGCGTGGTCGGCACCGTGTGCGAGGGCGCGCGCGGGATCGCCGCCGTGTCCGGAACCGGCCGAGGTGGCGATGACGATCGTGAGGGAGAGCCCCATGGACGAACCGATGTAGCGCGCCGTGTTGTTGGCGCCCGAGCCCATCGAGGCGCGGTCCGAGGGCACGCTCTCGACGGCGGCGCGGGGCATCGCGGCGTTGAGCAGCCCGCTGCCGACCCCGGCCACGAGCCAGCCGGGGAGCGTACGGACCCAGGAACCGGAGGACATGGCGCCCAGCATGCTCAGCGCGCCGAGCGCGGAGAGGACGAAGCCGAGCGCGAGTTGATGGCGCGCGGAGAAGCGTTCCGGCAGCCGCTTGGCCTGGAGCGCGACGAGCAGCGCGACGGCGGACCACAGGCACAGCAGCCACGCCGTGCCGAGCGCGGACATGCCCACGGTCTGCTGGAGCAGCGCGGGGAAGTAGCTGAACAGCCCGATCACGCCGAGACCGGTGAACAGCGCGCTGGAGGTCGCGGCGAGGAACGCCGGGCGGCGGAAGAGCCCGAGGTCGATCATGGGCGCGGAGCTGCGGCGCTCGACCACGACGAACGCGGCGAGCAGCACGACGGCCGCGGCAGCCAGCTCCCCCACGGCGGGGCTCAGCCAGCCGTCCCTGCCGACGGTGAGCGCGGCGAGCAGCGCGGTCAGCGCGAGGCCGAGCACGACGGCGCCGAACAGATCGGGCCTGCCCGGACGCGGGCTGCGGGACTCGGTGAGCGTACGGGCGGCGACGGCGGCCAGGACGAGCGAGGCGGCGGCGTAGAGGGCGTAGCCGACGCGCCAGTCGAGGGTGCCGAGCCCGGCGGCGGCGACGGGGCCCACGGCGATGCCGCCGCTCAGGGCCGCGCCCCAGACGCCCATGGCGCGTATGCGCGCGGGCCCCGCGGGGAACGCCTGCGCGAGGAGGCCCAGGCTGCTGGCGATGATCGCCGCGCTGGCCCCGCCCTGGGCGACGCGGGCGAGGGTGAAGGTCAGGGTCGAGGGGGCGACGGCGCCGAGCGCGACGGTGACGGCGAGGACGACGGTGCCGGTGACGAAGACGCGCTTGCGCCCGTAGTCGTCGGCGAGGCTGCCCGCGACGAGCAGCAGCGCCGCGAGGCCGAGCGCGATCCCGTTGAGCAGCCACGCCTGGCCGGAGACGCCGGTGCCGAACGAGGCGGTCATGCCGGGGAGCGTGAGCATCGGCGCGGCGTAGTTCATGAGCGCGACGAGCGTCGCGAGGCTGACGGTGGCGAGGACCGCGCTGGCGCCGCGCACGGATGCCTGCGCGGGGGGCCGCACGGGGGCCCGCCGGGGCCGGGGCAGGGTCTCCACTGCGTACTCCTAAGTTCTGTGAACGAACTGAGTTCAATGAACGAACTGACGAACGCGGTGGACCGTAGCACGCACGGGTTCATTGAATGAACCAAGGGCGGGTAAGCTGGCCCTCATGGCACTGAAAAAGGGCTACGCGATGCAGGACTGCTCGCTCGCCCGGACGCTGGAGCTGGTCGGCGAGCGCTGGACGATGCTGGTCATCCGCGACGCGTTCTACGGCGTGCGGCGCTACAGCGACTTCCTCGCCCACCTCGACATCCCGCGCGCGGTGCTCTCCGGGCGGCTGCGGACGCTGACCGAGGCGGGCGTCCTCGACAAGCGGCGGTACGCGGACTCCCCGCCCCGCGACGAGTACGTGCTCACCGACAAGGGCCGCCAGCTCTGGCCCGCGCTCTACGCCCTGCTGTCCTGGGGCGAGGCCCACGCCCTGGGCTCACAGCCGGCACGCAGGATCTACGCGCACGCGGCGTGCGGCCGCCGCCTCTCCCCCGGCGGGGGCTGCGAGGAGTGCGGGGTGGGCGCGGTGCCGCCCGAGGACATCGAGCTGCACCCGGGCCCGGGCGCGGACCACCCGGACCGCCAGGACCCGGTGAGCCGCGCCCTCCTCACCCCGCACCGCCTTCTGGTCCCGCTGGAGACCTCCGTCTAGGGGGTGCCCCTTGCCGTACACCGCGGTCCGCGGCCGCGTCGTGGCCGCTCGCGCAGTTCCCCGCGCCCCTGACGGGGCACGTCCCGGAGGGGTGGATTCGGGGGCACGGGGAACTGCGCGCCGAGCCAGGCTCGCAGCGGCACCCGGCAACGGCGCGCAAGGGGCAGCCCCTGCCCCGCGCGGAAAGGGCTCGCGGGCGAGGAGCGGCGGGCCCCGCCGGGCTAACGGCGCTGGTCGGAGCCGAAGAAGAAGCCGAAGGCGGCGCTGGCGAGGGCAACCACCGGGGTGAAGAGGGTGCTGACCTCGCGGAAGTCGGCGTCGCTGAACTTCGTCCAGCGCTGGAAGATCAGCGCGAGGACCGGCAGCACGGCGATGACGCCGACGAGCCAGAAGAGGCGGAGGGCGAGCGCGCGGCGCGTCTCGTGGATGTGCATCTCCGGCGTCGAGAAGACCTGGGCCTCCCCGGGCGGCTCGTCCTCCGACAGCTCCGTGAGGCGCAGCGCGGGCTCCGGCGGCTCAGCCACGGCACCCTCCGGTGCCCGGCTCGCACTCGGCGACCCCCGCCTCCTCCAGGGAGAAGACGGCACCGGCGCCCGGAACCTCGTCCTCCACCAGGCAGTGCGCGGCCCCGCCGCGCGCCCCGGCACCGGCCGGGACCCGGTCGGCGTACGCGTGCACGGCGGCGTCCGGCGCGCGGAGCCGGGGGCAGTCGAACCCGGCCTCCAGCAGCACGCTCCCCTGCGCACCGGCGGCGGACCGGGCGAACGGGCAGGGAGCCGGTGTGTGGTCCTGCCGGGCGCGCGGGTCCTGTGAAGTCGACATTCCGGTCACCCCCTCTCCGCAACTCCCCCTGATTTCGCGGACGTTCGAGCACGGCGGGCAGTTCCCGTCACTGTACGGAACGGAAAGACTACCATGCACCTGCCGCATCGAATCAGCAGTTCAGGCGGGATTGATACACACTGGATACACATCGTATGTGCATGCGGTGCGCATGACGGGTTGACACGATGCGTGTCAGCCACGCATCCTGAGATGGCAAGGACAGAAGCGCGCGTACGGCACCGGGGGAGTCCGGGCTGCCCCAAGGCGAAGAGGAGTCCTCCCATGTCGGACATGGAGAACGCTGTTACCCGTACAGAGCCCGGCGGCGCCCGTTCCGGCGCCGGCACCCGGCTCAGTGTCAACATCAGTGAGGCGACGGCGGAGGTGCTCCAGAAGCACAAGCGGAGGGGCGTCTCGATCACCGAAACGGTCCGCCGCGCCTGCGCCGTCTACGATCTGATCGAGTCCGAGGCGGCAAAGGGGAGCAAGATCCAGATCGTCGACCGGGACGGCAGGACGCGTGAGCTGCTGCTGATCCCCTGACGCGGCAAGGCCGTCGCATGCCCTCTTCCGCCCGGTGCGCTCAGAAGAGCTTGCCCGGGTTGAGAATGCCCTGAGGGTCGAAGACGGCCTTGACCGCGCGTTGCATCTCCAGCCCCACCGGCCCCAGTTCGCGGGCCAGCCATTCCTTCTTGAGCACACCCACGCCGTGTTCGCCCGTGATCGTGCCGCCCAGGCTGAGGCCCAGGGCCATGATCTCGTCGAACGACTCGCGGGCGCGGCGTGACTCGTCCTCGTCCGAGGCGTCGAAGCAGACCGTCGGATGGGTGTTCCCGTCCCCGGCGTGCGCGCAGACCCCGATCGTCAGCCCGTGCTTGTCGGCGATGGCGGCCGTGCCCTCCAGCATGGCCGCCAGTTCGCTGCGCGGGACGCAGACGTCGTCGATCATCGTCGTGCCCTTGACGGCCTCCAGCGCGACCAGCGCCGTCCGCCGCGCCTGGAGCAGCAGCTCCGACTCGGCCGCGCTCTCGGCCGGTACGACCTCGCTGGCCCCCGCAGCGGCGCACAGCTCCCCCACCGCCGCGAGCTGCGGGCCCGGCTCCGGGGTGTCGAAGGCGGCGAGGAGGAGGGCCTCGGTGGTCTCGGGCAGGTCCATCTTCGTCAGGGCGTTCACCGCGCGGAGCGTCGTACGGTCCATCAGCTCCAGCAGCGCGGGCGTGTGCCCGGCCTCCATGATCCGGCACACCGCGTCGCAGGCCGCGGCGGCCGAGGGGAACTCGGCGGCGAGCGCGAGCTGCCGGGGCGGCTCCGCGCGCAGCGCGAGGGTCGCCTTCACGACGATCCCGAGGCTGCCTTCGGAGCCGACGAAGAGCCTGGTCAGGTCGTATCCGGCGACGCCCTTGGCGGTGCGGCGGCCCGTGCTCATCAGCCGGCCGTCGGCGAGCACGACGTCGAGGCCCAGCACGTACTCGGCGGTGACCCCGTACTTCACGCAGCACAGGCCGCCGGACGCGGTGCCGATGTTGCCGCCGATGGTGCACTCCTCCCAACTGGAGGGGTCCGGCGGGTAGAAGAGGCCGTGCGCGTTGACCTCGCGGGAGAGCACGGCGTTGACCACGCCGGGCTCGACGACCGCGATCCGGTCGACGGGGTTGATCTCCAGGATGCGGTTCATCCGCACGAGCGAGAGGACGACGCAGCCGTCCGTGGCGTTCGCCGCGCCCGACAGGCCCGTGCGCGCGCCCTGCGGCACGACCGGCACGCCCAGCGCGCTCGCCGTCCGCATGACGTGCTGGACCTCCTCGGCGGTGCGGGGCAGCACGGCGACGGCGGGGGCTCCGGCCGGGCAGAAGCTGGCCATGTCGTTGGCGTAGGTACCGAGGACATCGGGGTCGGTGAGGACCGCGTCCTCCGGGAGCCCGTCCCGCAGGCGCACGGTCAGCTCGGTCAGCTCGCTCATGTGCTCAGGCTCGCAGGCGCGCGGGGCGTACGGAACCCGCCGGAAACGATCTGTCGAGCGTGCCTTGAAGTGACGGCCCGTCAGCTCTAAGGTTCCGCGACCGCTCGTGTTCGTCCCGGGAGGGAGAGGGCGCATGCGCATACGGAGAGCCGTCGCCGCACTGGCCGCCGCGCTGGGGGTCGCGGGACTCGTCGCCGGATCGGGTGTCGCGGGCGCGCAGCCCGCCGAACGCGCCGCCGCCGAGCGGGAGAGGGCCGGGCTGCGGATCCTCGTCTCCAACGACGACGGCTACCGGCACCCGTACATCCACCGGCTCCGCGACGCGCTCGCCGCCGCCGGGCACACGGCCGTGATCGTCGCGCCCGCCGAGGACCAGTCCGGGCGCGGTACGGGCCTCAACTTCACCTCCGGCGCGACCGTACGGGCCGTCGAGGCCGAGCCCGGCGTCTGGTCCGTCACCGGCTCGCCCGGCGACGCGGTCGCCTTCGGCGCGGAACGCGTACTGAAGGATCCGGACCTGGTCGTCTCCGGCGTCAACGCGGGGCCCAACACCGGTACCAGCGCGAACCATTCCGGCACCGTCGGCGCCACCGTGATGGCCCAGGACCTGGGGATCCCGGCGCTCGCGGTGAGCGCCGGGTACGACCTGTCGAACCCCCAGGATCCCTTCCCCTCCGTCCCTCAGGCCGTGGCCTTCACCGTACGGACGGTGGAGCGGCTGGCCCGGACCGCGCCGCGCGGGGCGGCGCTGCTGCCGGCGCACGCCTCGCTGAACGTCAACTACCCGGCGAAGCCGGCGGACGGGGGGCGGCTCGCCTTCACGAACGTGGGGCACGCGCGGGAGATCACCCGCTCCTTCGAGCCGGACCCTGCGGGGTGCGCCGAGTGCTACAAGGTCCGGCTCGGAGTCGCTCCGGACGCGCCCGAGCCGGTCCCGAACGCCGACACGTCGGCTCTGCGGCGCGGCGACGTGAGCGTCTCCCTTCTTACGGGGGACTGGAACGCCCCCGAGTGGGCCGAGGGACGGCCCCCGCCCTCCTCACCCGACGTCCGGCGCACACAGTCCCGCCTTCTGGGGCTGCGCCCGTAGGCCCCTTGACGTGTCCAGCAGTGCGTGCGCGCCCGGCATGGGGGCTGCGCTTGCCAGCCCTGCTCCCCCGAGCTCTTCGAGCAGGGGGCACCCCCAGTGGCAGACCTCCCATGCGCAGCGGGAGGAGCAGGGGCGTGCCCCGTCAGAGGCGCGGCCAGCCACAGCGCAGCCGCAGGCCGCGACGCACCGGCAAGGGGCAAGCGCTCAGTCGGTGCAGAGTGCGGGGTCGGAGGCGTAGAGGGTCAGCGTCATGTGGCCGGCGTTGTGCCGAGCGCAGAGCGTGAAGCGTTCGCGGAGCGCCGCGAGTTTCGCCTCGTCCCGGGCCGTGAACGGGGCGTCGCCCGCGCGGGAGGGCGGGTCGGTCAGGACGAGGACGCGGTGTGCGGCCCGTACGCGCGCGCCGATCTGCGCCTCGGGGAGTTCGACGCCCCACAACGTGCCCGAGGCGGCGGGCGTGCGGGCCAGCGCGAGGTCGCGCAGGCCCCCGTACTCGGCGGGGTGCGAGAGGCTGCCCTCCCGGCGCAGCGCGGGCACGTAGAGCACGCCGTCGCCCCGCCGCGTCATCTCGCGCGCGGCGTCCGCGACCGCGTTGGTGTCGTCCATGTGGACCTCCGGCTGCCGCACCGGGAGCCAGAGCGGCACGAGCGCCGCGACCACGGCGACCGTCAGCAGCCCGGCCGCCCACGGCCGCAGGGCGCGCAGTACCCGTTCGACGGCGAAGCCGCCCAGCAGGGCGAGGCCGACGGCGGAGTAGACGACGTACCGCTCCTCGTAGAGCGGGCGCACGGAGGAGACGAGGACCAGCAGGGACGGGGGCAGGACCGCGAGGGCCAGCGCTGCCGTGCGGGGGTCGGCCGGGCCCCGGCGGCGCGGGCGCGCGCAGGCGAACAGCAGCGCGAGCAGCACCGGCAGCGCGAAGCGCAGCAGTTGCGCGGGGCCCGGGGCCTCCAGGTGGGCGAGCTGGGCCTCCTGCGCCTTGCTGACGACGACGAGCGGCGTCAGCACCGCGCAGACGGCGGCGGCCGCCTGGCTCCAGGGCCACAGCAGCGGGCGCAGGGCGCGTTCCCTCAGCAGGACGGCGCCGTGCGCGAGGAGCGTGAGGACGGCCAGTTCGTTCAGCAGGCAGCCCACCGCGAGCACCGCGGCGTACCCCGCCCAGAGCCGTGGACGGGGCCGTTCCAGGGCCCGTAGCAGCAGGTACGTGGACCAGGCGACCGCCGCGCACACCATCGCGTACGAGCGGCCCTCCTGGGCGTACTTCTGTACGAGCGGGAAGAGCGGGAAGACCAGGCCCGCGGCGAGTCCGGCGCGGGGTCCGGCGAGGCGGCGGCCGGTGAGCGCGACCGCCGAAGCGGCGGCGGCCATGGCCAGCACGGCGGGCAGCCGCAGCGCGAGCAGACCGCCGTCCCACACCGCGAACACCGCGTGCATGAACAGGTAGTGCAGCCCGTGCACCATGTCGACGGTGCCCAGCATGTGCCACAGCTCGGGCAGGCTCCGGTGCGCGACCTGGTACGTCGTCGACTCGTCCCGCCACATCGAGTTCTCGCGGCGTATCCCCCACAGGCCCAGGCCGAGCATGAGCAGCGCGGGCGCCAGGACGGCCACCGTGCGGCTGTCCCGGGTGAGGTCCCGGGCGAGGCGGGGCCGCCGAGCGGGCGGGGCGGGGGACTTCCGCTCCGCAGGCGTGCGGAAGCGGCTGGGCGCGGTGGACGTGACCATGCGTGGGGGGAGTTCCGTTTCGGGCCCGGGGCGATCTCGGTGGGGGGTCGGATGATCGTGCAAGTGCCCCGGCGCCCCTGTCAAAACGGCCCGGAGGTCCCCGGAACGGCGAAGGGCCCGTGCTCCCGGAGTCGGGGAGCACGGGCCCTTCCGGTTCCCGCGTGGGGAGGCGGGCTCAGAGGTTGCCGCGCTTCTCCTGCTCGCGCTCGATCGCCTCGAAGAGGGCCTTGAAGTTGCCCTTGCCGAAGCCCATCGAGCCGTGGCGCTCGATCATCTCGAAGAAGACGGTCGGCCGGTCCTGGACCGGCTTGGTGAAGATCTGGAGCAGATAGCCGTCCTCGTCGCGGTCGACGAGGATCTTCTGCTCGCGCAGGATCTCGACCGGCACGCGGGTCTCGCCCGCCCACTCGCCGAGGGTGTCGTAGTAGCTGTCGGGCACGTCGAGGAACTCGATGCCCGCGGCGCGCATGGTCTTCACGGTGGCCACGATGTCGTTGGTGGCCAGCGCCATGTGCTGGACGCCGGGGCCGCCGTAGAACTCCAGGTACTCGTCGATCTGCGACTTCTTCTTCGCGATCGCGGGCTCGTTGATCGGGAACTTGACCTTCTTGGTGCCGTCAGCGACGACCTTCGACATCAGCGCGCTGTACTCGGTGGCGATGTCGTCGCCCACGAACTCCTTCATGTTCGTGAAGCTCATGACCCTGTTGTAGAAGGCGCACCACTCGTCCATCTTGCCCAGCTCGACGTTGCCGACGCAGTGGTCGATGGCCTGGAACGTCCGCTTGGCAGGGGGCTCCACGATCGGCCGCGCCGCGACGAAGCCGGGGAGGTAGGGGCCGTCGTAACCGGAGCGGTCGACGAGGGTGTGGCGGGTCTTGCCGTAGGTGGCGATGGAGGCGAGGACGACCGTGCCGTGCTCGTCCTTGACCTCGTGCGGCTCCTCGATGCCGCGGGCGCCGTGCTCCAGCGCGTACGCGTAGGCCGCGCGGGCGTCCGGGACCTCGATGGCGAGGTCGATCACCCCGTCGCCGTGCTCGGCGACGTGGTCGGCGAGGAAGCGGCCCCATTCGGTGGCGGGCTTGATGACGGAGGTGAAGACGAACCGGGCGGAGCCCGACTCCAGGACGTAACTGGCGGTCTCGCGGCTTCCGTTCTCCGGTCCGGAGTACGCGACGAGCTTCATGCCGAAGCCCGCGGAGTAGTAGTGCGCCGCCTGTTTGGCGTTGCCCACCGCGAAGACGACCGCGTCCATCCCCTTGACCGGGAAGGGGTCGGCCTGCCGGGCAGTTCCGGGGGCCGCGTGGGTGCCCCGGGGAGATGCAGTAGTCATGGCGGCAGGCTCCCGTCCCGCGACAAGGTGCGCAATAGTTTGTGCATTCGCTGGGCATCCTGTACAGCCGAGCCCCGGAGTCATGGGGCTATCTGTACAAGGTGCGCAGCACTCCTGCCGGACCGCATCGGAGAGGACCGCCATGGGTATCGACCGGCTCGACGGCCGCCTGCTCGAACTGCTCGCCGAGGAGCCGCGGATCGGGGTGCTGGAGGCGTCCCGGCGGCTCGGGGTCGCGCGCGGCACCGCGCAGGCGCGGCTGGACCGGCTCAAGGCGAGCGGGGTGATCCGCGGCTTCGGCCCCGAGGTGGACCCGGCGGCCATCGGCTATCCCGTGACCGCGTTCGCGACGCTGGAGATCAAGCAGGGCCAGGGCGCGGATGTACGGGCGCACTTGGCGGGCGTTCCCGAGGTGCTGGAGCTGCACACGACGACCGGGCACGGCGACATGCTCTGCCGCCTCGTGGCCCGTTCGAACGCCGATCTCCAGCGGGTGATCGACCGGGTCGTCGGATACGACGGCATCGTCCGCGCCTCCACGGCGATCGTCATGGAGAACCCGGTGCCGCTGCGGATCGTGCCCCTGGTGCGCCAGGCGGCCTCGGGCACGCTGCCCTGACGGGCGCCGGGGCCCGGGCCCCAGTGGGTGTCTGACACATGAGCGCGGGAGAAGGAGCGGTGTCCGGTGCGTGCGATCGCAAGGCGCCGGAGCGCCCTCGTAGCGGAGCTACCAGGGCGTTTCGGCAACGCCGCGAGCGTGCGTGCCGGACACCGCGACGCCGCGGGCATTGGTCAGACACCCCCTAGCAGCTCGGCAGTTTCCGGCCGTCCTTCAGGTCCTTGAGCGTGTCCAGGGTCTTGTCCAGGGTCGTGACCGGGACGAGGCGCAGGCCCTTGGGGCGCTGGGCCTCGGCCTCGCCGCACTCCTTCTTCGGGACGAGGAAGTGCGAGGCCCCGTCGCGCTCGGCGGCGCGCATCTTCAGCGGGACGCCGCCGACCGGGCCCACCTCGCCCTTGGCGTCGATGGTGCCGGTCCCGGCGATCGTACGGCCGCCGGTGAGGTCTCCTTCGAGCTTGTCGATGATGCCGAGGGAGAAGAGCAGGCCCGCACTGGGGCCGCCGACGTCGCCGAGGCGGAGGGAGACCTCGACGTCCCCGGGCTTCTTGCCGAGCTGGCGCAGGGCCGCCGTGACGGCCTTGTCCTGGGAGTCCTTCATCTGCCGGCGGATGGAGCGCTTGACCTCGCGCACGTTGTCGCCGCCCTCCGGGTACGCCGCCTCGCGCGGCATCACCGCGCGGTCCTCGGCGAACCACGCACGCGCCACGTCGGCGGCGCGCACCGTGACGTCCGGGTTCGTGACCCCGATCGTGACGGCGAGCAGCTCGCCGCCGCCCTTGCCCGTCCCGGGGGCCTCCCGGGCGTCGGAGATCGAGATGACCGGCTCGCCCTCGTTCTTCCCCAGGACGTCGGCGGTGTCGCCGGGCTGCGCGAGCGAGAACGGCAGCGGTGCGGCCGCCGCGACCGCGAGCAGCGCCACGACGGGCACCGCGCAGACGGCGAGCGTCCGGCGGCGGGTCGCGAACAGGGCGGAGAGCGGGCGCTTCTTCTCGGTCACCCCAGCAATCTAGTCGATGGGCGGCGGACGCCCGTACGCCCGTACCCGGACGCCCGCCACCTCGGGAGGCGCGTCAGCGCAGGGCGTCCGCGACCTCGTGCGCGGCGCGCACCACCCGCGTCCCGACCTGCTCCGGCACGACCTCGGAGAGCATGACCACGCCGACGCTGCCCTCGATGCCGCTCACCCCGAGCACGGGGGCCGCGGCGCCGCTGGCGCCCGCCTCCAGCTCGCCGTGGGTGAGCACGTACCCGGGCCCCAGCTCGTGGTCGGGGCCGCGGCCCATGAGGATCGCGCGGCCCGCGGCGCCCCGGTCCAGGGGGTGCCGGAAGCCGGTGCGGTAGGCCACGTGGTAGTCGGTCCAGCTCGGTTCGACCACCGCGACGGCCAGCGCCTCCGTCCCGTCGACGAGGGTGAGGTGCGCGGTCGCGCCGACGTCCTCCGCGAGCGAGCGCAGCGCGGGCAGCGCGGCCTCCCGTACGAGCGGGTGCACCTGGCGTCCCAGCCGCAGCACCCCGAGCCCGACCCGGGCCCGGCCGCCCAGGTCGCGGCGGACGAGGGCGTGCTGCTCCAGGGTGGCCAGCAGGCGGTAGACCACGGTGCGGTTGACCCCGAGCTTGTTGGACAGCTCGGTGACGGTCAGGCCGTGGTCCGTGTCGGCCAGTAATTTGAGGACTCGCAGCCCTCGGTCGAGCGTCTGAGAGGTCTCCGCGGTCACGACGCCCCCTCCTAGAGTGAGTGACGGCAGCCGCGGTGCGCCGAGCGCCTGGAGGCCGCCGGTCGCGGGTGGCACTGGCTTGTGGCAATGCGTACGAAGTCACCGGCTGCGCTCCGCGGCAACGGTGCCACGGGGCGTGTATGTGACGGGAAACCTAGCGAGCGGCACCGCTCACCGGAAGGGCTTGTCCAGAATCCGGGCGTCCGGCGTCCGTTCTCGACCGAAACATCCCCTGCCATGGACAGGTCAGCGCATCCGGGTCGCCCACTCGCGCACCTTGGCGATGCGTGCCTCGATCTGGTTCGCGGTGGCCTCGGCGCTCGGCGGTCCGCCGCAGACCCGGCGCAGCTCGTTGTGGACCACGCCGTGCGGCTTGCCGCTCTGGTGGACGTAGGCGCCCACCAGGGTGTTGAGCTGCTTGCGCTTCTCCAGCAGCTCCTTGTGCGTGACGACGGGCCGCTGCTCGGCGGGCATTTCGAGGAGGTCGGCCTCCTCGGCCGGCCTCTTCTTGCTGTGCGAGATCTGCCGGGCCTGCCGCTTCTGGAGCAGCATCTGCACCTGGTCGGGCTCCAGCAGGCCCGGAATGCCCAGATAGTCCTGCTCCTCCTCGCTGCCCGGGTGCGCCTGCATGCCGAACTCGGCGCCGTCGTACATCACCCGGTCGAAGACCGCGTCGGACTCCAGGGCCTCGAACGGGAGTTGGTCCTGCTCCCCTGTGTCCTCGTCCTGCTCCTTCTCCGCCTCCTTGAGGAGCTTCTCCTCCTCCGCGTACGGATCGTCCTCGGCGTCCTTCTTCGGCTTGTCGAGGACGTGGTCGCGCTCGACCTCCATCTCGTTCGCGAAGGTGAGCAGCGTCGGGATGGTCGGCAGGAAGACCGAGGCCGTCTCGCCGCGCCGCCGCGACCGTACGAAGCGGCCCACGGCCTGGGCGAAGAAGAGGGGCGTAGAGACGGTCGTCGCGTACACTCCGACGGCCAGCCGGGGCACGTCGACGCCCTCGGAGACCATCCGCACCGCGACCATCCAGCGCGACTCGTCCTGCCGGAAGTCCTCGATGCGCTGCGAGGCGCCCGCGTCGTCCGAGAGCACGACGGTCGGGCCCTGCCCGGTGATCTCCCGGATCAGCTTGGCGTACGCGCGGGCCGAGTCCTGGTCCGCGGCGATCACCAGCCCGCCCGCGTCCGGCACGGACTTGCGCACCTCGGACAGCCGCCGGTCCGCCGCGCGCAGCACGGCGGGCATCCACTCGCCGCGCGGGTCGAGCGCGGTGCGCCACGCCTGCGAGATCGCGTCCTTGGTCATCGGCTCCCCGAGCCGCGCCTCGATCTCGTCGCCCGCCTTGGTGCGCCAGCGCATGTTGCCGCTGTAGGAGAGGAATATGACCGGCCGCACGACGCCGTTCGCGAGCGCGTCCCCGTAGCCGTACGTGTAGTCGGCGACGGAACGGCGGATGCCCTCGGCGTCCTCGGCGTACTCGACGAACGGGATCGGGTTGGTGTCCGAGCGGAACGGCGTGCCGGTCAGCGCCAGGCGCCGGGTCGCGGGCTCGAACGCCTCCTGGCAGGCCTCGCCCCACGAGCGGCTGTCACCGGCGTGGTGGATCTCGTCCAGGATCACCAGCGTCTTGCGCTGCTCGATGCGGTTGCGGTGCAGCATCGGGCGTACACCCACGCCCGCGTACGTGATCGCGATGCCGTGGTACTCCTTGCTGAGCGGCCCGGCGCTGTAGTCGGGGTCCAGCTTGATCCCGACGCGCGCGGCCGCCTCGGCCCACTGCTTCTTCAGGTGCTCGGTCGGCGCGACGACGGTCACCTGCTGCACGACGTGGTGGTGCAGCAGCCACGACGCGAGCGTCAGCGCGAACGTCGTCTTGCCCGCGCCGGGTGTCGCGACCGCGAGGAAGTCCCGCGGCTGCTGCTCCAGGTACGCGTCCATGGCCGCCTGCTGCCAGGCCCGCAGCTTGCTGGCGGTGCCCCAGGGCGCGCGGCCCGGGAAGGCCGGGGACAGGTGGTGGCTGTGGCTGTTGGTGGGCGTGGTAGTCACGGTCTCCGAGTGCGGGTTCGGTTGTCGGGGGCGGTCAACGCAGCGTCCCAGAGTACCGGGGGCCCCGGCGGTGACCGGATGCCGGGAACGCCCTGCCCTTTGCCGCGCGTCGCGGAGTGCGGGTGCTCTGTGGCCGCTCGCGCAGTTCCCCGCGCCCCTGACGGGGCACGTCTCCGGGAGGGGCGCCCCGTCCAGGGGCGCGGGGAACCCGCGCGCCTCACGTCGTCAGGAGTACGCCCCCGTACGAGACCCCGGCGATCACGATCCAGGAGCAGAGGCCAAGGGCCGCCACGCGGCCGCCCGTACGCGCGAGCGAGGGCAGGTGGACCGCGCTGCCCAGCCCGAAGAGGGCCGCCGCCAGCAGCACCTCCTGCGCGGTCCCGGCGCCGTCCAGCACCGCGTCCGGCAGCCAGCCGGTCGTCCGTACGACGACCATCGCGAGGAACCCGGCGACGAACAGGGGCACGAGCGGCGGGCGCTTCCCGCCCGCGCGCGGCTCTCCGCCCGCGCGGGAGCGGCGCCGTACCGCGACGACCATCGCCGCCACGAGCGGCGCCAGCATCATCACGCGGACCAGCTTGACGAGCACCGCCTGCCCCAGCGCGTCGTGCCCGGCGGTCTGCGCCGTGGCGACGACCTGGCCGACGTCGTGCACCCCGGCGCCGACCCAGCGCCCGAACTGCCCGTCGTCCAGGCCCAGCGGAGCGTGCAGCAGGGGCAGCACCGCGATGGCGAGCGTGCCGCAGAGCGTGACGAGCGCGACGGACGTGGCGACGTCCCGCTCGTCGCTCTCGCGCACCTCGCTGACGGCGCCGATCGCGGAGGCGCCGCAGATCGAGTAGCCGGTGGCGATCAGTACGGGCTGGTCGCCGCGGAGGCCGAGCTTCCGGCCGAGCCACACCGTGCCGGCGAACGTCGCGGCGACCACGGCGAAGACCATGACGACCGTCGCCCAGCCCAGCCCCAGCACGTCGCCGATGCTGAGCTTCAGCCCGAGCAGCACGATCCCGAGCCGCATCAGCCGCTTCCCGGCCAGGGTGAGGCCGGGCCGCGCCAGGCCGCGGACCAGGCCGCGCGTCCCGGGCAGATGCGCGACGGCGATGCCGAGGACGACGGCGGCCGTCAGCATCGGCACGCCGGGCACCAGCAGGTGCACACCGGACGCGGCGGCGACGCCGAGCGCGGCCGCCGCCAGCCCGGGCAGCTTGCTGGGCGGGCCGGAACGTGAGGTTCCCGTACCTGCGGCGCGCGGTCGCGCACGTTCCCCCAGCAGCGCCATCAGGAGTCGGTCGCGTCGGTCGGGAGGTCGTAGACCCGGCGGACGCTCGTCCCCAGGCGGGAGATGTCCGCTCCGTAGATGTGGATGGATATCGCGGTCGTCTCGCAGCCGTTCCACACCCGGTGGATGTCGCCGGGGGGCGCGAAGCCGCAGACCGAGCCCTCGGGGTTGACGACGTCCTCGGTGGCCACGAGGCGCGCGGGGGCGCCGCTCGCGGCGTCGGCGGGCAGCAGCCGGTAGCGGCGCTCGTGCTCCTCGCCCTGGTGGACGCCCGTGACGCACCAGGACACGTGGTCGTGGACCGGCGTGCACTGGCCCGGCAGCCAGACGAGGGCCACGAGGGAGAAACTGCCGTCGCCCTCGGCGTGCAGCAGGTGCTGCCGGTAGCGCTCGGGGTCGGGCTCGCACTGGGCGGGGGCGAGAAGGTCCGCCGCGCCGAGGTGGGGCGCGAGCTTCTCGCCGACGAGGTACGCCGTCACGTCGGGCGGCAGACCCTTGCCGACCGCCTCGCGGACGTCCCCGACGAGGGCGGTCAGTCGCTCGGTCGTACGGAGGGCGGTGCTGGGGTCAGTCGTAGGGGGCATGCTCGCAGCGTGGCGCGAGCCTCGTATCACGTCTAACGACGGTTTCTTGGCCGACCCCTGAGTTCCGCTTATGGGTCGGGGCGCGGGCTCAGCAGCCGACGCGGCGCTCGGCCGCGCCCCGCAGCTCGTCCAGCACGAGCGCGGTCGCCGGTATCTCCAGGTGCTCGCGCAGCACGTACGCTGAGACCTGGCGCCGCGAGGCCGGGTCCAGCGCCCGGCCCGTCACCTTCTGGTGGACCAGGAAGGAGAGGACCAGGCCCGGCATCATCGCGATACCGAGGCCCTCGGCGACCAGGCTCTGGACGACGAGGTTGTCGTCGGTGGTGAAGGCGATGTCCGGCGCGAAGCCCAGCTCGGCGCACTCGTGCAGGAAGTTGGCGCGGCAGCGCAGGCAGCCCGCGATCCAGCGCTCGCCCGCCAGGTCGCCGAGCTTGACGGCGCGGCGCCGGGCCATCGGGTGCCCGGTCGGCAGCAGCACGGTGAGCTGGTCCTCCAGCAGCGGGATCTCGACCAGTTCCTCGGGCACCTGTTCGTGCAGCCCGGGGTAGGTGAAGGCGAGCGTGATGTCGCACTCGCCGCGCACGACGCGGCGCAGCGAGTCCGGCGGCTCGCCCTCCTGCAGCTCGACGCGCACGCCGGGGTGGTCGACGGCGAGCCCGGTCAGCGCCTCGGGCACCAGCGTGGCCCCGGCGCTGGGGAAGGCGCAGACCCGGACGCGTCCGGCGCGCAGCCGGGTCAGCGAGGTCATCTGCTGCTGGGCCGTGGCGATGCTGTCGAGGATCACGCCCGCGTGCCGGGACAGCGCCTCCCCGGCCTCGGTGAGCCGCATCTGGCGGCCCACGCGGATGAACAGGGGGGTGCCCACGGCCCGTTCGAGCGCCTTCATCTGTTGGGTGATCGCGGGCTGGGTGTACCCGAGGGCACGGGCCGCCGCCGAGTACGACCCGGCCCGCACCACTTCGTGGAAGGTCTTGATGTGCCGCGAGTCGAACATGACCGAACCATAAGCAGAATTTGGGAAGCCGCAACCCTGCCCCCGACTCCCCTTCTGGATCACCGGGCCCGCAGGCGGCCGCCGACCAGGATGCCGAGTGCCGCGACGGCGGCGGAGACGAGATACACGACCACGAACGCGGCGGGCTGCCCCGCCGTCCCCTCCGACGCCCCGTGCGTCGCCCCCACGCTCACCGAACCGCCTCCGAGCGCGGCGAAGACGGCTCCGGTCGCGGCGAGCAGCAGCACGTTCGAGAGGCTGTCGGACATCTGGAGCGCGGCCGAGTTCCGCCCCGTCTCCTCGGGCGCCGACAGCCGCAGCAGCAGGACGCTCAGCGAGGAGATCACCATGCCCATGCCGAGGCAGCTCAGGGTCAGCGCGACCACGAGCGTCCATACGGGCACGGAGTGGACGAGGACGAGCGGCGCGTAGGCGATCCCGAAGGTCACCAGCGCCATCCCCGTCCGTACGAGCCGCTCCCGGTGGGGCTCCATGCGCGGGCGGGACTGGAGGAAGGACCCCAGCGCCCAGGACGCGCCGCCCGCGGCGAGCGTGAGCCCCGCCATCGTCACGGACAGCCCGCGCTGGGTGACGAGCATGAGCGGCACGAAGCTCTCCGCCACGATGTACGACCCGGCCGCCATGCCGCGCAGCAGCACCACGGCGGGCAGCCCGCGCGCCGCCCGGAACGTGCCGCGCGGCAGCAGCGCCCGTACGGACGGCACGAGCAGCGCGGCGCCCGCGAGCGCGGGGACGAGGGAGAGGAGCCTCAGGTCCTGCCCCGCGTACTGGAGGAGCCCGGCGCCGAGGGCGACGGCGAGCGCGAGCCGTATCCGCCGCGAGTCCGGCCTGCTCTCGTTCTCGGCGCCTTCCGGGGGCCCGGAGGCGCGGCGCCGCAGCGGCGGCATCATCACGGCGAGCGGCAGCACGACGAGGACGGGGATGCCGAGGAAGACCCAGCGCCAGCCCAGGTGTTCGGTGACGGTCCCGGAGATCAGCGGCCCGACGATCGAGGGCACGACCCACGAGGCGGCGAACGCGGCCATCACGGTCGGCCGCAGCTCCTCCGGATACGCCCGGCTGACCGTCACGTACAGCGCGACGATCACGAGCCCGCCGCCGACGCCCTGAACGGCCCGCCCCAGGACCAGGATCCACATGCTCGCCGCCGTGCCCGACAGCACGAGCCCGGCCCCGAACGCCACGATCCCCGTCGCCAGCGGCGGCACCGGCCCCCGCCGGTCGCACCACTGGCCGGACGCGACCATGCCGACGAGGGAGGTGGTGAAGAAGGACGAGAACGCGTACGCGTACAGGGATATCCCGTTCAGCTCGTCGGCGGCGACCGGCATGGCCGTGCCGACGGCTGTCGCCTCGAAGGCGATCAGCAGCACGACGGAGACGATCCCGAACGTGAGCGCCCGGTACGCCCCGCTCAGCACGGTCACCTTCTCCCCCGGCCCCGTGCCCTCCCCGATCCCCCCGACGACCTTCACGGCCTCCCCATCAACACCCATACGCCCCAAGGTAAGCGTCACCCCTGACAACCGACTCCTACCAGGAACGCCCCTTCCCTCAGCCCCTGGGCCTAGGACTCCGGCTCATGTGTCGCATTCGGCCGTGGTGGTCCGGTGGACGGGGTTGCTACGGTCGACGGCCGTGACGCACTGTGCGTAGGCACGGGATCACCGCACGGATCGGGACGGTCGACGTGGAGGGGAACCAGAGGTGTCGGAACCGACCGGGGACGGGCCGCGGCCGGGCGAGGGGTACGCCGTCGAGATCGCCTCGCTCCGGAAGATCCTCAAGCCGATGGAGGAGTCGGTCGTCGCGGCGCACAAGATCAAGAACGACTGGAAGCCGATGGCCCAGCACATCCACGACTCGGCCACCATCGACATCGTGAGCCCGGCCAAGGAGATGCTGTCGTCCTGGGGCTTCGGCATGGGCCGGGTCGCCGAGCACGCGGACACGGTCGTGGAGACGCTCCGCCAGGTCCTCTCCGCCTATGTGCTGGCCGACCTCCTCGGCATCAAGCACTTCTCGCCGACCGAGGACAACATGGCCAAGTTGCCGTTCGGCAAGGAGGGGATGGCCGCCTGGAAGAACGGCCAGCGCCCCGACTTCGACCCGCCGCCGAGAATCACCGGGGACCCCCTGCCCGGCGGCCCCGTTCCGTACGACTCCTCGAAGAGGGGCACGCAGGAGCCCTTTCCCGAAACCGCCGGCACCCCGCAGGGCCCGATCGCATGACGCAGAAGGACGCCACCGAGGGCGGCACGGTCGAGCGGATACCACCGAACGCCGAGCCCGGCGACGTCATCTTCGGCAAGCCGTCCGACGTCGACGACCTCGTCGTCAAACTGCGCGCGTACGCGGGCGCGTTCAAGGACGGGAAGGCCAAGCTCGACGTCCTCATGTTCAAGCCGTGGACGGGAGCCGCCTCGGAGGCGTTCGACAAGGCGACCGAGAAGCTGCCGAAAGAGCTGGACTCCGCGCACACGTACTTCGGCGCGGCGGCGAACGCCCTGGACGCGTACGCCGACAAGCTGCGCTCCGTCCAGAAGCGGGTCAAGCCGATCATCGAGGACGCGGACGAGGCCAGGGCGACGTCCAAGCGGTACTGGAAGAAGGTCGAGGCGTACAACGCGGCCGTCGAGCGCGGCGACGCCCCCCTCCCCGAGCGCCCGCCGGACCAGGACCCGGGCGTTGCCGCGATGGAGGCCTGCCACCGCCGCCTCGACAAACTGGAGGGCGAACTCGACGGCGTCGTCACGGCGGCGAAGAGGAAACTCGACAAGGCGGCGGAGAAGGCCCCGAAGAGGCCTCCGGGCCTGAGCAAGTGGGACGCCAAGATGAAGGAGGCCAAGGACTTCGGCCTGGGCATGGGCGACGCCGGAAGCGACATGCTCAAGGAGTTCGAGTTCTTCGTCGAGGACGGAACCGACGGCGCCCGGATGCGGCTGGCGGGAATGGTCGACGGGGCCGCCTACGCGGTCGAGAACCCGAAGGAGTTCGCCAAGGCCGTCAGCAACTGGGACGAGTGGCAGCGCAACCCCAACCGCGCGGCGGGCCAGCTCACCCCGGGCCTGCTGCTCGCCCTGGCGACGGGCGGAACGGGCGCCCTGCGCCAAGGGGGCACGGCGGCGAAGAACGCGGCCCAGCGCCTCGCCTCCCGCGAGAAGGCGCTGCGCCGGGACGGCAGCGCGCGAGAGAGGGCGGACGGCGAACCGGGGCGGAACGACAAGTCCGAGGGCGAGAAGAAGAAGGCCGGCGAGCCCATCGACGTCGCGACGGGCGAGATGGTGATGTCCGCGACGGACGTGTCCCTGCCCGGCGCCCTGCCCCTGGTCCTGGAGCGGCACCACGTCTCGGGCCACCCCTGCGGCGGCTGGTTCGGCCCCACCTGGGCCGCCACGCTCGACCAGCGCCTCGAACTCGACGAGGCGGGCGTCGTGTACGTCGCCCCGGACGGCATGGTGCTGCGCTATCCGGTCCCGGACCCGGACGCCCCGGTCCTCCCCGCCACGGGCCCCCGCTGGCCGCTGGCCTGGGACGGCAAACCGGACGGCACCATGACCCTCACGGTCCCGGAGCAGAACCGAGCCCTCCACTTCGCGCCGCTCCCCCTCGGTGGCCGCGAACTCGCCCTCCGCGCGATCACCGACCGTACGGGCGAGGGCGACCGGCTGGACTTCACGTACGACGACCAGGGCGCCCCGGCGGAGATCACCCACTCCGGCGGCTACCGCGTCGCCGTCGACACGGACCCGTCCCTGTCGCGCGTGACGGCCCTCCGCCTCCTGGACGGCGATCTGGACGTCACGCTGGTCTCGTTCGCGTACGACGGTGCGGGAAATCTGGCCGAGGTCATCAACTCCACGGGTCTTCCCCTCCGTTACCGGTACGACGCCGAGCACCGCGTCACGTCCTGGACCGACCGCAACGGCACGTCGTTCGCCTACGTCTACGACCACCGGGGCCGCGTCCTGCGCACGCTCGGCCCGGACGGCATGATGTCCGGCCGCTTCCACTACGAACCGGCGGCCCGCACCACGCGCTACACCGACTCGCTGGGCCACACCACGACGTACGTCTACAACGAGGCGTACAAGGTCGTGCGGGAGACTGACCCCCTCGGCCACACGACGCACACCGAGTGGGACGACACCAACCGCCATCCCCTTTCGGTCACCGACCCGATGGGCCGCACGACGCGCCGCACGTACGACGGGGAAGGGAACTGCACGTCCGTCACCCGCCCCGACGGCACGGCCGTGGAGGCGACGTACGACGACTGGGGCCTGCCCCTGGAGATCCGCGAACCGGGCGGCGGCGTCTGGCGCCATACGTACGACGCGCGCGGGAACCGTCTCAGCACAACGGACCCGACGGGCGCGACGACCCGCTACGCGTACGACACGGCGGGCCACCTGTGCGGGATCACGGACGCGTCGGGCCGTACGACCCGGGTCACGGCGAACAGCACGGGCCTCCCCGTCGAGGTCACGGACCCGTCGGGCGCGCTCACCCGCGTGACGCGGGGCCCTCATGGCCGCATCACCTCACTCACCGACCCCATGGGCCACACCACGCGCCAGGGCTGGACGATCGAGGGCAAACCGGCATGGCGCGCACACCCGGACGGCACGCGGGAGACGTGGGAGTGGGACGGCGAGGGCAACCTCCTGTCCCACAGGGACGAAGCGGGCAACGTCACGTCGTACACCCACACCCACTTCGACCTCCCCGCCACCCGCACCGACCCGGACGGCGCGCACTACGCGTTCGCGTACGACACGGAGCTACGCCTCCGGGCCGTGACGAACCCCCAGGGCAGGGAGTGGCGCTACGAGTACGACGAGGCGGGCCGCCTGATCGCGGAAACGGACTTCAACGGTGCGAGCCGTACGTACGCCCTCAACGCGGCGGGTGAGCTGGTGGCCCGGACCAACGCCTGCGGCGAGACGCTCCGCTACGAGCTGGACGCACTGGGCCGGGTGCTGCGGCAGCGTGACGAGTCGAGCGGCGAGGAGACGACGTACGCGTACGACGCGCGAGGCGACCTGCGGCACGCCGCGAACGCGACGACGGAACTGACGTGGGAGCGGGACGAACTGGGCCGGGTCCTCGCGGAAACGGCGGACGGCCGCACGACGACGTACGCCTACGACGCGGCGGGGCACCGCACCCGCCGCACCACGCCCTCCGGGCTGGTCTCCACCTGGACGTACGACGCGAGGGGCCTCCCGGCAACCCTGACGACGGCGGACACCACCCTCACGTTCGCGTACGACGAGGCGGGCCGCGAGACGCGCCGCGCGGTCGGCGGAGTGACCCTCTCCCAGTCCTGGGACGAGACGGACCGCCTCACGACCCAGCAGGTCACCGGCCCGGGTCCCGGGCCGGACCTCCTCCAGCACCGCACGTACACCTACCGCCCCGACGGCTACGTCACGGAGATCCGCGAGCTGACGACGGGCACCCGTCATTTCGCGCTGGACGCGAGGGGCCGCGTCACCGGCGTCCAGGCCCACGGCTGGACCGAGAAGTACGCCTACGACACGGCGGGCAACCAGACCGAGGCGGAGGCCCCCGCGCACCCGGCCCCGGGCGGCCGGGAACACGAGGGCACGCTCATCCGCCGCGCGGGCCGCACGACGTATGCCTACGACGCGGCGGGGCGCACCGTCCGCAAGACCCGCAAGCTCCTCAACGGCCGGACCCGCACCTGGACCTACACCTGGAACGCGGAAGACCGCCTCACGCGGGCGACGACGCCGGACGGCGAGGAGTGGACGTACACCTACGACCCCTTGGGCCGCCGCACCACGAAGACGGGCCCGTCGGGCAGGCCCCTCATCTTCACCTGGGACGGCACGCGCCTGGCCGAGCAAACGGAGCGGGACGGCGCAACAACGACCTGGGACTACGCCCCAGGCACCCACCGCCCTCTCTGCCAAACGGAGAGCGAGCTGGGCACCACCCGCTTCCACGCGGTGGTGACCGACGCAGTCGGCACCCCCACCGAACTCGTAACCCCCGCCGGAGAAGTCCCCTGGCAACACCGCACAACTCTCTGGGGCACGCCACTCCCCTCCCCACCGGAGAGGACCACTTGCCCTCTCCGCTACCCAGGCCAATACGCCGACCCCGAAACGGGCCTCAACTACAACTACTTCCGCTACTACGACCCGGAAACGGCCCGCTACCTCACGCCGGACCCGCTGGGCCTCGGCCCGGCACCCAACCCGCACAGCTATGTCCCCAATCCGGACGCGTGGAGCGACCCGCTGGGGTTGGCGAAATGCGGGCAACAAGTGCGGGACGAGTTCAATACTCTACGAAAAGGGACCTCGAAACGCACAGGTCTCGTCGACTCACTCGAAGAGTTACAAGAGCAGTTTGACAGTTGGACAGAAGGAGCCGAGAAGCTACCTGCTCGCGGCCCGAAGGTTCCCGATGTATACAAGCTCGAGGACGGTACGATTATTCAATGGCGGACCGCCTCAACGAGCGGCGGCGAGACAATCGACCTGATCTTCCCGGACAGCAACAAGGCGCGGAAAGTGCATATAGATTCGAACCAGAGCAGCGAAGGATCACCATGAGACCGCACCTGGTCACGCTGGTCGAGGAAGTACTGGCTGAGGGGGACGAAGACTGGGTCATGGTCGACTTCCTCATCGGGGTCGCAGAAGAACACGTGAGTGCGCAAGGTGGAGACTTCAAGAGCGTCTCCCTCGAACTCCTCAAGACCCTCCTCGAGGAAGAACTCATGGAGATCGGCGAGCTCGGCGAGACCGGGTTCGAAGCCTGGGAGTGCCCTGTCGAAGAATCCGTTGAAAGGTTCAGAGAGGGGAGCGAGCGCTACGCATGGAAGCCCATGGGCGCGCTGTGGTGGCTGGCCAATACCTCGAAGGGGGAACAATGGCTGAAGGCGCGCCACGAGAGAGAACGCGGATGAAATCCCGTTTTCCCTGGCCGCCCAAAGCAGCCGCTTCGGTCTCGTCAATCCGGGCGCTCAGGCACCCTTCAGGTGTCGGACCAGGCCGTCGAAGCCGGCGGGGCTGACGGCAAGCGTTACGTCCGGCGCCTCGCTCTCGCGCAGCAGAAGTCCGCCTGCCGTGTCGTCCGCGACCTCCACGCAGTTGGGCGCGTCCTCGTCGCTTGAGAAGGATGACTTCGTCCATTCCTGATCTCTCATGCTCACACCCTCAGAGTTCTCGTGACAGACGATGAATGAGGGCCCTGGACCCGATCGCGTCCAGGGCGACGGACCGCACGCCGTCGAATACTGTGCGATATCGGCGAAGTTGATCCTCCGCTTCAACGAAGATCCCACCACGCGCGTTGTCCAAGAGGACCGTGTCAAGCCGCGGCGTGGCACCCTCCGCATACAGCATCGGATTCCCGATGCGGGTGAAGCCGTCGATATCGAAGGGGACGACGCGGACAGAGATGTTCGGGCGCTCGGACTGCTCCAGGATGTGAGCGAGTTGCCTGCGCGCGACCTTGCGGTCCGCGACTCTCACCCGCATCGCCGCTTCATGGATGACCGCGTCGTAAGAGAAGGGCTCCTCACGGCTCAGCACCCTCTGGCGCCGAAGCCTGAACGACGTCCGGTGGTCGATTTGCTCCTCCGAGAACGCGGAGACTGAGGCCGCGTAGATGGCACGCACATGCTCCTCCGTCTGCAACAGGCCCGGGACGTGCACGCTCTCGAAAGTCAGCAGGCGGGTGGAGACCTGCTCCAGCTCCGCCAGGTCGAGGAAGTTCGACGGTAGTCGGCCCGCGTACTCGCTCCACCAGCCCCGCCCACGCTCACCCGCCATCGAAGCGAGGGCATCGACGAGTACCGCGTCCTCGCAGGCGTACTGAGCAGCGAGGTGTCTGACTCGCTCCGGACTGACTCCGACTCGTCCGGACTCCGTGTTGGAGAGCCTGCCCTCATCGATACCGGACCGCCGAGCCCCCTCTCGGAGCGAGAGACGCGCCGCCTCTCGAAGCTTGCGCAACTCGCAGCCCAGTCACTCCTGACGAGCGGTGACGTGCTTACGCGAGGCCATGTACCCCTTCTTTCCGGCGAGTTGGGCTCACGATACCTCGGGTCAAACTTGACCTGGGTCAAACTTGACCCCTACCGTAAGTGACGCATCACACACGCACCGGTATCGCCGGAAGCGCACCGCGCCGTCATGCCGTGACACGCGTGGCACTGCCACCGGCAGCCCCGCCCGCCCCCTCCCCATCGGCACCTCCCTCCTGGAGTCCCGTATGCCCGAACCCGCAGCCCCCTGGGGCTACACGCTGCACATTCCCAACGATCCCCGCGCCGTCGCCGTCTGTCGGCACACTCTCCGGCTCGTCCTCGCCGCGCACGGCCTGCCCCACCTCGCCCCCGCCGCCGAACTCCTCGGCACCGAGTTGGTCACCAACGCCGTCACGCACACCAAGGGCCCCGTCGCGATAAGGCTCTGCTGGAGCGGGAGCGTCCTGCGACTCGGAGCCTGGGACACCGATCCGACGCCGCCGAGCCCGCGCCCCGCAGCCGTTGACGCGGAAGCGGGAGCCGACAACGGGCGCGGGCTGGCGCTCGTACGGGCCTGCTCCGACGACTGGGGATGGCACCGGCTCACCTACGCGGGCAAGTACGTATGGTGCGAACTGGCCCCCGGCCCTCACGTGGCATCCGTCACGGACGCGGTGTAGGAGAGGCCGGGCGGCGACGTGAGCTGGGCTCTTGTGTCACTATGCCGCCGGAGTTGCTGGTGAGTAACAGGGGGGCGGGGGCCTATGTCGCTGCGGGAGTTGGTCGAGGGGGAGCGGGTCGCCGGGATGTCGGCGGCGGAACGGCTCGACGCCGTACGCGCGATGCGGCTGTACTTCCAGCGGCCCGAGGAGCCCGGGTTCCTGGTGGCCGAGACCGAGGGCGGGCCCCTCGTGCCCGTGTTCACCTCCTGGGAGCGGCTCGCGCTGTTCGCGGGGGCGTGCGACTGGGCGTCCACCACCGCTGAAGACCTCGTGGAGCTGCTGCCCGAGGGCGTACGGGCGCTGGTGGATCCGCTCGGGCCCGAGCCCGGGCCGTTCCTGCTGGACCCCGAAGCGCTGCGGGCCGCCGCCCCGGAGAAGGGCCGATGAGCGGCGAGGGCAAGGGCGACGGCGCGGCGCCCGGGGCCGGGTACGCGGTCGAGATCTCCTCGCTGCGGCGGATCCTCACGCCCATGGAGGAGTCGGTGGTCGCCGCGCGCAAGATCAAGAACGACTGGAAGCCGATGGCCGACCACATCAACGAGGCGGCCACGTTCGACATCGTGAAGCCCGCCCGGGACCTGCTGTCCGGCTGGGGCTACGGCATGGGCCGCGTCGCCGAGCACGCGGACACGGTGGTCGAGACGCTCAGGCAGGTCATCGCGGCGTACGTGCTCGCGGACCTGCTCCGTATCAAGGACTTCGAGCCGACCGCCGACAACATCGCCAAGCTGCCCTGGGGCGATCACGCGCTGGAGTCCTGGAAGGCCGGGAACCGGCCGAAGTTCGACCCGGCGCCGCAGATCTACCAGGAGCCCTGGCTCACCGACAACGGGCGCGCCGACGGCGACGTCGGCGGCGACACCGGCAGCGGCGGCGTCGTCACCGGTGACCCGCCCTCCAACCCCCGCAAGCTCTACGACGGCGGCTGGGTCACCGACGGCGGGAAGGGAACGATCGCGTGACGCAGAAGGACGCCACCGAGGGCGGCGCCGTCGAGCGCATACCCCCGAACGCCGAGCCCGGCGACGTGATCTACGGCAAGCCGTCCGACGTCGACGACCTGGTCGTCAAGCTCAAGGCGTACGCGGGCGCCTTCAAGGACGGCAACGCCCAGCTCGACGTGCTGATGCTCAAGAACTGGACGGGGGCCGGGGCCGAGGAGTTCGAGAACGCGACCCGGAGCCTGCCCAGGGAACTGGCCGCCGCGCACAAGTACTTCACCTCGGCGGCGGGCGCCCTCGACGCGTACGCCGACAAGCTCCGCTCCGTCCACAAGCGGGTCAAGCCGATCATCGCGGACGCGGACGAGGCCAGGGCGACGTCGAAGCGGTACTGGAAGAAGGTCGAGGCGTACAACGCGGCCCTGGAGCGCGGCGACGACCCGCTCCCGGAACGCCCTCCGGAGAACGACCCCGGCATCGCCGCCATGGACGCCTGCCACCGCCGCCTCGACAAGCTGGAGGCCGAACTCGACGGCGTCGTACGGACCGCCAAGCGCACGCTGGAGACCGCGGCGGAGAAGGCCCCCGAGAAGAAGCCCGGCCCCCAGGGCATGGACAAGGTCAAGGGCTGGGGCAAGGACTTCCTGCGCGGCATGGGGGACACGGGCCTGTCCTGGGAGAAGCAGCTCAAGGCCCTGGTCGCGGACGGCCCCGGCAGCGCGGACCTCCAGCTCGCGGGCATGGTGGACGGCGTCGTGTACGCGAAGGACCACCCGAAGGAGTTCGCCAAGGCCGCCCTCAACTGGGAGGAGTGGCAGCGCAATCCCGCCCGCGCGGCGGGCCAGCTCACCCCCGAACTGCTGCTCGCCCTCGGCAGCGGCGGCGCGGGCGGCGCCAAGCGCGGCCTCTCGGCGGCGAAGAACGCGGCGGAGCGGCTCAAGGGCCGGGAGGGCGCGCTGCGCCGGGACGGCAGCGCGCGGGGCCGCGCGGGCGGGGAGTCCGGGAACAGCGGCGAGGGCAACGGCACCAAGAAGGGCACCGGCGAGCCGATCGACGCCGCGAGCGGCGAGATGATCATGTCGGCGACGGACGTCGAACTGCCCGGCGCGCTCCCCCTGGTCCTGGAGCGGCACTACGTCTCGGGCCACCCCTGCGGCGGCTGGTTCGGCCCGTCCTGGGCGGCGACCCTCGACCAGCGCCTCGAACTCGACGACGAGGGCGTCGTGTACGTCGCCCCGGACGGCATGGTGCTGACCTACCCGGTGCCGGAGCCCGAGGTACCCACGTTCCCGACGAGCGGGCCGCGCTGGCCCCTGGTCTGGGACGGCAAGCCCGACAGCACCGTCACGCTCACCGTGCCCGAGCAGAACCGCACGTTCCACTTCGCGCGGCTGCCGGTCGGCGGCCGGGAGCTGGCCCTCCACGCGATCACCGACCGCACGGGCGACGGGGACCGCATCGCCTTCGCGTACGACGAGCAGGGCGCGCCCGTCCGCGTCACCCACTCCGGCGGCTACGACATCGAGGTCGAGACCGACCCCGGGCTCCACCGGATCACCGCCCTGCTGCTGCGCCACGGCGAGGGCGAGCGGCGCACCGCCACCCGCCTGATCGGCTACGCCTACGACCAGGCGGGCGACCTCACGGAGATCATCAACTCCACCGGCCTCCCGCTCCGTTACCGCTACGACGACGAGCACCGCGTCACGTCCTGGACCGACCGCAACGGCACCTCGTACGCCTACGTCTACGACCACCGCGGCCGCGTCCTGCGCGGCATCGGCCCGGACGGCATCCTCTCCGGCCGTATGCACTACGACCCGGCAGCCCGCACCAACCGGTACACCGACTCCCTCGGCCGCACGACCACCTACGTCTACAACGAGGCGTACAAGGTCACCGCCGAGACCGACCCCCTCGGCCACACCACGTACACCGAGTGGGACGAGACCAACCGCCACCCGGTCAGCGTCACCGACCCACTCGGCCGCACCACCCGCTACATGTACGACGAGAACGGCAACTGCACGTCCATCACCCAGCCGGACGGCGCGGTCACGGAGGCCACGTACGACGACTGGGGCCTCCCCCTGGAGATCCGCGAACCGGGCGGCGGGACCTGGCGCCACACGTACGACGACCGGGGGTACTGCCTCAGCACGACCGACCCGACGGGTGCCACGACGCGCTACACGTACGACGCGGCGGGCCACCTGGCCTCGGTCACCGACCCGAACGGCCGCACCACCCACGTCACGGCCGACGCCACCGGCCTCCCCCTCTCCCTGACGGACCCGACGGGCGCCGTCACCCGCGTGACGCGGGGTCCGCACGGCCGCGTCACCTCCCTCACCGACCCCCTGGGCCGCACCTCGCGCCAGGGCTGGACGATCGAGGGCAAGCCCGCCTTCCGCGAACACCCCGACGGCACCCGCGAGACCTGGAACTGGGACCCCGAGGGCAACCTCGCCACCTACACCGACGAGGCGGGCCACACCACCCGCTGGACCCACACCCACTTCGACCTCCCCGCCACCCGCACCGACCCGGACGGCGCGCACTACGCCTTCGCGTACGACACGGAACTGCGCCTGCTCACGGTCACGAACCCGCAGGGCCGCGAGTGGCGCTACGAATACGACGAGGCGGGCCGCCTCGTCGCCGAGACCGACTTCAACGGCGCGACCCGCACGTACGAACTCGACGCGGCGGGCGACCTGGTGGCCAGGACCAACGCCTGCGGCCAGACGCTCCACTACGACCTCGACGCGCTGGGCCGCGTGGTGCGCGAACGCGACGAGACGGCGGGCGAGGAGACGACATACGCGTACGACGCGCGAGGCGACCTGCGGCACGCGGCGAATGCCGTCTCGGACCTGACCTGGGAACGCGACCCGCTCGGCCGCGTCCTCGCGGAGACGGTGAACGGCCGTACGAGCACGTACGGATACGACGCCCTGGGCAACCGCACCCACCGCACCACTCCCTCCGGGCTGGTCTCCACCTGGACGTACGACGCCGCTGGCCTTCCGCTGACCCTGACGACGGCGGACAACGAGCTGTCGTTCACGCACGACGCGGCGAGCCGCGAGGTCGCTCGCGCGGTGGGTGACGTGACGCTCACCCAGTCCTGGGACGAGACGGACCGCCTCGCGACCCAGCAGCTCACCGGCCCGGGCCCCGAACCGGACCTCCTCCAGCACCGCACGTACACCTACCGCCCAGACGGCTACGTCACGGAGGTCCGCGAACTCACGAGCGGCACGCGAAAGTTCACCCTCGACCCCATGGGCCGCCCCACCGCGGTCCGGGCCCACGGCTGGACGGAGCGCTACGCCTACGACGCGGTGGGCAACCAGACCCGGGCCGAGGCCCCCGACCACCCGTCCCCGGGCGACAGAGACGTCTCCGGAACACTCGTCCAGCGCGCGGGCCGCACGACGTACGACTACGACGCGGCGGGACGCATGACCCGCAGGACCCGCAAACTCCTCAACGGCCAGACCCGCACCTGGACGTACACCTGGAACGCCGAGGACCGCTTGACGCGGGTCACGACCCCGGACGATGAGGAGTGGACGTACACCTACGACCCGCTCGGCCGCCGTCTGGCCAAGGAGGGAAGCTCCGGCTCCACGGTCCGCTTCACCTGGGACAACTCGCGCCTGGCGGAGCAGACGACCGGGGACGGTGCCAGCACGGCGTGGGAGTACGCGCCGGGCACCCACCGGCCGCTGGCCCAGATCCACCGGGAGCCGCTGTCTCCGGCGGTGTTCCTCGCGGTGATCACCGACCAGACGGGCACTCCGACGGAACTGCTCACCGCCGGGGGTGAGCTGGCGTGGCAGCGGCGCACCACCGTCTGGGGAACTCCCCTCCCTTCCCCATCCGGCACGGCGGAATGCCCGCTCCGATTCCCGGGCCAATACGCGGACCCCGAAACGGGCCTGCACTACAACTACTTCCGCTATTACGACCCCGAAACCGCCCGCTACCTTTCCCCCGACCCCCTGGGGCTCGTCCCGTCCACGCACGACCACGCCTACGTCCCTAATCCGCTCACCTGGCGGGACCCGCTGGGACTCGCGGGGTGCGGGGACAAGCCACCACGCCTCTCGGACCCTCTCCCAAAGGGGCTGCCGAAAGTGACGATCAGGGCATACGAGGAGATCAGGGCGGGCAACGGCGTCCGGCAGACGGATCCGAAGACGGGCGATCCGAAGACATTCGCCGGCGACCATAAGCCGCATGAGAAGCGGTGGGCAGGTTCCGAGGAATACACCGTTCCCGGCGCACCCAGAGGAAGGGAACAGGACTACAAGATCCTCAAGAAGGAACTGCCGGACGGGCGTATCGTCATGGGCTGGACCGTGGACCACTACGAGACGATCCATCCGTTCAAGGCACCACATTTCCCGGACGACGGTTGGAAATAGGAGCGCCATGTACGTCCTTGTCGAGGAAGAGAGCCGCGAGGACGTGCTCTCGGCGGTCGATCTGCTCGGCTTCTTCGTGGAGCCGCCGTTGGGCACGTCGGATGTCGTCACCGCCATCGGCACCTCGTTTCGGCCCGAGCGGATTCCGCTGCTGCTCGAAGGGATGGAACTGCAGGTGCGGAACCGGCAGGACGAGGAGATCGGCTTCTACCACATCGGCCAGATCGAGGTGACCGACATCCGGGAGAGCGAGGCGGTGCCTGGCGCCGTCGACCTGGCCTTCGATCTGGGCGGCTACGCCAGCCCGTACGCGTACGCGCGTGAGCTGTGGCAGACCTGGGTCGACCAGGGCCCGCCGACCGAGACCGGCATGTGGAAACGGCTGCCCCCCGGTGCGCACCGGAGTTGGATTCACGTTGTCCAGCAGACCTGGTTCCGCTCCGGTCACCAGCCCCGCGTCTACGGCCACGCGGACACTTACGAGATCGAAGGCGCCGATCTCGCGAACATCGAGAGCTTCTACTGCGCCCTCGGCGAGGCCGTCAACGGCCCCGCGGGCTACCTCGGCTCCAGCCCCGCGGGCCTGGACGACTGCCTCAACAACACCTTGGCCACCCCACCCATCCGCCTCCGGTGGCGGAACTTCGAAACGAGTCGCGCGAATATCGACGCCGACGAACTGGGTTACGTGCTCTCCGCACTGCGCCGGCACGACGTTCCGATCGAGACGCCGACAGAGGCGGACGAACAGCGGCACGGCTGACCAGCGCAGCACCGTTCACGTCGCGATTCCGCCGGAGAAGTGACCGGCTCCGCGCTGGACTGGGTCGCATGGAAACCGCACCCGGCTCGCGTTGGGCCGCCGTCGTGGCCGTCATGGTGGGGATCTTCGCGATCGTCACGACCGAGATCCTGCCCGTGGGGCTGCTGACGGGGATCGGGGGGAGTTTCGAGGTCTCCGACGGGCGGGCCGGGCTGATGATGGCCGTGCCCGGGGTGCTGGCCGCGATCGCCGCGCCCGGCGTCACGGTGCTGACGGCGCGGGCGGACCGGCGGGTGATGCTGTGCGCGTTCATGGGCCTGCTCGCCGCCGCGAATCTCCTCGCCGCGTGCGCGACGTCGTTCCCCGTCATGCTCGTCTCGCGCGTGCTGGTCGGCGTCGTCATCGGAGGGTTCTGGTCGATCGCCGCGGGGGTCGCGTCGCGGCTGGTCGCGGAGGGGAGCGCCGCGCGGGCCACCGCGCTCGTGTTCGCGGGGGTGCCGCTCGGCTCCGTGCTGGGGGTGCCGCTCGGCACGCTGCTCGGCGACCTGGCGGGGTGGCGGGCGGCGTTCGCCGTGATGGGGGCGCTGGCCGCCGTCGTGGGCGGGGCGCTCGCGGTGACCGTGCCGCGGCTGCCCGCCGGGACGGCGACGCGGCCCGCGGTGCTGCTCCGTACGCTGCGGGCCCGGCCGACGCGGGCGGCGCTCGGCGTGACGTTCCTCGTCGTGCTGGCGCACTTCGGGACGTACACGTACGTGACGCCGTTCCTGGAAGGGGTCACCCGTGTCGGGCCGGGCGTCGTCACCGGGCTGCTCCTGGCCTACGGCGCGGCCGGGGTCGCCGGGAACTTCGCCGGGGGCGCCGCCGTCGCGCGGTGGCCCCGGGCCGCGTTCGGGGTCGCGGCGGCGGGGATCGGGGGCGTCACCCTGTCGCTGCCCCTCCTCGGCACGCACCTGCCCGGCGCCGCCGTGCTGCTCGTGCTCTGGGGCGCCGCCTACGGCGCCGTGCCGGTCTGTTCGCAGACCTGGTTCGCGAAGGGCACCCCGGAGACGCCGGAGGCCGCCGGTGTGGTGTTCACCTCCGCCTTCCAGGCGACCTTCGCCCTCGGCGCGTTCACCGGAGGGCTCGTGCTCGACCGTACGTCGCTCACCACCGTGCTGGTGTGCGGCGGCGTGGTCGCCTGCCTCGCCGCCGCCGTCTGCCTCGCCCCGGGAGGGGTCAGCCCTTCACCAGCGCCATGTACTTGTCCCAGTCCCAGTTCGGACCGGGGTCCGTGTGGTCGTTGCCCGGGACCTCGCTGTGGCCGACGATGTGCTCGCGGTCCTTGGGGATCCCGTGCGCGTCGGCCAGGTGCCGGGTCAGCGCCGCCGAGGAGCGGTACATCGCGTCGGTGAACCAGGTCGGGTCGTCGACGTACCCCTCGTGCTCGATGCCGAGCGAGGAGGCGTTGGCGCTGCGCGCGTGGTACGCGGTGTCGGCGTCGCGCACCATCTGGGTGACCTCGCCGTCCGAGGAGCGGACCACGTAGTGGGCGCTGACCTGGGCCTCGGGGTTCTGGAACCAACTGATCGAGCCCGCGTACGAGCCCTGCGTGACATGGACGACGATCTTGTTGAGCGACTCGGCCCTGCCCGAGGCGAAGTTGTTCCCGTCGGCCGGGACCCACTTGGCGTCGGGGTAGTCCTCGCTCTGCGTCCCCGCACCGGCCTTGGGCGCGCCCGTCTTGTGCGGGTCCACGGTGCGCGCGGTGACCGCGATCCGCTCCCCGCCGGGGGTCTCGGCCTTGATCCCCTTCTTGAGGAACGAGTAGACCGTGTCCGCGTACAGCCGGGCCGTCGCGCCCTTGGCGCCGCTGTACTCGGTGAGGGCCGGGTACCACGCGTCCACGTCGTCGCGCTCGTCCGCGTCGAGGCCGAGCCGGTCGGCGTAGGCGCGCAGGACGGCGGCGCCGCCGTGGATGTTGGCGCCGGTGTCGCGGCGGAGCTTCGCGACGGGCTCGCCGGTGAGTTCGGCGGCCTGTTCGAGCGTGTGCCGGGCGGGGTTGCTGACGAGGTGCATCACGCCGTAGCCGTTGGCCTGGCTCGGCTTGCCCCGGTGGCCGTCGAAGTGGGTCTCGCCGTAGCCGACGGCGGCGAGGACGTCGCGGGGGACGTCGAAGCGTTCGGCGGCCGAGGCGAACGCGCCGTTCATCGGGCCGTTCGCCGCGCCGCCGTCGGCGGGCTCGGGTGCCGCCGACGCCATCGGTCCCGTTCCGGTGGCGAGAAGCGCGGCCGAGGCGAGGACCGCGACGAGCGAGGCCGCCTTCGCGGTGCGCCGCGCGCTGCTGCTGACTCCGGGCATAGCTGCTCCTGGGAGGTGGGGGGATGGAGCTGGTGCGTGCCTTGAGACCGGCCACAGTACCGATGTGGTAAGGGCATGACAATGACATACGGACATTGACATCTACGCGCGTCCCACACCGCCTCTCCCCGGTCTCACCCCCGCCTCTCCCCCGTCGCCCCGCCGCCGGGGGCGCCAACACCGGCGCTGTCACCGGCGCGTGGGATTCTGGGGGCGCCGCGTTCCGAACGCGGCGCCATTCCCGTCCCGTTGGAGGTCTGTGATGGATCTGTCCTCGTTGCCCGACGCGCGTCCGGTGTACGACCGGGCGCTCACCCAGGTCGTCGGGCTCGTCGACGCGGCGAAGCCCGAGCAGTTCGACGCGCCGACCCCGTGCACCGAGTGGACGGTGCGCGATCTTCTGGGGCATCTCCTCGACGTCGCGGAGCGCGTCACCGCCGCCGCCGAGGACGCGCCCGCGCCCGCCCCGACCCCGGCCGCCGACCGAGGCGACGACTGGCACACCGCGTTCACCGCCGCCGCCGGTCGCGTCCGCGCGGCGTGGGCCGACGACGCCACGCTGGACCGGCAGATGACGCTGCCGTTCGGCGAGGTGCCGGGCCGGATGGCTGTCGCGGTCGTCGCGAGCGACGCGATCGTGCACGCGTGGGACCTCGCGCGGGCCCTGGACCTGCCGACCGGGGAGATGGACGCCGAACTGGCGGCGTTCGCCCGGGAGATCGTCGGCGTCGTCGCCCCGCCCGAGCGCCGCGGCGAGGGCATCCCGTTCGGCCCCGCGCGCGAGGCCGCGGGCGGCGCCGATGTCTACACCCACCTGGCGGCCTGGACGGGCCGCGACCCGGAGTGGGCCGCCTGACCCTCACGGGCGCCGGACCGCTCCGGACCGCTCCGGACCCGTACGCCCGCGTGCCGCACTCGCCGACGTACGGTCTCGTCGGCCGCCGGGAAGGGGCTGCCCCTTCCCGCGCGCCGCGCGCCGCGGGCCGTTCCGCCGGTGGCCGGTGGCCGGTAGCCGGGCGCGCGGCTCCCCGCGCTCCCCGCTCCCGGGCCGAACCGCCCCCTACGCCGAGGAGCCGCCCACCGGCGGCCGCGCGGCGCGGGGGCCTCGCGCGACCCCGCGACCCCGCGGCCACGCGGCCACGCGGCCACGCGGCAGCGAAAAAGCGGCCCCGCACCCCCGGAGCCGGCCCTCAGGGCCGTACTTCCAGGGGTGCGGGGCCGTGTCCGCACGTCAGTCCGGTCGTCAGCGGGCGAAGTTGACGCCCAGTCGCGCGTCGGACGCCGGGGCGCCGAGGGCCGTCGGGCCCCAGGACGTGACGCCCGTGGCGGTGAGCCCGCCCTTGGCGCCGCGCAGCGACCAGACGGCTCCGGCGTCCTTCTCCGCCGACGTGCCGTCCTCCTCCGGGGCGCCGATGGCCAGGTCGTCCTTGCCGTCGCCGTCCGTGTCGCGCAGGCTCACGGCCTGGCCGAAGCGGTCGCCGGCCTCGACGGCGCCGGGGACGCCCTCCGTGCCCTGGTCCCAGTTCTTGGCGCCGGTGCCGGAGAGGCCGCCCTTGCCGCCGAGGAGCTGGACGATGGCGCCGGTGTCCTTGCCCGAGGCGCCGGTGCCGATGTCCTCGCCGGGGACGCCCGCCGCGATGTCCGCGTAACCGTCGCCGTTGACGTCACCGGCGGTGAGGGAGGCGCCGAACTCGTCGCCCTCCTCGTTCTTGCCGGGCACGCCCGCGCTGTTCTGGGTGAGCGTGGTCGAGCGGGTCTTGCTGGGGCCGTCGGCCGTGCCGTAGAGGACCTTCACCGTGCCGTGGTCGTACGGCAGGTTCTCCAGGACGCCGCCCGGGACGGTGCGGACGACGAGGTCGCCGTAGCCGTCCTTGTCGACGTCGCCGACGGTCGCGGTGGCCGCGTCCTGGGTGGCGACGGCCTTGGCCATGCCGCTCTTGCTGCCCTTCCAGAACTGCGACTTGCGGGACATCTCCTCGAAGCCGTACGTCCCGAAGAGGTCGTCGATGCCGTCGCCCGTCACGTCCCCGGCGGTGATCTCGCCGAGCTCGCTGTCGCCGACGTCCGCCGTCACGTCCTCGGAGTCGGCCGCCTGGCCGCCCTTGAACGGGCCGTGCAGCACCTGGAGGTCGGACCAGCTCCCCTTCTTGCCGACGGCGAGGTCGTCCTTCCCGTCGCCGTTGAAGTCGCCCGCGGCCAGCTTGGAGCCGTCGACCTCCTTCTCCACCGCGTTGGCGCCGTCGAGGCCCTTGCCCTTCGAGCCCCACAGGATGGTGACGCCGGTGTCGTTGCCGGGCGCGGAGACCGCGAGGTCGGTGACGCCGTTGCCGTCGAAGTCGCGGGCCGCGAGGACACCGCCCCAGCCGCCGCCCTGCTCCGGGTCACCGGGGACCCACGAGGTCTTCTGGGTGATGATCTGGCGGTGCTTGGGGTCGGCGCCCTTGGCCGAGCCGTAGACGACCGTGACGTAACCGGCGCCCTTGACGCCGGCGACCGTCCCGTTGGAGCCGGCGCTCACGGTGTCCGCGTAGCCGTCGCCGTTGAAGTCCGCCTTGTACGCGGCGGCCTTGGCGGCCTTGGCCGCCTTCTTCCCTGCCTTCGCGTCCGTGTCGCCGGTCGCCGCACCTGCCGTCTGCACCGCGACGAGGGAGAGGCCCGCCGCCATGGCACTCGCCACCGCGATGCCGGCGGTAAGAGATCGCTTGCGCACTGTTCCTCCAAACAGGACTGCCCGGTAGCTGTGGGGGGTGGCGCTCCTGCGCGCCAGCGCTCCGTGCTCTGTGGGGTACGACACGGCGCCGCCGTGGTCGGTTGTACGAACCTGTGCGTTCTCGGGCGATTGTGAAGGGATCATGACATTCCGCTTTCGCCCCCGCGTTGCCCCACGTTCACCTCCCAGGACACACGGGCCCCGGCCAACGGTTCCGGCTTGCCCGGATCCGCCCCCTGTGTTCGGGCAGACTTTCCCTTATGCCCCACTACACGTCGTACGACGGAGCACAGCTCGCCTACCGCGTGCTCGGCGGCGCTCATCCGGGCGGCGACGACGGCCCGGAAGCGGAGCTTCCCGCTCCTCTCGTCTGCCTCGCCGGAGGGCCCGCGCGTGATGCCGCGTATCTCGGGGACCTCGGCGGGCTGAGCGCCTTCCGCCCCCTCGTCGTCCCCGACCAGCGCGGCACGGGCGGCTCGCCGCCGCCCGCCACGCCCGGCGCCTACGCCTTCCCGCGCCTCGCCGAGGACGTCGAGGCCCTGCGCGCCCATCTCGGCCTGGAGCGCTTCGCGCTGCTCGCGCACGACGCGGGGACCGCCACGGCGCAGGCGTACGCCGCCGCGCACCCCGGCCGCCTCTCGCACCTCGTCCTCCTCAACCCCGGCTCCCGTCTCCAGGGCCTGCTGCCCGACGACGCCCGCGAGATCTTCGAGGCCCGTGCCGCGGAGGAGGACTGGTGGGAGGACGCCTACGTCGCCGTCCGGCTCCTCTCCCACGCGACGGATCTCGACGAGATCCGCAGCCTGCTGCTGCGGGCCGCGCCGATGGCGTACGGGCGCTGGGAGCCGCCGCAGCAGGAGCACGCCGCCGACGAGGGCGTCCAGCTCAACCCCGTGCCGCGCGCGGCCTTCTGGCAGGGCGTCACGGAGGGCGAGCGGCAGGCGGTCGTCGACGGGCTGGCCGCCGTGGAGGCGCCGGTGCTCGTCGTGACCGGCGACCGCGACGCGGTCACGGGCATGCGCGCGGGCGAGGCCGTGGCCGCCTGCTTCCCCGACGCCCGCCTCCGCCCCCTGCACGGCGTCGGCCACTACCCCTGGGTCGACGAGCCGGAGCTTCTCCGGCCGCTCCTCGACGAGTTCCTCGCGTAGCGAGCTATTGCACTGCCCAGTGCAATAGTTCTACTGTTCAGTCTCCTTGCTGCACCACATGGTGCAATCCGCTCACGGTCAGCTCAAGGAGAGCCGCGTATGCCCGATCCCCCGGCGCCGCGCCCCGGCGGCGGCAGGCCCGACAAGCGCCAGGCCATCTGCCGTGCCGCGCGGCTGGTGTTCGGGCGGGAGGGGTACACCCGCGCGAGCGTGGACGCCATCGCCGCCGAGTCGGGCGTCGCCAAGCGCACGATCTACAACCACTTCGCGGACAAGGAGGACCTCTTCCGCTCCGTCGCGGTCGAGGGCGCCGACGCGGTCACCGAGGCCGTGCACGTCCTGCTGGAGAGGCACCTGCGGAAGATCGTGGACCTGGAGGAGGACCTCACCGCCTTCTGCCTCGAACGGGCCCTGGCCGTCACCGAGTTCCCCGAGCACTTCGCGCTCGTCCGCGCGATCCACGCCGAGGTGCACCGGCTGCCCCCGCACGTGCTGGAGAAGTGGCGCGAGCACGGCCCGCCCTCCGCGCACCGGCGGCTCGCCCCCTATCTGCGGCGGATCGCGGACCGGGGCCTGCTGGACCTCGACGACGCGGAGAAGGCCGCCGCCCGCCTCAACTCGCTGACCCAGAACGACGTGCTGCTCCGCTCCTTCCACGGAGCGCTGCCCCTCCCCCCGGCCACGGTCGAGGAGATCGTCACCGACGGCGTACGGGCCTTCCTGCGCCTCTACGCCCCCGCACCCACGCCCCGAAGGAGCCGGCCATGACCTTCCTCTCCCCCGACTATCCCGAGATCCGCTACGACGGCGACGAGGGCGAGGTCAGCGCGTCCTTCCGGCCCGCCGACGCCCCGGCCGACTACGCGCCGCGCCCCGGCACCGAGTTCCACTATCTCTCCACCCGGCTGAGCACGAACGGCCTCTTCGGGCTCTACAGGAACGTCATGGGCCCCGAGCCCGGCGGGACCAGCACGCACTTCCACAAGACGATGTCCGAGTCGTTCTACGTCCTGTCCGGCGAGATCCATGTCTTCGACGGCGAGCGCTGGTTCGACGCGACGCAGGGCGACTACCTCTACATCCCGCCGGGCGGCGTGCACTCCTTCGGCAACATCTCCGGCGAGCCCGCCGAGTTCCTCATGCTCTTCGCGCCCGGAGCGGCACGCGAGGGCTACTTCGAGGGGCTCGCCACGGTCGGCGGCATGACCGACGAGGAGCGCGCCGAGTTCTTCCGCCGCCACGACAGCTTCTTCCCGGACATGGCCAAGGGCCCCGCGGCGGAGTCCTGGGAGGACAAGGCGGCGCTCCGCCGCTCGTTCAAGACTCGCTGACCCGGGGCGCGCCCGCTCAGCCCCCGCTGACCGCCGCCTGGGGGCGGATCGGGAGGCGGTTGACCGGGCGGCCCGTCGCCGACCGTACGGCCGCGGCGACCGCCGCCGGGGAGACGACGACCGGGACCGTCGAGGCCGCCTTCGCGCCGAACGGCGCGACGACGTCCCGCTCCTCGATCAGCTTGACGATCTTGACGTCCGGGGCGTCCAGGGCCGTCGGCAGCGCGTACGCCGTCAGGTCGGGGTGGCGGACGACGCCCTTGGCGACGCGCAGATGCTCCGTGAGCGCCGTGCCGACGCCCTGGGTGACGCCCGCCTCGATACGGGCCCTGAGCTGGCGCGGGTTGAGGACCCGGCCCACGTCCTGCGCGAGGGCGACCTCGACGACCCGGACGGAGCCCAGCTCGATGTCCACGTCCACCACGGCCCGTACGGCGGCGAAGGCGAGGCCGACGAAGGCGTCGCCCTGGCCCGTCTCGTCCAGGGGCTCGGTCGGGTGGGGGCGGCACTGGGCCGTGGCCCACAGCTCCTTGCCCTCCAGGGCCTCGGCGACGGTCGTGGAGAGGACGCCGTCGTACGAGGTGATCTTGCCGTCGGCGATCGACAGCAGCTCCGTGGACATCCCGAACTTGGCGGCGAGCGGCTGGAGGAGCTGGGTGCGGACCATCTTCGCCGCGCGCTCGACCGCGCCGCCCGAGACCCAGGTGTGGCGCCCGCGCGCGCCCGCGCCCGCCGGGGGCTGGTCGGTGTCGATGGAGGCGACGTGCACCTCGTCGATGCCGAGGGTCTCCTGGACGATCTGCCGGGCGAGCGTCGCGAAGCCCTGGCCCGCCTCGACCGCCGCGCACATCACCGTGGCGACCGAGCCGCTGACCTTGACGGTGGCGGTGGAGACCTCGTCGGTGCCCTCGGCGCCGAGCATGTGGACCATGCCGAGCGCGTATCCGATCCCGCGCCGCACGGCCGACGGCTCGCCCGCGCCCTCGGGGCCGCCGGGCAGCAGCCACTCGGACTCGGGGCCCTCCTTGGGCAGCGCGGGCAGCGGCGCCTCCCGTACGGCGGTGAGGAGTTCGGCCACGGGCGCCGGGCAGGTCACGGTCTGGCCGGTGGGCAGCAGGTCGCCGGTCGCGAGGACGTTCCGCATCCGCAGCTCGGCCGGCTCGATGCCGAGCCGCTCGGCGAGCTTGTCCATCTGGCCCTCGTACGCGGCGCAGACCTGCATGGCGCCCTCGCCGCGCACATGGCCCGACGGCGGGTTGTTCGTCCGTACGACCCAGCCGTCGATCACCGCGTGCGGCACGACGTAAGGGCCCGCGGCGAAGGAGACGGCGGCGGCGAGCGCGTCCGAGGACGTGTCGGCGTAGGCGCCGCCGTCGAGCAGGATCTGCGCCTCGACCTTGAGGAGCTTGCCCTCGCTGTCCGCGTGGTGGCGGTAGCGCAGCAGGGTGGGGTGGCGGTGGGGGTGGCCCAGGAAGGATTCCTCACGGGTCACCGCGATCTTCACCGGGCAGCCGGTGCGCATCGCGAGGAGCCCGAGCGGCACGCCGAGACTCGCGTCGTCGCGGTCGCCGAGCGCGCCGGGGACGCCGGTCACGACGATCTTGACCTGCTCGGGCGGCAGTCCGAAGCAGGCGGCGGCCAGGTCGCGGTCGGTGTGCGGGTCGGTGGAGGCCGTGTAGATCTCCACGCCGCCGTCCGGGCGGGGCACCGCGAGCGCGGCCTCGGCCCCTACGGGCGCGGGGTCCTGGCGGCCGATCCGGTAGAGCCCCTCGACCACCACGTCGCCGACCACGTCGTGGTCGCCGTAGCGCAGCGGGATGTGCCGGAGCAGATTGCCGTCGGGGTGCAGCGGCTCGGACTCGAAGGACTTCTCCGGGTCGGTGACCGGCTCCAGCACCTCGTACTCGACGTCGATGGCGGCGGCGGCGAGGCGCGCGGTGTCGGGGTGGTCGGCGGCGACGGCGGCGATCGGCTCGCCGTAGTACCGCACCACGTCCCGCGCGAACGCGGGCTGGTCGGCGACGCGGCGGCCGTGCGCGGCGTCGCCCGGCACGTCCGCGTGCGTGATCACGGCGCGCACGCCGGGCATCGCGGCGGCCTGCTCGGTGTCGATCGAGACGATACGGGCGTGCGGGTGCGGGGCACGGTGGACGGCCGCCCAGAGCAGGCCCTCGGCCCACAGGTCGGCGGCGTACGGATACGTGCCCGCCGCCTTCGCGTAGACGTCGGCGGCCTGCACGGAGGCCCCGAGCCCGTGCGGCTCGGGCTCGCCGTCCAGGCGGATGCCGGATGTGTCAACGGTCTCGGTCATCGCCCTGTGCCTTTCTGTGCGTACCCGGCATGGGGGGCTGCGCTTGCCCACCCTGCGCCCCTGGCGCAGGGTGCCCAAGCTTCGCGGGAGGCCGAAGCGGAGGTGCCCCGTCAGGGGCGCGGGGAACTGCGCGACCGGCCACGAAGCACGCGCGGTCGCGCACGCGCCGCACGGGGCTGCCCGGAAGGCGTCCACAGCAGACAGCAGGACGCATCACGCGCCACCCCACTCGGGGTGCCGGGCCTGCTGGGGGATCTCGGCATCGTGTCCCCCTGCCCCCTCCGCGGACGCGGCCTGGGCGGACCGGTCGCTCACGACCTTCTGGACGGCGTCGAGCACGCCCCGGTACCCGGAGCACCGGCACAGGTTGCCGCTGATCGCCTGGCGGGTCTCCAGCTCGGAGGGCGCGTGGTTGCCCTCCAGCAGGTCGTGCACAGTCATGGCCAGACCGGGCACGCAGAAGCCGCACTGCACGGAGCCGCTCTCGGCGAGGGCGCACTGCACATCGGACGGGACGCCGCCCGAGGCGAGCCCCTCGACCGTACGGATCTCGCACCCGGCGGTCGTCGCCGCGGGCACCAGGCAGGAGGCCACGAGGCGGCCGTCGACCTGGACGGAGCAGGCGCCGCACTCGCCCTGCGCACAGCCGTCCTTGGCCCCGGCGAGGCCGAGGCGCTCCCGCAGCACGTAGAGCAGCGACTCGCCGATCCACGCGCTGGTGACGGGGCGGTCGACCCCGTTGACGTGCAGGACGTAGGAGGTGTGCGGGTGTTCGCTGTCGACGGCCGGGGTGTTGGGCGCGAACGGGTCGTCGGCGTCGGCCTCGGCGGCGTCCGCCCCGGGCTCCGGCGAGGGCTCGGCACCGACGGGCTCGGCCGCCTCGACCGCGACCTCGCGCGAGGGCTCGGGCGACGGCGCGGGCCCGGGCTCGGGCTCGGACAGGGCGGGCTCCGGCTGGGCCGGAACCGGTGCCGCGCCCGGCCACTCCTCGGGGGCCGGGGCCGGGGCCGGAGGCGCGGCCGGAGTCATGGGCGCGGGCTCCGCCTGCCACGGCTCGGCCACCGCACCGGCATCGGCGACGGTGCCACCGGCACCGGGGACGCCCGGCGTGCCCGGAACACTCGGCGCACCCGGAACGGCCGGTTCGCCGCCCGGAACGCCCGTGCCCGGAACGGCCGGGTCGCTGCCCGGAACGCCCGGTGTGCCCGCGCCGCCGCCCTCGCCGAGCGGGCGGCGCTGGGTGCGGGCCTCGTGCGAGCCGGCGAGGGCCGCGGCGGCGCCCTGGCCGAGCGCGGCGGCCGGGCCGCCGTACGTCTCCTGCTCCGGTTCCGCTTCCGGTTCCGCCGCGGGCGCGTGCCCGGACGCCTCCGGCGCCGTTCCGGCGAACGGCATCGTCCAGTGGCCCGTGGCCGACGGGTCGGTGGCGGCGGCGGGCGTCATCGGGGAGCCGTGCGGCGGGGTCGGGTCGATGGGCGGCGGGGTGTAGCCGCCCTGGCCCGTGCCGGGCGCGGCGAGCGGCATGTCCTGCGGCGGCAGCCCGTCGGGCGGGAGCTGCACGAAGGCGGTGGCGTCGGCGTCGTACTCGCCGGTGCCCCAGGCCTGCGGGCGCTCCTGGCCGTACGGGCCGCCGGGGCCCCCGGGACCGCCCTGCGCGTACGGGTCGGGCGTGCCCGGCGAACCGTACTGCTCCGGGTTCCGGTTGGCGTTCCGGTCGGGGTGCCCCTCGACGTTGCCCTCGTCGTCCGGGTAGTTCCGGTTGTCGTGCGGTGCGCCGCTCATGCGAGTGCCCTCCCGAGTCCACGGCGGGCCAGTGTCGCCACCGTACGCCGCAGGTGCAGCGCGGCGGGCGGTAGTGCGGGGGCGGCTCCCGGCGCTCCGGGATCCGCGCCCTCCTCAGGGGGCGGGTCGGGGATGCACGCCATCGCGACGTACTCCCCGAAGGCGCTCAGCGCCTCCGGCGCCAGGCCCCTCTCCCCGTCCCAGTCGATCAGCGAGGCGATCCAGCGTTCCGCCTCCAGGGGGCGCAGCGGCATCGGCGCCACCGCGCCCACGGCGCACCGCACCCCGCGCCGCACGGGGTCGAGCACCACGGCCACCGAGGCGAGCGCCCTGCTGGGGCCCGTGCGCCCGGTGGCCTTGAGGAAGGTCTGCGGCGCGTGCAGCAGCGGCACGCGCACATAGCCGACGACCTCGCCGGGCCGCAGCATCTCCATGCCCGCGAGGAGGTGGCTCACGGGCAGCTCGCGGCGGGCGCCCTCGGGGCCCGCGATGGAGAGGGTGGCCTCCAGCGCGGCGAGCACGGGCAGCGCGTCGCCGGTCGGGGAGGCGCTGACGACGTTCCCGCCGAGCGTTCCGGCGTTACGGATCTGGGGCGGGCCCGCGGCGCGGGCCGCGGCGGCGAGGGCGGGGATGAGCGCGGCGAAGTCGGGGCGGCCCATGCGGGCGTGGGTGAGACCGGCGCCGAGCACGGCGTGCCCGTCCTGGTACTCCCAGCCGCGGATCTCGCTGATCCGCCCGAGGCCGACGAGCGCGGCGGGGCGGAGCTGGCCGGAGTTCACCTCGGCCATCAGGTCGGTGCCGCCCGCGACGGGCACGGCGGCGGGCACGGCGGCGAGCGCCGCGACCGCCTCGTCCAGCGTGTTCGGCAGCATGACAGAGGGCACAGCGTGCGCGTCGCGCGGTGCATGCGATACGTGCTGTACGTGCGTGCTCAACCTGGCTGCCCCTTCCCCGGATTCCCCCGGTCTCCCGGCTGCACTGCCGTACGGTACGTGCTCACAGCCCGGACGAGGCAACTCTGGCACATCTCGGCGGGCTGCTGACACGAGGGTCCAGGAAGGGCGGATCCGTCCATGACACCCCATGTGTCCCCGCTGACGGACCTGTCCGAGCTGTCCCTTCGGGAGCGGAATACCGTGCTTGGCGAGTGTTGGGCAGGAGCCGGGAAGGCCGGGGCAGCCCCGGCGCTTCCTCACACGATCGGGGGCGGCCCTTCGAGCGGACGTCCGGGAACGCCGGGGCGACGCTGCCACGGAGAAGGCCCGGACGGCGGGCGGTAGTTCACCCCGAGGGCGTCCAGCCGCGCGTAGTGGGCGTCCGCCATGCGCCGCTCGAAGTCCGCGAAGTCCCTTTCGTCCGGTGCCGCGAGGGCCGACCACGCGACCTCGGCGAAGGCGCTGAGCCGGGGGAAGACCTGGTAGTCCAGGCGCTGCCGGGTGTCGGCGCACTCGGTCCACATGTTGGCCTGGGTGCCGACGACGTGCCGCGCGGCCGGGGTCCCGGCCAGGCGCGGGGGCAGCGGCTCGAAGCGGTAGACGTCGCGCAGCGTCCGTACGTAGCCGACGGGCGCGGGCTCGTCCTCGCCCTCCGCCTGCCGGAAGTTGAGGTACACCTGCTGCTCGGGGCACATCACCACATCGTGCCCGGCCTCGGCGGCGGCGACGCCGCCCGAGTAGCCGCGCCAGGAGCAGATGAGGGCGCCCTCGGGGATCTCCCGGTCGCCCGTGGGCTCGCCGGAGGGGCTTTCGCGGGGGTCTCGGCTCTCCAGGATCTCGTCCCAGCCCGCGAGCCGCCTCCCGCGCGCGGCGAGCCAGCGCCCGAAGTGCCGGTTGAACCACGCCTGGAGGTCGCCGGGTCCGGCCAGCCCCTCCTTCGCCACCCGCTCCCGGGCCGTGGCCGAGGCGCTCCACTGGCCGGTCGGGCACTCGTCGCCGCCGACGTGCACGTACGGCGAGGGGAACAGCTCCAGGACCTCTTCCAGCACGTCCTCGTAGAAGCGGAGGACGGCGTCGGTGGGCGCGAGGACATTGGGGTTCACGCCCCACTCGGTCCAGGGGGTCAGGGATTCGGTGTCGATGACGTCCGCGTTCCCCAGGAACGGGTAGGCGGCGATGGCGGCCTGCGAGTGCCCCGGGATGTCGATCTCCGGGACGACGGTGATGTGGCGGTCGGCGGCGTACGCGACGATCTCGCGGATGTCGTCCTGGGTGTAGAAGCCGCCGTGCGGCTGCTCGTCCCACATCTCGCCGTCGCGGTGCCCGACGCGCGAGCGGGGGCGGGTGGCGCCGACGGTGGTCAGCCGCGGGTGCCTGCGGATCTCGATCCGCCAGCCCTGGTCGTCGGTGAGGTGGAAGTGGAAGACGTTGAGCTTGTGCGCGGCGAGCAGGTCGAGCGTGCGCAGCACGCCGTCCTTCGGGGTGAAGTGCCGCGAGACGTCGAGCATGAACCCGCGCCAGGAGAAGCGGGGTTCGTCCTCGACGCGGACGGGACGTACGCGTGTTTCCGACGCTCCGGCGCGGCGGAGGAGGGCGGGCGGCAGGAGCTGGCGGAGCGTCTGGACGCCCCAGTACGTCCCGGCGGCCGATCCGCCGGTGATCCCGATCCGCCCGGCGCCGACGGTGAGGCGGTACGCCTCCTCGCCGAGGGCGGGGTCGAGGGCGAGGACGATCTCGTTGCGCTCGTTCCCGTCCGGGGGCAGGAGGGGCAGGGCGGGCAGTTCGCGCCGGAGCTGCCGGGCCACCTCTTCCGTGCCGTCGCCAGCGCGCAGCGCCGTACGCCCGTCCAGGACGAAGTCCTCCCCCTCTCCCTCCTGGACGAGGCGGGGGGCGGGGATCAGGTCGTGCATGGTGTTCCTTCCGTACGGAGCAGCGGAACGGGTCAGTCCTTGACGGCGCCGCCGAGGCCGGAGACCAGCCTCCGGTGCACGGCCACGAAGAAGATCAGAACGGGGATCGTCATCACCGTCGAGGCCGCCATGACGCCGCCCCAGTCCGGTGTCTCCTTGTCGAAGAAGACGAGGAGGGCCATCGGCAGGGTCTGGTTCGAGGGCTCGTTGATGATGAAGGACTTCGCGAAGAGGAAGTCGTTCCAGGTCGAGATGAAGGAGAAGACGCTCGTCGCGACGAGGCCGGGGAAGACGAGCGGGAAGAGGATCTGCCACAGGAAGCGGGTGCGGCTCGCGCCGTCGATGAACGCCTGCTCCTCCAGCGAGTCCGGCACCGCCTTCACGAAGCCCCGCAGCATCCACACGGCGAAGGGGAGCGAGAAGGCGAGGTGCGGCAAGACCAGCGAGAGCAGCGAGTTGAGCGCCCCGAAGTCCCGCATCAGGAAGAACATCGGGATCGTCAGCGCCTCGACCGGCACCATCTGGGCGACGAGGAAGAGGACGAGCACCGTCGTGCGCAGCTTGAAGCGGAAGCGGGTGACGGCGGTCGCGGCGAGGAAGGCGATCAGCGCGGAGACGACCACGACGCTCAGCGCGACGACCACGCTGTTGACGAAGTACCGCCCGAAGTCCTCGTTCTCGAAGACCCGCCGGAAGGAGTCGAGCGAGGGCGAGAGCGTCCAGGGCACGGGCCGGTCGCCGCGCACCTCCCCGGCGGGCTTGAACGCCGAGAGCACCATCCAGTAGAGGGGGAAGGCGACGACGACGGCGATGAGCAGCGCGCTCAGCTCGGCGGCCGTCCGCCAGGGCTTCTGTATCAGTGACCTCGATGGCCTCACAGCTCTTCCCCGTTCCGCCGCAGCAGCCGCAGATACACGAGCGTCACGCCGAGCAGGATGAGCAGCATGACGACGCCGATCGCGGAGCCGAGGCCGTACTGGGAGGAGGAGAACGCCTTCTGGTACGCGTAGACGTTGAGCACCAGGTTCTGGCCGGCGATGCCGCCGCCTCCCGTCATGACGTAGATCTGGGTGAAGACCTTGAAGTCCCAGATGATCGACTGGATGGTGACAACGATCAGGATCGGGCGCAGCATCGGCGCCATCACGCTGCGCCAGATCCGGAAGACGCTCGCCCCGTCCAGCGAGGCGGCCTCCAGCACCTCGGCGGGGATCGCGCGGATGCCCGCGTACGTGGTGACCATCACCAGCGGGAACGAGCACCAGACGACCTCGAAGAAGACGAGGGCGAACGCGCTCATCCGCTCGTACGTCCACGAGTGGTCGCCCAGGCCGAGGATCCGGTTGACGGGGCCGAAGTCGGGGTCGAAGAGGAAGACCCAGACCGTGGACCCGGTGATGGCGGGCGTGGCCCAGGCGCCGAGCGCGGCCAGCATCAGCGCCAGCCGGGGCACGGCCCGTATCCGGGTCAGCAGGACGGCCAGCGAGCAGCCGACGGCCAGGGTGCCGATCACGCAGGCGCCCGCGAAGAGCACGGTGGCCAGCAGGACGTCCCAGAACTGGCTGTCGCCGAGCAGCTCGGAGTAGTTGGCGAAGCCCTGGAAAGTGGCGGGCTCGCCGCCGCTGGCCTGTGCCTGGGTGTAGTGGAAGAGGGAGATCAGGCCGAGCTGGTAGATGGGGTAGACGAGGAGTCCGCCGATGACCACCAGCGCGGGCAGGAGATAGAGCCAGGGCGTCCACCGGGGGTGGCGGCGCACGGCGCCGCCGCGCCGCTCCCGCCCGCCTCCCCCGTCCTTCGGCCCCGGAGCCGTGGCGGCCGGGGACGCCACGGCGGTCGTCGTGCCGCTCACTTCCGGAAGACCTCGTCCATCTTCTCGGCGGCGTCGCCGGAGGCGCCCTCGACGTCCTTCTTACCGCTGACGATCTCCTGGAACATGCCGGGCAGGATCAGCGAGGCGTCGATCTCGCCCCAGGCCGGGCTGACGGGCACGAACTTCGTCCCGGCGTCGAGGGTCTCGACGAACGGCTCGACGAAGGGCTCCTTCTTCGCGACCTTCTCGCGGGTGTCGCTGAAGGTGGGCAGGAAGCCCATGGCGGAGAACAGCTCCTCCTGGGTGCGCTTGCCCGCGATCTCCTTGAGGAAGTCGACGGCGAGCGTGCGGTGGTCGCTGCTCTTGAGGACGCCGATGTTGTTGCCCCCGGCGAACGCGGGCGCGATGTCGCCCTTCTTGACGCCGGGCAGCGGGACGACGCCGTACTTGCCCTTGACCGCGCCGTCCTCCATGGCCTGGCGGTTGAAGTCGCCGCCGATGGCCATGCCGGCCTTGCCGCCCGCGAACGCCTCGACGGTCTCGTTGCCGCCCATCTTGGCGCACTTGCCCGCGGGGCAGTTGTCGTCGCCGAACAGGTCGGTGTAGGCCTTGATCCCCTTGCGGGCCTCGGGCGAGTCGACGGCCGCGGCGAACTCCTCGCCCTTGGGCTCGGCCAGTTCGCCGCCGTGCGCCCAGACGAAGGGCATCGCGCCGTACGTATAGGCGCCGCCGACCGCGATCCCGTACAGCTCGGGCTTCTTCTCGCGGATCTTCTTCGCGGTGGAGGCGATCTCGCCGAGGGTCTCCGGGGGCTTGAGGTCCAGCTCCTTGAAGACGTCGGTGCGGTAGTAGAGCGCGCGGACGCCGACGAAGAGCGGGGCTCCGTACTGCTTGCCGTCGACGGTGACCGACTCCTTGGCGGTCTTGTCGGTCTGGCTGGTGGCACCCCAGTCGGCGAACTCCTCGCTGATGTCGGCGAGTCCGCCGTCCTTGACGTATCCGGCGGTGTCGGTGTTGCCGTACTCGATGACGTCCGGGGCCGATTCGGGGTCGTTGAGGGCGCCCTTGATCTTCTCGGCGCGGCTGTCGACCGGGATGTACTGGACGTCGACGGTGACGTCCTTGTGCTTCTTCTCGTAGCGGGCGACGACGTCGTCGACGACCTTCTCCTTGGGCTTGTTGCCGACCTCCCTGAAGAGCCAGACGCGGAGCTTGCCGCTCTTCTCGTCCTCCTTCGCGCCGCCGTCCGAAGTCGACGGCGCGCAGCCCGCCGCGGCGAGCCCGGCCATCCCCAGTGCCGCCACCGAGGCGGCTATCCGCACGGACACCTTCACGACGTGACCCCCAAGTTCCGTTGCAGTATGTGCAATGCACGTTTCGCGCTGCACAACATGCGCAGGAGGCTACGAGTTCCGTGCCCGCGCGGCAATAGGTCCGGACCTGTTCGTCGGGGACAATGCGCGAAGGGCCCAGGCCACCCTTCCCGTGGCCTGGGCCCTCCCCTGTGCCGTTACTGGTAGCGCTGCCCCTCGATCTCGAGGAACTCCACGCGCTGGGCGAACCCGTTGTAGTGCGCGAAGAGGTACTGGCCCGGGAAGCCGAACGACCGCTGGATCAGGTCGATCTGCTGGAGGCCCAGGTTCTGCACGGGCACGATGCCGATGCCGTGCAGCTCGACGTAGAGCGAGGCGGGCTGGTGCGGGTCGGTCGCGACGCGGATCTGGATGCGCTGGACCTGCACGCGGACGAGCTGCGCGCCGCCCTGCTGCTGCGTCCCCGGCTGCTGCTGGCCGAACTGCTGGAGCAGCGACTGGAACGGCTGCTGCTGGCCGAGCTGCTGGAGCTGCTGCTGAAGCTGCGGCGGCACCTGCTGCTGCCCGGGCTGGCCCATCTGGCCCTGCTGGCCGTACGACTGCTGGCCGTAGCCCTGCTGGCCGAACGGCTGCTGCTGGATGCCGGGCTGCTGCTGCCCGTAGGACTGCTGCTGGCCGAACGGCTGCTGGCCGATGCCCTGCTGCTGGGGCGAGGTGCCGATGCCGCTCATGCCGGCGGGTGCGTACGAGGACATGCCTGATCTGCCTTTCGCTCGGGTGCTCGGGTGACTTACCGGTGACTCGGTGACAGGTACAGCGCCTGACGGCGCCGCCGACGGATCAGCCGTCGTCGGTGACGACCACTCCCACGATCTCGTCGTCGGCGTACCAGACGCGCACGGACGGCCGTCCGCCCGCGAAGGCGGTGTGCACCGCCTGCCGGACGTGCGGCTCGGGGTCGGTGAGCGCGCGCCACGCCCCGTTCACGAACAGCCGCAGCGTGGGGGCGTTGTCGCGCGGATACGGGACGAGTTCGTCCCAGTAGCGTTCGGCCGTGCCCATGACCACGCGCTGCGGCACGAGGTACGAGACGAGGGCACGGATGTCCGGACGGGCGCCGATGCGCTGGGACGCGGGACGGCCCGGCGCCTCCTGCTGCGGCGTGCCCGTCGCGCGGAGCAGTTCGCGGGCGCGGTCCGGGGAGAGCGGCGCGAGTCCGGCCGCGCGCAGCATCCCCTGGAGGGAGGCGAGCGCCCCGGCCGCCATGGCCGCAGCGGGCGAGGTGCCGGAGAACGCGTCCGTGTACCAGACCTCGTCCCCGTCGCCGCCCTGGAGGTCCCCGCTCCGGTTCCAGGAGCCGCCCGTCGTGGTGACCTCGTGGCCCCAGCCCTGGGCGTCCAGCCGCGTCCCGAAGTTGGAGAACTCCAGCCGCGAGCGGTCGGGCCCGTGGTCGCGGCCGTGGGTGCCGGGCGGCGGCGCGCCCGCGCCGATCACCAGCGCCCCGGAGGCGGGGCCCGAGGGGTTGAAGGGGTTGTGCCACCAGGCGGGGAAGCCCTCGGGCCGCGTCTCGTAGACGGCGTCGTCGAGGCTGTCCGCGCCGTTGCCCGCCGCCTCGACGACGAGGACGCCGCGCGCGGTGGCGTAGCGGATCGCCGCGTAGTCGTCGGGCCACCACTCCAGCGGGATGTGACCGCGCTGGTCGTCGCGTTCCGCGTACTCGAAGCGGGGCCCGGGACGGTGCAGCGGGAGCAGCAGCAGATCGCCGGGGGACAGCCGGTCGGCGGTCTCCTTGACGGCGCGCGCCGTGCCGATGCCGTACGGCGAGAGGCCCGCGGTCACCGTCTCCGGCACGATCCCGACGGTGCCGGAGCCCGTGCGCGCCGCGCTCAGTACGCCCAGCACATTGGTGCCGTGGTTGCGCCAGGCCAGGTCGTCCACGGGCGTCCCGCCCGCGGATCCGGCGACCCGGTGGCTCAGGCCCTGGTGCGCGAACTGCCAGGCGCCCTCGATGTCCACGAGGGTCACGCCCTCGCCGGAGCCGCCCGCCTGGCACCAGGCCCAGGCCGCGTCCACGCCCTGCGGCGCGGGCAGGAGATAGCCCTGCCGCCCGCTGAAGTCGGGGGTGACGACGGCCTTCTCGTGCTTCTCTCGCTGCTCCTCGTCGCCTTCCCGTCCCTCGCCCGCGCCCGGGACCGGACTTGGCCCGCGTGTCGCGGGCAGGGCGCTGGGCTTGACGTAGGCGGTGTCGATCTGCGGCAGCGCGGCGAGGCGTGCCGCCAGTTCCTCGGCGCGCTCCTCGGCGCCGCGCACCCGGTAGAAGAGCGTCAGGTCGGGTACGTCCTCGCGGGCACGGGGCAGTCCCGTGAGCGCGGCCGCGACCTGCTCCTCGCCGCCGAACAGCGGCTCCAGGGCGATCTGCTGGTCCGTCAGGAACATCTGGAGCGCCGAGGTGTCCGACCCGTTCACGGACCGGGGGCCCTCGCCGCCGGCGCGCAGCCCTGCCTGCGGGCTCGCGAGGACGATCAGCTCCCGTTCCACGGGGTGGTAGGTGAAGCCCGCTCCGTCCGGTCCTGGGTCCTGCGAACCGGCACGGGGGCCGGGGTGTCCGGAGTCGACCATCGTTCCACTACTCCCCATCCGATGAGTGAGCGTGCGTGCGGTACGGCCGATCGGCTCGGTCCGGAACTCTCTTCCGTCGCCAGCGCCAACCCTGCTGCGCGGTGCGGGGAGTGTCCAGGAGGATTTCGGGCCACTGCGACGGCACGGGACAGAGGGACGTTTTCCGGCCGGTTCGGGGTGACGGACTGGCCGTGGAGACTCCCTCACGGAATCTCCACAAAGTCCGGAATCGCCCTGGCCGCATGCGCGACAATCAGCCACCGCACTCGCACCGAGAGTGACCGGCGGGACGGGGGTCCGTCCCCTCCCGGGCATCCGCGTCGGAGAGACTCCCTCCGCAAGGTCCGGCAACAATATGTGAAGGGACAATCACTGTGCGCACAATCACCAAGCGGGTGGCGACGGGCGCCGCGGCGGTCGCGAGCTGTCTGGCCATGACGGCGGGCGCCGCGGGCACGGCGAGCGCCGCGCAGCCCGCGGAGGCCCCCAAGGCGGCGAAGGCCGCGAAGGCCGCGGGCACTTCGACGCTCGTGCTCGGCGTCGGTCACGGCGGCTTCACCGGCCGCATGGTCCCCTCGCGCGTCGTGACGCTGGAGTGCGGCGCCTACGTGCCCGGGGGCGACCACCCGAGGGCGGCCCGCGCCTGCGACGACCTGGAGCGGGTCGACGGCGCCTTCTCCAGCCTGGTCGGGCTCAACAGGAACGACGCGTGCACCAAGGAGTTCAGCCCGGTCACGGTGACCGTCGACGGCTACTGGAAGGGGCGGCACGTCAACTTCGCGCACACCTTCGAGAACCCGTGCGTGAAGCGGCTGAACGCCTCGTACCTGTTCCAGTTCTAGGCGCGTGACAAGAGGCCCCGGACAAGTGTGGTGTCCGGGGCCTCGGCCTGTTCTGTGGGGGGTTACCCAGCAGCGGGGCGCGCACGCCTCCGCGCGCCGGGCGTCTCAGGGGATGAGCACGAGCTTGCCCGTGGTGCGGTTGGTCTCGCCCAGCTCGTGCACCTTCGCGGCCTGCTCCAGCGGGTAGGTGCCCGCGACCTCCGCGCGGAGCCTGCCCTCGCGGGCGAGGTCCGCGACGGCCCGCATGCCCTCCTGGTCGGCCTCGACGATCATCACCTCGCCGCGCACGCCGTGCTTCTGCGCCGTCTCCGGCAGCGTCCGCATCACCCCGGGGCCCGGCACGATCGTCACGAGGGTGCCGCCCCTGCGCAGGGTGCGCAGCGAGCGTTCGGTGTAGTCGCCGCCGACGGTGTCGAGGACGACGTCGACGTCCGAGACGGCCTCCGCGAAGTCCGCCGTCCGATAGTCGATCAGTTCGTCGGCGCCGAGCCCCCGCAGGAACTCGTGCTTGGCGGCGCTGGCCGTGCCGATGACGTACGCGCCGCGCGCCTTGGCGATCTGGACGGCGAGATGACCGACCCCGCCCGCCGCGGCGTGGACGAGCACGCGCTGCCCCTCCTGGACGCCCGCCGTGTCGACGAGGGCCTGGTAGGCGGTGAGCGCGGCCAGGGGCAGGGCGCCCGCCTGGACGTGGTCGAGGGCCTCGGGCTTGGTGACCAGGGACCTGGCCGGGGCGACCACGTACTCGGCGAAGGCGCCCACCCCGTCCGGGTAGGGCAGCATGCCGAACACCTCGTCGCCCGCCCTGTGCACGGTCACGCCGGGGCCGGCGGCCTCGACCGTGCCGGAGACGTCCCAGCCGAGCACGAGCGGCAGGGGCTTGGTGACGGTGGACCCCGCGGCGCGGTTCTTCCAGTCCGTCGGGTTGACCCCGGCGGCGCGGACGCGGACGAGGACCTCCCCGATCCCCGGCGCCGGGCGCGGGATCTGGACCTCCTTCAGGACCTCGGCCCCGCCGAACTCGTCCTGGCGGATCGCGCGCATCGTGGGCGTGGACGCGGAGGTGGACGTGGGCTGTGTGCTGTCGCTGTTGCTCATACCCCCAGGTTCTCGCCCGGGCCCCGCCGGGAACATGGCATGATTGCCATCATTCGATAGAGTTCTGCCATGCACAGGATCGTGGTCCTCGCCCTCGACGGTGTCTATCCGTTCGAACTCGCCATCCCCCAGCGCGTCTTCGGCTCCGCCGGGGGGCGGTACGAGGTGGTGACGTGCGGCGTCGACGGAGGCCCCGTGCGGACCACGTCCGACTTCGCGCTCGCCGTGTCGCACGGCCCCGAGGCCCTGGAGACCGCCGACACCGTGGTGATCCCGCCCTCGGCGGTGACCGAGGCGGCGGACATCGCCCCGGCGCTGGCCCGGATCCGGCCGGGCACGCGGCTCGTCTCGATCTGCACGGGCTCGTTCGTGCTGGCCTCCTCGGGGCTGCTGGACGACCGCCCGGCGACCACGCACTGGATCGAGGCCGACAGCTTCCGGCGGCGCTTCCCGAGGGTGCGGCTGGATCCGAACGTGCTCTTCGTGGACGACGGCGACGTGCTGACCTCGGCGGGCGCGGCCTCGGGCCTCGACGTCTGCCTCCACATCGTCCGCGAGGACCACGGCAGCGAGGTCGCCAACCAGGTGGCGCGCGCCTGCGTGGTCCCGGCCTGGCGGGACGGCGGCCAGGCGCAGTACATCGAGCGTCCCGTACCCGAGCCCTCGGCCGAGAGTACGGCCCCCGCCCGCACCTGGGCCCTCGCCCATCTCCATCTGCCGCTCACCCTCGCGGAGCTGGCGGAACGGGCGCGGATGAGCGGACGTACGTTCGCGCGCCGCTTCCAGCGCGAGGTCGGCATGAGCCCGGGCCGCTGGCTGATCCAGCAGCGCGTCGAGCGCGCCCGGCACCTGCTGGAGTCCAGCGACCTGTCCGTCGACCACATCGCCCGCGAGGTCGGCTTCGCGACGGCCGCCTCCCTCCGCCAGCACCTCCACGCGACGCTGGGCGTCTCCCCGCTCGCCTACCGCCGCACGTTCCGGGCGACGGCGTCGTCCTCGGCCTCGACCTCGGCCCCGTCGCGCGCGTCGGCCCCGTCGCGCGCCTCCGCCTCGTCCGGGGCGCGCTGAGCCGGCGGCGGCAGCGGCGAGGAGGGGACTTCCGGCTCCGCTCCCGGGCCCTCCCCCCACGCCCGTTCGCGCAGCAGCCGCAGCCCGTTGAGGCCGACGAGGACCGTGGAGCCCTCGTGGCCCGCGACGCCCAGCGGGAGGGGGAGGTGGCCGAGGACGTCCCAGGCCACGAGGGCCACGATGAACGCCCCCGCGATCACCAGGTTCTGCGTCACCAGGCGGCGGGCCCGGCGCGAGAGGGCCATCGCGCGGGGCACGGCGGCGAGTTCGTCCCGGACCACGACCGCGTCGGCGGTCTCCAGCGCGAGGTCGGCGCCGACGCCGCCCATCGCGACGCCCGTGTGCGCGGCGGCGAGCGCGGGCGCGTCGTTGACGCCGTCCCCCACGAGCAGCACCTCGTGCCCGGCGCCGGTCATCTCCCGTACGGCGGCGACCTTGTCCTGCGGCAGCAGCCCGGCCCGTACGTCCGCGATCCCGGCCTCCCGCGCGAGCGGCGCCGCCGCGCGCGGGTTGTCGCCGGTGAGCAGGACGGGCGGGCGGCCGGTGAGCGCCGCGAGCTCGGCGACCGTACGGGCGGCGTCCGCGCGGAGCCGGTCGGCCAGGCCCAGCACGCCGACGGGCTCGCCGTCGCGCGTGACCAGCACGGCCGTACGGCCCCTGCGCTCCAGCTTCTCCGCTTCGAGCGAGGCACGGGCCGTGCCCTGACCGGCTTGCTCCCTCAGCAACCGCGCGGGCGAACCGGCCGCGATCCGGCGCCCGCCGACCGTCGCGCGCACGCCCGTCCCCGGCGCCGAGCCGAAGTCCTCCGCGTCCGGGACGGCGAGCCCCCGGCGCCGCGCCGCGTCCACGACAGCGCGGCCCAGGGGGTGTTCGCTGGGCCGCTCGGCCCCGGCGGCGAGGGCGAGCAGCCCGTCCTCGTCCAGTTCCGCGCCCGGCAGCGGCACGACGTCCGTCACGCGCGGGGTGCCCTCGGTGAGCGTGCCGGTCTTGTCGAGCGCGACGGCGTCCGGGCGGCCGAGCCGCTCCATGACCACGGCCGACTTGACGAGGACCCCGTGCCGTCCGGCGTTCGCCATCGCGGAGAGCAGCGGCGGCATCGTGGCCAGCACCACCGCGCAGGGCGAGGCGACGATCATGAACGTCATGGCGCGCGGCAGCGCCTCGTCCAGCGTGGCGCCGAGCAGCAGCGGCACCGCGAAGAGCAGCACGGTGGCGGCCACCATGCCGACGGAGTAGCGCTGTTCGACCTTCTCGATGAAGAGCTGGGTCGGCGCCTTGGTCTCCGAGGCCTCCTCGACCATCCGCACGATGCGGGCGACCAGCGACGAGGAGGCGTCCCGCGTGACCCGTACGCGCAGCGCGCCCGTCCCGTTGAGGGTCCCGGCGAACACCTCGTCGCCCGGCTCCTTCGCGGCGGGCAGCGGCTCGCCGGTGATGGTGGCCTGGTCGACGTCGCTCGCGCCCTCGCACACGAGCCCGTCGGCGGGCAGGCGTTCGCCGGGGCGGACGAGCACGGTGTCGCCGACGGCGAGGTCCGCGACGGGCACGGTCTCCTCCGTCGTGCCCGGAGTCCCGTCCGGGCCCAGCCGGGTGGCCGTCGCGGGCGCGAGGTCGAGCAGGCCGCGCACCGAGTCGGCGGTCCGCGCGGTGGCGACGGCCTCCAGCGCACCGGACGCGGCGAAGATGACGATCAGCAGCGCGCCGTCGAGCACCTGTCCGATCGCGGCGGCGCCGAGCGCGGCGACGACCATCAGCAGATCCACGTCCAGCGTCCGCGCGCGCAGCGCCTTCAGCCCCTCCCAGCCGGAGTCCCATCCCCCGCACACGTACGTGAGGGCGTAGAGCGGGCCCCACAGCCAGACGGGGCCGCCGAGGAGATGGACGGGGAGCGCGGCGAGGAAGAGCAGCAGTGCGGCGGCCGCCCATCGCACCTCGGGCAGCCGCCGGATCCACGCAGGAACGCATGAACATGGATTCATTCTTTCATGATGCCATGTCGCCGCGTGTCCTCGCGCGTAGAGTGGGCCCATGGGCCATGGAGTCACCCCACCCCCGCGGAGCACCGGCACCAGCGGCGGCACCGCGCCCGCCGGCACCGCGCCGCCCCGCACCCGTCTCGACCCGGAGAGCGCGCCGAAGGTCGCCGCCACTCTCCAGGCCCTCTCCACCCCGTCCCGGCTGCTGATCCTCGCCCGGCTGCGCGAGGGCCCCTGCGCCGCGACGGAGCTGGCGGCGGCGGTCGGCATGGAGCAGTCGGCCTGCTCGCACCAGCTCCGCCTGCTCCGCAACCTCGGCCTGGTCACCGGCACCCGCCAGGGCCGCTCGGTGGTCTACGCGCTGTACGACAACCACGTCGCGGAGCTGCTCGACCAGGCCCTCTACCACGTGGAGCACCTACGCCTGGGGCTCCCCGACGACGCCTGAGCGCGGCGCGGGCAAAACCCGTTCGGTTTCCGGGCGTTCTCCCCCATAGCCTTCCGGGGAGCGGCGGAAGTCCCAGGAAGGGGGCGCGGGTGCACTGCGGAACGCGTGTGGGGGTGTACGGGGTGCTCGAACCGTACCCGTGGCTGGCGGCCGAGGGGGACACGCTGCGCGAGCGCGTGCTCGATCTCGCGCTCGCCCGCGCGGACGCACCCGGACCCGACGAGGGCGAGCCGCGCTGGCGCGCGTGCGACCACGGCGGCGACTGGTCCCGCGCCTCGGGAGAGCTCGTCTGGCTGCGCGCCGACGTCCCCGAGGACGTGCGCCACCCGCGCCTCCCCGTCCAGCCCATGACCCGCCTGCTCGTCGCCGCGCTCGGCCGCGCGGGAGCCCTCGTCCTGTCCGGCGTGCGCGCCGACCTGCCCCTGCAGATCACGGCCGGGGACGCGACCGGCGAACTGGAGGATCTGCGCGACTGGTTCGCGCTCGCCGACCCGTCCGCGTCCGTCGGGACGACCCTGGTGGCCACCGGCGTACGGGCCTCGCGCGCGGAGGCGGAGCGCGTCCGCGACGCCCTGCGGGAACGGATCGCCCCGGCGGCCGAGCCGCACGACGTACGGGGCGGGGGACCGGGCCCCGACGCCGACCGGCTCCGCTTCCACGTCCGTACGCGCGAGTGGTCGCCCGAGGTCGCCGTGTGGCTCGTCGAGGCGGCCGGGGACGCGCTGCGCGCCACGGGCCACGCCGTGCCCGTCACCCTGACCGCCTCGGCCCCCTGACGCCCATGGGACTCGACCTCACCCTCTTCATGGCCGACTGGGACCGGCTGCGCACGTTCCCCGTCGAGGACCGCGTCGACGCGCTCGAAGACGCGGTCTGGCCCCCGGGGCGCGACATCGAGCTGTTCGAGGAGCGCGCGGGGAAGGACGGCTGGCTCTGGCCGCCGGACGACGGCGACGGCGACGGCGACGGGCCCGCCTGGTGCGCGGAGTACAGCTTCCACAGCACCACCGGCAGCTACATATGGCACGCCCGCGCGGGCGACGGCTGGGACGACATGCGCGCCTACGCCGAACCGTCCCTCCGCGCCGCGCTCGACACCTTCCTCGCCGGCCTCATCTGGGACGCCGTCCCCGAAGAGCCCGGCGTCCTGCGGGAGTACGGGGGCGTCTTCCCCGCGGAGACGGACCCCGGCCGCGCGCGGCTCCTCCTCTTCAGCCCGCCGGAGGCGCAGCCGGAGCGGGCACGCGCCTGGGAGCGCGCGGCACCGCGCCTGGACGAGCTGCGCGAGCCGTTCGCCCTGGAGTGCGCGGAGTGGGGCGGACGGCCGGACACCTTCGAGGAGTTCACGGTGCTGCTGGGCGAGTGGGGCGACGTCGTCACGGAGTCCGCGCGGCGCGGCTGGGGCCTGGTCGGCCTGCCGTAAGGGACCGTTCGGCCCGGTCGGCGACGACTCGCAGCGGCGCGGCCTCGCAGCGGTACCGACCCGCAGCGGCGCGGCCTCGCAGTGGCGCCGCTCTCAGTGGTGCAGTTCCTCCGAGGGCAGCGTCCCGTAGCGCTCGCGGTAGCGGGCGGCGAACCGCGACGGGTGGAGGAAGCCCCAGCGCAGCGCGATGTCGGCGACCGTCGTCCCGGGCGGCTGCGGGCGTGCGAGGTCCCGGCGGGCCCGTTCGAGGCGCAGGCGGCGGAGATAGACCAGCGGCGTCATGCCGTGGTGCCCCTGGAAGGCCCGCTGGAGCGAGCGGACGCTGACCCCCGCGATCCGGGCCAGCTCGGTCGCCGTGAACGGGTGCGCGGGATCCGCCGCCATCGCCTCCACCGCCCGCTTGACCTGCCGGGGCGCGGGCGCCGCCGGACGCGCGAGCGCCTCGGCGTACTGGTGCGGGGTCACGTGCAGCATCGTGGTCAGCAGCGCGCTGCCCATCCGCGCGGCGACGCTGGGCCGGTCCAGCGTCGTGTGCGGGCCCGCGAGTTCGTCGGCGAGCATCTGGCACTGGTCGAAGAACAGCCGCGCCGGCCCCTCGCACCCGAAGGTGAAGGGGAACTCCAGCGGCTGAGTGACCGAACGCTCCAGCTCCGTCTCCAGCTCCTGCTGGAGCGCGTACCGGTCGAAGCCCAGGATCAGCACGTCGCTGTGCCGGGCCAGATGCGACTCGGCCCCGGCGAACGGACCGACCATCGTGCCCGAGCGCCGCCCCTCCTCCACGCAGCCCCGCTCGTCGCGCTGGGTCAGGACCATCTTCCCCGTGCGCGGAAAGCACAGCGAATAGAAGCTCCCCTGCGGCGGGGCCATCCAGCGGCTCTCCGTGCCGAAGCCGAGCAGCCCGAGGTTCACCGGGCCGACCCGAGCCGCCCGCATGCGGAACGCGAAGTCGGCGACGTCCGTCAGCGGCCGGTACGTCAGCGCGACGCCGAAGAAGGCGGTCATCAGGGTCCTGGCCGCGTCCACGTCGTCCGACTCCAGGCGGAAGGTGAGCCCGGGATCCGGGGTACCCGGCACCGCGTCGTCCCGGTATGCCATCGCTTCTCCTCCGAGCCCCTCCGGACCCGGCAAGGGAGACGGAGGCGCTCCGGGGGCCGCTGTGTGACGCTTTCCGGCTCAGTTTGGCGCACAGCGGCTTCCCTGATGCCCCGTATACCGAATTCACTGAACTCCATGGACGAGGAAGGAGAAGGCAGTCATATGCCTTACCCCTTGGCGCTCGACGCCACGGACGAATCAGCGGAACCCCTCGAACGCGAACGGCGCACGGTCGACGCGCTGCTGGAGCTGTCGACGGCGGCGCGTGACCGCGGCACGGACGAGCACCTGGACCTGCTGCTCGGCCACGCCCGCCGGACCCTGGCCCCCTACGGCCCGGTGGAGCACCTGGCCGCCGCGCCCCTGCCCGGAGCGGCGCCCCGGGTGACCACGGAGACCGCGCGGGTCCTGTGCTCCCTCGAAGAGGGCGCCGACCGCGGCCCGTTGGCCGAGGCGCTCGCCGGCCGTCCCACGGACGACGTGCCCCTCACCGACGGGCCGGGACAGCGCTGGCCCGAGCTGGCCGCCCGGGCCCGCGGGCTCGGCCTCCACCGCGTCGTCGCCCTCCCGCTCTGCGCACAGACCGAACCCGGCGGCACCCCGCTCGGGGCGCTCGTCGTCCTCCGGCCGCAGTCCGCCCCGCTCCCCGAGCACGCCCGGTACCTCCTGGGCGCGCTCACGGTCGCCTCGGCGGTCCAGATACGCCAGCGGCTGACCAGGGAACGCGTCGCCGAGCTGCAACACGCCCTGGACAGCCGGGTCCTGATCGAACAGGTCAAGGGGATGCTCGCGGAACGGTCCGGGCAGACGCCCGACGAGGCCTTCGCCGCGCTACGGCACTACGCGCGCACGAACCGCCGCAGGCTGCACGACCTGGCGCGCGCCATCCTCGACGGAACGGAGCCCGGACCGACGCCCTGACCCCGCCTATCCGCCTGGCCGCCCGTCCCGCCGTCCGCCGGTGCCGCTGCCGCTACTGCTGCTTCTTGCCGATCATGCTGGCCATGCCGAAGACGCCGCCGCCCGCGACCGCGAGGCCGAGCAGGGCGAAGCCCGCCTTGAGCCCCTTCCACCAGAACTCGGCGGGGGCGCCGGGCTCGTGCTCGAACATCGACTCCAGCAGATCGGTGCCGCCCGCGTCGAGGAGGACGAACACATAGCCGTTGCAGGTGCCCATGAAGACGGCGAACATCGCCAGCAGCGCGGGCGCGACGTACGCACCGGGGTTCGGGCCGCCCGTCTTGCCCGCGATCCCGCCGACGGCCACCGCGAGCACGAGCGCGAAGACGACGTACATCACGCGGAGGCCGACCTTGGAGAGGTCCTCGTAGCTGGCGAGGAGGAGCCCCGCGAAGAGCGTCGCGCCGAAGCCGGTGACGAGCCAGCTCAGCAGGAACGCCTTCACGCCGCTGCCGCGCCGCTGCGGCGGGAAGGGCATCGGCATCGGATAGCCGGGCGGCTGCATGGGCTGCATCGGCTGGCCCATGGGCGGCTGCATCGGCGGCTGCATGGGCTGCTGCGGTGGCCAAGGCTGATTCATCTGTCGTCCCCCGTGGCTGAAAACCTGAGCTGAAAGCATGAACGTACGAGCGCCAAAGGTACCAAGGCCGCTCGACCGTATCCGGTACCCTGCGAGTGCTTTTTGACATGCACGGGCATCACCACGGGGGATCACATGCGCATACGCCGCGCCATTGGCGCCGTCGCACTCGTTCTGGCCACCACCGCGCTCGCAGGATGTGCGGACGACCCCAAGGACAAGGCGTTCGGCGGCCTCGGTGACATGGACGGAATTCCGACAGGCGCGCCCTCCGGGCTCCCGTCCGCGCCGAGCGACCTGCCGAGCCTGGACGGCCCGGGGACGTCGAGCGGCGGCCTGGACGGCGGGGGCACGGGCGGCAGCACCGACCTGCCCACCTCGCCCTCGACGCCGTCGAGCGCGCCGACGTACAACCCGAGCGCGATCGGCGAGGTCAACGGGGAGAACTGCCGGTACAGCCGGGCGACGTCGCAGATCAAGTACGACGTCGACATCTCCAACTCGTCCACGGACCAGTCGTTCACGTACCGCATCTCGGTGCAGTTCAAGATCGGCAGCTCGCCGGACTCGTCGGTCGCGACCGTGCCCATCGGAACGGACTACGAGACGGTGACGGTCGGCCCCGGCGGCGACCGTACGCTCACGATGGACCAGACCCACAGCACCAACCAGGGCCTGCGGTTCTCCTGCCAGGTGATGACGGCGACGAAGTCCCCCTCGTAGCCCGGGCGGAGGGGCGCGAGCGCGATGTCGGATTCCCGCCAGTGGGCGGGGCGGGGGCGCGCACACACTTGCCGCATGCGTGTTCCCCAGGATTCCGATGACACCCTGTTCGCCCTCCTCGACGACGCGCACGCGGGCTTCGCGCGCCGCGTGCGCGCGATCGGCCCCGGCCGCTGGAAGGACCCGACGCCCTGCCCCGACTGGACGGTCACGGAGCTCGTGAACCACGCGGTGCAGGGCAACCTCGTCTACACGGCGCTGCTGGGCGGCGGGAAGGCCGAGGACTTCCTGACGTCGCTGGACGAGGACGCGCTCGGCGACGGGCCCGAGGCGGCCCTGGCCTCCTTCGAGCGGGCCGCGGCGTCCTGCGCGGCGGCGCTGCGCGAGCCCGGGGCCCTGGAGAGGCCCGTGGACTATCCGTTCGGCCCGGCCGTGGGGCGCAAGCTGCTGGGCCTGATGGTCACCGACATGACCGTGCACGCCTGGGACCTCGCGCGGGCGGTCGACGGCGACGACCAGCTTCCGCCGCGCCTCGTGGCGTGGATCGCGGCCCACGTCGAGTGGCTCTACGACGAGATGGAGGAGAGCCCCCTCTCCCCCACCAACAGCTTCCGCTACTACGCGGCACCGCTCCCGCCCGGCGGCGACGGCACGGACCCGGACGGCCCGCAGCACCGTCTCCTGCGCCTGATGGGGCGCGACCCGGGCTGGGTGGGTGCGACGCTCCCTGGCTGATCCCCCGTGACCTGCGCAGACTCTTCGGCGCAGGCACGGAGAGGAGCGGAACCATGCACGGCACGGACTGCGGACGGCTGGCGGGAAAGGTGGCGCTGATCACGGGCGCGGCCGGAGGGATCGGCCGCGCGACGGCGGAACTGTTCGCCCGCGAGGGGGCGCGGCTCGCGCTCGCCGACGTCGAGGGCGACGCGGCAGCGGACCTCGCGGCACGGCTGGTGGAGGCGGAGGGCGCGGAGAGCGGCACGGCGACCGGCGCGGCGACCGGCACGGAGGCGCTGGGCCTGGCGCTCGACGTGACGTCGGAGGAGCGGTGGGGCGAGGTCCTGGACCTGGTCGAGCGGCGCTTCGGGCGGCTGGACGTCCTGGTGAACGTCGCGGGCGTCGTGGACTGGCCCGGCATCGAGGACACCGGGCGCGAGGCGTGGGACCGCGTGATCGCCGTCAACCAGACGGGCACCTGGCTGGGCATGAAGACGGCCCTTCCGCTGCTGCGCGCCTCCGGCAACGCCTCGGTGATCAACACCTCGTCCGTGCTGGGCCTGGTCGGCAGCGGCGCGGCGGCGGCGTACCAGGCGTCCAAGGGCGCGGTGCGGCTGCTGACGAAGACGGCGGCGGTCGAGTACGCGACGCGAGGGGTCCGGGTGAACTCGGTGCACCCGGGGGTCGTCGCCACGCCCATGATCCAGGACCTCCTGGACGCGGAGGGCGACGCCCAGCCCGACGTGGCCCGCACCCCGATGCGCCGGGCCGGGCGGCCCGGGGAGATCGCGCCGGTGATGCTGTTCCTGGCGGGCGACGAGTCCTCGTTCGTGACGGGGGCGGAGTTCGTGGTGGACGGGGGCCTCACGGCCCACTGAGGGCTACGGCCTGACGGCCATGGTCTGACGGCCACGGTCTGGCGGGTTACGGCCCCTGGAGGAGGAATCCGAGGGGCGCCCGGAGGTCGTCGGGGGCGCGGTAGTGGACGCCGGACATGCCGAGGCCGGTGGCGGCCTGGACGTTCTCCAGGTTGTCGTCGACGAACAGGCACCGGGCGTGCGGGACGCCCGCGCGGGCCGCCGCGATCTCGTAGATCTCCCGGTCCGGCTTGGCCACGCCGACGCGGGCGCTGCTGACGACGTGGTGGGCGAGGTCGGTGAGACCGAGCGCCGCGAGATCCTCGTCCAGCTCGACGGTCGCGTTCGTCACGAGCACGAGCGGCATCCGCGCGCGCACGCGGCGCAGCATGCCGACCACCTCCTCGTCGGCCCGGAACGGCGAGGCGGCGAGCGCGGCGCCCAGCTCCCGCGCCCGCCCGGCGTCGAGCCGCCCGGCCTCCCGCTCGACGAGCCCGGCCGCGACGGTCTCCACCCACTCCGCCTTGGTGATCTCCCCGAGCAGCAGCGGCCGGTCCCGCTCCGGGGCGAACGCGACCCGCGCGGTGGTCCCCTCCGCGAGCCCGGCGGCCCGCTCCAGGCGGGCCAGGGGCGCCGGATCGTAGATCCGGATCACGTTGTCGAGATCGCACAGCACCGCATCGAACGGGGCGGGCCCGGCGTCGAACGGGGTGGCGTCGGTGGCGTCGGTCATCGGCCCTGAATACCACGGCGAGGACCGTCCCGCCGGGCGCCGGGCGTCCGGCGTCCGGCGTCCGGCGTCCGGTATCCGGCGTCCGGGCACCCGGTATCCGGGCCTCGGGGGCCTCCCTTCGTCCGGGCGCGGAACCGGGGCGGGGACCTTAGGATGACGGGGCGAGGCGCCGCGGGGGCAGCGTCTCCTGGCCCTGGCCAGGACGGCACGGGCCCCGACGATCACGGAGTGGCCATGGCCCGCCGCCGCCCCCGCGCGGTGAACGCCGACGACCTGCTGACCAGGCTCGGGCGGCTGACCGCCCAGGCCCGCGAGCGGGTGGAGCTCCAGCAGGCGCGGGTCGAGCTGGCCGAGGCCCTGCAGCGCGGGATGCTGCCCGCCGAGCTGCCGTCGCTGCCCGGCATCCGGATCGCCGCCCGTTACGCGCCCGCGCGGCACGGGCTCGAGATCGGCGGCGACTGGTACGACGGCTTCCAGCTCCCCGACGGCTCCCTCGCTTTCTCCATCGGCGATGTGCAGGGGCACGACGTCGAGGCCGCGGCGTTCATGGGCCAGATCCGGATCGGGCTGCGCGCGGTGGCGACGATGGCGCCCCAGGCCTGCCCCGGGGAGGTCCTCGGCCGGGCCAACGAGCTGCTGCTGGCCACCGGCTCCGAGCTCTTCGCGACCTGCGCGTTCTTCCACTTCGACCCGGTCACCCGGGTGCTCGCGGGCGCGCGCGCCGGACACGTGGGCGCGGTCTGGGCCACGGTCGACGGCCGGTCCGGGGTCATCGAGGACGAGGGCGGCCTGCCGCTGGGGATCCAGCCCGGCGAGGCGTACCCGGTGACGCGGCGGCGGCTGACGGCCCCCGGCGCGCTCGTACTCCTGACCGACGGCGTGGTCGAGGGCCCCTCGCTCCCGATCGAGCAGGGCCTCGCGCGGGTCGCCGAGGTCGCGGGTACGGGCGCGGGCGCGGCGGCGGAGGAGCTGGCCGCCGAGGTGATGGGCGTCGCCGCGCTCAGCGACCACACGGACGACGCGGCGGTGCTGGTGCTGCGGCACGACGGGGTGTCGTAATCGAACGTCGGACGAAGCGCGGCGAACGGGCGCGTGTCACATACACACGAAGCACCAGGCGTTGTCTGATGACGGGGTGTCCCGCTCGAACCCTCTCCGCAAGCTCCGCGAACCCGGCGGACTCCGCGAACCCCGCGAACTCCGCGGCCTCCGCCCCCGCCCCTCCGACCTGATCCGGGTGCTGGCGGTCGCTCTCGCCTACTACGCGGCGGGACGCGTCGGCATGCTGAAGCACGTCGAGATCGAGGGCACGATCGTCACGCCCCTGTGGCCCCCGACGGGCGTCGCGCTGAGCTGCCTGCTGCTGATGGGGCTGCGCGTCTGGCCGGGGATCGCGCTGGGCACGTTCGGGGTGATCCTCACGATCAGCACGCTCAGCCCGACGGGGCTGCTGATCGCGACGGGCAACACCGTCGCGCCGATCGCCTCCTACCTGCTGCTGCGGCGCGTCGGCTTCCGCCTCGAACTCGACCGGCTCCGCGACGGCCTGGCCCTCGTCTTCCTCGGGGCGCTCGCCGGCATGCTGATCAGCGCGACGACCGGGCCCTCGCTGATGCTGGCCCTCGGACAGGTGGACTCGGACTCCTTCTGGCCCGTCTGGTCGGCGTGGTGGACCGGCGACGCGATGGGAGTGCTGGTCTTCACGCCCCTGCTGCTCCTCGCCCGCAAGCTCCGCATGCCGAGGGACCCGCTGCGGGTGGCCGAGGGGGCGGGCCTGGCGATCACCGCCGTGGTCCTGACCCCCCTGGTCATGACGTCGGAGCTGAGCCTCCTCTTCCTGACCTTCCCGCTCCTCGTCTGGGCCGCGCTCCGCTTCCAGCTCGCGGGGAGCGCGCCGTGCGCGGCCCTGGCCTCGGTCGCCGCGACATCGGCGGCGACGGACGAGGCGGGCCCCTTCGCGAGCCACACCTTCCTGGAGGGCATGGTCACCCTCCAGGCCTTCAACGGCTCGGTCTCCCTCACCGCCCTCCTCCTCGCCGCCCTCGTCACGGAGCAGCTCAACATCCGCCGCAGCGTCGAAAGAGCCTGCCTGGAACTGACAGAACTGGTCGAACACCTCGCCCCAGGCCGCACCGGCCAAACCTGGCCCCCACAACAACGCTGACCGTCAGTCGCGGTTGACCGACTGGACCTCCTGGACCGGGACCGGCTGTTCGTTGCCGAAGACGCCGTCCGGGAGCTTGTCGCCGGTGCCGTCCGTGCCCTTCCACTCCGCGTTCCAGACGACGGACGCCTTCATCGCGTACGTCTCGCCCTTCGGCGTGGACCGCAGGTACGTCATGCCGCACGGCGGGGTCTTCTTCGCGTTCCCCTTGGTGTACGGGGTGCCGATCGTGCCGTCCTCGCCGGCCGCGCACTCCCCGGACGCCGGGTGCGTCTCCGCGTCCTCGGTCCCCGGCTCCAGCTTCAGCGCGCCGGGCTCGACCGTCGTCGTCGCGGACAGCTCCACGCCGCCGCCGAGGTCGATCGAGGCCGTCACGGACAGGGGCTTGAACGTCCCCTTGTCGAGCCACGCCCAGGTCGGCAGCCGTACCGTCTGCTTGTTCTCCGGGTTCAGCTCGACTTTCGTCTCCGGCACCTGGATGCGCTGGTACGCGAGTGCCGCGAGGATCTTCGTGTCGATCGCCCCGGGAACGTCCGGCTGCTCGCCCTTCTTCACCCAGAACGGCAGCTCCGTGCAGGACTCCCTCTTCGCCGCGTCCTTCTCGTTCGGATTGGGCACGGCGGCCCAGAACATCCCGTCGCCCTGCTTCTTGAGGTTGAAGTTCTTGTAGTCGCCCTTCGAGTACTTCTCGCGGATCGACCCGTCGATCTCCTGCTTCTTCGCGCCGTTGTCGGGCCGCTTCCCTGTCAGCTCGTACGGGGACTCGTCGACCGCCTTCTTGAGCTGCTTCGGCGTATACGTCGGGGCGTACCAGCAAGGAGGCGGCTCCCAATCCGCCCCCGAAACAGCCAAATTCCCCCCACCGTTCCCGGCTCCCCCGTCCCCACTGAACTGAACGACCCGCTGGCCCTTCGCCTCCGTCGAGTATCTGCCGTTATCCTCCTGCTGACCCTTACCGGTCGGCCCGTAGGGGACTCTCCTCGCATGCGCATCGGTGCTCCCGACCACCACTAACACGGGCACAATCAATGCGAGCACGGTTCTCGCTGCTACCTTGCGCACTCCTTCACCGCCTCCAGCTTCAATTCGTTGGTGCGGGCTCGCCAGGTCTTCGCGGACTTCGAGGCGCGTTCCATCACGAGCGTGAAGTACATGTAGTCCTTGTCGCTCGGCTTCGTCCGCAGGACCTTGCCCGTCTTGATCTCCTTGCTGAAGAACTTGGACTGGTCGGCGCAGAAGGAGACCTCGACCAGCTTCCCCTTGACGATCTCGCCGACCTTGGCCCGGTACTGGGGCCACTCGCCCGTGGCCGTGTGACGGTTCTTGACGTCTTCCTTCACGACGTCGGTGGCGAACTTCTGCGCACTCTGGAAGGGAACCGTGTGCTTCGCGATCAACGGGTCCTTGACCTTCTGCACGACGGTCCCATGGGTCATCGCCCGCATATAGTCCGCCGCCCCGTCGAGCGCTGCTGCCTTCTCCGGGTCCGAGGGCTTCTTCCAGTCGAAGGTCAGTTTCAGATCCGAGGGCAGTTTGATGTTCGAGGTGCCGAAGTCGTCGTTCGGGGCCTTGGTGGAAGGGGAGGAGGAGGCCGTCGACTTTTTGTCGTTGCCGGCGCCTTCGATCTTGTCGGACTCGGCGCTTCCTCCGTCGTCGCCGCCCCCGCATCCCGTGAGCAGCAACGCGGAGGCGGCGGCGAGGGCGGTCAGTGAGGCGGCGGTACGGGGGTGTCGCACGGTGCGCTCCCTGTGAGACGGAGGGGACGGGCGGGACGTGACGCGTACCTGACCGTAGCAACCGTAACCAGGACGTCGCTCCCCGTATCCGATGTCCGCGATTCAACGACCTCGGCTCAACGCCCGGGCTCGCGGCCCGCCCTGTCGACGACGGCGTGTTCCAGTTCGGCCTCGCTCGACAGGAGCGTGCCCTTCTTGCCGTACGGAAGGTCCTTGGTCAGGCGGCTGCGGGAGCCGAGGAAGGTGAAGTCCTTCTCGTCGAAGACCCATTCCGTGTGGACGCCGTGGCGGGTGTCCTCGCGGGCGATGCCGAGGCCCTGGCGGCCGATCGCGTCCCTGGCGCCGGGCGCGCGTGTGACGCCGGGGAGCTCGGCCGCCGCCCGGTAGAGCGCGGCGGCCGTACGGGGCGGCATCATCCCGCCCAGCAGGGTGCCGATCTGCTCGAAGACGGCCTGGTCCCGTTCGCGCTCCTTCGCGTGCGGGGTCTTCGCGTACAGGTACGCGAGCAGCTTGTCGGGGTCCGTGGGCAGTTCGCTGAGCCAGCGGTACGTGGGACGGCTGAGACCGGCGGGCGTGCCCTCCGTGTCGCCGAGTTCGGCGTTGATGGGGAGGGTCTCGCCGTCGATCCGCGACACCCCGAGCTTCCGCATCGGGCCCTGCCGCTGCGTCGCCCACGTCTCCTGCTCCTTGAGCGGACCGACCACCGCCTTTCCGCTGGTCAGATCGGCCTCGCGGATCTTCGTACGGGTGTAGACGAACTGGTCGTCCCGCACCGGCGGGGTCTTCCTCTCCCCGGCGGCGTCGGAGATCCGGTGCAGGAGCGCCGCCGCGGGCCGCATTTTCGGGGACGTCCCGCCGTTGCCGCCGTCTCCCCCGTCTCCTCCCAGCGCGATGCCCGCCGTGAGGGCGCAGGCCAGGGCGAGCGCGGTCGCCGGGATCAGGAGGGCGGGGCGCCGGAGGCGGTTCCTTCTCCCGTTGTCGCGGTCATTGTCGATGTGGCGCATCAGCAGTTCCTTGTGACGAAGGTGCTGCTCGCGCGGAAGCTCCCGTTCGGCCGGGGCCGGAAGCAGACGGGCAAGCGCCTCACGGTCGTCGCAGTCGCGGTCCTCGCGCTCGTCGTGCTCGTCGTGCTCGTTCATGAGAGTTCCTCCCGCACGGGCAGGGCCGCGAACGCGGCCGCACTTGTCACCTCTCCGCGGGCGGGACGCGGTTCCCCCTGTTCGTACTCCGCGAGCCGCGCCAGCTTCTTACGGGCGCGCGAGAGGCGCGACCGTACGGTGCCGACGGCGATGCCCAGCGCCTCGGCCGTCTGCTGATAGTCCAGCCCCGACCAGACGCACAGCGTGAGCACCTCCCGCTCCTGGCGCCGCAGTTGGCCGAGCGCCTCCTGGACGGCGCGCAGCCGCCGCGCGTCGTCGATGCGTCCGGCCGCACGCGCCGCGAAGTCCTCCTCCGCGTCCTCCGCGCGCGGCCTCGGCTGGCGCGCCAGGAAGCGGCGCCGTCTGCCCTGCGCGCGGCGGGCGTTGTCCGCCTTGTGCGTGGCGATGCCCAGCAGCCAGGGCAGCAGTGAGCCGCCGTCCTCCCGTACGCGCTCGCGCCCGCGCCACGCCGTCAGGAAGGTCTCGGACATGATCTCTTCGGCCGCCGACCAGTCGCCGGTCAGGCGCAGGCCGTGGTTGTAGACGGCGCGGGCGTGTTCCTCGTACAGGCGGGCGAACGTCTCGCGGTCGCCCGCGCGCACCCGGCGCCGCACCTCGTTCTCCGGCTCCGGCTCTGACTCCGGCTCTGAATCTGCGTCCCTCACGGTCACTTGCTCTCCGCGGGCCGGAAGGAGTTCCCGTGACCCGCGTCACGTACGCCTCGGCGGCCAGCGGTCAGCGGCCGACGGCGACGCTCAGCAGTACGGCGCCTGCCCCGTCACCGAGTACGCGACGCCCGAGAAGACCCCGAAGAGGCGGAAGAGCGCGGGCACCTCGCCCGTGACCTCGACCGTACGGTCGTCGCGGCGTGTGACGCCGGGGATGCCCTCCAACTGCGAGGCCACGGACGCCGACTGCCAGCGCACCGCCAGCGTGCGCGGCACCGTGTCCCGCGCCGGACGCGGGGCCTTGGCCGCACGGCGCACGCCCTCCGCCGCCGCCTCCTCGATCAGCTTGCGGGCCTCGGCGGCGGGGAGGAGGCGGGCGGCGAAGCGGTCGCGGGCGTACTTCACGGGCGCGGTGACCACGTCCGGGTCCCACTCGGCGGCCTCCGCGCAGGCCACGTCGTCGCCGGAGAGCATGACGACGGGGACGCCGAGCGCCGTGGCGGTCGCGTGGGCGAAGCCGATCTCGCCCATGGGACGGCCGTCGAGCCACATGTCCTCGATCTCGTGCCCCATGAAGCTGTGGCTGAGGACGCCGAGCGCGCCCGCCCGCGCGTGGTAGCCGACACACAGCATCGTGCCGAAGCCGTCGTCCAGGTCCTGCACCATGCTCATCGGCTTGGGCCTGCCGCGCACGAGTTCGGCCTCGGGGTGGATCTCGTCGGCGAGGAGATTGCGCATCGAGCTGTGGCAGTCGTTGACCAGTACGGAGTCGGCGCCGGCGGCGAGCGCGCCGCGCACGGCGGCGTTGACGTCCTCGGTCATCATGACGCGGCCCCGCTCGTAGTCCCGGCCGCCCATCTGCACGTCGTCCGCGCCGACCAGTCCGGTCACGCCCTCCATGTCCACGCTGATGTAGACCCGCACGCCGTCCTCCGTTGCCGTTGCCGCCGTCACCGCTGCCTGCTGCCCGCTGCCGTTCCCGGCCAACCTACGCGGCGGCGGCCGCCGCTCAGGCGGAGGGCGGGAGGAAGACCAGGCGGTCGGCGACGGGGTCGAGCTGGTGCGGCGGGAGGTCCGCCGTCACCGACAGGTCCTCGGCGGAGGAGAATCCGCCGACCTCGGCCCGCGTCCGTACGATCTCGGCGGCCTTGGCCACCGGCACCCGCAGCGTGCGGGCGATGATCCTGCTGGGCACGTTGTTGACGTCCACGAGCCCGCCGTCGGGGAACTCGCGGCCCTCGACGTCGGCCCGGCCGATCAGCAGCTCCAGCGCCTGCGCGGGGTCGGACTCGGCGAGGGCCCGCGCGGTCTCGCGCGCCGCGCGCGCGTCGTCGCGTGCCGCGAGCACGGCCTGCTGCCGCTCCTGGAGCGCGCGCTGCCGCGGCGTCTCCCGGTGCGGGTCGCGCCACACCGCGTTCCGGATCGCGAAGGTGTGGCCGCTGCCGACGACGATGTTGAACAGCATCCCCGTCCCGAACAGCATCTCCTGCGTGGACGACACATCCGGGTCGAAGAGGAAGACCAGCCCGGTCGCCGCGATGTACGGCACGGTCAGCAGCGCCTGCGCGACCCTCCGCAGCCGCGCCGCCGCGTGCATCATCACCGGCGCCGTCCCGAACCCCAGCGTGAGCACCGGGATCAACGCCCACAGCACACTGCCGACGAGCCGTCCCGTTCCCTGCCGGTCCCTCTTCCCCTTGCCCATGCCGATCCCCCGATCCCGCCATTACGGACGCTCCATCCCAGAATAGGCACGGAGGGGCGCTGATAGGTTCCGGTCGTATGTGGCGGGAGATCGTGGCGACGGCCGACGCGGGCGCGGAGCCCGCCTCCGGTGAACTCCTGGCGCACGTCGAGGCGGGGCTCGGGCACCCGCTCCCGGCGGCGCTCCGCGGATTCCTGGCGGAGGCCGACGGCATCGCGGACGCGTACGGGACCGACCTCGTCTGGAGCGCCGGAAGGGTGCTGCGGGAGAACCTCGCGTTCCGGGAGGAGCCGCGGTTCCGGGAGCTGTACGCGCCCTTCGACGGCCTCGTGCTCTTCGGGGACAACGGCGGCGGCGACCACTTCGCGTTCCGGCGCCCCACCGACGGCGCCGAACACGTGCTCGCGTGGGACCACGAGACCGACCACCGCTACGTGATCGCGCCGTCGTTCGCGGCGTTCCTGCGGGACGCACTCGCGAGCGACGGCGAGGACTGGTACGTGACCCGGCGCGACGAACTGATCGCGCTCGTACGGGCGCTGGCCACCGGGGCGCTGGGGACGGAGGCCGAGGAGGACGCCGCGCTCGACACGCTGCGGGCCCGCGTGCCGCACCCCCGCGTCGCCGACCTCGTCTTCCACCGGGACCCGCCGCTCACGCCCGAGGAGATCGTGGACCGCGCGATGGCGTACCGGCCGGTGGTGCTGTGAGCGGCGCTGCGGCGGCACGGGCCCGGTACTCCCCCGGCGTCACCCCGCACTCCTTCCGGAACGCCAGGTGGAACCCGACCTGGCTCTGGTAGCCGACGCGCGCCGCGACGGCGGCCGGCGGCACCGCGCCGTCGCCCAGCAGCGCGCGGGCCTCCTGGAGGCGGCGGCGCTGGAGATGGCGGGCCGGGGGCTCGCCGACGAGGTCGTGGAAGAGGCGGGAGAAGGCCGAGCGCGACATCCCCGCCTCGCGGGCCAGCGTCCCGACGGTCCAGGGGCGGTCGTACGCGCCGTAGACCGCCGCGAGCGCCCGTCCGATGCCGGGATGGCGCAGGGCCTGGAGCGCGGGGGACTCCTCCGCCGACCGCTCCATCGCGGCCCGCAGGGCGAGCACGAACACCATCTCGAACGCCCGCAGCGAGACGAGCCGCGCCCCCGGAGCCGCACGCTGCCCATGAGCCGTACGCCCCGTATCCGTACGTCCCGTATCCGTACGCCCCGTATCCGTACGCCCCGTAGCCGCACGCCCCGTAGCCGCACGCGGCAGTTCCGTCGCGAGCGCCTCCAGCGTGCCGCGCAGCAGCGGCTCCCCGGCCAGCACGGCCCGCCGCAGGACCAGGACGCGCGGCAGCGCCCGGTAGAGGGCCGGTTCGGCGGCGGCGTCGTACCGGAGCGTGGCGCACAGCATCTCCGTCTCCGCGCCGCCCTCCCCGCCGTCGCCCAGCACCACCGTGCCGGGACCCGGTCCCTCCGGCGGGAGCAGCGAGGCCAACGGGGCCGCGACGCCGCCCTCCCGTGACGCGAACGTGTGTGCCGTCCCGTACGGGAAGAGCGCGAGGTCCCCTTCCTCCACCAGGACCTCGGACGGCCCGTCGGGGAACGTCACCACGCACGACCCCCGCACCATGTGGTGCAGCACCGCGTTGCTGTCCTCGTGCCCCGCCACGGCCCAGCGGCCGCCCGCCAGCCACCTGCTGACGTACAGGCCCGTCAGCCGCAGCGGACCGAGGACATCGCTGAGGACGTCCGGTTCCGTGGCATCCATCGTGGACGATCCTTAAGTCATCGGCGTCATCTGTTGATTGAGCGTACCGAGCCGCCGTCCGAGGCTGGAACGGTGATCAGCGAAACCCGGCGGGCGCCCCTCGATCTCCTCGCCTGCACCCAGTTCGTCCTGCTCCTGGACACCTCCGTCGTCAACGTCGCGGCGCCCTCCATGGGCCGGGACCTCGGCCTCTCCCCCGCCGCGCTGTCCTGGGCGGCGAACGCCTACCTCGTCGCGTTCGGCGGGCTGCTCCTCCTCGCCGGGCGCGCCGCGGACCTGCTGGGGCGGCGCCGGGTGTACGTCGCGGGGCTCGCCCCGCTGAGCGCGGCGAGCCTCCTGGGGGCCTGCGCCCCGAACGCGGCGGCGCTCGTGACGGCCCGCGCGCTCCAGGGCGTCGGCGCCGCGCTCGCGGCGGCGGCGGCGCTGGCCCTGCTGCTTGCCCTCTTCCCCGACGGTCGAACGGCACAGGGCACTCGGCGTCTTCGCCGCGACGGCCGGGGCGGGCGGCGCCGCGGGCACGGTGCTGGGCGGCGTGCTGACGGGCTGGCTGGGCTGGGAGTCGACGTTCGCGGTGAACGTCCTCGCCGGGCTCGCGCTGCTCGCGCCCGCGCCCCGCCTCCTCCCCGAGGGGCGCGTGCCCGGGGCCGTACGCCCGCTCGACGTGCCCGGCGCGGTCACCGTGACGCTCGGCCTGACGCTCCTCGCGTACGCCCTCGTCGGCGCGGGCGAGAGCGGCCGGCCCGCCCCGGGCCCGCTCGTGTCCGGGGCCGCGGCCCTCGCCCTGCTCGGGCTCTTCGCGCGACGCAGGTCGCCGCCACCCACGGCGCGCACGAGCGGGAGGCGGGCCTCGTCTCCGGCCTGGTGAACACGAGCCTCCAGTTCGGCTCCGTACTGGGCCTCGCGGTGCTGTCGGGCGTGTCCGCCACCGTCACCGCCGGGTCCGGCGCGGCGGACCCCCGCGCGGCCCTCACGGAGGGCTTCGCCGCCGCTTTCCTCACCGGGGCCGTACTCGCGGCCCTGGCAGCCCTGTTCAGCGTCCGCCTGCGCCTCGGCGCGCGGACGGACGAACCGACGAAAGGCATGCGATGACGATCCGCCGCTATCTCGTGACCGGCGCCACCGGCGCCCAGGGCGGTGCCGTGGCCCGCCTGCTGGCGGCGCGCGGCGCCGACGTGCGCGGCCTCGCCCGGCGCTCCCGCGCGAGCCCCGCCGGGGTCGCGGTCCACGCGGGCGACCTCGGGGACGCCGCGGCCGTACGCGCCGCCTTCGAGGGCGTCACACACGCCGCCCTCACGCTGCCCCTGGAGTACGACCACGCCACCGTCGTCCGATACGCCCGCAACCTCGCCGGAGCCGCCCGCGCGGCCCGCGTGCGGCGACTGGTCCTCAACACCAATACGCCGCTGCCCGAACGCCCCACGGACCGGCCGGGGTTCGAGACCCGGCGGGCCGCCGAGGAGGTGCTGCGGGCGAGCGGCGTGCCCACGGTCGTCGTCCGGCCGACCGTCTACCTCGACAACCTGCACAGCCCCTGGCACGGCCCGGCCCTCGTCCGTGACGGCGTGCTCGCCTGCCCGCTGCCCGCGGAGCTGCCCGTGGCGTGGATGGCCCACGCCGACCTGGCCCGGGTCGTCGTGGCCGCGCTCGACCGCGAGGGCCCGGAGATGGAGGGGCGGGTGCTGTCCGTCGGGGGCCCGGAGGCGCTCACCGGACCCGAGCTGGCGGATGCGCTCGGGCGGGGGCTGGGGCGGGAGGTGCGGTACGTGCCGCTGGGCGTGGACCGCTTCGAGGCGGGGCTGGCCCGCGCCGTGGGCGCCGGGGCGGCGGCGGGCGTCGCCGGGATCTACCACCACGTCGCGAGCGGGCGGGACCCCGCCCTCCTCGCCCCGGACCCGGCGAGAACCGCCCGCACCCTGGGCGTACGCCTCACGCCCGCCGCCGAGTGGGCCGGAGCACAGCGCTGGGAACGGTGGGCGGAGGCACCCGCGCGGTAGCCCCCGAACGCCTCGCGCGGTAGCCCCCCGAACGCACCGCGTGCCTCGTCCGCACCCGGGAAGGGCGCGGACGAGGCACGCGGTGGAGCCCTACGCGGCCGGTGCGGCCGACAGGAGCGCGGCGCTACTTCTTGCCGTCGCCCTTGCCGTCCTTGCCGCCCTTGTCGCCGCCGGGGCCCATGGTCTCGTAGATCTCCTTGCACATCGGGCAGACCGGGTACTTCTTGGGGTCGCGCCCCGGCACCCAGACCTTCCCGCAGAGCGCGACGACGGGCGTGCCGTCCATCGCGCTCGCCATGATCTTGTCCTTCTGGACATAGTGGGCGTACCGCTCGTGGTCGCCGTCACCGTGCGAAGTCTGCGGCGTGGGCTCGACAAGGGTGCCGGTGCTGCCGCCGCGCTCAGGCTCACTGATGCTCATGCAATCCAAGGGTACTCAGTTCAGGGAAGGGTCGTCCGGGTACGTCGCCACGAGCGCCAACTCGCTGCGTTGCCGTCGCAGTACGGACCGCCACAGCCCCTCGGGCGCGGGCGACGACACATCGCCGGGCTCGGACTCGACCACGTACCAGGCGCCCTCGGACAGCTCGTCCTCCAACTGGCCGGGCCCCCAGCCCGCGTATCCGGCGAAGATCCGCAGCGAGCCCAGCTCGGCGGCGAGCAGCTCGGGCGGGGCCTCCAGGTCGACCAGGCCGATCGCGCCGTGCACCCGGCGCCAGCCCAGCGGCCCGTCGGCACCGTCCCGCCCGTCGGCCCCCTGGCCGCGGCCCTCGGGCCCGTCCTCCTCGGCGCGGCCCTCGCCCGCGTCGCTCCCCTCGGTACCCTCGGTGCGCTCCGCGCCTTCGGTTCCCTCGGCTCCCTCGCCTCTCCCGGCTCTTCCCGGCCGGTCGCCGCCGCCCTGTCCCGGGTACGCACGGTCCGCGCCGTCCGCCGTGTCGAGATCGGCGCGCGGGGCGGCGGCTCTGGTACGGCCCACGCCGCCCGTGGGCACCACGGCGACGCCCAGGGCCGCGTCCAGCGAGACAGGACCGCCCTGGAAGACGACGCCGGGCTCCCCGGCGAGCGCCGCCCAGGGCTCAAGGATGTCGCTGACGTCCACGGGCGTCGGACGGTTCAGCACCACGCCCAGGGAGCCCTCCTCGTCGTGGTCGAGGAGGAGCACCACCGCGCGGTCGAAATTCGGGTCGGCCAGCACCGGAGTGGCGACGAGCAGCCGCCCGGTGAGCGAGGACACCTCGGTCATAGGGCAATGATCCCGCACCCGCGCCCTCCGCGGGGACCCAACCGCCAGATCGGTTCAGCACCCGGAACAGGGGGCACTCGTAGGACTCCCCGGGGGAGCGCTCCCCCGTCCCCGCGCCGCGCGGCGGAACGGATCGGTCCGGACCGCATCGTGACGTTGCGGGAACGGAGCGTGTTATTGCGCACCTGTGACGTTCCCGCACCCCCCTCGGCCCTTCGGGAGGGGTGCGCGTGGCCATTACGATGACCTTTTGTCCCAACCCATCGCCAGGAACGCGGAGATCCATGACCGACAGCCCTGCCGACGTCCTTCTTGTCCACGGTGGCACCCCGCTGGAGGGCGAGATCCGTGTCCGTGGCGCGAAGAACCTCGTACCGAAGGCCATGGTCGCCGCCCTGCTGGGCAGCGCGCCGAGCCGCCTGCGCAACGTGCCGGACATCCGTGACGTACGCGTCGTACGAGGCCTCCTCCAGTTGCACGGCGTCACCGTCCGTTCCGGCGACGAGCCGGGCGAGCTGATGCTCGACCCGTCCCACGTGGAGAGCGCCAACGTCGCGGACATCGACGCGCACGCCGGGTCGTCCCGCATCCCGATCCTCTTCTGCGGGCCGCTGCTGCACCGCCTCGGCCACGCCTTCATCCCGGGCCTGGGCGGCTGCGACATCGGCGGCCGCCCGGTGGACTTCCACTTCGACGTGCTGCGCCAGTTCGGCGCGACGATCGAGAAGCGCGCCGACGGCCAGTACCTGGAGGCCCCGCAGCGGCTGCGGGGCACCAAGATCCGGCTGCCGTACCCCTCGGTCGGCTCGACCGAACAGGTGCTGCTCACGGCCGTCCTCGCGGACGGTGTGACGGAACTCTCCAACGCCGCTGTCGAGCCGGAGATCGAGGACCTGATCTGCGTCCTGCAGAAAATGGGCGCGATCATCTCGATGGACACGGACCGGACGATCCGGATCACCGGTGTGGACTCCCTCGGGGGCTACAACCACAGCGCGCTCCCGGACCGCCTCGAAGCCGCCTCCTGGGCGAGCGCGGCGCTGGCCACCGAGGGCAGCGTGTACGTACGCGGCGCGCAGCAGAAGTCGATGATGACCTTCCTCAACACCTACCGGAAGGTGGGCGGCGCCTTCGAGATCGGCGACGAGGGCATCCGCTTCTGGCACCCGGGCGGCCCGCTCAACGCGATCGCGCTGGAGACGGACGTCCACCCGGGCTTCCAGACCGACTGGCAGCAGCCGCTGGTCGTGGCGCTGACCCAGGCCTCGGGCCTCTCGATCGTCCACGAGACGGTCTACGAGTCGCGGCTCGGCTTCACGTCCGCGCTCAACCAGATGGGCGCGCACATCCAGCTCTACCGCGAGTGCCTGGGCGGCATGCCGTGCCGCTTCGGCCAGCGCAACTTCCTGCACTCCGCGGTCGTCTCGGGGCCCACCAAGCTCCAGGGCGCGGACCTGGTCATCCCCGACCTGCGCGGCGGCTTCTCCTATCTGATCGCCGCGCTCGCGGCCCAGGGCACGTCCCGCGTCCACGGCATCGACCTCATCAACCGCGGCTACGAGAACTTCCAGCAGAAGCTCGTGGAACTCGGCGCCAAGGTGGAACGCCCGTAACCCCTTCAGGGACCTTGCCCGGCCGCGCCCACGCGGCGGAGCCGCACATGGACACAGGCCCGCGCCCCTGACGGGGCGCTCAGGTCGTCGGGGCGGGTTCTCGTTGGGCGGTGGTGGTGACCACGGTCGTCACCACCACCGTTCCGGCGAGGAAAATCGCGGCGGCCCCCAGAAACGCGTGGCCGTGATCCGTCGTACCCGAAAGGGCCGCGAGGCCGACGGCGCCACCGATCTGCTGGGCGGTGTTCAGGACCGCGGAGGCCACCCCCGTCTCCGCGGCGGCGACCCTGGACACCGCTCCGAGGGTCATCGGCACGAACCCGGCCCCCAGCCCGAGCGCCGTCACGAGAGCGGCGGGCAGCACCGCCGTACCGTACGGCGTCTCCGCGTCGAAGCTCGCGAACCAGAACAGGCCCAGCGCCGCCACCAGAAGGCCCGGCCCCGCCAGGGCCCGCGGCGCGACCCGCGCGCTCAGCCGCGAGCTGAGCCCCGCGGCGGCGGCCATCCCGACGCTGAACGGCAGACTCGCGAAACCGGCCTTCACGGGGCTGTACCCGAGCACGAGCTGCAAGTAGAGCGACAGGAAGTAGAACATCGCGAACATCCCGCCGCCCATGAAGAGCATCGTCGCGTAACTCCCCGCCCGGTTCCGGTCCCCCAGCAGCCGCAGCGGCATCATCGGATGCGCCGAGCGCCCCTGGACGCGCAGGAAGACGGCCAGCAGCACCGCCGCGCCTCCGAAGGAGAGCAGCGTGGGGCCGTCGCCCCAGCCGTGCTCGCCGCCCCGCGTGATTCCGTGGACGAGGGCGACCAGCCCGCCCGTGCCGGTGACCGCGCCGGGCACGTCCAGCCGTCCCGGGTGCCGCTCGGCCTCCGCCAGGGTGCGGGATCCGGCGAGGATCAGCACGCCGACCGGGATGTTGATGAAGAAGACCCAGCGCCAGTCGAGCCCGGTCAGCGCCCCGCCCAGCAGCATGCCGATCGTGCCGCCGAGGCCGCCCATGGCCGCGTAGACGCCCATGGCCCGGTTGCGCGGCGGTCCCGCAGGGAACGTCGTGGTGATCAGCGCGAGCGCGCTGGGCGCGGCGAGCGCGGCACCGGCGCCCTGGAGGACGCGGGCCCCGATGAGCGTCCCGGCTCCCGGCGCGAGCCCGCCGAGCAGTGAGGCGAGCGTGAACACGGCGATGCCGAGCCGGAATATCCGGCGCCGTCCGAAGAGGTCCCCGGCGCGCCCGCCGAGGAGCAGCAGGCCGCCGAAGGCGAGCGCGTAGGCGTTGACGACCCAGGCGAGATCCGCGTCGGACACGCGCAGGTCGTTCTGGACGCTGGGCAGGGCGATATTGGTGATCGTGGCGTCGACGACCACGATGAGCTGGGCCGCGGCGATGACGAACAGGGCCGGTACGGGACGGCGTCCGGGCATGGGAAAGGCACTCCGGGGGTGGAAGGAAATCCCGTGAAGGGAGAGAGCGCGGGAAAGGGAAGGGGCTCCTTTCCCGCTCTCCATCCTTCCGTTCGAGCAACTCCGGGAACTTTTCCGCGCGTACGCGCCCGTCACCGGGAACGCGCCCCGGGAAACCCTCAATCGCCGGTGGAAGCCTCCTCCACGAGAACCGGGTTCTCGTGCGGGGTGATCACGCAGCGGGCCCCGACGCCGAGGGACCCGGCCTCCCAGCTCGGCAGGTCCGCCTTGGCCTCCGCGCCGGAGTCCGTGGTCAGGTGCAGCCGGGTGGTCCCGCCGAGGAACGTGGCGACGCGTACGGTCGCGGGCTCGCCGCCGTCCCCCTCCGCCCCCACCTTCAGGCCCTCGGGCCGCAGCAGCACCTCGACCTCCGTACCGGCGGCCGGGCACGCGCCGTGCACGGGCAGGTCGCGGCCGAGCACGGTGACGGTGCCCTTGTCGCGGACGACGCCCGGCAGCCGGTTCATCGTGCCGACGAACTCGGCGACGAAGGGCGTCGCGGGCCGCTCGTACAGCTCGCTCGGCGCGGCGCACTGCTCCAGCCGTCCGTCGCGCATCACCGCGACGCGGTCGGCCATGGACAGCGCCTCCTCCTGGTCGTGGGTGACGAACAGGGTGGTGATGCCCAGCTCCAGTTGCAGCCTGCGGATCTCCTCGCGGAGCTGGAGGCGCACCTTCGCGTCGAGCGCGGAGAGCGGCTCGTCGAGGAGCAGCACGCGCGGGCGTATCGCGAGGGCGCGGGCGAGCGCGACACGCTGCTGCTGGCCGCCGGAGAGCTGGTGCGGGTAGTGCCCGCCGCGCCCGGGCAGCCCGACGAGGTCGAGGAGTTCCTCGGCCCGCGCGGCCCGTTCGGCCTTGGCGGCCTTGCGTACGCGCAGGCCGTAGGCGACGTTCTCGGCGGCCGTCATGTTGGGGAAGAGGCTGTAGGACTGGAAGACCATGCCGATGTCGCGGCGGTGCGCGGGGACGGGCGTGACGTCCTCGCCGTCCATGAGCAGCGCCCCGGAGTCGGCGGTCTCGAAGCCCGCGACGATGCGCAGCGCGGTCGTCTTGCCGCAGCCTGACGGGCCGAGGAGGGCGACGAGTTCGCCGGGGGCGATGTCGAGGTCGAGCCCGTCGAGCGCGGTCGTACGGCCGAAGGAGCGGCGCAGCCCGTCCAGCCGCAGGCCGACTCCCGCGCGGGTGGTGGTGGGTTCCGGTGCGGTCGTGGTCATGAGGTGGTCTTCCTCCGGTCGCGGATCCGCCGGATCCGGCCCCCGGCGAGGTTGGTGAGCAGGAGCAGCAGGCCCCAGGTGATCAGCAGGCTGAGCATGGCGGCGGCGACGGAGAGCTGTGCCTCGTACTCGCCGACGTGCACCATCCACACCGCGAACGGCTCGAAGCCGAGGACCGTGGCGACGGTGAACTCGCCCAGCACCATGGCCAGGCTCAGCACCGCGCCGCTGACGATCGCGGGCCGCAGGTTCGGCACGACGACGCGCCAGAGCGTGGCCGCGCGCGTGGCGCCCAGGCTCCGGGAGGCCTCGACCAGCGTCCGCAGGTCGATCGCGCGCAGCCCGGCGTCCAGCGAACGGTGCAGGAAGGGCAGCGACATGACCGTGTAGACGAGGACGAGGACCAGCGGAAAGCTCTTGTCGTGGAGGAGCTGGAAGGTCCGGTAGAACGGCGTGGTCATCAGGTCCTCCTCCCAGGAGAGGACCGTGCTGACGCCCGCCACCAGCGCGATGGGCGGCACGATCAGCGGCACCATGCACAGCACCTCGACCAGCCGGCGCAGCCTCGGCAGCCGCAGCGTGACGACGACCATGGTCGGCACCATCAGCAGCAGGCCGAGCGCGACGGTCGCGAGCCCGAGCCGCAGCGAGAGCAGCAGGCTGCGCAGCATGCCCTCGTCGCCGATCCCCTTGACGTACGCGTCGAGGTTCAGCCCCTTCGCGGGGTCGTCGACGGTGAACCAGAGGGAGGCGGCGACCGGCACCAGGAAGTAGAGCGCGGCGGCGAACAGGACGGCCGCGCTCCCGAATCGGCTCGTCCTCATCCCAGCCACCTCTCGCTCCGGCGGCGCAGCGGTATCTGGACGGCGATGACGAGCAGCGCGATCACGACCATGTTGAGGCTCATGGCGAGCGCCAGGTTCTCCTGGCCGACGAGGACGTTGCCGGAGAGCGCGTTGGCGATCTGGATGGTGATGAGCGGCACCGAGCTGCCCGTCATCACGGCGGCCGTGGCGTGCGAGGCGAACGCGGTGCCGAACATCAGCACCGCGCCGCCCAGCAGCGACGGCATCAGCACGGGCAGCCCGACGTGCCGCCAGAACTGCGCGCGGGTGGCCCCGCAGGAGGCGGCGGCCTCCCGCCACTGGCCGCGCAGCCCGTCGAGCGCGGGCAGCACGGTCACCACCATGAGCGGCACCATGAAGTAGAGGTAGGCGAGCACGAGTCCGGTGAAGGTGTAGAGGCTGAACCCGGCGCGCTGCAGCTCCAGCAGCCGCGTCACGGTGCCGGTCGTGCCGAGCGTGGCGATGAACGCGAAGGCGAGCGGGGCGCCGCTGAAGTTCGCGAAGACACCGGACGCCGAGACGACGGCTTTCCGGAGGGCGCTGTTCCGGGAGTTGACCACGGCCTGCGCGATCACCGCGCCGAGCGCCGTGGCCAGCACGGCGGTCAGCAGCGAGAGCTTCACGCTCCCGGCGAGCCCGGTGGCGTACTGCCCGGAGAGCGAGGTCGTCACGTTGTGCAGGCTGTACTCGCTCGCCCCGCTGTCGGGGTCGATCACGGTGAAGGCGTTGTACGCCATCGTCCCGGCCGGTACGCCGAAGCAGAGCGCCATGAAGGCGAAGAACGGCACCACGGCGGGCCAGCGGGGCACCCGTCGGGGCGCCTTCCGCGGGACCTCTCGGGGCGCCTCGCGCGGCGCCTCCCCGGGCACCGTCCCGGGCGCCCGTGTTGTCTTCGTCATCGTCATCGTCAACTGACCGCCGCGCCCCAGCCCTCGCTGATCGCCTTCTGGGCCTTGGCCTCCTGAGCGGCCGAGGGGAACTTCGGCGTGCCGCTGACCTCGGGCAGCTTGGCCGCGGCCTTCTTGTCGGCGCTGCCGTCCTTCTCCATCTCCTCCAGCAGGGCGGGGCGGGAGAAGCCCTTGAGCCAGATGTTCTGGCCCTCGGGGCTGTAGAGGAACTCGACCCAGAGGCGGGCCGCGGCCGGGTGCGGGGCGTACTTGTTGACGCCCTGGTTGTAGAACTGCGAGTACTGCCCGTCCTCGGGGACGCTGACCTTCCAGTCCACGCCCTTGGACTTCAGCTCCTCGCCGTAGCCGAGGTTGAGGTAGTCCCAGTCGATGGAGATGGGCGTCTCGCCCTTCTGGATGGTCGCCTTGGTCGACTCGACGGGCACGTAGTTGCCGTTCTTCTTCAGCTTCTTGAAGAAGTCGAGGCCCGGCTTGACGTCGTCGAATCCGCCGCCGTTGGCGAGGGAGGCGGCGATCACGGCGGAGAAGGCGGAGCTGGACTCGTTCGGGTTCCCGTTGAGCGCGACCTTGCCCTTGTACTTCGGGTCGAGCAGGTCCTTGAAGCTCTCCGGGCACTCCTTGACGTCCTTGGCGTCGCAGCCGATGGAGATGTAGCCGCCGTAGTTGTTCATGAAGGAGCCGTCGGGCTGCTTCTGCGCGGCCGGAATGTCCTTCCAGCCCTTGACCTTGTACGGCGCGAGGAGCTTCTTGGACTTGGCGGCCTGCATGAAGGCCGTACCGAGGTCGAGCGCGTCCACGGCCCGGTCCTGGCCCTTGCGCTTGGCGGCGGCGTTGAGCGCGCCCTGGCTGCTGCCGCCCGGGTCCTCGTTGTTGACCTCGATCCCGTACTTCTTCTCGAAGGCGCGGATCATCTCGCCGTAGTTGGCCCAGGTCGGCGCGAGGGCGTAGACGTTCAGCTCGCCCTCCTTCTTCGCCGCCTTCACCAGCTTGTCCATCCCGCCGAAGTCGGCGGCCGAGGTGGCCTTGCCCGCCTTGCTGCCCGCGCCCTCGGCCGGCGCGGCTCCGCAGCCGGTGGCCGCGACGGACAGGGTGACGGCCGCGGTGACGGCTCCCATCAGGGTCCGGCGCCTTGGGCGGCTCAGATGATCTGCCTTCACGTGCTCCACTCCACCTGTATGGACAAGTAACTGCTTGGGCCTGGGCAAGCTAACAGGGTCGGCAGCCGCGAGCAAAGCCCTGGGCTCCTAAAAAACCGCAGCTCAAAGCGTTACGACAGAAGAGGTTTAGGGGTCACGAGAGCGGTTATACGCATCGCTCGCACCCGTCGAGATGCGCGATCCTGTGCGCAGGTGACATGATCAGGCCCACGGCACACCGCAGTCACGCGGTCACGCAGTCCCGGCACAGAGGAGCCCCGTTGTCCCGACGCCACGAGCAGATCGCCGACGATCTGCGCCGCGCGATCTCCGAGGGGCGCCACCCCGTGGGGTCGTCGCTCCCCTCCGAGGCCGAACTCGCCGCCGCGCACGGCGCGTCCCGCGGCACCGTCCGGCAGGCCATCGCCGCGCTCCAGGCCGAGGGGCTGATCGGCTCCCGCCAGGGCGCCCGCCGCGTCGTGCTCTCCGCCACGCCCAGCCAGAGCTTCACCGAGCTGCGCAGCTTCGCCCAGTGGGCCCGCGCGGGCGGCCGTACGGCGGGCGGACAGGTCGTCACCTCGTCCTGGGACACGGCACACGGCGACGAGGCCGCCCTCCTCCAGATCGAGCCCGGCGCCCGCGTCCTGCGCGTGCTGCGCGTCCGTACGCTCGACGGGACGCCCGTCCTCCTCGAACGCACCGCGTACGCCGAGTGGATCGCACCCGCCGTGCGCGAACTCCCCGACGACTGCGAGTCGGTCACCCAGGCCCTCTACGACAGCCGCGGCCTGGTCTTCGCCAACGGCGAGCACCACATCGACGCGGTCGCCGCCGGTACGGCCGACGCCGAGCACCTCAGGCTGCGCCGCGGCGCCCCGCTGCTGCGCGTGCGCCGCACCACGACCACCGCCGAGGGACGGCCCGTCGAGACCTCCGACGACCGCTACAGCCCCGGCTCCGTCGTCTTCACGGTCCGCAACTCCACGCAGACCAACCCCCTCACCCGCACCAGCCCCGAATGAGCGAGCCCTCCTTGCCCACCCTCCCCCTCCCGGCTGCCCTCCTGTGCGACATGGACGGCACGCTGGTGGACACCGAACGCGACTGGCTGGCGACGGTCGCGCAGATCCTGCCCCCCGGCACCGACACCACCCCGTTCGCGGGCCTCCCGATCCCCACGGCCGCGCGGCGGCTCGCGGCGCTGCTCCCGTCCCTCACGCCGGAGGACGCCTGGAACCGCCTCGACACGGCCTTCACCGCGCGCGTACGGGCGGGCGTCACGGTCCAGCCCGGCGCCCTCCGCCTGCTGGACCGGGCCCGCGCGCTCGGCGTCCCCGTGGCACTTGTCACAGCCTCCGAGCGCGCGGTCGCGGACGAGGTCCTGCGCACCCTGGGCCCGCACCGCTTCGCCCACTCGGTCGCCTCGGGCGAGACCCCCGAGGGCAAGCCTCACCCGGCCCCCTATCTCGCCGCCGCCCGGGCCCTGGGCGTCGCACCGGACGCCTGCCTGGCGGTGGAGGACACCCCGACGGGCGTCTCGGCGGCGCGCGCTGCGGGCTGCCGGGTCCTGGCGGTCCCCACGGTCCCCGGCATCGAGCCCGGCCCGGCGGTCACCCTGGCGGTCACCCTGGCGGACTCGCTGGAGGACGTGGCCTTCGGGGCCTGAGAGCGGCCGCGGACGCAGACGGACACAGACGCGGACGCAGACGCGACGAGGGGCGTACCGGAAAGGATCCGGTACGCCCCTCGTCATGTGGGCCCTTCAGAGCGTGAGGGGGCTCACTTGCCCTTGGCGGCTTCCTTCAGCTTCGAGCCCGCCGAAACCTTGACGCTGTACCCGGCCGGGATCTGGATCGGGTCACCGGTCTGCGGGTTCCGCGCGGTGCGAGCGGCACGGTGGGTGCGCTCGAAGGTGAGGAAGCCGGGGATGGTGACCTTCTCGTCGCCCTTGGCGACGACCTCGCCGACGGTCTCGGCGAAGGCCGCGAGGATCGCGTCGGCGTCCTTACGGGTCACCTCGGCGCGCTCGGACAGAGCGGCCACCAGCTCACTGCGGTTCATATTCGTACTCCCGTGTTTTTCTTGCCGATGAGGCGTGCCACGCGGCGGAGCCGCATATCGGGCACAGCGAAGCCGATGCTGCCAGGGCCCTGTGACAGTCCCCGGACCCGGGTCCGCCTCTGACCCTTGCGCCCCTTGGGGTGTCCCCCTGGACGGAGTCCACGAGGGAGCATCCTGCCCCTACCTGCGGCGGGAAAGCCAATCCGGCGCCTTCGCTGTGGTGACATCCCCTGCCTTTGTCTGCCGCAACATTACGGGCGCCGTCCGGGCAACCTTCCACCCGACGCGCCGTACCCGCGTGCGCGAGCACGGCGCAAAGCACTCACTGAGCGCCAAAAACGGATGAATGCCCGATCAGCGTGCCGCCTTCGCGGCGTCCCGGGCGGTGTCGCGGGCCGCGTCGCGGACGGCTCCGGCGACGGCGCCCGAGACCTTCTCGTTGAAGACGCTCGGCACGATGTAGTTCGCGTTCAGCTCGTCCTCCTGCACCACGTCGGCCAGCGCCTTCGCGGCAGCGATCATCATCGCGTCGTCGACCGTGCGCGACTGCGCGTCCAGCAGGCCGCGGAAGACACCGGGGAAGACCAGCACGTTGTTGATCTGGTTCGGGAAGTCGGAACGGCCCGTGGCGACCACGGACGCCGTCTCGCGCGCCGCGGCCGGGTCCACCTCGGGGTCCGGATTGGCGAGCGCGAACACGATCGCGCCGTCGGCCATCTTCGCGACGTCGCTGCCGTCCAGCACGTTCGGCGCGGAGACGCCGATGAAGACGTCGGCGCCGACGACCGCGTCCTTGAGGGTGCCGGTGCGGCCCTCGGGGTTGGTGTTGTCCGCGACCCAGCGCATCGGCGAGCCCTCCTCGGCGTTCGCGAGGTCCTCGCGGCCCGAGTGGACGACGCCGTGGATGTCGGCGACGACCGCGTGCTGGACGCCCGCCTCCAGGAGGAGCTTCAGGATGGCCGTACCGGCCGCGCCCGCGCCGGACATGACGACGCGGATGTCCTCGATCCGCTTGTTCACGACCCGCAGCGCGTTGTAGAGCGCGGAGAGCACGACGATGGCCGTGCCGTGCTGGTCGTCGTGGAAGACGGGGATGTCGACGGCCTCGCGCAGCCGGGCCTCGATCTCGAAGCAGCGGGGTGCGGAGATGTCCTCCAGGTTGATGCCCGCGAAGCCGGGGGCGATGGCCTTGACGATCTCCACGATCGCGTCGGTGTCCTGCGTGTCGAGGCAGAGCGGCCAGGCGTCGATCCCGGCGAAGCGCTTGAAGAGCGCCGCCTTGCCCTCCATGACGGGCAGCGCGGCCTGCGGGCCGATGTTGCCGAGGCCGAGGACGGCGGAGCCGTCGGTCACGACGGCAACGCTGTTGCGCTTGATGGTGAGGCGGCGCGCGTCCTCCGGGTTCTCCGCGATCTGCGTGCAGACGCGGGCCACGCCCGGCGTGTAGATCATCGAAAGGTCGTCGCGATTGCGAATGGGATGCTTCGACGACATCTCGATCTTGCCGCCGAGGTGCATCAGGAACGTACGGTCCGAGACCTTGCCGAGCGCGACGCCCTCGATGGCGCTGAGCTTGGAGACGATCTCGTCGGCGTGGTCCGTCGAGCTGGCGGCGATCGTCACGTCGATACGGAGCCGCTCGTGGCCGGACGCGGTCACGTCGAGGCCGGTCACGGAGCCGCCCGAGGATTCCACGACCGTGGTGATCTGACTGACCGCTGTACCGCCCGCCGGGACCTCGAGGCGGACCGTCATCGAGTAGGAGACGCTTGGCGCCATTGCCGACTTCCCTCTGCTTTCCCTTGTCACGTTGTGCACGTACCCCACCCCTCCGGGACCGGGCACGTCAACCGATCGTCCCACCTACCCCTCGGTACGCGGTAACGAGCCCCTCGGCCACTCCTTCGCGCGAAAACCCCCATCAATACACCGGAAGCGGGCTGAATCCTGCCTAAGATCCCCCCCGCATACCGCCACGCACACGCGGCGATTCGGGAAATCTAGGAGATCAGGTACATGGCTCAGGGCACGGTCAAGTGGTTCAACGCGGAGAAGGGATACGGCTTCATCGCCCAGGAGGGCGGCGGTCCCGACGTCTTCGTGCACTACAGCTCGATCGACAGTGACGGCTACCGCAGCTTGGAGGACGCCCAGCGCGTCGAGTTCGAGATCGCCCAGGGGCGCAAGGGCCCGCAGGCGGAACAGGTGCGCGTCGTCAAGGCCGGCTGAGGGCCGGACGACGAAGAGGTAAGTGACACCGACCCGCCAGCTCGCCTCGCGGCAAGTGGTCGCTCGTAGCGACAATGGTTGGGCCCGGGGGCATGGATCGGGCCGGTGCCACGTACAAGGCTAACAAAGAGACTCACGGGACGATTCCCGTACCGGCGACGGATTTTGATCCGTTCCGGAACCGCCCGGATCACTCTCTGAGCAGGTCCGGGACCCCCGCTCCGTCCGGCAGGTCCTGCGCCGCCGACAGCACCGTCAGCCGCTGGGTGGCCCGGGTCAGCGCGACGTACAGCACGCGCAGCCCCGCCGGGGACTCGTCCGCGATCTGGGCGGGCGAGACGACCAGCGTCGCGTCGTACTCCAGGCCCTTGGCCTCCAGGCTGCCGAGCGCGACGACGCGCTCGCCCAGGCCCGCCAGCCAGCGCGCGGCCTCCTCGCGGCGGCCCATCGCGACCACGACCCCGACCGTGCCCTCGACCTCCGCCAGCAGCCGGTCCGCCTCCGCCCGTACGGCCGCGCCCAGCTCGCCGTCCGCGACGGCGAACCGCGGCGCGATGCCCGTCGAACGCACCGCGCGCGGCGGCTCCACGCCCGGCATCGCCAGCCGCAGCACCCGGTCGGCCAGCTCGGCCAGCTCGGCCGGGTTGCGGTAGTTGACGGTCAGCTCGAAGCGGCGGCGGGGACGCTTGCCCAGCGCCTCGTCACGGGCCTCGGCGGCCTCGTCCGGATCGGACCAGGACGACTGCGCCGGGTCACCGACGATCGTCCACGTCGCGTGCCGCCCGCGCCGCCCGACCATCCGCCACTGCATCGGCGTGAGGTCCTGCGCCTCGTCGACGATCACGTGCGCGTACTCGGTGCGCTCCTCCGCCAGCCGCTCGGTCCTCTCGCGGCGTGAGGGCTCGCGGTCGGCGTACGTCGTCAGCTCGTCCAGGCCCGTGAGCTGGTCCAGCGGGTCGGCCTCGCGCTTCCTGGGGCGGGCCGGGGCGCCGAGCAGCCCCCGCAGCTCGTCCAGGAGCGCCACGTCGTGCACGGAGAGCGGGCCGTCGCCCCCGTCGTCCAGCCGCCGCAGGGAACGGGCCAGCTCGCGCACCTCGCCGGGCCGCAGCACGCGCCGCGACCAGCGCGCCAGCCGGCCCTCGTCGGCCATCGCCCCGAGCACCTGGCGCGGCGTCAGCTCGGGCCACCAGGCGTCCAGGAAGGCCAGGAAGTCGTCCTCGGCCGACAGGTCCTCGTCGAAGCCCTGCCTGGCCTCCGCCGCCAGCTCCGGGTCGTCCGGATAGCGGCGGGCGCCGCCGGAGCGCTCCCAGAGCGCGTCGAGCAGCAGCTTGCGGGCGCGCGGGCGCATCAGGTTCACGGGCGCGGTGCCCGCGAGGACCTGCTGGCGGACCTTGCGCAGCTCGTCGGCGCCCAGCTCCACGCGCGCCCCGAAGGCCACCACGCGCAGCCGCTCCGGAACGGGCCCGCGCAGCCCCAGGTCCAGCGCCCCGCGCGCCGCCTTGCGCAGCACCTTCTGCATCCGCGCCGAGCCCTTGACCCGGGCGACCGCCTGGGTGTCGTACGTGTCGGCCACCGCGCCCCTGGTGCCCGGGGCGTCCTCGGCCAGCGAGCCCAGCGCGCGGATCGCGACCTGCCCCTCCTCGCCGAGCGAGGGCAGCACGCCCTCGGTGTACGAGACGAGCAGCGGGGTCGGGCTGACGATCAGGATGCCGCCCGCGTACCGCCGCCGGTCCTGGTAGAGCAGATACGCGGCACGGTGCAGCGCCACCGCCGTCTTGCCGGTGCCGGGGCCGCCCTCGACCTCCGTCACGGAGGCCGCGGGCGCCCTGATCACCTCGTCCTGCTCGGCCTGGATCGAGGAAACGATGTCCCTCATGGCGTGGCCGCGGGCGCGCCCCAGCGCGGCCATCAGCGCGCCGTCGCCGACGACCGGCAGCTCGCCGCCCTCCAGCGCCTCGACCCTCAGTTCGGGGCGCAGCAGATCGTCCTCGACGCCCAGGACCCGGCGGCCCTTACTGCGGATGACGCGGCGGCGCACGACGCGCCCGGGCGCGACCGGCGTCGCCCGGTAGAACGGCGCGGCTGCGGGCGCGCGCCAGTCGATCACCAGCGGCGCGTAGTCGGCGTCGAGCACGCCGAGGCGGCCGATGTGCAGGATCTCGGCGATCCCGGCCGTGCCGTCGTCCCGCACGGCGCCGTCGGCGGGCTCGACGGACGTGTACGCGCCGTCCGGGCCGCGCTTGCCGTCCTTGCCCTCCAGCAGGTCGATACGGCCGAAGAGGAAGTCCTCGAACTCGCTGTTCAGGCGATTGAGGTGGACGCCGGCCCGGAAGACCTGCGCGTCCCGCTCGGCGAGCGCGCCGGGGGTGCCGACCTGGCCGCGTTTCGAGGCGTCGTCCATCAGGAACTCCGCCTCGTGGATCTTCTCCTCCAGGCGCCGGTAGACCTGGTCGAGGTGCGACTGCTCCGCGCGGATCTCCCGCGCCCGCAGGCCGTCGCCCTCCGCGTCTGTGTTCTCCGCGTTCTCCGCGAGCAATGCGGCGTTCCCCTTCTCATGGCCGTAGAGCAGCCGTCCACCCTACCGCCGCCGCGGGGAATGCCCTCAGACCTCGACCGTGGCCAGGCGCTCGCCGGAGAGGGTGCGGACCTCGAAGCGGGCGATGTCGTCGCGGGAGAAGGCGGCGCCCCCGTGCGCGTAGAGGGGCGCGGCGGCACTGCTCACGCCGTACCCCGCCGCGGGCACGGACCAGGTGGTGACCGTCTGGCGCTCGCCGTCGCGGCCGACGGCGACCAGCTCGCACTCCTTCGGCCCCGTCACGTTGCCGAGCTTGAGGGCGACGTGTGTGCCCCACGCCTTCTTCTCCAGGGAGACCGTGGCGCGGGCGTGCGTCGCCGGGTCGACGGCGCTGATCTTCTCGCCGTGCTCGTACATCTGGCGGGCGGCGCTGACCGGCCGGTCGTGGGCTTCGTCGCCGGTTCCGCCGGTGACCGCGACGGCGGCCAGCGGGCCGCCGACGATCAGCGCGAAGACGGCCGCGACGAGCCAGAGCCGCCGCGTACGGCGCGTACGCCGCTCCGCCGCCGTCTCCTCCAGCAGCCGGTCCAGCAGCCCGGCGGAGGGCTCGGGCGACGGTCCCTCGACCGCGTGCTCGGCGAGCAGCGGCGGGAGCGCTGTCAGGTCCTCCAGCTCGGCGGCGCACCGGTCGCACTCGGCGAGATGCGCCTCGAACCTCTCCGCGTCGGCGGCATCGAGGACCCCGAGCGCGTAGGCGCCGACATCGGTGTGCGCGGCGGCGGGCCGGTCGGGCGTGCTCATGACGTCACCCCCCTCTCCTCCAGCGAGAGCCTCAGCGAACGCAGTGCGTAGTACACGCGGGAACGGACCGTCCCCGGTGGTATACGCAGCACCTCCGCCGCCTCGTTCACCGTCCGGCCCTTGAAGTACGTCTCGATCAGCGCCTCGCGGTGGGGTGCCGTCAGATCCGCCAGCGCCTCGGAGATCGTCATCATGCGCAGCGCCCTGTCGATCTCGTCCGCCGCCGGCAGCGCCTCCAGCGGCGCGGGGTCCACCTCGCGCGGGCGCGCCTGACGGCTGCGGTGGCCGTCGATGACGATACGGCGCGCGACCGTCACGAGCCACGGCCGCACCGAACCGGTCGCCCGCTGCAACTGGTCGGCGTTGCGCCACGCCCGTAGCAGCGTCTCCTGCACGACGTCCTCGGCACGGTGCCGGTCGCCCGCGACCAGGCGCAGGACGAAGGCGAGGAGGGGCCCCGCGTGCTCGTCGTACAGCGCCCTCATGAGGGCGTCGTCCGGCGAGGTCCTGTCGGCGGCCACGACGGCATCGTTGCGCACGGTGCACCTCCGGTCGAGGGGCGCGGACGGCGGGCGTTTCCGTATTTCCCCTGCGCGATACGGACGCGTGCGCCCCCGCGTTCAACGGAGGCGAAGTGAGACAGCGCTCATTTCCGCGCTGAACGCCGGGTGGGTGCCGGGCCGTAACCCCTCGCACAGGCATTCGCCGACAGGCATTCGCCGACAGGTTTTCGCCAACAGGGGGAGAGATCATGAAGAACCGGACGCGTACGAAATCGCTCGTGCTCTCAGCGACGGCCGTGGCAGCGGCGGCGGGCATCGGAGCGGCGGTGCTGCCGACGGGCGACGGGGGCGGGGGGTCCCCTGAGCCGCGTACGGCCAAGGGGCATGCGGCACACGGCGGCTCGCCCGGTACGCACGGCACGCTCGGCGCGCTGAGCGGCGGCGACGTCAGCGGGCGGGGCGCGACCTTCTTCGCGGGGAGTCTCAACGGCGCGAACGAGGTGCCCACGCCCGGCGGTCCCGCCGTCGGCGACAAGGACGGCACGGCGCTCGCGCTGATGCGGCTCAAGGGCGACAAGGTCTCGTTCGCCTTCAGCTTCCGCGGCATCGCGGCGCCCACGGCGGCCCACGTCCACCAGGGCGTCAAGGGGAAGAACGGCGACATCAGGATCCCGTTCTTCGCGAAGAAGACCACCGACGGGAGGACCACCGTCACCGGCAAGGTCAGGGTCGAGGACAGGAAGCTCCTGGACGCGCTGCGCGCCGACCCGAACGGCTTCTACTTCAACCTGCACACCGGCGAATTCCCCGGCGGCGCCGTGCGCGGCCAGGTCCACAAGCTGTCCACGCGGGCCGACATGAACCGCATGCTGAGCAGCTCCCGGTCCGCCGTCGTCCGCGGCGCGCAGATCTACAAGTGCGTGAAGCAGGAGAACGGCACCTTCGCCTTCACGCAGGACAACGTGCGGGCGCGGCTGGAGGGCGGCATCTCCCACTTCTTCGCCAAGCCGGGCCCGGCCGGGCCGCCCGCCTGGGTCGCGCCCGACCGCTCGGCGGTGACCGGCAAGGCCCTGACGAAGATCCCGAACGGCGAGGGCAACATCCCCGAACTCGACCTGGCGGCCACCCAGGCGGGCAAGCGCGGCGGCAAGCTCTCCCGTACGGCCGAGATCCTCCGCCTCAACACCCGGGGCGGCGTGGCCCCCGCCGGGACGTGCGACCCGGAGAAGAAGCTCCGGACCGCCGTCCCGTACCGCGCGGACTACGTGTTCATCAACCGCTGACCGCGAGCGGCCCTATTTCGTGGGGAACAGGCGTGGCCGTCTCTTGGCGGCCACGTCCTCCGCCCAGCCGAACGCGGCGATGAGCAGCGCCAGCAGCGGCCAGACCAGGATGAACATGATCGTCGCGTCGCCCTTTTCGAGCACCTTCGACCAGGTGGGCGAGTCGCCGATCGCGTCGATGTTCCAGAGCCGGTCGATGAGCGGGACGGTCGCCATCAGCGCGATCTCGTGCCACAGGTAGATCGTCACGGCGCGGGCGTTGGCGAGGGTGATCACCTTGTCGAAGCGCCCGAGGGCCCCGGGCAGCTTCTCCCAGCTCGGGCTGAAGTGCAGGAGCAGCAGGCAGAAGCCGAAGGACCACAGGGCCTGGCCGAGCGGGATGTCGTTCAGGTCCCAGCCGTCCGGGCCCAGATGCCCGTGCGCCCACCACGCCCCGAGGCCCATCACGAACGGGGCCAGCGACGGGACGACGTACCCCGGAAGCCGCTTCAGCAGCCCCTCGCGGTGCGCGAAGCCCAGCACCCAGCACGAGCCGTAGACGGCGAAGTCCTTCACGGCCTCGCCGGTCTCGCCGGGGATGGTGAAGACTTTCGTGTCGATGAGCGCGGTGAGCACCAGCGGTGCGAAGAGCGTCAGCCACGGGACCCGGCGGAACGCCCACAGCAGCGCCGGCGAGAGCAGCACGAACCAGAGGTACGCGCGCAGGTACCAGAGCGGGCCCGCGGCCTGGAGCGCCCAGGTGTCCTCCAGCAGGCCGCCCTTCGAGCCGATCTCCCACGGGAACGGCGGCGCGCCGACCGGCACCAGCCACCGCACGACGTCGAGCCCGGGCCGCCAGCCCTGCACGACCATCACGGACAGCGCGAACGCGCCGAACACCCACAGCGGCGGCAGCAGCCGCCGCACCCTGCTCTTGATCACCTTGAGCGCGGGCCGGTTCAGCGAGCGCGCCATGAGCGAGCCCGCGAGCGCGAACATCACGCCCATGGACGGGAAGACGAGCGTCAGCCAGGCCCAGCCGAACGTGTGGTACACGACGACACGGAGCAGCGCGAGTGCACGCAGCAGGTCGAGGTACCGGTCGCGGCCGGAGACCTGCCGCTGCCGCTGCTCGGGGGGCGGCTCGCGGCGGGCGCGCGGGACGCCGCCGTTCGCCTGGATGTCGAGGTCGAGCGTCGAGGTGTTGGTGACGGGAGGATGCTGGGCGTACGGCTGCGTGACCTGCGGTTGCGAGGCCTGCTGCTGGGATTGCGGAGCCTGTTGCTGCGGGGCGGGCTTCTTCGTCCAGGGGTCCTGGCGGCCGCCCCGCTGCTGTGCGTGCCTGCTCACAGGGCGCCCGCCCGCTCACCGGGCGCGGAGGGCTGCGTGGGCGCGGAACCGACGGCTCCCGTTCTGCGGAGCTTCTGCCAGCGCAGCCGGCCGCCCGTGAGTGCTGTGATCCACGACTGGAGCAGCACCACGTACATCAACTGCCGGTACAGCACCTGCTGGAGCGGGAGCGAGATGAGCGGCGTCATCTTCTCCTTGTCCAGCCGGAACGCGTACGCCGCGCACACGGCCTGGATGCCCAGGACGGCGACCCACGCGGCCAGCGTCTTGCCGGTCGGCCCGAACACCAGCCCGTAGATGAGGAAGATGTCGATCAGCGGCGCCAGCAGCGGCGCGAAGACCATGAACAGCGAGACGAACGGCAGTCCGACCCGGCCGAACCGCCCCGACGGGCCGCTCTCGATGAGCGCCCTGCGGTGCTTCCAGATGGCCTGCATCGTCCCGTACGACCAGCGGTAGCGCTGCGACCAGAGCTGCTGGACGCTCTCGGGGGCCTCGGTCCAGGCGCGGGCGTTCTCCGCGTAGACGACCTTCCAGCCGCCGCGGTGCAGCGCCATCGTGACGTCGGTGTCCTCGGCGAGCGTGTCGTCGCTCATGCCGCCCGCCCGCCACAGCGCGGTGCGCCGGAAGGCGCCGACCGCGCCGGGGATGGTGGGCATGCAGCCGAGCAGGTCGTACATGCGGCGGTCGAGGTTGAAGCCCATGACGTACTCGATGTGCTGCCACGCGCCGATCAGCGAGTTGCGGTTGCCGACCTTGGCGTTGCCCGCGACGGCGCCGACGTACGGGTCGGCGAACGGCTGGACCAGCTCCCGCACCGTGGACGGCTCGAAGACGGTGTCGCCGTCCATCATCACGATCAGCTCGTACGAGGCGTGGCGCACGCCGTTGTTGAGCGCGGCGGGCTTGCCCGAGTTGAGCTGCCGCACGACGCGCACGCCGGGCAGCCGCAGCGACTCCACGATGTCGGCGGTGCCGTCGGTCGAGCCGTCGTCGATGACGATGACCTCGACCGGGTGATCGCTGGCGACCAGGGATCTGACGGTGTTCTCGATGCACTCGCGCTCGTTGTACGCGGGCACGAGCACGCTCACCGGTTCGGTGATCGGGATCCGGCCCCACTGGAAGGTCCGCTTCCGGACCTTGCGGGCGTGGAGCGCCGAGAGCAGCAGCATCAGCCCGAAGCGCGCGAAGACGAGGGTGCCGATGACCGCGAGGGCCACGACGAGGAAGCCCATCGCCTTCTCGGACAGGCTCACCGCGAAGACCCAGGCCTTGCCCTTCCACTGCTCGAAGCCGCCGACCGGGGTGTGGGCGCTGGGCGCCTTGAGGGCCTCGGTCAGGTTGTGGAACTTGTAACCCTTGTCGGCCATGTCCGGCAGGAACCGGTCGAGCGCCGCCACGGTCTGCGAACGGTCGCCGCCGGAGTCGTGCATGAGCACGACGGCGCCCTTGTCGTCCTTGGGCGTCGCGCGCCGGATGATCTCGTCGACGCCGGGCTTCTTCCAGTCCTCGCTGTCGGTGTCGATGAACGCGGTGATGTAGCCCCGCTTGCCGATGTACTGGGTGACGGGCCACGACTTGTTGTCGAGCGCGTCCGCCTTCGAGGAGTACGGCGGACGGAACAGCGACGTCCGTACGCCCGCCGCGCCCTCCAGCGCGAGCTGGTTCTGCGCCAGCTCCCAGTCGATGCGGTTCTTGGACTGGAAGGAGAGGTCCGGGTGGTTGAACGTGTGCAGGCCGACCTCGTGGCCCTCGTCCACCATCCGCTTGACCAGGTCCGGATAGCGCGAGGCCATGGTGCCGGTGACGAAGAAGACGCCGTGGGCCTTGTGTTCCTTGAGCTTGTCGAGGACCTTCGGCGTCCACTCCGGGTCGGGGCCGTCGTCGAACGTCAGCACCATCGTCTTGTCGGGCATCCGATGGCTGATCGACTTCTCGCCGCGCGCGTCGAGCACGGGGCCGCCCTTGAGGATCTTCTCGGGCACCTGGTCGACCGGGGCCGGCGGCCGGACCCGGTGGTCGGCGAGGAACTCGCTGTGCACGTAACCGCGCAGCAGCAGCATCGCCACGACGGCGACGAGCAGCAGCGTCGGCAGCAGATAGCGCAGCGGAAGCCGCGTACGCCGGGTGCGTGAGCTACGCGGGGTGCGCGAGGTACGTCCGGTGCGCTTCGGACGGTTGTTCTGTGGCGTACCGCCCGTACGACGCACGGGGGTACCCCGCCCACCGCGCTGTGCGTGCTGGGCGTGTTGGGCGCGTGCCATCAGCCTGCTGCTCCCCCTGCTAGACCGCCTGCTTGACCGGGCTTGTCGGGATCATCCGGCGAGGGGTCCGGGTCACCCGTGTCCGGCGGGTCCGGCTTGTCGGGGTCGCCGGTCTCCGTGTCGGTCGGGTCGGGCTTGCCGGTCGGCTTGCCGCCCGTACCGCCGTTGCCGCCGTTCCCGCCGCCGCTCGCGGTCGGCTTGGGCGACGTCGGCTTGACCGTGGGCTTGCCCGGATTCGTGGTCGGTGCGGTCGTGGTGGGGGTGTCGGCCGGTGCCGTGGGCGATGCCTCGGCGGGCGTGGTGGGGGTGGGGTCGTCGACGACCTCGGGCGACGGATCGACGGTCTTCGACGGCGAGGGGTCGACCTCGACCTTGTCCGACGCCTTCTTGTCCGGGCCGGGTATGAGCACGTCGGGCGCGCCCGCGTCCCCGCCGGCGAGGCTGATGCCCAGCACGACGGCGTACGCGAGGCTGGCGACCCCCAGCACCCAGCCCAGCTTGCGCAGCAGGCGACGGCGTCCCCCGCTGCTGTCGACGAACACCGGCTCCTCGACTGGTCCGTCGTCGGGTGCACCGGTGATGGCGGTCGGCAATTTGACCGTCATGTCGTGTTCGTTAGGTATGTGGCCCTTCGGGCCATGATCTCTACGCATCGCTCTGCGCGCCCCCCTCGTCTAGAACGCGCCCCCTCCTGCCGAACGGGCAATCTAGCGCATCAATCCACGCAAAGAGTCACAGCCCTGGTTCCCGTACTCGCGCTTTACCTGACCGGGGAGACGGAACTCACATTCCCACCCGCCCCCGCTCCACCTCCGAAGGCGGCACGCGGTCGAAGTGGAGGGACCGGCTCAGGGTGGTGCGCACCGGCGAACGCTCCACGCGGCGCTCGACCTCCTCCCGGTACCGCTCCAGCCCGGGCGGCAGCTCGACCGCGTACCGGAACCGGGTCTCCGCCTCACCCCGCTCCAGCCACACCCGCACCCGCACTCCGGCCCCGGTCTGCTGAGCCGCCCCCTCGCCCGCTCCTTCACCCGCCCCCTCACTCGCGGCGCACTCCGCGAGGGCCATCCGGGCGGTCATGGTGACGCATGTCGCAAAGGCGGCCTCCAGCAGCTCATGGGGGCGGAACCCCGCCGTCCCTCCGACCCCGTTCTTCACCGTGTCCGCGAGGGCCTCATTCCCCTCCGCACCGAACCCGACCTGCCAGGGCTCCTCCAGAGCACGCGCCTCGATCATGAATCGCACCCTACGCACGCCGCCCACATCATGGAACGCCGTGCCCGCATAACGAGACGCCACCTCAACTCCCCTCCTTTACCCGCGACTTACAAGCTCATGGAAACCTCAAGCAGCTTGAGTTCTCCCTGAGAGCGCTGTCACGCTTCATCGCGGACCGGCCGTCGCGACAGGCCTCCCCCGACTGTCGCGACGGCCTCCCCGTGCCTCCCGTTGTCACCGGCGGGAACGGGCCCGCTCCGCCCCCCACAGCAGCACCGCCCCCGCCCCGAGCCCGGCGCCCAGCAGGCAGACCCCGGACCAGCCGGCCATGCCCCAGACGACGGACGTGAGGGCCGAACCGACCGCGCCGCCGACGAAGAAGGTCGTCATGAAGGCCGAGTTGATCCGGTTCCGCGCCTCGGGGCGGAGCCCGTAGACCACCTTCTGGCTGCTGTTGAGCACGGCCTGCTGCGCGACGTTGAGCCCGATCACCCCGAGGACCAGCCACACCAACGACCGCTCCCCGGCGATGAGCACCAGCCACGACCCGGTGAGCAACAGCACCCCGCCCGCCGTGACGTGCTGCACGTACCCCCGGTCGTTGAGCCGCCCCGCGAACGTCATCGTCAGCACACCCACGACACCCACCAGCCCGAACAGCCCGATGGACGACTCCGACCACCCGAAGGGCTCCCGCGCGAGCAGGAACGTCAGCGCCGTGAGCTGCACGCTGTACGACGCGAGCGCGAACGCGGCGAGCGCGGCCCGCACCCGCAGCACGGGCTCCTCCCGCAACAGCGCGAGCGTGGAACGCAGCAGCGCCGGATACCCGATCCCCGCCTGCCCGCCCGACGACTCGCCCTCTTCCCTCACCCGGGGCAGAAAACGGGCCAGCAGCAGCGCCATCCCCGCCATCAGCACGGCGTTGACCACATAGATCGTGCGCCAGCCGCCCAGCGTGGACAGCAGCCCGGAGGCGGTACGCGCGAGCAGCCCGCCCAGCAGGATCCCGGACATCACGACACCCACGATCCGGCCCCGCTCGGCCTCGGGTGCCAACGTCGCCGCGTACGGCACGATCACCTGCGCGCCCACCGACGTCAACGCGACCAGCACCGTGCCCGCCAGCATCATCGCCCCGCCGGTCGAGGCCGCGGTGACCGCCAGGAGCGCCGCCGAGGCCAGGAACAGCCCCACCGCCAGCCGCCGCCGGTCCCTGACGTCCCCGAGCGGCACGAGCAGCATCAGCCCCAACGCGTAACCGGCCTGCGAAGCGGTCACGATGAGCCCCGCCAGCGTGGCGCTCAGATGCAGGTCGCGGCTGATCAGGTCGAGCAGCGGCTGCGCGAAGTAGTTGCTGGCGGCGGAGAGTCCCGTCGCGACGGTCATCAGCAGCAGCGGCCCACGGCCGATGCCGCTCCCCGGAAGCGCGCCCCGGGCTTCCCCCGCCGACGCCACAGAGTGCGTTGTCGTTGTCATGCTCCCTAGGCTCAGGCCCGGAGTATTGATGAGTCCAACACATAGTTGTCATCCCATCCATCTCGGAACACGATGGCTCCATGGAACTTCAGCAACTGCGCTACGTGATCGCCGTCGCGGACACCGGCGGCTTCACCCGCGCCGCCGAACGCTGCCTCGTCGTGCAGTCCGCCCTCAGCCACCAGATCGCCAAGCTGGAGAAGGAACTCGGCGCCCGCCTCTTCGAACGCACCAGCCGTCGAGTCCGCCTCACCCCCGCCGGCGAGGCCTTCCTCCCCGCCGCCCGCCAGGCCCTCGACGCCGCGGAACGCGCCAAGGCCGAAGTCGCCGCCACCACCGGCGAGATCCGTGGCCGCCTCTCCATCGGCACGATCTCCACCGTGACCACCGTCGATCTCCCCCGCGTGATGCGGGCCTACCACGACCGCTATCCCCAGGTCCGCGTCTCCCTCCAGGTGAACCGCAGCGAACGCATGGTCGTCGACGTCCGCGAAGGCACCCTCGACCTCGCCCTGATCGGCGCCCTCCGTTCCTTCGAGGCCAAGGGCGTCCGCGAACACGTCCTCATCCGCGACGAACACGTGGCGATCCTGGCGCCCGGCCATCCCCTGGCGGACGCCGAACAGGTCGACCTGCGCCGCCTCTCCGAAGAGGTCTTCGTCGACTTCGCCTCCGGCACCGCCGCCCGGGCCCAGACGGAAGAGGCGTTCAGTGCTGCCCGCCTCGAACGCGACGTCGCCTTCGAGGTCTCCGCGGTCGACCCCCTCGTCTCCTTCGTCCAGAACGGTCTCGGCATCGCCCTGCTCCCCAGCGCCTTCGTCCGCCAGCTCACGGGCGTACAGGTGGTTCCCGTACGCGACGCCCCCGCCCGCGAGGAACGCCTCATCTGGAGCCCCACCCGCCCCTCCCCCGCGGCAGCCGCCTTCCTGAGGGAACTGGGGGTGGGGGAGGCGGGCTTGACGGAAGCCGACGTGGGGGAATCCGGAGTGGGGGACGCGGGCTTGGCGGACCCGGGCTTGGGAGAAACCGGCGTGGGGGACGTGGGCTTGGCGGAAGCGGGCTTGGAGTTGGCGTCGAGGTCGAAGTCGAACGGCACGGGTTCGAAGGGGGCGAAGAGGGCGAAGGGGTAGGGCCTGTAGGGCCCACGGGGCTTCTAGGGGTCGGCCTCCTCGGGGCCGCTTCCTTGGGCTTGCGGTCTCTCCGCCGGGCTCGCCGGGTTCGCCGGGTTCGCCGGTCTCGTAGGGTTCGCCGGTCTCGTAGGGTTCGCCGGTCTCGTAGGGTTCGCCGGTCTCGTAGGGTTCGCCGGTCTCGCCGGGTTCGCCGGTCTCGTAGGGTTCGCTGTCTCGGAGGGCTCGCGGAGTCGGAGGGCTCGCGGAGTCGTAGGGCTCGCGGGGCCGTGGGGATCGCGGGGCCGGAGGGCTCGCCGGTCTTGGGGCTCACCGGGTTCGGTTTGATTCGTTTTGGTTCGGTTCGGTGGGTGGTCAGGGTCGGCCGGCGGGCTCTTGATTCGGCGCACCGGGTTGGTGTTCGGGGTGGGCCGTGCCGGGCTCGGAGGGTCGTCGAGTGGGTGTGGAATGCTCGGGCCTTCCGCCCCCTTTCGTGCTCGTGGATGGAGCTTCCTGTGCCGGTTCGCGGCGTACTTTTCGACGTCGACGACACACTGTTCGACTACGGCACCTCGGAGAGGGCCGGCCTGCTCACTCACCTCGGGGAGTTGGGGCTGATGGACCGGTTCGCCGGTCCCGATGAGGCGTTCGAGCTCTGGTCTCTGATCATGGAGGAGGAGTACACGCGCTTCCTCTCCGGTGAGCTCTCCTTCGAGGAGCAGCGGTGCAGCCGCACCCGACGGTTCCTGTCCCGTGCTGGTTGCCTTCCGGCCGAGGGGATGACTGACCAGGAGGCCGCCGCCTGGTTCGCCGGATACGCCGCGCACCGCGATGCGACCTGGTCCGCCTTTCCCGACGCGGGTCCGATGCTGGAATCGCTCACCTCCTCCTACCGGCTCGGTGTGGTCTCGAACTCCTCCCTGGAGCACCAGCGCCACAAGCTCGGGGCGATCGGTCTGCTGGCGTACTTCGGGGAGGCCCTGGTCTGCTCGGAGTCGCACGGGGCGGCCAAGCCCGAGCCGAGCATCTTCCACGCGGGGTGCACGCTTCTCGGCCTCCCGCCGCACGAGGTGGCGTACGTCGGCGACAAGCACACCGTCGACGCCGTGGGCGCCCGCGACGCCCGCCTTCGTGCCTACTGGCTGGACCGGACGGGTGCCGCGGCTCGGATGGAGGTCGAACCCGGCATCCGCGTGATCCGTTCCCTCGCCGAACTCCCGGCTTCGCTGGCCGACTGATCCAGCGGGGTGTCCGACCTGGCCCACCGATCCGGCGGGATGACCGACTTGGCCGCCTTGGCCGACCGGTCCGTCCCGCTGACCGGTCTACCGGCTTCCGGCTGGCCTGTCGCCGATCCGCCCCGTCGGCGGACGGGGGCACCGACGCTCAGGCCGTGCCTGTCGGTACCGCCTAGCGGGTCGCCGCGCGGGCGAAGTGGGTCGCCGCCGCGTGGAACGCCTCCTTCGGTTCCCAGTGCCAGCCGGCCGTGGGCTTGGTCGGTGTCTTCCATATCGGCTTCACCAGGGCGTAGCTCGCCATGTCCAAGTCGTAGCGCCGCACGGGGCGGTGCGGGGCGTCGGGGCTGACGAAGTTGAAGACCATGGCGGCGTGCAGCCCCATCTCCTCGAAGATGTCCAGCACATCGGAGAGATACGACGCCTGCTCACGCTCGCTGCGGACGAGGCCCTTCTTGATCTCCGGCGGATCCTTCTCGTAGTCCACAACGTCCCAGCCCATGCCGCCCTGCTGCGGGGCGCCCTTGAAGGTGCAGGTGCCGCACTCGGCTATCGCGACCGGCTTGCCCCAGCGGAGATATGTCTTCAGCTCCTTCACGTAGTCGGCGCGGCGGCGGTGATACGCGTAATAGTCCACGCTGACCACGTCGAACTGGTCCCAGTCCACCGTGTCGTCCTGCGCCGCCCCGTAGGTCAGCGGACCTCGGAAGACGGACCTGCCGGTCCTGGCCGCTCGCTCGATGAACGAGTCCAGTCGGCGCTGCATCTTCTCGGGGTCGAAATTCCCCTCCTGGAGATTCCGCACCCGCTCCACGGCGTCGGCGCCCGGGACGATGCCCGGCACGAAGAGATAGAACTCGCAGCCGACGCTGAGGTGCACATCGACGCCCTGGCGGCGGAGCCGCTCGGCGTGCTCGCCCGTCTCCGCGAGGTGGTCGAGGATCTCCTTGTGCGGGCGGTCCGCCAGTCGGGGCTGCAGCCAGACCTTCAGTCCGCGCTCGGCCGCCTCGGACGCGGTGGCCTTGAGGCGGTCCACACCGTCCCCGTACACCGACACCGCGTTCGCGTGCAGCTTCTCCTTGATCGCTTTCATGTCCGCGCGCATCCGCGTCGCGCTCCAGCCGGTGTGCGGCGTCTCCCCGTCCGTGAGTTCGTAACACACACCCCGGTGGGTCAGGCCGCGCCGCTCTCCGGTGGCGGGCGACGCGCCGGCGGCGGTCTCCCCCGCCGCGGCCCGGTCCGGCCTCAGGGCTGGGCCGGCCGCCACCGCGAGTCCCGCGGCTGCCACGCCCGCTCCCGCCAGGAACCGCTTCCTGCTGATGTCCCCGCCTCGTCCGCTCGGCATCACAAGCCCCCTCGACACGTATCCGTTCGCGTTCGCTCACGTTCGTTTCCGACGTGACAAGTCTTCCGGCCCGCCCCCGGCCGCGTCTTCTGCCAACTGGCCAGAACCGCCGTCCGATCGGCCAGGAACCGTGAGCCATTCGGCCGACGTCTTCGCGAGCCGAAGTGGGAGGATGCAGTCATGGACATGATGTTCGTGGTCGTACCAGCGGTCTTCATGGCCATTTCCGGCTACCTGATCTGCAGGCGGCTGGTCGAGCTGCGGCGGCTGATCGTGATCTGGCGCCGGGGTGACCATGCCGAGGGCCGCTGCCTGCACACGTACACGACACGTCGCAGCAAGAGCGACGGCCGTACCTTTACGACACGCCACCACGCCTTCGAATTCACGACCAGGAACGGTGAACGCGTCCGCTTCGAGGAGACCGACGGCCCGCGGACCGTCGGCCAGGGCGACTTCGTCCCCGTCACCTACCTCACGAACCGGCCCGATCGCGCGACGGCCCGGCCGCGCAAGGAGGTCCGCGAGTACCTGCTGGCGGCCGGGGAAATCGCCTTCCTGATGCTCTTCTTCGCCTTCGCCGTCTCTTTCCTCTGGTCGGCGCAGGAATTCGTCCCGCTCTGACGGGCACCGGGGAGGGACGGTCTACGCGAACACGCGCTCCACCAGGAGGAACACACCGATCGCGATCATCATGACGCCGGAGATCCGGGTGACGACCTGAGCGGCCTTCGGGCGGGATGCCAGCAGCGTGCGTGCCAGGAGGCCGACAGCGAGGTAGACGACCGCGCAGCACACCATGTGGAGCACGCCCAGCAGGCCGGTCTGTGCGGCCACGGGGAAGGCGGCGTCGGGGTGTATGAACTGCGGCAGCACCGCGAGGAAGAGCAGCATCCCCTTGGGGTTCAGGCCGCTGATTCCCACGCCCTTCAGGGCGGCCCGCCGAGGGGACACGCCCATGGCGTCCCGCGCGGCCGCCGTCCCACCGGCATCCACCGTCCCGCCGGGGTCCGCCGTACCGTCGGTATCCGCCGTACCGGCGGACGTACCGGCCGTCTCCGCAGTCGCGAGCGAGGTGGCGGGCTGCGACAGGACACCCCAGCCGAGCCAGACCAGGTAGGCGGCGCCCGCGACGGTCAGCGCGGTGAGCAGGCCCGCGGAGTGGGCGACGAGGACGACCAGTCCGGCTACGGCGAGCAGGGTGTGCCCCGCGTATCCGGCCACCAGGCCCGTGACCGCGGGAACCACCGATCTGCCGCGGACCCCGGCCGCGATCGCGTACGCCCAGTCCGCGCCCGGCGTGCACACCAGCAGTAGATCCACCGCCAGAAAAGCCGCCACCGTACCGACGTCCATACGGCGCTTCTCCTCGTTCTCCCCCGACTCACGTGCTTACCGAGAGGGAGAATATGCGCACTCTGCGCGAAAGTGTTCCCTTGTTTTGGCTGCTCAGAGGGCACGTGAGGGAGAATTTTCCTCATGGATCCCATGGACAGGAAAATTCTTGCCGAGCTCCAGAAGGACGGCCGTCTGACGGTCACCGAGCTGGCCGCGCGGGTGCGGCTCAGCGTCTCCCCATGCCATCGCCGGCTGCGCGAGCTGGAGCGCTCCGGCGCCATCCGCGGCTACCGCGCCGTGGTGGATCCGGCGGCACTGGGTCTGCACTTCGAGGCACTGGTCTTCATCTCACTGCACCAGGAGGACCGCGACACCGTGGCCGACTTCGAACGAGCGCTGGCCGCGGTACCGGAGGTGCTCCAGGCCCAGCGGCTGTTCGGCGACCCCGACTACCTCCTGCGCGTCGCGACGGCCGACCTGACGGCCTTCCAGGAGCTCTACGACCAGGAGTTGGCGACGCTTCCCGGGGTGCAGCGGCTGACGTCCACGCTCGTCATGAAGCACGTGGTGGTCGAGCGCCCGCTCGCGTGAGGCCGTCCCACGCCGCCATCGCGGAGTCGACGACGCCCATCAGCTCGTCGCACGAGGCGCCGTCCCGCGACTGGACGGAGAGGCCGAACAGCACTGTCGAGTAAAAGTCGGCCAGGCGTTCCGCGTCCGCGCCGGGGGCGACGTCCCCCTCCGCCACGCCCCGCTCCACGCGCTCGCGCAGGGCCCCGACGACGTGCCGCCGGTCGTCCGCGAGGAACTCCTGAATGCCCTCGTTCCCCGGCGCGCAGTTCGTCCCGGCGAGCACCACCATGCAGCCGGGCGGGGTGGCCGGGTCGGCGTACACCGCAGCGTTGTCCCGCAGCACCCGCTCTATGGCCTGGCACGCCGTCGTGCCCTCCTCGGCGAGCACGCGGTCGGTGACCGCGCCCTCCTCTTTGCCGTAGAGCGCGACGGCCTCCTTGAACAGCTCCTCCTTGGAGCCGAACGCGGCATACAGGCTCGGGGGCTTGATCCCCATCGCCGCGGTGAGGTCGGCCGTCGACGTCGCCTCGTACCCCCGCTCCCAGAACATCCGCATCGCCTGTCGCAGCACCGTCTCGCGGTCGAAGCTGCGCGGGCGGCCTCTGCCTGCCATCGGACCCGCCTCCCTCCGTGGCGAAATTTTTTAGCGATCGGTCATCAAAGCTCTTGACGTTCGAGGATACGCCGTGAGGAAATACATAGCGATCGATAAAGAAATCCTCGGCATCCGCGCCGGGGCAAGCGACGCATGAGGAGCACGGCATGAAGCTCAACGGCAAGGTGGCTCTCGTTACGGGTGGCAGCCGCGGCATCGGCGCTGCCACGGCGCTGCGCCTGGCGCGCGAGGGCGCCGACGTCGCGGTGACGTACGTCAGCGCCGAGGCCCAGGCCAAGAGCGTGGTCGCCGAGATCGAGGCGACCGGGCGGCGGGCTCTCGCGATCCGCGCCGACAGCGCCGACGCGGCGGAGGTCACCGACGCGGTGGAGCGTACGGCGCAGGAGTTCGGCCGCCTCGACATCCTCGTGAACAATGCGGGGATCTGGCACGACGCCCCTCTCGATTCCCTCACCGTCGAGGACATCGACCGCGTCTTCGCCGTCCATGTCCGGGGCTCCCTGCTCGCCACGCAGGCGGCCGCGCGCCATATGACCGCCGGAGGCCGCGTCATCAGCATCGGCAGCAACCTCGCGGAGCGCGTCCCGTTCGACGGCATCACGCTCTATTCGGCGAGCAAGTCCGCACTCATCGGCATGACGAAGGGCCTGGCCCGGGACCTCGGCCCCCGCGAGATCACGGCGAACCTGGTGAACCCGGGCCCGACCGACACGGACATGAACCCGGCGGACGGCGAGGGCGCCGACGTGCAGCGCGCCCAGATGGCGCTGGGGCGCTACGGCAAGCCCGAGGGCATAGCCGACACGGTGGCCTTCCTGGCGAGCCCCGAGGCCGACAGCATCACCGGCGCCTCCTTCCTGGTGGACGCGGGCGCCAACGCGTAGGGGCAGCGGGACCACACACCTCTACGGGGGCCGGGGGCCCACACACCCCGCGCCCGGAACGGACAAGCCTCACCCGGCACCCCCGCATCCCCGCACCTCCGAGCCCCCGCACCCCCGAGCCCAGAAGACACCAACTCACCCGGCACCCAGCAGCGTCGCGTCGGCCTCCGGTAGCCAGCCTGCCGGAGGCCGGGCCAGCCAGCCCCCGGCGGTGCCGAGCCGTCGGCCGGCGTCGCGCAGGGCATCCAGTCCGGCGTGCCGCAGGCCCTTCCGCCACACAAGGGAGACGGGCGCGAGTGGCACGGGCTCGCTCAGGGGACGCAGCACCATGCCCTCCACACCTACGAACACCTCGCTGGCCAGCACGGACCATCCCCTCTTCCGCACCACCCGGGCGAACTCCGCCTCGCCCTCGATCTTCGGGAAAGGAGGTTCCAACTCGACGCCGCACCCGGCGAAAAGGGCACGCGCGTAGGAGGTCCACTCGGTGGTGCCCTCGTTCCCCGCCCCCGCGTACAGGGTGTCGCCCTTCAGCGCTCCCACCGGCACCACAGGAAGGTCCGCCAGCCGATGCCCGGACGGCAGCAGCACCGCCACGCGCTCGTACCGCACGAGACAGTGCTCCAGACCGGCGAGCGCCTCGCCCGACAGCCCTGCCACCCGCCCGAAGGAGACGTCCAGCCGTCCCGCCAGGATCTCCGCCGCTGCCCCGGCGAGTCCGCTGTGGTAGCGCGCGACGAACTCGACGCCCGGGGCCGCTTCGCGGGCCGCGTCCAGCACGAGCTGCCCGGTGCTCACCGGTGCCGCCACGTCGACGAGCAGGGGCCGCGCCGCGGGGGCAAAGGCGGCGGCCAGTTCGTCGTGTGCGGTGAGGACGCGCCGGGCGTAGGGCAGCAGCCGTTCACCCTCCGCCGTCAACGCGACCTGGCGCGTGGTGCGTACGAAGAGGGCGGTGCCCATCTCGCGCTCCAGCGCGCGGATGTCGCGGCTGAGGGCCTGCTGGGCGATGTACAGGCGAGCGGCGGCCCGGGTGAAGTGCAGTTCGTCGGCGACGGCGACGAAGGCACGGAGCAGACGGGGCGAGATCTCGTTCGGGGCGCTCGGCATGCCGCGAGATTAACAACACGACTGCGTGAATGGCGGCTCAAGAGGTGTTGGACCCCGCCCGCCGCCCCCGACGAGGCTGAACGCATGCCCTACGCCCGCCTCTTCGCCCCGTCCGGCACGCTCGCGTTCACGCTCGGCAATCTGCTGGCCCGTCTGCCGATGGGCATGTTCACCGTCAGCGCGGTCATCATGATCGCGGGTGCGCGCGACTCGTACGCGCTCGCGGGCGCGGTCACCGCGACCGGGCTCGCGGCCACCGCGCTCGTCGCGCCGCTCACCGCCCGGCTGGTCGACCGGTACGGCCAGGCCCGTATCGCCCTGCCCGCCACCCTGATCGCCCTGTGCGGCTCGCTCGCACTCGTGCTGTGTGTGACGGCGGAAGCGCCGAACTGGACGCTGTTCGCGTCCTACGCGCTCACCGCGACGACGCCCAACACGGGCGGGATGTCCCGTGCGCGTTGGGCGTACCTCTTCCAGGACGACGCGGCCGCGCGCCACACCGCCAACTCGCTCGAACAGGCCCTGGACGAGCTGTGCTTCATGCTCGGCCCCGTGCTCGCCGCAGCCCTCTGCACGACCTTCTCCCCCGCCGCGGGGACGCTGACGGGGTGTGCGCTGCTGCTGACCGGAATGGTGCTGTTCACCGCGCAGCGCGGCACCGAACCGCCCCCGGCGGGCCGCCAGGCCACCGGCGGGCGGGCACCGCTGCGCCTGCCCGGCATGCCGCCGCTGCTGCTCACCTTCCTCGCCACCGGCGCCGTCTTCGGCTCCCTGGAGGTGGTGACCCTCGCGTACGCGGAGGGGCAGGGCCACCAGTCGGCGGGCGGCGCCGTGCTGGCGTGCCAGGCGGCAGGGTCGGCGACCGCGGGACTCGCGTTCGGCGCGTTGAGTCCGCGCGGTACGGCGGCCCGTCGTCTGCTGATATGCGTGGGCGCGATGGCCGCGTTGATGACGCTGCCGCTCCTCGCCTCCGCCAGCGACAGCCTGCTGGTGCTCGCGGGGGCGCTGCTGATCGCCGGTATGGCCACCGCGCCCACGATGGTGACGGGCATGACGCTCGTCCAGCACGTCACCCCGAGGGAGCGGCTCAACGAGGGGATGACGCTGGCCGTCACCGCGATCCTGGGCGGCATAGCCACCGGCTCGGCCCTGGGGGGCTGGGCGGTGGAGCATGCCGGCGCGGACGGCTGGGCGTACACGGTCCCGGCCTCCGCCGCGCTCCTGGCCGCCCTCGTCACGGCCGCGACCTCGGCCACGGCGTCGCGCGCCCGAACCGGTCGCGCCCCGCACGGATCCCCGGAGCCGGAGCCTGCCCGGCCCCGGGAGACCTCCGGGTCTTCCCCGATGTCCGAACCCGCCCGCACGCCCGAACCTGAAGGGAGCCCCTCACCGACCTCATCGGCCTCACCCCGGTCGCGATAAGAGCAGAGGTGGACCGGCCCCATGACCGACGCACGCGCCGCACACCCCGCACGCGCAGCACACCCCGCACGCGCCGTACACCCGGCGCGCCCCGCACACCCCTCACACCCCCGGCGTCTCCACGCGCCCGGCGCCGCCGCGCACCTGCGGCTGTTCGCGTGGAGCGGCATCGTCACCGTGCTGCTCACCCGGGCGTATCTGGACCTGGCCGGGTATCCCAAGGTCGGCGGTGGGGGCCGGGGCGGGCTCCATATCGCGCACATGTTGTGGGGCGGGCTGCTGATGGCGGTCGGGCTGCTCGTGCTGTGCGCCCTGCTGGGCAGCCGGGCGCGCCGTGCGGGGGCGCTGACCGGCGGGGTGGGCTTCGGCCTGTTCATCGACGAGATCGGCAAGCTGGTGACGGACGAGCCGGGCTACTTCTACCGGCCCGCCGCCGCGCTGATCTACACCTGCTTCGCCGCGTTGCTCGCCCTGGCCTGGTGGGTGGGCAGGCGTACCTCGCCCGGCCGGCTCCCGGCCGCCAACCGGGCGGCGCAGGCCGTGGATACGGCAGTCGACGGCCTGGTGCGAGGCGGCCTCACCTCTGCCGAACGGGAGCGAGCGCTGGGCCAGTTGGCCGACCCCAGTGCCGAACTGGACAGGGCCCTGGCCCGTCTCCTCGTCGCGCTCCCCGAGCGATCGGGCACCCCTGAGTCCTCCGGCCGTCCGAAACGATCGGTGGCCGCCCGCATCACAGTCCTCAGCTCACGCGTCCGCGTCGCGGTCGCCCGGGTCGCCGCGCACCGCTCGACCGTCACGCTCGCCCTCGTCTACGCCGTGCTCCAGGGGTATCTGCTGCTCGCGGGCATCACCGCCGACGTCGTGACCGGCACCGTAGAGCCGCCCCTGGCCCGCACCGACATGGTCCCGGTCGCCTCAAGCACCGTCTGCGCGGCGGTGACGCTGGGGCTGGCCGTGCGAGGTGCGGTGCTGCTGCGGCGCGGAGACCGGCTCACCGGGCTGCGGCTGATACGTGCGTCGGTGCTCACCGATCTGTTCCTCGGGCAGATCTTCAACTTCGCGCTGAACCAGTTCGCGGCCGTGACCGACTGGCTGGTGGGCCTCTTCCTGCTCTGGGTGCTCACCCACGAGCTCACCCGTGAACGCGAGCGCGGGCGCGGGCGCGGGCAGAAGCACGAGCACGAGCCGAGCCCCGAAGTCAGGACCCAGGCGAATAGTGCTGCGGCAGCCCCCGTCGCCCCGGCAGCGGAAGATTCCGGGACGGCGTCTCCACGGCCGGTGCGGTGAGGGGACGCCGCCCGGCCTCGCGTTGCCAGCCGGCGCGTGCCCGAGGGTGGTAGCGGCGCGAGGGCGGTACGAGCTTCCAGCCCCAGTGCACGGCCCGGCCCAGCCGACGCAGCCGGCGTTCGTCGCGGACGGTCCACATGTAGCCGAGGCGCCGCCGCACGGCGGGCGGGAAGAGGCCGACCGTGAGCCATACGGTGAGCCGTGCCTGAGGGCCGCGCAGGGCGCGCCAGAGCGGGTCGGGCAGCAGCCGCAGTGCGGGCGGTCTGGCGATATGGCGGATGTCGAGGACGTCCCGCGTCGGCTGGTTGTCCTCCAGGACCTCCTCGGCCATGCGGTCCCAGTACGCCTGGAAGTCCTCCCAACTCGCCGGAACGGGCCGCATGCTCATCCCGTACAGCCGCCACCAGCGCACGTGTTCGTCGAAGAGCCGCCGCTTGTCGTCCTCGTCGAGGCCGGGTCCTAGCCGGTCGGCGACCAGGACGGTGAGCATGAAGAACGTGGCGTGGGCCCAGTAGAAGACGTCCGGGTTCAGCGCGTGGTACGGGCGGCCCTGGGCGTCCACGCCCTTGATGCCCTCGTGGTAGCCGCGTACCTGGTGCGCGGTCTCGACGGCGCGCGGGCCGTCGTAGACCACGCCCCCGATCGGGTAGAGCGAGCGCAGCAGCCGCTGCCAGCGTTCCTCGAAGAAGCGGGAGTGCTCGGCGACCCCGGCGCCGAGCTGCGGATGCATGTTCTGCATCGCGCCTGCCCACGGGGCGAGCAGTACGCCGCGCCAGTCGCCGAAGTACTTCCAGGTCAGCGACTCGGGCCCGAGAGGCTCCGGTGATTCGTCCCGCATGGCACGCTCCCCTCCGTCCCCTCGCAGGGTAGATGCCCGGGTCAACGAAAACAGCCCCGCGCCGGGCCCTCAGCCGCCGCCACAGTCGCCGCAGTCCCCGCGGATCAATCTCAGCCGCCTCCGCCGATCAGCCTCCGCCGCCTCTGCCGATCAGCCGCCCCCGCCGCCGCTCGACATGGCCGCCTTGCGCGAGTCGAGGGCCTTCTTGAGCGCGATGCCCGTGACGCCGGTGTGCTGGATCAGTTCCTTCAGCCGCTTCCGGTTCTTGGCCGTCACCCAGCGTGATAGTCCGGGCGAGAGATGCGCCAGTGCCGCCATCGTCGTCAGGGCGGCGCGCGGCCGGGGAACAGCCTTGACCGGGCCCCCGTCGAGCAGCGCGGTCTCGGCGTCGGCTCGCAGCCGCTCGGTGAGCGCCGGGTCGGCCACCTGGAACCGCTTCCGGCCGAACGTTCCTCGCCCGATCTTGATCATTCCGGCGGACTCCAACTGCTGCTCCAGCGCCAGGCAGGTGTCCCGGCGCTTGCGGTGCACCAGCCAGTGCCACTTCCTCAGCCGCCCGTACCCGGCGATCTCGCGCAGGACCCCGTCGAGCACGGGATCGCCCGTGCGCCGGTCGCCCGCGGGACGCGCCCGTCCGCCCTCGTCCCGGAGGCAGCCCCGCTCCTCCAGCTCCGAGAGCACGGCGGCACGCACCGCGTACCCGAATTCCGCTCCCCCCGTCAGGCGGCCCTTCTGTGCGTCGCAGGCGAGCAGAAAGAGCCGCGCGGGCAGGGTGTCCGTCACACGCGTGTCCATGCCGTTCATGACACCACGGCCACCGGACCGGACGGCAGCGCTCCGCGTGCGGAGCCCGTGCGGAGCCCGTGCGGAGACGACAAAGGCGACGTGACCGCGCATTCCGCGCGGCTCACGTCGCCTGTCGTCTTTCGTGGAGATGGCGGGAATCGAACCCGCGTCCAACGAAGTGGAAGGAGGGCTTCTCCGAGCGCAGTCTGCTGCGATTTTCTCGGCCCCGGAGATCACGCAGACAAGTCTCCGACGGGCCCAGTCACTGTGTGATGTCCCGGCAGGCCCCGTGACCGGGCCTACGCGGTGAGTTCCCTAGCTGATGCCAGGAACCGGGATGGGAACAACCCCGGGCTGACACTTCGCAAGTCGCTGCTTAGGCAGCGAGGGCGAAGGAATCGCGCTTGGTGTTGGCGATTATTTTTTTGCGACACATGGTTAACGAGATCATTGCCGCGTTCCTCGGCTCGCTTCACCTGCTTCGACGTTCGCTGTCGAAACCGATCATCCCCGTGTTGAGTTAACAATCTGCAACGCCCTCTCGGGCGGCGCTGCGACCATGGTACGGGACCGGGCCGCATCGGTGCCAACCCTTTACGGGCCGGTCGTATTCCCGATCCCGGACCGTCACCCCTCGGCGGCCCGCTGCCGTCGCCGGACAGACGAGATCGCACGGTCCGCCTCGCGGCGGTCCTGCTTCTCGCGCAGCGTCTGCCGCTTGTCGTACTCCTTCTTGCCCTTGGCGAGCGCGATCTCGACCTTCGCGCGGCCCCGGTAGAAGTAGAGCTGGAGGGGCACCAGCGTGTGGCCCGTCTCCTGGGTCTTGCCGATCAGCTTGTCGATCTCGGCACGGTGCAGCAGCAGCTTCCGCTTGCGCCGGGCCGCGTGGTTGGTCCAGGTCCCCTGCGCGTACTCGGGAATGTGCACGTTGTGCAGCCAGACCTCGTTGCCGTCGATCTGCGCGAAGCCGTCCACCAGGGAAGCACGGCCCTGGCGCAGCGACTTGACCTCGGTACCGGTCAGCACGATCCCGCACTCGAAGGTGTCCAGGATGACGTAGTCGTGCCGGGCCTTCTTGTTCTGCGCGATGAGCTTCCGGACATCCTTGGCGTCCTTGGCGTTGGCCTTCGCCTTGCTCCGTTGCGTCTTCATCTTCGCCATAGCCAGGCCATTCTTCCACTACGACCGGGCTTCGAGGCCACTCAATACTGTGCGCGCACGCTCCGTGGACTCCTTCGCGGAGTCGACCGGGAGGTCCGGGGTGATGCCCTCGCCCTCCACATCGCGCCCCGCCGGAGTCGTGTAGTGACCGACGGTCAGCTCGGCGACCGAGCCGTCCGGCATCGTGTTCGGCACCTGGACCGAGCCCTTGCCGAACGTGCGCGAGCCGACGACCACCGCCCGGCCCCGGTCCTGGAGCGCGCCGGTCAGCAGCTCGGCGGCGCTCATCGTGCCGCCGTCGACCAGCACGACCACGGGCCGCTCCGCGTCGCCCACGCCCCGCTTCGCGTACAGGGCGCGCTGGGTGCCGTTGTCGTCGTACGTCGCGACCAGGCCGCCGTCCAGGAAGGCGGAGGCGGCGGTGACGGCCTCGTCGACCAGGCCGCCGGAGTTGCCGCGCAGGTCGAGGAGTATGCCCGCGTCGCGCGGGACGCGGTTCCGGACGGCGTCCCTGACCCGGTCACCCGAGCCCTTGGTGAAGGAGCTGACCTTGATCCTCGTCGCGCCGGGACCCAGCTCGTCCACGGTGACCGGGTCGGTGGCCAGGCGCTCGCGGACCAGTGTGCGCCGCCATTCGCGCCCGTCACGACCATCACGCCCGTCGCGTCCGTCGCCTCCGCCGCGCTCCTTCCGCCCGTCGCGGCGCAGGACGACCGTGACCTCGCTCCCGGGCTCGGCGGCCGCGCCCCTCCCGGAACCGGCGCCGGAACCGGAACCGGCCCCCCGGTCCGAGCCGCGCAGCCGTGCGACGACGTCGGTCACAGGCATGCCGGTCACGGTCTGACCGTCGACCGAGCGGAGCTTGTCGCCGCTGCGGATGCCCGCGCGGTCCGCGGGGCTGTCCGGCTCGACCCGGTCGACCTCGACCTCGGGCCCGTCGGGCGCCTCGCGTCCACCGCCGCCCGACTGCTTCTGATGCACCTGGCGCACGGAGATCCCGACGCCGACGTACGAACCGTCGAGGGCCTGGCGCAGTCCCTCGTACTCCCGCGCCGAGTACGCCGCGGACCACCGGTCGCCGCTGCGGCTGACCAGCTCGTCGGCGGTGTCGGAGCCCGTGCCCGGGGAGCCGGGGCGCCGGTCGCGGCGGAAGTCCTCGGGGCCGCCGCCCTTGCCGTCGTCACCCCCGCCCGCCCGGGGGCCGCTCTCGGGACCGGCGCCCAGGGCGACGCGGCCCGTCGAACGCGTGGCGGACCCGGGCGCGTTGGTACCGAGGTCGCGCACCTCGTCGCCCCAGGATCCGGTCGCCGCGCCCGTCGCCAGGACGCTCGCGAAAACCAAGGTCAGGGCTGCCCCGCGGCGGATGCGGCGGGGCGGAGCGGAGAACCACGAGCCCTGCATGGACCGGAGTCTAGGCCAGACGCGGTCGGCGCACGGGACGTTGGGCGTACGGCCGTCGCGGCATGCGTCACACCTTCAAGTACTTGCGAAGCGTGAAGAACGCGGCAACGGCGGGCATCAGCACACCCACGGCGATGATGAACGGCAGCACCCTGATCACCGCGTCCCAGCCGATGAAGTTGATCAGAACGATCTTCTCCTGCAGCCAGTTGTTGATCAGGAAGTACTTGCCCCCGACCAGCAGGACGCACGCCACCCCTGCCCCGAGCAGGCCCGCGATGGCGGCCTCCAGGATGAACGGCATCTGGATGTAGAAGCTGGAGGCGCCCACCAGCCGCATGATCCCGGTCTCCCTGCGCCTGCTGAACGCCGACACCCGCACGGTGTTGACGATCAGCAGCAGGGCGACCACCAGCATCAGCGCCATCACGCAGAGTGCCGCGATGTTCATGCCGTTGAGGAGGTTGAAGAGGTTCTCCAGCAGGCTCCGCTGGTCCTGGACCTCCTGCACGCCCTGTCTGCCGGAGAAGGCCGTCTGGAGCACCTGGTACTTCGTCGGGTCCTTCAGCTTGACCCGGTACGACTCCTGCATCTGGTCCGGCGTGAGGGAGTCGGCGAGGGGCGAGTCCTTGAACTGCTCCTTGTAGTGCTTGTACGCCTCGTCCGCCGACTCGTAGTAGACCTTCTCGACCACGTCGAGCTTGTCGAGGTCGGTCTTGATCTCCTGCTTCTGCTGCTCGGTGACGGCACCCTTGGCGCAGGTCGGGTCGTTCGAGGCGTCGTTCTTGTTGCAGAGGTAGATCGAGACCTGGACCTTGTCGTACCAGTACCCCTTCATCGTGCTGACCTGCTCGCGCGCGAGCAGGGAGCCGCCGGCGAGGGCGAGCGAGAGGGCGACCGACACGATCACCGCGAAGGTCATCGTGAGATTGCGGCGGAGACCGACGCCGATCTCCGACAGTACGAACTGGGCGCGCATGGCGTCCTTTCTGTGCGGGAGCCTGGGGGCCTTGGTGCCTGTGCGGCCTGCGGCGCCTAGTGCGAGTAGCCGTAGACGCCGCGCGTCTGGTCGCGTACGAGGCGGCCCATCTCAAGCTCGACCACGCGCTTGCGCATCTGGTCGACGATCTGCTGGTCGTGGGTGGCCATCACGACGGTGGTTCCGGTGCGGTTGATGCGGTCGAGCAGCTTCATGATGCCGACGGAGGTCTGCGGGTCCAGGTTGCCCGTCGGCTCGTCGGCGATCAGCAGCATCGGACGGTTGGCGAACGCGCGCGCGATGGCCACGCGCTGCTGCTCACCGCCCGACAGCTCGCCGGGCATCCGGTCCTCCTTGCCGCCCAGGCCCACCAGGTCCAGCACCTCGGGGACGGTCTTGCGAATCTGGCCGCGCGACTTGCCGATGACCTCCAGCGCGAAGGCGACGTTCTCACCGACCGTCTTGTTGCCCAGCAGGCGGAAGTCCTGGAAGACCGTGCCGAGCTGGCGCCGCATGTGCGGCACCTTCCAGTTGGAGAGCCGGGCGAGGTCCTTGCCGAGGACGTGCACCTGTCCGTGCGAGGCGCGCTCCTCGCGGAGGATCAGCCGCAGGAAGGTGGACTTGCCGGAGCCGGAGGAGCCCACCAGGAAGACGAACTCGCCGCGCTCGATCTCCAGCGACACATCGCGGAGGGCGGGGCGGTTCTGCTTCGGGTAGGACTTGGAGACGCTGCTGAATCGGATCACGGATACACCACGTCGGCCTGGGTAGGGGCAAGCGGAAGCCGCGGTGCGGCCCCCTGGGGAGACCCCCGGCGCGGGCCGGAGGTCGGTGTGGGCGACCATACGCGAATCGACGCGCGCCGCGCAGTCGGGCGCTGCCCTTGGTCCGGTGTTGCGTGGTTTCTCCCCGCGCCACCTGGCCTTTTCTGCGGTACGCGCCGACACCTGGCAGAGTGGACGTATGAACCCCTGGGGAACGAATCACTCCCGGGTGGCGTTGGCGCGGCAGAGGAGGAGTTCGCATGACATGCGATCGACTGGTGTGTGCCAACTGCGCGGGCCCCGTCAGCGAGGGCCGCTGTTCGGTCTGCCGGGCCTACCGTGAGCGCCTGCACCGCGAGACGCCCTTCGCCGGACTCTCGCCCGCCGCGCTCATCGGGCTGCTGCTGACGCTGATCGCCGTGGCGCTGGTGGCCCAGCGTGTCGCGACCGCCTAGCGCGGCCTAGCGCGATTCCGCCCGAAAGGCTCACGAGCGACGGAGAGGGCCGGGAACGCTGAGCGTTCCCGGCCCTCTCGTATGCGCTGAGTGATCAGGCCGCCGTACGGCGGTTGATGACGCGCGGCATCAGGCGGAAGCCGATGCCACCCGCGATCATGGTCGCGGCGCCGACCAGCAGGAAGGTCGTCTCGCCGGAACCGGTCTCGGCCAGCTCGTCCTGCGGCTTCTCCGGCGTGGTGGTGTCCTTCACCGGCTGGCTGCCGGCGCTGTCGGGGTTGGTGTTGCCCCCCTCGCAGTTGACCTCGTCGCCCTCCAGCTCGCAGGTGTCGTCCCCGCCGCCGGAGCCGCCGATGGTCGCGGGCTCCTCGCCGCCACCGGTGCCGCCGTTTCCGCCGGAGCCGCCGGTGTCGCCGCCGTTCCCGCCGTTGCCACCGGAACCGCCGGTGTTGCCACCGTTGCCGCCGTTCCCGTTGCCGCCGTTCCCGCCGTTGCCGGAACCGCCGTCGCCGCCGTTACCGCCGTCGCCGCCGTTGTTCCCGCCGTTCGTCGGGTCGCCGGTGGTGGGGTCGCCCGTGGTCGGGTCGCCGGTCGTCGGGTCACCCGTGGTGGGGTCACCCGTCGTCGGGTCGCCGGTCACGGTGCCCTCGGTGTCACCGCCGGTGTCGTCACCACCGGTGTCGTCACCGCCGGAGTCCTCGCCACCGATCGTGACGGTGCCGCCGGTGTCGTCGCCACCGGTGTCGTCGCCACCGCCGATGATGCCGCCGAGCGGATCGTCCTCGTCGGCCATGGCCTTCTTGGTCGAAACCTCGGTCTTGACGTCGCTGTCACCCAGACCGGCGGCCTGGGCGGCGCCGGCTGCGGTGAGCGATGCGCCGGCGGCGAACACCGCGCCGGCGGCTATGCGCGCAACCCGCAGCCGCGTCTTCGAATTGGTCATCTGCCAACTACCCCCAGTAGCTGTCTCGTCGATAGGGCAGCTATGTGCCGGGCTCGTTGACCGCGCCGGGCTTCCCTCCGCCGCTCCTCCCGCCTCTGACACAGGCATGCCGAGCGAACAGCTTTCCCAGTTTTCACATCTTCGTCAAGCGAGTGCAGGGTGAAATGTCCACTCATCAGGGGGAGTTCACGTGCCTCACGGGGTGATATACGCCTCGTGAACCGCGGCAGGGGTCAGTCCTGCGCCTGCTCCTGCTGCTTGCGCCAGCGGATGCCGGACTCCAGGAAACCGTCGATGTCGCCGTCCAGAACGGACTGCGGATTGCCGACCTCGTGCTCGGTACGCAGGTCCTTCACCATCTGGTAGGGGTGCAGAACGTACGAACGCATCTGGCTGCCCCACGAGTTGCCGCCGTCGCCCTTGAGCGCGTCCATCTTGGCCTGCTCCTCCTGCCGGCGGTGGGCGAGGAGGCGGGACTGCATGACCCGCATGGCGGCGGCGCGGTTCTGGATCTGGGACTTCTCGTTCTGACAGGAGACGACGATGCCGGTCGGCAGGTGCGTCATACGGACGGCGGAGTCCGTCGTGTTCACGGACTGGCCGCCGGGACCGGAGGAGCGGAAGACGTCGATCCGCAGTTCGTTCTCGGGAATGTCGATATGGTCGACCTGCTCCACGACGGGCAGCACCTCGACCCCGGCGAACGAGGTCTGGCGGCGGCCCTGGTTGTCGAACGGCGAGATGCGGACCATACGGTGCGTGCCCTGCTCGACGGAGAGCGTCCCGTACGCGTACGGCGCCTTCACGGTGAAGGTCGCGGACTTGATGCCCGCCTCCTCCGCGTAGGAGATGTCGAAGACCTCTGTCGGGTAGTTCCTCCGCTCGGCCCAGCGCAGGTACATCCGCATGAGCTGCTCGGCGAAGTCCGCGGCGTCCACACCGCCCGCCTCGGCCCGGACGCTGACGACCGCCTCCCGCGGGTCGTACTCGCCGGAGAGGAGGGTGCGGACCTCCATCTCGTCCACCGTCTTGCGGACGGACTCCAGCTCGCTCTCGGCCTCGGACCGCGCGTCCGCGTCGTCCTCGCTCTCGGCCAGCTCGAACAGCACCCCGACGTCGTCGATGCGCGACCGCAGCTCCTCGACCCTGCGGAGCTGGCCCTGGAGGTAGGACAGCTTGCTGGTCACCTTCTGCGCGTTCTCCACGTCGTCCCAGAGATCGGGGGCCGCCGCCTGGTCCTCCAGCGCGGCGATGTCCGACCGCATCTTGTCCAGGTCAAGGACGGCCTCGATCGACTCCATGGTGGAGGAGAGGGACTTCAGCTCTTCGGATACATCGACGACTGCCACGCCCTCCAGCCTAACGGCACACCGGCCGGGTCCCTCCGCCCCGAAGGGGCCCGGGGGCACACGCCCCGTACGCCCCCTCCGCACCCGCCACCGGGGGTGAGCGCCTGGTCACGGACCGGTCGTGTACCGCGCCCCGGGTGCGGGCAGGGAGCCCGTCTCGCTGTCGGAGGTGGCGAGCCAGCCGCCGACGGCGACCACCACGCCCACGCCCACGGCCGCGGCACCGAGCTTGAGCCGCCGCCTGCGCGCCGCCTCCTGGTGCCCCCGCTGGTTCCGCGCCGACCCGGCGCGCGGCTCGCCCGTGGCCCGGGGCGTACGGGCGGTGCCGTGCGCGCCGCCCGCCAGCTCGTCCGCGCCGGGCACGCGCATGCTCGTGTGCGTGTCCCTGTTCGAGTCGGGCCCCGCCCCGCTGTGCACCAGCGGCACGGCACCCACGCCCTCCTGGAGCGGCGCGGGGGTGGTCGCGGCGGGCTCGGCCTCGGCCTCCTCCGCGTACGCCGCCTCCGAGTGCTCGTCGATGTCGAGCGGGGGCAGACCCGAGAGCGAGGGCAGCAGCTCCTGCAGCCGCGCGGCCATCTCGGCGGCCCGCAGCCGGGACGCGGGGGCCTTGGCGAGGCACTGGTGGATGAGCTGCCACAGCTCGTCGGGGATGCCGGGCAGCGGCGCGACCGTCTCGGTGACGTGCCGCCGCAGGACGGCGCCGGGGTGGCCGCCGCCGAACGGGGTGAATCCGGCCAGGAGTTCGTAGAGCACCGTGGCCAGGGCGTAGATGTCCACGGAGGCGCGGGGCGGCAGGCCCTCGACGATCTCGGGCGCGAGGTAGTCGGGGGTGCCGATGATCGACGTGGCACGGGTGCGGCGCGGCGAGTCGATGAGCTTGGCGACGCCGAAGTCCGTGAGGAGCGCGGGCGGCGCGCCCCCGGGGCCGGTCGGCGCGAGCGCGTCCAGCAGGACGTTCTCGGGCTTCACGTCGCGGTGCACGATGCCCGCCGCGTGCGCGGCGGCGAGCGCCTCGGCGACGTCGGCGGCGATGGCGACCGCCGCCTCGGGCGCGAGGCGGCGCTCGTGCTCCAGGCGCGTGCGCAGGTCCGTCCCGCGCACGAGGTCCATCACGAGCGCCAGGTCGTTCCCGTCCACCACCAGGTCGCGGACGCCGACGACCCGGGGGTGGTCGAGGCACAGGAGCGCGCTGCGCTCCTGCACGAAGCGCTCGACCAGGTCCTGGTCGGAGGCGAGGTCCTCGCGCAGCAGCTTGACGGCGACGTCCCCCTCGGGGCCCGTGCCGAGCCACACCGTGCCGGCGCTGCCGCGTCCCAGGATCTGGTGAGCGGTGTAGCGACTGCCGATCTTCCGTGCCATGGCGACAAAACTACGCGGCGCGGGCGGGGTTGGGAGCCCCGGATGCCGTTAACCGTCACTTCTGTGGGGGAAATCCCCCGCTGGAAGTCGACAAATCACCAGACCGGCCTTCACTCCGGCCGTCATCCCGGTTCCCACCCCGGCCGCGTCTCCGCCCCGGCCGCGCCTTCGGCGCACGCGTGGTCAGCCGTTGAGCTTCCCGGCGAGGTCGCCGATCTTCCCGAAGAAGTCCTGGGTCTTGTCCCAGAAGCTCTGGCCCTCGGCCCACCACTTGGGCGCGTCCGTGAAGTTCCAGATCAGCACGCCCGCCACGACGATGAGCACGATCATGAAGAGGCAGCCCTTGAGGCAGCCGAGCCCCGGAATGCGCATGGGGTTCGCGCTGCGCTGACGCGGCTCGCGACGGGGCCTCGGCTCGCGGGGCTCGCGGGGCGGACGCTCCTGACGGCGCTGCGGGGGCTCCTGACGGCGCTGCGGCGGCTGCTGCGGCGGGCGCTGCTGCGGCTGCCCGTACTGCTGGCCGTACTGCTGCGGCGGCTGCTGCTGGGGCGGCTGCTGCGGCGGGGCCGCGCGGCGCTGGGGACGGCGGCGCAGCGGGTCGAGGTTGGGGTCGACGGGCTGGACCTGCGTCTGCTCGTTCCGGTCGCGGGCCGCGCGGAGCTGGCTCTCCCAAGGGTGCGGCCCCTCGGGCTGCGGGGGCTGCTGCGGCTGCGGAGGCGTCTGCGGCGGGCTGCCGGGCACAGGCGGCATGACCTGGGTCGGATCGGCGTCGGGGTTGCCCTGCGGGCCCCCCGGGCCCCCCGGGGTCTGCGGGAGGACGTTGGTGGGCGCCGCCGGGTCGTATCCGCCGGGCCCGGGGGTCTGGGGCAGCACGTTCGTCGGCGCCGCCGGGTCGTAGCCGCCCTGCTGGGGGCCCTGGCCGTGCGGCAGCACCTGCGTCGGGTCGGCGTCTCCGCCGCCCGGGCCGGGCTCGGGCACGTGTGCGGGCGTCGGGTCGGGCGCGAGCATCGCGGCGACGCCCATCGCCGCGGCGGCCGCCTGGGGCGTGGCGCCGGCGCCGATACCGGCGGCGACCGTGCGCAGGGCGCGGCCGAGGTTCACGGCGCTGGGCCGCTCCTCGGGCTGCTTGCGCAGACAGCGCTCCAGGACGGTCCACAGCGGATCCGGCACGTTCGGCGGGCGCTCGGCCTCCTGGCCGAGGTGCTGGTGGATCACGGCGAGCGCGTTCTCGCCGCTGAAGGGCGGACGGCCGGTGACCAGCTCGTAGAGCAGGATGCCCGCGCCGTAGATGTCCACGGCGGAGGTCTGCGGGCGGCCCTCGGCCGACTCGGGCGCGACGTAGGCAGGGGTGCCGACGAACTCCTGGGTCCTGGTCAGGCCCGGGGAGTCGGCGAGGCGCGCGATGCCGAAGTCGGTGAGCATCGGCCGCATCCCGTTCTCGTCCTCGGTGAGGAGGACGTTCGCGGGCTTGAGGTCGCGGTGCACGATCCCGTCGGCGTGACTGACGGCGAGCGCGTCGGCGACCTGAGCGGTGACCAGGGACGCGCCGACCGCCGAGAACGGGCCGTTCTCGCGCAGGTAGCGGTGCAGGTCCGGGCCCTCGATCAGGTCCATGACGAGCGCGAGCAGATCGCCCTCGACGACGAGGTCGCGGGTCCGCACGATGTTGTGATGCTGGAGCCTGAGCAGGACAGAGCGCTCCCGGAGGAACCGCATCACCACATCGGGATCGTTGGCCAGCTCCTCCTTGAGGACCTTGATCGCCACGGTCTCGCCGGGCTGTCCGGCCACTGCCGCCTCGGAGCCCGCTGTCTCGCGCTGGCGGGCCCGCCAGACGGTGCCCGTAGCGCCGCGTCCGAGCGGCTCTTCGAGCAGGTACTTGCTGCCTACCGGCCGCACGTCATGAGCTCCCTGGTCTCGTACTGCTATCCCGCCCACAATATGCCGTCCCACGAGGACGGTGACCGGCCGCGCGCGTGCTCCTCGGCACGCGGAGAGCCGGGACGGCTCCCCGGAAAGACGCGCGGCGCGGACGGATGGTTGCGGTTCCTTTCCCGTGGCCGCTCCGGCCACCGGAAGAGACCGTTCCGAAGTGGACAAGGGGTGGTCAATGATGTGGTCCACGGACGCCTTCCCCCGTCCCCCTCCGGTCACTCCCCGCCTTCTTGCAGAGATTTCCCCCGCCGTAACGGACAGAGAGGATCTCCTTGCAGCGCAGGCACGACAGGCGCGACGGACGCGGCCGACGCGGGGGGAATCCGCAGGTTCCGACCTGGCCCCCTTGCGGATGGACCAGTCCAATCAAGATCATTGGGGAGCCGGGACGGGGAGACTTCGAGCGGCGGTGTCAGTGGCGGGTGCGAGTATGCATCCAGCATCACGAGCAGTGGACTCAGTGGACGAGAGAGTGTGCCGGCGCGCGTGCGCTGCGGCGGGGTGGGCGGCCCGCCGTGCGCGCCGCGCGCACGGGACCTGGAGGGGCCGATGCAGATCCGGCTGACTGTCGCCCTGGCGCCGCGCGGCGGCGGACGGGGCGCGGGGGGCGCGGCAGCGCTGTCGGGACCGGGTGCCGCCGGGAGCGGGGACGCCCCCGGCGGAGCGACCGTGGAGCGCGCGCACGTCCAGGTGACGGCCCCCGCGGGCACGGTCCTCGCGGCGATCACGGGCTCCCTCGCGACCACGGCCGCCTCGGCCCTCGCGTCGGCCTCGTCCGGCGGCGCGGCGGGCCCCTCGGGGGCGTCCGCCGAGGAGGGCGGACGAGCCGCCTCCGGTGAGCCCCAGGCGGCGCCCGTCTCCCCCGCCTCCCCCGCGGTCCCGCCGCAGGAGCCCGTGGTGGTCTACGCGGGCACGGAGCGGCTCGACCCGCACCGCCAGATCATCGGCGAGCCCCCGCTGCTCGACGGCGCGATGGTCTCCCTGCACGGCCCGGTGATGCCCGCCGCCCTGCCCGCGCACGGCGCGGCCGTCTCGGCGTACGGGTCGGCGAAGGCCCGCCTCCATGTCGTCGCGGGCCCCGACGCGGGCGGCATCCATCTGCTCCAGGGCGGCAAGGTCCATCTGGGGCGCTCGGCCGAGGCCGATGTGCCCCTGGACGACCCGGACGTCTCCCGGCTGCACTGCGCGGTGACGGTCACCGACGGCGGCGCCGTCACCGTCACCGACCTCGGCTCGACCAACGGGACCTCGGTCGACGGCTCGCCCGTCGGCCCCCAGCCGGTGCTCTTCCGGCCCGGTTCGACGCTCCGTATCGGCGAGACGGCGATCCGGCTGGAGGGCGCGGGCGACTCGGCCCAGGCCCTGCGGACCGTTCCGGACGGGGAGGGGCGGCTGCGCGTGGTGCGCGAGGAGCCCGTTCCGGCCGCCGCTTCCGCTCCCCCGGCGGCTCCGTCGTCTCCGTCGTCCGCGCCCGCCTCCACGCCCGCCTCCGGGGACCCGATCCCCGCCGTGCCGCCCGCCGCGCCGCCCGCGCCGGGCCAGGGCGGGCACGCGTACGCACCGGGGGGACCGTTCCCCGGCACCCCCGGCGAAGGCGTCACCCACGGCTCGGGCTTCGCACAGCCGCCGTCGCCGGGCCGCGAGCCCGCCGCCGAGCAGGAGCGGCGGCGCGGCCGTGCGCGGGGCGGCTGGAAGCGGCGCTTCGCGGGCGGCGGCCGCGGGGACCTCGCTCCGGACGAGGGCGCGGGGCCTCATGGCGGGCAGGGCGGCCCCGGAGGCCCGTTCGCGCCCGGCGGCCCCGGCGGACCCGGCAGTCCGGGCGGCTACGGGGCGTCCGGCGGACCCGGCCGTTCCGACGGCTACGGCGGCCCCGGCGCGCCCGACGTCCATGGGAGCCCCGGACGGGCCGCGCACCCCGGTGGCCCGCTCACGTCCGGTACGGGCTCGTCCGCCTTCCTCTCGCCGGGCGCGCCCTCGTCCGGCGCGCCCTCCGCACACCCCGTGCCGTCCGCGCCGCCCGGGCCCGGTGCGGCCGGGGTCGCCGCGCGCACGTGGGACGAGCGCTGGCCCGATCCCGCGGCGGCGCTGCTCACCGCGCTCGGCCCCGGCCCCCGGCTCTGGGAGCGCGGCCCCGCGCATCCCGACGCGATGACCGTGCGGCTCGGCAGCGCGCACCGGGGCGGCGGGCACGGCGAGCCGGTCACCGTCGATCTGCGGCGGGAGGGCGCGCTCGGGCTGGCCGGGCCGCGCTCGCGGCTGGCGGGGCTGGCGCGTTCGGTGCTGGCCCAGCTCACCGCGCTGCACGGGCCGAGTGCCCTGGAAGTGGTGCTGCTCTCGACCGACCGGGCGCGCGGCACCGGGCTGCGCGCCGAGGAGTGGTCGTGGCTCGGCTGGCTCCCCCATGTCCGCCCCCAGCACGGACAGGACTGCGGCCTCCTCGTCGCGTACGACCGCGAGCAGGCGGCGGCACGCACGGCAGAGCTGCTCCGCCGCCTGGACGCGGCGACGCAGGCACGCGCACAGGCCCTGACGGCCCCCGCCCCCGGCGGGCAGGGCGTGGCCCCCGGCGGACAGGGAGCGCCTCCCGGTCCCGGTCCCGGTCCCGCCACGCTGCTCGTCATGGACGGCGATCCCGGTTCGGCCTCGCTGCGCGAGAGCGTGGCCCGGCTCGCCCGCGAGGGCGCGGCGGCGGGCGTCTATCTGCTGTGCCTCGCCGAGACGCCGCCCGCGAGCCCCGCCTCTCCGGTGGCGGCGACGATCGACGCGGCGAACGCGGCGTGTGCGGCGTTCCCCGAGTGCGGCACCCTCGCCCTGCTCAGCGGCGACGTGGCGACGGCGGTGCGGATAGTGCGCCGCGACGCGCCCTCCACGGCGGGGCCGGTCGCGACCATAGACGCGGTGTCCGCCGCGTGGGCCGAGCGGTTCGCGCGCGCCCTCGCGCCGCTGCGCGAGCCGGAGGGCGCCGCCGAGCGCGCGGGCGCGCGGCCCGCCGTGACGCTCCCGCAGAGCTGCCGTCTGCTCGACGAGCTGGGGCTCGCGCGGGCGACGCCCGCCGCGCTCCTCGCCCGCTGGTCCGACCGCGGCGCGGACACCGCGGGCCGCGCGCCCCTGGTCTTCGGCGCGGGCCCGCACGGCACGCTGGAGGCGGACCTCGCGCGGCTGCCCGGCCATGTGCTGATCAGCGGCGGCCCCGGCGCGGGCAAGACCGAGCTGGTCCACTCGCTGGCCGCCTCGCTCGCCGCGGGCGAGCGCCCCGACCGGCTGGCCCTGCTGCTGGTGGACGGCGCGGGCGCCGAGGCGGGCGACGGGCTGCGGGCCTGCGCCGACCTGCCGCACGTCACGGGCCATCTGACGGCGGGCGACCCCGTCCGGATGCGGGACTTCGCGCAGGCGCTCACGGCGGAGCTGAAGCGCCGCGCCGAGCTGATCGGCGCCGAGCGGACGTACGAGGAGTACGCACGGGTGAGTTCGCGTCCGGCGGACCGCGTGATCTCCCCGCGCCGCTCCCCCGACCGCGAGCGCGAACGAGAACTGGACAGGGAACGGGACAGGGGCCGGGAACGCGACAGGGAACGGGACCGCGACAGGGGCCGCGACCGTGCCCCCGCGCGTGCCGCGCAGCCCGCCCTCCAGACCGGCGGCGCAGGCCGGAGCGGCAGCGGCGCGCAAGAGGGCGCGGGAGGAGCGGGCACCGCACAGGGCCCCGCCCCTGGCGCCCCCGCGAGCCCCGCCAACCCCGGCGCGCTCGACGCACTCGGAAGCGCCGCCGCGCGCCCGCCCGCCCCGTCCGGGCCCGAAGGCACCGACTCCCCCTCCGGCTCCTCCGGCCCCTCCGGCAGGGGCGGTACGAGCGCGGCGGACGTCGAGCCCGACACCACCCGCCGCACCCTCCGCCTCCGCCCCCGCGGCACCGGCACCGGCACCGGCACGGACGGCGGGGACGCCGGTGAAGGCGCCGGGGCCACCGGCGCGTTGGGGCGTACGGACGTTCCCTCGCCCGCGCCCGCCACCATGCCGACCGCGACGGCGGCCGGGGGCGACGGCGCGGTGCTGCCCCGTCTGGCCGTCCTCGTCGACGACTTCGACACCCTGGTGGACCCCGCCCTGGGCAACCCTGGGCGTCCCGCCGCCGGTTCGGTCGTCCGCGCGCTGGAGGCCGTGGCCCGGGAGGGCACGCGGCTGGGCGTCCATCTGGTCGCCGCGACGGGCCGTGCGGACCGTACGGCGGGCACGGCGGTCGCACGGGCGGCAGCACTGCACGCCCGCTTGACGGGCGGCGGCGGTCAGGCAGCGGCCGCAGCCGGCACGGCCGCGGCCCCGGGCGGCGAGGCGGGCCAGGACGGTGTGCCGCCCGGGCGCGGCTCCCTGGAGGCGGCGGGTCCGGGCGTCCAGGGCCCGTCGGCCACCCCGTTCCAGGCGGGACGTGTCACGGGGCGCATCCCGCGCACCGCGACGCTCAGGCCCACCGTCGTCCCGCTGGACTGGGCACGCACCGGTGACCCGCCCGCGCGCCGCCCCGTCAGGGAGCTGGGCAACGGCCCCACGGACCTCGCGCTGCTCGCCAGTGCCATAGGCCGCGCGGCGCAGCAGTCCGGACGTCCCGGCTGATTACGGAACGTCCCGGGACCACCCGCGACCTGGAGTGCCGTCAAGGTCACGGAGTGGTCAAGAAGCTGCCCCCGACGGCTGACACGGCCTTGCGGGGTCTCCTGATCCGGGCGTACAACCTTCCGCACGGGACGGACGGCGCTGTGGCCGCTCTGACGGGGTGTGCCCTGCCGCTGACCTCCCATGCCACAAATCGACGGGGGAGGGACGGCGGGAGATCATGCGTATCTCGCACGGCGCGCGCACGGCCCTGGCACTCGGTTCGGCGGCGGTCCTCGCCCTGGCCACGGCGGGCTGCGCCGCCGAGGACGAGGGCAGCGAGTGGGCCAAGTCCCACAAGCCGACGGTCGAACTCCCGAAGCTGAAAGGCGAGAAGCTCCAGGTCGCCGCCGTATGGACGGGCGGCGAGGAGGAGAACTTCCGCAAGGTCCTGGACGAGTTCGAGCGGCGCACGGGCGCCAAGGTCGAGTTCGTGCCCACGGGGGACAACGTCGCGACGTACGTCGGCTCCAAGGTCGAGGGCGGTTCTCCGCCGGATGTCGTGATGGTGCCGCAAGTGGGCGTCTTACGGCAGTTCGCCGAGGAGGGCTGGGTCAAACCGCTCGGCCCGGAGGCGAAGGCGGAGCTCAGGAAGAACTTCAGCAAGGGCTGGCGGGACCTGGGTTCGTACGAGGGCGAGCAGTACGGCATCTACTACAAGGTCGCCAACAAGTCCCTCATCTGGTACAACACGCAGGCGTTCCGGGACGCGGGCGTGGGCGAGGCGAAGACCTGGAAGGACTTCCTGGCCGACGCGCAGGCCCTGTCCGACTCGGGCGTGGACCCGGTGTCGGTCGGCGGCGCCGACGGCTGGGTGCTCACCGACTGGTTCGAGAACATCTACCTCTCCCAGGCGGGCCCCGAGAAGTACGACCAGCTCGCGCAGCACAAGATCAAGTGGACCGATCCGACGGTCAAGCGGGCTCTGACGACCCTCGGCGAGCTGTTCCAGCAGCGCCATCTGATCGCGGGCGGCAACAAGGGCGCACTCCAGACCGACTTCCCCAAGTCGGTCACCCAGATCTTCGGCCAGCTCGCCGACCCCGAGGCGGCCCTCGTCTTCGAGGCCGACTTCGTCGGGGTGAACATCGAGGGCGACACCAAGGCCCGTATCGGCAAGGACGCGCAGGTCTATCCCTTCCCGACGGTCGACGGGCAGCCGCCGGTGGTGACGGGCGGGGACGCGGCGGCGATCCTCAAGCAGGGCAAGGGCGCGCAGGCCCTCGCGACCTTCCTCGCCTCGCGCGACGCCGCGGGGATCTGGGCGGCGGAGGGGGGCTACGTCTCCCCGAACCGCAAGCTCGAACTCTCGGCCTATCCCAACGCCCCGCAGCGCGAGATCGCCAAGGCGCTGGTCGGCGCGGGCGACGACTTCCGCTTCGACATGTCCGATCAGGCCCCGGCCGCCTTCGGCGGCACCAAGGGCGAGGGCGAGTGGAAGGCGCTCCAGGACTTCCTGAAGAACCCGAACGACGTGGAGGGCGCCCAGCGCGCGCTGGAGGCCGCGGCGTCGAAGGCGTACGAGAAGTGAGCGGTATGCCCGCGCCGGGGCCGCCGCACAGGAGCGCGCCGCACCGCGCCAACCGCCCGAACTGACGGATCCGGACAGGGAGATCACCGTCATGTCGACCCCGACGACGCCGCCCGAGCCGGGCGGAGAACCGCCCCGCGATGTGAGCGAGGCACAGCCGGGACCCGCGCCGGTCGCCCCGGCGAAGCGCGGGCGCCCCGACCGGGTCTCGGCGATGCGCCGCCGCCCGTGGCTCGCGGCCGCGTTCCTGCTGCCCGCGCTGGTGCTGCTGGGCGCGCTGGTGGTCTATCCCATCGGCTACTCGGCCGTCCGCGCCTTCCTGGACAAGGACGGCAGCGGCTTCGCGGGCTTCGACAACTTCAGCGAGGTCTTCACCGACGACACCACGCTGACCGCGTTCAAGAACAACCTGATCTGGGTCATCGTCGCCCCCGCGGTCTGCACGGCGCTCGGTCTGATCTTCGCGGTGCTGACCGAACGGGTGCGCTGGGGAACGGCGTTCAAGCTCCTCGTGTTCATGCCGATGGCGATCTCGATGCTCGCCGCGGGCATCATCTTCCGCCTGGTGTACGAGCAGGACCCGGACCGCGGCGTGGCCAACGCCATGTGGACGACAGTGCACGACACGTTCGTGGACACCGCCCCCTGGCCCGACGCGCGCCCGCGGCCCGACGCGCCGCTGGAGGCCTCGGGCGGCGGCGCGTACACCACGCGCGGGACGGTCTCCGCCGCCGACCCGGCGAACCTCCCGCTCGTCGGCATCCCGCCCCGGGAGACCGCCGACGCGACGCCCGCCGAGAAGGCGGAGCGCGGCGGTGACGGCGAGATCACCGGCACCGTCTGGCAGGACTTCGTCAAGGGCGGGCGCAGCGAGGACGGCGTCATCGACCAGGGCGAGAAGGCCCTGAAGGACGTCAAGGTCGAGGCGGTGAAGGACGGCCGGGTGGTCGCCACGGCCACGAGCGGCGCGGACGGCACGTTCACGCTGCCCGCCGAGGCCGACGGGGCCCATCTGCGGCTGCCGTCCTCGAACTTCGCCGCGCCCTACGGGGGCGTCGACTGGCTCGGCCCGACGCTCGTGACGCCCGCCATCATCGGCTCGTACGTGTGGATGTGGGCGGGCTTCGCGATGGTGCTGATCGCGGCCGGGCTCGCGGGTGTCCCCCGCGAACTGCTGGAACAGGCGCGGGTGGACGGCGCCAACGAGTGGAAGGTCTTCCGCAAGATCACGGTGCCGCTGCTGGCGCCGGTCCTCGCGGTCGTGACCGTCACCCTGATGATCAACGTCCTCAAGATCTTCGACCTCGTCTACATCATCGCGCCGGGGGCCACCCAGAAGGACGCCAACGTCCTCGCGCTCCAGCTCTATCTGGAGTCCTTCGGCGGCGGCGCGAACCAGGGCGTGGGCAGCGCCATCGCGGTGATCCTGCTGCTGCTCGTGGTTCCGGTGATGGTCATCAATGTCCGCCGGCTGCGGAGGGAGTCCCGCCGATGACTACGGTGCCCGAGAGTGTGCGCGGCAAGCGCTCCACCGGCTCGCGGCTGGCCTCCGTCACGGGGCACTGGGCCGTGCGGTTCGCGCTGATCGTGATCGCCCTGTTCTGGCTGACGCCGACCGCCGGTCTGCTCGTCTCCTCGCTGCGCGATCCGGCCGACATCTCCATCTCCGGCTGGTGGAAGGTCTTCGACTTCAACGGCAGCTTCCCGTGGATCATCGACCGGGAGCAGATCACCTGGTCGAACTACGACGCGCTGTTCCAGAACGACCAGGTCATGGACTCGCTGCTCACCACGGTCCTGATCACCGTCCCGGCGACGGCGCTCGTGGTCGTCATCGGCGCCCTGGCGGGCTACGCCTTCGCGTGGATGGACTTCCCCGGCCGCGACTGGTGGTTCATGGTGGTCGTGGGGCTGCTGGTGGTGCCGGTGCAGGTGGCGCTGATCCCGGTCGCGAAGCTCTTCGGCTGGCTGGGCATCTTCGAGACGACGACGGGCGTGATCCTCTTCCACGCGGCCTTCGGACTGCCGTTCGCCGTCTTCCTGCTGCGGAACTTCTTCGCCGAGATCCCCCGCGAACTGCTGGAGGCCGCGCGGCTGGACGGCGCCGGGGAGCTGCGGCTCTTCACCCGCGTCGTGATGCCGCTGGGCGGCCCGGCCATCGCCTCGCTGGGCATCTTCCAGTTCCTGTGGGTGTGGAACGACATGCTGGTCGCGCTGATCTTCGCGGACTCCACCAATCCGCCGGTCACGGTCGCCCTCCAGCAGCAGGTCCGGCAGTTCGGCAACAACATCGACGTGCTGGCGCCGGGCGCGTTCATCTCGATGCTGGTGCCGCTGGCGGTCTTCTTCGCCTTCCAGAAGCAGTTCGTCTCCGGAGTGATGGCCGGGGCCGTGAAGTAGCCCCCGGCCCGGACGCGGATCCGAACACCAGGGTCCGCGTCCCCCAGAAGCGCAGCACGGTGGCGAGCGCCATCCCGACCCCGGAGCCCGCCACCACGTCGGCCCGCGCCGAGGTGAGGCCGAGCCCGTAGTGGGACACGCCCAGGCAGGCCAACTGCACGGCGGCGCCCGCCACGTTCACCAGGAAGAAGACACAGAAGCGCCGCCATCCGCCGCCCGTGCGGCCGTCGCCCGTACGACAGGCACCCGTACGGCCGTCGCCCGTACGGCCCGTCCGGTAGGGGCCGAGCGCGTTCCCCGTGTACGCCACCACGCAACCGGCGACGAAGGAGAGCGCCTTCGCGGCCAGCGGGTCCATGCCCTGAGGGCCGCGCAGCCAGACGAAGAGGCCCACGTCGGCCCCGTACGCGCAGATCCCGGCCAGCGCGAAACCGGCCAGCTCGCCCCGGAGGGTGCGCGGGGCACGCGCGGGGCGTGCGGTCACAGCCCGGCCACCGACAGCCCGTACAGCAGTCCCCAGCACAGGCCGATCACGGCGAGCGGCCGGTCGCGCAGGATCACGTCCTCCGGCGCTCCGGCGCCGCCCCGGTCGGCGAAGACCGCGTACCGCAGCACGGCCAGGATGAGCGGCACCATCGAGAGCTGCCGCCACAGCGAGGTGCCGTCGCCGGTGCCGCCCTCCAGCGCCCAGAGGCAGTATCCGAGGACGGCGACCCCGGCGGCGAGCTGCCAGACGAAGCGCAGATAGCCCACGGTGTACTCGCGCAGCAGCGCCCGCGTCTCCCCCTCGCCCTCGCCCATGAGCAGCGCCTCGGAGTAGCGCTTGGCGGCGACGATGAACAGCGCGCCGAACCCGGCCGTGATCAGGAACCAGCGCGACAGCCGGATGTCGAGCGCCAGCCCGCCGCTCATCGCCCGCACCACGAACCCGGCCGTCACCACGGCCAGATCGACGACGAGGACGTGCTTGAGCAGCAGGCAGTAGGCGATCTGCATGACGACGTACGAGGCCAGCAGCGCCGCCGTCGCCCTGTTGCAGAACAGCGCGGCGAGCCCGGTGGAGGCCAGCGCGAGCAGCGCGCCCATGGCGTACGCGAGGGGCACGGGCACGAGGCCCGCGGCCACCGGGCGGCGGCACTTCTCCGGGTGCGCCCGGTCGGCGGCTGCGTCGCGGGCGTCGTTGAGGAAGTAGACGGCGGAGGCGGCGGCCGTGAACAGCACGAATACCAGGAACAGTTGGCGCAGCGTGTGCGGCGAGGCCAGCTCCCCGGCCGCCGCGGGCGCGGCGACGACCAGCACGTTCTTCACCCACTGCCGGGGCCGCGCGGTGCGCAGCAGCCCGCCCGCGAGGGAGCCGCCGCCTCCGTCCCCGCCGTCCGGCCGTACGGGCGCGGGAGCGGCGCCCGCCCGCGCCTCCTGCCGTACGAGCGCCCCCGTCCGCTCAGCAGCCATGGCCCCGCTCCCTCCGTACGCCGCGCCGTCCGCTCTGCCGTACGCCGCGTCGTACGCCCTGCCCCGCACCCGGCCGTACGCCCTGCCGTGCGCCGAGGCGGACGGTCAGCGCGCCCAGCGCCGCGCCCGCGACGACGTCCGAGGGGTAGTGCACCCCGGCCACCAGCCGCGACACGCAGACCAGCGCGGCGAGGGGCGCCACGCCCAGCCCCGGCCTGACCGCGCCGAACGCGACGGCGGCGGCGCCCGCCGAGGCCGCGTGCGAGCTGGGGAACGAGTGCCGCCCCGCGGTCCGTACGAGCGGGGCACGCCCCTCCACGCGGGGGCGCGGGCGGCGCACGACGCGCTTGACGCCCATGCTCGCGAGGTGCGCGGCGGCCACCAGGGCCGTGCCGCGCAGCCATCCCTCGCGGCGCGCCGGGTCTGCCGCCGCGCCGGTGAGGCCGGTGGCGAGCCAGACGGCGGCGTGCTCTCCGCACCAGGAGAGGGCGCGCGCCGAGGCGGCCACGCGCCGGTCGGCGGCACAGTCGCCGAGCACGCGCAGGGCGCGCCGCTCCCGGGCGTGCAGCCAGGTGTGCAGCGTTTCCACGGTCGTCGTCCTCGCAGCCACGTACCGAGCGTCGCCGTGGCGGGACCTCCGGGCCGTGACCCGACGGTCCGACACTCATATTTTCACCCTTTCAGCCAGAATTGGCCTGGATAATCCGGCTGATGGCGATCAGGGGCGATACGGTCGCCGTCATGCCTGTTCAGCAGACGACGTCCCCGGCCCCGCGGCTCCTCACCGGCTGGGGCCGGACAGCGCCCTCCCGTTCCACGGTGCTGAGGCCGGAGTCGCCCGGGGAGGCAGTGACCGCCGTCGCCGCCCTTCGCGCACGTGGCGGGTGCGGAGGGCGCGGCGGCACCTCCCGCGGGCTCGCCCCCCGCGGGCTCATCCCCCGCGGCCTGGGCCGCGCGTACGGCGACGCGGCGCAGAACGCGGGCGGCACCGTGCTCGACGCCACCGGGCTCGACCGCGTCCGGTCGATCGACGCCGAGCGCGGTCTCGTCGAGTGCGAGGCCGGGGTCAGCCTGCACCGCCTGATGGAGGTGCTGCTGCCGCTCGGCTGGTTCGTGCCGGTCACGCCCGGGACCCGCTATGTGACGGTGGGCGGCGCGATCGGCGCCGACATCCACGGCAAGAACCACCACGTCTCCGGCGGCTTCACCCGGCACGTGGCCTCGATGGAGCTGCTCACCGCCGACGGCGAGGTCCGCACCGTCACGCCCGGCACAGACCTGTTCGACGCGACGGCGGGCGGTATGGGCCTGACCGGTCTCGTGCTGAGCGCCACAGTCCGGCTGCTGCCGGTCGAGACCTCGCTGATGTCGGTCGACACCGAACGCCTGCCCGACCTCGACGCGCTGCTCGCCCGGCTGGCCTCGACCGACCACCGCTACCGCTACTCGGTCGCCTGGATCGACCTCCTGGCGCGCGGCACGGCCGCCGGGCGCGCGGTGCTCACCCGGGGCGACCACGCGCCCCTGGAGGCGCTCCCGAAGCGGCTGCGCGCCGCGCCGCTCGCGTTCCGGCCCGGGCGGCTCCCGCCCGCGCCCCGCGCCCTGCCGAACGGGCTGCTGCGCTCCAGCACGGTCGGCGCCTTCAACAAGCTCTGGTACCACAAGGCGCCCCGCCGCAGGACGGGCGAGCTGCAGAAGCTCGCCGCGTTCTTCCACCCCCTGGACGGCCTGCCGCACTGGAACCGCGTCTACGGCAGCGCCGGGTTCGTCCAGTGGCAGTGCGTCGTCGGATACGAGCACGACGACGCGCTGCGCCGCATCGTGCGGCTCATCTCGCGCCGCTCGTGCCCCTCGTTCCTCGCCGTGCTCAAGCGCTTCGGCGAGGGGGACCCCGGCTGGCTCTCGTTCCCGAAGGCGGGGTGGACGCTCGCGCTGGACATCCCGGCCGGGCTACCGGGGCTCGCGGGCTTCCTGGACGAGCTGGACGAGGAGGTCGCCGGGGCCGGCGGGCGGCTGTACCTCGCGAAGGACGCCCGTATGCGGCCCGAGCTGCTGGCCGCGATGTACCCCCGGCTCGACGACTTCCGCGCGCTGCGTGCCCGCCTGGACCCGGAGGGGGTCTTCACCTCCGACCTGGCCCGCCGCCTGGCCCTGTGATTCCTTCCCCCCTCCTGAGGAGCCCTCCATGAAGGACGCCTTCGGCGCCCCGCAGTCCCTGCTCGTCCTCGGCGGCACGTCCGAGATCGCGCTGGCCACCGCCCGCCGCTGCCTGGCGGGCCGCACCCGTACGGTCTGGCTCGCCGGACGTCCCTCGCCCGCGCTCGACCAGGCGGCGGCGCGGCTGCGCGAGGACGCCGCCTCCCTCGCGCCCGCGGGCGCCGAGGTCACCGTCCGTACGGTCGCCTTCGACGCGCTCGCGCCGGAGACGCACGAGGAGGTGCTCGGCAAGGTCTTCGCCGAGGGCGACCTCGACATGGCGCTGCTCGCCTTCGGGGTCCTCGGCGACCAGCGGCGCGACGAGCACGACCCGGCGGCGGCCGTCCGCGTCGCCCAGACGAACTACACGGGCGCCGTCTCCGCCGGGCTCGTCTGCGCCCAGGCGATGCGCGTCCAGGGGCACGGCTCGCTCGTCGTGCTCTCCTCCGTGGCGGCCGAGCGCCCGCGCCGGGCGAACTTCCTGTACGGCTCCAGCAAGGCCGGGCTCGACGCGTTCGCGCAGGGCCTGGGCGACGCGCTGCACGGCTCGGGCGTCCACGTGATGGTCGTACGGCCCGGCTTCGTACGGACGCGGATGACGGAGGGGCTGGAGCCCGCGCCGTTCGCGACGACGGCCGAGGCGGTCGCCGAGGCGATCGAGGGCGGGATGCGGCGCCGGGCCCACACGGTGTGGGCGCCCCCGGCGCTGCGGCCGGTGATGAGCGTGCTGCGGCACCTGCCGCGCGGGCTCTTCCGCCGCATCCCCTCCTAGCGCCTTTAGAGCGGGAGGGGCGGGTCGGGCAAGGGCCCGATCGGGGCATCTTCGGGGCGGGAGCGGACGGCACTGCTCGCTTTGGGGCATTAATACGACATTTAGGTCAGAAAGCCCAACGCCGACTGGACTCGCCGTGCCCCGTTTCAGCGTGATCGTCCCCGTCCACAAGGTGCAGGCGTATCTGCACGAGTGCCTCGACTCCGTCCTCCTCCAGTCCTTCACCGACTTCGAGCTGATCGCCGTCGACGACCACTCCCCCGACGGCTGCGGCCCGATCCTGGACGCCTACGCGGCCGACGACCCCCGCGTCACCGTGCTGCACCTGCCGGAGAACGTCGGCCTGGGCCGGGCCCGCAACCGGGGCACCGCGCGCGCCAGGGGCGACTACCTGCTCTATCTCGACAGCGACGACACCCTCACGCCCGGCGCCCTCCAGGCCGTCGCCGACCGGCTCGACGCGACCGGCGACCCCGAACTGCTGGTCTACGACTACGCCCGTACGTACTGGGACGGCACCGTCGCCCGCAACGCCCGGGCCGACCTGGTGACCGAGCGCGTCGAGGGCTCCCCCGAGGTCTTCCGGCTCGTGGACCGGCCGGAGCTGCTGCGGCTGCTGGCGGTCGCGTGGAACAAGGTCTACCGCCGCGACTTCGTCGCCCGCCAGGGGCTGTCCTTCCCGCCGGGCTACTACGAGGACACGCCCTGGACGTTCCCCGCGCTGCTGACCGCCTCCTCGATCGCCACGCTCGACCGCGTCTGCGTGCACTACCGGCAGCGCCGCAGGGGCAACATCCTGTCCACGACGAGCCGCCGCCACTTCGACGTGTTCGCGCAGTACGACCGGGTGTTCGCGTTCCTGGACTCGCGTCCCGGGCTGGAGCGGTGGCGCCCCGTGCTCTACCGCAGGATGACCGACCATTTCGCCGCCATCCACAACAGCCCGGAACGGCTGCCCCGTCCGGCGCGGGCCGAGTTCTTCCGGATCAGCCGCGCCTACTGCCGCCGCTACCGCGCCGCTCCCGCCGCGACCTGCCCCCCGCAGCCCGCGCGGCTGCGGCTGCGCCGCCTGCTGGTGCGGCTCGGCACACACCGCACGTTCCGGCTGCTGTCCCGCGCCAGCAGGCTGCGCGCGTTCCTGATGGCCCGTGCCCGCGCGGTCCACGCGTTCGCCCGCAGGGCGGCCCTGCGCGTCCACTACGCCCTCCAGCGCAGCCGTCCCCTCGATGACTCGCTGGCCGTCTTCTCGGCCTACTGGAACCGTGGTTACGCGTGTAACCCCGCCGCCATCGAGGCCAAGGTGCGCGAACTGGCCCCGCACATCCGTACCGCCTGGATCACCACCCCCGAGCACGCCCATACGCTCCCGCCGGGCGTACAGCGGCTCAACCCGGGCTCCCCCGCCTTCTGGTCGGCGCTCGCCCGCGCCCGCTACCTGGTGAGCAACACCAACCTGACGCAGGCCTACGTCAAGCGCCCGGGCCAGCTCCACCTCCAGACCCACCACGGCACGCCCCTCAAGTCGATGGGCCTCGACCTGCGCCACTACCCTGCGGGCGCCGACGGCATGGACTTCGCCAAGCTCCTGCAACGCGCGGACCGCTGGGACTACAGCCTCTCCTCCAACCCGCACTCCACGCTCGTGTGGGAGCGGGCGTACCCGGCGGCGTACACCACGCTGGAGTTCGGCTATCCCCGCAACGACGTGTTCCACACGGCGACCGCCGAGGACGTCGCGCGACTCCGTGCCGAGCTGGGCATCCCCGCCGGCGCGACGGCCGTCCTGTACGCGCCGACCCACCGGGACTACCGGCGCGGCTGGCGGCCCCATCTGGACCTGGCCCGCGTCGCGCGCCTGCTGGGGCCCGGCTTCGTGCTGCTCGTACGGCCGCACTACTTCTACGACGGCGAGCCGGAGGGCGAGCTGCCGGACGGGGTGCTGGACGTCTCGCGGCACCCCTCCGTCGAGGACCTGTGCCTCGCCTCGGACGCGCTGGTCACGGACTACTCCTCCCTGATGTTCGACTACGCCAACCTGGACCGCCCCCTCGTACTGCACGCCCCGGACTGGGAGACCTACCGGGCGGCGCGCGGCACGTACTTCGACGTCACCGGGACCCCGCCGGGCCCCGTCGCGCGCACCGAGGACGAGCTGGTCGACCTGTTCGCCACCGGCGCCTGGAGGGGCCCGCACGCGCGGGAGCTGCGGACCGCGTTCCGGGAGCGGTTCTGCCCGTACGACGACGGCCGCGCCGCCGAACGCGTCGTGCGCCATCTCTTCCTCGGCGAGCCCCTCGCGGCCCTGCCGATGCCCGTGCCGCCCGCCGAGCGGAGCCCCGCGCCCGCGTTCGTGCCGCCCGTTCCCGGCGTCCCCCCGGCCGAAGGAGGATCATGCCCCGCTTCAGCGTCGTCGTCCCCGCTTTCCAGGTCCAGGGCTATGTGAGGGAGTGTCTGGACTCGGTGCTCTCGCAGCCGTTCGGCGACCTCGAGGTGATCGGCGTCGACGACTGCTCGCCGGACGGCAGCGGGCGGATCCTCGACGAGTACGCGGCGCGCGACCCGCGCGTGCGGGTACTGCACCTGCCGCAGAACGCGGGCCTGGGGCGGGCCCGCAACACCGGGGTGGCGCACGCGACGGGCGAGTACCTGCTCTTCCTGGACAGCGACGACACCCTGCTGCCCGGCTCGCTGGCCGCGATCGACCGCCATCTGCGCGCCTGCGGCGATCCGGACGTGCTGGTCTTCGACCACCAGCGCTCGTACTGGTGGGGCGAGATCCGGCCCAGCATGTTCGCCGAGCAGCTCGCCGCGACGGGCACCCAGACGTACACGGTCGCCGAACGGCCCGACCTGCTCACCCTCTTCCACGTCGCCTGGAACAAGGCGTACCGGCGGGACTTCTACCTGCGCGAGGGCCTCGCCTTCGAGCCGGGCCTGTACGAGGACGCGCCGCTGGCCAACGAGGCGATGATCTGCGCTCGTTCCATCGGCTGCCTCGCGCGCGTCTGTGTCGACTACCGCCAGCGCTACCAGGGGGCCATCACGCGCTCGCCGGGCAGGCGGCACTTCGACATCTTCCCGCAGTACGCCTCGCTCTTCGCGTTCCTGGACCGGCGTCCCGGGCTGGAGGCGCACCGGCCGCTGCTGTTCGAGCGGATGATCTCGCACTACCTGTTCTGCCTGCGCCGCACCGAACGCGTGCGCCCCGCGGACCGGCGCGCGTACTTCCGGCGGGCGGTGGCCGACTACCGGCGGCACGTTCCGCCGGGCTTCCGCCCGCCCTCGGGCGCGGCGCGGGACTTCCGGCTGCTGGCCCGGGGGTCGTACGCCCTGTTCGCCGCGCGCGAGGGGGCGCGCCGGGCCGCGGGGAGGGCGCGGCGGCGGTACGGGCGGCTGCGGAGCGTCCTGGGCCGGCACGTCCACCGCGCGTACTACGCCTTCCAGCGGCGGCTGCCGCTCCGGCCCGACCTCGCCGTCTACTCCGCGTACTGGGACCGGGGCGTGGCCTGCAACCCCGCCGCCGTCCACGCCAAGGCGCGCGAACTCGCCCCGCACATCAAGGGCGTGTGGGTCGTACGCCCCGGGGCCGCCGCCTCCCTGCCGCCCGGGACCGACCACGTACGGCCCCGGTCGCGCCGCTACTGGCAGCTCCTTGCACGCGCGACGTACTTCGTCAACAACGTCAACTTCCCCGACCACTTGGTCAAGCGCCCCGGACAGCGCCATGTGATGACCCACCACGGCACGCCCCTGAAGTCGATGGGCCTCGACCAGCAGCCCTACCCGGCCGCCGCCGCGCGGACGGACTTCGCCGGGATGCTGCGCCGCGCGGACCGCTGGGACTTCAGCGTCACCTCCAACCCGCACTCCGCCGAGGTGTGGGACCGCGTCTTCCCCTGCCGTTACGAGGACCTCCCGGCGGGCTATCCGCGCAACGACCGTCTCGCGACGGCCACTCCGGAGGAGACGGCCCGCATGCGCGCCCGTCTGGGCATCCCGGAGGGCCGTACGGCACTGCTGTACGCGCCGACCATGCGGGACTACCGCAGGGGCTATGTGCCCCGCCTCGACCTGGAACGGCTGTGCGCGGCGCTGGGCGAGGAATGGACGGTCCTGGTGCGCACCCACTACTACTACGGGCGCGACCGGACGCTGCGCGAGCTGCACGACCGGGGCCTGGTCACCGACGTCTCGCGGCACCCGTCCGTCGAGGACCTGTGCCTCGCCTCGGACGCGCTGGTCACCGACTACTCCTCCCTGATGTTCGACTACGCCGTCCTGGACCGCCCCGTGGTGATCCACGCCCCCGACTGGGAGACGTACCGCGACAGCAGGGGCGTCACCTTCGACCTGCTCTCCGGCCGGCCCGGGGAGACGCCGGGAGCCACGGCCCGTACGGAGGACGAGCTGGCCGGGGTGTTCCTCTCGGGCGCCTGGCGCGGCCCGGAGGCGGAGGAGCTGCGGTCCGCGTTCCGGGCACGGTTCTGCCCGTACGACGACGGACGTGCCGCCGAACGCGTCGTACGGCGCGTCCTGCTGGGCGAGGCACCGGAGACGCTGCCCCGGCCGGAGCCGGGACCGACCCGGCCGGAACCCGGATCGACCCGATCGGGTGAACGGAAGGACGATCCGGACGACGACGGTCAACTGGTCCCCTCCGCCCCCTAGTTGTCTTGTCAGTAGCGGAACGGTCAGGGATGATCGCTCCTCGTGACGGACGGGGCACGGTCGGGGGATCTGGTGGCGGGCCGCTACCGGCTGCTCGAACCTCTGGGGTCCGGCGGCATGGGGCGCGTCTGGAAGGCGCACGACCAGCGGCTCGACACCCATGTGGCGGTCAAGGAGCTGTGGCTGCATCTGGGCATGCCGCCCGAGGAGCGGGCCGACCGGCTGCGGCGCGCCGAGTTCGAGGCGCTCAGCGCGGTCAAACTGCGCGACCATCCGCACGTCGTCACCGTCCATGACGTCGTCGTCGAGGACGAGCGCCCCTGGATCGTGATGCAGCTCGTCGACGGCGGCACCCTCCACGAACGGCTGGCCAAGGGCCCGCTCTCGACGGCCGCGGGGCGGCGGCTGGCCGCCGCGCTGCTCGACGCGCTCGACGGCGCGCACCAGCAGGGCATCGTGCACCGCGACGTGAAGCCCGCCAACGTGATGGTCACCAAGGACCGGCAGATCCTCCTCACCGACTTCGGGATCGCCGCCCCCGAAGCCGGTCCGAGCCTGACCACCACCGGCGCCGTCATCGGCTCCGCGCCGTATCTCGCGCCCGAACGGGCCCAGGGCCGCAAGGCCCGCCCGGCGAGCGACCTCTTCTCGCTCGGGGTGACCCTGTTCGAGGCGCTGGAGGGCGTCTCGCCCTTCGAGCGCGACTCGCCCGCGGCGTCCCTGCACGCCGTCGCCTACGACGAGGCGCCGCCGATGCGGCGCGCGGGCATCCTCGAACCCCTCGTCACGGAGCTGCTGGACAAGGACCCGGACACCCGCGCCACCGTCGCCAGGGCCCGCGAACTGCTCCCGTCGAAGCGTGCCGCCAACGGCAAGGAGACCACGGGGCCTCCGCCGGGGGGCGGGGGCGGGCAGCAGCCCCCGAAGAAGACCCGCAAGCAGACCTCGGTGCACTCCCCGCCCAAGACGACGCGCCTGTCCGCCGTCGTCAAGGTCAGGAACGAGGGCACCGTCCCCGTCGACGTCCTCATCAGCGGACGGGACCTCGGCGAGGTCCGCCCGGGCACGACCGGCACCTTCAAGGCCGAACCCGGCGTCCGTACGGTGCAGGTGCGGAGCCGGGGGATCAAGACGGATCCCTGGGCACTGCGGCTGAAGGACGGCGGAACGGTCCTCCTCCGGGCGCGGGAGGACGGCAAGAGGCCGCAGCTCGGCCACGCGAACGGCTCGGCGCAGGCACCGAAGGGGAAGGCGAACGCCCAGGCCAAGCCGAAACCGAAGCCCAACGCGAAGCCCAACGCGAAGCCGAGCCCTCAGCCGAAGCCGAAGCCGAAACAGCAGGCCGCGAAAGCCGCACCGGCGAAGAGCGGCGCCTCGTCCGGCAACGACGCGGCCGTGGGCTGGGGCATCGTCGTCGCCGCACTGGTCCTCGGACTCGTCCTCTACGGCGAGAACGCGTCCTTCTCCGGATGGGTCAGCCACTTCCTGAACGGCTCCGTCACGAAGGCCGAGAGCGGAGACTGCGTCTACTTCGACGACTACCAGGAGGGCGAGGGCGACGACGTGAAGTACACCCGCGAATGGGTCGAGGTCCCCTGCTGGTCCGCCGCCGCCCAGTACGAGGTGAACAACGTCGTGTCCGCCGCCTCACGGATCGGCTCCACCACCGGCACAGCCCCGCGCTCGCCCTGTCTCGGCATGCGGGAGATAGCGGCCGGCGGCCTCACTCTCTGCGCGACGCCCAAGTAGCCGCGCGGCCCGGTGCACCCTCCTCGGTCCGCTCCGCCCGGCCCGAGGAGCGCGCGAAGGCGTTCGGGATCTGGGGCGCCATCACCGCCGCGGGAGGCGCGCTCGGGCTGCTGGCGGGCGGGGCGCTGACCGACTACCTGGACTGGCGCTGGTGCCTGTACATCAGCGTCCCGCTGGCCCTGGTGTCCGTGCTCGGCGGGTCCGCGCTGCTGACCGAGTCGCGGCGCGAGGACAAGGCCCGGTTCGACATCCCCGGCGTGCTGCTGGTGACCACCGGGCTGGTGGCGATCGTCTACGGCACCACACAGGCGGAGTCCGACGGCGGATGGGGCTCGGCAACGGTGATCGGCCCGCTGGCCCTCGGCGCAGCGCTGCTCGTCGCGTTCGCCGTCGTCGAACGGCGGGTGCCGCAGCCGCTGCTCCCGCCGCGCGTGATGGCGAACCGTACGCGCGGGGCGCCTACCTGGGCGTGGGGCTGGCCTTCGTGGCGATGCTCGGGACGTTCCTCTTCATGACGTACTCCTGCTCGCCTCCGGCCTGCCGTGGGTCCTCACGGCCGCCTCCTGGGCCGCGGGGATCCTCCTGGCGGGGGCGCTGCTCGTCGCCGTCCTGATGAACACCCCGCGTCCCCGGCCGTCCAAGGACGCTTCCACAGCCGCGTCCACGCCCACGGAGAACCCCGTGAAGGACTCCGTGGAGGGCTCCGCGGCCGGCACGCGCTAGACCGGCTGCCGGTCGCCCTTACGTCCGCCCCGGGCGCCCCGTACGGGTGCGAGGAGCCACCGCACCAGCGAGAAGCCCTCCTCCGCCACGGCGGCGCGCGGGGTGCGCTCGGGGTCGCTGAGGATCTCCTCGCACAGCGCTTCCGTCGCGCCCCGCCAGGCCAGCTCCAGGGTGCGTCTGCGGCGCTCGTCCAGCCGTTCCAGCACGCCGTCCCCGTACGTCCCGATCAGCCGCGCCGCGCCCGTGACGACACGTTCCCGTACATCCGGGCCGAGCGCGGGAAAGCCGGCGCCGAAGAGCTGGAACAGCTCCACATGGAAGTGGCGCCGGTGGAAGCCCGTGCGCAGCGGGCCCGGCTCCAGGAAGCGGGTCGTCGTCTCCAGGAGCTTCGCCGCGCAGCGCAGCCGGGTCTCGGGGCCCGCGCGGAAGGTGATGTTGCTGGAGTCGGCGCGGCGTACGGCGAAGTAGTAGTCCTGGTCGGCCAGTACGGAGATACGGCGGGCCCGGAAGCACGCCTCCATGACGAAGGGCTGGTCGCTGAAGGCGGGCATGTCCTCATCGTAGCGGATGCGGTTCCGTTCGACCATTTCGCGGCGGAACAGCTTGGTGTTGGACAGCGCCCAGGGCAGCCCGTCGCCCACCAGACGGATGGCGGGAGAGGTCTGCTTGAAGACGCCCGTAGGGACGGTCCGTTCGCCGATGGCGGCCATCTTGCACAGGAGCACGTCGGAGCCGTACCGGTCGGCCATGGCGACCATCCGTTCCAGCGCGTCCGGTGCCAGATGGTCATCGGCCCCGAGGAAGAAGACGTACCGTCCGCAGGCCAGTTCGAGCCCTCTGTTGCTGGGGGAGGCGGGACCGCCGGAGTTGGGCTGGCGCACCACGGTGAACAGCCCGGGGTGGAGCTGCGCGAAGCGCTCGATCTCGGCCGTGCTCCCGTCGGTCGAGCCGTCGTCGACGACCACGACCTCCATCCGGCGCTCCCCGAGCGTCTGGGCGGTGAGCGAGGCGAGGCAGCGGGTGAGGTACGGCATCGTGTTGTAGACGGCGACGACGACGCTGACGTCGGGAGTGGTCACGGCGTGCTCTTCTCTCTGGTCCGATGACGTTTCACAGGGTCGGCACCGCAGGAGAGGAAGCGTCGTCGGAGCGTGCGCCCGTACCGCCGTCC
>NZ_BAAAPE010000013.1:1069471-1121093 GCF_039530985.1 Streptomyces albiaxialis
CGAGGACGACACGCCGTACGCCCTTCCACAGCGCCGGGTCGGTGGCCCTCCGCCCGTCCACCAGGACGCGCACATGGGGCAGTTCGGCGGGGGTCAGGGAGCGGTACTCCTCGTGGTCGGCCTGGAGGACGGCGGCGGTCACCGGCTGCCCGTCGTGCGGGGTCAGCCCGAGCGCCGTCAGCTCCTCCGCGCCGTACATCGGGTCCGCCACGTACGGCCGTGCCCCGCGCGCCCTGAGCGCCTCGACGGTGGGGAAGACGCCGGAGAACGCGGTCTCCTTCACGCCGCCCCGGTAGGCCGCGCCCAGGACGAGCACCTCGGCGTCCCGCAGGTCGCCGTAGTGGTCGGCCAGGACGTCGACGGCGTAGTGCGGCATCTCCGCGTTGGCCTCGCGGGCCGCGCGGACGACGGTGGCCTCCGGGTCGTTCCACAGGTACATCTGCGGATACACGGGGATGCAGTGGCCGCCGACGGCGATGCCGGGGCGGTGGATGTGGCTGTACGGCTGGGTGTTGCAGGCCTCGATGACGGCCTCGGCGTCGATCCCCGCCCGGTCGGCGAACCGGGCGAACTGGTTGGCCAGCGCGATGTTCACGTCCCGGTACGTCGTCTCGGCGAGCTTCGCCATCTCCGCCGCCTCGGCCGAGCCGAGGTCCCACACGCCGTTGGGGCGCGGCAGGTCGTCCCGCTCGTCGAAGTCGAGCACCGATTCGTAGAACCGCTTGCCGGCCGCAGCGGAGGACGGGCCGAGGCCGCCCACGAGCTTCGGGTAGCGACGCAGGTCGGCGAAGACCCGCCCGGTGAGGACGCGTTCGGGGCTGAAGACCAGCGGGAAGTCCCGTTCGGCGGCGAGCCCCGAGCCCTCCTCCAGCATGGGCGCCCAGCGCTCCCTGGTCGTGCCGACGGGCAGGGTCGTCTCGTAGCTGACGAGCGTGCCGGGGCGCAGGCCCGCGGCGACGGCGCGGGTCGCGTCGTCCATCCAGCGGAAGTCGGGCGCGCCCTTCGCGTCGACGAAGAGCGGCACCACCAGGACGACGGCCTCCGCCTCGGCGACGGCCGCCGTGGTGTCGGTGGTGGCGGTCAGCCGCCCGGCGGCGACGGCCTCCTTGAGGCGGACGGCCAGTCCGCTCTCACCGGGGAAGGGCTCCGTCCCGTCCTTCACCAGCCGCACCACGCGGCCGTCCACGTCGGCGCCCGTCACGTGATGTCCCTTGGCCGCGAACTGGACGGCCAGCGGCAGCCCGATCTTCCCGAGCGCCACCACACAGATCCGCATTCTCGTCTCCTTCTCGGAAGAGTTCCGGGTCGTCGGTCAGGCCGTCCGGCAGGCCGTCGGCCGGGCCGTCGGCCAGAAGGCGGGTGTAGAGGCCGTCGAGCTTCCGCCCCTGCGCCTCCCAGGTCCACTGCTCCAGCAGGCCCGGCGCGTCGTAGGCGGCGCGGTAGCGCGCGGGGTCGGCGAGGACGGCGCGGAGGGCGCGAGCGCAGTCCTCCGGGTCCTCGGCGCGGAAGACCTCGCCCTGTCCGGTGGCGCGCACGGTCTCGGCCATGGTGCGCACGTCGCTGACGACCAGGGGCAGCCGGGCCTGGGAGTACTCGAAGAACTTGTTGCTGAGGGCGATCTCGTGGTTCGCCAGGTGGTGCAGCGGGCTGACGGCGACGTCCGCGGGCTCGACGAACGGGACCACCTGCCAGTACGGCACGTAGGGCAGTACGTGGATCCGTTCGTCGATCCCGGTGTGCCCGACGACCGCGCGGGCCGCCGGTGTCAGTCCGGACTGCGGATGCTTGGACACCAGCGCCAGGTGCACGCCGGGCATCCGCCTGAGCGCCTCGATCACGTCGCCGACGCCGCGTGCCGGGGAGATCCCGCCGAGGTAGACGACGAGCGGCGTGGACGCGTCGATCCCGCACAGCTCCCGCAGGTCGGGGACCGGCTCGGCGTCCTCCCCGTGCGCCTCGGCGGGGGGCACGGCGACCGGCGCGTTCAGGGTGACCGTGGGCAGCTCGGGCAGGCCGTGGTTCTTCCGGAGCAGTTCGGCGAGCGGCCGGGAGACCGTGACGACCGCGTCCGCCATGGCCGCGTGCGCGCGCTCGTAGCCGGAGACCCCGGCGAGCCAGCGCGGGTTGGGTGCGTTGAGGCCCGGAACGTACTCGTGCGCGTCCCAGACGAGCTTCACCGAGCGCCCCTCGGCACGGGCCCGGACGACGGCGCGGGCGGCGACGCCGAGCATGTGGTAGTCGTGCGCGTGGATGAGGTCGGGGGCCAGCTTGTCGATCTCCTTGGCGAAGGCCAGGTCGAAGTCGAGCAGGTGCGGCACCAGGCGCTGCCAGGCGCGGCGGCGCAGCGCGACCTTCCAGAACGCGACGGCCATATGGTCGGCGGCCGAGTCGAGGCTGCCCCTGCGGCGCTGCACGGAGGCGAGCTGGCGGGTGCGCAGCGCGACCCACCTGCCCAGGACGCGGGAGGCCGCGCGCGGCACCGCCAGCCCCGCCGTGCGCAGCGGCACCGACAGCGGGGCGTTCTCCTGGCGGGCCCGGAGCGCCAGCGCGTCCCTGCGCACGCGCAGGTCCGCGCGGTAGGCCTTGACCCACTGGGCGCGCTGCGCCGCCTTGCGCGAGTCGCGGTAGGCCAGCGGCCGGCGCAGCACGGGGCTGCGCACGTCGTGGGCGCGTACGGACAGCGGGGAGGGCTTGGGCAGCAGCCGCACCTCGGCTCCCTCGTGCCACCAGGTCCGGCGGCGCATGTCCGGCGAGGAGCCGAGCAGGCAGACCTCCCAGCCCGCCGCCGCGGCGGAGGCGGCGGACTTCTGGACCCGGGAATCGCCGTCGACTCCGTTGTTCACCAGCATGACGACGCGTCCCCGGCGGGGCTCCGGCGATTCCGGCGTCTCGGATCCCATGGCGTGCCTCCTCCACTTCCCGCTACACACCGCGGGTCCAGCCGAACGGGCGAATGGCGGCGGGAAACCGGGCGATCTTCCGTTTTTCCGCCGACCGCACTCATCGGATTCTCACCGGACGAATTCCACGGGCCCAGCCGTACTGGTTCCCCTGAGCGGCGCATTCGCTCAACCGAGGGGTACGGGGCTCCATATGGCCCATACAGGGGGTGCGGACGCCGGACGCCGCTCACACGGTGGTCAATGTCGCGACAGAGAGGAACCGGCTTCCATGAAGGTCGTCAGCATCGTCGGCGCCCGCCCGCAATTCGTGAAACTGGCCCCCATCGCCGCCGCCATGCGCGAGGCGGGTCACCGGCACCACATCGTGCACACCGGCCAGCATTACGACGCCGCGCTCTCCGACGTCTTCTTCTCCGGTCTCTCCATTCCCGATCCGGACACCCATCTGGGCGTCGGGTCGGGAAGTCACGGGGCGCAGACGGGTGGCGTCCTGGCGGCTCTCGACCCCGTACTCGAAAGGGAACGGCCCGATTGGGTGCTGGTTTACGGGGACACGAATTCCACGCTCGCCGGGGCCCTTTCCGCCGTGAAACAGCATCTGCCCGTCGCCCATCTGGAGGCGGGCCTCCGTTCGTTCAACCGGCGCATGCCCGAGGAGCACAACAGGGTGCTCACGGACCACGCGGCCGATCTGCTGCTGGCGCCGACGGCGGAGGCACTGCGCCATCTGGCACACGAGGGGCTGGAGGACCGCGCCGTGCTGGCCGGGGACGTGATGGTGGACATCTGCCTGTCCATCGGCGAGCGCGTACGGGCGGAGGGCCGTCCGCCCGCCGGGCTGCCGGACGGCATCGACCCCGGGGCGCCCTATCTGCTGGCGACCCTGCACCGCGCGGAGAACACCGACGACCCCGCCCGGCTGACCGCGCTCGCCGACGCGCTCGCCGACCTGCCGCTGCCCGTCGCGCTGCTGGCACACCCTCGGCTGCTGGCCCGCGCGGAGGAGCACGGCGTGAAGCTCGCCCGGGGCGCTGTCCGCGTCGGCGAGCCCCTTCCGTACGCCGGGATGGTCGCGGCCGTCCTGGGCGCGCACGGGGTGGTGACGGACTCGGGCGGGCTCCAGAAGGAGGCCTACCTCCTCGGCCGTCCCTGCACGACGCTGCGCCCCGAGACCGAGTGGCCCGAGACCCTCACGGGCGGCTGGAACGCGCTCGTGCCGCGCCCCTGGGAGCACGGCGCCGCCGCCTGGGCGGACCTCGCCGCGCGCCCGGCGCCCCGTGCCGCGCGGGGCACGCCCTACGGCGACGGACAGGCCGCCGCGCGAACCGTACGGCTGCTGGAGGAACACCAGGTGACGGAGGTACCCCGATGACGCAGCGAGCACCCGCCGTACGGCGGCCGGAGCCGCGCCCCGGGAGGCCGCATCTGCTCTATCTCGCCATCGGCTTCCCGCCCGCCGCGAAGAGCTGCGCCTACCGGATGCTGGAGACCGCGAACCAGTTCCGCGCGCGCGGCTGGGACGTCACCGTGGTCACCATCCGCCCGGAGGCGTGGGAGCGCGACTCGGGGCTCGACCACTCGCTGTCGGAGCGCGTGGACCCGGGCGTACGCCTGATCGAACTCCCCCTGGAGCGCGAGGACCTGGCGACCGACATCCGCACCTACTCCGAGGCGCGTGCCCTCGACCCCACGGGCTGGGTGCGACGGTGGCACAAGAGACAGCGGGCGCACTTCCCCGAGCCCGCGTTCGGCGGCTGGCGCGCGGCGCTGGAGCGCGCCGTGCTGCGCGCCCACCGCGAGCACCCCGTCGACCTGATGCTCGCGACGTGCGTGCCGTACGTCAGCCTGGCGGCGGCTGTACGGCTGCACGAGGAACACGCGGTGCCGTACGCGGTGGACTTCCGCGACGGCTGGTCCCTGGACGTTCTCAAGGGCGTGCCCGCCTTCGAGGCGGACTCCGACGAGGGCCGCTGGGAGGAGCGCGCCCTGCGCCGCGCCCACGCGCTGTGGGTCGTCAACGACCCCATCGCCGACTTCTACCGCGAGCGTCACCCGTCCCTCGCAGACCGCGTAAGGGTCGTGCGCAACGGCTACGACGAGGACAGCGTCCCCCCGGCGCCCCGTACGCCCGCTCCGGGCGACCGGCTGACCTTCGGCTATCTGGGCACGGTCAACTTCTCCGTACGGCTCCTGGAGACCGTGCTGGAGGGCTGGCGGCTGGCGCGGGAGCGCGAACCGCTGCTGCGGGACGCGCGGTTCGAGGTGCGCGGCCATCTCGGCGCGGGCGCGGGCCGCGGCGCGACCGCCCACGCCGATCTGCTGTCCCGCGCGGCGGCCGACGGGGTGTCCGTGGCGGGCCCCGTCGCCAAGGCGGACGTCGGCGCGCTGTACGCCCGCTGGGACGCGCTGGTGCTCATGCTCACCGGGGGCCGCTACGTGACCTCGGGCAAGGTCTACGAGTACATGGCCAGCGGCCTGCCCGTCGTCTCCGCACACGAGCCGGACCACGACGCGGCGGTCGTCCTGGAGGGGCATCCGCTGTGGACGGGCGCGCGGGGCGTGGAAGCGGAGGCACTGGCCGACGCGTTCGCGCAGGCGGCGCGCCTCGCGACGGGCGCGGACGCCGAGGCGCGCGCCGCCGCCCGCGCGCACGCCGCGCGCTTCGCGCGCCTGGCGCAGATCGTCCCGGCCGTGGAAGAGCTGGCGGAGTCGGTGGCCCCGGCGACGGCCCCGTCGGCCGCACCGCGGGCTCAGGACCCGTCCCCGCACGGGAGCGTCCGTACGGGGCCGTCCGGGCCCTCCGGACCGTCCGGGCCGTCGCGGGCCGTCCCTCCGCCGGATCCGGACGGTCCCTCCGACCCGGAGGGCCCCTCCGACCCGGACCTCCTGGAAGGAGCCCCGCGATGATCGAGGTCCTGCTGGTCGCCGGGGACACCCCGCGGGAGGGCGCGCTCGCCTCGTCCGTCGCCGCGCTCCGCGAACGGGGCGCGCGCGTCCGCATCGCCGGGTACGTCGATCCCGTACTGCTGCCGTCCGAGCTGCGGCGTGTCGAGGTCGTCCGGCTGCCCTGGGAGCGCCCCGCGCGGTCCTCGGCCGTGGCCCGTCGGATGTGGCAGCACACGCGCGGGGACGGCGTGCTGCGCCGGCACGCGCGCGAGGCGGACGTCCTGGTCGCCCTGGACCCGAAGTCGGTCTACACGGTCTGGCAGCTCGCCCAGCGCAACGTCCGCGCGGACGCGGTGCACGGCGTCTCCCCCGCCCTCGCCGCCGTCGAGTCCCGCGCGGCCGGACGGACGCGCGGCGCGGCGGCGTACCCCTCGCTGGTGCCCGCGCTCCACGCCGCAGCGCTCTCCCGCCGGGTGGGCCGGGGCATGCTCAAGGGATGCGCGAGAGCGGTGCGCTTCCCGTTCACGCGCAGGGTGCTCCGTACCGGCGCGGGGGCGCGCACGTGGCGGTACGCGCTGGCGGTGCCCGGCATCCCGGACGGGCTGCGCGCCCGCGCCGCGCGGGGCATCGCGCGGCGGCTGCGCCAGGCGGGTCGCCCCATGGGCGCGGCCCTGGCCCTGAACGACGTGGCACGGCGCGTACGGACGCCCCGGCTGCGCGGCGAGCTGCTCGTCGACGCGGCGGCCGAGGAGCTGCGCGCGGGCCGGGACACCGCGCGCGTCGCGGACGGCGTGACCTCCGCCCTCGCCGCCGCCGACCGACACCACGCCAGGGGCGCCCACAAGCAGACGGCCACCTGGCTGCTGCGGGCCCTCAACCTGCTCTTCCACCGGCAGCGCCACCTGGACGCGCTCGCCTCGCCGCTGGCGAGCAACCCGGAGGGCTATCTCAACCCCTGGTACGCCGGCCGCGCGGCACGGGCCGTGCTCGCCCCGCGCGGACGTGCCGCACCGGCCGCCGCACCACTCCGGGGGCGCCCCCTGCGGCTCCTGACGGTCACCTCGGGCAACGCGAACTTCATGCCGCTCCTCCAGGACGAACTGGCCGCGGACAGCCGCGTCGAGACCCGCGCGCTGGACCTCGCCCAGCACCCGCAGCTCCGGCATCTGACGGTCGCCCCGCACCGCCGACTGGAGACGGCCCTGCGCGGCGGGGACACGGAGTACGGGCGGCTGACGGAGCGTCTGCTGCGGCCGTATCTCGACTGGGCGGACACGGCGTTCATCGAATGGTGCGCCCCGCAGGCCGCCCTGCTGACCTCCCTCGACCCGGGCACCACCCGGATGGTGATCCGGCTGCACAGCTACGAGCTGTTCACGCTGTGGCCGCAGTTGACGGACTTCTCCCGGGTGGACGACGTGGTCTTCATCGCGGACCACGTACGGGACCTCGCGCGGGACGTCCTTCCGGCGCTGCGCGGCGAGCACGCGCCCCGGCTGCACATGCTGCACAACGCGCTCGACCTGGGCCGCTTCGCGCGCCCCAAGGACGACACGGCCCGCTTCACCCTGGGGCTCGTCGGCGCCACCCAAGTGGTGAAGGACCCACGCTGGGCGCTGGACGTCGTCCGGCTGCTGCGCCGTCACGACCCGCGCTACCGGCTGCTCATCGCCAGCGGCCCGCTCAACCCGCGCGTCGGCGCGGGCGCGCGGGCCTACAACGAGCTGCTGGAGCGGGACTTCGCCGAACTGGAGCCCTCGGGGGCCGTGCGCCGCCTGGGCGCGCGGGACGACATGCCCGCCGAGTTCGCACGGATGGGCGTCGTCCTCAGCTCGTCCGTCCGCGAGGGGAGTCACTGCGCGGTCATGGAGGGCGCGGCCAGCGGCGCCGTCCCCGTGGTGCGCGACTGGCCGTTCTTCGCGGAACGCCCGACCGGCGCGCGCACCTTCTGGCCCGGGGAGTGGGTGGTCGCCGGCCCGGAGGAGGCGGCCGAACGGATCCTGGCCGTGACCGGTACGGAGGAGACCTGGCGCGCGGCGGGCGCGGCGGCGGCACGGCACGCCCTGGAGACCTGGGACTGGCCGGTCGTCCGCCCCTCCTACGAGGAGCTGCTGTTCGGCGCGTAGCCGGACGGCCGGGAACGGAAGGAGCGGGGAGGGGCCGGACGGCGGCCCCTCCCCGCTCCCTCGCGGTACGGCGGACTACGGCGGACACGGCGGACGGCCAGGCCGTCGGCACGCGGACGGTCAGGTCGTCGGCACCGCGAGGCCTCCTTCCGCGAGGCCGTCACCGAGGCCGTCCCCGGTCCCGCGGGCCGTCCCGCGGGCCGCCCGCGCCGACTCCAGGACGGCCGCCGACACCTCCACCGTGCGCAGCCCCTCCCGCGCGGTCACGATCTCGCTGTGCTTGCCCTCGACGGCGTCCCGGAACCGCTCGTGCTCGACGACCAGGGGCTCGCGCTTGGGGAACGCGTACCGGATCATGTCGCCCTCCGCGACGCCCCGGAAGGCGCGCAGGGCCTCCCACTCGGTGGCGAAGGCCCCGTTCGCGTGGAAGGTGAGGTCCGCCGTGAGGGTGTCGGCGACGAAACAGCCCCGCTCCCCCGTGACGGCCGTGAACCGCTCCTTGAGAGGGCTCAGCCAGTTGACGAGATGGCTGACCATCGTGCCGTCCGTCAGGGAGCCCACGACGGCCACCATGTCCTCGTGCTCCCGGCCGCTCTTGGAGACCGTACGGGCCGACAGGGTGGCGTACTCGTGACCGGTGATCCAGCTCGTCAGGTCGATGTCGTGGGTCGCCAGGTCCTTCACCACGCCGACGTCGGCGATCCGGTGCGGGAACGGCCCCTGGCGGCGGGTCACCACCTGGAAGACCTCGCCCAGTTCACCCGTCTCCAGACGGCTGCGCAACTGCTGGAGCGCCGGGTTGAACCGTTCGATGTGGCCGACCCCGGCGACCAGTCCGCGCGCCTCGAACGCGTCGACAAGCCGCCGCGCCGCCTCCGCTGAGTGCGCCAGAGGCTTCTCGATGAGCGCGCACACGCCGTTCGCGGCGAGCTGGAGCCCGGCCTCCTCGTGCAGGGCCGTCGGGCACGCGATCACCGCGTAGTCGACGCCCAGTGCGATCAGGGACGCCACATCGGGCAGCACGGGCACGCCGTGCAGCGCGTCGTGCGGGTCGCCCGCCGGATCGACGGCGCCGACGAACTCCACCCCGTCGAGCCGACGGAGGATACGGGCGTGGTTGCGGCCCATCGCGCCCAGCCCGATCAGCCCGGCGCGCAGCACGCGCCCGGGCGGCTTCCTGGGCGTCGAGCAGTCCACCGCCGTCATGACGGCACCACCTCCCCGCGCTCCCGGCCCCCCACGGCCCCCGCGGCCCCTGCCACGCGGAGGGCCTCGCCCGCGGCCGCCACGATGTGGGCCAGGTCGTCGGGGGTGAGCCCCGGGTGGACGGGGAGCGAGAGCACCTCCTCCGACGCCCGGTCGCTCACCGGCAGATGGACGCCCAGGTCCTCGTACGGGCGCAGCCGGTGGATGGGCGTCGGGTAGTAGACCGCGCTGCCGACCCCGAGCGTCCGCAGCTCCTCCTGCACGGCCTCCCGTACGGCCGCGCCGCCGGGAACGCGGACCGTGTACTGGTGGTAGACGTGCCGGGCCCCGTCCGCGACGGGCGGCACGGTGAGCCCCCTGAGGCCGGAGTCGAGGACGCTCGCGTTGCGCCGGCGCTGCTCGGTCCAGCCCTCCAGCCGTGCGAGCTGGACGCGCCCGATGGCCGCCGCCACGTCGGTCATGCGCATATTGGCGCCGACGATCTCGTTCGCGTACCGCTGCTCCATGCCCTGGTTGCGCAGCAGCCGGAGGGTCCGCGCGTGTCCCTCGTCGGGGACGGTCACGATGCCGCCCTCCAGGGCGTGCATGTTCTTCGTCGGGTAGAAGCTGAAGCAGGCCGCCTCGCCGAACGTGCCGACCGGCCTGCCGTGCAGCGCGGCACCGTGCGCCTGGCAGGCGTCCTCGACGACCGCGAGCCCGTGCCGCTGCGCGAGCCGCGTGAGCCCGCCCATGGGCGCCGGGTGCCCGTACAGATGGACCGGCATCAGCGCTGCCGTACGCGGACCGATCGCGTCGGCCACCGCGTCGGGGTCCAGGCAGAAGGTGTCCGCGTCGATCTCGGCGAAGACGGGTTCGGCGCCCGCGAGGCGTACGGCGTTGGCCGTCGCCGCGAACGAGAAGGACGGCACCACGACCTCGTCGCCCCGGCCGATGCCGAGGGCGAGGAGCGCCAGGTGGAGGGCGGAGGTGCCGGAGTTCACGGCGACGCACGTGCGCCCCTCGACGAGGGCGCCGAACTCCTCCTCGAACGCGGCGACCTCCGGCCCCTGCACCACCTGGCCGCTGCGCAGTACGCGGACGGCGGCGTCGATCTCCTCGTCGCCGATCACCGGCTTCGCAGCGGGAATCATGTCTCTTCGCAACCCTTGCATGCCTTGCATGGCGGATTCCTCCGGTCGCCCCCTCGCCCCCTCGGCAGATTCACCGTCATGTGGACCCGTATCCGACGGCCGATTCGCAGGATGAGCTGAGGATTCGCCCATACGGAGAGACATGTGCGGCCAGGTGGGTGGCCCCCCGCGCGACAGGTGGGCAGCTCCCTCGCGCGAAGGGGCCCGGCATCCCCGCGCGAGGGGAACGAGGCGGTGCCGGTCCTCCCGGGGCGCTAAGGGCGCGGGACCAGTACGTCCAGGCCCTCGTCGAAGAGGTCGCCCGTTTCGGGGCACTCCCATACGCCCGGTTCACGTTCCGTCAGCCGGACGCCCGCACGGCCCACCCAGCCGATACGGCGCGCGGGGACCCCGGCGACGAGGGCGAAGTCCGGGACGTCGGCGGTCACCACCGCGCCCGCGGCCACCATCGCCCAGCACCCCACGCGTACGGGCGCGACGCACACCGAGCGGGCGCCCAGAGAGGCGCCGTCGGCGACGGTGACGCCGACGGCCTCCCAGTCGCCCGCGCGCTTGAGCGCGCCGTCGGCGCCCACCGAGCGCGGGTTGCGGTCGTTGGTGAGCACCACGGCGGGGCCGACGAAGACGCCCTCGCCGAGCCGCGCGGGCTCGTAGACCAGGGCGTGGTTCTGGAGCTTGGTGCGGCTGCCCATGCGTACGCCGGGGCCCACGTAGGCGCCACGTCCGATCACGCAGTCCTCGCCCAGGACGGCGTGCTCGCGGATCTGGGCCAGCTCCCACACGGTCGTACCGGCACCCACCCGGGCGTCCTCGGCCACCTGCGCCCCGGGCATCACACGAAAGCCGGGCCGGGTCCCTGGGGTGCCGTCGGATCCTTCGGTGCCGTCCGTGCCGTCGGTCCCTTCGTTCTCCTCGGTCACTGTCACGCGGCTCTCCCTCTGTTCCTGGGTCGTGCGTTTCTGGGTCGCTCCCCCGTGGCCGAGGATGCGGGCCGTCCCGCCGACCGTCCCCAGGGGCGCGCCGCGCGGTCGCGGGGGCGTGGGCCGCACGGGTGACCGGGACGCGCGCGGCGTGCCGTGCACGCCGGGGCCACGGGGCGGCGGGAATGGTGGTCGGCATGGCCCGTCTCGAACAGTTCTCCGCCTCTTCCTCCGCCCAAGCCACCGGGGGGACACGGGGGTTCAGCCTGCCGGGCACCCTCGCCCAGCGCTGGAACGCCTGCCTCGTCGCCGCCTGCGGCCTCGCCGTCCTGATCGGCGGCTACGCGCACCGCTGGGCCAACGACGACGCGCTGATCTACACCCGCGCGGTCCGCCAGATCCTCGCGGGCAACGGCCCGGTCTACAACATCGGGGAGCGCGCGGAGAGTTCGACGGGGACGCTGTGGCAGTGGCTGCTCGTCGCGGGCAGCGCGGTCCCCGGTGTCGCCGACCCGCTGCGGCTGGCGGTCGCGCTCGGGCTGCTGCTGACCGTCGCCGGGTACGTGCTGGCCCTGGACGGCACCCGCCGGCTGTGGCGGCTGCGGCGCCCCTCCGGGGCACTGATGCTGCCCGCGGGCGTCCTGGTGCTGCTGCCGCTGCGCGCCGTGTGGGACTACGCCACGTCCGGGCTGGAGACCGGCCTGTCGTTCTTCTGGCTGGGCCTGAGCTGGTGGCTGCTCGTCAGGGCGCGTGCCGCCAGGGCGGAGGGCGGCCGGGTCCGTACGGGCGTGACGGTGTTCGTCTTCGGCCTGGGGCCGCTCGTACGGCCGGATCTCACCCTGGTCACCGTCCTGTTCCTGGCCGCCCTGTGGGTCATGGAACGGCCGTCCGGTCGCTCCCTCGCGAAATGGTCGTGCGTCGCGGGGGCACTGCCCTTCGGGTACGAGGTGTTCCGCGCGGGCTACTACGGCGTGCTGGTGCCCCTTCCGGCCATCGCGAAGGAGGCGTCGGGCACGCAGTGGCAGTACGGCTTCGACTATCTGCGCAACACCCTCGTGCCGTACTACCTGTGGGTGCCCCTCCTGCTGCTCGCCGCCTTCGCCGCGGCCGGAGCGGTGCGGGCCCGGCGCCGGGGCCGCGTGCCGGGCTTGAGGGACCGTACGCGGCAGGCCGACGCGGCACTGGTGGCGGCGCCGGTGCTGGCCGGGCTGCTGTCGGCGTTCTTCGTGGTGAAGGTCGGCGGGGACTTCATGCACGGCCGGATGGTGCTGCCCGCGCTCTTCCTGGTGCTCCTTCCCGTGGCCCTGCTGCCGTACGGGCGGGAGACCCGGGTCCTGTCGGCGGCGCTCGCCGTGTGGGCCGTGGCCTGCGCGACGCTGTGCCGCCCCCCGATCGAGTCTCCCGAGCCCCGGATCGTCTTCGACTCGCACACCGTCTACCAGCGCGGCCTGGACCACCCGCACCCGACCAGCCAGGCCGTCCACGTGGCGCACGACCTGCCCGTCGTGGACGCCGTACGGGCGGCCCGGAACGCCCAGGAGCGGCACGGCACCCGCAGCCTGGTGCTGGAGACGGTGGACGACGCCCAGTACCCGGTGCTCCCCCTCGCCCCGCATGTGAAGGCTGACCTCGCCGCCACCGAGTCGCGGCTGGGCAACGTGGGCGCCCTTCTGCCTCTCGACGCGCTCGCCGTCGACACCCTGGGCCTCGCGAACCCGCTGGGCGCCCACACGCTTCCCACACGGCACTCCAAGGCGGGCCACGAGAAGCCCCTCGACCGCGCGTGGGCCGTCGCCGACCTGACGCCGCCGGGAACGCCGCTGCCCGCGTACGTGGACCCGCTGCGCGTCCGCGCGGCCCGTCACGCCCTCACCTGCGGGCGCCTCGCCGAGCTCCAGGCGTCGGTGCGCGCGCCGATGACGCCCGGCCGTTTCCTCCAGAACCTCGGCGGCGCCTGGTCCCGCACCCAGTTCCGTATCCCGGCCGACCCGGTCGCCGCGGAGCGTCAGGAGTGCGGCGGAACCGGCGGCGGCAGCGGCAACGGTGCCGGGACCGGCGGGAGCGTCAGAAGCGGCGGGGGCGGGCGCTGAGAGTCGCCCGCCCCCGCCGCGCTCCCGGGACTACTTCCGGCCGTTCCCGCGCGCCTTCACCAGGGCCCGCGTCACGACGGGCGGCAGCAGATCGGCCGCGACCTTCTTGGCCGCCTTCCGGCCGCCGCCACCGCCTCCGTTGCGCGCGGGCTCGCCGTGCGCAACCTTCCCGTGGCGGGACGGGGGCAGCGGCGGCGCGTCGGCCTTGCGCGCGCCCACGAGCAGCAGGCGGTGCCCGGCGACCTCCTGCCACTGGAGCCAGCACTTGCCGCGCTCCCGCAGCGCGGCGTGCAGTTCGTCCTGCCACGGCCCGGGGTCGCCCCAGGTGCCGTAGAACTTGTGGCCCGACACGCAGATGGGCCGCAGCCCGCTCTCCAGGACGGCCTGCCAGGTCGCGCAGGCGACGCCCGGGGTGTGCTCGGAACGGTAGTCGTCCAGGACGACGACGCCCTCCGGGGTGAGCGCCTGGCAGGCGGCCTGGATGTCGCCCCGTACGTGCGCGTACAGGTGTGAGGCGTCGACGTGCACGTAGCGGCAGCTCCCGGGGGCGATCTCGTCCGGGACGACGGAGGTGGGGGCCTGGACGACGCGGGGCAGTTCGTCGTGGAAGGAGAGGAAGTTCGCCTCGAAGGCCCGCCGGGTGAGGGTGGAGTAGGACCCGCGCATCTCCCGTCCGTTGGCCTCGTCCGGCGCGGCGTCGGAGTCGAAGAGGTCGCAGACGGTGAACGTCTCCTCCGGACGGAGGTAGGACTGCATCATCACCGCGCTCTTGCCCATGTAGGCGCCCATTTCCAGAAGGTCGCCCCGTTCGCCGATCCGCCGCTGACGGTCCAGGAACCAGTCGAAGAGGATGAGATCCGTACGGTAGAACCAGCCGGGCACGTCGTCGAACGAGCGTGGGGCCGGGAGTTCCTCATGGGTCAGGGGGGCGCGCTTGCCGTCTGCGACTGGTGCGGTGCTCATACGGAGCGGGTCTCCTCTGGTGACGGGGAGCGTTCGAGGGGCCTGGTGCCTCTGTATAGGGGTCGTGGGGCCGGTGACGCACGCGCGGGACGGGGCGATCCGGAGAGCTTCCGCCGCCTGCCGTCCGGTGTGCACCGGGAGTTCAGCTCGCGTTACGGGCGTGCTCGCGCGGGCTAGGGGGTGTCTGACCAATGAGCGCACGCACCAGACACCGCGGGCATTGGTCAGACACCCCTAGGGCCGCACGGGAGAGGCCGTACCGCCATGCGTCGCCGGACCCCCGGTCCGGCCGGACCCGACGGACCGTCCGGACAGGGCGGTCCGTCCGCGCAGCCGCTTCCCGGCCCTGGGGCGGGCCTCCCCGCGCTTCGGCCGCCGGGCGGCCGGACCGCCGCCACCGGCGTCCTCGTCGGCCCTGCCGTCCGGGCTGAGCCAGCCGGGGAAGTGGGGCTCGACCAGCGGCCACAGGGCGCGCCGTACGGGCGCGGAGCCGAGCAGCACGGCGCAGACCACGGCGAGCACGGTCGTCGCGCCGACCGCGAGGAGCCCGCCCTCGTACACCGGGCCGTACCCGCCCAGCCCCTGCACGGCCTTGACGAGCAGTCCGTGCAGCAGGAACGGGTACACCGTGACGGCCCCGAGCGCCGTGAAGCCCGTACGGCGCGAGGGCACCAGGGCGAGGAAGGCGGCGACGAGCACGGCGGAGACCGCGAACAGCCCGAGCCGCACGCCCACGTAGACATACGGTTCGACGCCGAGCTGGGCGCTGCCGTGCTCCATCAGCACCCAGCGCGGGTCCACCCGGGGCGCGGCCCAGTACGCGCCGACGGCGGCGAGCGCCATCAGGGGCAGTGCCCAGCGGCGCGCCGCCCTGTTGCGCAGGGGCCGCAGGTGCTCGGAGCGCAGCCGCAGCCCCAGCACGAACCAGGGCAGGAACATCAGCACGCGGGACAGGGCGAGTTCGCCGCCCAGGTCGGTGAGCCCGGCGCCGACCGACAGGACGGCGGCCACCGCGACCGGCCAGCGCACCGCCCGCCACAGGGGCGAGGTGAGCCGCCACAGGAACAGGGCCGCCAGGAACCAGCACACGGACTGCGGCTCCGTGGGCGTGACGGCGAACGGCTGGTCAAGGAAGAGCGCGTAGACCCCGGCGTAGGCGGCCTCGAAGGCGAGGTACGGCAGCAGCACTCCGGCGAGCAGCTTGCGCACCTGGTCGGGCCGCCCGGTGAAGCCCCGCGAGAAGTAGCCGCACAGCAGCACGAAGGCGGGCATGTGGAACGCGTACACGAGCAGGTGGGCCGTACGGACACCCCGCATGCCCTCGACGAACGGGGCCCAGTTGTGCCCCATCACGACGAGGACGACGAGAAGGAACTTGGCGTTGTCGAGGAAAGGGTCCCGCCCTCCGGGGGCGGAGGCCCCGGACAGCCGCCGGAAGCGGGCACGGGGCCGCGCACCGCCCGGCCCGCCCGGTCCGCCCGGTCCTCCTTGCCCGCCCGGTTCTCTCGTGCGGACATACGCTCCCCCGGGTGCGGTGCCGGGCGGTGGCACCGTCACGGAAGGGGTGGAGCCTTCAGGGGCGGGGGAATCGGGGGCAGGGGGCGCCTCGGGGGCGCTCGGGTGCTCTCTGTGCATCACGCCGTCCTCGGTTCACTCGTTCCGGGCTGGTCGCTCTTTCCGGATGAGCGCCGCCGGCTCTCCCGTTCCGTCCGTCCCGTCAGGCCCGGCAGCGGCGGCTCCACCAGGGGCCGCGCGAGCCGCCGTACGGGCGCGCTCGACAGCAGCACCGCCAGGACGACGCCGATCGCGGTCAGCAGCGCGGCTCCGGGCAGGCCCCACGGCAGCAGCGGCGCGTGCCATCCCCAGGCGGAGGCGGCCGATGTCAGCAGGCCGTGCAGCAGGTACGGGTACAGGGTCACGGCGCCCAGTCCCGTGAACCAGGTGCGACGCCGGGGCACCAGCGCCAGGAAGGCCGCGGTCATGGCGGCGGCGATCGCGAAGAGCGCGACCCTGGCCAGCAGATACCGCACCGGTCCCGCCCCCAGTCCCTCGTACCCCTGGCTCATCCACGTCCAGTGGACGTTCGTGCCGGGCGCGAAGACGTAGGCGCCCACGGCGGCCCCCAGCAGCACGAACGGCGCCCAGCCGCGCACCCGGGGCTCCCGGAGCCGCGCGAGGTGCTCGGGGCGCAGCCGCAGGCCCAGCACGAACCAGGGCAGGAACATCAGCACGCGGGGCAGCGCCAGGTCGTACCCGAGCGTCGTGGTCCCCGCGGCGAGGGAGATCAGCACGGCGAGGGGCACCGGGTACGGCACGGCCCGCCACACGGGCGCGGTCAGGCGCCAGACGAACAGCGCGGCGAGGAACCAGCACAGGAACGTCGGCTCGGTCGGGGTCAGCGCGAAGGGGCGGTCCCGGGCGGCGGAGTCCAGCGCGGTGTAGAGCGTCTCGAAGACGAGATACGGCGCCAGGACCCCGGCGAGCAGCCTGCGCACCTGGTCGGGCCGTCCCGTGAAACCCCGCGACAGGTAGCCGCACAGCAGCACGAAGGCGGGCATGTGGAAGGCGGTGATCCACAGGTACGCGCCCTTGGCCGGGCGGACCGCCTCGACCAGGGCCAGGGGCCAGACGTGGCCCACCACGACGAGGACGATCAGCAGGAACTTGGCGTTGTCGAGGAAGGCATCGCGTTCCGGGGGCTCGGGCACGGTGCCCGGCCCTGCGCGGTCCGCGATCTCGGTGGCCATTGATCAGACAGTAAGCGCGGTACGACCGCGCTCCCGGCGCGAAATGCCGCCGCGCGGCCGAACGGGGTACAGAACGGCGGATCGCCCCACGACCGCTCCGCACACCCCCATATCGCGCCTCTCACACCCCACAGGAATAATGGCGCAACACGGACATCGCGCTGCCCTGTGCGGGTCCGCGCACCACCTGAGGACGAGAGATGCGGAGCCCCGATGAAGATCGTGTTCCTGCTGGACAACGCCTACGGAATCGGCGGGACGATCAGGTCGACGGTGAACCTCTCCCGGGCCCTCGCCGAGCGCCACGAGGTCGAGGTCGTCAGCCTCCGCAGGGGCGCGGAGCACCCTGCCCTGCCGTTCGATCCACGGATCAGGCTGACGCCCCTGATCGACCTGAGGCGCTCCTCCCCGGGATACGACGGTGACGACCCGCTCCATCACCGGTTGAGCGAACGCTTCACCGAAGGGACCGACCATTTCGCGCGGGGCATATCGACCCGGCTCTGCGATGTCCGCATGGAGGAGTTCCTGCGGGACACCGACGCGGATGTCGTGATCGGCACCCGCCCCAAGATCAACGACTATCTCGCGGCCTACGGCAGCGACCGGTACATACGCATCGGCCAGGAACACCTCACCCAGGCCATGCACCGCGCGCACATACGGACGCACCAGAACGCGGCGATACCCTCCCTCGACGCCTTCGTGACCGTCTCCTACGCCGACGCGGTCGACTACCGCAACGCGCTCCCCGAGGCCCTGGAGACCGGCACCCGGATCGTCTGCGTCCCCAATGCCGTCCCGCCCGCCCAGGTCGAGCCCTCCGACGGCGAGGCCAAGCTGATCGTCGCGGCCGGCCGCCTCATCAAGGTCAAGCGCTACGACCGCCTGATACGGGCCTTCGCACTCGTCTCCGAGCAGCACTCCGACTGGAAGCTCCGCCTCTACGGCAGGGGCAGGCAGCACGACGCGCTCCGCGCGCTCATCAACAAGCTCGGCCTCTACGACCGCGTCTCCCTCATGGGCCCCCGCTCGCCCCTGGACGCCGAATGGGCCAAGGGCGCCATCGCCGCCGTCTCCTCCGACGCCGAATCGTTCGGCATGACCCTGGTCGAGGCCATGCACTGCGGCGTCCCGGTCGTCAGCACCGACGCCCCCTACGGGCCCGGCGAGATCATCGCCAATGGCCGCGACGGACTGCTCTCGCCGCTCGGCGACGACGAGGAGATCTCCGTACGCGCGTTCGCCGACGCGCTCCTCCAGCTCATCGAGGACCCCGCGCTGCGCCACCGGATGGCGGACGCCGCGCTCGACAAGGCCGCGCGGTACGCGCCGGACCGGATCGCCGCCGAGTACGAGGCCCTGATCGACGGCATCCGCGCCGAACGGCCCGAGCGCGTCACCGTCGAGACCGCGGCCCGCCAGGTGCCCACCGCGCCGTCGACGACCGCCCCGGCCACCCCGGACACCCCGGCCACGCAGACCGCCCCGGCCGCCCCGGCCGCGGCGAGGAGCGGCTCCGAGGCGCCCGTGAGGCCCGCACGGCCCGCCGCCACCGCCGGGCCCCGGACCGTCCGCCGCAGGCCCGCCGCGGCGCGCACACGGCGTCCGCTCACCCCGCGCCGCGTCGCCGCCACCGTGCTGCGGCCCGTCCTGCGGCTGGTGCGCGAGCCCGGCAGCCCCCTGCCGCTCGCCGAGGCCCACGTCCGCGTCGAGGAGGACGGCTCGCTCTCCGTGCGGTTGCCCGCCGACGGGGTGCCGCCGCAGGGCGGCTCCCTGCTGCTGCGCCCCCGCCACTCCCCCGGCGTCTCCCCCGTGCGCGTCCCCCTGCCGCCGCGCGAGCAGGCCGTGGACGGATGGCTGGAGGCCCGCCTCGGCCACGGCACGCACGCGCTGGCCGAGGCCCGATGGGACACGTACGTCGAGCGCGCCAGCGACCGCAGGCGGCGCCGCCTGCGCGCGGGCACCGTCGAGACGGCACGGCTGCTCACCCTCGACCCGCCGCTCCCCCGCGACACGGAGGGACGTCTCAATCCCTGGGTGCCGTACGCGACGACCGACGGATATCTGGCCGTACGGGCGTGGCGCCGCGCGGGCCACGCCGAGGTCACCGCGGTCTCCCTGGACAGCCGCGCCTTCACCGTGCGGGCCGCGCTCCACGGGGACGCCGCGGGAGCGCCCGAGGAGGCGTCCCTGATCGGCGTCTCCCGCACCGACCCGGCACACAACTTCTCGCTCCCCGCGCACACCCCGCCCGGGCCCGACGGCACGCTCACCTTCGCGCTGCCCTACGACTTGCCCGCCGCCCTCGGCTCACGGGACGAGGACCCCGTCTGGGACCTTTGGGTGCAGCCGGGGCCGGACGGGCAGCACGTACGGATGGCGCGCCTGCTGGGCGACCTGGCCGACCGCAAGAAGACCGACGTGTCCCCCGTCGCCCGGCTGGGCGACAGCGAGACCGGCGTACGGCTCCACTTCACGCTCGACAACGGCCTGGCCGTCGGCCTCCAGCCGCTGCCCGGCGAGCCCTCGGAGCACGCCGTCCCCGCCCCGGAGCAAGCCGCCCCGCACCGCCCCACCACCACCGCACCCGACACCACCGGATCCACCCTGGAGGCGGCGTGACAGCCCCGGAAACGGCCCCGGCCCCGGCCCAGGCCCCCGACCCCGCTCCGGACACGCTCAAGGTCAGCGTCGTCATCCCCACGTACAACACGGGCCCCACCGTGCTGACCGGGCTGCGCGCGCTGCGCGGACAGACGCTCCCGCGCGACGAGTTCGAGGTCATCTACGTGGACGACGGCTCCACCGACGACACGGCGGACATCCTGGAGCGCGAGCTGGACGGCGAGCGGAACATGCGGGTCATCCGGATCGAGAACTCCGGCTGGCCGGGCAGGCCCCGCAACATCGGTACCGAGGCCGCCCGCGGCGAGTATGTGCACTACGTGGACGACGACGACTGGCTCGCCCCCGAAGCCCTGGAACGGCTCCACGCGCGGGCGCGCGAGACGGACGCCGACGTCGTCATCGGGCGTATGGCCGGGCACGGCCGCGGCGCGCCCCGCGCGGTCTTCGACAAGCCCCTGGCCCGCGCGAGCCTGCGCGAGAACACCTCGCTGCTCGGCTCGATGACCGTGCACAAGCTGTTCCGGCGCGCGTTCCTGCGCGAGAAGGAGCTGCGGTTCGCCGAGGGCAAGGTGCGCCTGGAGGACCACATCTTCATGCTGCGCGCCTATCTGCTGACCGACCGCGTCTCCACGGTGCACGACTACACCTGCTACCACTGGGTGCGGCACAGCAACGGCCAGCACAACATCAGCTACCAGCGCATCGACCCCGTCCCGTACGTCGACAGCATCCGCAGGGTCCTCGCCGTACTGGACGCCCCGGAGACGCGCGTACCGTCCGGGCGGCTGCGCAACAGGCTGCTGGCCAACTGGTACGGCTACAAGGGCCTGCGGCGCCTCACGGGGCGCGGTCTGCTCATCCAGCCCGCCGAGCACCGGTACGCCTGGTTCGACGCGGTCGGCGCGCTGGCCGCCGACATCCCCGAGGAGGCGGACGCCCATCTGCCCGCCAGGCTGCGCGTCGTCTCGGCGCTCGCCCGCCACGGCGACCGGCAGGCCTGGGAGGACTTCGCGGTGTTCGAGGCGGGCATCGCGCACGAGCACCAGGTGCAGTCGGCCGAATGGCACGACGGACGCCTCACCGTGCGCTGCCGCACGCGCCTGGTGCACCCCGCGTTCGCGGGGGCGCCCGTCGAGCCCGTCTCGTTCGTACGGCACGGGAAGGGCTACCGCTGGGAGCTGCCCGCCAGTGTGACGGCCGTGCCCGGCGTCGCCGAGGCGGCGGACTTCACGGAGGACGTCTCCGGCGGCAAGGCACGCGGCCTGCTCCACCACGCGGAGGGCGGCACAGCCCTCGCCGTCAAGGGCACGCACCGCTTCACGGCGGTGCCGCTGGGCGAGCCCGCGACGGGCGCGGACCGCCACGAAGGCCTCCTGGGCCGCGTGGCCCGGCGGCTGCGCGGAACGGCGGGCCCCGGGGCAGGGTCACGCACCGGCGCTCCGGAGCGCTTCGCGCTGCGCTACGAGACGGAGTTCACCGTCGACCCCGCCACCGCCGACCAGGGCGGCCCGCTCGCGCCGGGCACCTGGCACGTGAAGACGCAGACCAGTAGCTGCGGCTGGATCACCGCCCCGAAGCTCCGAGGCTTGCGCGTCGAGGGACCCCAGGAGCCCGATGAGTACCGGGAGTTCGAGGAGCCCCGGGACGAGACCGAGTCCCGGGACGAGGCCACGGAGCGGCGGACCGGCGACGGGGAGGACCGGACCGACGCCGGCGCCGGTCAGAGCCTGTCGTCGTCGCCGAGCGCCTCAGCGAGCGCCTGAGAGCCGTTCAGCTCGTGCTCGGCCTCCACCTCGGCCTCGGCGTCGACGGGCTCCAGCTCGCGCGCCTGGGCCGCCTGACGGGCGTTGCGTGCCTCGGCCTCGGCGGCGAGGGCGAGGCACGCGGCGTTGAAGCGCGCGAGGGAGGGCGGTTCGGCCGGGCCGAGCAGGTGGACCTTCAGCGCGCGGCGGGCCTCCGCGAGCAGGTCCCGTTCGGGGTGCCGGACGGTCTCCAGCAGCTCCGGCACGCCCTCGGCGGCGGGCGTCAGGATGGCCGCCGCCCGCACGGTGGGATAGGCGGTGCGGTACTCCTCCTCGCTCATCCCTGAGGTGTTGGCGACCGCGTACGGCTTCTCGCTGACCAGATAGTCGGAGACCACCGAGGACACGTCGGAGATCAGCAGGTCCGACTGGTTGAAGCAGGAGTAGATGCCCGGCCCGGGTCCGGTGACCACCTGGTGCTCCCAGTCCGGGAGGGACGCCCAGTACGCCTCCTCCCACGCAGCCGTGGCCTGCGCGACGCGGTCGGCGTGGCCGGGCTCGGGGCGGGACTGGGCGAGCATGCGCTCCACCTCGTCAGCCCCCGGGCGCGCGGTGCTGAGCGTCAGTTCCTCCAGCTCGACGGCGGCCCGTTCCAGCCCGGCCACCGTCTCCGGCCCCGGACGTGGTCCCGTACGGCGCGCGTTGGCCTCGGTCACCAGCTCCCGGATCCTCATGTCGGCCTCGCGCGCGCGGGGATCGACCGAACCCGTCATGGGGTGCGGCTTGTAGAGGAGCCGCACCCCGGGGTCGGCCAGCAGGGCCCGCACGATGTTCTCGCCCGCCAGGATGACGGAGGTGTTGCCCGGATCGGTCGTCCAGCCCTCCCAGGTGGGCGCGTACAGCACGGTCAGCATCTCCGGCGCCGGGCCGGGGCGGGCCGGACGGATGGGCGCGAGCTGGGGGCGGCCCACCTCGACCACGTCCTTGTCCTCGACCCCGATGTCCGCCGCCCGGTACCGCTCCCGCGCCGCCTCACCGGCCACCCACACCTGGTCGTACGCCTTCGCGTACGGGTTGCACGAGGACAGCTTGTCGCTCTCCCCGTGGTTGATGAACGCGTGCTTGAGGGTGGGGATGCGCAGCGCCTGCGAGGTCTTGCCGGAGTTCGCGGGGTGCAGCAGGACGCGCAGGGCCGAGTGCTCCAGGCGCATCAGATGCGCGACCTTGGGGAGGCACAGGACGGGGATGTCCGTGGCGCCGAGCTTGCGCACCATGAACCGTTCGCGCAGCACGATGAGGGGCTGTCCGTCCAGCGCCGCCAGGGTGGAGAGCCACATGTTCGCCTGGTACGCGGACGAGGTGCCGCCCGAGAAGTAGAGCGCCACCGTGGGGCGGTACTCCGCGAGCCAGCCGTCCAGCCAGGCCAGGGCCCGCTCCTCGTCTGCCACCCGCCTGCGGGGCAGCAGCCAGGTGCCCAGCCAGGCCGTGCCCGCGAGCAGGACGGCACAGCAGCAGCTCGCCACCAGCGCCGCCGCCGACTCGTCGCCCGTACCCGCCGAGACGGCCGCACCGGCCGTGACCAGCGCCCCCACGGCCGTCAGCCGCAGAGTGCCCTGCCGGGCGAACAGCGCGGGCGGCGCGGGGGTCAGTCCGAGGCCCGTGGCGTCGATGTTCCGGATGACGAAGGGGAGCCTGCGGCGCGTCCGTACGGCCCCGGCCACCGCCTGGCACAGGAAGTGCAGCGCCCAGCAGCCGAGGACGGCCACCAGCAGCCAGGCGCCCTTCCCGTCGGGCCGCAGCGCGTCCAGGCGCGCCAGGCCGCCCAGGAGGAGCGCGTCGCGCAGCAACTGGCGCACGGGCGCCGTCATCTGGGCCCGCCCCAGCCGCCTCGCGGCACCGCGCTGCCACCGCAGGAGCAGGACGTCGGTGAGCACCCCGAGCACGGCCCCGGCGACGACGAGCGCCGCTCCGGACAGCACGATGCCCAGCAGTTGCAGGACGTATCCCAGGGCCAGCAGCGCGAGCGTGCCGCCGAGGGCGGCCAGCTCACGCAGCGAGCGCGCGCCTGTGCGTGCCAAACGACACCTCCCGGCCTACCGAACTTTCACGGTAGGCCGGGAGGCGAGGTCACGTCGCGTCCCGGTCGGCCAAACGGGGGTGCCCCCTGGGCCGGCGGAACGTCCTTACCGGTTGCTCCTCAGCAGCGTGCGCATGGTCCGCATGGCAACCGAGAGGTTCGCCAGGTCGAAGGTGTCGGAGGACTGGATCTCGTCCAGCGTGCCCCGCGCCCGGACGAGGATCGCGTGGTTCTTCTCCTCCCACGCCTCGTACCGCTGCTCCGCGCTCGCGCTCCCGTTCCCCGCCGCCAGGACGTCGGCGGTGAGGAGCTGGTGCGCCGCGTACAGGTCCTCGCGGATCGACGCGCGCGCCATCGACTGCCAGCGGTCGGCGCGCGGCAGCTCGCTGACGCGCTGCTGGAGCTGCGTGATGCCGAGCCGGTCGGCCAGGTCGAAGTAGACCTCCGCGACGTCCAGCAGGTCCTTGTCCATCCGGCCCGCGACCGCGACCACGTCGAGCGTGGAGAACGCGGCGGAGAAGCCCGCGACGCGCAGCGCCAGGTCGGAGGGGACACCGGCCCCGGAGAGCTGGTCGTAGACCTTCTGGTGCCACTTGAGGTCGTCGCCCTTGAGGAGCTTCGGCAGCTCCGACCAGACGGTCTCCACGCGGTCGCTGAACTGCTCGATGGTGTCGGCCAGCAGCAGCGGCTGCGGGCGGTTGTTGAGCAGCCAGCGGGTGCCGCGCTCCACGAGCTGGCGCGAGCGCAGCCGGATGGAGGTGAGGACCTCGGCCGAGACCTTGTTGTCCAGGGCCTCCGCCTCGTCCCAGATGTCGCCCAGCCGGAAGATGGCGCGCGCCGCCGTGTGGGCGCGGACGATCTCCTCCGTCGAGGCGCCCGACTCCTCCTTCATGCGGTGCAGGAAGGTCGAGCCTCCGGTGTTGACCGTGTCGTTGACCAGCACCGTCGTCACGATCTCACGGCGCAGCGCGTGCGAGTCGATCTGCTGGCTGAACCGCTCGCGCAGCGCCTTGGGGAAGTACGCGTACGCGAGCCGCTGGAGATAGGCGTCGTCCGGCAGTTCGGTACCGATCAGTGCCTCGGTGACCGTGATCTTGGTGTAGGCGAGCATGACGGCCAGCTCGGGCTGGGTCAGGCCCTGCCCGTTGGAGAGCCGCTCACGGATCTGGCGGTCGGTGGGCAGGAACTCCAGCCCCCGGTCCAGCCGCCCTTCCTTGACCAGCTTGCGCATGTGCCGCTGATTGGCCATCAGCAGGCTGGAGGCCTGCTCCGAGGAGTTGGCCAGGGCCGCGTTCTGCGCGTAGTTGTTCCGCAGGACCAGCTCGCCGACCTCGTCGGTCATCTCGGCCAGCAGGGAATTGCGCTGCTTGACGGTCATGTCGCCCTCGGCGACGACCGCGTTGAGCAGGATCTTGATGTTCACCTCGTGGTCGGAGGTGTCCACACCGGCGCTGTTGTCGATCGCGTCGGTGTTGATCCTGCCGCCGTTACGGGCGAACTCGATCCGGCCGAGCTGGGTGCAGCCCAGGTTGCCGCCCTCGCCGACGACCTTGACCCGCAGGTCCTGGCCGTCCACCCGGATCGCGTCGTTGCCCTTGTCGCCGACGTCCGCGTTCGACTCCGTGGACGCCTTGACGTAGGTGCCGATGCCTCCGTTCCACAGCAGGTCCACCGGGGCCGAGAGGATCGCCTTCATCAGATCCGCGGGGGTCATCTTGCTGACCCCCTGCTCGATGCCGAGCGCGGCGCGCACCTGCGGGGTGATGGGCACCGACTTGGCGCTGCGCGGGTGGATCCCGCCGCCCGCCGAGATCAGGTCCTTGTCGTAGTCCGCCCAGGACGAGCGCGGCAGCTCGAACAGGCGCCTGCGCTCGTGGTACGAGCTGGCCGCCTCCGGGTTCGGGTCCAGGAAGATGTGCCGGTGGTCGAAGGCGGCGATCAGCCGGATGTGCTCGGAGAGCAGCATCCCGTTGCCGAACACGTCGCCCGACATGTCACCGACGCCGACCGCCGTGAAGTCCTGGGTCTGGGTGTCGTGGCCAAGCTCGCGGAAATGGCGCTTCACCGACTCCCAGGCGCCCTTGGCGGTGATGCCCATGCCCTTGTGGTCGTATCCCGCCGAACCGCCGGAGGCGAAGGCGTCACCGAGCCAGAAGCCGTACGCCTCCGCGACCTCGTTGGCGATGTCCGAGAAGGTCGCGGTGCCCTTGTCGGCGGCGACGACCAGATAGGTGTCGTCCCCGTCGTGCCGGACCACGTCCTGGGGGTGCTCGACCTCGCCGCCCACCAGGTTGTCGGTGATGTCGAGCAGGCCGGAGATGAACGTCTTGTAGCAGGCGATGCCCTCGGCCTGCCACGCGTCGCGGTCCACGGCCGGGTCGGGCAGCCTCTTGCCGACGAATCCGCCCTTGGCGCCGACCGGCACGATGACGGTGTTCTTGACCTCCTGCGCCTTGACCAGGCCGAGGATCTCCGTACGGAAGTCCTCCTTCCGGTCCGACCAGCGCAGCCCGCCGCGCGCGACCTTGCCGAACCGCAGGTGCACGCCCTCGACGCGCGGCGAGTACACCCACACCTCGTACTGCGGGCGCGGGGCCGGCAGGTCGGGGATCGCCTTGGGGTCGAGCTTCATCGACACGTACGAGTGAGGCTCGCCCCGGCTGTCCTTCTGGAAGTAGTTGGTGCGCAGGGTGGCCCGGATGACGGTGAGGAACGAGCGCAGGATGCGGTCCTCGTCGAGGCTCGCGACCTGGTCCAGCGCCCCGTTCAGCTCCTCCAGGAGCCCGTCGGTCAGCTCGTGCCCGGCGGCGGTACGGCCCGGGTCGAGGCGGGCCTCGAACAGGCTGACGAGCAGCCGCGTCGTGTGCACGTTCCGCCGGAGGGTGTCCTCCATGTAGGCCTGGCTGAAGGCGTTGCCCGCCTGTCGCAGGTACTTCGCGTACGCGCGCAGCACCATCGCCTGCCGCCAGGAGAGCCCGGCGGAGAGCACCAGCGCGTTCAGCCCGTCGTTCTCGGCGCGGCCCTCCCAGATCGCGGAGAACGCTTCCTGGAAGCGCTCACGCGTCTCCTCGTTGAGGTCCTTGCGCTGCGAGGCGGGCATGCGCAGCCCGAAGTCGTAGATCCACGCGGCCGAACGGTCCGCGCACCGCAGCTCGTACGGACGCTCGTCCACGACCTCGACGCCCATGGCCTGGAGGCCGGGCAGGACGGCGGAGAGCGAGACGGGCTCACCCGTGCGGTAGATCTTGAAGCGGCGCTCGCCCGCGGCCGCGCCCACCGGCTCGTAGAGGCTCAGCGCGAAGTCGCCCCCGATCCCGCCCTCCTCGCTCCCCCGGCCGTTCCGGGCGAGGCGCTCGATGTGCTGGAGGTCGGCGACGGCGGCGCGCGGCGGGAAGTCCGCCTTGTACCCCTCGGGGAAGGCGTGCGCGTACTTGTGCGACAGCTCGGCCGCCTGCTCCTCGCCGCACTCGGCGACCAGCGCCTCACTGAACCCGTCGGCCCAGGAGCGGGCGGCCTCGGCGAGCCGCGCCTCGATCCGGTCGACCTCGGCGTCCGTCAGCTCGATCAGCTCGGCGCCGGGCGTCACGCGGATGACGAAGTGCAGCCGGGAGAGCACCGACTCGGTGTTCCACGCGGTGAAGTCGACGCTGGTGCCGCCCAGTTCCTCGGTGAGGATGTCGGTGAGCCGCAGCCGGACGCCCGTCGTGTAGCGGTCGCGCGGGAGATAGACCAGCGCGGAGTAGTAGCGCCCGTACTCGTCCTGGCGCAGGTAGAGCCGCAGCTTGCGGCGCTCCTGGAGGTAGAGGACCGAGGTGACGATCGAGCGGAGCTGGTCGGTGGAGGTCTGGAACAGCTCGTCGCGCGGATAGGTCTCCAGGATCTGGAGCAGATCGCGCCCCGCGTGGCTGTCGGGCGTGAACCCGGCGCCGTCCAGGACCTCGGCGACCTTGCGGCGGATCACCGGCACGCGCCGCACCGACTCGGTGTACGCGGCGGAGGAGAACAGGCCGAGGAAGCGGCGCTCCCCCACGACATTCCCGTCCGCGTCGAACTTCTTGACGCCGATGTAGTCCAGGTACGAGGCACGGTGGACCGTGGCGCGGCTGTTGGCCTTCGTCAGCACCAGCAGCCGGTGCTCGCGGGCCTTGGCGCGCGCGTCGGCCGGCAGCCGGTTGAAGGACGGCGAGACGGGGTGGCCGTCCTCGGCGGTGTGCCGCGGGTCGGAGCGCAGGATGCCCAGCCCGGTGCCCGGGACGGGCGCGAGGATCAGCTCCTCGCCGTCGTCCTCGGAGGGGATCCGCTCGACATCCAGCTCGTACTCCCGGTAGCCCAGGAACGTGAAGTGGTCGTCGGCGAGCCACTTCAGCAGCTCGCGGGCCTCCTCCACCTCCTGGTCCCGCAGATCGTCGGCGATCGGCTCCTCGGGCAGCTCGTCGGCGATACGGAGCGCGGCGCCGCGCATCTTCTGCCAGTCCTCGACGGCCTCGCGGACGTCGGAGAGGACGCGCAGCAGATCGCCGTTGATCTGCTTGAGGTCCTCCCTGTCCGTCTCCCGGTCGATCTCGACGTGGATCCAGGACTCGGTCAGCGCGTCGTGCGGCAGCTCCTCGCGCGCGGCCTTGGCCTCGGCGGCCGTGGCGGGCTCCTCCCTGCCGGTGGAGAGCACCTCCAGGAGGCGGCCGGTCAGGTCCCTGCGCACCACCATCTGCGGGTGGATCACGGCGTGGATGCCACGGCCCTGCCGGGACAGCTCGTTGGTGACGGAGTCGACGAGGAAGGGCATGTCGTCCGTGACGACCTCGACGACGGTGTGCGTGCACGACCAGCCGTTCTCGTCGACGGACGGGGAGTAGACGCGTACGTTCGCGGTGCCCTGCGGACGCTCCTGGGCCAGCCGGTAGTGGGCGAGAGCTGCCCCGAGGATGTCGACCGGGTCACGGTCCGTGAGGTCCTCGGGCGCGGTGTGCAGGTAGTAGCGCTGGAGATACGCGGCGAGTGCGTCGTCCTCAAGCCCCTTCACCGGGTGATGGCCCCCGGCCGGGCTCTGTTCAGCCACCCGGGCGGCCTCTGCCAGCCGCTCGGCTTTTGCTTCATCCAGCTTGGTCTGCATGTCCTCTGGCTCCTGTCGCGCGCCGTTGCGTGACGTCGGGATGGTGATGGCACGGCATCGGGACACGGGTCCACTCGGATCCGCCGCTGTGCCGGGAGATACGACCAGCGGCGCCCCGTGCGCTGTCGCGCTGCGGGCGCTCGGCGGAGGGCGGCCTGTCGGCGGCGCCTCCGGTGAATATCGCGCTGATCACGTAGGTAAGGCTATCTCCCCGCACCCTAGGCCCGTCATGAGCCTTATGTGTACAAAACCCGGAGACTGACTTATGCGTTCTGGCATGGGGCTTCGCGGCCCGCTCCCCGGACAGCCCCCTTGGCAAAGGGCCCGTGCCGGAGCACGTTGAACCCAAAGGTCCCATCCTGGTTCCACTACGGCTTCCCCCTACGACTCCCTATGGCGCCCCTACGGCTCCCCACTGTCCCGCGGAGGTGGACCCCATGACCGCGAAAATCCTGATCGTGACCGGCGACGCGGCGGAATCCCTGGAGGTGCTCTACCCGTACCAGCGACTCCGCGAGGAGGGCTACGACGTCCATATCGCCGCCCCCGCCCGCAAGCACCTCCGCTTCGTCGTCCACGACTTCGAGGACGGCTTCGACACGTACACCGAGAAGCCCGGGTACACCTGGCCGGCGGACCTCGCCTTCTCCGAGATCGATCCCGGTCGGTACGCCGCTCTGGTGATCCCGGGCGGCCGGGCGCCGGAGTACCTGCGGAACGATCCCGAGCTGCGCAAGATCGTCAAGGCCTTCTTCGACGCCGACAAGCCCGTCGCGCAGATCTGTCACGGCCCGCTGATCACGGCGGCGATCGGCGGACTGAGCGGGCGCAGGGTCACCTCGTATCCGGCGCTGGAGCTGGACATGCAGACCGCCGGGGCGACCTTCCAGGACGCCGAGGCCGTGGTGGACGGCACCCTCGTCTCGTCCCGGGCCTGGCCGGACCACTCGGCCTGGATGCGCGAGTTCCTGACCGTCCTGCGCGCGAAGGCGCCGGTCACCTGACGCCTGCCTCACCTGGCGTCTGCCCGGCGGCCCGTCGTCCCTGTGCCCCGCGTCCCGGCCCGTCAGCCCACGGGGTCGGCGCCGCCCGCGGCGGATGCGCTGCCCGCGGCGGATATCCGCTCCGCGGTCTCGACGGCCTCCCGGAGCGTGTCCACCACCGGGACCCCCGCGACCTCCAGGCTCGCTCTGCTGTGCGAGCCGCCCGTGAACAGCACGGCCCTCGCCCCCGCGTGCGCGGCGGCGAGGGCGTCGTCCACCGCGTCCCCGATGACCACCGTGCGCTCCGGAGGAACCCCCTCCAGCGCGGCCAGGTGCCGCACCATCTGCTCCGCCTTGCCCGAGTGACCGCCCCCGTTGCCCCCGGCCGCGCCGTCCACACGCGTGAAGCGGTCCGCGATCCCGTGCTCCCGCAGCAGCGGCACGAGCCTGTCGTGCGGGGCGAGCGAGCACAGCGACTGGGTGTGCCCGGCGGCCTGCCGCGCCGCCAGCAGCTCCGCCGCGCCCTCCGCGAGCCCTGCGCCCGCGGCGCACTGCCAGTAGTGCCGGTGGAAGGTCTCGTCCATGACCTGCCACTCGCTGCCGCTCGGGGCGCGCCCGAGCAGCCTCTCGTAGAACTTCGGCACCGGAACGCAGTACAACTCCCGGTACCGCTCCAGGGTGATCGGGGGGAGGCCCAGCTCCCCGAAGGCCGCGTTCGTCGCGTCGATCACCGCGTGGATGTCGTGCAGCAGGGTGCCGTTCCAGTCCCAGACGATGTGTGCCGCCCCGCCGGCGTTCCCGTTCTGCCTCTGCCCCAAGACCATGCGTCCGACGTTACGTGCCGGGTCTGACAGCGCGGAACCGAATTCCGCGTCAGCCGACCAGCTCGGGGATCTCCTGTGTCGCGAACCACAGCAGCTCGTGGTCCTCCACGCCGTCCACCGTGAACCGCGCGTCCTCGTCGCCCCGCCCGGCCGCCTCCAGGGCCTCCGCCGCGGCGGCGACGTCCTGCTCCGCGTCCTCCGCGTCCACGTGCACGGCCGCCGCCTTCGCCAGCGGCACAGCCTCCGCGACGCGCACCCTGCCCACCGTGTCCCCGGCCAGGAGGCTGTCCGTCCCGTCCGCCCCGTCCGTCACCTCGTGGTCGGGCACCTCGGCGACCACGACCACCCGCCGCCGCGCGGCCTCCGCGTCGTCGGCCAGCAGCCGCAGCGAGGCACGGGCGGCGCGGCCCAGCGCGGCGTACTCCAGCTCCTCGTCCTCGTCCGAGGCGTCCGACACGTACCACTCGCGCAGTCCGGGGGTCACCGCGTACGCCTCAAGGGGGCCTGGCCCCAGCTCGCCCGCCCCATGAGCCTGCCGGAGCGCGGGGAGGGTCAGAGGGACATAGACACGCATGGCTGCCGCTTTCGTGTATCGCCGAACCGGGTGTGACGCCAGCATACGGTCCCGCTCCACGCGCCGCCGTGGCCGACCGCCGCGGGACGTTCCGCGAAACCGCAGGTAGAGGACGCGTGATGGCAACACCGGTACGCCGATGACTCCTGATAGGTGAACCGCTCCGGGACCCTCCGGCCGTCACCCCCACCCGTTGCGGCCCGCACCCGGCACGGCTACAACCGATCCCAGCCACTCGGTTACCGCCCGGTATCTGATCCGCCGGGCCGGAACGCACTCCACGGGGGACCTCTGTCCATGACCACGCCCGCGTCCGCACCCACGCCGCCGTCCTCGTCCGCTACCTCGTCCGTTTCCTCGTCCGGACCCGCTCCGACGTCCGCGTCCTCGTCTTCCGCCTCCGTTCCCTCCGCTTCCCCCTCCGCTCCCTCCGCTCCCTCCGCTTCTCCGGACCGGTCCAGGACCGCGCCCCGTGCCGTTGGCCCCGGCGGCGGGCGGGGACCCGGCGGGCGCGGTCCCGGAAGCCGCTCGTCGTCCGCCGCCGCGCCGCCCGGACGCCCCGGCGGACGCGCGGGCTCCGCGCCGTCCCGGCCGCCCGGCAGGCGGGACTCGCGCCGCCCCGCCGACTCGGCCCTGCGCGCGGCGGCGATGCGCTCCCGCGAGCGCCAGCCGCCGTTCTGGTTCGCCCGCCGGCTGCTCCTCGTACTGAGCGGCCAGTGCCCCGTCCATACGCTCCTGGCGCACGCCCGAGGCGCCGCGTACGACCGTCTCGCCGGGCTCGCCCCGCTGGCCCCGCTCCGTCCGCGCGGCGCCGACCGTACGACGCCCGCGGTGCTGGAGGCCCGGGGCACCCAGCCGCGGGACGGCGTGATCGAGGCGTTCGCCCGCATCGCCACGGGAGGCCGCCAGCGCGCCATGGCCTTCCGCCTGGAGCTGAGCCAGGACCGCCGCTGGCAGTGCACGGCGATCGAGCTGGACACCCCCTGAGGCCCTGAGGCCCTGACGCTCCCGACGGCCCCGACGGCCTGTGCGGGCATACGAGAAGGCCGGGCCCCTCTCCCGGGAACCCGGCCCTCTCGGACGTCCGTCACGCGCGGCCCATGGCCGCTCACGTCACTTCTTCTTGCGGCGTCCCTTCTGGGCCTTGCGGCGCTCGGCGCGCGTCATGCCGTCGGCCTGCGAACGGATCGGGCCGCCCGGCTCGGTCGCGCTGCCGCCCGCGTCCATCTCGCCCTCGACGACACCGCCCTCGGCGGTCGGCGCCGAGAAGTGCAGCCTGTCCGGGCGCTGCGGGGCGTCCAGTCCCTTGGCGCGGATCGCGGGCGCCGGGCCGCCGGAGGCCCCGGCCGGAACCGCGTCCTTCTGGAGCGAGGGCTGCTCGGGCTTGGCGTCCTCGACCGGCACCTCCTCGACCTGCTGCTCGACCTGGACCTCCAGGTTGAACAGATAGCCGACGGACTCCTCCTTGATGCCCTCCATCATGGCCTGGAACATGTCGTAGCCCTCGCGCTGGTACTCGACCAGGGGGTCCTTCTGGGCCATCGCGCGCAGGCCGATGCCCTCCTGGAGGTAGTCCATCTCGTAGAGGTGCTCGCGCCACTTGCGGTCCAGGACGGAGAGCACCACGCGGCGCTCCAGCTCGCGCATGATGTCCGAGCCGAGTTCCTGCTCACGCGCGTCGTACTGCTCGTGGATGTCGTCCTTGACGGACTCGATGATGAAGTCGGCCGTGATGCCCTCGCGGTCGCCCGCGGCCTCCTCCAGGTCCTCCACGGTGACCTTCACCGGGTAGAGCTGCTTGAAGGCGCCCCACAGCCGGTCCAGGTCCCACTCCTCGGCGAAGCCCTCGACGGTCTCCGCCTGCACGTACGCCTCGATGGTGTCGTCCATGAAGTGGCGCACCTGCTCGTGCAGGTCCTCGCCCTCCAGGACGCGGCGGCGCTCGCCGTAGATGACCTCGCGCTGCCGGTTGAGGACCTCGTCGTACTTGAGGACGTTCTTCCGGATCTCGAAGTTCTGCTGCTCGACCTGGGACTGGGCGGAGGCGATGGCGCGGGTCACCATCTTGTTCTCGATCGGGACGTCGTCCGGCACGTTCGCCATCGACATCACGCGCTCGACCATCTGGGCCTTGAACAGGCGCATCAGGTCGTCGCCCAGCGAGAGGTAGAACCGGGACTCGCCCGGGTCGCCCTGACGGCCGGAACGGCCCCGGAGCTGGTTGTCGATCCGGCGGGACTCGTGGCGCTCGGTGCCCAGCACGTAGAGCCCGCCGAGCTCCTTGACCTCGTCGACCGCCGACTTGACCGACTTCTCGGCCTTCTCCAGCGCGGCGGGGAGGGCCGCGGCCCACTCCTCCACGTGCTCGTTCGGGTCGAGGCCGCGGTCGCGCAGCTCGTTCTCCGCCATGCCCTCCGCGTTGCCGCCGAGCTTGATGTCGGTGCCTCGTCCGGCCATGTTCGTCGCGACGGTGACGGCGCCCTTACGGCCCGCCTCGGCGACGATCAGGGCCTCACGCTCGTGGTTCTTCGCGTTGAGCACCTGGTGCGGGACGCCGCGCTTGGTGAGCTGCTTGGAGAGGTACTCCGATTTCTCGACCGAGGTCGTGCCGACGAGGATCGGCTGGCCGGTGGCGTGCTTCTCCGCGATGTCGTCGACGACCGCGTCGAACTTGGCGACCTCCGTCCGGTAGATCAGGTCGGCCTGATCGGCGCGGGCCAGCGGACGGTTGGTCGGGATGGGGACCACACCGAGCTTGTAGATCTGGTGGAACTCCGCGGCCTCCGTCATGGCCGTACCGGTCATGCCGCACAGGCCCGGGGTCTTCTTGCCGTTCTGGTCCTCGCGCTCGTAGAGCCGGAAGAAGTTCTGGAGGGTGATCGTGGCGAGCGTCTGGTTCTCGTCCTTGATATCGACCTGCTCCTTGGCCTCGATGGCCTGGTGCATGCCCTCGTTGTAACGGCGGCCCGCGAGGATACGGCCGGTGTGCTCGTCGACGATCATGACTTCGCCGTCCATGACGACGTAGTCCTTGTCCTTCTTGTAGAGCTCCTTGGCCTTGATCGCGTTGTTGAGATAACCGACCAGAGGCGTGTTCACCGACTCGTAGAGATTGTCGATGCCGAGCCAGTCCTCGACCTTGGCGACACCGGCCTCGTGAATGGCGACGGTGCGCTTCTTCTCGTCGATCTCGTAGTCACCGGTCTCGGGCTTCTGCGTGCGCGGGTCGCCCGCCTCGCCCTTCTCCAGGCGCTTCACCAGCTTGGAGAAGTCGCTGTACCACTTGGTGGCCTGGTCGGCGGGGCCGGAGATGATCAGCGGCGTACGCGCCTCGTCCACGAGGATCGAGTCGACCTCGTCGACGATCGCGAAATTGTGGCCACGCTGCACGAGTTCGTCCTTCGACCACGCCATGTTGTCGCGCAGATAGTCGAAGCCGAATTCGTTGTTCGTGCCGTAGGTGATGTCGCAGTTGTACTGCTCGCGGCGCTCGGCCGGGGTCATGTTGGCGACGATGCAGCCGACCGTCAGACCGAGGAAACGGTGGACGCGGCCCATCCACTCCGAGTCGCGCTGCGCGAGATAGTCGTTGACCGTGACGATGTGCACGCCCCGGCCCGAAATCGCGTTCAGATACGCGGGGAGCGTGCCGACCAGGGTCTTGCCCTCACCGGTCTTCATCTCGGCGACATAGCCGAGGTGCAGCGCGCCGCCACCCATCAACTGCACGTCGTAGTGCCGCTCACCGAGCACGCGCTTGGCCGCCTCGCGAACGGTCGCGAAGGCCTCCGGCATCAGGTCGTCGAGGCTTTCGCCCTCGGCGTAGCGCTCCTTGTACTCGTCCGTGAGGGCTCGCAGCTCGGCGTCCGACAGGCCGACGAAGTCCTCTTCGATGGAATTCACCTGCCGCGCGATGCGGTCCAGCTTGCGCAGGATCTTCCCTTCACCTGCGCGCATGAGCTTGCCGAAGACGGACACTTAGGGTGGCTCCTTGCCGGTCGGGCCTGGCACGGTCTGCACTGTCTGTGCGCGGGCACGGGGTCCTCTCCTTGCTGAGGGCCTTCGCCGCACCGGCCATCGTATGCGAGGGACGACTGCCCCTGTACCCCCAACGTGCCGGAGCCCCCGAAGGTGCCGGAGAGGCGGGCGGCACAATCGGGATATGGAACCCATCACACTCCGTACGGAGCGCCTCATACTGCGCCCTCTTCAAGAAGAGGACACGGACGCGGTGGCCGCCGCCTGCGACGACCCCGACATCCTGCGCTGGGTACCGCTGCCGGATCCGTACGAGCGCAAGCACGCCGAGGAGTTCGTGGGCCTCACCAGCCCGGAGGGCTGGAGCGACGACACCATGTACAACTTCGGCGTCTTCACGCACGAGGGCGCCCTGGTCGGCGCGATGGGCCTGGTGCGGATCGCGCACCTGAGGACGGCCGAACGCCAGGCCGAGCTGGGCTTCTGGACGGCGCGCGACCAGCGGCGCAGGGGCTACACGGCCGAGGCGGGCCGCGCGGTGGCCCGCTGGGCCTTCGCCGACCTGGGCGTCGAACGCCTGGAGTGGGTCGCCCAGGTCGGGAACGAGGGCTCGCTGGGCGTCGCGCGCAGCGTCGGCTTCGTCCTGGAGGGCGTACAGCGCGCCCGTATCGTCCACCGGGGCACGCGGCGCGACGCGTGGATCGCGGCGCTGCTGCCGTCGGACTGGGGACGCGGCCAGGAGACGCCCTACCTGCCGGGCCCGCCGGCTTCCTGAGCCGCCTTCCGGACGCGGGGGCGGCACGGTCGTACCGACGGGAAGTGGACTGTCAGTGGCGCCACTTAGGGTGTGCCGCATGGTCTCCCCCGTACGTCCTGAACACCGTCCTGAACACTCGCTCTCCGCCGACGAGGCCCGCAGGATCGCGCTCCGGGCACAGGGACTGCTCGGCGCCCCGGACCGCCGCGCCGGGGTGCGCGGAGTGCTGCGGCACCTCGGCGCCGTGCAGCTCGACACGATCTCGGTGCTGGCCCGCTCCCACGAGCTGGTGCCGTACGCACGCCTGGGCGCCGTGGGCCGCGAGGCGGTGGAGTCCGCGTACTGGTCGGGCGGGCACAGCTTCGAGTACTGGTCGCATGCCGCCTGCGTGCTGCCCGTCGAGGAATGGCCGCACTTCGCGTTCCGCAGGCGCGCCTTCCGCGAGCGGGGACACCGCTGGCACCAGATGAAGGACCGGGACGGCTCGTCCGCCGCCGTGCGCGAGAAGCTCAAGGCGGAGGGCCCCCTGACCACCGCCGAGCTGGGCGGCGGGCGGAACGGGGGCGAGTGGTGGGACTGGTCCGAGAGCAAGATCGCGGTGGAGTGGCTGCTGGACACCGGCGAGGTCGTCGTCGCCGAGCGCCGCGGCTGGAAGCGGGTGTACGACCTGGCGGAGCGCGCCGTCCCCGACGCCCTCTTCCACGACGACCTCGACGACCGCACCTGCATAAGGCGCCTGGTGGCCCAGGCGGGAGCCGCGCTGGGCGTCGCCACGCGCGCGGACCTCGCGGACTACCACCGCCTCAAGGCCGAGCAGGTCGACGCGGCCCTGCCGGACACGGAGCTGGTGCCGGTCGAGGTCCAGGGCTGGGGAAGGCCCGCCTGGGCGGACCCGGCGGCGCTGGAGACGGCCCCGCGCGGCAGGCACCGTACGACGCTGCTGTCGCCCTTCGACTCGCTGATCTGGGACCGGGCGCGTACGGAGCGTGTCTTCGGCTTCACACACCGGCTGGAGGCGTACGTGCCCAGGCCGAAGCGTGTGCACGGCTATTTCGCGATGCCCCTGCTGGCGGGCGGCAAGCTGGTCGGCCGCGTGGACCCGGCCCGCGAGGGGACCACGCTGGTCGCCCGGCAGCTCTCCGTGCGCGGCGAGCGCGACGCGGAGCCGATGGCGCGGGCGCTGCGCGAGGCGGCGCAGTGGGTCGGCTGCGACACGGTCCGCGTGGAACGCTGCGAGCCGGAGGCCGTACGCACCCCGCTGGAGTCGGCCCTGAAGACGGCACTGGGCACGGCCTGAGGGTCTGCTCGGGGGACCGGAGCCCGGCCTGGGCCCCGGGCTCAGACCCAGGGGCGGGGGCCGTGGGGGCGGGACCGCGTACGGACACGGGAAGACCGGTGACCGGCCGGCCGGTCACCGGATTTCGAGGATCTTCTCCCGCATCGCGTACACCACGGCCTCCATCCGGGAGTGGAGCTGGAGCTTCTCCAGGATGTTCCGCACGTGGTTCTTGACCGTGTTCTCGCTGATGAAGAGCTCTTTCGCGATGTCCCGGTTGTTCATCCCGGTGGCGACGAGCTTGAGGACCTCCAGCTCCCGCTCGGTCAGCTTGGGAGCGGGCACCAGCTTGCTCTCGTCGGTGCGCTGGATCATCGACTTGAACTCGGTGAGGAGCTTGGCCGCCATCGACGGGCTGATCTGCGACTGACCGTCCGCGACGGCCCGGATGGCCGTCGAGACCTCGTCCGTGGAGATCTCCTTGAGGAGATATCCCGTGGCCCCCGCCTTGATCGCGTCGTAGAGATCGGCCTCCTCGTCGCTGATCGTCAGCATGATGATCTTCGCGCTGGGGGCTACCTCCTTGATGGAGGTGCACGCCTCGATCCCGCCCCGCTTCGGCATCCGGACATCCATCAGCACGATGTCGGGCAGCAGATCGGCGGCCTTGTCCACGGCCTCCGCGCCGTCCCCGGCCTCACCGACGACCTGGATGTCCTCCTCCTGCGCGAGGACGATCTCCAGCCCCCGCCGGAACAGCGCGTGATCGTCCACCACGAGAACCCGGATCGGCTCCTTGCGGCGCTCTCTCTCGTGCGGCTCCTCCGCCTCCGGACGCGGGTGTGCATCGGGCACGGGCATCGCTGGCCCGAAGCTCTCCACCATCGTTCCTCCCCCTGCACCCTATGCCGCACCAACCCCGCTCCGCAGAAAGGCGGTTGGTGTGTGTCCAGATGTTACTCATGCCCGCGCCCCCGGCCGGGTTCCAGACCCTGCCGGGGGCGCGTTCATCTGGCCGGTGGCTCACCGGGCCCCGTCAAGCGTTGAGTGCGCCACCCGCGCCGTGCGGAGGCTCCTCGACGAACGGGTCCGGCTCCAGATGGATCACGCCGTAGTCATAGCCGTGCCGCCGGTAGACGACGCTCGGCTGCTTTGTCTCGGAGTCGACGAACAGATAGAAGTCGTGCCCGATCAGCTCCATCTCGTAGAGCGCCTGGTCGAGCGTCATGGGCGCCGCGGCGTGCGTCTTCTCCCGGACCACGAGCGGGCCCTCACCCTGGATCTCCAGCGATCCCATCTTGGTGATCACCGGCTGCCCGTCGTCCTCGGGGGCGGCCGCCGGGCGCGCGGCCGCGTCGAGTTCTCCGTTGAGCTCCGACGCGAGGTGGGCGGTCGCCGCCGCCACACTCATCGGGGAGCGGCCCCCCGCGCGGTGCACCCGGCGCTTGTCGTGCTGCTTCCGCAGCCGCGCTTCGAGCTTGCTGGACGCCAGGTCCAGCGCCGCGTAGGGATCGGAGGCCGCTGCCTCCGCACGGATGACCGGTCCTCGACTACGCAGGGTGATCTCCACCCTGTCGGAACGGTCGGCCTGCCGGGGGTTGTGCTCCTTGCACACCTCGACATCAAGGTTGATCACCTTTCCGTCGAGCTTCTTGATCTTCTCCAGCTTCTCGGCCACGTGCTTGCGGAACCGGTCGGGCACCTCTGTCTTGCGGCCCTTGACGACGATGTCCACGCAGAACTCCGTTCCCGGACGGGTCCGTCGTGACGTGCGGAGCCCGTCCTTGGTGCACTGACGCCGGAGGCTCGGCCTCCTGCCGTTCGCTCTCCGGCACAAGGTCGGCTTGCGACTTTCACCTCCTTCTCCCCCGCAGGGAAGATCGCCACCCAATCCGAACGTACCTCCAGTGGGGGAGAGTCGGCACCCCCTACCGGTACGTACCTCCGTTCGGGCGAAGTTTCCCTCGTATCACCTGCAACGTTGCCGGTGGTCATCGAGTTCCGGACAGCTTTCCAAGGCGCCTTTTCGCACCCTTGGTGACCCCATCTCGTCAATCTGTCGTCAGTCCGCCCGCGAACCGGTACGGACAGCGAGCACAGCGGCTCCCGTCACTCCTCCCAGCGCTCTGGCCGCCTCCGCCAGCGAGGCGCCCGTCGTCATCAGATCGTCCACCAGCACCGTCTCCTCCGCCGTCAGCAGGCTCCCGACGCCCGGCACCACCTCCAGGGCACCCCGCAGGTTCTCCGCCCGCTGCGCGGCCGTCAGACCCGCCTGGTCGGCCACGGCCCGCCGCTGCCGCAGCACAGGGAGCATCCGCGCCGGGACACCGTCCCTCCGCAGCCGCGCGGCGGCCGCCCGCGCGATCCTCCGCACCGGGTCGTGCCCTCGCCGGGCCGTGGCCCGGCGCGCGGACGGCACCGGCACGAGGACGAGCGCCCGCGCACTCTCGCGCCCCTGGCCGCCCCGCGGGCCGCGTAGGCCGCGCTGCCGGTCCTCCTGGCGGCCCTCCTGTCGGCCCCACCGGTCCCGTAGCCGTCCGGGAACGGGCCCGGCGGCAGCCGCCCGTACGGCCCCGGCGAGCGCGGCTCCCAGCGGCGCGGCGAGCCGCAGCGCACCGCGCTCCTTGTGAGCGAGCAGCGTGGCCCGTGCCTCGTCGGCGTACGGGAGCGTCCCGTAGACCGGAGGCAATCCGGACGGCACCGGCGACGGCCAGACCCGCCGCGGCACCGCGCCTGTCAGCACGCTGCTGCACTCGTCACACAGACCGTCCCTCGTCCGCGGACAGCCGCACCCGGCACAGCCCATGGGCAGCACCAGACCTGCGATTTCCTGCCGGAGCGTGTGGCACAACTCCCGCATGACTTCACTGTCCCAGCCGGGTGCCGGGCCGACCAGCCCTGTGGATAACTCCCGGCGGCCCCGGAAACGCGGGGTGGCGGCCCCGGAAACGCGGGGTCTGCCCCGCCCGCCTCAGCCCGGGTAGACGGGCGCCGAGCCCTCCCCCGTCAGCGTTCTCCAGTTGGAGTCGGGCGGAAGCCGCACGATGCCGTCCTCCGAGTCCGCGAGCAGCGGCCTGTTCTCGTCCTCCGAGGCGGCCACGCCCGTCACATCGTTGATGCCCGGAAGCGTGGGCTGGTCCGAGGCCGAGCCGTCCGTCTCCATGTAGAGGAGCTGTTGCACGCTGCCGGACTCCCGGCCGACGACGACGAGCCTGCTGCCGCCCGCCCACGACGCCGCGACCACGTCCTCCAGTTGCGGGGCCACAGGGCGCAGCGCGGCGACGCTCGCTTCCGGCTTCTTCGTCGTACCGCCGTGGTGCACGCGCCCGAGCTGCAACGTCGAGCTTCCCTGCGGCTCACGCACCCGCAGCGCTATCCGCAAGCCGTCCGAGGCGATCTTCACCGACTCGATGCGCTGCCCCTTGCGCAGGCCCGGCACCTCGATCTCTTCCGGCTTCTCCTTGCCGCCGCGCAGCCGCAGCAGCCGCGGGTTCTTCGGGTCGCGGTCGGCGATCCAGAGGTCCCCGAGCCCGTCCCAACTGGGCGCCGTCAGCCGGTCGTCCTCGTGCTTCGCCTTGCTCATGAGCACGGGGTCGCCCAGCGTCCCCGGCCCGCCCTCCAGGGACGCGACGTAGAGCGAACGGCGTCCCCGGGTGACGGCCGCCGCTTCCTTCTCCGGACGGTTGACCGCGACCGCGCCCATCTCGACCTTGCCGGTGCCCAGCGCGCCCTCGACGGGCTCGGGCTGGTCGAAGTGGCGTCCCAGGGCCGTCACGCGGTGGTTCTTGTCGATGAAGTAGACCCGCTTGGCGCTGCCGTTGAGCCTGCCCGGCTGGTAGTCGGCGGCGTCCTCGCGCGTTTGCGTGCACATCTCGGCGCCCTGCGGGCCACGCAGATCGACCTTGCTGACCTTGGCGGACGCCTGGTCCTGCACGCTGTGGAGCACCTGTGCGGCCATCCTGTCGCACTGCGTCCGGCTCGCTCTCGATCCCTTCGCGTTCAGCCGTACCGTCAGCGCGCCCGCGTCGTCGAGCGTCAGATGACGCTGCTTGGGCGCGAGCCGTGTGCCCCTGGGGAAGGCGGTCTTCACGACGGGGTCGATCCATCCCGTCGGTCCCTCCAGCAGCGCGGCGATCGTCTCCGTCACCGGGTTGATCCTGCGCCGCAGATAGACCGGGTCGGCGACCAGGACGTTCTTGCCGTTCGTCACCGACTCGGAGTCCGGGCCGAGTTCGGCGTAGTAGTAGTTGTTGATGGGCCGGTAGATGCGCTGGAAGTCGGACTGGCCGAGCACGAGCCCGTCCGGCATCCGGTCGATCCGCCACTGACCGTCCACCTTGGTCAGATAGAACCTCGCGTTGTACTCGCCCTTGGCCGGCGAATACGCGTGCTTACGGTCGACCTCGGCCATCCGCCTGCCCGTGACCTGCGTGACGTAGCCGTCCTTGCCCGGCAGATCGCGCTCCGCCTTCGGCGCCTTCCGTACGCTCGGCCCGGACGAGAGCACATGCGTCCCGGAGAACGGGTTCCACGCGCGCGCCATCTGCGGCGTCAGATACTCCTGCGCGGTCGGGAAGTTGGCCTCGTCGCTCGTCGTCGCCTCCAGGAATCCCCGGACGATCTGCTGCGGGGTCTCGCCCTTCTGGGGACTCACGCTGTAGACGCGCACCTGGGTGTCAGCCTGGGCGCGGTGCGAGGAGTTGACCCGGTCCAGCCCGCCTTCGTCCGGCATGGAGGCACAGCCGGCGAGGAGCGCCCCCAGCACGGCCAGTGACGCGAGGGCCCGTACGCGGCGGACGGACCGCCACCGGCGCCCGTACCCGCCGGAACGCCCGGACCGCCCGGACGACCCGGACCGCCCGGACTGTCGCCGTCGCCGCACGTCCGCGTCCATCTCCGCGCCCCTCCCGCTTCCGGCTCTGCTCGTGGCGATCCCGGTGCCTTCGCCGGCCCCGGTGTCCCGCTCCCTCATGCGCGTCCTCCGGATCCGGCGGAACCGGAGGCTCCGCCGGGCCCCGCGGCGCTTCCTGTGCCACCCGCTCCCCCGCGTCCGCCGGGCGCGCGCTCGTCGCGCGGCTCGCTCCGGCCCGCGGGAAGCTCGGCGCGCGCGGGGGCGCTCCGTCCGGCGGAGACGGACGCGACAGGGACGCCCGACTCCGCCGACGGCTGTGCCGGAATCGTGCCGTCCAGTCCGCGCCGACGGCGCGAGTCGGCGGGCTCCAGCGGTATCGGCGAGGCCCGCAGCGCGTCGCCCGCCGTGCAGGGCAGCGTGAGCCGGAACTGCGAACCGTCCCCCGGGTCGCCCCACGCCTGGAGCCAGCCGCCGTGCAGCCGCGCGTCCTCCAGCGCGATGGAGAGCCCCAGCCCCGTGCCGCCCGTCGTACGGGCCCGCGCGGGATCGGCCCGCCAGAAACGGTTGAAGACCTTGTCCACCTCGTTGCGCTTCAGCCCGACGCCGTAGTCCCGTACGGCCACGGCCACCGTGCCGTTCCCCGTCGCCAGGCGGACGACGACGTCGCGGCCCTCGCCGTGCTCGATGGCGTTGTCCACCAGGTTCCGCAGGACGCGCTCGATGCGGCGGCCGTCGGCCTCGGCGATCACGGGCCGCTCGTCGCCGAGTATCAGCACCCGGCTGCCCTTGCGGTCGGCCAGCGGTTCGGCCCCCTCGACAACGCGATGGACCATGTCCCGCAGGTCGACGGGCCCGGCCTCCAGATTGGCCGCTCCCGCGTCGAAACGGCTGATCTCCAGCAGGTCGCCGAGCAGCGACTCGAAACGGTCGAGCTGGCCCAGCAGCAGCTCCGCCGAACGCGCGGTCGCGGGGTCGAAGTCCTCACGCGCCTCGTGGATCACGTCGGCGGCCATCCGCACCGTCGTCAGCGGCGTACGCAGCTCGTGCGAGACGTCCGAGACGAAGCGCCGCTGCATCCGCGACAGCTCTTCGAGCTGCTGGATCTTCAGATGGAGGTTCTGGGCCATCTTGTTGAAGGACTCGCCCAGCCGGGCGATGTCGTCCTCGCCCGTGACCTTCATCCGTTCCTGGAGCCGCCCGGCCGCCAGCCGCTCGGAGATCCCGGCCGCCATCCGTACGGGCGTCACCACCTGCCGCACCACCAGCCAGGCGATCGCCCCGAGCAGCACGACCACGAACACCCCGGCCGTCGCCAGCGTGCCCTTGACCAGGCTCAACGACTCCTCCTCCTGCGTGAAGGGGAAGACGTAGTAGAGCTGGTAGGGATTGCCCCGCGCGTCGTTGAGCCGCTTGCCGACGATCAGCGCAGGATCGCTCCCGCCGTCCTGCCGTACGACGCGTGCGTACCGCTGGTGCATGCCCGTCTTGCGGTCCAGCGCCTCGCGCAGGTCCTCCGGAACGCTCTCCTCCGGCTTGATGTCCCCGGACGAGCGCGGACCGCGCGTACTGACGTTCCCGCTCCCCAGGAACGGGGCCTCGTTGCTCTTCGACCCGAGCGCGACAACCGAGTACACGCCCTGGCCACCGCTGGCGAGCTGCTCCACCAGGTTGTTCAGCCAGGTGCCCGAGTTCTGCACCCCACTGCCGCTACGGACGCTGTCGTCACTGCCCGTACGGCCGCCGCCCGAGCTGTCGGCCTGCTGCTGCGCGGCGCTGAAGCCGCCCGTGGCCTGGCTCAGCGCGGCCTTCTCCTTGGCCTCCAGCAGGCCGTTGCGCACCTGGCCGATGACGACGATGCCGAGCAGGAGCACGACACCGAGCGACATCAGCAGCGTGGCCGCGACGACCCTGAGCTGGATGTTCCGGCGCCACAGCCGCATCACCGGCAGCAGCGGCCTGCGCACCCAGCGCACGAAGAAGCGCACCATGGGCCGGGCGCCCGGGCCGGTGGCCCCCTCCGGCAGCAAGCCGTCGGAGAAGAGCACCCCACTTCGCCACAAACGCCCGAACTTGGAGATATCGGACTCCCGGCCCCCGGCCCGGCCCCCGCCGGACCGGCGCGGAGCAGAGCCGTTCCGGGACATGTCAGCTAGGTCCGGCCTTGTAGCCGACGCCGCGCACGGTCACCACGATCTCCGGCCGCTCGGGGTCCTTCTCGACCTTCGAGCGCAGCCGCTGCACATGCACGTTGACCAGCCGCGTATCGGCCGCGTGCCGGTATCCCCACACCTGCTCCAGCAGCACCTCACGTGTGAAGACCTGCCAGGGCTTGCGGGCCAGCGCGACCAGAAGATCGAACTCCAGCGGCGTGAGGGCTATCGACTGCCCCTCACGCTTCACCGAGTGCCCGGCGACATCGATCACCAGGTCACCGATCGCGAGCTGCTCCGGCGCGGGCTCCTCCGAGCGGCGCAGCCGCGCGCGGATCCGGGCCACCAGCTCCTTGGGCTTGAACGGCTTGACGATGTAGTCGTCGGCACCCGACTCCAGGCCGACCACCACGTCCACCGTGTCGCTCTTCGCGGTGAGCATGACCACCGGCACCCCGGACTCCGCCCGGATCAGACGGCACACCTCGATGCCGTCCCTCCCGGGCAGCATCAGGTCGAGCAGCACAAGGTCAGGCTTGGTCTCCCGGAAGGCGGCAAGCGCCTTGTCGCCGTCTGCCACGAACGACGGCTCAAAGCCTTCGCCCCGCAGGACGATGCCGAGCATCTCTGCCAGTGCGGTGTCGTCATCGACGACAAGGACGCGTCCCTTCATGCGTTCATCATCCCATTACGCGTTCGTGACGTTCCCTTTCGTGACGTGGAACACAATTCCGCGACGGTGTCCGCCGTCACAGGAGAGATCACTCCACGGTCCGTGACGATGGCCGTCACCAGGTCGGGCGGGGTCACGTCGAAGGCCGGGTTGTAGGCCTGCGCGCCCACCGGAGCCAGCGGTATCCCCCCGCCCGTCTCCGGTCCGCCACCGGTCCTGTGCACCGGTGGGATCTCCGTCACCTCGTGCCCGGGACGCTGCTCCACCTCGATGTCGCTCCCCCTCTCCGTCGTCAGATCCACGGTCGTCACCGGCGCCACCACCACGAACGGCACCTCGTGATGCCGGGCCAGCACCGCCAGCGGATACGTACCGACCTTGTTCGCCACCGCGCCGTCCGCCGCGATCCGGTCGGCACCCACCAGCACCGCGTCCACCTCGCCCTCGGCGAAGAGCGAGCCGGCCGCGTTGTCCGACAGCACGCTGTACGGCATCCCTTCCCGTGCCGCCTCGTACGCCGTCAGCCGCGCGCCCTGGAGCAGCGGCCGGGTCTCGTCCACCCACAGCTTCCTCAGCTCGCCCGCCTGGTGCACGGCCCGCACGACGCCCAGCGCGGTGCCCTGGCCCCCGGAAACCAGCACGCCGGTGTTGCAGTGGGTGAGCAGCCGCAGCCCGCCGCCGGGCACCAGCTCCCCGAGCAGCTCGTTGCCGTACTCCGAGAGCCGCGCGCTCGCCTCCGCGTCCTCCCGGTGCAGCGCCCTCGCCTCGGCCAGCGCCTGCGCGGCGGCCCTCTGGCTCCCGTTCCCCGAGCGCGCCATCGCCGCCTTGTACGCCTCCTCCACACGACGAACCCCGTAGGCGAGGTTGACCGCCGTGGGCCGCGCGTGCGCCAACTGCTCGGCCGCGTCCGCGACATCGAACCCCCGGGCCGCCGCGAGGGCCACCCCGTACGCCCCCGCGATGCCCAGCAGCGGGGCACCTCGCACCGCCAGCGACTGGATCGCAGCCACCAGCGCGGGTACGTCCGTACACACGAGCTCGACTTCTTCGGCGGGCAACCGCGTCTGGTCGAGGAGCACCAGCACCGGTCCTTCCGGTAGCTCCTCCCAACGAAGCGCCGGACCACACTGTTCAGCCATTCGAACAGTCTGCCTTGCGACAGCGTGCCTCCAGAAGGCAGCCGCGACTCCCGGGGCATGACCCCGGTGACTGCGCGTCGTGGCACGATGGCAGCCAACCAGGCGACGGAGCTACACACACCCCGAGGTGACCTCACGTGAACGACTCTCCGGGCTGGGCTTCGCCCGGATCCTCTTCGTCCGACCCCCGCCCGAACCCCGGGAAGGGGGGCCAGGACGACGACAAGGAGCGCACGACTTCCGAGGCAACGCCCCAGACCCCGTCCGACCAGCCGCCCACAGCGCCTGACCGGACCGAGGCCCCGTCGGACCAGCACCCGCGCAACTGGTCGGCCCAGCAGCCCCCCGCCTCCGGCGCCCCTGGCTGGGGCGCGGCACCACCGCCCCCGAACCGTCCGGGTCCGGGGCGGCCGGGGCCCGGCGGCCCCGCACCCGGCGGCTGGAACACCCCGTGGGCCCAGACCCCTCAGGCCGCGAAGCCGGGCGTCGTGCCCCTCCGCCCGCTCGGAGTCGGCGAGATCCTCGACGGCGCCGTGAGCACCATGCGCGCCCACTGGCGGACGGTGCTCGGCATCGCCCTGGCCGTGGCAGTCATCACCCAGCTCGCCTCGACCGTCGCCGTCGGCATCTGGTTCCCCGAGAGCGGGGACCTCGACGCGCTCAGCAACGACCCCGACCCGACCCTCGACGAGTTCTCCGACGCCCTCGGCGGCGCGCTCGGCAGCCTCGGCGTCGCCATGGTCGTCGGCATGCTCGGCAGCGTCATCGCCACCGCCATGCTCACCGTCGTCGTCAGCCGGGCCGTCCTCGGGCGCGGCGTCACCATCGGCGAGGCCTGGCGGGACTCCCGGCCCCAACTCCTGCGCCTCCTGGGCCTGCTCCTCCTCGTCCCCGTCCTCATCACCGTGGTCATGCTGCTCTGCCTGACCCCCGGCCTCGCCGCCGTCGCCGGCGACTCCGCGAACCTCGCCCTCTCCTTCCTCTTCCTCGGCATGCTGGCCGGCACCGTCGCCGCCGCCTGGCTCTGGGTCCGCTACTGCCTCGCCGCGCCCGCACTGATGCTGGAGAAGCAGGGCGTCCTGACCTCGATGCGCCGCTCCGCCAAGCTCGTACGGGGAAGCTGGTGGCGCATCTTCGGCATCCAGCTCCTGGCGCTCATCCTGGTGTTCATCGTCTCCTCCGTGGTCCAGATGCCCACGACCTTCATCGCCACGCTCGTCGGCGGAGACGGCGGCACCTCTCTCACCGGTGCCGCGGCGGCCACCGGGTGGACCTCGCTGATCATCTCCGGCATCGGCTCCGTGGTCGCCTCCACGATCTCGCTGCCCGTCAGCGCGGGCGTCACGGCTCTGCTCTACCTCGACCAGCGCATCCGCCGGGAAGCCCTCGACCTCGAACTCGCACGAGCCGCCGGAGTCCCCGGCTACGGCGACCCGCAGGCCGACCGCCCCACCCCCGGAAGCTGACCCGATGACGGGGAGCCTCGCCGACGCGGCGCTCCGCCCGGTGGCCGCCCTCCACCGGGCGGCCCTCACGAGCGCCGACGGCGACGGCCCCGTCACCACCCCACGCCTCCCCGCACGCGAGGACGCGGAACGCGAACTCTCCAAGCCCCGGTACCACGAGAACGACCCCAATCTCCTCCAGCGCATCATCGAGTGGGTCTGGGACCGCATCAGCTCCCTCCTCGACGCCGCCTCGGGCGCGACACCCGGCGGCCCCACCGGCCTCATCGCCGTCATCGCTGTCCTCGTCCTGCTGGCCCTCGCCCTCCGGCTGCGCCTCGGCAAACTCCGCGCCCAGCCGACGAGCGACACCAGCGCCCTCTTCGACAACCGCCCCCGCACCGCCGCGGACCACCGCGCCAGCTCCGAGGCACACGCCTCCGAGGCCCGCTGGAGCGAAGCCGTCCAGGAACGGATGCGCGCTCTCGTCCGCTCCCTGGAAGAACGTGCCCTCCTCGACCCCCGCCCCGGCCGCACCGCCGACGAGGCGGCCGACGAAGCAGGCCTCGCCCTGCCCGAACACGCAGACGCCCTCCAAGCCGCGGCGCACTCCTTCGACGAGGTGACATACGCGGACCGCCCCGCCGACGAAGCCGCGTACCTCCGCCTCCGCGATCTCGACACCGCGCTCCGCCGCGCCACCCCGGCCGCTCCCGCGAACGACCGGGAGCCCGCGGCCTCCCGGGGCGGAGGGCGCAGTTGAGCACCACCTCCACCTCGCCCACCGCACGCCAGGTGTGGTCGCGCACACGCGGGTTCCTGCTGGCCGCCGCCGTCCTGGCGGTGGCAGGTGTGGCCATCGCAGCCCTCCGCTCCGGCGGCGAACACGGGCGCCTCGATCCCCGCTCCTCCGACCCCCACGGCAGCCGCGCCGTCGCCGAACTCCTCGCGGACCGCGACATCACCACCAAGGTCCTCTCCAGCACCGCCGAGGCCACCGCCCAGGCAGGCCCCGACACCACCCTCGTGGTCACCCGCCCGGACCGGCTGAGCGACGACGAACGCCGCGAACTCCGCGACGCCGCCCAACGCAGCGGCCGCACCGTCCTCCTCGCCCCCGACGCCACGTCCGTCTCCGCACTCGTCCCCGGCGTACGAGCGGCATCCACCCCCGCACCGGTGCAGCAGACCCCGCCCGACTGCGACCTCCCCACGGCGACCCGGGCAGGGGATGCCGAACTCGGCGGCTACCGCTACTCCACGAACCTGAAACACACGGACGCCTGCTACCTCCGCCAAGGCCTGCCCTCCCTTCTCCGACTCACGAAGTCCCCCGACAACGACACCGTCCTCCTCGGCACCGGCGACCCGCTCACCAACGAGCGCCTCGACAAGTACGGCAACGCCTCCCTCGCCCTCCAACTGCTCGGTTCGCGCCCCCACCTCCTCTGGTACATGCCGCCCGCCGCCGGCACCGCACCGCCCGAGGGCGAGGAACGCGGATTCCTCGACCTCATCCCGTCAGGCTGGAAATGGGCCACGCTCCAGCTCGGCATCGCTGCCGTGCTCGTCGCCCTCTGGCGAGCACGCCGCCTGGGCCCGCTCGTCCATGAACACCTCCCTGTCTCCGTCCGTGCGTCCGAGGCCACCGAGGGCAGGGCCCGCCTCTACCGCAGGGCGAACGCCCGCGACCGCGCCGCGGCCTCGCTCCGCGCGGCCACCCGCACCCGCCTCGCGCCGCTCGTGGGCGTCTCCCTCTCCCAGGCGCACTTCCCCGAGGTCCTCGCCCCCGCCCTCGCCGACCACGCGGATCACCGCCCGGACAGCGCACGAGCCCCCGACATCACCACCCTCCTCTTCGGGCCGACGCCGGCGACCGACGCGGCCATGATCCAACTGGCCGACGATCTGGACCGGTTCGAGCAACAGATCACCGCAGTCGCCTCCCCCGCTTCCGTCACCTCACCTCCGAGAGACAAGGACCGCACCCCGTGAGCGCCCCCTCCGCAGACAGCGCCCGCGACGCCCTAGAGGCGCTCCGCCAAGAGATCGGCAAGGCGGTCGTCGGCCAGGACGCCGCCGTGACCGGCCTTGTCGTCGCCCTCCTGTGCCGCGGCCATGTCCTCCTCGAAGGCGTACCCGGCGTCGCCAAGACCCTGCTCGTACGATCCCTGGCCGCGACCCTCGAACTCGACACCAAGCGCCTGCAGTTCACGCCGGACCTCATGCCGAGCGACGTCACCGGATCCCTGGTCTACGACGCCCGCACCGCCGAGTTCTCCTTCCAGCCCGGCCCGGTCTTCACCAACCTTCTCCTCGCGGATGAGATCAACCGGACCCCGCCGAAGACACAGGCGTCCCTGCTCGAAGCCATGGAGGAACACCAGGTCTCCGTCGACGGCACCCCCCGCGCGCTGCCCGAGCCCTTCCTCGTGGCAGCCACGCAGAACCCGGTGGAGTACGAGGGCACCTATCCGCTTCCGGAGGCCCAGCTAGACCGCTTCCTGCTGAAGCTGAACGTCCCTCTGCCGCCACGCGAAGCCGAGATCGACGTCCTCACCCGCCATGCCGAGGGCTTCGACCCCCGGGACCTCGAAGCCGCAGGCGTCAGGGCCGTCGCGGGCTCCGAGGAGATCGAAGCCGCCCGTGCCGCGGTCGCCAAGACCTCGGTCTCCGCCGAAGTCACCGGCTACATCGTCGATATCTGTCGTGCCACGCGTGATTCCCCCTCGCTCTCCCTCGGGGTCTCCCCCCGAGGCGCCACCGCCCTGCTCGCCGCCGCCCGCGCGTGGGCGTGGCTCATGGGGCGCGACTACGTCATCCCCGACGACGTCAAGGCATTCGCCCTGCCGACGCTCCGGCACCGCATCCAGCTCCGCCCCGAGGCCGAGATGGAAGGCGTCACCCCCGACAGCGTGATCAACTCGATCCTCGCCCATGTCCCGGTCCCCCGCTGAGGCAGCGAGACCTGACTCATGGCACTCACCGGACGCACAGCCCTCATCGCAGCTCTCGGGGCCCTGCTCGTCGGCCTTCTCCTCCCCCACTGGCTTGGTCTGCTCGCCGTCGAGATCCCCCTGCTGCTCGCAATCCTCTACGACCTCGCGAGGGCCGCACCAGTCCATCAGCTCGTCTTCACTCGAAGCGGTGACACCTCAGTTCGACTTGGCGAACACGTGAACGCCTCACTGATTGTCACCAACCCCAGTCGTCGCACCCTGCACGCTGACCTCCGCGACGCCTGGCCGCCGAGCTCCTGGCCGGCATCCGGCGAAGCGACGCCGGGCCGCCATCAGTTGCACATCGCGTCCGGCGAGCGCCAACGCATCACCACCACGCTCCACCCCACCCGACGCGGCGACCGTCGCGCCGAGCGCATCACCGTGCGCTCGTACGGCCCACTCCGCCTGGCCGCCCGCCAGGGCCACCACGACGTCCCCTGGACCATCCGCGTGCTTCCGGCCTTCGCCAGCCGCAAGCACCTACCGGGAAAGCTCGCCCGCCTCCGCGAACTCGACGGACGGACCAGCATCCTCACCCGCGGCGAAGGCACCGAATTCGACAGCCTCCGCGAGTACGTCCCCGGAGACGACACCCGCTCCATCGACTGGCGCGCGACCGCCCGCCAGTCCGCCGTCGCCGTCCGCACATGGCGCCCCGAGCGCGACCGCCGAGTCCTCCTCGTCCTGGACACGGGCCGCACCTCCGCGGGCCGCGTGGGCGACATCCCGCGCCTCGACGTCTCCATGGACGCGGCGCTCCTTCTCGGAGCCCTCGCGTCCCGCGCGGGCGACCGCGTCGACCTGCTGGCCTACGACAGGAAGCCCCGCGCCACGGTCAACGGGCGCACGGCTCACCAGGTCCTCCCGGCCCTCGTCGACGCCATGGCCCCGCTCGAACCGGCGCTTCTGGAGTCGGACGCCCGCGGCATCTCCACGGCAGCGCTCCGCATCGCGCCGCACCGATCCCTGCTGGTCCTGCTCACGGGCCTCGACGCCGCACCGGTAGAGGAAGGGCTCCTGCCAGTCCTCCCTCTCCTCACCCAGCGCCATACGGTCGTGGTGGCGGCCATTTCCGACCCCCGTATCCAGGAAATGGCGGACGCACGAGGCACAGTGGACGCGGTGTACGAAGCCGCCGCGGCGTCTCAGGCCCAAGCCGAACGTCAGCACACGGCCGAACGTCTCCGCCGGCACGGCGTCATCGTCGTGGATGCCCTCCCCGCGGATCTTGCCCCGACGCTCGCGGACACGTACCTGGCGCTCAAGGCAGCGGGAAAGCTCTGAAGGAAGAGCAGGGCTTACGGAATGGACAGCGGTAGGAGCCCGGCGCCCCTGTAAACACGAAAAAGCCCCGTCGGCGCGATGGCCAACGGGGCTTCTTCTATGTTTAGTTCGGCGGTGTCCTACTCTCCCACACGCTCCCGCATGCAGTACCATC
>NZ_BAAAPE010000014.1:0-108541 GCF_039530985.1 Streptomyces albiaxialis
CGCCGCCCGCTACTACGACACCCGCACCGGCCGCTTCACCCAACCCGACCCCTCAGGTCTCGAAGCCAACCCCTACCTCTACGCGGCAGGCGACCCCACCAACCTCACCGACTCCAGCGGGCTCTACTGGGGCGAAGACCTCGTGAAGCGCATAGGCGGAGGCTTGAAGCGCTCCGCGAGCGGATATGGAATGCTCGCCCGAGAACTGTGGAACAGCCGCCCAAACGTGAACTTGGGCTGTGCCTCAGGGGTCCTTACCGTTGGCGCCGGGATCTTCACGATTTCAGAGTCGATCTCATCAACACCGATAACTCGCGGGTCGACCACTAAGCCGGGCGTAACCGCAGGAGTTCTCACCATCGGAGCAGGACTGACTACGATGGGGGCATCCTGTTGATCTCGGAGCAACCCACCTAGGTGTGATGGAGAATGGCCATGAAGGTTGCGAGTCGGTTCCTCCTGCTCGTTGCCGGCTGCCTGGCTGTGACTGCTGGATTCTTCGCTGGCAAGGGTTGGGCATTACTTGCTATCGCGATAGCGTCCGGCGCTGCCGCCGCAGTCGCGGGGGTGCTTCGCGGTCGATATCTCACACAGATATCGCAAGACGGTGGTTACCTGGGCCGTAAGGTGTCGCTGGTTCCCGGGGTTCTTCTGATGGGAGCCGCAGTTTTTCAGGGGGCGACCGGGAGTATTGTTCTCGCGGCGGTACCGATGGGAGCCGCTCTACTCGTCCTCTTCCTCGGCATGCCAACCAACTCAGGAAAGAAGGGAGCACCTCGCAAGCCAGAATGAACGAATGAACCTGCAGCAGACTAGGGCGCCACCCTCTTCGGGGCCGGATGCCAGTGTGATCTCACCTGTGCTCCTGCACCGCTTGAGAAAAGACCACCTATGAGCAGAGTTGTGGTTGCCGAGTCTTACAACTGAGTGTCCTGCTTGGCCCGGTAGTTCCTCTCCGGGCCAAGCAGGAAGAAGCAATGGCGCTAGGCTTGGGTCGTTTCACGGGGAGAAGGTACTCGCAACCACTAGAAGCTGGTCGAGGAGTTGCAGGAGGGGTTCCACCGCAGCTTCTCGCCGGTCTGAATCACCCGGGTCGGCGAGCTGCCCCAGTGCTCAGCAGCGCCGTCAGGTGCTCGTAGCCGAAGCGCACGAGCACGGGTGCGTGGTCGGAGAGTTCCAGGACCTCTGGGCTGTCGAGCACTTCGACTGATTCGATCGCCTCGTGCAGTCCGCCAGCGGTGTAGGCGCGGTCGATGCGCTGCGGACCGCCCTGTCCTGGCTTACGGTGACCGGCCGTTGCCGCGAGCGCATTGGGCTGGTCGAGGTGGTCGGCGGCGTGCTGAGCGCAGTCGGTGTATCCGGCGGACGTGAGGATCCGGTCGGGCTCGGTGTCGGAGATCCAGCGGCCCTGTTCGTCGCGGCCGAGGGTGCGTCGGGTCCTGAAGGAAAGATCGGTGACCTGGTCCCAGTCCGGCAGCGGTAGGGCGCTGTTCCAGCGCAGCGGGTAGGAGTTGCAGTCCCCGCCGATCAGCGCGCGCATGCCGGTCTGGGCGAGCATGGTCAGCCGCTGGGCCTCGGTCGCTCGGGTGAGCGGGTCGAAGCAGCACAGGTGGAACGAGGCGAGGTGGAGTGGTAGCGGGCAGCCGCGCAGCGTGACGGTCAACTGCTTGATCGGGTGCCACATGAGCGTGGTGTGGTTCTGCTCGGCGTGGACGTCGAAGAGGTCGGGGTTGATCGTGATCCCGGTGGCGTTGGGGGACTCGGGGGTGGGCGAGGCGAGGAAGACGCGGTGGCCCAGGAGGTTCTCGGACTCGAACTTCAGCCGGCCGTTCCAGTTGGCCGAGTGGGTCATCTCCTGGCGCAGTACGACGTCGGGCTTCAGGTCGCCGATCATCTCCTGGCCGGGCTGCCACTTCTCTCCCCGGTCCCCCAGGCGGGAGGGGTGGCCTCCGTCGTGCTCCTGGTTCCAGATCAGGGCGGCGACCGTTTGAGGGGTGCGGTTCACGAGGGGCTCCTTGTCGCTGTCGGCACGGCGCGGTGGCCGGGGGTGAGGGCGTGCTCCATCTGGGCGCGATCGAGGCGCACGAGGAGGAGGGCGTGCGGGGAGACTGTGCGTGTGGCGGCGGCGTCATCGTCTTCGTGGACGGTGTCGACGACCTCGACCGAGCGCACGGCGTCGCGAAGGCCAGGGGTGACGTAGATCCGGTCGGTGCGTTGCGGCCCGCCGCAGGTGGTGGGGGCGTAGCCGGTGGTCGGAGCCAGGGCGGCGTGCTGGCGGTGCCGGTCGGCTGCTTCCCGGGCGACGTCCACGAGACCGCTGTCGCGCAGGATGCGGTCGGGCATGGTGTCGGCGACCTGTTGGCCGCGCTCGTATCGGGTGCGCTGTGTGCGGAAGACCGGATCAGCGGTGGCGAGGTCGGGCAGCGGGGTGGGCTCGCCGCGGCCGGGCGGGTGGTCGGGGAAGGAGCGGAAGGTGCCGCCGATCAGGGCGTTGCGGGCGGGCTGGTTGAGGGTGGTCAGCCAGCGGACCTCGCTGGCCCGGACCGCCTCGTCGTGGCCGCAGAAGGTGCTGGAGACCACGTGGAGGGGCAGCGGGCACCCGCTCATCCTCAGCTCGACGTGAGACGGCGGTGTCCACCACGGCCGGTCGTGCTCGTGGTCGCGTTCGAGGTCGAAGAGTCCGGGCCTTGAAGAAGGCCGCGCTGGGCTGGTCCTCTTGCGGCCCCGGCGGTGAGAGGCGGCCGTGGAGCCCGAGGGCCTTGCCCATCGTGACCAGGCGGGGAAGTCCCCTGGTGCGGCTGTGGATGAGACCTTGGAGGAGGACGAGGTCGGGTTTGTGGGTGCGGAGGATGTCGCGGCCTTGATGCCAGCGGCGGCCAGGGTCACCGTGGTCGGTGATGCCGCCGTCATCCATCAGGTTCCAGCAGGCCACCAGGACCACCCTCTGGCCGGGGAGACGGCGTTCTTCCTTCACGCGCGGCTCGGTCGGGAGGGCAGAGCTGCCGGTCATGCCGCCAGTCCGAAGTGGTCGCGGCAGATCTCGATCAGGAGCGTGAGGTCCCACTCGGCCAGGACGGTGTGGTGGTCGGACAGGCCGGTCATGGGCACGACCTCGACGCGGGTGAGCGCGGACGCGAGCAGGCCGCTGGTGAAGAGGAAGTCGATACGGGTGGCGGGCCCCTGGGCCGGCTTGGCCTCCGAGGTCGCGGCCACCGGATCCGCTTGGCCGCTGTGGTGGGCGTGGAAGCGGGCGGTGTCCGTCAGCCCGCCGCCCGTGAGGATGCGGTGCGGCTCGCAGTCCATGATCCGCTCGCCGCTGGGGGCGTGGCGGCTGCGGTGGGCCAGGTGCTGTACGTCCTTGATCTGTTCCGGCCTCGGGGCCCCGGGCTCCCCGGGGACGCGCCCGGTCTCGTCCGCGTAGCTGTTCCCATCGAGCCCCAGCGCGAGCACGGGCGCCTTCCGGCGCTGCTCATCGTCCGGCGTGTGGACGCGGTCGGGCAGGCGCAGCAGGTTCTCGGCCTCGCCCGCGCGGTCCGTACAGGCCGCGTAGGACAGGTGGGCGGAGCCGCAGACGACCTCGATGTCCTCGGCGTCCCGCAGCCGCAGGGTCACGGCGGTGGGGTGGAGCCAGAAGCCCGGCCAGTCGGTGTCCCAGGTCTCGGTCTTCTTGAAGGTGTCGGACCTCCAGTAGACGGCGGTGGCGTGCTTGCCCGGTCCGAGTTCCCCTTCCATGCGCAACACGTCCTAAAGGGTGTTGCCAGCACGGAACTGGAGAGCCAGTTCAGAGCACCGTCGTGACCATGATCAATGAGCGTCACGAGCGTCATTTCAGCGTCAAGATAACGCCCGTAACGCCCACAGCGCACATCATGCACATCGCCAAAGGTGCAGGTCAGGCCCCCTTCTTCACCGGCTCCAGAATCGCCACGCACTCCATGTGGTGCGTCATCGGGAAGAGGTCGAACGCGCGGAGGAAGCGGGGCCTGTAGCCCTCGGTGGCGAAGTATTTGAGGTCGCGGGCGAGGGCGGCCGGGTCGCAGGCCACGTAGGCGATGCGGCGGGGGCCGAGGGAGGCGATGTGGGTGACCGTCGCGCGGCCCGCGCCGGTGCGGGGCGGGTCGAGGACGACGAGGTCGGCGTCGGTGATGCCGGTGCGGGGGAGGACGCGTTCGACCTTGCCGTGTTCGACGCGGACGCGGGGGAAGTCGGCGAGGTTGTGGCGGGCGTCCTCCACCGCGCGCTTGGTGGACTCGATGCCGAGGACCGCGCCCTGCTCGCCGACGCGGTCGGCGAGGGCGCCCGCGAAGAGGCCGACGCCGCAGTAGAGGTCGAGGGCCATCTCGCCCTTGCGCGGGGTCAGGCCGCGCATCACCGCGTCGACCAGGACCTCGGCGGCGCGCGGGTGGACCTGCCAGAAGCCGCCCGCGCCGACGCGCCACGTACGCCCGTCCGCGCGCTCGCGGACGAAGTCGCGGCCGTGGACGCGGTGGACGGCGCCGTCCTTCTCGCCCACGCGCAGCACGGAGACCGGCTTGTCCAGCTCGACGAGCGGGAGGCGGCCGCCGGGGCGCGGGGTGAGGACGACTTGGCGGTCGGCCGAGCCCGTGGCGGCGATCGCGTCGATCTCCGCGATCGCCGGCCATGAACGGGACTCGATGCCCAGCTCGTCCACGCCCGGCGCGGCGATCATGCAGTGGTCGACGGGCTCGACCTCGTGCGAGCGGTGGCGGCGGAATCCGGGGCGGCCCTCGGCGTCGACCGCGTAACGGACGCGGGTGCGCCAGGACGGGACCTCGCCCGGGGCGACCTTGTCGCCGGGCGCGGGCTCGACGGTGCCGTCCCAGGAGACGTCCTCCGGGGTCAGGCCCGCCAGCCGCTGGAGCTGCTCCGCGAGGACATCGGCCTTGAGGCGGCGCTGCGCGCCGGGCTTCACGTGCTGCCAGTCGCAGCCGCCGCAGTGCCCGGGGCCGGAGAACGGGCAGGGGGCCTCCACGCGGTCCTTGGCGGGGTCCAGGACCCGCACCGCGTCGGCGCGCAGGAAGCGGGAGTCCTCGCGCCCCTCGGTGACCCGCGCCACCACGCGCTCGCCGGGGAGCGTATGGCGTACGAAGAGGACCTGCCCGGCCTCCGTACGGGCTACGCAGTGGCCGCCGTGCGCCACGGGCCCGATCTCGACCTCGTACTCCTCCCCCACGAGGGAGGGGGCGGCGGAGGCGGCAGAGGCGTCAGCTTCGGCGTCGGCAGGGGACTCGGGCATGGCGCACGGGCTCCAGAGGAAGGAAGGCGGGAGGGGCGGAGGGCTCGGCGGCCGGGACCGTCGGAACCGCAACGGCCGAGTCTACTTCCCCGGCACTCCCCGTTCCCCCGCCCGCGTCACTCCCCCCGTTCCCGTCACTTCCCCGTCCCCGTCACTTCCCCGCCCGCGTCACTTCTCCCGCGGCTTCGTCAGGCCCGCCGAGGACTGCTTGCCCTGCTGCTTGACGGGGCCGCGGCGTACCGAGCCCGGCGCGTTCCAGTCCTCGCGGCGGCGGGCGCGCTTCTTGGCCAGCTCGGAGGATTCGAGCTGGTACGGCACGGAGGTGACCATGACGCCCGGCGTGAAGAGCAGGCGGCCCTTGAGCCGGAGCGCGCTCTGGTTGTGCAGCACGTGCTCGTACCAGTGGCCGACCACGTACTCGGGGATGAAGACGCTGACCACGTCGCGCGGCTGCTCCTTGCGGAGCCGCTTGACGTACTCGGTGACCGGCTTGGAGATCTCGCGGTAGGGCGAGTCGAGGATGGTCAGCGGGATGTCGATGCCGCGCTCGTCCCACTGCCTGCGCAGCGCCTCGGTCTCGGCGTGGTCCACGTTGACGGTGACGGCCTCCAGGTGGTCGGAGCGCATCAGCCGGGCGTAGGACAGGGCCCGCAGCGTCGGCTTGTGGATCTTGGAGACGAGGACGAGGGAGTGCACGCGCGAGGGGCGTACGGTCCGCTCGCCCGGGTCCTCGGCCGCCAGCTCCTCGGAGACGCTGTCGTAGTGCCGGCGGATCGCGGTCATCAGGCCGTAGAAGAGCGCCATGCCCAGCAGGGAGACCCAGGCGCCGTGGGTGAACTTGGTCACCAGGACGACGACGAGCACCAGCCCCGTGAAGAAGGCGCCGAAGGTGTTGATGGCGCGGGAGCGGTGCATGTGGCGGCGGCGCGCGGGGTCGGTCTCGGTGGTGAGCAGCCGGTTCCAGTGCCGCACCATGCCGGTCTGGCTGAGGGTGAAGGAGACGAAGACGCCGACGATGTAGAGCTGGATGAGGCGGGTGGAGTCGGCCTCGTAGACGGCGACGAGTATCGCGGCGGCGCCGGAGAGCAGCACGATGCCGTTGGAGAAGGCGAGCCGGTCGCCGCGGGTGTGCAACTGGCGCGGCAGGTAACGGTCCTGCGCGAGGATCGAGCCGAGCAGCGGGAAGCCGTTGTACGCCGTGTTGGCGGCCAGGAAGAGCACGAGCGCGGTGGCGGCGGCCAGGAAGACGAACGGGATCGAGCCGTCGCCGAAGACCGCGGCGGCGACCTGGGAGATCACCGGGTTCTGCGTGTAGTCGGAGCCCACCGGGTGTCCGTTGTCCAGCAGGTCCTTGGCCGGGTTCTCGGCCATCTTGACGTCCGTGGCGAGCGCGAGCCCGATGATGCCGCAGAACATCGTGACGGCGAGGACGCCCATCATGGCGAGCGTCGTCGCCGCGTTCTTCGACTTGGGCTTGCGGAACGCGGGCACGCCGTTGCTGATCGCCTCGACGCCCGTCAGCGCGGCGCAGCCCGAGGAGAAGGCGCGCAGCAGCAGGAACGCCAGCGCGAAGCCGGCGAGCCCGGACTGTTCGCTGTGGATCTCGAAGTCGGCGGTCGGCGCGCGCATCTCGTCGCCGAAGAGCACGCCGCGCACGACGCCCCAGAGCAGCAGCCCGAAGACGCCGATCACGAAGCAGTACGTCGGGATCGCGAAGAGCTTGCCCGACTCCCGTACGCCGCGCAGGTTCATCAGTGTGAGCAGCACGATCACACCGACCGCGCAGAGTGTCTTGTTCTCGACGACGAACGGGATCGCGGAGCCGAGGTTCTCGACGCCGGAGGAGATGGAGACGGCGACGGTCAGCACATAGTCGACGAGGAGCGCGCTGGCGACCGTCAGCCCGGCCCGGCGGCCGAGGTTGGTCGTGGCGACCTCGTAGTCCCCGCCGCCGCTCGGATACGCCCGGACGTTCTGCCGGTACGAGGCGACGACGGTGAACATCAGCACCACGACCGCGACGGCGATCCACGGGCTGAAGTGATACGCGGAGACCCCCGCGACCGAGAGCACCAGCAGCACTTCGCCCGGTGCGTAGGCCACCGACGACAGCGGGTCGGAGGCGAAGACGGGAAGGGCGATGCGCTTCGGCAGCAGTGTTTCGCTCAGTTTGTCGCTGCGGAGCGCCCTCCCGAGGAGGAGTCGTTTCGGTACGTCGGTCATCCTGGACACGCAGAGGATCGTATGCGGTCAGTCGTGCGATGCTGAGACGGCCCGCTGTACGGGATGAAGGGACGGGCGTGCACATTGTGATCATGGGCTGCGGACGGGTGGGAGCCGAGCTCGCGCAGACCCTGGAACGACAGGGCCATACGGTGGCGGTCATCGACCAGGACCCCACCGCTTTCCGGCGCCTCGGATCCGGCTTCGGCGGCCGCCGTGTGACAGGTGTGGGCTTCGACCAGGACACCCTGCGCGAGGCGGGCATCGAGGAGGCCGGAGCCTTCGCGGCGGTCAGCAGCGGTGACAATTCCAACATCATCGCGGCCCGGGTGGCACGCGAGATGTTCGGGATCGACCATGTGGCCGCGCGCATCTACGATCCCCGTCGCGCCGAGGTCTACCAGCGCCTCGGCATCCCGACCGTCGCGACGGTCCGCTGGACCGCCGACCAGATGCTGCGCAGGCTCCTGCCGTCCGGCGCCGAGCCGCTGTGGCGGGACCCCAGCGGCGCCGTGCAGCTCGCCGAGGTGCACGCGGCGCCCGCGTGGGTGGGACAGCGCGTGAGCAGGCTCCAGGAGGACGCGGGGGTGCGGGTCGCCTTCCTCACCCGGCTGGGCGAGGCGATGCTGCCGACCTCGGAGACGGTCCTCCAGGAGGGCGATCTGGTGCACGTGATGATGCGGTCCGACGAGGTGGGACGGGTGGAAGAGGTCTTCGCTTCGGGTCCTGAGGAGGGTCCGTGAGCGACGCACGCGCGGCTGCCGGGCCGCAGACGGCGACGGTCCCCGCGGCCTGCCGCGCGGGCGGAGATGCGAACAGAAGGACGGGCTCATGAGGGTGGCCATCGCCGGGGCCGGCGCGGTCGGCAGGTCGATCGCGGGCGAGCTGCTGGAGAACGGGCACGAGGTGCTGCTCATCGACAAGACGCCGACGGCGATCTCGGTCGAGCGGGTGCCGCAGGCGGAGTGGCTGCTGGCCGACGCCTGCGAGATCACCTCGCTCGACGAGGCGGCGCTGGAGCGCTGCCATGTGGTGATCGCCGCGACGGGCGACGACAAGGTCAACCTCGTCGTCTCGCTGCTCGGCAAGACGGAGTACGGGGTGCCGCGCGTGGTCGCGCGGGTCAACAACCCCAAGAACGAGTGGCTGTTCAACGAGTCGTGGGGCGTGGACGTCGCCGTCTCCACGCCGCGCCTGATGTCCGCGCTGGTCGAGGAGGCGGTGAGCGTCGGCGATCTCGTACGGCTGATGCGCTTCTCGCAGGGCGACGCGAACCTCGTCGAGCTGACGCTGCCGCCGGAGGCGGCCCTGGCGGGGACGCGGGTCGGTGACGTGACGTGGCCGGAGGACACCTCGCTGGTGACCATCATCCGCGGCAACCGGGTGCTGACGCCCGACCGGGACGACGCGCTGGAGGCGGGCGACGAGCTGCTGTTCGTGGCGGCACCGGCCCGCGAGGAGCAGCTCGAACAGCTCCTGTCCGTCCGTGCCGAGCAGTAGGACCCCGCAGCCGTAGGTGCCCGTACGGGCTCTCAGCGGCGGTGGCGACCCGAACCGGAGGCGGCGGCCTGCTCCTTGGCCGCCGCCTTCTCCGCCTCCTCGGCCTCCTCGCGCGCCTCCATCTCCGCGATGACGTTGATGGGCGCGGGGGCCTTGGCGAGGAAGATCCAGGTGAGGTAGACGGCGAGCAGGAACGGCGGGATCTTCAGCGCGACCGTGACCCAGCCGAACTTGGCGGTGTCGGCCCAGAAGTACATCGGGAAGAGGATCGCGCACTTGGCCAGCAGGATGAGGCCCCACGCGTAACTCGCCTTGGTGTACGCCCTCTTGCGGCCCGGGTTGCGGGTGCGCCAGGAGAGGTTCTCCTTGAAGACCGGACCCAGCACGAGCCCGAGCAGCGGGACGCCCGCGGCCGAGGTGACGAGATAGGCCAGGGCGAGGCCCAGCGTGTAGAGCATCCCGGGCAGGTAGAAGTCCTTCGCGTTGCCCGTCATCATCGCGAAGACGACGCCGAAACCGACGCCGAAGATGCCGCTGAAGGCGTGCTTGACGGTGTCCTTGCGGGCGAGCCGGACCACGGTCATCAGCCCCGCCAGCACCAGCGCGGCGATGGCGGCTGCCTGGATGTTCTTGTTGATCGTGAACATCGTGATGAAGACCAGTCCGGGGACGGTGGTCTCCACCAGGCCGCGGATGCCGCCGAAGGCTTCGAAGAGCGCCGCCTCCGTGACGGCCTGATCACCCGGCCGGTCGTCGTCCTGGTTCTCGTCGGCGGCCGGTTTGTCGAGGGAGGTCACCCGCTACTCCTGTCCGAGGGGTCGCAGCTCGTACTTCGGGTTGAACATCACGGGGCGGCCGCGGTTCTTCGTGATCCTGCCCCAGACGATCAGCTTGCGACCCGGCTCGATGCCCGCGATGGCGCGGCGGCCCAGCCAGATGACGTCCAGTGCGGCCGAACCGTCGAACAGCTCGGCCTCCAGCGTGGGCACTCCGGCTCGCGGCCGCAGGGTCACGGTGCGCAGCGTACCGGTCACGCGGACCATGTCGCGGTCGGCGCATTCGGAAATACGGGCGCATCCACGGCCCGCGGCCTCCTGGCGCAGCTCCTCCGAGCGGAGGTCCTCCTCCGAGGTGGAGAGCCGCTCCAGAAACCGCCGGAAACGCCCGTTTCCTGTGGATCGCTGCTCACGGGTGGCGCCTGTCATGAGTGCCAGGGTACCGCCGGGCGCGGGGTTACTTCTCGAACCGGTATCCCATTCCGGGTTCCGTGACGAAGTGGCGCGGATGCGAGGGGTCGGCCTCCAGTTTGCGGCGGAGCTGGGCCATGTAGACGCGCAGGTAGTTCGTCTCCGTGCCGTACGAGGGGCCCCAGACCTCCTTCAGGAGCTGTTTCTGGCTGACGAGGCGGCCCGTGTTGCGGACGAGGACCTCCAGCAGGTGCCACTCCGTGGGGGTGAGGCGGACGTCGCGGCCGTCGCGGTGGACCTTCTTCGCGGCCAGGTCGACGCTGAAGTCGGAGGTCTCGATGACGCCCGAGTCCTCGGCGGAGCCGGCGGCGGGCTCGGCGCGGCGCACGGCGGCGCGCAGCCGGGCCAGCAGCTCGTCCATGCCGAACGGCTTGGTGACGTAGTCGTCGGCGCCCGCGTCGAGGGCCTCGACCTTCTCGTCGGAGGTCTGGCGGGCCGACAGGACGAGGATCGGGACCCGCGTCCAGCCCCGGATGCCGCGGATGACGTCGACGCCGTCCATGTCCGGCAGCCCGAGGTCGAGCACGACGACGTCGGGGTGGCGGTCGGCCGCGAGACGGAGCGCGGTGGCGCCGTCGGGGGCGGCGTCGACCTCGTACTTCCGCGCCTTGAGGTTGATCACGAGGGCGCGGACGATCTGCGGTTCGTCATCGACCACGAGCACCCGGTGCATGCGGTATTTCCTCTCGTTCCCGTTCATTGTGTTGTTGTGCCGCGCCCGCGCGCACGGCACGGGCCGGGGCGCGGCCGTGCGCGGCGCACAGGGTGAGGACCATCGTCATGCCGCCGCCCGGGGTGTCCTCGGCCTCCAGGGTCCCGCCCATGGCCTCCGCGAAGCCGCGTGCGACCGCGAGGCCCAGGCCGACGCCGGAGCCGCCGGGGGCGTCCCCGTAGCGCTGGAAGGGCTCGAATATGCGGTCCTTGTCGCTGTCGGGGACGCCGGGCCCCCGGTCCATGACGCGGACCTCGACGCGGTCGGCGAGGGCACTGGCCTTGATGAGGGCCTTCTTGCCGGGCGGGCTGTACTTGACGGCGTTCTCGACGAGGTTGGCGACCGTACGTTCCATCAGGCCCGGGTCGACGGCGACCAGCGGCAGGGCCTCGGCGATGGCGAGCCGCACGCTGCCCTCCGGGACGCCGGAGAGGGCCTTGGGGACGACCTCCTCCAGGCTGATGTCGCGGATCAGCGGGGCGACGGTGCCGGTCTGGAGGCGGGACATGTCGAGCAGGTTGCCGACGAGGTTGTCGAGCTTGTCGGCGCCCTCCTCGATGGAGCGCAGCAGCTCGGACTCGTCCTCCTCGGACCACTCGACGTCGTCGGAGCGGAGCGAGGAGACCGAGGCCTTGATCGCGGCGAGCGGCGTGCGCAGGTCGTGGGAGACGGCCGCGAGGAGGGCCGTGCGGATGCGGTTGCCCTCGGCCAGCTCACGGGCCTGCTCGGCCTCGCCGACGAGCCGCTGGCGGTCCAGGACGCCCACGGCCTGCGCGGCGAAGGCGGCCAGCACGCGGCGGTCCTCGGCGGGCAGCACGCGGCCGCGCAGGACGAGCATCATGCGGTCGCCGACGGGCATGTCGACGTCGCCGTCGTCGGGCCGTACGAGCGGCTTCGCGCCCTCCCCGGTGCCGACGCTGCCCGCGCAGGTCCAGGGCGAGCGCTCGTCGGCGCGCTCCAGCAGCGCGACGGAGTCCATGCCGAAGGTCTCGCGGACCCGCTCCAGCAGCTCGTCCAGCGAGTCCTGGCCGCGCAGCACGCTGCCGGCGAGGACGGAGAGGATCTCGGACTCGGCGCGCAGCCGGGCCGCCTGGTGCGTACGGCGGGCCGCGAGGTCCACGACGGAGGCGACGGCGAGCGCGACGGCGAAGAAGACGACGAGGGAGACGATGTTGCGGAAGTCGCTGATCGTCCACTCGTGGGTGGGCGCGGTGAAGTAGTAGTTCAGCAGCGCCGAGCAGACCGCGGCCGAGGCCAGCGCGGGCAGCAGCCCGCCGACGAGCCCGGCGGCGACGGTGAGGACCAGGAAGAGCAGCACGTCGTTGGTGAAGCCGACGTCCGGGTCGAAGGTGGTCATCAGATACGTCAGCAGGATGGGCAGCCCCACGGCCGTCAGCCATCCCGTGACGACCCGGGAGCGGCCCAGCCGCGCGGCGCGCGCGACGGGCAGCCCTCGGCCCTTGGCGACCTCGTCGTGGGTGACGATGTGGACGTCGAGGTCGGGCCCCGAGTCGCGGGCCACGAGCGCGCCGACGCCGGGCCCGAACACGTACTGCCAGGCCTTGCGGCGCGAGGAGCCCAGCACGATCTGGGTCGCGTTGACGCCCCGCGCGAAGTCGAGCAGCGCCTCGGGGACGTCGTCGCCTATGACGTGGTGGTACGTGCCGCCGAGGTCCTCCACGAGGGTGCGCTGCACGGCCAGCTCCTTGGGAGAGGCGGAGGTGAGGCCGTCGGCGCGCGCGATGTAGACGGCGAGGATCTCGCTTCCGGAGCCCTTGGCGGCCATGCGCGCCGCGCGGCGGATCAGGGTGCGGCCCTCGGGTCCGCCCGTGAGGCCGACGACGATGCGCTCGCGGGCCTGCCAGGTGGAGCGTATGCGGTGCTCGGAGCGGTACTGCTGGAGGTACTCGTCGACCCGGTCGGCGGTCCACAGCAGCGCCAGCTCGCGCAGGGCCGTGAGGTTGCCGGGGCGGAAGTAGTTGGAGAGGGCGGCGTCGACCTTGTCCGAGGAGTAGATGTTGCCGTGGGCCATGCGGCGGCGCAGGGCCTGGGGCGACATGTCGACAAGTTCGATCTGGTCGGCGCGGCGGACGACCTCGTCGGGCACGGTCTCCTGCTGCCGCACGCCGGTGATCGACTCGACGACGTCGCCCAGCGACTCCAGGTGCTGGATGTTGACGGTCGAGATGACGTCGATGCCCGCTTCGAGCAACTGGTCGATGTCCTGCCAGCGCTTCTCGTGGCGGGACCCGGGGACGTTGGTGTGCGCCATCTCGTCCACGACGGCCACGGCCGGGCGGCGCTCCAGGACGGCCTCGGTGTCCATCTCGGTGAGCGCCGCGCCCCGGTAGGTGATCTCCCGGCGGGGGAGCTGCTCCAGGCCGTGCAGCATCACCTCCGTACGGGGACGGTCGTGGTGCTCGACGAAGCCGACGACGATGTCGGTGCCCCGCTCCTGTCTGCGGTGTGCCTCGGAGAGCATCGCGTAGGTCTTGCCGACACCGGGTGCAGCGCCGAGGTAGACCCGCAGCTTGCCGCGCCGCTTCTGGAGTGCTGACGCCATGGCTCCATTGTCACCGCTCCGACAAGTGTTCCCTCCCGGGTACGGCGTACCGGGCCGTCAGGGTTGCGTATGGATCGCCCCGTGCCCGTTCCAGGGCGCCGTGCCGCCCCTGCCGGCCCTGCCGCGCGCCCCCGCCCTCCCCGCCGCCCGCGCCGTCCGGCGGGGGCGGACGCCCTCGGCGTCCTGCCGGTCCCGCTGGACCTGGACCATGCCCCACAGCACGCCCGCGTTCGCGAACGCCGAGGGCGGCATGGTCCCGGGCGGGAACGTCACCCCGTGGCTGTCCTCCAGCCGCGCGATGGTCTGCATCATCCCGACGGAGTCCAGCCCGCAGGCCACCAGATCGGTGTGCGGCAGCAGCTCCTCGGTCGGCTTGAGCAGCGGCAGACCCGCCCGTACGACCTCCTCGAACGCGGCGTCCCACGGCACGGCAACGGCAGACATCATGGCGGCCCTCCCGGTACGGGGTAGCTGACCCGGCCGGGCCAGCGTGGGCCCTCCGCCTCAAAGCGGGCTCGACACCCGGCCGGGCTCGCGCAGGACGCCGTCGCCCAGCTCCACGACGCGGTCCGCGAGGTCGAGGAGGGACTCGTCGTGGGTGGCGACCAGGGCGGTGACGCCCTCGCCGTCCGGGCCCTTCTCGTCGCGGACGACGGCGCGCAGCAGCTCCATCACGCCGTGCCCCGTCTCCGCGTCGAGCTGGCCCGTGGGCTCGTCGGCGAGGAGGAGCGCGGGCCGGTTGGCGAGGGCGCGGGCGATGGCCACGCGCTGCTGCTGGCCGCCGGACAGCTCGCCGGGACGCTGGGCCGCGTGCTCGGAGAGGCCGACGAGGGCGAGCAGCAGTGCGACACGCTCCTCGCGCTCGGCGGCGGGCGTCCGGCGCAGCCGCAGCGGCACGCCGACGTTCTCGGCGGCGGTGAGGACGGGGAGCAGCGCGAAGGACTGGAAGACGTAGCCGATACGGTCGCGGCGCAGCGCCAGGACGTCCTGCTCGCCGAGCGAGGCGAGGTCCGTGCCGTCGACCGCGACGCGCCCGGAGTCGGGGGCGTCGAGGCCGCCGACGAGGTTGAGCAGGGTCGTCTTGCCGGAGCCGGAACGGCCGCGGACCGCGACGAGTTCGCCGCGCGGCACGGTCAGGGAGACGCCGCGCAGAGCGTGCACGGCGGTGGGCCCGCGCCCGTAGGTGCGGTGCACGTCCTCGATCTCGACCATGTGAGCGGTCAATCCCCGGCCCCCGTCCGTGTGTTCGGTCGTCGCCCCCGTACCGCCCCAGTATCCCCCGCGTCCCTCCGCGCGGGGTTCCCCGTGACGGGATTCGGCTGCATCATGACGCAGGCCACAAGAGAGAACGTCGTTCACGTACACGAACCCCGATTCGACGGAAGGCACCCCCATGGACCGACGTCGTCTGCTCCTGAGCACCGCCGCGCTGGGCACCGCCCTCGCCGTCCCCGCGCTCCCCGCCCCCGCTCTCGCCCGCGAACGCGCCGCGCTCCCGCCGCGCGACGAGATCCTGGGCGCCCTGCGCAGAGCCGCCGACCACTGGATATCCGCGCACGCCGACCCCGGCGACAACCAGTGGGCCCGCGCGACCTTCTTCAGCGGGCTGACGGCCCTGCACCGCGCGACCCGCGAGCCCCGCTATCTCGCCTACGCCCGCTCCTGGGCCGAGAAGCACGACTACGCGCTGCACAACGGCGTCACCACCCGGCACGCCGACGACCACAACGCGGGCCAGGCGTACCTGGACCTGTACGAGGCCGAGGGCGGCACCGACGGGGCGAAGATCGCCGCGATCGAGGACTCCCTGCACCGGATGACGTACACCGACCGGCCGGAGAAGAACGACGACTGGTGGTGGGACGACGCGCTCCACATGGCCATGCCGCCCTTCGCGCGGCTGAGCGTGCTGCGCGGCGACGCCCGTTACGCGGACAAGCTGCACGCCCTCTACACCCACACGAAGTCGGCCGAGGGCGGCCCGGGGCTGCTCGACCCCGGCACCGGGCTCTGGTACCGCGACAAGCGGTTCCTGCCCGGCGGCATCGGCTCCCCCGCCGGGAAGCCCGTGCTCTGGTCGCGCGGCAACGGCTGGGTGACGGGCGGCCACGTCAAGACGCTCAAGGCCCTGCCGCGCGGCGCCGCGCACACCGCCGAGTACCGCGGGGCGCTCGTACGCCTGCTGCGCGCCCTGCGTGCCGTCCAGCGCGAGGACGGCTTCTGGAACGTGAACCTCGCCGACGCCGCGCACCTCCCCGGACCCGAGACGAGCGGCACGTCCTTCTTCACGTACGGCCTCGCGTACGGCGTCCGCACCGGCCTGGTCCCCCGCGACCGCTACCTCCCCGCGGCGGCCGCCGCCTGGCGGGGCCTGGTGACGAAGGCCCTGCACGACGACGGCTTCCTGGGCTACGTCCAGGGCGTCGGCGACCGCCCCGAGTCGAGCCAGCCCGTCACGTACGGGACGACGGCCGACTTCGGGGTCGGGGCCTTCCTGCTGGCGGGAACGGAACTGCTCCGGGTGTGAGGGCTATTCGGAGGGCGCCTTGCAGTACTTCTTCGGGGCGCCCTCCGGCCACGCCAGCCGGTCGAAGGCGACGCGCTTCTCCTCCGGGTCGAGCCGGACGACGGCGACCGCCTTGTTGTACGGCGTGCCGTGGTCGCGCAGGCAGATCCAGCCGCTGGCGCCCTTCACCTTGTTGGCGCCGCTGAGCCGGGACGTCGCCGCGGCCACGTCGCGCGGGTCCGGGACCTCCCGCTGGCTGGGCGCGGCCTTGTGGATGCGCTCGATGGAGGTGAGGGCCGAGTCGTACATGGTGATCGTGCGCCCGTCGTCCAGGTCGGTCGGCCCGATGCCGCCGTTGCCCTTGGCCTTCCCCTTCGCCTTCTGCTCGTCGATCAGCTCCGTCAGCTTGGCCAGGTCGTTCGCCGAACCGCCGTAACGGGGCGGCCGGGTGGACTTCTTCCAGGCGTCGGGGTGCGTGACCGTCGCGTAGGTGACGGTCAGCCCGCCCCGCTCGTGCAGCGCCTCCCAGTCGAACTCCGGATCGAGCGCGAGCGTCGAGGCGCCGGAGACGGTGGCGAGGGTGAGGGGCCGGGCGCAGTCGCGGTCGCCCAGCTCGCTGACGAACTGGGACAGTTCCTTGGGGCGCCCGGCGAACAGCACGGTGTCGCGCCCCGACTCGCACAGGTTCTGCACGATGTCCCCGAACGTGTCCGGCAGCATGCGCCCGGAGTCGTACGTCTCCGGCGCGTACGGCGCGCCCTTGGCCGCGTCCTTGAACGCCCGCCGCAGGGAACGGGCGTAGAGGTCCTTCGGCGCCTCGTCCTCGACCAGGAAGAGGTCCTTGTCCTCCTTGCCGAGCCGCCCCAGCAGCGCCTCGGTCTGGTCCTTGTTGTCCGGCACGACCTTGGCGAGCCCGGGGAAGGGCTCCTCGGAGGGGGTGTTGGCCAGCGTGTGCGCGGTGATGGGCCCGCCGACCACCGGGATGTGCTTCTCCTCGGTGAGGATCTCCAGGTTCTCGCGCACCGCCTCGACACTGAGGTTGAACCCGAAGACCGTACGCAGCTTGTGCCTGCCCTTCACCATCCCGCCGAGGTCGTCGGAGACCTCCCGCACCCGCTCCTCGGCCCTCTCGTCCGTCATCCCCACGCCGGGGTTGGCGAGCACGAGGCGTACGGGCGGCAGCCGCCTCTCCTTCTCGTTGGCCCGCAACTGCGCCAGGTAGGCCCCCTGCACCTCCCGTACGACCTCGGTGCGCTCCCCCGTGTGCGCCTTGCCCTCGCCGGGGCTCATCGGGATCATCAGCGCGATGGTGACGTAGGGCTGGCCGGGATCGCCGAACCGGCCCGAGGTCACCTTGTCGTTCTGCTCCTTGATGCGCCCGGAGACCGGCTCCAGCTCGGGGAAGAAGGCGTGGGCGCCGTCGGTCACCCCGTAGCACCGGTCGTCGCCGCCCCGGAGCCCGGCCTTCTCGCACTCGCTCTCCGAGGAGGGCCAGAACGTCCACGCGGCGAAGACCACCCCCGCCACGACGGCCGCCGCGGCCACCACGACGACCGCCCGCAGGAACGGGTCGAGCCTCCTGAACGCGCCCCACGGCCCTCCGCCGTCAGCCATCGCCGCCTCCTCCGGGTACGGACAGGAACGGGGGCTGCCGCCCCTGGCTCAGCTCCCCGCTCCAGGTGTCGGCCGCCTCGGCCAGCGGGTTGCTCATCCCCGCGGCCGGGACCGCGGCGCGCCCCAGCACCTGGAGCGGCTCGGTGACGTACATCGCCAGTTCCTCGGCGCCCGGGGCCGGGGTCCTGGCCGGCGGCGCCGCGAGCCGCCACAGGGAGAGCAGCAGGCTCGCCATCTCGCGGTGCAGCCCGGCCTGTCCGTCGTCCGCGCAGTACGCGCACTCCTCCGCCGACCAGCTCTCCGGATAGCCCTCGTAGGGCGCGGGCGCCGCCGCCAGAAGCTGGAGGTCCAGCAGCCAGCGCGCGTACCGCCGCTCCCCGAACCGCCGGTGGAGCGCGGGCAGCGCCTCGCTGTTCCACTTGCCGAGGGCCATGGCGTGGTGCAGCCGCAGCATCTCCGCCTCACCGCCCCCGGAACCGGGACCGGTGCCTTCACCGGGACCGGTGCCCTCGCCGCCGCCGGTCCGCGCCGCGTAGTGCCGCTCCAGCCGCTCGTGCACCTGCCGCCAGCGCGTGCCGTCGCCCTGCTCGCGCAGGACGTGGAGCAGGACGGCGCGCAGCGCCGGGTCCCGGACGACGGGCAGCGCCGACCCCCGCCCCCTCGGCCAGACGGTGCCGTTGGCGTACGGCCTCATCAGCGCCCGCGCCGTGGGCCCGTTGGTCGGCTGGTGGCGCAGCGGCACTCCGGCGGCGCAGGCCGCGGGCCAGTCCAGCGCGGGCGCGGCGGGGAGCGCGGCGCTCCGCACCGCCGGGTCGGGCAGCAGCAGTTCCAGGATGCGCGCCGCGACCGAGGGCGCGCCGGGCCCGGAGCGGTGCGCGAGCGCCTCCTCCCCCGCGCCCGCCCGGGCGAGCAGCAGCATGGGGCCCGTACGCCCGGCGCCGAGCCGCGTCATGCGGGTGAGGCGCTCCGTGGTCGCGCCGTGGCCCGCCTCGCGGAGCATCTCCTTGGCGTCGTCCCAGGTGGCGGCAGGGATGCCCAGGCGGGTCAGCCACTGCCGGGGCGGGACGCGGTCCGGGCGGGTCCACTGCCCGGTCTCGGTCTCCCCCAGGGAGTCGCGGGGACAGGCCGCCGGCACGATCCCCTCGCGCGCGCCGTCTCCGCGCGAGGTGACGAGGGTGACGGGGCGCATCACCCGGCGGGTGCGGGTGTCGGCGCCGAGCGCCGCGTACTGCCGCACATAGGGATCGAGCCAGCGCTCCCGCAGCGCCTCGTCGAGGTTGTCCAGCAGGAGGAGCGGCGGATGGCACCGGATCCGGTCGACCCAGCCGTAGTTGGCGGCGATGTCGGCCAGCAGCGCGGCCATCAGGTGCTCCTCCACCCGCCCGCGGCCCCCGGGCTCGCGGGAGCGGAAGTCGTCGACCAGGCCGAGGAGTTTGCGCGTCGGGGAGTCGACGCCCGGGAGGCGCCCCGCCCACCAGTCGAGGGCCGGGTCGGGCTTGCCGCGCGCCGACCAGTACGTGAGGGTCTCCCGGGCCGCCGCGATGACCTGCGCGAAGCCGGGCGGGGCGAGCGCGCCGGTCAGCACCGCGACGGCGACCTCCGCCCACGCGGCCACCACGCTGCGCGCCCGCTCCGGGTCCTCGGGGCCCGCCGCGTCCGCCGCGCGCATCACGCCCTCCAGGGCGGCGGCGGCCTCGGAGAGCTGGTCGGGGGGCCTGTCCTCGCCCGCGTCCTCGGTGGTCAGGGCGCGCAGCAGGCCGAGCATCAGCGGGAGCCGGGAGAACGTCAGGGTGTGTTTGCGGCCCTGGGTGACCCGGCTGTCCGTCAGGCCGTACTCGATACGGAAGAGGAGGTGCGTGACGGGCGAGGAGTGCGGCGTGTCCAGCGCCGCCCGCGCCCGCTCGTCCGGGGACGTGAACCACCTGCTCGCCTCCAGGTCCACGTGGACCGTCGGCAGCCGGGTGTGGTGCTGCTCCCGGGCCCAGTGCAGCAGCGCCGACTTGCCCGTCGCCCGGTCGCCGACCAGTTCGACCACGGGCGCGCCGTGGGGGAACGGGGACTTGAGCCACACCCCGGTGTGCACGTCCCAGCGCAGCAGCCACGGCAGCAGGAGCCGGCGCACGTCGGGCAGGTCCCACGACTGCTCCGCCACCGCCACCCCCTGTACACCCGTGGTTACAGGGCTCCGAGAGTATGCGTGAAGCTCTCACCAAGGAAGCCTGTTCGCACGGGAGTTGGGGGCAGCGGGGCCGACGGGCGGAGGCAGAGGGCTACTTCCCGGCGGCCTCCTTCACCTTCCCGGCGGCCTCCTTCACCGCGAGGTTCAGCTTCAGCACGTTCACCCGGGGCTCGCCCAGGATCCCGGCCTCGCGGCCGCTCGTACGGTCGTCGACGAGCTTCTCGACCGTGCCCTTCGACAGCCCGTTCTCCCGTGCCACGCGGGCGGTCTGGATCTCCGCGTACTTCTCGGAGATGTCCGGGTCGATCGAGGACGAGGAGCCGGTGACCGCGTCCTTGGGGACCTCCGACTCGGGCACGCCGTTGAAGGCGGCCACGTCCTTCTTCGCCTTGCGGACCATCTTGACCAGCGTCGGATCGCTGGCCCCGAGCTGGCTGGAGCCCGTCGCGCGCGGGTCGTAGCCGGAGTGAGAGGGGCGGCCCTGGAACCACTTCGGGTCGGGCTTCTTCCCGCCGTCCTTGTTCCAGCTCTGGCCGATGAGCGCGGAGCCGACCTCCTTGCCGTCGGCCTTCACCATCGAGCCGTTGGCCTTGTCGTGGAAGACGCCCTGGGCGACGCCCATGATCGCGAGCGGGTAGATCACGCCGCAGACGACCGTGAGGACGAGCAGCGCGCGGAACGCGGCCCAGACCAGGCGTCCTGTGTTGCGTACCGAGGTGTTCATGGGTCAGCCCACTCCCGGGATCAGCGTGATGAGCAGGTCGATGAGTTTGATGCCGACGAACGGGGCGACGAGGCCGCCGAGTCCGTAGACGCCGATGTTGCGGCGCAGCATCCGGTCCGCGCTCATCGGCCGGTAGCGCACGCCGCGCAGGGCGAGCGGCACGAGGGCGACGATGATCAGCGCGTTGAAGACGACGGCGGACAGGATCGCGGACTCGGGCGAGGCCAGGCCCATGATGTTGAGCTTGTCCAGGCCCGGATAGGCCACGGCGAACATCGCGGGGATGATCGCGAAGTACTTCGCGACGTCGTTGGCGATGGAGAACGTGGTCAGCGCGCCCCGCGTGATGAGGAGCTGCTTGCCGATCTCGACGATCTCGATGAGCTTGGTCGGGTTGGAGTCCAGGTCCACCATGTTCCCGGCCTCCTTGGCGGCCGAGGTGCCGGTGTTCATGGCCACGCCGACGTCCGCCTGGGCGAGGGCCGGGGCGTCGTTCGTGCCGTCGCCCGTCATCGCGACGAGCCGCCCGCCGGCCTGCTCGCGCTTGATGAGCGCCATCTTGTCCTCGGGGGTGGCCTCGGCGAGGAAGTCGTCGACGCCCGCCTCCTTGGCGATGGCCCCGGCCGTCAGCGGGTTGTCGCCCGTGATCATGACGGTCCTGATGCCCATGGCGCGCAGCTCCTCGAAGCGTTCGGCCATGCCCTCCTTGACGACGTCCTTGAGGTGGATCACGCCGAGCACGCGCGGCCCGCCGCCGTCCTCGACGCCGACGACCAGCGGGGTGCCGCCCGCCTGCGCGATCCCGTCGGTGATCCGGTGCACCTCGTCGCCGACCTCGCCGCCGCGCTCGCGGACCCAGGCGCACACCGAACCGGCCGCGCCCTTGCGGACCTTGAGCCCGGCCCCGTTCTCCGTGAGGTCCACGCCCGACATCCGGGTCTGCGCGGTGAACGGCACCCACTCCGCGTGCTCCAGCTCCCCCTCGTGCCGCTCGCGCAGCCCGTACTCCTCCTTGGCCAGCACGACCACGGAGCGGCCCTCCGGCGTCTCGTCGGCCAGCGAGGAGAGCTGCGCGGCGTCGGCGACCTCGGCCGCGGTCGTGCCGCGTACGGGCACGAACTCGGCGGCCTGGCGGTTGCCGAGCGTGATGGTGCCGGTCTTGTCGAGCAGCAGCGTGGACACGTCGCCCGCGGCCTCGACCGCGCGCCCGGACGTCGCCAGCACGTTGCGCTGCACGAGCCGGTCCATGCCCGCGATGCCGATCGCGGAGAGCAGCGCCCCGATCGTCGTCGGGATCAGGCACACGAGCAGGGCCGCGAGGACCGTGAGGGACTGCTCGGCGCCCGCGTAGACCGCGAAGGGCTGGAGCGTGACCACGGCCAGCGTGAAGACGATCGTGAGCGAGGCCAGCAGGATGTTGAGCGCGATCTCGTTCGGCGTCTTCTGCCGCGCGGCGCCCTCCACCAGCGAGATCATCCGGTCGATGAAGGTCTCGCCGGGCTTCGTCGTGATCCGGATGACGATCCGGTCGGACAGCACCTTCGTACCGCCCGTGACGGCGCTGCGGTCGCCACCCGACTCGCGGATGACCGGTGCCGACTCGCCGGTGATCGCCGACTCGTCGACGGAGGCGACGCCCTCGACGACATCGCCGTCGCCCGGAATCACGTCGCCCGCCTCGCAGACGACCTGGTCGCCGACGCGCAGGTCGGTGCCGGGCACGGACTCCTCGGCGCCGCCCGAGGTCAGACGGCGCGCGACGCTGTCCGTCTTGGCCTTGCGCAGCGTGTCGGCCTGGGCCTTGCCACGGCCCTCGGCGACGGCCTCCGCGAGGTTCGCGAAGAGGACGGTCAGCCACAGCCAGACGGCGATGACCCAGCCGAACCAGTCGCCGGGGTGGGCGACGGCGAGCACGGTGGTGACCACCGAGCCGACCTCGACCACGAACATGACCGGCGACTTGACCATCACGCGCGGGTCGAGCTTCCGGAACGCGTCCGGAAGCGACTTCCCGAGCTGCTCGGGGTCGAACAGGCCGCCGCCGACGGGTCCTCCGGGGGCGTGGGACGCTCCGTGCGAAGGCCGGACCCCGTCCTCCGCGTGACGTACTTGGGTGGCTGTGCTCATCAGGAGAGTCCCTCCGCGAGCGGCCCCAGAGCGAGGGCCGGGAAGAAGGTGAGACCGGTGATGATCAGGACCGAGCCGACCAGCATCCCGGTGAAGAGGGGTTTTTCGGTGCGCAGCGTGCCCGCCGTGGCCGGTACGGGCGCCTGCCCGGCCAGTGACCCGGCGAGCGCCAGCACGAACACCATGGGCAGGAACCGGCCCAGCAGCATGCACAGCCCGATGGTGGTGTTGAAGAACGGCGTGTCCGCACCGAACCCGGCGAAGGCGCTGCCGTTGTTGTTCGAGCCCGAGGTGTAGGCGTACAGCACTTCGCTGAAGCCGTGGGCCCCGATGTTGGTCATGGCCTCCTTGCCGTCCGGCAGCGCCATGGCCAGCGCGGTGCCGCTCAGCACCAGCGCGGGCGTGACCAGGATGTAGCAGGCGGCGAACTTGATCTCGCGCGGCCCGATCTTCTTGCCCAGGTACTCGGGCGTACGCCCGACCATGAGCCCGGAGAGGAAGACCGCGACGACGGCCATGACGAGCATCCCGTAGAGCCCGGAGCCGACGCCGCCGGGCGAGATCTCGCCGAGCATCATCCCGAGCAGGGTCACTCCGCCGCCGAACGCCGTGTAGGAGTCGTGGAAGGAGTTGACCGCGCCGGTCGAGGTCATGGTCGTGGAGACCGCGAAGAGCGAGGAGGACCCCTCCCCGAACCGCTGCTCCTTGCCCTCCATCGCGCCGCCCGCCAACTGCGCGGCGGTGCCCGGGTGGGCGTACTCGGAGACGGTCACGGCGATGACGGCCGCGAGCCATATCGCGCCCATCGCGGCGAGGATCGCGTACCCCTGCCTCACGCTGCCGACGAGCCTGCCGAAGGTGCGGGGGAGGGAGAACGGGATGACGAGGATCAGGAAGATCTCCAGGAGGTTCGAGAATCCCCCCGGATTCTCGAACGGGTGCGAGGAGTTGGCGTTGTAGAAGCCGCCGCCGTTGGTGCCCAGCTCCTTGATGACCTCCTGCGAGGCCACGGGCCCGCCCGGGATGTGCTGGGTGGAGCCGGAGAGGGTGTGCACCTCGTGCATCCCGGCGAAGTTCTGCACCGCGCCCGTCGCCACCAGCACGATCGCCGCGATCACGGAGATCGGCAGCAGGATCCGCACGACACCGCGCACCAGGTCGGCCCAGAAGTTGCCCAGTTCGCCGGTACGGGCGCGGGCGAAGCCCCGTACGAGCGCGATGGCGACGGCCATGCCGACGGCGGCGGACACGAAGTTCTGCACCGCGAGGCCGGACATCTGGGTGAGGTGGCCCATGGCCGACTCGCCCGAGTACGACTGCCAGTTGGTGTTGGCGACGAAGGACGCGGCGGTGTTGAAGGCCTGGTCGGGGTCGATGGGCTTGAAGCCCAGGGACATCGGCAGCTTGTCCTGGAAGCGCTGCATCGCGTACAGGAACAGCACACCCACGGCCGAGAAGGCGAGCACGGCCCGCAGATAGGCGGGCCAGCGCATCTCGGCGCCGGGGTTGGCGCCCACGCAGCGGTAGATCCACCGCTCGACGCGCAGATGCTTCTCGGAGGAGTAGACCCGGGCCATGTAGTCGCCCAGGGGACGGTGCACCAGAGCCAGCGCGGCGATGAGCGCGGAGATCTGGAGCACGTCGGCGAGGATAGGGCTCATGTCGGCGCTCAGAACCTCTCCGGGAAGACGAGGGCGAGGACCAGATAGCCCAGCAGTGCGACGGCGACAATGAGGCCGACGAGATTCTCGGCCGTCACAGTGCCGCTCCGTTCGCTTCTCCGCCCGCGCGGCAGCCCGCGGGCACCGTTGTCCACCGCGGCCCGGCAGCCACGCGTGCGACGCTCACAGTTTGTCCACTCCCTTGGCGATGAGGGCCACCAGCGCGAAGACCGCGAGCGTGGTGACGACGAAGGCCAGATCGGCCATCGCGCGCTCCTAGATGGTGATGAGGTGCTTCTGACCTCCTCAGGGAACCTCTGTTCCCAGCGCCCTCAGCTTCCGTTGACGCCCCCCATACGCGCTGGTGAGCGCTCTTGACGGCTCCCATACGGCGATGTGGCGGCGCACACAGAAGAGGGTGGCCGGAACCCGTCCCTACGGATTCCGGCCACCCTCGGTGGCTGTGTCAGCCGGTCAGCGGACCTCGGAGATCTCCGGCCCGCGCTGCAGCTTGTCGAGGCCGCCCGCGAACCGGGAGCCCTCCTCGGCGGTCTCCTGCTGCACGCCGTCCGGCACCATCTGCGCGTCGTCCGGCAGCTTGAGGACGATCGGGTCACGGGGCGCCATCGGCTGGTCACCGCGGACGACCACGGTGTCCCGGAAGATCTGCTCCAGCAGACCCGCCGCCTCGGGCTGCACCGCGCCCTGCCCGGAGATCACCCCGCGCAGGAACCAGCGCACCCCGTCGACGCCGATGAACCGCACGACCTGCACGCCGTTCGTCCCGTCCGGGAGCTGCACCGGCACCTGGGCCCGCAGCTCCCAGCCGAGGGGGCCCTCGACCTCGTCGATCACACCTCCCTGCTGGGTGATGCCGGAGGCGATCTCCTCGCGCACCTCGTCCCAGATGCCCTCGCGCTTGGGCGCGGCGAACCCCTGGAGCTGGATGGCGCTGTCCTGGAGCACGAGCGTGGCCGCGACGATCGCGTCGCCCGCGACCTCGACGCGCAGCTCCATGCCCTCGACACCCGGCACGAACAGGCCGCCGAGGTCCACGCGGCCCGCGCTGGGGTCGCTGACCTCGGAGACGTCCCAGGGACCGTCGGGACGCGGAGCGGGCGGCAGCTTGACCCGGGCGGCCTCGGCCGCGTCCTGGGGGCCGTCCTCCTCGGTGCTGTCCTGTTCCGTCTCGAACTCGTCCGAGGCGCCCGTCCCAGGCTCTTCGCTCTTCTTGCGACGACGTCCGAACACGTCACTGTCCTCTCAGGTCGGAGGCCCCGGTGGCCCCGACCGCAACGTAATCCTTCTGCTGTGCTGCATGTCCGCCCGTGGAGCCGAATCCGCCCTCGGCCCGCTCGGATCCCGGCAGCTCGGCGACCTCGCGGAAGCGCACCTTCTCCACCTGCTGGACGACGAGTTGGGCGATACGGTCGAACCGCTCGAACCGCACCGGCTCGCGCGGGTCCAGATTGGCCACGATCACCTTGATCTCCCCACGGTACCCGGCATCCACCGTTCCCGGCGCATTCACGAGCGAGACTCCGCAGCGTGCTGCCAGCCCGGACCGCGGGTGCACGAAGGCCGCATACCCCTCCGGGAGGGCGATCGACACCCCCGTGGGCAGAACGGCGCGTTCGCCGGGGGCGAGTTCGGCGGCCTCGGTGGTGACGAGGTCGCATCCCGCGTCGCCGGGACGCTGGTAGGAGGGGACGGGCACCTCGGGGTCCGTCAGCTTCAGCAGCACCTCAACGCGACTGTCCGTACTCATGGGTTCACCTCGAAGGCGCGGGCGCGCCTGACCTGGTCGGGGTCCGCCATCGCGGCCTCGATCTCCTCGTCCCTGCCGTTGTCGATGAAGTGCTCGACCTTGACCTCTATGAACACCGCGTCGGCGCGCACCGCGACCTCCCCGTCCGGGCCGCCGATGCGGCCGACGGCGGTGGAGTAGATCTTCCGGCCGTGCACGCCCGTGACGTGGGCCTCCAGATGCAGCACGGTGCCCACGGGCACGGGGCGCAGGAAGTCCGTCTCCAGCCGCCCGGTCACGGCGATCACGTGCATCAGCCAGCCCAGCGAGCCCAGCGTCTCGTCGAGCGCCGTGGTCAGCACGCCGCCGTGCGCGAGCCCGGGGGCGCCCTGGTGGGCGGGCTTCACGGTGAACTCGGCCGTGACGCTCACGCCCTCGCCCGCGGTGGCCGACAGATGCAGCCCGTGCGGCTGCTCACCGCCGCAGCCGAAACACTGCCCGTAGTGGGCGCCGAGGGGCTCGCCCGGTGCCGGGGCCTCGGGATGGCGGACGGGTGCGACGGCGTCCTCCGGCGGCTCCAGCGGCTGTTTCCGCTGCGCCGGGGGACGCGGCTGGTTCGTGGGGTTGGCAGCGCTCACGGGTGGAGACCTTACCGCCGTGTCCGCCGTACGGTCGCGGCGTGCCAAGCTTGGACGCATGGTTCCTCCGGCCCAGCCCTATGACGAACGCCTGACCGCACCGCGCACGTGGTGGCTCATCGCCGCCGGAGTGGGCTTCGGGACCGCGCTGATGCTCTTCCCGCTGGGTCCCCTGCCGGCGCTGGGCGGTCTGGTGGTGGGCGGCGCGCTGGCCGCGGCCTGCGTGAGCGCGTACGGCTCGGCGCGGGTGCGCGTCGTGGCGGGCTCGCTGATCGCGGGGGACGCCCGCATCCCCGTGTCGGCACTCGGCGAGGCCGAGGCGCTGGACGCCGCGGAGGCGCGGGCCTGGCGCACGCACAAGGCGGACATCAGGGCCCACATGCTGCTGCGCAGCTACGTGCGCACGGCGGTCCGCGTCGAGGTCACGGACCCGGAGGACCCGACCCCGTACGTCTACGTCTCGACGCGGGATCCTGAGGCGCTGGTGAAGGCCCTCCAGGCGGAGAAGGAGACGGCGGCCTAGAGCCGCTCAGGCGGGCTGAGGCAGGCCCCCTGGGAGTCCCGGGAGCCCCGCGGTCAGGTCAGGGCTCTGGGAGCCTCGTCGCCGCCGTCCGGCAGCGCGCGCTTGCGCAGATCCGTACGGACGCGGGCGGCGAGCCGCGCGGTGTCGCGGCGGTTCATGAACGCCCCGACGGCGGCGCCGATCATGAACGGGGTGAGGTTCGGCAGGTTCCGCAGCGTCCGCTTCATGATCTGCTGGCGCAGCTCGCGGCGCATCTGCCCGCCCAGCGCCGCGTTCAGCGACGCGGGCTTCAGCACGTTGATCCCCCGCTCGGAGGTCCAGGCGCTCAGATAGGCGGTGCCGCGCTGCGTCGCGTTCCCGGGCGGTCTGTGCCCGTAGACCTCGTGCAGCTCGGCGATGAGCTTCAGCTCGACGGTGGCCACGCCGACGATCTCGGCGGCCAGCTCCGCGGGCATCGCGGGCGGCACCGGCATCATCGCGGCGGCCCCGACCCCGGCGCCGACGGTCGCGGAGCTGACGCACGCCCCGGTGACGAGCTTGTCGGCGATCTCCTCGGGCCCGAGCCCGGGGAACTGCCTGCGCAGGGTCTCCTGGTCCCGCACCGGCACACGCGGCGCGGTCTCGATGACACGGTCGGCGACGAAGCCGAAGAACGCCCGCGTTCTCCCACGGCCCGCCTTGCCGTCCCGGCCCTCCCGGCCGTCACCGGCCGTCGTGCGGACATCGGCGGTCTCGCCGCCGTCCTGGCCCTGAGGGGCCTTCTGGCCGTGCCTGGCCTTGGGCACGCGGGAACCCCCGCGGCGCAGGCTCAGACCCCGGCGGCGCCCCCGCGGGGCCCCTTCCCGGGCATACGGCGCGAGCGAGGCCGACTGGTCATGAGGGCCTCGCTCGTCGTCACGTGCGTCGTCGACCGCCACGGACTGGTGTCCGGTCCCAACTCAGGCCGCGCAGTCGCGGCAGATGGGCTGGCCGTTCTTCTCCGCGGCGAGCTGCGAGCGGTGGTGCACCAGGAAGCAGCTCATGCACGTGAACTCATCGGCCTGACGAGGCAGCACGCGGACGGAGAGCTCCTCGTTGGAGAGGTCGGCGCCGGGCAGCTCAAGGCCCTCCGCCTGCTCGAACTCGTCCACATCGACATTGGAAGCGGACTTGTCGTTCCGCCGGGCCTTCAGCTCCTCGATGCTGTCCTCGTTGACGTCGTCGTCGGTCTTGCGTGGAGTGTCGTAATCCGTTGCCATGTCGCTCTCCCCCTCTGGGTGTCTGTGGTGTCTCCAGCGCACGTAACGCGTGAGAGGCCGGACTTGTGCCCGACCCGAGGCGGAGATTTTGCCTCACATCAAGGTCTGTTACTCAATCGACACCCAACTGCACCCCTGAAGAGGTGATCACGCAGGATGCCGAGGAGGACCATAAACGGTCCCCGGTCGCACTTCACGCACGCCATCCCGGGTACTGCCCACGATCTTCACCTGCGGAAACCTGGATTTTCCCGGATTTCTTCCCGCTGGTCGGTCGCACTGCGCACAAGCCGAAAAAATCGCGTGTGTGATCGATCACAGCGGCTTGCGAAGCGTCCCGAAGCGTCCGGATTCCGCCAGTAGCGAACCGCTGCCGGGCGGACCCTACACCGGCAGCGCGACCCTCATCACCAGCCCCCCGTCCTCACGCGGCTCCGCCGTGACGATCCCCCCGTGGGCCCGGGCCACCGAGCGCACGATGGACAGCCCCAGGCCGACGCCCTTGTCGCTGCCCGTGCGCTCCGAGCGCAGGCGGCGGAAGGGCTCGAAGAGGTTGTCCACCTCGTACGCCGGGACGACGGGTCCGGTGTTCTCGACGACCAGCACGGCCCGTCCCGGCTGCGCCTCCGTACTGACCGCGACCCATCCCCCCTCACGCACGTTGTAGCGCACGGCATTCTGCACCAGGTTCAGTGCGACCCGCTCCAGCAGGACCCCGTTGCCCTGCACATACGTCGGCTGACGGACCCCGCGCAACTCGACGCCCTTGGTCTGGGCCTCGCCGCGCACCTGCTCGACGGCCTGCGAGGCGACCTCGGAGAGGTCCACGGGCTTCCGGTCCACCAGCTCGTTCTCGCTGCGGGCGAGGAGCAGCAGGCCCTCCACGAGCTGCTCGCTGCGCTCGTTGGTGGCCAGCAGCGTCTTGCCGAGCTGCTGGAGTTCCGGCGAGGCCTCCGGATCGGCGAGCTGCACCTCCAGCAGCGTGCGGTTGATCGCAAGCGGGGTTCTCAGCTCGTGCGAGGCGTTGGCCACGAATCTCTGCTGGGCCGTGAAGGCGCGGTCGAGCCGGTCCAGCATGTCGTCGAAGGTGTCGGCCAGCTCCTTCAGCTCGTCGTCCGGGCCCTCCAGCTCGATCCTCTTGTGCAGGTCGGAGCCGGCGACCTGGCGCGCGGTGCGCGTGATCCGGCCGAGTGGGGAGAGGACGCGGCCCGCCATCACATAGCCGAACGCGAAGGCGGCGACGGCCAGGCCCAGCAGCGCCAGCAGCGAACGGCGCAGCAGCCCGTCCAGGGCCAGCCTGCGCTGCTCGTCGGAGCAGGCCGACAGGCGGTCCATGAACACGTCGCTGGGCAGCGTGCCGGTCAGCCCGGGGCACTGGTCGGAGGTCGGCTGGAGCTTCCCGTTCAGGATCCGGTACGGGAGCTGGCTGCTCTCGTGCAGGGCCTGGGCGGCGAGCAGATAGATGATCGTCAGCAGCACCATGCCCGCGATGAGGAACATCCCGCCGTACAGCAGCGTGAGCCTTATGCGGATGGTGGGGCGCAGCCAGGGGTACGAGCGCTGCGGCTCGGGCGGGTCCCAGGTGGGCTTGGGAGGGGCCTGCGGCGCGGGGGGAGGGGTGGCGGCCATCAGGGATCAGATCCGGTACCCCGCGCCGGGCACGGTGACGATCACCGCTGGCTCGCCCAGCTTGCGGCGCAGCGTCATCACGGTGACCCGGACGACATTGGTGAACGGGTCCGTGTTCTCGTCCCAGGCCTTCTCCAGGAGCTGCTCGGCCGAGACGACCGCGCCCTCGCTGCGCAGCAGCACCTCCAGGACCGCGAACTCCTTCGGGGCGAGCTGGATCTCCTTGCCGTCCCGGAAGACCTCGCGCCTGTTGGGGTCCAGCTTGATGCCCTCGCGCTCCAGGACGGGCGGCAGCGCCTGCGTCGTACGCCGCCCGAGGGCACGCACGCGGGCCGTCAGCTCGGAGAAGGCGAAGGGCTTGGGCAGATAGTCGTCCGCGCCCAGCTCCAGGCCCTCCACGCGGTCGCTGACGTCGCCGGAGGCGGTGAGCATCAGGACGCGGGTGGGCAGGCCCAGCTCGACGATCCTGCGGCACACATCGTCGCCGTGGACCAGGGGGAGGTCGCGGTCGAGGACCACGACGTCGTAGTCGTTGATGTCGATGCGCTCCTGCGCGGCCTCGCCGTCGTAGACCACATCGACGGCCATGGCCTCCCTGCGGAGGCCCGTCGCCACGGCATCGGCGAGCAACTGCTCGTCCTCGACGACGAGTACGCGCACGGCGCTGTCCTTCCCTCGTGAGCTGGTGGGGCTGCGGATCATCGGATGCCGGAGAGGCACCGGTCCGAGCGTCCTCCATCCTGCCTCGAACATTGATAAATCGGCTGTAAGAGGCCGGTGGGGACGGGACCCGGGGATTTTTCAGGTGGGTTGAGGTTTCTCTGAGGGACGGCCTGGGGAGGACGAGGGCACACCACACGATCACGCCCCGTGCGCGGCATGCCACGACAAGCTGCCGACGACGGTCGGGGACCACGCCGTGATCGTTCGACGACAGACCCAACCCTCGGCACACCCCCGTGCCACCGACCCACGACGAGGGGGCACCATGGACGCGTTCACCGCAGGCATTCTCCAGCGCATACGGACCACCGAGTCCGACCTGATCCGCGCACGCGAGTCCGGCGACGAATTCCTCGTGGACGTCGAGCAGGCCGAGCTGGAAGACCTCCACCGCCTCGCCGCGGAACACGGCGTCGAGGTCGCCGCGACGCCGCACTGACGCCGCGACCGACCCGCACGAGCAGGCGACAGGGCCCCGGGAAGACCCTCCCGGGGCCCTGTCGCGTGCGTACGGGCCGGTCTCCGCACCCGTCAGTCGTGCCAGGCTCCCAGCTCCTCCAGCAGCGGCTGGAGCGCCTCGAAGACGCCGGGCGAGGCGGCGAGGGTCAGCTCCCCGTCGGGCCCCTGCCCGGGACGGCCGCCCGTCAGCGCCCCGGCCTCGCGCGCGATGAGGTCACCGGCGGCGAGGTCCCAGGGGTTCAGCCCGCGCTCGTAGAAGCCGTCCAGGCGGCCCGCGGCGACATCGCAGAGGTCGATCGCGGCGGAGCCCGAGCGGCGGATGTCGCGCACCCTGGGCACCAGCGTGCGGGCGACCTCGGCCTGGGCGACCCGGCGCTCGGCGATGTACCCGAAGCCCGTGCCGATCAGCGCCTGGTCGAGCGGGGGCGAGGGCCGGCAGCTCAGCCTGCGCTCCCCCAGATACGCGCCGCGGCCGAGCACGGCGTGGCAGGTCTCGCCGCGCGGCGGGGCCGCCACGACGCCGACGACGCGCTCGCCCCGGTGCTCGGCGGCGATGGAGACGGCCCAGTCGGGGCGCCCGTAGAGGTAGTTGACCGTGCCGTCGATGGGGTCGATGACCCAGCGGACGCCGGAGTCGCCCTCGACGGAGGCGCCCTCTTCGCCGAGGAAGCCGTCGTCGGGCCTGTGGTCGGTGAGGAAGCCGGTGATCAGCTTCTCGGAGGCGAGGTCCATCTCCGTCACGACGTCGATGGGGCTCGTCTTGGTCGCGGCCACGCCGAGGTCCTCGGGGCGGCCGTCCTGGAGGAAGGCACCCGCCCTGTGGGCGGCCTCCAGGGCGAGGTCGAGCAGCTCGGTCTTGAGGGACTCGGTCAGGGGGGCGGTCTGGCGGTCCGGTGCGTCGCTCACGCTGTCGTGCTCTCCTTCGCGCCCGCGGCGGCGGGCTTCGGCGTACGGGCCGGGCAGCACCCGACCGGGCACACGTCATGGCTGGGGCCGAGCGCGCCCAGGGCGCACCGCTCGGGGCGCTCCCCGCGCTCGGTGGCCGCGCGCTCCAGCACCAGCTCGCGGATCCCCGCGGCGAACCTCGGGTCGGCGCCCACGGTCGCGGAGCGCCGTACGGGCAGGCCCAGTTCCTCCGCCTTGGCCATGGCCTCGGTGTCCAGGTCGTAGAGCACCTCCATGTGGTCCGAGACGAAACCGATCGGGACCATCACGGCGCAGGGCACGCCTTGGCCGTGCAGCTCCTCCAGGTGGTCGCAGATGTCGGGCTCCAGCCAGGGGACGTGCGGCGGGCCGCTCCGCGACTGGTAGACGAGCTTCCAGGGGTACGTCACGCCCGTGCGCTCCCGGACCGCCTCGACGATCTGCCCGGCGACGTCCAGGTGCTCCGCGACGTACGCCCCGCCGTCCCCGTGGGCCTCGGGCGGGCCGGAGGTGTCGGCGGCGGTGGTCGGGATGGAGTGGGTGGTGAAGGCGAGGTGCGCGCGCTCCCGTACGCCCGCGGGCAGCTCGGCGAGGGAGGCGAGCACCCCGTCGGTCATGGGCTCCAGGAAGCCGGGGTGGTTGAAGTAGTGCCGCAGCTTGTCGACCTGGGGCGGGGTGAGCCCCTCCTCCCGGAGGGCGGCCAGCGATTCCGCGAGGTTCTCCCGGTACTGACGGCAGCCCGAGTACGAGGCGTAGGCACTCGTGGCGAGGACGAGCACGCGGCGGTGGCCGTCCTTGGTGATCTCGCGGAGCGCGTCGGTGAGATACGGCGCCCAGTTGCGATTGCCCCAGTAGACCGGCAGGGCGACGCCGGCGGCGGCGAGGTCCTCGCGCAGGGCTTCGAGGAGGCGGCGGTTCTGGGCGTTGATCGGGCTGACGCCCCCGAAGAGGTAATAGTGCTGCCCGACCTCTTCGAGGCGCTCGCGCGGGATGCCCCTGCCCCGGGTCACGTTCTCCAGGAACGGCACGACGTCCTCGGGGCCCTCGGGGCCGCCGAAGGAGAGCAGCAGCAGCGCGTCGTAGGGGTGGGGGGAAAGAGAATCACCGGAGTCACCGGGGCCAGCGGGCCCCGCCGGGAGCGCATCGGACATATCCCCGATCCTGCCACCACCCCCTGACAGGACGACGTCAGGGCCCGTACGTGACCCGTAAGCTGTACGGAGCGAAATCGTCCCTTACCGCCTCCCTGGCCCGACCGGCGAGAGTGCCCCTTTGCCCAGTCCCTACCGCGAGATCTTCACCGCGCCCGGAAGCAGGACCTTCTCCGCCGCCGGATTCTTCGGGCGGCTGCCGCTGTCCATGACGGGCATCGGCATCGTCACGATGATCTCCCAGCTCACCGGGCGTTACGGCCTCGCGGGAGCCCTCTCGGCGACGGTCGCGCTCTCCTCCGCGTTCTTCAGCCCGCAGATATCGCGGCTCGTGGACCGGCACGGCCAGGCCCGGGTGATACGGCCCGCGATGCTCGTCGCGGTCACGGCGGTCGCGGGGCTCGTCGCCTCGGCCAGGGGCGGCGCGCCGGACGCGCTGCTGTTCGTCTTCGCGGCGGGGGCGGGCTGCATGCCGAGCATCGGCTCGATGGTGCGGGCGCGCTGGGCCGGGATCTACCGGGGACGGCCCCGGATGCTGCACTCGGCGTTCGCCTTCGAGTCGATCGTCGACGAGTCGTGCTTCGTCTTCGGACCGATCGTGGCCATCGGCCTGTCCACGGCCTGGTTCCCCGAGGCGGGCCCGCTGATCGCCGCCGCGGCCCTGTGCGTCGGCGTGCTGTGGCTGGCCGCCCAGCGCGGCACGGAGCCGGAGCCGCATCCGCGCGAGCAGCACGGCGGCGGCTCGGCGCTGCGTACGCCGGGGCTGCGGGTGCTGGTCGCGGCGTTCGCGTTCACCGGCGCGATCTTCGGCTCGGTGGACGTGGTGACGGTCGCCTTCGCGGAGGAGCAGGGACACAAGGCCGCCGCGAGCGTGATCCTCGCCGTCTACGCGCTGGGATCGGTCCTGGCGGGCGCGCTGTACGGGCTCGTGCACTTCACCTCGGCGGCGGCGAGCCGGTGGCTGCTGGGGGTTGTTGCCATGGCCATGAGTATGATCCCTCTCCAACTGGTGGGGAACCTGCCGTCCCTGGCCGTGGCGCTCTTCATCGCGGGCATGACCATTGCCCCGACGATGGTCACCACCATGGCCCTCGTCGAACAGCTCGTCCCGCGCGCCAAGCTGACCGAGGGCATGACGTGGACCAGCACGGGGCTCGCGGTCGGGGTGGCGCTGGGATCCTCGGCCGCCGGCTGGGCGGTCGACGCGCTCGGCGCCGAACGCGCCTACGGCGTGCCCGCTGTGGCGGGGGCGCTCGCGGCGCTGGTGGCGTTCCTCGGCTACCGCCGGCTGAAGCCTCGGCCGGTGCCGCGGCATGAGGGGACGGTCGGGAATGAGCGCACAGGCGACGAGCAACCGGGCAGCAACGTGGCGTAACTGGGCGGGGAACGTGGCCGTCTCGCCCGTAAGGACCGTCGCGCCCTCCTCCACCGAGGCCCTCGCGGAGACCGTCCGCCGCGCGGTCGCCGACGGACTGCGGGTCAAGGCCGTGGGAACCGGCCACTCCTTCACGGCCGCGGCCGTCACGGACGGTGTCCTCATACGTCCCGACCGCCTCACCGGCATCCACGGCATCGACCGCTCCGCAGGGACGGTCACCGTCGCCGCGGGCACCCCGCTCAAGGCGCTGAACGCGGCGCTGGCCGCCGAGGGCCTGTCGCTGACGAACATGGGCGACATCATGGAGCAGACCGTCTCCGGCGCCGTCGGCACGGGCACGCACGGCACGGGCCGCGAGTCGGCCTCGGTCGCGGCGCAGATCCGGGGCCTGGAAATGGTGCTGGCCGACGGCTCGGTGCTGCGCTGCTCTGCGGCGAGCAACGCCGACATCTTCTCCGCGGCCCGGATCGGCCTCGGCGCGCTGGGCGTGATCACCGAGCTCACCTTCGCCGTCGAACCGGAGTTCCTGCTCACCGCGCGCGAGGAGCCGATGCCCTTCGACCGGGTGACCTCCGAGTTCGATCAACTCGTGACGGAGAACGAACACTTCGAGTTCTACTGGTTCCCGCACACCGACGGCTGCAACACCAAGCGCAACAACCGCAGCCAGGGCCCGGCCCGCCCGCTCCCCCGGATGCGGGGCTGGATCGACGACGAGCTGCTCTCCAACGGCGTCTTCCAGGCCGCCTGCTCCCTGGGCAAGGCCGTTCCCGCCACCGTCCCGGGCGTCGCCCGCGTCTCCAGCCGCGCCCTGTCGGCCCGTACGTACACGGACATCCCGTACAAGGTCTTCACCAGCCCGCGCCGGGTGCGCTTCCTGGAGATGGAGTACGCGATCCCGCGCGAGGCGGCCGTCGAGGCGCTGCGCGAGCTGAAGGGCGTCGTGGAGCGCTCCGACTTCCGGGTCAGCTTCCCCGTCGAGGTCCGCACCGCGCCCGCCGACGACATCCCGCTCTCCACGGCGAGCGGCCGCGAGACGGCGTACGTCGCCGTCCACATGTACCGGGGCACCCCGCACGAGGCGTACTTCGGCGCCGTCGAGCGCATCATGACGGCGCACGGGGGCCGCCCGCACTGGGGCAAGCTGCACAGCAGGGACGCCGAGTACCTGGCCGGGGTCTATCCGCGCTTCGGCGAGTTCACCGCGCTGCGCGACCGCCTCGACCCGGACCGCGTCTTCGGCAACGACTATCTGCGCCGCGTCCTGGGCGAGTGACGCCGAAAGGGCCGTACGGATCGCGTCCGTACGGCCCTTTCAGGTCCGCTCAGCTCTGGCCGGGGTCCGGCTGCTGCTGCGGCGCCTGCTGACGGCCGCCCGCACCGGCGCCCGTACCGTCCTGGCCGGAGCCGTCCTGGCCGTCGCCGGTCCCGCCCGGATCGGTGGGCTGCTCGGACGGCTGGTCCGTCGGCTGGTCGCTCGGCCGCTGCTTGCCCGGGTCCGGCGTCGGCGTGGACCCGCTGTCCGAGTCGCCGCTGCCGGTGCCCCGCTCGCCCTTCTCGCCGCTGCCGCTCCGGTCCGGGTCGGCGCTCTGGCCGCCGTCCTGGTGCTGACCGCCGGACGAGCCGTCGCCGTCGCCGTCGCCGTCGTCGGACTGGCCGGGCGAGGGGGTGGTGTCCGTGGTGTCGGGGCTGTCGCCGCCGGAGGAGCCCGCGGGCCGGAACACATCGCTGATGGAGGTGCCCTTGCCGCCGGAGACGTTGTGCCCGGCGATCGCCTCGTACAGCGTGATGCCGCCGATGGCGATCACGAAGACGAGGAGGGCTGGCAGCAGTGTCCGCTTCCAGCCGCGCCATTTCGTGCCGTGCGTGGTCGCCCGGGTGAACTCGTCGTCCTCTTCGAGCTGCCCGTACTCTCCGTGCTCTCCGTACTGCCCGGGGCGCGGGTCCGCGGCGCGCAGCACGGTGGTCGCGTCGTCCTCGCGATGCCCCGCGTACTCCCCCGCACGGGTGTGCGCCTGCGGCAGCATCCGCGTCACCTCGGAGGTGTCGAGCATCTGCACCTGGTCCGGCGGCCGCACCTCGTCCGGCGCGGGCGCGGCGCCCTGGGGCATGATCCGCGTCGCGTCGTCGTCCGGCTGCCTGTCCTTCCAGGTCGGCGCCGGGTCCTGGACGGGAAGGCGTCGTGTCCTCGGCTTGGCCTGGACGGTCGCTTCCTTGATCTGCTCGCCGGTCCGGCGGAAGAGGTGCTGGAAGATCGGCCCGCCGCTGGTGGCCATCAGGCTCACCACGCCCGCGCCGATGAACGTGCCGTAGACACCGAGCTGACCGGCGAGGAAGGCGGCGACGACCGTCGCGACGGCGCTGCCCATGACCTGCGTCAGGCTCAGGTCGATGCGCTTCTCTCTCTTGCCCTCATCACCCTTCTTGTCCGTTTCTTCCTCGACTGTGTCGCGTATATCGCTCTTGCCCATCTACCGCCCCTGATCGCACACTCCAACCACTGTGCACGAATAAGGGACTTTTACGCGAAGGCAATGGTTCCGCTTCGGGTGGTTCTGTGAGCCTCGACACCTCGCTTACCAGGCGAAATGGACGCTTGGGACGTCAACTCCCTTACTCGGGGGCAACTTCGGCGGCGTGCCGGTCCACCCGGGTGGCCCTAATGGAGTAGTGTGACGACCCCTGGTCTCGGTTCTGACCCGGCGCAGGCTGCTCGCGGCGATCACCCTGGTCACCGTGCGTTGTGAGGAGGTAACCGTGCCATAACGGCGGTTCTGGGGATTGCCTCGGTACCCCGAGCAAGTCGGCAAGGTTGTGGCAGGCTGCACCCGGGCAGGCCACACTCGTCTAGCGGGAGCAGCGACGCACGTGACGTCGGCAGGCACCACCCGGGAGGTCCCCATGCCCGAACTGCGTGTCGTGGCCGTCAGCAACGACGGCACACGACTGGTGCTCAAGGCTGCCGACAGCACGGAATACACGCTTCCGATCGACGAGCGTCTGCGCGCCGCTGTCCGGAACGACCGCGCGCGGCTGGGCCAGATCGAGATCGAGGTGGAGAGCCACCTGCGGCCTCGGGACATCCAGGCGCGCATACGGGCCGGTGCCTCCGCTGAGGAGGTCGCCTCGCTCGCCGGTATCCCCGTCGACCGCGTCCGCCGCTTCGAGGGCCCCGTGCTCGCGGAGCGCGCCTTCATGGCCGAGCGGGCCCGGAAGACCCCCGTCCGCCGCCCCGGTGAGAACACGGGCCCCCAGCTCGGCGAGGCCGTCAGCGAGCGGCTGCTGCTGCGCGGGGCCGACAAGGACACCGCGCACTGGGACTCCTGGCGCAGGGACGACGGCACCTGGGAGGTGCTGCTCGCCTACCGCGTCGCCGCCCAGCCCCACTCGGCGACCTGGACCTACGACCCTCCGCGCCGCCTCGTGCAGGCCGTGGACGACGAGGCCAGGGCGCTCATCGGCGAGACCGACGACACCCCGGAGCCCAGCTTCCCGTTCGTGCCCCGCATCGCGCGGCTGCCGCGCGACCGGGGCGAGCGCGGGGAGCGTACGGGCGCTTCGGGCACGGAGCGTGACGGCCGTCTCGACCGCTTCGAGCGTCCCGAGCGCCCGGAGCTGGAGCCCGCCGCGCTGTCGCCCTCGCCCTCCGGGACGGACGACGAGGACCAGGGACACGCACAGGGGGCGGACTCCCACGACGAGTCGGACTCGCTCACGAGCCTGCTGGAGGCGGTGCCGAGTTTCCGTGGCGACATGGTCGTACCCGAGCAGAACCCGCAGCGGACACCGCCGCCCGCGCCCGTGCAGCCGGCGCCGGTGCCGCCCGAGAACGAGGAGCAGGAGGACGGCGGGGAGGACGACGAGCCCGCGGAGGAGCAGGAGGCCGTCGAGCCCCCGGCGCCCGCCGCGAGCGCCGGTTCGGCCTACGCGGACGTGCTCATGCCCCGTTCCGTCGGCGCGCACCGCGACCGGCTCAAGGGCAGCACCGACCGGCAGGCCGAGGCGGACGGCGTCCGTCCGGGCCGTCGCGCCGCCGTCCCGAGCTGGGACGAGATCGTCTTCGGGACGCGGCGCAAGAAGGAGTGACCGCGCCGGACCGTTCCCGCACCTGACCCTGCGGGAACGATCCGGCCTGCGGGAACGCCCGCCGCGCGAGGGCGGCGGGCGGTCTCCGGCGCCGGGCCCGTCAGCCCGCCTCGGCCCGTCAGCTCACCTCGGGCCGTCAGCCCGCCTCGGGGCCCGTCGCGACGGGCCGTCCGCTGTCGGCCGTCCACTCGCTCCAGGAGCCGACGTAGAGCGCCGCGTCGATGCCCGCCAGTTCGAGGGCCAGCACCTCCTGCGCGGCGGAGACCCCGGAGCCGCAGTAGACCCCGACCTCGGTCTCCGGCGCCGCGCCCAGTGCCTCGAACCGCTCGGCCAGTGCCTGGCGGGAGCGGAACAGCCCGGCGTCCGTCAGGTTCTCCGTCGTGGGGGCCGAGACCGCGCCGGGGATGTGGCCCGCGACCGGGTCGAGGGGCTCGACCTCGCCCCGGTACCGCTCGGCGGCGCGGGCGTCGAGGAGCAGCCCACGGCGGGCCAGCGACGCCGCCTCGTCCGCGTCGAGCATCCGGGCCGTGCCGGGTCCGGGAACGGGCGTGAAGTCGCCCTCCCGGGGCCCGGGGGTCTCCGTGCTGAGCGGCAGCGCTCCCCCTCCCTCCGCCTCCCGGTAAGCCGTCCACGCGGCGAGCCCCCCGTCCAGCACCCGTACGTCCGGGTGTCCGGCCCAGCGCAGCAGCCACCAGCAGCGGGCCGCGCCCCAGCCGCCGCCCATCCCGCCGCCGTCGTAGACGACGACCGGGCGGCCCCGGGAGACACCGGCCCGGCGCATCGTCGCGGTGAAGTCGTCCAGTGGGGGCAGCGGATGGCGGCCGGTGCCGGGGCCGACCGGACCCGCGAGTTCCGTGTCGAGATCGACGTACACGGCGCCCGGCAGGTGACCCTGCCGGTACGCGTCCGCGCCGGACGGGCCGCCGCGCTCGTAACGGACGTCGAGCAGTACCGGTTCCTTGCCACCCGCCAGGTCGCTCGCGAGTTCGGATACGGAGATGATGGCAGTCATGGCGCCATCTTCGCGCAGCGGAGGCCGTGTCCGCGCGGTCCCCCGGCGTACGAGAGAGGGCGCGCGCTCCGCACACGAGCGCTCCCCCGCGCCGCTCCGCCACGGTCCCCCGTCACGGCGCTTCGCCCCCGCGACGGGAACGGGTGGTGCGAGCATCTGCACGGACAACGCAGTCACCTGCCGCGGCAAGGACGCCGCGGCGCATCCGGAAGCACGACCGCATCGATGATGGTCCTGAGGAGCGAAAGCAGATGACCGAGGCAGCGACTCGGCAACGGCGGAATCCGGGAGCGCCCGCCTGGGCGAGCCTGATGGTGCACGGCCTGGAGGCCGGCCAGAACTTCTACCAGGAGCTGTTCGGCTGGGAGTACCGCGCGGGGCCGCAGCAGTTGGGCCCGTACGTGCGCGCGGTCGCGGAAGGGCACGAGGTCGCGGGGCTGGGCACGAAGGCCTCGGGACGGCAGCTCCCCGTGGCCTGGCTCCCGTACATGGCGAGCGACGACGCGGACGAGACGGCGGGGCTGATCCGCGAGCAGGGCGGCACCGTCGCCGTCGGCCCGCTCGACGCGGACACGGCCGGGCGGATGGCCATCGCCTCGGACACCCTGGGCGCCGTCTTCGGCGTCTGGCAGGACGCGACGTACCCGGGGCTCGGGATCGCGCCGGAGGGCGTGCGGGGAGCGCCGGTGTGGTTCGAGCTGATCACGCGGGAGACCGCGTCGGCCGCGAAGTTCTACGAGTCGGTGTTCGGATACGAGACGGAGCCCATGGGCCCGGACGCGACGGACTATCTGACCCTCTACCGGGACGGGGTGGCCGTCGCCGGGATCCACGGTGTCGGGCAGTCCCTCCCCCGCGACCGCGGACCGCACTGGCGGACGTACTTCTCCGTGGAGGACACGGACGCGGCCGTACGGAAGGTGCGGGAGCTGGGCGGCCAGGTGGTCCGGGAGCCGCAGGACTCGCCGTACGGGCGGCTGGCGACGGTCGCGGACCCGGAGGGCGCGCGCTTCAGTGTGATCCGGACCGAGCGGTCCCCGCGCTGAACCGGGGCGCGGGCGGCACGGCACCGGCGGGCGGCACGACCGCCGACGGCGCGTCGACGGGGAGCACGTCGGGCGACAGGGCCCCCGAGCGCGAGGTCGCGGCGGTCAGCCGGCGCCGGTGGTGGCGCCGGCACAGCACCTCGTAACCCACCTCGCCGCTGGGCTCGCCCACGTCGCCCACGACGACCTGGGCGCCCTCGACGACCATCTTGCCGCCGACCGTACGGGCGTTGTGCGTGGCCCGCGCCCCGCACCAGCACAGGGCCTCGACCTGGAGGGTCTCCATCCGGTCGGCCAGCTCCATCAGCCGCTGGGAGCCGGGAAAGAGGCGGGTGCGGAAGTCGGTGGCGATGCCGAAGGCGAAGACGTCGATGCCCAGGTCGTCCACGACGCGGGCCAACTGCTCGACCTGGTCGGGCGAGAGGAACTGCGCCTCGTCCAGGATCACGTAGTCCGTACGGCCGCCCGCGGTCAGGTGCTTGACCAGGTGGGCGTGGAAGTTGAGGTCCTCGGCCACCTCGACGGCCTCGGCCACCAGGCCGAGGCGGGAGGACAGCTTCCCCGTGCCCGCGCGGTCGTTGCGCGTGAAGATCATGCCCTGGAGGCCGCGCGCCGAGCGGTTGTGCTCGATCTGGAGAGCGAGCGTGCTCTTTCCGCAGTCCATCGTTCCGGAGAAGAACACCAGCTCTGGCATGGAGGATCGGCCTTTCGAGCGGGGAGCGGGGACGGTGGGGGGCTGCGCCGGGCGTTACGAGCGGACTTCCAGGAGCGGGACGAACTGCTCGGCCGGGGTCGCCGAGCCGTGCATCCCGACCAGCGCGGACTCCTTCGGCTCGCGGCGGGTGGCGACCACGGCCACGTCGGCGCGCATCGCGGCGACGACGTCGCCGATGCGTCCGCGCACCCGGTCCTCCACCTCCGGGCCGAACCAGCCCAGTTCGACGGCCTGTTCGCGGGTCGCGACCCACGCCTGCTCGGCGAGGACCTCGCGCCACACGGCGTGCACGTCTCCCCCGGCTCCGGGGACGGCGTACACGTGCCGCATCCGGCCCTCGCCGCCCAGCGCCGCGACGCCCGCGCTCAGCTCCCAGTCCTCGTCGAAGTCGATACGGGCCTCGTGCCCGGTGGGGACGTCGACCATGCCGTGGTCGGCCGTCACGTACAGCGCGGAGCGCGGCGGGAGCTGCTCGGCGAGGCGCTGCGCGAGCCGGTCGACGTGGGCGAGCTGGCCGCGCCAGGCGTCGGAGTCCATCCCGTACCGGTGGCCGTTGCCGTCCAGCTCGGCGTAGTACGTGTAGACGAGCGCGCGGTCGCTGGCGGCGAGGCGCTCGGCGGCGAGGTCCATGCGGTCCTCGGCGGCGAGGCGGCCGAGGAAGGTGCCGCCGGACAGCGCGATCTTGGTGAGCGGCGTGTGCTCGAAGTGCGGCGCCGTCACCTGGCAGGTCGCGATCCCGGCGGCGTCGGCGGCCTGGAACACGGTCGGGTACGGCTGCCAGGCGTGCGGGTCGGTCCAGGGCTGCCAGCGGAGCTGGTTCATCAGCGCGCCGGTCTCCGGGTTGAGCGCGGTGTAGCCCGGCAGGCCGTGCGCGCCGGGGGTCAGGCCGGTGCCGACCGAGGCGAGCGAGGTCGCGGTGGTCGAGGGAAAGCCGGAGGTCAGCGGCGTGCCCGTGCCGTTCGTCGAACTGGCGAGCAGCGAGGTCAGGAACGGGGCCTCGTCCGGGTGCGCCTTCAGCGCCTCCCAGCCCAGCCCGTCCACGAGGAAGACGCAGACGCGGTCGGCGGGGGCCAGCGGCAGCCCGGCACGCATGCCGGGGACGCCGAGCCCGGCGGCGAGGGACGGCAGCAGGTCGGCCAGGGACCCGGTGCCGTACCGCGGCACGGGGGCCGTGCGGAGGTCGAGCGGCTCGCCCGGCTCGGGGGGAGCGGGAGGGGTGTTCCGCGTGTCCTGGGTGCTCCCCCGCGTCACTGCGGGGACCCGACGCGCGCGGTCGCCTCGGAGAGGGCCTGGGCGAAGTCGAGGGTCTGGCGGACGGTGTCGGGGCCGTCGCCCGCCTCGCTGACGCGGAGGGAGAGGTCGTCGGCGGTGGCCGAGCCCGTGTATCCGTGGTCCGCCTCGCAGTTGGGGTCGCCGCAGGTCGCGGGCTCCAGGTCGAGCCGGGAGACGGCGCCCCAGCCGATGGTGAGCACGACCTCGCGGGGCGGGGTGCCCGGCGTGTACGACTCGGGGTTGGCGACCACGCGGGAGAGGACCACCGAGGAGATCCGCTCCAGCTTCACGGACTCCGTGGACGTCGTCGCGTAGGGCGACGGGGAGGTGCCGTCGGCCGCCTGCTCGTCGGTGTGGCTGACGAGGAATCGGGTGCCGGTCAGGACGAGCACGGTGACATGGCGGCGGACCTCGTTGCTGTCGAACGTGGTCTCCTGGTGCACGAGGTAGGAGGACACGGGCTCACCGCCCACCGCGGCCTCGACAGCCTCGGCCACGAGAGCCGGGTAGTAGCCGCTGCGCTCGATCGCCGCGCGCAGCCCCTGGGTCGTCGTACCGGTCTTCGCCATGCCTGCCATCCTACGGGCCCGTCTCTGGGGCCCGCCCCCTCCCGAAACTTGGGACACCGCACGCCTCAGTACGCCGGGAGGCGCCGGGCCCCCAGATCCGGGCGCGGCGGAGGCGGGGCCACGCGTACCGAGGCGTTCAGCACGGTCACGCCCCGCGGCGCGACGACCACCGGGTCCAGCTCGACGGAGACGACCTCGGAGTGGTCGTCGAGGAGCAGCGAGACCCGCACCAGGACGTCCTCCAGCGCCGCGGTGTCCACGGGCTCGGCGCCGCGCCAGCCGAAGAGGATCGGCGCGCTCCGGATCGCCCGCACCAGCGCCGCCGCCTCGCGGTCGGTGACCGGCACGAGGCGGTGCGCGACATCGCCGAGCAGCTCGGACGGCGTACCGGCGAGGCCGAAGGAGAGGACGGCGCCGATGCCGGGGTCGACGGCGGCGCGCACGACCGTGCCGGCGCCGCGCGGCGCCATGGCCTGCACGACGGGCCGCAGTTCGCCGGGGGTGCCGAGCGCCGCGGTCAGCTCCCCGTACGCGCGCCGCAGCCCGCCCTCGCCCGCGATGTCGAGGCGTACGCCACCGAGGTCGGCGCGGTGCCGCAGGTGGGGGGCCGTGGCCTTGAGCGCGACGGGGAAGCCGAGGCGCCGCGCGGCCTCCACGGCGGCGTCGGCGTCGGGCGCGGGGAGCGTGGGCTGGACGTCGAGGCCGTAGGCGGCGAGCAGCGTGGCGGTGTCCTCGGCGTCCAGGGCGTGGCTGCGGGCCGTGGCGACGGTCGCGGCCGGATCGGGCGCCGTGGCGCGCGCGAGGAGCGCGGCGGCGGCCTGCTCGTCGGCCTCGAACTCGGGGACACGGCCCGGCGTGGCGGCCTCGCGGCGCCACTGGGCGTAGCGCGCGGCCTCCGCGAGGGCGCGCGAGGCCCGCTCGGGCGCCCCGTAAGCGGGGATGCCACGGGCGGCGAGCGCCGGGTCCAGGCCCTCCAGGGCGAGGTGGACGACGGCGACGGGCTTGGTGGCGCCCTTGGTGGCGTCGCCGAGCGCTTCCGCGAGCGCGTCGGCGAGCCCGGCGGGCGGGGCGGGCGGCACCCCGTCGGTCGCTGCGTCCGGCCCCGCGTCGGGCGCTGCGTCCGGCCCCGCGTCGGGCCCCGCGTCGGGCGCCGTCGTGGGCACCCAGGGAATCGCCGTGACGACGACGGAGTCCGTGCCGGGGTCGGCGAGCGCCTCCCGGAGCGCGTCCGCGAAGTCCGCCGGGGTCGCCTCGGCGGGGAGCGCGAGGACGGGCCGGGGGCGGAGGCCGTCGGTGAGGCAGGCGTCGTAGGTGAGCAGGCTGAGCGCGTCGGTGTTGCCGAGGATCGCGACCCGGGGCCCCTCAGGGCGGGGCTGGCTGGCGAGCAGCACGCCGCTGTCGAGGAGCTGGGTGAAGCTGTCGACCATGAGCACGCCCGCCTGCCGCAGCAGCTCGGTGACGGTGGCGTCGGGCGTGCTGGAGGCGGGCGCCGCGTGGCCCGGAGGGGGCGCGCTGCCGCGCTGCCGCGCTCCCTTGACGACCACGACGGGCTTACGGGCGGCGGTGCGCTTGGCGAGCCGGGTGAACTTGCGGGGGTTGCCGATGGACTCCAGGTACATCAGCACGACGTCGGTGTCCGGGTCCTCGTCCCAGTGCTGGAGCAGGTCGTTGCCGGAGACGTCGGCCCGGTTGCCCGCCGAGACGAAGGAGGAGGGGCCGGTTCCGCGCCGGTGCAGCCCGTCGAGGAGGGCGATGCCGATGGCGCCGGACTGGGTGAAGACCCCGATCCGGCCGCGCCGGGGGGTGCGGAGAGAGGGGGTGGTGTTGAGGCGGACGCCGGGGTCGGTGTTGATGAGGCCGAGCGCGTTGGGCCCGATCACCCGCATCCCGTACGAGCGGGCGAGCCGCACCAGCTCGCGCTGCTCGTCGCGGCCGAAGCCGTCGGAGTAGACGACGACGCCCTGGACGCCGCACTCGCCGCACTCGGTGACCACGGAGGTCACCTGCGCGGCGGGCACGGCGATCACGGCGAGGTCGATGTGCTCGGGTACGTCCCGCACGGAGCGGTGGGCCGGGACCCCGGCCAGCTCGGTGACGCCCTCGGGCAGCGCCCGGTTCACGGCGTACGTACGGCCGGTGAAGCCCGCCGTGCGCAGGGACTCCAGGGACGCGCGGCCCGCGCCGCCGGGGCCGCGGCTGACGCCGACGACGGCGACGGAGCCGGGCGCGAGCAGCCGTTCGGCGGAACGGCCCTCGGCACGCTGCTCGCGGGCGCGCATGACGGCGAGGGACTCCTCGGTCGGTTCGAGGTCGAGGGTGAGGTGGACCGAGCCGTCCTCGAAGCTGCGCTTCTGGGAGTAGCCCGCGTCCGTGAACACCTTGATCATCTTGGTGTTGGCGGGCAGCACCTCGGCGGCGAACCGGCGGATGCCGCGCTCGCGGGCGACGGCGGCGATGTGTTCGAGGAGCGCCGAGGCGACGCCCCTGCCCTGCTGGTCGTCGCGGACGAGGAAGGCGACCTCGGCCTGTTCTTCGGAGGAGGAGCCGGCCGGGGACGAGGCGGGGCGGCCGGAGGCGTCGATGCGGTCGTAGCGGACGGTCGCGATGAATTCGCCGCCCACGGTGGCGGCGAGGCCGACGCGGTCCACGTAGTCGTGGTGCGTGAAGCGCCGTACGTCACGGTCGGACAGCCGCGGGTATGGTGCGAAGAACCGGTAGTACTTGGACTCGTCGGAGACCTGTTCGTAGAAGCTGACCAGGCGCTCGGCGTCGTCCGGCGCGATGGGACGGACGCGCGCCGTCCCGCCGTCGCGCAGCACGACGTCCGCTTCCCAGTGGGTCGGGTAGGCACGCTCCTGGGGAGTCCGCATGAGGCCCAGCGTACGGCGGCGTACGCCGGGGGCACGCCCTGGAACGCCGCACTCCGGTCGCCGTGCGAAACTGGTCTAGACAACTCCATACGTCATCTCACACGAACCCGAAGGGCAACACCATGGTTGAGCGCCGCGTCACCGTAGGCTGGGCCGAGGGCCTGCACGCCCGCCCCGCCTCGATCTTCGTCCGTGCCGCCTCGGCCGCCGGCGTCCCCGTCACGATCCAGAAGGGCGACGGCTCCCCCGTGAACGCCGCCTCGATGCTGGGCGTGCTGGGCCTCGGTGCCGAGGGCGGCGAGGAGATCGTGCTGGCCTCGGAGGCGGAGGACGCCGGTCCGGCGCTCGACCGTCTGGCGAAGCTGGTCTCCGAGGGGCTGGAGGAGCTTCCGGAGACCGTCTGACGCTCCGCGGCGACCGCGGACCACGAGAGCGGGTGGAATCCCTGACCGGATTCCGCCCGCTCTCGCATTGCGCCCGCTCTCGCTCTGTCCGTCGCGTCCTTCGCCCCTGGGGCCTCGGGACATGAAACAGCCCCCGGCCGCCGCCGGGGGCTGTTCGCCGGAAGACCTGGATCAGACGTTCACGCCGTGCTGGCGCAGGTACGCGATCGGGTCCATGTCCGAGCCGTAGTCGGGGCCGGTACGGGCCTCGAAGTGGAGGTGCGGACCCGAGGAGTTGCCGGTCGAGCCGGAGAGGCCGATCTGCTGGCCCGCGGTGACGGACTGGCCGACGGAGACGCCGATCGAGTTCAGGTGGCCGTACTGCGTGTACGTGCCGTCCTCGTGCTTGATCACGATGTTGTTGCCGTACGCGCCGCCGTTGCCGGCCTCGACGACCTCGCCCGCGGCGACGGACTTCACGGGGGTGTTCATGCCCGCGTGGAAGTCGATGCCGGTGTGGCTGCCGGAGGACCACATGCTGCCGCCGGTCTTGTAGCCGGTGGACACCGCGCCGTCGACGGGCGCGACGTAACCGCCGCCGCCGACCGCGGCGCGCTGGGGCGCGGCCGAACGGGAGGCGGTCTGCGTGGCCTTCTCGGCGCGCGCCTCCTTGGCCTTCTCGCGGGCCTTCTCGGCCGCCGCCTTGCGCTTGGCCTCGGCGGCCTTCTTCTTGGCCTCGGCCTTGGTCTTGGCGGCCTCCGCCTTGGCGGCGGCCTCGGCCTCGGCCTGGATGGTGGCGGTCTTCGCCTCCTGGGCCTGCTGGTCGACAGCCTCGGCCAGGTCGCCGCGCGCCTCGATGGCGTGGGTGAGGCCGGTGTCGTGGACGTCGGACTGCCCACCGTCGGAGGCGAGGGCCGGGGACGCGAGGGTCCCGACGACGCCTGCGGCGGTGAGCCCGGCTATGCCCGCCGCGCCGGCACTGGCACGGCGCATACGGCTGGGCTGCTTGGGACGTCGGTGCTTCCCGGTGGCACGGGTGAACGCCATGGGCTGGCGTACTCCTTTCCTTCCCTCTCGCCTACCGGGTTAGCTGACGGGTTCGGAGCAGGAAGGTCTCCTACGGGCAACCCCTGGCGGGGTCGCCCGATTCACCCCAGGGACTTCGTGTGGGTCCCCGGCTCCCTCGAACCCTGACGGGTCTTCGGGACTCGGCGATTCACTGGGCGTCGGCCGCGGGCGCGGTCACTTCTGACGCACAGCGGCACCGACGCTAAGCGGGGCGTCTCCGGGGCGCCAAACGAATCCCGGAGTTTGTCGCACACGCCACACCGCTTCTCACCACAACACTGAACCAATCGGACATTTGACGGTCCCACGGGTCACACGCCGACCGCACGACAAGACCCCGCGGAAGCGGACGTACCACTTCCACGGGGCCTCCGTGTCGCACCGGTCCGAGGTCAGCCTCCGCTGACGACCTTGACCTCGCCGATCCCCAACTCCCGTACGGGCTCCGCGATCTGCGAGGCGTCACCGACCAGGACCGTCACCAGACGGTCGGCAGGGAAGGCGCTGACGGCCGCCGCCGTCGCCTCCACCGTGCCGGTCTCGGCCAGCCGGGCGTACAGCTCGCCCTGGAAGTCGTCCGGCAGGTGCTGCTCGACCTGGTCGGCCAGCGTCCCGGCGACGGCCGCCGACGTCTCGTACCGCAGCGGGGCCACGCCCACCAGGTTCCGCACGGCCACGTCCCGCTCGTCGTCCGTCAGGCCCTCGGCGGCGAGGGTGCGCAGCACCTTCCACAGGTCGTCCAGCGCCGGGCCCGTGACGTCCGTGGCGACCGAGCCGCTGATGGCCAGCAGCGCGGCACCCGTGCCCTCGGCCGAGGAGCGCATCACCTGGCCGAAGGCGCGCACCCCGTACGTGTACCCCTTCTCCTCGCGCAGGACGCGGTCCAGGCGGGAGGTGAGGGTGCCGCCCAGGCAGTAGACCCCCAGGAGCTGCGCGGGCCACACGCGGTCGTGCCGGTCCGGGCCGACGCGGCCGATGAGCAACTGGGTCTGCACGGCGCCGGGACGGTCGACGATCACGACACGGCCCGCGTCGTCCGCGGTGATCGGCGGCACCGGGCGCGGCTCGGCCGACGAGCCGGTCCAGGCGCCCAGGGTGTCGGCGAGCGCCGCGTCCAGGTCGACGCCCTCCAGGTCGCCCACGACGACGACGGTGGCGGTCGCGGGGCGCACATGCGCCTCATAGAACGCCCGTACGGCCGCGGCGTCGATACGGGCGACCGTGTCCTCGGTGCCCTGGCGCGGGCGCGACATGCGGGACTCGGCCGGGAACAGCTCCCGGGACAGCTCCTTGGCGGCGCGGCGGGCCGGGTTGGCCAGCTCGTGCGGGATCTCGTCCAGGCGGTTGTTCACCAGGCGCTCGATCTCGCCGTCCGGGAAGGCCGGGGCGCGCAGCGCGTCGGCGAGCAGCCCCAGCGCCTTCGGGAGCCGCGAGACCGGCACCTCCAGCGAGACACGGACGCCGGGGTGGTCCGCGTGGGCGTCGAGGGTGGCGCCGCAGCGCTCCAGCTCGGCGGCGAACTCCTCCGCGTCGTGCTTGTCGGTGCCCTCGCTCAGCGCGCGGGCCATGATCGTCGCCACGCCGTCCAGGCCCTCGGGCTCGGCGTCCAGCGGCGCCGTGAGGTTCACCTCGACGGCGACGACCTCCTGGCCCGGGCGGTCGCAGCGCAGCACCGTGAGGCCGTTGGGCAGCGTGCCGCGCTCGGGCGTGGGGAAGGCCCAGGGCTTGGGTGTGCCGCTGGAGGGCTGCGGGTGGAATTCCATGGTCGTGCCCGCGGGCGCGTCGGCGTCGCTCACTGGCCGGTCTCCTCAAGCTCGTTCTCGTCGTCCTCGGAACCCGCCTCGGCCGTCGGCTCCGCCGGCTCGTACACCAGCACGGCGCGGTTGTCCGGGCGCAGCCGCGCGGCGGCCACGGCGCGGACCTCCTCGCGGCTGATGTCGAGGATGCGGCCCACGGCGCTCAGGGCGAGCTGGGGGTCGCCGAACAGCACCGCGTACCGGCACAGTTCGTCCGCGCGGCCGCCCACCGTCGCCAGCCGGTCCAGCCATTCGCGCTCCAACTGGGCCTGGGCGCGCTCCATCTCCTCCTCGGTCGGGCCCTCCTCCGCGAACCGGCGCAGCTCGTCGTCGACCGCGGACTCGATGTCCGCGACCTCGACGCCGCCCGACGCCTTCACGTCCAGCCAGCCCAGCGAGGGCGCCCCGGCGAGCCGCAGCATCCCGAAACCGGCGGCGACCGCGCTGCGGTCGCGCCGCACCAGGCGGCTGTAGAGCCGGGAGGACTCGCCGCCGCCGAGCGCGGTCAGCGCCAGGTCGGCCGCGTCCGACTCACGGGTGCCGTCCTGCGGCAGCCGGTACGCCGCCATCATCGCGCGGGAGGGCACCTCCTCGACGAGGACCTCGCGCTTCTCCTCGCCCAGCACATCCGGCAGCGAACCGTCGCGCGGCGGGCGCTTGCCCTCGTGCGCGGGGATGGAGCCGAAGTACTTCTCGATCCAGGCGAGCGTCTGGTCCGGGTCGATGTCGCCGACGACGGACAGCACCGCGTTCCCCGGGGCGTAGTACGTACGGAAGAACTCCTGGGCGTCCTGGAGGGAGGCCGCGTCCAGGTCGGCCATGGAGCCGATGGGCGTGTGGTGGTACGGGTGGCCCTCGGGGTAGAGCATCGCGGTCAGGCGCTCGAACGCGGTGCCGTACGGCACGTTGTCGTACCGCTGGCGGCGCTCGTTCTTGACGACGTCCCGCTGGTTCTCCATCGACTCCTCGTCGAGGGCGTGCAGCAGCGAGCCCATGCGGTCGGCCTCCAGCCAGAGGGCCAGCTCCAGCTCGTGCGCGGGCATCGTCTCGAAATAGTTGGTCCGCTCGAAGCTGGTCGTGCCGTTGAGCGAGCCGCCCGCGCCCTGCACCAGCTCGAAGTGGCCGTTGCCCTTCACCTGGCCCGAGCCCTGGAACATCAAGTGCTCGAAGAGGTGGGCCAGTCCTGTGCGGCCCTCGACCTCGTGGCGGGAACCGACGTCGTACCAGAGGCAGACAGCGGCGACGGGGGTCAGATGATCCTCGGAGAGCACCACCCGCAGGCCGTTGGCCAGCCGGTGCTCCGTCGCTGTCAGCCCACCGGTGCCCTGCGGGGGCGTGGCCGTGTGACCCATGGGCATGGAGTCCCTTCGATCGCGGGGATTCCCGGCGAACGCCGGGACTTGTTTCGGGGCCGCCCGGCGCGCGCGGCGCGGCGGGCGGCCCTGTCACTGTATGCAACCGCGCCGACTACGTGCGAAGTTCCCGTACGGTACGCCCATGAGCTGGGCTCCCGCTCGTACGTCCGTCGGGTCGGAGGGCCCCGTGTCAGTGCCGAGGTCCACAATGGTCCGCGGCACGGAAGCACGGAAGCACCACATCAGCACCCACAACAGCAGCACAGCACCGAAGCAGCGAAGGAGCCGCAGCCGCGATGGCCCGCCGCAGTAAGAACAGGACGCCCGGGGGCGCGTCAGGTCCTGGGTCCGGGGAGGACTTCGAGGAGCGCATCCTCGACATCGACGTCGTCGACGAGATGCAGAGCTCCTACCTGGAGTACGCGTACTCGGTGATCTATTCGCGCGCGCTCCCCGACGCACGCGACGGGATGAAGCCGGTCCAGCGCCGGATTCTGTACCAGATGCACGAGATGGGCCTGCGCCCCGACCGGTCGTACGTGAAGTGCGCCCGCGTCGTCGGCGAGGTGATGGGACGTCTCCACCCGCACGGCGACAGCGCGATCTACGACGCGCTGGTCCGCATGGCCCAGTCCTTCTCCATGCGCCTCCCCCTGGTCGACGGCCACGGGAACTTCGGCTCGCTGGGCAACGACGACCCGCCCGCCGCCATGCGGTACACCGAGTGCCGCGCCGCGCCCGCCGCCGGACTGCTGGTCGACTCGATCGACGAGGAGACGGTCGACTTCGCGCCGAATTACGACGGCAGCCAGGAGGAGCCGGTCGCGCTCCCCGCGGCGTATCCGAACCTGCTGGTGAACGGGGCCTCGGGCATCGCCGTCGGCATGGCGACCAACATGCCGCCGCACAATCTCGGCGAGGTCATCGCCGCGGCCCGGCACCTGATCAAGCACCCGAACGCGGACCTGGACACCCTGATGCGCCACGTCCCGGGCCCCGACCTGCCCACGGGCGGCAGGATCGTCGGCCTGGAGGGCGTCAAGGACGCGTACGCGACGGGCCGCGGCACCTTCAAGATCCGCGCGACGGTCGCCATAGAGCAGGTCACGGCACGCCGCAAGGGCCTGGTGGTGACCGAGCTGCCGTTCGCGGTCGGCCCGGAGAAGGTCATCTCCAAGATCAAGGACCTGGTCAACTCCAAGAAGCTCCAGGGCATCGCCGACGTCAAGGACCTCACCGACCGCGCCCACGGCCTCCGCCTGGTCATCGAGGTCAAGAACGGGTTCAACCCGGAAGCCGTCCTCGCCCAGCTCTACAAGCTGACGCCCATGGAGGAGTCCTTCGGGATCAACAATGTGGCGCTGGTCGACGGCCAGCCCCTCACCCTGGGCCTCAAGGAGCTGCTGGAGGTCTATGTCGACCACCGCTTCGAAGTGGTGCGGCGGCGCAGCGAGTTCCGGCGCACCAAGCGGCGCGACAGGCTGCACCTGGTCGAGGGCCTGCTGGTCGCCCTGCTCGACATCGACGAGGTCATCAGGATCATCCGGTCGAGTGACAACGCGGCCGAGGCCAAGGCGTCCCTCATCTCCCGCTTCGAGCTCAGCGAGATCCAGACGCAGTACATCCTGGACACCCCGCTGCGCCGGCTGACGAAGTTCGACCGGCTGGAGCTGGAGGGCGAGCGCGACAGGCTCCGCGCGGAGATCGAGGAGCTGACGCGGATCCTGGATTCCGACGCCGAGCTGCGCAAGCTCGTCTCCTCCGAGCTGTCCGCCATCGCGAAGAAGTACGCGACCCCGCGCCGCACCGAGCTGCTGGACTCCGCCGAGGCGCCCGTGGCGGTCGTCCCGCTGGAGGTCGCCGACGACCCCTGCCGGGTGCTGCTGTCCTCGACGGGCCTGCTGGCGCGCACGGCGAACGGGGAGACGTCGTTCGAGGAGTCCTCCAAGCGCGTGAAGCACGACGTGGTCCTCTCCGCCGTGCCCGCCACGACGCGCGGCGAGGTCGGGGCCGTGACCTCGACGGGACGGCTGCTGCGGCTCACCGTCGTGGACCTGCCGCAGCTCCCGGAGACCGCCACCAACCTGTCGGGCGGAGCGCAGATCTCGGAGTTCCTCTCGCTGGAGGACGGCGAGTCGCTCGTCTGTCTGACGACGCTGGACGAGTCCTCGCCGGGTCTGGCGCTCGGCACCGAGCAGGGCGTCGTCAAGCGCGTGGTCCCCGACTATCCGTCGAACAAGGAGGAGTTGGAGGTCGTCACGCTCAAGGACGGCGACCGCATCGTGGGCGCCGTCGAGCTGCGCACCGGCGAGGAGGACCTGGTCTTCATCACCGACGAGGCGCAGTTGCTGCGGTATCCGGCGGGCCAGGTGCGTCCGCAGGGCCGCGCGGCGGGCGGCATGGCCGGGATCAAGCTGACGGGCGACGCCAAGGTGCTCTTCTTCAGCGCCGTCGACCCGTCGGCCGAGGCCGCGGTGTTCACGGCCGCGGGCGCCGAGGGCACGCTGGACGACTCGATGAGCACCGCCAAGCTCACGCCCTTCGACCAGTACCCGCGCAAGGGGCGCGCGACGGGCGGCGTGCGCTGTCAGCGGTTCCTCAAGGGCGAGGGCCGGCTGGTCATGGCCTGGGCGGGCCCGACACCGGCCCGCGCGGCGACCAAGGCGGGCGCCCCCGCCGAGCTCCCCGAGCCCGACCCGCGCCGCGACGGCTCGGGCCTGCCGCTGGGCAAGCCGGTCGCGGCCATCGCGGGCCCGGTGTAAGGGCCGGTCGTACGGTCGGGAGCCGGGCCTACACCAGGTCCGGCTCGCCTACACCAGGTCCGGCTCCTCGACCTCGACCCCGTCCTCCCCGGCAGCCTCCGGGTCGGCCTCGACGTAGCGCAGGACGCCCCACATGGCGCGCTCGTCGGCACCGGCGTCCGCGTCGGCACCGGTGCCAGCACCGGCATCCGCACCGGCTGAGCCGTCGGCGACGCACGCGTCGGCGCCCGCGCGCAGCGCGTCCCCGTCCAGCCCGGAACCGATCATCACGACCTGGCTCCCGCGCGCCTCGCCGCGCTCCCACTCCATGGGGGTGAAGCGCAGGAAGCCGCCCACGGCGTGCATCGCGTACTTGCGCGCGGGGTCGGCGGGGCCGAAGTCGACAATTCCCTTCATCCGGTAGAGCCCGGCGGGGCGGGTGTCGAGGAAGTCCAGGAAGCGGCGCGGGTCCAGCGGCTCCTTCGCGCGGAACTCCACGACCTCGTACGAGGCGTGCAGATGCCCCTCATGGCCGTCCCCCGCCTCCTCCTCGTCGTACAGCAGCATGTCGAAGGAGAGCTGCTCCACGTCGGCCCGCTCGCGCCGCGTGCGGTCGAAGAGCAGCTCCGGGTCGACCCGGCCGTACGAGGCCTCCACCACCGGCGTCCCCGGGCTCAGCTCCTCCAGGGTCGCGCGGAGCGCGCGCAGGGGCCCGGGCTCCGCCCTGTCGGCCTTGTTCAGCACCAGGAGGTCGGCGGCGGCGACGTGCCGGTCCAGCTCCGGGTGGCGCTCCCGTACGGCCGTGAACTCGGCGGCGTCGACCACCTCGACCAGTCCGCCGTACGTGATGTGCGGGCTCTCGCTGGCGAGGATCATCCGGATCAGCGTCTCGGGCTCGGCCACCCCGCTGGCCTCGATCACGATCACGTCCATGCCGGCCGAGGGGCGGGCCAGGACCTCCAGGACCTCGTCCATGTCGCTCGTGTCCACCGCGCAGCACAGACAGCCGTCGCCCAGCGACACCATCGAGTCGACCTGGCCCGCGACCGTCATGGCGTCGATCTCGATGCTCCCGAAATCGTTCACGATCGCGCCGATACGGGTGCCTCTGCTGCGCCGTAGGAGATGGTTGAGGAGCGTGGTCTTCCCGGACCCCAGGAAGCCCGCCAGGATGACGACCGGAATCCTTCTGCTGCCCAACGCCGCGCCTCACTCTCCAGGGACCGAAGGCTGCCGATCGTAGCGAACGGCACCGACAGCCGATCACCCGCGCGGCGGCGGGGACGAGAGCGGGAGCGCGGCCGGGCGGGGCGTTCCCGCGGAGGTTAGGCTCACCTGTGTGAGCACGTGTGCGACGGCCTCCCGAGTGCTGGCCGAACCTCTCGCCGCCACGGCGGCCACCGCCCGGACGTGGCTGCTGGTCGAGCAGCCGGGCCCGTGGGGCGCGAAGGCGCTGACGGAGAGCCACCTCGACCCGGAACTCGGCCGGGCGCTCGAAGCCGCCGCGGGCGCGCACGGGGCGCGCGTCGCGCTCATCCGCCGCCCCGGACGGCACGCCGACTGCGCGGGCACGGCCGCCCGCCGCGTGTTCCTCGCCCGCACGGAGCCGGGCGACTCCTGGATCCGTACGACCGTGCTGCCCGACAGCCCGGACGGCGACGCGGTGCTGCGCGCGCTCGACTTCGCCGCCCTCGACGCGGACGGCCCGGACGCGCTGCCGGAACCGTGGCGGCCGTACGAGGGCGAGCCGCTGGCCCTCGTGTGCACCAACGGCAAGCGCGACCGCTGCTGCGCCCTTCTCGGACGGCCGCTCGCCGCGGAACTGACGGCCTCCGGCATCGGGAACGTCTGGGAGATCACCCACATCGGCGGCCACCGCTTCTCCCCCACGCTGCTGGTCCTGCCGTACGGCTACGCGTACGGACGGACCGGCGCCGCCGCCGTCAAGGACGTGCTGGAGGCCGTACGGCAGGGACGCGTACGGACCGAGGGCTGCCGTGGCCGCTCGGCGTGGGACCGTCCGGGACAGGCCGCCGATCTCGCGGTCCGCGAACACACGGGGGAGGACGGCGCGGACGCGCTGACCGTCACGGACGTGCGTGAGGAGAGCGGCGAAGAGAGCCAAGAGGAGTCCGCCGGGCGCTGGGAGGTCACCGTCGCCCACCGGGACGGGCGGCGCTGGCGCGTGACCGTCGTCTCCGTGGACGACGCGCTGCCGGTCCCCGCGAGCTGCGGCGTCGTGCCGGGCGCCCCCGCGCGGGCACACGTGGAGAGCATCGCCCAGGTCACAGCGGAGACCCCCGTCTGACGGATACCGTCCCGGAACGGCCACGGGCATCGGTGCCGCGCACCGCTCTCCGTAGGGCCGTACAGCCTTACGGCCGTACCGTGCGGCCGCGTGCTCGTCGTCGTCCGTACGGCGCGACCGTGCGGCGCATGACCGTACGGTGCGTGGCCGTGCCCGGTACGGCCGCACCGGATACCGCACGGCCGTACCGGCCGCTCCACTCGTACCGCCGTACCGACCGTCCCGCCCACTCCACCGCCGCACCCCGAGGGTGTCCCGTGACCGCACAGCCACGCGCCGCAGGCGCGCGTCGCCGCTTCCCGTTCCGTCTCGCCCGTATCGGCTGGCCGCAGCGGGTCTTCTCGCAGGTGCTGCTGATGCAGCTCGCGATCGTCACCGGAGTGACGGCGGTGGCCACGGGCCTGTTCCTGGCGCCGTTCAGCGACCAGCTCGACGACCAGGCGATGCGGCGCGCGCTCGCCATCGCCCAGTCCACGGCCGCCGAGCCCGGCCTGGACGACCTGGTCACCGAGGGCGCGCGGCCAGACCCCGACGGGCCCGTGCAGCACGTCGCCGAGCGGGTACGGCGCGCGACCGGCGCGAGCTATGTCGTCGTCATGGACACCCGGGGCATCCGCTGGTCGCACGCCGAGCCCGAGCGCGTCGGCGAACACGTCTCCACCGACCCCGGAGAGGCCCTCGCGGGGCGCGAGGTGCGCCACATAGACGACGGGACCCTGGGCCGCTCCGCGCGCGGCAAGGTGCCGCTGCGCGACGCGGACGGCGACGTCGTCGGCGCGGTCTCGGTCGGTATCGCCTACGACAGCGTGCGCGCCCGGCTGCTGAGCGCGCTGCCCGGGCTCCTGGCGTACGCGGGGGGCGCGCTCGGCGTGGGCGCGCTAGCAGCGCTGCTGATCTCCCGGCGGCTCCAGAAACGCACCCACGACCTGGCCTTCTCCGACATCTCCGCGCTCCTGTCCGAGCGCGAGGCGATGCTGCACGGCATCCGCGAGGGCGTCGTGGCCCTCGACCCCCGGGGCAGGATCCGGCTCATGAACGACGAGGCGCAGCGCCTCCTGGACCTGCGCCCCGAGCACACGGGGCTCCTCCTGGAGGACGCGCTCGGCCCCGGCCGTACGACCGAGGTGCTGGCGGGCCGCGTCCCCGGCTCCGATCTGCTGGCCGTCCAGGGCGGCAGGGTGCTGGTCGCCAACCACATGTCCACGGACGACGGGGGCGCCGTGGCCACCCTGCGCGACCGTACGGAGCTGGAGCTGCTGGGACGCGAACTGGACGGCTCGCACGGCCTGATCGACGCCCTGCGCGCCCAGGACCACGAACACGCCAACCGGATGCACATCCTGCTGGGGCTGCTGCAGTTGGAGATGTACGACGAGGCGGTCGAGTATCTGAGCGAGGCCGTCGGCGTGCACCGCGCGACGGCCGAGCAGATCTCCGAGCGGGTGCGCGACCCGCTGCTCGCGGCCCTGCTGGTCGGCAAGGCGACGGTCGCGGCGGAACGGGGCGTCGCGCTGACCGTCTCCCCCGGCACGCTGCTGCCGGACCGTCTGATCGGCCCGTCCGAGCTGGCGACGGTCCTCGGCAACCTCGTGGACAACGCGCTGGACGCCGCGGCGGGATCGGCGGACGCCCGCGTGGAGGTCGCGCTGACCGTACGGGACACGACGGGGGTGGCGCTCAGGGTGAGCGACAGCGGGCCCGGCATCCCGCCCGACCGCCGCGAGATGGTCTTCGCCGAGGGCTGGTCCACCAAGCAGCCCCCGGCGCACGGAAAGCGCGGCCTGGGGCTCGCCCTGGTGCGACGGCTGGCCGAGCGGCACGGAGGCAGCACGTCGGTGTCCGAAGGGGCGCACGGCGGAGCGGAGTTCACCGTCGTCCTGCCGGACGCGCTGCATCCGCTCCCCGCCCAGGAGCGGGGCGGTCCGGACGGCTCGGCTACACCGCCCCGGCCCCGGTGAGCGAGCGGACCTCCGTCTCCGCGTGCCGCGCCACGTCCGCGCCCTCCCGCGAGGTGACGGTGCCGAGCCAGCCCGCGAAGAACCCGAGCGGAATGGAGACCAGCCCCGGGTTCTCCAGCGGGAAGAGCGCGAAGTCGATGCCGGGGAAGAGCGCGTGCGGAGCGCCCGACACGACCGGGGACAGCAGCACGAGCGTCACGGCGGGGACCAGCCCTCCGTAGACGGCCCATACGGCGCCCCGCGTGGTGAAGCGGCGCCAGAAGAGCGCGTAGAGCAGCACGGGCAGGTTTGCCGAGGCGGCGACAGCGAAGGCGAGACCCACCAGGAAGGCCACGTTCAGCTCCTGCGCCAGCAGGCTCAGCGCGATGGCCACCCCGCCGATGACCGCGGCGGCGAAGCGGGCGACCCGCACCTCCTCCCGCGCGCCCTCCGCCCGCACACCGTCCTCCCGTACGCCCTTCGCTCGTACGCCCGCCGCCCGTACGCGCCCGCGCAGCGAGGCGTACAGGTCGTGGGCGACGGCGGCCGAGGCGGCGAGCGTGATGCCCGCGACGACGGCCAGGATCGTGGCGAACGCGACGGCCGCCGCCAGCGCGGAGAGCGCCGCTCCGCCCCGGGACCCCGCGCCGCCGCCCAGCTCGACGGAGAGCAGCGGGATCGCGGTGTTCCCGGCGGGGCTCGACTCGCGCACCGCGCCGGTGCCGACCAGCGCCGCGGCGCCCGTACCGAGCACGATGGTCATCAGGTAGAAGCTCCCGATGAGCCCGATGGACCACACGACGGACCGTCTGGCCGCCCGCGCGGTCGGCACGGTGTAGAACCGCGCGAGGATGTGCGGCAGGCCGGCGGTGCCCAGCACGAGGGCCAGGCCGAGGCTGAGGAAGTCGAGCCGGGCCGCCCAGCCGCCCCCGTACTTGAGCCCGGGGGCGAGGAAGTCCCGCCCGTACCCGCTGCGTTCGGCCGCGCTGGTGAGCAGCGCGCCCATGTCGCCGCCGAAGCGCACGAGCACCAGTACGGTCAGCGCCAGGGCGCCGCCCATGAGCAGCACGGCCTTGACGATCTGGATCCAGGTGGTGGCCCGCATCCCGCCGAAGCACACGTACGTCACCATCAGCGCGCCGACGCCGAGCACCGTCCAGGTGTGCGCGGCGCCGCCCGCGCCGCCCAGGAGCAGCGCGACGAGGCTGCCCGCGCCGACCATCTGCGCGACCAGGTAGAGCACGGAGACGGCGACGGAGGACGCGCCCAGGGCGATACGGACCGGCCGCTCCCGCACGCGCGCGGCGACGACATCGGCGAGGGTGAACCGGCCGCAGTTGCGGACGAGTTCGGCGACGAGCAGCAGCACGACCAGCCAGGCCACGAGGAAGCCGATGGAATAGAGCATTCCGTCGTACCCGTAGAGGGCGATGAGGCCGGAGATGCCGAGGAAGGACGCCGCGGACATGTAGTCCCCCGCGATGGCGAATCCGTTCTCCATGGGCGTGAAGAGCCGGCCGCCCGCGTAGAACTCCTCGGCCGAGCCGTGCCGCCTGCTGCCCGCCCAGCTCGTGATGGCGAGCGTGGTGGCGACCACCGCGCTGAACAGCAGCAGCGTCAGCGTCTGGTGGCTTCCGGTCAGATGGCTCACGCGACCGGCTCCCCGTGCGCGGCGGTTCTGGCCATGTCCTGGGTCTCCCAGCGCAGTTCGAGCGCGAGCCGGTCCCGGCGCAGCCGGGCGTGGCGGGCGTAGGCCCAGGTGAGCAGGAACGTGGTGGCGAACTGCGCGAGGCCTGCGGCCATCGCGACGTTGAGCACCCCCGCCACCGGGCGCGCCATCAGCCCGGGGGCGCAGGTCGCGGCGGTGACGTACGCGAGATACCAGACGAGGAACGCGGCGGTCGCGGGCAGCGCGAAACGGCGGTAGCGCCGCCGCACCTGCTGGAAGGCGGCGCTGCGCTGCACGGTGAGGTACACGGCGTCCTGCGCCGCGGGGTCCACCGGGGCCGTCGAGTCCGCCGGGACCGCCGTGGCCGCCGTGGCCGCCGGGTTCACCGGGGACTGACCGTTTCTGCTCTCCGGCAGCCGCGCGGGCGGCGCCTCCCGGCCGGAGGCCAGGGCGTCGTACCAGGGGTCTTCGATCCGCATGCCCCAGGATGGACAGAGGGGCGGGAGCCCGGTCCGGACAATCCCGCCCCTTCACCCCTTCAGGTGATGGACGTGTGAAAGCGGCGCGGAAGGGGCCTTACACGTCGATGCGGGAGCGGTCCAGCGTGGACGCCGAGGAACTGATGAACTCCCTGCGCGGCGCGACGTCGCTGCCCATGAGCAGATCGAACACCTGCTCGGCGGCCTCCAGGTCGCTGATGTTGATCCGGCGCAGCGTCCGGTGGCGCGGATCCATCGTCGTCTCGGCGAGCTGGTCGGCGTCCATCTCACCGAGGCCCTTGTAGCGCTGGATCGAGTCCTTGTACCGCGTCTTGGTCCGCTCCAGCTCCAGCAGGGTCTGCCGCAGCTCGTTGTCCGAGTACGTGTACAGGTACTTGTCCTGTCCCTTCTTGGGGTTGACCAGCTCGATCCGGTGCAGCGGCGGCACCGCGGAGAAGACCCGCCCCTCCTCGACCATCGGCCGCATGTAGCGCTGGAAGAGCGTGAGCAGCAGGGTGCGGATGTGCGCGCCGTCCACATCGGCGTCGGCGAGGAAGATGACCTTCCCGTACCGCGCCTGGTCGATGTCGAAGGTCCGCCCGGACCCGGCTCCTATCACCTGGATGATCGCACCGCACTCGGCGTTCTTGAGCATGTCGGCGACCGACGACTTCTGAACGTTGAGGATCTTGCCCCGGATCGGCAGCAGCGCCTGGAACTCCGAGTTCCGCGCGAGCTTGGCCGTACCGAGTGCCGAGTCGCCCTCGACGATGAACAGCTCGGCCCGGTCCACGTCGTCGCTGCGGCAGTCCGCGAGCTTCGCGGGCAGCGCGGAGGACTCCAGGGCGGTCTTGCGCCGCTGCGCCTCCTTGTGCTGCCGCGCCGCGATGCGCGTACGGGCCGCGGCCACGACCTTCTCCAGCACGGAGGTGGCCTGCGCCTTGGCGTCCCTCTTGGTCGACAGCAGGAACGCCTTCAGCTCCTTGGCCACCACCTGCGCGACGATCCGCGAGGCGGCCGAGGTGCCCAGCACCTCCTTGGTCTGCCCCTCGAACTGCGGCTCCGCGAGCCGCACGGTCACGACCGCGGTCAGCCCCTCGGTTGCGTCGTCCTTGACGACGTCGTCGTCCGCGACGCGCAGCAGCTTCTTGGCCCGCAGCGCCTCGTTCACGGTCTTGGTCACCGAACGTTCGAATCCGGAGACGTGGGTGCCGCCCTTGGGCGTCGCGATGATGTTCACGAACGACTTGAGCGTCGTGTCGTACCCGGTGCCCCAGCGCAGCGCGATGTCCACGCCCAGTTCGCGCTGGACCTCGGTGGGGATCATGTGGCCGCGGTCGTCCAGGACGGGCACGGTCTCCTTGAAGGTGCCCTGCCCCTGGAGGCGCACGACGTCGCACACGGGCCTGTCCGGCGCGAGGTACTCACAGAACTCGCTGATCCCGCCGTCGTAGCGGAACGTCTCCTCGCTCGGCTCCGTCCCGTCCACGCCCCGCTCGTCCCGCACGACAAGCGTGAGTCCGGGCACCAGGAACGCGGTCTGACGGGCGCGTGCGTGCAGCGTCTCCAGCGACAGCCGCGCGTCCTTGAGGAAGATCTGCCGGTCCGCCCAGTACCGCACCCGGGTGCCGGTGCGGGTCTTGGGGATCTTCTTCCCCTTGAGCAGCCCGGTGGCCGGATCGAACGGGGCGTCGGGCCCCTGCTCGGTGAAGATGCCCGGAACACCGCGCCGGAAGCTGATGGAGTGCGTACGGCTGTTCAGGTCGACCTCGACGTCCAGGCGCGAGGACAGCGCGTTCACCACCGAGGCGCCGACGCCGTGCAGACCGCCGGAGGCCGCGTACGCGCCGCCGCCGAACTTGCCGCCCGCGTGCAGCTTCGTCATCACGACCTCGACGCCGGACAGCCCCGTCTTGGGCTCGACGTCGACGGGGATGCCACGGCCGTTGTCGCGGACCTCGACGGACCCGTCCTCGTGGAGGATGACCTCGATGCGGTCGCAGTAGCCGCCCAGGGCCTCGTCGACGGAGTTGTCGATGATCTCCCAGAGGCAGTGCATCAGGCCTCGACTGTCCGTCGAGCCGATGTACATGCCGGGGCGCTTGCGGACCGCCTCGAGCCCCTCCAGGACAAGCAGATGCCGCGCGGTGTAATTGGAGCCGCCATCGCGGTCTGCCCCGGTCAGCAGTGCGGTGGACGGCACGGACGTATCGGCGGTCACGCGGTTCGCTCCTCGCTGAATTCTGCTTGAGACGGCTGGGTTGCCGCGTCAGAGGGTACCGAGGCCCAGGACAGCGCGTGTCGTGCGACCCAGGAGAAGTGCCATGTTAGCCCACTTTCGATAGCTTGTTCGATAACACGACCGGGTGACGCACACATCACGTTCCCTTCCAGGCATGAACCATTTAGGCTCCGGGCACGTCCTCCTGAACGAAGGGCGCATCGTCGGCAACCGCCGGCAGCGACAGCCACCCGCACCGTCACAACTTCACAGGACCGACCGACAACAGTGTGAAGACGATCCATCCCCTGCAATACGGCCCATTCGCCGCCACCCGGCAGCATTCCGGCCTCCCGGAGAAAAAAGTCAGGGAATGAAGGCCAGAGCGGGAACGTTTTCGGCCTGGTTGGATGTTGACCCTGGTACGACAGCTCGTCGAGCTAGAGAAGAGGCGACGTGACTACTGTTCTGACCCCCGCGACCCCGCTGACGGCCGCAGACCGCTGTGACCGGTGCAACGCTCAGGCGTACCTGCGCGTCGTGCTGCTCAGTGGCGGTGAGCTGCTGTTCTGCGCCCACCACGGCCGCAAGTTCGAGCCGGAGCTCAAGAAGATCGCCGCGGAGATACAGGACGAGACGGAGAAGCTCACCGCGACTCCCGTGACCGCAGGCGAAGACGAACGATGACGTCCTGACACCTGACGCGCGTTCCGCGCGTATCGCGTCCGCATCCGACGAGCTCGGACCGGCCCAGGGCCGGATCGTGGCGGGCGGTCTCCCCCGGAATTCCGGGGGCAGGCCGCCCGCTCTCGTCATTGGGACGGCATTTCGCTGACAGCGAAATAGGATGCGCGCACTACGCGCTTCACTCCGCGGGGTTTAACCGTGCCGCGTTTTTTTGCGTGCGCGCGTAAGCCCCCGCCGTACGGCAGCGCCCGTTCTCCCGGCCCCGTACGGCCCTCGGCCGCCGTTCCCCGTAGATCCGGACGGGCAGGGCCCCCGAGGCTCCCAGAGGCCCGCCCAGCGCCGCGCGGGGGCCACATATGGCACCTCGACGGCCGGACGACAGGCCTCGTCGGCGCGCACGCCCCATGAACAGGCTCAGCGGTCCGCCCCCGTGAGCGCACGGGACCGGACCGCCGGAATCCGGATCACGAGGATCTGGATCACGAGGATCTGGATCACGAGGATCTGGATCACGAGGATCTGGATCACGAGGAACCAGTTCGCGAGGAACCGGATCTCCCGGGCCGGACCTGCGAGGGCCCGGCTCGGGAGACCGTCGCGCCGTCCGTCAGGACCCGTGCTGCCGCACCATGTCCGCGACGGCGGAGACGCGCGTATAGACGCCGGGGCGCCCGCGTTCGCCGCAGCCCACGCCCCAGGAGACGAGGCCAACCAGCTTGCCCCGGGCGATCAGCGGTCCGCCGCTGTCCCCCTGGCAGGCGTCCCGCCCGCCCTGCGCGACCCCCGCGCACACCATGGACGCGGCATCGAACTTGCCCTCGGACGAACCCGGGTACGAGCGCGCGCACGCCCCGTCCTTCACCATGTCCACCCGAGCGGCCCGCAGCGAGGTCGCGTACCGTCCGCTGCCCGACGTGTCGCCCCAGCCGAAGACCGAGGCCGTGGTCCCCGGGCGGTACGCCCCGTCGCCGCGCCCGGCCATCGGGATGACGGCGCTCTTGGGCAGCGGCGACTTCAGCCGCAGCACGGCGACGTCCCCACGGTTGGTCCGGCTGTCGTAGTCCGGGTTGACCCACACCGAGGAGACGGGGATCTCCTTGCCCGCCTTCCCCCGCAGGTCGCCGCGGCCCGTGATGATCCGCAGATCCCGCACCGTGCGCCTATCGACCCCGAGGACCTCGCGGCTCATGCAGTGCGCCGCCGTGATCGCCGTACGCGGGCCGACCACCGCTCCCCCGCAGAACTGTCCCGAGCGGGTACCGCCGAACAGGGCACGGCTGGAGAGCGCCACCACCCAGGGGTGGTCCTGCGCGCGCACCGCCGCACCGCCGATCACCGCGCGGTCGGCGTCCCGGTCACGAGCGGACGCCGCGGACGCCTGCGGAGCGAGCAGCGCCGCCAGCAGAACGCTCAGCAGCGCGGGCACAAGCATTCGGACACCAACAGTTCGTTCACAGCGCTTCACGCCCGACCTCCTCACCGTACGGGGCTCCGTGACCACCCAGGGTGTTCCCGGCGCACTCCCCCCGCATCCGGAGAGATCAGGCGGCACGGGAGTTCGGTCCGTACGGCCGAACGGCGTACCCGTAACCTGTGGAACCCCCGCACACGCGAGAAGGCCGACCGCCCGGTGAGGGGCGCGTCGGCCTTCTTCGTCTCGCTGGACCCGCTCAGTCCAGGTAGTCCCGCAGGACCTGGGAGCGGGAGGGGTGACGCAGCTTCGACATCGTCTTCGACTCGATCTGGCGGATGCGCTCACGCGTGACGCCGTAGACCTTGCCGATCTCGTCCAGGGTCTTCGGCTGCCCGTCGGTGAGGCCGAAGCGCATCGAGACCACGCCCGCCTCGCGCTCGCTGAGCGTGTCGAGGACGGAGTGGAGCTGCTCCTGGAGGAGCGTGAAGCTCACCGCGTCGGCCGGGACGACCGCCTCGGAGTCCTCGATCAGGTCACCGAACTCGCTGTCGCCGTCCTCGCCCAGCGGAGTGTGCAGGGAGATCGGCTCACGGCCGTACTTCTGGACCTCGACGACCTTCTCGGGCGTCATGTCCAGCTCCTTGGCCAGCTCCTCCGGGGTGGGCTCGCGGCCCAGGTCCTGGAGCATCTGGCGCTGGACACGCGCGAGCTTGTTGATGACCTCGACCATGTGCACCGGGATACGGATGGTGCGGGCCTGGTCGGCCATCGCGCGGGTGATGGCCTGACGGATCCACCACGTCGCGTAGGTCGAGAACTTGTAGCCCTTCGTGTAGTCGAACTTCTCGACCGCACGGATCAGACCGAGGTTGCCCTCCTGGATCAGGTCCAGGAAGAGCATGCCGCGGCCCGTGTACCGCTTGGCCAGGGAGACGACCAGCCGGAGGTTGGCCTCCAGCAGGTGGTTCTTGGCGCGGCGGCCGTCCTCGGCGATGATCTCCAGCTCGCGCTCCAGCTTCGGGGCGAGCTTGTCGGCGGCGGCCAGCTTGTCCTCGGCGAAGAGGCCCGCCTCGATGCGCTTGGCCAGCTCCACCTCCTGCTCGGCGTTGAGGAGCGGGACCTTGCCGATCTGCTTGAGGTAGTCCTTGACCGGGTCGGCGGTGGCACCGGCGGCGGCGACCTGCTGGGCCGGCGCGTCGTCCTCGTCGTCGTCGGAGAGGACGAAGCCCTCGTTCTCGTTCTTCGGCTCGACCGGACCGTCCTCCGGTCCCGCCTTGCCCGTCGGCTTCGCCGGGAGGTCCTCGACCATCTCCTCGTCGCCTTCGAGCAGCTCGTCGACGACCGACTTCTTGGCAGCCGTCTTCTTGGCCGGGGCGGCCGTCTTCTTGGCCGTGGTCTTCTTCGCGGCGGCCTTCTTGGCCGGAGCGGCCTTCTTCGCGGCGGGCTTCGCCACCGCGTCGGCCGAGGACTCGGCGGCCAGGGAGGCGCCGGACCCCTTCGGCGCGGCCATGTCGGTCCCCGCGGTCACGGCGGACGGCGCGGCCGTGGTCGCCGGGGTGGACTTCTTCGTGGTGGTGGTCTTGGCGGCGACCGTCTTGGTGGCGGTGCGCTTGGCCGGGGTCTTCGCTGCGACGCTCTTTCGGGTGCGCTTGGGCGCCTCCGCGGCACTCACCATCAGCGTCACACCCTCCTCGTCGAGGATCTGGTTGAGGCTGCGCAGAACGTTCTTCCACTGGGTTGGCGGAATCTGGTCAGCCTCGAAGGCCCGACGCACGTCATCGCCGGCGATCTGCCCCTCAGCCTTTCCCCGCTCGATGAGCGCCATCACGGACTCGGACTCGGCGATCTCCGCAGGGAGCGTACGGGATGTGCTGGCCGACACGAACAACCTCTCGGAACGATGGAAACGGCGGACCGTCGGTGGGGATGAACCGACGGCGCGGGCGGAGCAGTGGAGAAACACGGCTCTGAGATTCGACTGGGATCGACTCTGAGAACAGCCCCTGACGGGGCGCCCGTATTCCCTCCGCGGCTGTCACCTCTTGAGTCATCGCGCTGGGGCGGGAAGCGTTACGCCCAATTCACGTGGCCCGAGTCACACCGTGTACCCACGTGTATGCGGTGAGAACCGGACAAGTTGCCCCCATCCCCGCTGCTACGGCCTCCACTTCGGGTTCGGCTCTGTCACTTCCATCCCTACCCGCGACCGCTCTCCGTACGTATGAGCACGGCTGTCCGTACGTACGGCCGCGCCGCCGGGTGCGGGAGGCGCGGCCGTACGTACGGGGTGCGGGGGATGAGCCGACGCGGAGGGACCGGCGACCGGGAACACGGGCCGGAAGCGCGGGCCTGTCGTGCGGGCCGGATACTGGCCCGCCCGCGTCAGTGCTCGCGCGGAGCCGGAACCACATGGTCGGCGCCGCCCGCGCCCGGCGCCCCGGCCTGGGGGACCTGTCCCACCTGGCCGTGCTGCACGGGCTGGCCGGGCTGGCCCGCCGCTCCGGCGCCCGCCCCGACTCCCGTGCCCGCCGCCGCGGCCGGGCCGGTGGCCCCCGCCGGCTGTCCGGCCTGAACGGGCTGGCCCGGCTGGGCGGCCTGCGTGGACTCGGTGTGCACGCTGAGGAGCTGGCGCATCGCGGCCTCGGCCACGGCGGCCTCCCCGGCGACGAGTGCCTCGACGACGCGCCGGTGGTGGCCGACCGCGCCCTCCGTCGGGTGCTCGCAGCCCGTCGCGGGGCCGCCGGAGACCTGGAGCGCTGAGGAGACGATGCCGGAGAGGTGCTCCAGCATCCGGTTCCCCGCGGCCTGGAGGACGAGGCTGTGGAACTCGGCGTCGGCGCGCGAGAAGGTCAGGGTGTCCCCCTGGGCCAGCGCGTGGCCCATGATCTCCACCATGTCGGCGAGGCGCTGCTGGACGTCCTCGCGGCTCTGCCCGGCGGCGAGGCGGGCGGCGAGGGGCTCGATGGTCCAGCGCAGCTCGCACAGCTCGCGCCGCTGCCCCTCCCGCTGCGGCCCGAAGGCGCGCCACTCGATGATGTCGGGGTCCAGCAGATTCCAGTCGCTGACCGGGCGGACGCGGGTGCCCACGTTGGGGCGCGCGCTGACGAGGCCCTTGGCCTCCAGGACACGGAGGGACTCGCGCACGACTGTACGGGACACCTCGAAGCGCTGACCGATCTCCTCCGGGACGAGCGGGCGGTCGGCACCCAGGTCGCCGGAGACGATCATCTGGCCGAGCTGCTGGACGAGTTGGCCGTGCAGACCGCGCCCGCGGCTGCCGGCGGCGCGGCGGCCCACTCGGTTCATATCGGCCTCGGAACCTTCCCACGCGGGGGCGTTGGTGGTGGGGCGCGCCGTGCCGGTCGACTCGGCGTACGCGTAGCGGTCCAGCTCGCCCGGGCCGACGAGGCCGGTGTCGACGGGACGAGCCGCGGTCATCATGGAGTGCGCAAGGGTAGTCACGCCTCCTTGTGTCGGCGGCGCCCGGGACGGCCTTGAGGGCTTTGGTGAAAAGCACACGAAAGGGTGATCAATGACTTCCGCACAATTGACGCCTTATCGGAATGAACGGCGCTCGTCAGCGCCATCTCGTCGCGGAGAGCGAGGCGTTGGCGGCACCTCGGGTGAACACTTGGCGCATTCCCTCGAACTCGCTTCGCGGAGACGCCCGTACGACCCGTGACGTGCCCGGCGCGGGCCGGCCCGACGGCCTTGGGCGGAGTCCGGGATGACTCGGCCTGACCCGATGCCGACCCAGGGCTGGACCGGTGCGGCCTTCGCGCGTCCTAGCGGGGCCTGCTGCGCAGGGACGTGAGCGCGTACGCGCAGAGCAGCACGGTCAGCGACAACGCGAGCGCCCGCCCGAGCGGTTGAGACGCCAAACGCACAGCAACGGTCACCCACTGATCAACAGCGGACGGCCACGGAACAAGAATGGCCCTCTGCAGTCGCTCCGGAAGCCCCTCCAGCGAACGGGCAGCGGGCCCGTCGAGCAACTTCCGCACCGCCGGGGCCACCAACAGCGGCACCGCCACAACGGCCGCCGTACCGGCCCACGTTGACCTGAACACCCCGGCGGCCAGCAGCCCCGCCCACGCGCAGCCCACACAGACGGCGAGCACGGCGACGGCCTGGACGAGCGGTGAGAACGTCCGCCCGGTACCGGACGGCAGCGCGAACGCCCCGCTGTCCGCGCCGAACAGCAGCGTGAGCACGGCCGCGTTGAGCGCCGCCGTCGCGAGACAGAGGGCGATCGCGGTCAGCGCCGTCACGAACAGTTTGGCCAGCAGCATCCCGAGCCGCCGCGGCACCGGCGCCTGAGCGGGGGCCAGCGCGGGGTAACGGAACTCCTGCCCGAACGCGAACGCCCCCAGCAGCCCCGCCGCCACCGCCGCCGGCGGCACGAAGAACGGCGACCCGGACGGCCACCCGACCAGCAGCCGCACCCCGGGCGCGAGCCCTCCCCCGTCGCCCTCGGACCCCGCGCCCACTCCGGTCCGCACGAGCGCTGCCCCGACCGCGACGGCGCCGAGCAGCGCGATGGTCATCACGACCCACGGGGTCCGCACCCCGAACAGCCGCCGCATCTCGTACCGCAACGGCGCCGCGGGCCCGGGCCGGGACACTGCGGGCGACGACGAACGGGCAACGACCGCCCGCCCCTCCGCGACGGCCTCGGCACGTGAATCGGCGACCACCACCGCCCCGACACCCGACCTGAGCGCGACCGCCGAGGAGGCGGCGGGAGAGGACGCGTGTGAGGGGAGAGCGGCGCCACCGGAACCGGAAGCCGACGCGGCAGCGGGAGCGCCGGATGAGGAGGTGGCGGCACTGACAGGCACGTGGGTGAGCGCGGGCATGGGAACGGTCGGAGCCTCCGAAGCCCCCGGCGCGTCGGAACTGTCAGCCGACTCACGCGACTCCGACGGCTGCGGAAGAGTCGCCGACGAGGTCTCCCCCGCGGCCTGCTCCGCCACGGACGGCTGAGCCTGCGCGAACGCGGACCGCACAGCCCCCCGCCCGTCCGCCCTCGCGAGCGGCCGCGGCGGATGAACGTCCCCGCTGTCGCCGACCTCCTCCGCGAGCTGGTGGATCAGGATGCCGTTGCGGTACGCCGACTCCCCTACGGCCGCACAACTGCTCCCGTACACCGACACCCTGCCGCTTCCGTCCCGCACCACCTCCACGGGCCGCGCCTTCTTCTGCTCCGCCGCCTCCGCACGGGCCTCCTGCGAGAGCACGGCGGCCAGCCGCTCGGCGTGGGGCGTACGCACCGCCACCCGGGGACGCAGCCGGGTCCGGCGGAAGTCCGCCGCGTCCTGGTCGGCGATCAGCCGTCCGTCCTCGATCGACACCACCCGGTCCGCGATCCGCGCGGCCTCCTTGGGGTCGTGCGAGGTGGTGAGCACCAGCCCGCCCATGTCGGCGTACCCGCGCAGCAGCCCATGGAGCCAGCTCGCCTCCCGGGGCGACAGCCCGCGCGCCGGGTCGTCCAGAACGAGCGTGTGCGGGTCCCCCAGCAACGCCGACGCGATGCCCAGCCGCCGGTCCATCCCCAGCGAGAAGTCCCCGAGCCGCTGATCCGCCAGCCCGCTCAGCCCGACGACGTCCAGCACGTCGTCCGCCCTCCGGGCAGGCACCCCCGCGACTGCGGTCAGCATCCGCAGATGCCCCCGCGCCGTGCGCGCCGGGTGCCCCGGAACGTCCCCGAGCAGCACCCCGACCTCCCGCGCCGGATGCGGAACCCGGTGCATGGGACGCCCCCGGAAGAGCGCGACCCCCCGCCCCGGCAGCAGTTGCAGCATCAGCCGCAACGCGTCGCTCGTACCCGAACCAGCGGGCCCCAGAAGCACGGTGACCTTGCCCGGCCGCGCCTCGAAGGTGAGGTCGTCAACGGCGGGCGGCCGCTGTCGACGGGACATGCTGGTCAGCCCAATGGCCTGGATCATCGCTTCTCCCGCTGGACGCGTGGGGACGCACCTCAGCAAGATAACGCGACATTTCCGTCTTTCCGGGCAACGCGCGGCAGCACCAGCAGCTCCGCTCACAGCGACGCCGGGGAGACGCCAGGAGGTCGCCGGGGGGACGCCGGGGTCAGACCTCTGGCCGGAGCATCGGCGGGTTGAGCAGCGTGGCGCCGCCCGCCCTGAACAACTGCGCGGGCCTCCCGCCCTGACGCGTCGTCGTCCCCCCGGTCGGCACCAGGAACCCCGGCGTACCGGTCACCTTGCGGTGGAAGTTCCTCGGATCGAGCGCCACGCCCCACACCGCCTCGTAGACCCGGCGCAGCTCTCCCACCGTGAACTCGGGCGGGCAGAACGCGGTGGCGAGCGAGGAGTACTCGATCTTGGAACGCGCCCTCTCCACACCGTCCAGCAGGATCCGGTCATGGTCGAAGGCGAGCGGCACCGCCTGGTCGCCTTCGCGAGCCATGCCGTCCCCCGAGCCGAGCAGGGAGTCGGCGGTCGCCCAGCGAGCGCTGCGCGCGTCGCCTCCGGCGGTCGGCGCGGGCAGATCGGGGGCGAGCACGAGATGGGCGACGCTGACCACGCGCATCCGCGGATCGCGCTGCGGGTCGCCATAGGTGGCGAGCTGCTCAAGATGGGCGCCCGCGTCGCTGCCGTCCGGCTCGTGCGACCGCAGCCCCGTCTCCTCCTTGAGCTCTCGCGCGGCGGCCGCCTCAAGATCTTCCTCTGCCCGGACGAACCCTCCCGGAAGCGCCCAGCGGCCCTGGAACGGGGGCTCCCCGCGCCGGACGACCAGCGCGCACAACGCGTGATTGCGGACCGTGAGCACCACCAGATCGACGGTGACGGCGAAGGGCGGGAAGGCCGACGGGTCGTAGGGCATGGCGCGATCATAGTCGTCTCCCTGACGATAAACAGTCCGTTCTCCCGCACCCCGCTCACCTCCTCCCTTTCCTCTCGTCCCGCCCTGCCCCTGTCCCTGCTGCGACCCCTGCCTCGGCCCCGCAGCCTGACTCCGGCCCGCCGCCCGAGCCGTGTCCGCCCCGAGCTCCGTCTGCTCCGTCTGCTCCGGTGTCAGCAGCGGAGCTGAAGGCTGTCGGCTGCTTCCTCCACCATCGCCATGCCGAGCCTGCTGATCCGCACCGCGAAGGGCTGCTCGGCCACCCGCAGCCCGGAGAGCCGCACTTCCCCGAGCGGCGCGCTGGGCAGCGCCCGTACGGAGACCGTCCCGGCGGGGACATCGGGGCGGATCCCCGCCAGCGCGGTCAGCGCCTGCACCGCACCGGCCGCCGCCACGGCCGCGGGACGGCATGCGGCCGGGTGAGGGATCGGCGCGCTCCCCTCGGTCCGCTGCTCGGCCGCGTACATCTCGGGAAGCCGCCGGCCAAAGGCCTCCGCCGCGTCGACCAGTCCTCGCAGCAGCGAAGAGGCCTCCTTCTCGTACCCCGCCGCTGCCAAGCCGGCGATGGCCGTCGCCGTCTCCCGCACCCTGACGGCACCGCCGCGATGGCCGAACGGGTTGTAGCCCGGCTCTCCGCTCCCGAGGCTCCTCAGGCCCCAGCCCGAATCCAGGGACGGCCCTCCCAACAGCCGGGCGAGCTGTTCGGTGCGCACCTTGTCCAACAGCCCGGGAGCGTGCTCTCCGCCTCCTGCCAGCCCGGTGTCCAGAAGATCGACGGACGCCGCGCACAGCGTGCTCTCCAAGACCTCGCCCCCGGCAAGGAGCAGGACCGGCCTCCCGCCTGCCCGGTCTTCGCGCCAGAAGTCCTCGGCGAAACGGCGCCGAAGCTCCCCCGCCCACTCCCGCAACGCGGCTCCTCCATCCCTGCCGTGCGCATCGAGCAGCCCCGCGCCCAGCATCGCGGCTCGGTGCGCGTGCGCCTGGACCTCGCACCGGTACGGGCCGTCCGGCGCGGGGTCCGGTACGTACCCCGCGTCCCCCGCTGCGGCGCGCATCCACTCCAGGCAGCGCTCCGCGGCGGGGAGCAGGCTTTCCGTGTCGCTGCCGGGAAGCCCCCAGCGCCAGGCTTCGGCGAGCACCGTGGGGAAGAGCAGCGTCGCCTCAATTCCCGTGCAACTGGGGGCCGCACGCGGGCCGCCGTGACGGAGCGGTCCGGGGATTCGCCCCCGATCCGGTCCCGCACCGGTGTACTGCCTCCGGGCGAGCGTCCGCATCGTCCCGGCCGCGAGACGGGTCCCGAGAGGCAGCAACATCCTGGCCGCGCGGAGGGATTCGGCGGGGGCGAGGGCGCACCTCCAGGGGACCCCGGCCGCAAGGTGGACCTCGGACGGCGTCGCGGGGTCCCGGAGCAGAAGGGCGCTCAGGTCATCGAGGCTCGTGCGGAAGAGCTGTTGGATCCGGGCATCGTCTCCCTCCGCTTCCGCGTCGGCCCAGTGGGCGAGCAGCCCGCTCGTCCGTGCGCCTGCCGGTGACATGCCCTCAGTGAATGGGGCAGCGTCCCGTGCTCCACTGCCGGAACGCGCGCCACCGTTGCGGGAACGGCTTGGGCCCGGGCTCGACGACCGTTCCAGCTCCACGGTGAGGTCCAGACTGCGGCTGTCCCCTGGTGGCAACTCCAGGTCCCACCTGAGCACCCCGGCGGCGGCCCATGAGGTGTCGGGAGCGGGGCGGGCGGTCACCGTCGCGGACAGATGGTCCCTGGTCCAGCGGAGTCCGGACCCGTGCACAGCCGCCGCGAGTTCGACGCCGGGCCTGCCGATCGCGATGGCACCGAGCTCGCCCAGGTCGGTACCGAGCCTCACTTCCAAGGGCAGGCGCACAGTGTCCTCGCCGCCGTTCCGGACGGTGATGCGCTCCTTCCCTTCCGCGGAGCGGAGGCGTTCGACCGTGAGTTCCGGATCGGGCCCGCTCGCCGCTGAGGCGCGGGCGGCCGAGAGGAAGCGTGCCTGGGCCGCGTCGACCATGCGCCCCTGCACGGGCACCGGGTCCTGCCCCGCCAGCCGCACCTGGCAGCGCGAGAGCAGACGGGTGCCCGATCGGTAGAAGCCCTCCAGGCCTGCGCCTCGTAGCTGCCCATGGTCGGGAGAGATCACGAGCGCGGGGGCGGCGACGCAGATCAGGGAGGCGTGCGCCGGTTGATACTCGATGCCACGGCGCGGGGGCGGAGGAGCGGGGCGGGCGACTGGCCGCGCGGCGGGTTCTGCGACGGGCTCTGACGGTGCACGCCTGCGGGCCCTCGACTGCGAGATCAATGACATGACGCGTTCCTCCGCTTCCTCTTCCGTGCTCCGGCGAGGCCGGGTGGGGGTCGGGTGTGGGTGCGCGGTATCCGCCACTCAGGTGAACGGTGGGTGGGCGCGGGGGTCACGGGGCACCGGACGCCGTGCAGCATCCGGCTGCTCGTCCTCCTCGTCGCTCTCCGAGTGCTGCCGCACCGCTTGGTCCCGTCGCATGCAGCGCCGGAGCAGCTCCGGATCGAGGCCCTCGTTGCAGGCTTGATTGAGAAGTTGGGCGAAGAGGTATTCGGGGTCGGCCCGCAGCGCCTTGGCAAGGGCCACGCGGGCGGTGGCGGAGTCGCCTCCGGACCAGGCGACCCATCCGGCGAGGGTGAGCAGTGCCACCGCATGCTCGGCGTACGGCCCGACGCAGCGGCGTGCGAGCGCCCTCCAGAGGCGCAGGGCCGGCTCGACGTCGAGCCCTTCCATCCACTCCGCTGCCAGGTCGCGTGTCCTGCGGTCCTGGAGGCCGAGGATCAGCGAGGCGGCCTCGTCATGCGTGAGGATGCCGTCGTCGTGTACGTCCTCCTCCTTCAGGGTGCCGCCACTCGGCGCGACGATGCGATGGAAACGGTCCATCGCCCGGCCGACGAGGGCCATGGTCTCGTCGCGCACCTGATCGCGGCCATCGGAGGTGAGCATGCGGGAGACAAGGCGGGCGCCGACCGCGTCGAGGGCCCTCTCCTGTTGCTCGGCGAGCGGCGGCCCGAGGGCGCTCAGCCGCTCCTCCATCTCGCGCAGCGAGCCGTGGACCCTCATGCCGGAGTACGCCGCGGCCGCTGCCATGGCCGAGGTCCCCGGCGCGGCGAGGGGAGTGCCCTCGTCGGAACAGCACCGAGGGTCGGGGCAGCAGTAGCTCCAGAAGCGGCCCGTGGAGAGGCACAGCGCCTCGTAGACCGGCATGTCCAGCTCGCCGCACGCCAGGCGGAGCCGCTGGGCGAGGGGAGCCAGCCTCTCCTTCACCTTCGCGCCCGACTCTCCGATGGCGGGCTCCTGGCACAGGAAGATGAGGGCGCCGTCCGGACGAGGGCCGCGGGCCAATGCGGTGGCCTCCATGCACTCGGCAACTTGGGAGGCGATGGCGGGCCACTCCTCGGGAGAGTCCGGAATTCCGATGCGGAGCCGGCCGCCGAACCTCCCTCGCTCCCCGTGCAGGGACACGGCCACGATCGAGTCGTCGGGATAGAAGCCGAGAAGATAGGGGAGCGCGTCGGCGAGCTCGGCCGGACCCCGAAGCGAGACATCGGCCGGGCCCGTATGCGGCCGCGACCTGCCTGCGTGTCCCGACCAGCGGGGCTGGCCCGCCCCTGCCTCCTGCGGGCCGGGGGACGCAGGGCTGTCGGCGTCGCGCGGCGCTGACGGAATCGGCTGAATGCCGTCGGGATCGCTGCTGTGCTGATTCATGCTTCGACGGTGCCGGTCGCGGTGAGATCGCCGTCGCGCGTTATCCACAGGCAAGGCCGTTCTTCGTACTAATCATAAGAATCGCGAGTTATCCACAGCTTCATTCGCTCACTGCCGTCGCCATCGGGTTGCATGGACGCATGAGTGACACAGACCTGCGCCAAGAAGCCGATGCCGTGCTGTCCGGTCTCGTGGGAGACCGCGAGGGAACGGCACGGCTGCGCACCGATCAGTGGCGGGCCATCCAGGCCCTGGTGGCCGAGCGGCGCCGAGCCCTGGTGGTGCAGCGCACGGGCTGGGGCAAGTCCGCGGTGTATTTCGTCGCGACCGCGCTCCTGCGCAGGAGAGGCTCGGGGCCCACGGTGATCGTCTCGCCGCTGCTCGCCTTGATGAGGAACCAGGTGGAGGCTGCGTCGCGGGCCGGGATCCACGCGCGCACGATCAATTCCGCCAACCCCGAGGACTGGGAGGCGATCGAGTCGGAGGTGGCCGCGGGCACCGTCGACGTTCTCCTGGTCAGTCCCGAGCGGCTCAACAACCCCGACTTCCGGGACCAGGTCCTGCCCAAGCTCACCGCCTCCACCGGCCTTCTCGTCGTCGACGAGGCCCACTGCATCTCCGACTGGGGCCACGACTTCCGCCCCGACTACCGACGGCTGCGCACGATGCTCGCGGAGCTGCCGCCCGGCGTGCCCGTCCTGGCGACGACGGCGACGGCCAACGCACGCGTGACGGCGGACGTCGCCGAGCAGTTGGGCACCGGCGGCCAGAAGGCCGCCGGGGAGGGCGGCCAGGGTTCGTCCGACGCGCTCGTCCTGCGCGGTTCGCTGGACAGGGAGAGCCTCAGCCTCGGTGTCCTGCGCATGCCCGACGCGGCACACCGCCTGGCCTGGCTCGCGGAGAACCTCGGCACGCTCCCGGGCTCCGGGATCATCTACACCCTGACAGTGGCCGCCGCCGGCGAAGTGACAGCCTTCCTCCGCCAGCACGGACACGAGGTCGCGTCGTACACGGGGCGAACGGAGAACGCCGACCGGGAAGCGGCCGAAGCCGATCTGCTGGCCAACCGCGTGAAGGCGCTGGTCGCCACCTCGGCGCTGGGCATGGGATTCGACAAACCTGATCTCGGCTTCGTGGTCCATCTCGGCTCCCCCTCCTCCCCCATCGCCTACTACCAGCAGGTCGGGCGTGCCGGGCGTGGAGTCGATCACGCGGAGGTGCTGCTGTTGCCCGGCCCGGAGGACGAGGCGATCTGGCGGTACTTCGCTTCCCTGAGCTTCCCGCCCGAGGACCAGGTGCGCCGCACGCTCGATGTGCTCTCGGCCTCCGACAGGCCGCTGTCGCTCCCCGCGCTGGAGCCACAGGTCGAGCTGCGCAGGACGAGGCTCGAAATGATGCTGAAGGTGCTCGATGTCGACGGCGCCGTGCGGCGCGTGAAGGGAGGCTGGGTCGCCACAGGTGTCCCGTGGACGTACGACGCCGACCGCTACGCGTGGGTGGACCGGCAGCGCAAGGCGGAGCAGCGGGCCATGCAGTCCTACGCGGAGACCTCGGACTGCCGGATGGAATTCCTCCGCAAGCAGCTCGACGACGAGGAAGCAGCCCCGTGCGGCCGGTGCGACAACTGCGCGGGAGCCCGGTTCACCGCCACCCCCAGCGACGCCATGGTGGCCGCCGCCCGTGGTGAGCTGGGGCGACCCGGGATTCCGATCGATCCGCGCCGGATGTGGCCCACCGGTATGCCGTCGGTCGGGATGGACCTCAAGGGCCGCATCCCCGAGAAGCAGCAGGCCGCGGAGGGTCGGGCGCTGGGCAGGCTCTCGGACATCGGCTGGGGGAACAAGCTGCGCCCGCTGCTCTCCCCGCAGGCGGGGGACCGCCCGGTGCCCGACGAGGTGCTCGACGGCGCGGTGACAGTGCTGACCGACTGGGCGAAGGGTCCGGGCGGCTGGGCATCGGGCGAGCCGGAGGCGCTCGCTCGCCCAGTGGGTGTCGTCGCGGTCGATTCGCTGAACCGGCCGCAGTTGGTGCGGTCGCTCGCGGAGCGCATCGCGGAGATCGGCCGGATGCCCCTGCTCGGCGCCGTGACCTATACGGAAGGGGCGCACCCGTCCGAATTCCCACGCAGCAACAGCGCCCAGCGGCTGCGCGCGCTCCACGGAGCCTTCACCGTGCCGCCGGAGGTCGCGGAGTCGGTGGCGGCGGCGGCCGGCCCGGTGCTCCTGGTGGACGACTTCACGGAGACGGGATGGACGATCGCCGTCGCGGCCCGGATGCTCCGCCAGGCAGGCGCGGAGGAGGTGTTGCCACTGGTCCTCGCTGTCCAGGGCTGAGACACGTCCCCCACAGGACCACGTCACCGGACGCCTGCTCACGCCTGGGACAAGACCGGAAGTGGAGTGAACGTAGGGAGGGAGGGAGGAACGACAGCAGAGGAGCCGCAAAGGAGCAGCACAGGCCAGGAAGCAACAGGGCAGGGGAGGGCAAGCGGCGACGGAGCGGAGTAGGACCTGGGTGACGAGAAAGATCCCAGAAGTCGGTGCGAGGAGGGGGAGAGCTGAGGCAGAACGGGAAGGATGGGAGGAGACGCCTCGAGAAGGCCGCGTGATGCGCTGATTGTTCATTGCCGCATCGCCATGCGGCCGCGAGAATTGAAGCGGTTCCAGGACGAAGGGAGAAACGTGACCTTCGGCTTTGCTCCGCCGCCCGCGCCCGACTCCCCCTCCCGGCTCAGCCGCACGCTCGAACCCGCAGAGTGGGCAGCCGCCGGAATCCCCCTGCTCCGCGACCCACGAGAAACCGTCACCGGGCTCTGCGAACGTCACTCGCCGCGCCTGTCCACCGCTGTCGTGGCGGTGATCGGACCGGACGAACGGCTCGTCGCCAGCGCGTCGTTCGACCAGCGCAGTGTGCGTCCGGACGGCTGGGCGTTCCGGAACGCACTGCTCGACCAGTTGCGCCGGGTCATCCCGCATGACCTGCGCCGCCGGTCCCCGGTTCGGACGGCGATCCTGCTCTACTGCCGGAACGGCGAGCAAGGCTGGACCGAGGTCGACGGCGCCTGGATGTGGGGCCTGCGGGATGCCTGCACGCTGCACGGCCTGCGCTGTGGGGCCTACGTGACCCTGACGGGCTCCGGCTGGCAGGTGCTCGGTGAGGGGCGCGGCGGCCGCCGTCCCTCGGCCGGAGCGCCTACGTCGGCCGAGCCGACGCCCTTGACCGGGAGGTCCTCACCCGAGAGGAAGTCGTCACCGACGCCTCGGGGCCCAGCCTCTCGCGGCTCGGCAACTCGGGGCTCATCGACTCGGGACCCAGCGACTCGGGGTTCGGTACCCCAGGGCTCAGCGACTCAGGGTTCGGCAATTCGGGGCTCAGCGGCGCGAGCCCCGGCAGTGCGGGCCTCAGCCTCAGAGGCCCCGGCGCGTCCGGTCCCGGAACCCGCGGCTCAGGAGACCCCACCTCAGGAGACCCCGGCCCAGGAGAGGCCCGCCCCGGAACCTCCAGCCCCGGCCCCGGTCCCGGCCTCGAAGCCAGCCGCCTCGGGGGCGCCGCCTGCCGCCGCGCCGGCGGGCTATGCCCCTTCGGAACCGCCTGCTCCCGCAACGCCATCTCCGGTACCGGTGGCTACGACGCCGCTAGAGGTGAACGGGGGGCGGGCGGCGAGGAGAGGTACCTCATCGGCGCCCGGTCGGAGTGGAGACGCGGCCGCTGTCGCCCGTGCGAGAGCGGGAGCGGAGACGGAGGCGGCCGCGGGGGCTGCGGCGTCGTAGGCCTGACGGTGCGGGCGAGCCCCGGCTCAGGGCTGGCCTGAACTGCGTAGCAGTGCGCTGACCAGTCGTACGGCGTCGTAGGGCTGCGGACTCTCGGGTGTCTGGCCCGCATCGGAGTCGGCCTGACTGCGTAGGAATGCCCTGGCCAGCCGTACGGGGCTGGTGCTGACGCCGGTGCCAGTGGCAGTGCGCCGAGCCGGTCGAGGTCGCAAGAGGTCTCGGGGCGTTTCCCTCACCTGCTACCCGGCCTCTGCAGGGGGGCCGAGCGGCTCGGTCTGCACGTTCAGAAACCAGCACGTTCAGGGACCGGCACGTTCCGTCTGCTCTCTCGGCCGCTGGCCGACTGAGCGCCCGGCGCCCAGTGCCCGGTGCCCGGCGCGTTCCGGCTTGCCGGACAGGTGGTCCCGGCCTCCCCTCCGTGCGGGCCTCGTCGTGGTGGCGGGGTCCGACGGAGGGAGAGGAGGGGTCAGAGCAGGGCGCGGAGGCGCTGGGGGTCGCCGCAGACGATGAGCTGTTCGCCCGCCTTCTCCAGCGCGGCGGGGAGGGCCGCGGCGGCCTCCGGGTCCGTGCCGCCGTTGACCGCGAGCAGCACGATGGTGCGGGGGCTGGTGCGGGCGACGGCGGAGGCGTGGGCGCAGAAGACGTCCTCGCCCTCGGAGAGTTGGCGCCAGTAGGCGTCCTCGCCGAAGGAGAGTTCGTGCTGGGCCCAGGGGTGCTGTTCGCCGGTGGTGAGCAGCAGGATCTCGCCGGGGGCGCGGCCCTCGTCGAGCAGCTTGTCGACCGTCTCGTCGGCGATTTCCACCGCCGTCGCGTCGGTCGCGGCGACCAGTTGGATCTGCGCCGTGGCGGCGGCCGGGGCGGCCGAGTCGGCTGGGCTGGTAGGGGCGGCAGGCGTGCGCGGCGCCGGGGGGTTCCCCTGCCGGGGAGCGCCGGGGCGGCCGGGCGTGCTCGGTCCCTTGCTGTCCGCGCGCGGCGGTGCGGGGCGCGGCGAGGGCCGGGGACCGGGAAGGGGTGCTGCGGTGCGGGATGCCTGCGGAGTTCGGGCTGCTCCCGCTGCGTTGCGGGGGCCCGGGACGCTCTCGTAAATCTGTGGCTCCTCGGGGGTGAGAGGCATGAGGTGATGTCTATCAAATGACGGAATGGGGCGCGTCAGCGGGTACGGGATCCGGACGGGCATTCCGTGGCTTGGATCGGTGCTCCCGGCTTACGGGCACGGCGGTGGCGGATCTAGAACAGCTCGATCTGCTCCGTGGGCTCGTTCCGGGTGCGCTTGAGGTGCTTCCAGCGGGTCAGAGCGTCCATGTAGGACCACGACAGCCGGTGGTACGGGGTGGGACCCCGTTCCTCCAGGGCCGCCCGGTGGACGGGCGAGGGGTAGCCGGCGTTGTCGTGGAAGGCGAAGTCCGCGTATTCCTCGGGCAGTTCGGCCATCATCGCGTCCCTGCGCACCTTGGCGATCACCGAGGCGGCGGCCACGGCGACGCAGGACTGGTCACCCTTGATGACTGTGCGGACCCGCCAGGGCCCGCCGAGGTAGTCGTGCTTGCCGTCCAGGATCACCGCGTCGGGGCGTACGGGCAGCCCCTCCAGCGCCCGGACGGCGGCGAGCCGGAGGGAGGCTGTCATGCCCAGGTCGTCGATCTCCTCCGGGGAGGCGTGGCCGAGGGCGTGGGCGGTGACCCAGCCGTTCAGCTCCTCCGCGAGTTCGGCGCGCCGAGGGGGCGGGATGAGCTTGGAGTCGGTCAGGCCCTCGGGCGGGCGGCGCAGTCCGGTGATGGCCGCGCAGACGGTCACGGGGCCTGCCCAGGCACCGCGGCCGACCTCGTCGACCCCAGCGACGATCTTCGCTCCGGTGGTGGCGCGGAGCGATCGCTCGACGCGGTGAGTAGGCGGCTCGTAGGGCATGGCAGTTCCAGCGTATCCGCTGTTGTCGGCGCGAGTTCAGCCGACTCCGGTAAGGGCGTCGTCCAGCCACGCCGGGAGGTCCTCGGTGCGGTGCGTCCACACCTCGGGCGGTGCCACGGAGGGACCGCCCGAGGCCACGATGCCGCCGACGATGGCGCAGGTCGTGTCGACGTCGCCGCCCGCCCGGGCGGCGGCCCAGACGGCGCCCTGGTAGTCGTCCACGTACCGGGCGGCGGCCCAGAGCGTGAACGGCACCGTGTCGTGCGCGCTCGTGCGCCGTCCGCAGCCGAGGACGGCGGCGACGGTGCCGACGTCCGCGTAGTCGAGCATGTCGCGGGCACGGCGGACTCCGGCCTGGACGGCGCTGCGGGGGACGAGTTCCCGTACGGCGTCGAGGAGTTCGGCCCCTGTGACCTTCGCTTCCGGTGTGCCGGTTCCGGGGCCTCCGTCCTCCCCGGAGCCGTCCGTTCCGGCGAGGGCGGGGACGGGGACGGGAGAAGGGGCAGAGGCAGAGGCAGAAGCAGGCCGCGAGTCCGGCTCGCGGACGGCCCGCCCCGCCAGCAGCGACGACGCCGCGGCGACCGCGCGGGCGCCCGCCACGGCCTCGCGGTGCTGGTGGGTGACGTAGGCGGAGCTCTCGGCCTCCGTTGCCGCGCGTTCCGGGTCGTCCGCGTACCAGGCGCCGAGCGGGGCGACGCGCATGGCGGCGCCGTTCCCCCACGAGCCCTCGCCGTCGAAGAGTGCGGCGGCCAATTCGCGCCAGTCGCCGCCCTCCTGCCGGATCAGCCGCAGCATCCGGTTCACGGCGGGCCCGTAGCCCCGGTCGAAGTCGTGGTGCTCGGCGAAGGACGTGGCCAGGGCGTCCTGGTCGATCGTGCCGTGCGCGGCGAGCACGGCCACCACCGAGCAGGCCATCTCGGTGTCGTCGGTCCACTGCCAGACGCCGGGCGGAAGTTCGTTGCGGCGGGGCAGGGCGTGGTGGGCGGGGACGAAGAACTGTGAGCCCAGGGCGTCGCCCACGGCCAGTCCGCGCAGGCTGGCGAGGGCGCGTGCTACCCGCTCACTGCGTGCGAGGTCATGGGGGTCAGCGCTCATGGTCCGGCCGACTCTAGCCGGACACGGCCGGGTCCCGCCCGGTACGACAGCGCGTGGTTGGCGTGATCCAGTCCCCCGGCGGGTCGCGCCTACACCCCGAAGCCCCACAGGCCCGACGACTCGGGGGTGCGCCAGCGCTCGAAGGGACGGTCCAGGTGGTAGCGGCCGTCGGAGCCGAGGACCAGGGCTCTGGTCTCGCCGTTCCCCGGGTTCGACAGGGCCTCGAACTCGTCGACCGTCCAGTGCAGCCAGCGCATGCAGAACAGCCGCATCGTCAGGCCGTGCGTCACCAGCAGCACGTTGGGCGGATGGTCGGGGGCCTGGAAGCTGCGCCAGAGGCTCTCCAGGAACGCGCCCACACGGTCGTAGACGTCGGCGCCCGACTCACCCTGCGCGAAGCGGTAGAAGAAGTGGCCGTACGCGTCGCGGTACTTCTTCTGCTGGCGCACGTCCTCCCGGTCCTGCCAGTTGCCCCAGTCCTGCTCGCGCAGCCGCGGCTCCTCCCGGGCACGGACCCGCGCCGGGTCGAGTCCGAGCGCGGCGAACGTGTCGCGGGTGCGGCGGTACGGCGAGACGTACGCGGAGACCCGCTCGCTCCCGATGACCTCGCGCAGCCGCTTTCCCGCGTCCTCGGCCTGCCGTACGCCGCGGTCGGTCAGGGCGAGCGCGTGATCGGGGACCCGTTCGTAGATGCTGTCGTCGAAGTTGCCCTGCGACTCCCCGTGGCGGAGGAGGATGATACGAACGGGACGTCCCATGCGTCCCACAGTAGGTCAGACGGTCCAGGAAGGCTCAAGATCGATCACGTCTCCGGCCACAGCGGCCACGTCCGCTCCCGTCTGGGCACGCAGGGCCAGCCGCTCGACGCGTTCGGTGCGGTACTTGCCGTGCTCGGCCGTCGAGTCCCACATCGACAGCACCAGGAACTCGTCCTCCGTATGTGCTTGCGCGAAGACCCCGCGGAGCATTCCGGGTGAACCGGCCATGGCCGGGTTCCACACCTTCTCCTGCATGAGCGTGTAGTGCTCGGCTCGGTCGGGGCGCACCCGGCAGTGGGCGACGCGCAGCAGATCGGCGTCGGTGAAGACCGGGCGGAATCCGGACTTCACCTCGAAGCGGTATTCGAAGAGTCGTACCTGCATGTCCTTGTACGTGCCGACCTGCGAGGAATGCAACCGGTCGTGCGAGCGGGCCATGAACGAGTCGTAGAACGCCCTGCTCTCCCAGAAGCCGAACAGATGCGCAACGCCGTCCCGCGCCCGGCTCCAGCCGCCGCCCTGCCCACGGAATCCGGGTTCGCCGAGCAGCCCCGCCCACTTCCGCTGACCGCGTTCGAAGCCGCGGCGGTCGACCACTGTGCAACGCATCCACTTGACCAGCACCGCGCTATCGTACGGCCATCCCGGTGACGGCTTCGCGCGTACGCCGGGCCCCGTACGCCTCCGGGCGACTTCGCTACGACTTCTCCACGCGCTCCAGGTACTCGGCGTAGGTGACCGTGCCGACCGCGCGGTCCGGGACGAGGTTGCCGCCCGCGCGCAGGGCCCGGAACGCCTTGCCGGGCAGCCGTACGCCGACCACGGAACGCCTCCGTCCGTACGCGCGCAGTGTCATCAGCGCCAGTTCGCGCGAGGTGTGGACCAGGGGGCCGCCCATGTCCTCGGCCCGCCCCGCGGGCTCGCCGAGGGCCAGCTCGACGAGCCGTCCGGCCACCTCCCCCGCGTCGACCGGCTGGAACCGCGCGCCGGACGGCACCAGGGTGACCGGCAGCCGGAACTGGCTCGTGGTCAGCCGTGCCACCAGGTCGTGGAACTGGGTCGCCCGCAGCACCGTCCACGGCAGGCCGGAGCGCTCGACGGCACGCTCGCAGGCGAGCTTTGCGTCGTAGTAGAAGAACCGCACGCGGTCGATGCCGACGATCGAGACGTAGACGAGGTGCGGGTTCCCGCGCGTGTGGTGGCACGCGGCGAGGAGGTGCCGGGTGGCGCGGACGTCCTTGCGGCCCGTCGCGCAGTGCACGATCACGTCGGCCCCGGCCACCGCCTCCGTGACGCCGTCACCGGTCAGCAGGTCGCCGGTCGCCCACTCCTGCGGGCCGTCGTCCCTGGCCCGCCGGGGACGACGGCTCAGCACCCGTACGCGCTGCCCCGCGTCGAGCAGTCCCCGCACGACATGCCGGCCGAGCGTGCCGGTCCCGCCGGTCACCAGTACGGTCCGCTCCCGCGCCATCCCGCACCACACCCTCTCCCACGTCCGTGACACGCACCGCCGTGACGCGCACCGCGATGGCGCGCACCGACGTGACGCGACCGTATACGCGTCGGCCCCGCCGCACACGGGCGCACGCGCGAGGGCGGGGAACCGGACCCGCACGCGCGTGGCGTACGGACGGTTCCCCGCCCTCAGCGGAGGCAGAGGCAGAGGTCACGAGCCGCTAAGGCTCCGCCCCCTGTCTGACTAGCTGCAGCCGCTCGTCGAGCCGCAGCCCTCGCACAGGTAGCAGCTTCCGGCGCGGCGCATCTTGGTGCCGCAGGAGAAGCAGAGCGGCGCATCCGCGTTCAGCCCGAGCTGCATCTCCATCAGCTCCGTGGAGTTGTGCGCCTCCTTCGGGGCCGGGGCCGGAGCCTGCGGTTCCGGAGTGGTCCGCTCGGCGTCCTTGGCGTCGGCCGAGGACTGCGGTGCCTGCGAGGCCTTCGGCGCCGACTGGGCCAGGCCCTCGACGTCGATCTCGTCCTCCGACGGCTCGTAGGAACCCGTCTCCAGGTGGCGCTGGCGCTCGGCGGCCGAGTGGATGCCGAGGGCCGAACGCGTCTCGAAGGGCAGGAAGTCGAGCGCCAGGCGGCGGAAGATGTAGTCCACGATGGACTGCGCCATCCGCACGTCCGAGTCGTCCGTCATCCCGGCGGGCTCGAAGCGCATGTTCGTGAACTTCGAAACGTAGGTCTCCAGCGGCACGCCGTACTGGAGGCCGACCGAGACGGCGATCGAGAAGGCGTCCATCATGCCCGCGAGGGTCGAGCCCTGCTTGGACATCTTGAGGAAGACCTCGCCGAGGCCGTCGTCCGGGTAGGAGTTCGCCGTGATGTAGCCCTCGGCGCCGCCGACGGTGAAGGACGTGGTGATGCCGGGGCGGCCCTTGGGCAGCCGGCGGCGGACCGGGCGGTACTCGACGACCTTCTCCGGCTCGGCCGCCTCGGCCGTGGCCTCGTCCTTCTTCTCCTCCTTGGACTTCGCCGAGAGCGGCTGGCCGACCTTGCTGTTCTCGACGTAGACCGCGAGGGCCTTGGTGCCGAGCTTCCAGCCCTGGAGGTAGATCTCCTCGACGTCCTCGACGGTGCTGCTCGCCGGCATGTTGACCGTCTTGGAGATGGCGCCGGAGAGGAACGGCTGGGCCGCGGCCATCATCCGGACGTGCCCCATCGGGGAGATGGAGCGCTCGCCCATGGCGCAGTCGAAGACCTCGTAGTGCTCGGGGCGGAGGCCGGGGGCGTCCACGACATTGCCGTGCTCGGCGATGTGCTCGACGATCGCCTCGACCTGCTCCGGCTGGTAACCGAGGCGCTTGAGGGCCTTCGGGACCGTGTTGTTCACGATCTGCATCGAGCCGCCGCCGACCAGCTTCTTGAACTTGACCAGGGCCAGGTCGGGCTCGACGCCGGTGGTGTCGCAGTCCATCATCAGGCCGATGGTGCCGGTCGGGGCCAGCACGGACGCCTGGGCGTTCCGGAAGCCGTTCTTCTTGCCGAGGCGCTGCACGTCCTGCCAGGCCTCGGTGGCGGCGGCCCAGACCGGGGTGTCCAGGTCGTCCATGCGCGTCGCCGCGTCGTTCGCGTCGGCGTGCTGCTTCATGACGCGCTTGTGGGCCTCGGCGTTACGGGCGTAGCCCTCGTACGGGCCGACGACCGCGGCGATCTCGGCCGAGCGCTTGTACGACTGGCCGGTCATCAGGGAGGTGATGGCACCGGCGAGGGCACGGCCGCCGTCGCTGTCGTACGCGTGGCCGGTGGCCATGAGCAGGGCGCCCAGGTTCGCGTACCCGATGCCTAGCTGGCGGAAGGCGCGGGTGGTCTCGCCGATCTTCTCCGTCGGGAAGTCCGCGAAGCAGATGGAGATGTCCATCGCCGTGATGACCAGCTCGGTGACCTTGGCGAAGCGCTCCGCGTCGAACGACTGGTTGCCCTTGTCGTCGTCGCGCAGGAACTTCATGAGGTTGAGCGAGGCCAGGTTGCACGAGGAGTTGTCCAGGTGCATGTACTCGCTGCACGGGTTGGAGGCGGTGATGCGGCCCGTCTCCGGCGAGGTGTGCCAGCGGTTGATGATGTCGTCGTACTGGATGCCGGGGTCGGCGCAGACGTGCGCGGCCTCGGCCATCTTGCGGAAGAGGGCCTTGGCGTCGACCTCCTCCAGCACCTCGCCGGTCATGCGCGAGCGGAGGCCGAACTTCGAGCCGGACTCGACGGCCTTCATGAACTCGTCGTTGACCCGGACCGAGTTGTTCGCGTTCTGGTACTGGACCGAGGTGATGTCGTCCCCGCCCAGGTCCATGTCGAAGCCCGCGTCGCGCAGGGCGCGGATCTTCTCTTCCTCCTTGACCTTGGTCTCGATGAACGCCTCGACGTCGGGGTGGTCTACGTCGAGCACGACCATCTTGGCCGCGCGGCGGGTGGCGCCGCCCGACTTGATCGTTCCGGCGGAGGCGTCGGCGCCACGCATGAAGGAGACGGGACCCGAGGCGTTGCCCCCGGAGGAGAGCAGCTCCTTGGAGGAACGGATCCGGGACAGGTTCAGCCCCGCGCCCGAGCCGCCCTTGAAGATCATCCCCTCTTCCTTGTACCAGTCGAGGATCGACTCCATGGAGTCGTCGACGGAGAGGATGAAACAGGCGCTGACCTGCTGCGGCTGCTTCGTGCCGACGTTGAACCACACCGGGGAGTTGAAGGCGAAGATCTGGTGCAGCACCGCGTACGCCAGCTCGTGCTCGAAGATCTCGGCGTCCTCGGGCGAGGCGAAGTATCCGTTCTCCTCGCCGGCCTTGCGGTAGGTCTTCACCACGCGGTCGATGAGCTGCTTGAGGCTCTTCTCGCGCTGCGGGGTGCCGACGGCGCCGCGGAAGTACTTGCTCGTGACGATGTTGACCGCGTTCACCGACCAGAAGTCGGGGAACTCGACGCCACGCTGCTCAAAGTTGATCGAGCCGTCGCGCCAGTTGGTCATGACGACGTCGCGGCTCTCCCAGGTCACCTCTTCGTACGGGTGCACTCCGGGGGTCGTGTGGATCCGCTCGATCCGCAGTCCCTTGCTCGCCTTGGCGCTGCCCTTCGCGCGTGAGCCGCGTGCCGGGCCGCTCGTCGTCTCGGTCATTCCGCCTCCCTGTTTAGGGCATAACGCCCCGACGTGCCCCGGTTCTTCCCGGGATACCGTGCCTGTTTGATGGCCCGAGCGCCGCGGGTGGGCGCTCCGGCCGGGTCTTCATCCGTACGCCGACGCTCCCGCGGCGGCGTGGCGCCGCTCAGTCGGCGGCGCTGCTGGGGGCCGGGACCTCGGTGTCCCCGCCCTCTCCCGTCTTCTCGCCCTCGCCGCGCTCGGGCTCGCTCTCGCCGCGCTCGTGCCCACAGCCGCATTCGGGGCCGGATCCGGAGGGCCGCCGGGCTCCCCGCAGCTCGGCGACGGCGGTCTCGAAGTCCTCCAGGGACTCGAAGGCCTTGTAGACCGAGGCGAAGCGCAGGTAGGCCACGAGGTCCAGGTCCTGGAGCGGGCCGAGTATGGCGAGCCCGACATCGTGCGTGGACAGCTCGGCACTCCCCGTGGCGCGCACCGCCTCCTCGACCCGCTGGCCGAGCTGGGCGAGGGCGTCCTCCGTGACCGGCCGCCCCTGGCACGCCTTGCGCACACCGGCGATCACCTTGTCCCTGCTGAAGGGCTCGGTGACGCCGCTGCGCTTGATCACGGTCAGTGACGCGTTCTCCACCGTGGTGAAGCGGCGCGAGCAGTGCGGACACTGGCGCCGTCGCCTGATGGCGGCGCCGTCGTCGGTGGTGCGGCTGTCGACGACGCGGCTGTCGGAGTGCCTGCAGAAGGGGCAGTGCATCGTTTCCACCCTCCCAGGACCCTCATGGCCCTCGCCGCGCATGACTGACAACGCCTCGACAACCCCGTCTCAGGGGCCCCTCGAAGCAGCCACCAGCATAGGTGAAGTTCTCCCGGGATGAGCACGGGGGACCACAACTTGTGGTGGCGTGCGCTCATCAAACCACTAGATCTGGTATCCAGACGTCAACATGGCTCAGCGTGTCGCCACAGGCCCGCGGCCCCCCGAGCGTACGCGAAGCGGGGCGCCGCGAGGCCGCCGGGGCACGCCTGCAAAACTGTGCGGGACGACGGCGCCCCGGACGCGGGACCGGGACATGTGGAGCGGGGCGGGAGCCATACACCCATCGAGTTGACGAAGTCCGGCGAACGCCGAATTTTCACTCGAACGTGTGTTTGGCGCAACCTTTCGAAACCAACTACCGTTGTCCAACTAGGGAGAAGCCAGTCGAGAGGGGCCGACGTGACCACCACAGCAGACAGCGCCACCATCACCTCCCAGAACCGCTCCGCGCAGTCGCTCGACCAGATCCAGCCGGTGAATGACGCCATGAACGCAGAGACCCAGGACGGACAACAGGCCAAGCGCTCGCTGCCCGGCCGACCTCCGGGCATCAGGGCGGACAGCTCCGGGCTCACGGACCGGCAGCGCAGGGTGGTCGAGGTGATCCGGGACTCCGTGCAACGGCGGGGTTACCCACCGTCCATGCGAGAGATCGGCCAGGCCGTCGGCCTGTCCAGCACCTCGTCCGTGGCGCACCAGCTCATGGCCCTGGAGCGCAAGGGCTTCCTGCGCCGCGACCCGCACCGCCCGCGGGCGTACGAGGTGCGGGGCTCGGACACGCCCAGCACGCAGACCGCCGCGGACACCACGGGCAAGCCCTCCGCGTCCTACGTCCCGCTGGTGGGCCGTATCGCCGCCGGCGGGCCGATCCTCGCCGAGGAGTCCGTCGAGGACGTCTTCCCGCTCCCGCGCCAACTCGTGGGCGACGGCGAGCTGTTCGTCCTCAAGGTCATCGGTGACTCGATGATCGAGGCCGCGATCTGCGACGGCGACTGGGTGACGGTCCGCCGCCAGCCCGTCGCCGAGAACGGGGACATCGTCGCCGCGATGCTGGACGGCGAGGCCACCGTCAAGCGCTTCAAGCGCGAGGACGGCCATGTGTGGCTCCTGCCGCACAACTCGGCGTACCAGCCCATTCCCGGTGACGACGCCACCATCCTCGGCAAGGTCGTCGCCGTTCTGCGCAGGGTCTGAACTCCCGCTCCCGATACGGCTGTTCCCGGCACGGAAGCACGACGAAACGGGTCACTGGTTCTCTCCGCTCTGGAACCAGCGGCCCGTTTTCCGTTGCCGGTGGGCCCCACCCCGCCCCAGCCGCGAGAAGGCGCTTACGCGCGCTTCGCCGCCTCGTCGATGGCCGCGAGCGAGCGGCGCACCTGGTTACGGTCCGTGGTGTACCAGAAGTCGGGCATGGAGGCCCGCAGGAAGCCGCCGTAGCGGGCCCGCTCCAGCCTCGGGTCGAGGACCGCGACCACGCCCCGGTCCCCCGTCGCCCGCACCAGCCTGCCCGCGCCCTGCGCCATCAGCAGGGCCGCATGGCTCGCCGCGACGGCCATGAAGCCATTGCCCCCCGCCTCCTCGACGGCCTTCTGGCGGGCGCTCATCAGCGGGTCGTCCGGGCGCGGGAACGGCACCCGGTCCATGACCACGAGCTGGCAGTTCGCCCCAGGCACGTCCACGCCCTGCCAGAGGGAGAGCGTGCCGAAGAGGCACGTCTCCGCGTCGGCCGCGAAGCGGCGGATCAGCTCGCCCAGCGTCTCCTCGCCCTGGAGCAGGATCGGCAGGCCCAGCCGCCCGCGCAGCTCCTCGGCCGCCGCCTGGGCGCCGCGCATGGACGAGAAGAGCCCGAGCGTACGCCCGCCGGCGGCCTCGACCAGCTCCGCCAGCTCGTCCAGCATGTCCGCGCGGGAGCTGTCCCGTCCGGGCGGCGAGAGGTGCTTGGCGACGTAGAGGATGCCCTGCTTGCGGTAGTCGAACGGGGAGCCCACGTCGAGGCCGCGCCACGGCGGGGCGTACGTCGCGCCGTCCCCGTCCCCGCCGCCGTCCTCGTCACCGTCCTCGTTGTCGGCGCCCTTCTCCCCCGTCTCCCCGGCCTCGTCCGCCCGCTCCTGGGACGTGGCCGTCACCGCGCCCTCCGGGGACAGGCCGAGCGAGGCCCCCACCCCGTTGAAGTCGCCGCCGAGCTTCAGCGTGGCCGAGGTGAGGACGACCGAGCGGTCCGAGAAGAGCTTCTCCCGGAGCAGCCCGGAGACATTGAGCGGGGCGACGCGCAGGGAGGCGCCGAAACGGTCGTGCCGCTCGTACCAGATGACGTCGAACTCGGAGCCTTCCAGGATCCGTTCGGCCACATCATGCACCATCTCGACCGAGGCCTTGGCCTGCTTACGGACCGCGTCCTCGTCCTGGACGGACTTGTCGCGCGTGTTCCCCAGCGCGCTCAGGCAGGTCCGCGCGGCGTCGCGGAGCGCCATCAACGCGTACCCCAGGTCGTCCGGCACCGTCTCCAGGCGACCCGGGAGGGCCAGCTCCATCAGGCGCTCGAAGGTCTCGGCGGCGGTCTGGAGCTGGTCGGCGGCCTTCTCGTCCACCAGCTTGGCCGCGCGGCGCACCGCCCGGTTGACGCTGCCCGGGGTCAGCTCGCCCGTGGCCACGCCGGTGACCCGGGAGACCAGCTCGTGCGCCTCGTCCACGATCAGGACCTCGTGTCCCGGGAGCACCGGGGCGCCCTCGATCGCGTCGATGGCCAGCAGCGCGTGGTTCGTGACGATGACCTCGGCGAGCTTGGCGCGCTCGCGGGCGGCCTCCGCGAAGCAGTCCGGCCCGTACGCGCACTTCGCCGCGCCCAGGCACTCGCGGGACGAGACCGACACCTGCGCCCAGGCGCGGTCGGAGACGCCCGGCGTGAGGTCGTCCCGGTCGCCCGTCTCCGTCTCGTCCGACCAGTCGCGCAGGCGGAGGAGGTCCTTGCCGAGGCGGGAGGTCGGGGCCGCGGCCTCGAACGGGTCGAAGAGGCCGTCCTCCTCTTCCTGCGGGACGCCCTCGTGCAGCCGGTGCAGACACAGATAGTTCGACCGGCCCTTGAGCATGGCGAACTCGGGGCGGCGGCGCAGCAGCGGATGGAGCGCGTCGACCGTGCGCGGAAGATCGCGCTCCACGAGCTGGCGCTGGAGCGCGAGCGTGGCCGTGGCGACCACGACGCGCTCGCCGTGCGCGAGTGCGGGCACCAGATAGCCGAGCGACTTGCCGGTGCCGGTGCCCGCCTGCACGAGGAGGTGATGGCCGTCGTCGACGGCCTCGGCGACGGCCTCGGCCATCGCGGCCTGGCCTGGGCGCTCCGTGCCGCCGACGGCGGTGACGGCGGCCTGGAGAAGATCGGTGAGGGCGGGCTTGCTCATAGGTCCGACACCTTACGCGGCCCCACTGACAGCCCGCTCGTCTCCAGCCGCACGCGCGCTCCCGCCTCCCCCGCGCCCCTCCGTCACCCCGTCGCTGTCCGTGACCCACGGCGACACGCGATGACACGTGACGACACACGGCGAATCTTCGTCACGGGCCGTGGAGCGGGTTCGGCACGGTGCCGTGCACAGCGGCGTGCGGGCGCTCGGAGCGGTCGCGGTAGCCGTCGAGGTGCAACCGGTTGCGGTTGAGGCAGAGCCGCTCGATACGGGGCGTGAGCAGGTCGAAGGTCTCGAACCGATTCTTCAGGTCCGGGAAGCGCCGGTGATAGCGGTCGATCTCCGCCCGCACGAGTGACCAGAACTCGTCCTCGTCCACGCCGAGCTGCTCCTCGCACAGGGGGGCGAGATAGCGGAAGACGCCGACGAAGAGCCCCGCGTGGATGAACTGCGGGAGGAATCCCGGCGGTTCGGTGAGCAGCACGTCCCGCACGTCCTCCGGCATGGAGTCCAGCTCGGGCAGCGGCTGCGCGCTGGTGTTGACGTCGTCGACGAAGTCCTTGATGGCGAGCCGTACGGGCACGTCGCTCTCGTCGAAGACGACGATGGCGTTCTCCCCGTGCGGCGAGAAGACCGTGCCGTAGCGGTAGAGGAAGTGCAGCAGGGGCGGCAGCAGCGCCGCGAACAGACGGCGCAGCCATACGCGCGCCTCCAGGCCCGAACGCGCCACCAGTTCGGCGGTGAAGGACCGTCCCGCCGCGTCCGTGTGGATGAGGGAGGCGAGCGTACGGGCGCGTTCGTCCGGCGCGAGGTAGCGCGCGAGGGGCTCGCGCCAGATGCAGCCGAGCAATTCCCGGTACTGGTAGGGGACTTCGGGCAGCGCGTCATAGACCGGGTGTTCGACCGCGACGGAGGCGACCTCGCCGAGCAGGACGACCCGGCATTCCTCCGACAGGAACGGGTCGTTGTCGCGCAGGGAGTGCACCCAGGAGGTGACGGCGGGCGCGGCCTTCGTGCGCTCCGTCGGAAGCCCGCGCCACACAAGGGTGTTGAGGATGGCCAGCGGAAGCTTCACCGTATGGCGGTCCGGGCGGCTGGCGTTGAGGAACGTACGGATGGACTGCTGGGGCAGCCGCAGGTCGCCGTCCGTGGCCAGCGGCACGAGGGCGTCCTCGGCGAGCGAGGCGGCGAAGAGCGGCACGACCGTTTCGTCCCACTGCCAGGGGTGCACCGGCAGGTACAGGTACTTCTCGGGGGCGAGCCCCCGTGCGCGCAGGGTGTGGTGGAAGCCCAGCAGGGTGTCGGGGCCCACCTCGCGGGCGTACAGCCGGTGCGGCTCCGCCAGCGGCGCGACGCCTCTGTACGCGGCGAGCGAGTGGTGCACGGCGACCCACGGGAGCGACTGCGCGCGGCGGGACTCGGGCGCCCAGCGGGCCGCGTCGCCGGCGGAGAACCCGATCCGGCCCTTGTTGGCGACGAGCCAGGGGTGGCCCGCCATGTGGCCCTCCAGGTCGGCGTAGCCGAGGGCCGCCAGCTCGGCGGCGGGCAGTTCGGTGGCGGCGATCTGGGCGTCGGCCATGACCGTCGCGGTCAGCTCGCGCAGATAGTGGCCCGTGGTGTCGTGGCCGAGCCCCAGCAGGGTGCGGTGCGCGCGGGACACGAAGGCGAAGGGGTCGAGGTCGTCGCTGAGCGACGCGGGATCGACGGTCCAGTGGCCGTACGCCCCGCGCCGCGCCCGGAAGCGGAGGGTCAGCTCGTCGTCGACGGGCAGGCGGTAGGCGTCCGGAGCGGCGGCCGGGTCGTGGCGGGGGCTGAGGATCTCCTCGTAGGAGAACTCACCGAGCATCTTGGCGAGCAGCCGCCGGGACGAGCGGGCCCATGTGGCCCGGTCGAGCCCCGGGGGGACCGCTAGCGGAGCGGGATCGTTGGAGGCGTCGGCGGTGGGTAGCGGCACGGGCTGGCTCCTTGCTGGGGGTTGGGGGCGGTCGGTTGCGACGGTGGGGGGTGGGGTCGCGGGGGTACGGCGGGGCCGCTCGCCCGCCGGAGGCGCGGCGTACGGCCGAGGTGCCGTGCCCGTACGGGGCCGTACCGGGGCGGGGTCAGAGCGCGCCGCGCAGCGCGCGGTCGCGGACCATCAGGGCGGCGCGCTTCCCGGGGAGCGGGACCTCGGCGCTGTAGCGGAATCCCGCGCCGAGGAACGCGGCGACGGACGCGGTGTTGCGCACGTCCGGTTCGGCGAGGACGCGGGTGCACATCGGGCGCTGGTCCAGCACGAGGTCGGCGACGGCGCGCAGCAGGGCCGTGCCGATGCCGCGCCCGCGGTGCGCGACGCCGCCGATCAGCAGGTGGAGGCCGGTGTCGTGCGGCTGGGTGCGGCAGTGGCGCGCGAGGGGGTCGAGGTCGGCGCGGTACAGCTCCCAGTAGCTCATGGGGGTGCCGTCCAGCACGCCGAGGCAGGGCACGCTGCGCCCGTCGCCGTCGAGCTGCGGGCGCAGATGCGCGGCCGTGACCTCCTCAGAGCCCTCCAGCTCCCAGAAGGCGGCCACCGCCGGGTCGTTCATCCAGGCGGAGATGAGCGGCAGGTCCCGGCCCAGATGGACCGGGACGAGCTGGAGGAGCCCCGCGGCCGTCTCCGTGGCGGGCCAGCGGTCGGGGGCGTCGAGAAGGTCTCCGCGGAGGTCCTTCGCGTCCTCCCGCCCCGCAGAGGGGCCCCCTTCCGGGGAGTGCCCGGCAGGGGGCCCCTCTGCGGGGGACCGCCCTGCCGGGTGCCCCTGCGCCGCGTATCCGTCGCGTGCGGCGAGCAGTTCGGTGAGGTCCTCCGGGAGTTCGAGGTCGAGGGTGTCGTCACCGCTGTCGGCGGTGGCCGTGTCGTCGCTGCTGGAGGGCGCTCGTGGAGCCGGCTGGGGCTGCGGTTGCGGCATGACGACGTCTCTTCTCGTCTCTTTCGGCTGCTCTGTTCCGGTCGGCTAGGACACGAGGGGGTTGTCGAGGGTGATGTAGACGGACTGGGTGTCGACGGGCCCGACCAGTTCGTCGAGCCCGTGCAGCCTGGTCAGCAGGTTCGCCTTGCAGCGCAGCGTGGACGAGTCCAGGAGCAGCGCGGGGAGCGGCGAGACGGGCGCACCGTCCGTACCGCGCGCCTCGCGCTCCAGGAAGCGCCGGAAGGCGGCCAGCAGCAGGTTCTCGTCCGCGAGCCCCTGGGCGCCGAAGGCGCCGATCAGGCCGAGGACGTTGTTGATACCGAGGTAGTACGCGAACCGTTCGGTCGCGACATCGTCGTCGACGAAGGTGTCGCTGTCCTCTCCGAGGCGCGTGCCGGGCAGCCGGGCGGCCAGCTCGTCGCGGCGGGAGGCGCGGAAGTAATAGCCCTGGTTGTCCCGGTAGCGCCCTCCGTCGGGCCAGCCGTCCGCGTCGAGCAGCACCACCGTGTTCTGCTGGTGCGCCTCCAGGGCGATGCCCGCGTGCGCGTCCAGCCAGAGGACGGGACGCACGACGGAGTCGAGGTACCGCAGGAACCACTCCGCCGCGACGGCGGCCGACGGTTTGCCCGTACGGGCGACGAGCCCGGCGACCAGTTCCGACAGGCGGGAACGGAGCGCCGTCCCCGCGGTGCCCCGTCCGGGGCGGGGCGAGAGCAGTCCGGCCACGCACAGGGCGGCGTCGGAGGGGGCGAACGGGTTGTGCCGCACGACGGTGTCGAAGCCGCCCAGCCGTTCGCCGTCGGGGCCGTGGATTCCGATCCAGGCGGGGTCGCGCACGATGTCGAAGGTGGGGTGCGCCGCGTGCCAGGCGGAGGCCAGTCCGCTGCGCAGCAGCCGGTGCACCTCCACGCCGCGCAGCAGTTCCTTGCGGAGATTGTCCCTGCGCGAGTTGGTGATACGCAGGCCGAGCGACAGCTTGAGCATGGCGCTGCCGCCCGGCTGGTGGACGGTGCGCACCGACGAGGTGGGGTGCCATACCTCTCCCCCGGTCCCCAGGTCGTGCAGCAGCCCCGCGTCCAGCAGGGCCGTCACGGCGGGGTCGTGGCCCAGCTCCCGTGCCTGCCAGGGGTGCAGCGGCACGGGAACGGTCCCGTCGGGCAGCCGTTCCGCCACTGCCTTCCCCGCGAGCCGGGTGGCGAGGGCCTGTGCCGGAACGGGCTTCCCCTTGTCCGTCCACGCCGAGTCGCCCGCCAGGACGGACGGTTCGGCCGCCATCCAGTGCAGCGCGAACGCGCCCCGCGTCTCCGGCGAGTACGCGCGCGACTCGGCCTCCGACAGTCCCTCGCGGCTCTTCGGCGTGGGGTGCAGAGGGTGCCCGAACAGGAGCGACTGCTCGGCGTCGAGGAACACGTCACCGTGCGGCGCGCTCCGGGGGGCCGCACGCCGCTCGGCGAGGAACGCGGCGGTCCGCCGCACGGAGTCGGCCACCCGTCCGACCAGCTCGGCGCTCTCGCCGGGGGCGGGAGCGCCGGACGGTCCGGCCACGGCATCGGGGGCCGCCCGGTCCGCCGGGCGCGAGGCCCCTTCGCGCGCCGCCCTGTGCGCCGCCTCGCGCCCGATGAGGGCCGCGAGCGCGACCGCGTCGACGGGCGCCGCGCCCTCGGGCGCACTGTCCATACGGGGCGCGCCGAACCGGTGCCATCCAGTGGCCGACCAGTGCAGTACGGGCACGCGCAGGACGGACCCCGTGGCGGTGAGCGGGACGGTCAGGGTGCCGTCGTCGGGCCGGGCCAGCCCCGTCTCGCGCGCCCAACACCGCAGCAGATTCTCGACGGCGGCGGCATCGGCGGCCACCAGGACGTCGTCCGCCTCCAACGGGTCCCCGGCGAGACCGCCGAGAGCGCCCTGGGCACCGTGAGCACCATGAGCACCGGCCTCGTCGTACGGGCCTCCGGCCTGCGCGGGGAGAGCGTCGCCGGGGGCGCCCTCCGCGACACGTACGGCACAGTCGGCGGCCGTCTCCCGCTCCTCCGCCGTGGCGGATCTGGAATCCTCCGTCCCCTGTCCCCCGCCCAGGGGCCCGTGCGGGCCCTCCGCGCGGGGATGCGCGAGCTCGTGCGCGTACGGCCCCGTGCCCAGCTCCTCATGGCGCGGGCCGCGACGCGACTGCCTGGGCACGGCCGGGTCGATCAGCCGGGCAAGGCGTTGACGGACCGGGCCCTTCGGGGCGCCTTCAGGTCCGGAGCGCGCGTTCACTGAGGTCTCCTCCTGCTGGTGTCGACTGGGCGCGCTGAGCAGCGAGCCACTCTCCCCCGTACGTACCAACGAAGCGGAGGGCCCGGGATCACGGCCGGTGCGAAGATCCCTTGCCGGCGGTCCGGCCGGTGGCCGCGGGGGCCGTACGGGCAGGGGGAACCGATGACCCTGCTGTCCCCGTCCCCAACCTCACCGGGCATAGTGGGGGCCGCCCCGCCCGACGAGGTGCATGACAATTTCACGGCACGACGATCCACTTTCAGGGGGAGTTCAGCCATGCCATCGATAGCCAGGCCCGCGTGGCGCCGGTCGGCGCTGACCGCGGCAGCGGTCGCCGCCGTGCTCGCGGTGACCGCCACCGCCTGCGGCCCGGAAGAGGACAGCGCTGACGAGAAGCCCAGCGCCTCGGCGACGCAGACGGACAAGCCCGGGAAGAGCCTCAAGGACGACCTGGGACTGCCGGACGACCTGCCCGATGAGCTCCCCACCTCCCTGGACGACCTCGACAAGTGGCGCGACGGGAGCTGGAAGAACTGGGACAAGGACAAGTGGCTGGACGAGGCCAAGGAGTTCTTCAACCCCATCATCAAGGACCTGTGGAAGCCGGAGCGGATGAAGGACGCCGACGGCAACGACCGCGAGGTCGATGACGCGGACATCGACGAGGGCGGCAGCGGTGGCGGCGGCTCCGGCGAGGACCAGGGCGTCACCGACCCCACGCCCTCCGCGGTCAAGGCGGCAGCCGTGCGGACGCCGTACGACCAGGACGACATGCCGGTCGGCAAGGTCTTCATGGACACCCCGAAGGGCGCGATGGTCTGCTCGGGCGCCGTGGTGAAGGACCCGCGCAACCCGGGCAAGTCCAACCTGGTCGCCACCGCCGGGCACTGCGTGCACGGCGGCAAGGGCAAGGGCTGGTTCCGCAACGTCGTGTTCGTGCCGGACTACAACCCCAAGGGCATGGGCAACGCGCAGTTGGAGAACGCCCCCAAGCAGGACGTCGCGCCCAAGGGGATCTGGTGGGCCAAGCATGCGCGGACGACCGACCACTGGATCAACACCGGCGCCGACAAGGGCGGCAAGGGCGCGCAGCAGGACTTCGCCGTGATCCAGGTCCAGCCCGAGGACAAGGGCAACGCGACGCTGGAGCAGACCGTGGGCAACGCCGCGCAGGTCACTTTCAGCACCCCGCGGGTGAAGTCCCTCTCCAGCCTGAAGGCTGTCGGCTATCCGGCGGCGCCGCCGTTCGACGGGGCGAAGATGTACCAGTGCACGGACAAGCCGGGCCGGCTGACGCTCGACCCGTCGCAGCCGACGATGTACCGCGTGGGCTGCACCATGACGGCCGGCTCCTCCGGCGGTCCCTGGTTCGACGCCACGGGCACACGGCTGCTCTCGGTGACCTCCATCGGCCCCGCGACGCGGGACTGGCTCGCCGGGGCGCGCCTCGGCAAGGAGGCGAAGGGCGTCTTCGACGCGGTCAGCAAGCAGGGCTGACGCGGACGCACGCCCAGTACGCGCACGCACACCCAGTACGGAGTACGACGACGGCGCCCTCGCGCGCCGAGCCATCAAGGGGGATCTCTCACCCATGTCACTGATACGCAGACCCGGGAACGGGCGGCGCGCGCTGGCGGCCGTCGCCGCGGCGGCGGCCCTGGCCGTGACCGCGACAGCCTGTGACTCGGGCGGCGGTGACGACAGCAAGTCGGACGGCGCCAAGGCAGGAGCCACGGCGGACGCGGCCGACAAGGCCAAGGAGGCCAAGGACCGGCTCGGTCTTCCCAAGGACCTGCCGGACGACCTGCCCACCTCACTGGAGGACCTCGACAAGTGGCGGGGCGGCGCCTGGAAGAACTGGGACAAGGACGACTGGCTCCGTGAGGCGGGCGACTTCCTCAACCCGTACATCAAGGGGCACTGGAAGCCGGAACGGATGAAGAAGGCGGAGGACAACGAGAAGCACGTCGCCGCCAACGTCCAGAGCGCCTCGGGCTCCGGTGCCTCCGAGGCCGAGCCCCGCCCGGTCAGGGCGAAGGGCGTGCCGACGCCGTACACCCGGAACGCCGCCCCCGCGGGCAAGGTCTTCATGGACACCCCGGACGGCCCCATGGTCTGCTCCGGAACGGTCGTGAAGGACCCCCGCAACCCGGGCAAGTCCAACCTGGTCGCCACCGCCGGACACTGTGTCCACTCGGGCAAGAGCGGCGGCTGGCTGCGCAACATCTCCTTCATCCCGGCCTACAACGACAAGGGCCTGTCCCCCGCGGAGGTCGAGAACGCGAGCCCGCAGGAGGTCGCTCCGTACGGCCAGTTCTGGGCGAAGTGGGCGCAGACCACCAACTACTGGATCAAGAAGGGCGCCAAGTCCGGTGGCGGCGGCGCCCAGCAGGACTTCGCCGTGCTGCGCGTCGAGCCGGTGAACAAGGGCGGCAAGTCCCTGGAGGAGGCGGTCGGCGCGGCCGTGAAGATCAACTTCCAGGCGCCGACATCCTCGCGCATCGCGGGGGTCAGCTCGTACGGGTACCCGGCGGCACCGCCGTTCAACGGCGCGAAGATGTACCGCTGCACCGACAGGCCGGGCAAGCTGACGCTCGACCCGTCGCAGCCGCCTCTGTACCGGATCGGCTGCACCATGACGGGCGGCTCCTCCGGCGGTGCCTGGCTCATCAAGGGCGCGGGCGGCAAGCCCGAGCTGATCTCGGTCAACTCGATCGGCCCGCAGCCCGCCAAGTGGCTCGCGGGACCGCGCCTCGGCGCGACGGCCAAGGGCGTCTTCGACGCGGCCAGCAAGAAGTACGCGGGCGCGAACTGACCCGGCCGTAGGGCCTCGGGAACGAGGAAGGCCCGCCCCCTCACCGCGAGGGGGCGGGCCTTTCCGTGTCCCGTATACGTACGTGTCCCGTATGCGTACGGCCGGTGCGGTCGCGGTCGTGCGGCCGCGTACCCGTCAGGCCACGGCCACGCGTCAGGCCACCGGGAGGAACTTCCGCAGCTCGGCGGCGAGCTCCTCGTGCACACGGGCCTTGAGCAGCGTGCCCGTGTCGGTGTGCTCCTCGGAGATCACCTCGCCCTGAGTGTGCACCCGGGAGACGAGCTTGCCCTCCGTGTAGGGCAGGAGGACCTCCAGCTCGACCGACGGACGCGGCAGCTCGTTGTCGATCAGCTCGCGGAGGTCGTCGACGCCCTGGCCCGTGCGGGCCGAGACGAGCAGCGCGTGCTTCTCGGCGCGCAGCAGCCGCTGGAGGACGAGGGGGTCGGCGGCATCCGCCTTGTTGACCACCACGATCTCCGGGACGTCGGCCGCGCCCACGTCGCGGATGACCTCGCGGACCGAGGCGAGCTGCTCCTCCGGCGCCGGGTGCGCGCCGTCGACCACGTGGAGGATCAGATCGGCGTCGCCGACCTCCTCCATGGTCGAGCGGAACGCCTCGACGAGGTGGTGCGGGAGGTGGCGCACGAAGCCGACGGTGTCGGCCAGCGTGTACGCCCGCCCGCTCGGGGTCTCCGCCTTGCGGACGGTGGGGTCGAGGGTGGCGAACAGCGCGTTCTCCACCAGGACGCCCGCGCCCGTGAGGCGGTTGAGCAGCGAAGACTTGCCCGCGTTGGTGTATCCGGCGATGGCGACCGAGGGCACCTTGTGGCGCTTGCGGTCCTGGCGCTGGATGTCGCGGCCGGTCTTCATCTCCGCGATCTCCCGGCGCATCTTCGCCATCTTCTCGCGGATCCGCCGCCGGTCGGTCTCGATCTTGGTCTCACCGGGACCACGCGTGGCCATGCCGCCGCCCGCTGAACCGGAGCCACCGCCACCCATCTGCCGGGAGAGCGACTGGCCCCAGCCGCGCAGCCTGGGCAGCATGTAGTTCATCTGCGCCAGTGCGACCTGGGCCTTGCCCTCTCGGGACTTGGCGTGCTGCGCGAAGATGTCGAGGATCAGCGCGGTGCGGTCCACCACCTTGACCTTGACGACGTCTTCCAGGTGGATGAGCTGGCCCGGGGTCAGCTCACCGTCGCAGACGACGGTGTCGGCACCGGTCTCCAGAACGATGTCCCGCAGCTCGGCGGCCTTGCCCGAGCCGATGTACGTCGCCGCGTCCGGCTTGTCGCGCCGCTGGATCACGCCGTCGAGCACGAGGGCCCCGGCGGTCTCGGCGAGGGCGGCGAGCTCCGCGAGGGAGTTGTCCGCGTCCGTCGCCGTGCCCGACGTCCAGACGCCGACCAGCACCACACGCTCCAGACGGAGCTGCCGGTACTCGACCTCTGTGACGTCCTCCAGCTCGGTGGAGAGGCCCGCGACCCGTCGCAGTGCCGCACGGTCCGAACGGTCGAGCTGCTCACCGTCACGGTCCCCGTCGAACCCGTCACTCAGGGCGACGTCCTCTTCCATCAGGGCGTCGGCTCGGCGGTTCGTCTGGGCGAGGCGCTTGCCGTTCTGTGGAAGGGAAGAGGAGAGGGTCAAGAGCATCCTTACGTCGAGGGAATCCTGTGTACCGGAAGAACGCCCGCGCGACGGAGAAGATTCCCCGGGCCCGGTGCGCGTTCCCGCCTGTGCGGGCGGGGTCCCGCCCGCGCGGCGCCCGGCCCAGTGATGGTCGCACGCCGCGCGGGCCCCGTCACCCGGATTAGCGGCCCTGGTGCTTGGCCGGCTCGCCGTGCGGAGCGTGCCGGTTCTGCTTGCCCTGGCCGCCCTGCTTGTCCTGCCGCCAGTCCGGGTGGCCCGGCATCGGCGGGGTCTTCTTGCCGTACAGCCACGCGTGCAGGAACCCGCCGAGGTCCTGGCCGGAGATGCGGCTCGCCATGGCGGTGAAGTCGGCGGTGGAGGCGTTGCCGTCCCGGTGCTCGACGACCCAGGCCCGCTGGAGCCGGTCGAAGGCGGCCTTGCCGATCTTCTGGCGCAGCGCGTAGAGCACGACGGCGGAGCCGTCGTAGACGATGGGCCGGAAGATCTCGGACCGCTTGCCGTCCTTGGCGGCACGCGGCTCGGCGGGCGGGCCGTACCGGGCGCGCCAGTCATCGGACTGCCCGTAGGCGGCACGGACGCGGCGGGTGAGCGGGGTGCCGCCCAGTCCGGCGCCGTAGTTCCACTCGTACCAGGTGGCGTGGCCCTCGTTGAGCCACAGGTCGCTCCATTCGCGCGGGGAGACGCTGTTGCCGAACCACTGGTGCGCCAGCTCGTGCATCATGACGGACTGCTTGTACCAGGACGGGTACGAGTCCGAGGTCAGCAGTTCCCGCTCGAAGAGGGAGAGGGTCTGGGTCTCCAGCTCGAACCCGGTCGTCGCCTCGGCGACGAGCAGCCCGTAGTTCTCGAACGGGTAGCGGCCGACCCGCCGCTCCATCCACCCCATCTGGGCAGGGGTCTTCTTCAGCCAGGGTTCCAGGACCTTGCGCTTGTCGGTGGGGACGACGTCCCGTACGGGCACACCGTTCGGCCCCGTCCTGCGCGGGACGACGGAACGGCCGAACGAGACCTGCGCCAGCTCGGTCGCCATGGGGTGCGCCAGACGGTACGTCCAGGTCGTCGCGGCGCCCGCGCGGGTACGGCGGACCAGCGTGCCGCCGGAGGCGGCGGTGACGCCCTTGGGCGCGGTCAGGCGGAAGGTGAAGTACGCCTTGTCGGACGGATGGTCGTTGGAGGGGAACGCGCGGTGTGCCGCGTCGGCCTGCGCGGCCATGGCCAGACCGTCCTTGGTGTGCACCCACGCGCCATGGGCGATGCCCTTGGTGCGGCTGGTGTGCCGGACGTCGACACGCAGCCTCGCTCCCTTGTGCAGGGGGATGGCGGGAGTGACCACGAGGTCCTCTCCGGCGCGCTCGTACCGCGCGTCCATGCCGTTGACCTGGACGCCGCGTACGGTGCCCGCCGCGAAGTCCAGGTTGAAGCGTTCCAGTTGGTCCGCGGTGACCCGGGCGTCGATGACGGTGCGCGCCTTGAGCGGCTTGTTCTTGTCGCCGCTGTAGTCGAACGCGATGTCGTAGGAACCGATGTCGTAGCCGGGATTGCCGAGCGTCGGGAACAGACGGTCACCGACGCCGAGCGGTTCGGCCGCGGGGAGCGCGGCCGCGACGAGCGAGAGCACCGTCGCGCCGACACCGGCGGCCACGGCACCGCCGCGCCGCAGACGTGGGGGCGGGGCGGGGGCGGATGCGGGTGCGGGGACGGACGCGGGAAAGGCTGTGGGAAGAGCCGTGGAGGCTGTGCGGCGGACCATGGAACATCGCTATCAGCGCCCGGCACCGCCGCCGGGGCGACGCGTGGACGGCCCACCCGAATGGGGCCGCCGCCGACGCGGGACGCGCCGTCAGCCGGTGGGCAGGGGCCGCGCCGCACGCGTCACGTCGTACACCCCGGGCACGCGCAGCATGGCGCGCATCAGCGAGGGGAGGCCCCGCGCGTCGGGGAGTTGGAGCGTGTACGTGTGGCGGACGCGCTGCTCGCGCGGGGGCTCGACGTCGGCGGAGATCACCGCGGCGCCCTCGGCGGCGATGGCCTCGGTGAGGTCGGCCAGCAGATGGGCCCGTCCGAGCGCCTCGGCACGGAGGGTGACCCTGCAGCCGGTGGTGCCCTGCTGCCAGCGCACGTCCAGCGGAGCCCGTCCCGACGCGGCCATACGGGCCACCGTCTGGCAGGTGTCCCGGTGGACGGTCACGGCACCGCCCCGTACGGCGAAACCCGTGACCACGTCGGGCGGTACGGGCGTGCAGCAGCGGGCGAGCCGTACGGGCGCGTCCGGGAGGTCCACGACGAGCGGCACGCTCTCCTCCAGACCGTCCTCCCCCAGGCCGTCCGCGCCCGCCATACCGTCCGTGCCGCCCGTGCCGTCCAGCCCGTCGTCGGAGGGTGCGTCCTGGGACCGTGCCGCGGCGTGCTCCCCCTGCGCGCCGGCCCGCTCGGTCTGCTCGTCCTCCTTGCCCGAGCCGTGAGCGGCCAGCCAGGTGCGGATGGCGATACGGGCGGCGGGCGTACGCACATGGTCGAGCCATTCCGGCGACGGGCCGGAGAGCCCGGCCGCGGCGGCGGGCTCCAGGAAGAGCTGGACGGCGTCCCCGTCGCGCAGCACCGTACTGAGCGCGGTGAGCCGCCCGTTGACCCGTACGCCGATACATCGGTGCGCGGCCTCGCCCAGGCAGGCGTACGCGGCGTCCACGCAGGACGCGCCGGCCGGGAGCGGCAGGGCGCCGCCCGCGGGGGCCGAGTTGCCCGGAGCGGCGCAGTAGACGGTGATCTCTCGGTCCTGGGCCAGCTCGTCGCGCAGCTCCGTCCAGAACGTGTCCGGGTCCGGGGCGTGGCTCTGCCACTCCAGGAGCCGCGAGAGCCAGCCCGGGCGCGTGGGGTCGGCGCGCTCACCGGCCTCGCCGGGCGCTTCCCGGGCGTCGCCCTCGGCGTGCGGGTCGCCCAGGGCGATGACCCCGGCCTCGGCGACCCGGTGCATCCGGCGCGTACGGACCAGGACCTCGGCGACGCGCCCGCGCTCGTCGGCGATGGCCGTGTGCAGCGACTGGTACAGGTTGAACTTGGGGGCCGCGATGAAGTCCTTGAACTCGGAGATCACCGGCGTGAAGCAGGTGTGCAGCTCGCCCAGCACCGCGTAGCAGTCGGCGTCCTCGCCGACAAGGATCAGCAGCCGCCCGAAGTCGCAGGTGCCCAGCTCGCCACGTTTCAGCAGGAGTTTGTGGACCGAGAGAGTGTGCCGGGGCCGGATGAGCACCTGAGCCGTGATCCCGGCCTCGCGCACGAGTCTGCGGACCTCGGTGGCGATCTCGGTGAGGGGGTCGGCCTGCTTGGTGTGCTCGCGGATCAACTCACGCGTACGCGAGTGCTCTTCGGGGTGGAGGATCGCGAAGACGAGGTCCTCCAGCTCGCTCTTGAGCGCCTGCACCCCGAGCCGCTCGGCCAGCGGGATGAGCACGTCCCTGGTGACCTTGGCGATACGGGCCTGCTTCTCGGGACGCATCACGCCGAGGGTGCGCATGTTGTGCAGCCGGTCGGCGAGCTTGATGGACATCACCCGGACGTCGTTGCCCGCCGCCACGAGCATCTTGCGGAAGGTCTCGGGCTCGGCCGCCGCGCCGTAGTCGACCTTCTCCAGCTTGGTGACGCCGTCGACCAGATAGCAGACCTCCTGGCCGAACTCGCGGCGCACCTGGTCGAGGGTCACCTCGGTGTCCTCGACCGTGTCGTGCAGGAGGGAGGCGGTCAGCGTCGTCGTCTCGGCCCCGAGCTGTGCGAGGAGCAGCGTGACCGCGAGAGGGTGTGTGATGTAGGGCTCGCCGCTCTTGCGCATCTGTCCCCGGTGCGAGGACTCCGCGAGGACGTACGCACGGCGCAGCGGGCGCAGGTCGGCCCCCGGGTGGTGCGCCTTGTGGACCTTGGCGACATGCTCGATGGCGTCGGGCAGCGCGTCACGCGGTGTGGCACTCAGCAGCGCCGCCCTGCTGAGCTTCCGCAGACTGCGCACCGCGCTCATGGGCACCTCCGCTTCCGCACACGCCCCGGGCTCGGGGGTGTTGCTCTCCGACCCCATCACGCGCCGCTGATCGGACATTGCCCGCCGTGAGCGGGATCACCCCATCGTGCGACGTTTACGCCCGGCTTCTTACGGAAGCAGGCTGGAATCGATTCTGCCCTCCGCGACGATCACGGCGGGCCCGGTCATCTCGATCTCCCCGTCGGCCCGTTCGGTGATGACGAGGCGGCCTCCGGGGACATCCACGGTGTACGTCGCGGGGAGACCGTCCCGCCCGGGCCGCGCACCGTCGCGCCGCGCCGTCGCCACCATCACCGCGCACGCGCCCGTGCCGCACGAACGCGTCTCGCCCGCGCCCCTCTCGTGCACCCGCATGGCCACGTGACGCGGTCCCCGGTCGACGACGAACTCGACGTTCACCCCGTCCGGGAAGGCCGATACGGGGGTAACGTCCGGCGCCTCGTAGAGCTTCCCGGCGTCGGCGAGGTCCTCGACGAAGGCGACCGCGTGCGGGTTGCCCATGCCGATCCTGCGGGCGCTCCAGGTCCTTCCGTCCGCCCCGTCGACGCCGACCGTGACCTCGCTCTCGGAGTCCTCGGGCACCTCGGCCTTCCCCATGCCGACGGTGACGTCGCCGCCGTCCTTCGCGAGGTGCAGCGTCCGCACTCCGGCGCGGGTCGCCACGGCGAAGTCGCCGGGCTCGACCAGGCCCGCGTGCTCCAGATAGCGCGCGAAGACCCGCACGCCGTTGCCGCACATCTCGGCGATCGAACCGTCACCGTTGCGGTAGTCCATGAACCATTCGGCCTCCGCGGCCATGGCGCGCGCCTCAGGATGCGCGGCCGACCGCACGACCCTGAGCAGGCCGTCGCCGCCGATACCGGCCCTCCGGTCGCACAGCCGGGCCACCGCCTCGGGGGACAGATCGAGCGTCCCGTCCGGGTCGGGGATGATCACGAAATCGTTCTCCGTGCCGTGCCCCTTGAGGAACGGCACTCCCTGCGCGCTGGTCACACCGACGATCGTACGGGACCGGCGCACGCCTTCCGTCAGCTCCTGAGCCGGGCGACCCGCAGCACGGCCAGCACGACGACAGTGCAGACCACCACCGCGTACACGGCGACCACGCGCCAGTCGGGGCGGCGGCCCGAGCCGCGCGGGGGCAGGCCCGGCCAGGTGTGGCCGACCCTGCGGGCCGCCATGACGCCCCAGCCCGCAGCACAGCCGCAGATGAGCAGGCCGAGCATCGAGACGACGGCGCCCGAGCTGCCCCCGGGCTCGAAGGCCAGCGGGAAGGCGAACATCAGCGAGCCGAGCGCGCCCAGGGCCACGATCGGCGCGAGCTGCCACAGGCGGAGCTTGCGCTGCGGCCGCAGCTCGTGCGGCTCGACGGGGGTCTCGGAGGGGTCCTGCGGAGCTTCCGGATCCGGCTCGTCGCCGTCGATGTCCATGGGCCCGCCCAGGCCCGTGGAGGCGTCGAGCGGCTCGACGGGAAGATCCTCGGGGGCGCCGCGGCGGGCGTCCGGGAGGTGCGGCCCGTCCTTCACCCGGCGCACGCCGTCCACCGGCGTCCCGTCGTCGTCACGAGGGCTGGCATCCATCGCCACACGCCCTCCCAACTCCGGCTCAACGGCTCCGAACGATGGTCGATGATGGCACGCCGAGAGAGCCGCCACCGTCGCCCAGGGCTTCCCGATGCCATCACGTGATCAGGCTGTGACCGCCCTTTCGAGCAACGCCATCGCCCGCCCCGCGAGTTCCCCGCGGTCCGCCTCCGCCCCACTGAGCCAATGCACCCGGGGATCCCTCCGGAACCACGAATCCTGACGGCGCGCGAAGCGCTTGGTGGCGCGTACGGTCTCGGCGCGCGCGACGTCCTCCGTGCACTCCCCCGCGAGCGCCGACAGCACCTGCTGGTACCCCAGCGCGCGCGAGGCCGTGCGCCCCTCGCGCAGCCCGGCGGCCTCCAGCTCGCGCACCTCGTCGACCAGCCCCTCCTCCCACATGCGGTCCACGCGGTCCGCGATCCGCGCGTCCAGCTCGGGGCGGGCCACGTCGACGCCGATCTGGACCGTGTCGTAGACCGACTCGTGTCCCGGCAGGTTGGCGGTGAAGGGGCGGCCGGTGATTTCGATGACCTCCAGGGCGCGCACGATGCGACGGCCGTTGCTGGGCAGGATGACCCGCGCCGCCTCGGGGTCGTCGTGCGCCAGGCGGGCGTGCAGCGGTCCCGTGCCGTGCTCGGCCAGTTCTGCCTCCAGGCGCGCCCTGACGGCCGGGTCGGTGCCGGGGAAGTCCATGGCGTCGATCGCCCCGCGCACGTACAGCCCGGAGCCTCCGACGAGGACGGGGAAGCGGCCCTCCGCCCGCAGGCTGTCGATCTCCGCGCGGGCGAGTCTCTGGTACTCCGCGACGCTGGCCGCCACGGTCACGTCCCAGATGTCCAGGAGGTGGTGCGGCACGCCCTGCCGCTCCTCGACGGTCAGCTTGGCCGTGCCGATGTCCATGCCGCGGTAGAGCTGCATGGAGTCCGCGTTGATGACCTCGCCGCCCAGCTCACGGGCGAGGAAGACGCCCAGGTCGGACTTGCCCGCCGCGGTGGGGCCGACGACGGCCACGACGGGCGGGGCGGAGGGGAGAGGAGGGGTCGCGGAGTTCACTCCGTAAGTCTCGCAAACCTCCACCCCGCTTCTCGAACGAGCGACGTGACGCCCCCTCCATGGGGTCGTTGCCAGTTGCGAGGTTCCGACAGCCGGTTCCGCACCGGTGCCTCGGGGCGACGCAAAGAGACGCTCCGCAAGGCGCGGGATTTCGCCCACACGAGTAAGGTCTGGAGTAAATATGGGCGTGTTTGCGAAGCTTCTCCGTCGTTCGTCCGGCAAGTCAACAGGGGACGCCCCCGAGGCCACCCCCGCGGAGGAACCGGCGGCGGACGCGCGACCCGCGGAGGAGCCCGCTCCCGCCCCCGAGGGCGAGCGGAAGGACACGGAAGGCAGCACCGCCGCCGCCCCGACGGAGACCACCGGGGCCGCTCAGGAGGCCACCGAAGGCGCGGACCGTACGGACGGCGAGGACGGCCAGGACAGCAAGGACAGCGAGAACAACGCGGGCGGAACGGACGAGGCGAACGACACGGACGACTCGGGCACCGAAGGCGTCACCAGGAGCGCCGGGGCGGACCCGGATGCGGACTCCGCGAGCGGCGGCGACGCCGCTGCCGCTACTGTCGAGGCCGGTGACGGCGGAGTCGGGATCCCCAAGCAGCAGTCGGCCGAGGAGGCCGCCGACAGCGGGACCGGGGAGAGCGCCCGTAAGTAAGCCGTCCGGGGACCGCCCGGACGGGCTGGGAGGAAGGTGACCGCGATGGGCTTCATGGACAAGGTCAAGGGTCTGATGGGCCAGCACGGGGACAAGGTCCAGCAGGGGCTGGACAAGGCCGCGCAGATGGCGGACTCCAAGACCAAGGGCAAGTACACCAACCAGATCAAGTCCGGGACCCAGAAGGCCAAGGACGCGGCCGGCAAGCTCGCGGACGACGGCAAGAAGGACGACGGGCAGGACGGAAAAGGCTCCGGCCCCACCTCCTAGCGGTCCCCGCGGTGTGGGGGTGTGCGAGCGTCCG
>NZ_BAAAPE010000014.1:108553-158628 GCF_039530985.1 Streptomyces albiaxialis
GAGCGTCCGTACGCTCGCACACCCCCACACGCGCGTTCAGGGACCGGGGCGCGGGGACCGGGACACGGGGACGGACCCCGCGGCACAGGCCCTACGACCAGCTCGCCACCAGGTAGCCGACGCCGTACGGGGCGTCGTCGTAGAGCAGCCGTCCGGCCAGTCCCGCGTCTTCTGCCGCGCCCGCGAGGGTCTGCCAGGAGGAGCGGCCCGCGACGTTCAGCTCGTAGGCCAGCTCGGCGTCCAGGGCGAAGACGGCGGGGATGTCGGCGGAGCCGAGGGCGCGGGCCGCCTCGGCGTCGAAGGCGGCGGCACGGTCGTCGAAGTAGCCCGGGGCCTTGAGGGTGCGGCAATTGCTGCCGTCACCCATCACCAGCAGGGCCACCCTGTCGGCGCTGCTCGCCAGCTCCTTGCCGACGGAGGCGCAGCGCTCGCGGGCGAGCGGCTCCCCGACGCCGAGCCCCTCCACGGGGGCGCCCGTCCAGTCCGTGCGTTCCAGCAGCCAGGCGCCGACGGCGAGGGACGGCGGCAGCTCCCGGCGGGCGGGGTCGCCCTTGCCGAGGCTGACCTCCAGGTCGACCCCGAAGCCCCGGAAGGAGCCGCGGGAGCCCTGCGGGTGCGGGCCCCGGCCGGACTGCTCGGCGGGGCCGAGGACGTACAGCCGGTCCGGTCGGGCGGCCGCCAGGACGCCCACGGCGTCGTAGCAGGCGGCGCGCGCGTCGTCCATCTCGGGGGCGGCCCCGCTGGCGACCTCGGGCACGAGAAGCGGCGGGCAGGGGCATACGGCTGCGGCGACAAGCATGGCGCGCAGCTTAAGGGGACTCGCCCCTTCTGCCCATACTGCCCCGGCCGTGACTCACCCTCCCGTGCGAGCGGCGAGGGAGGCGCCGCGCGTCAGCGGCGGCGGTCCTCCACGGGCACGTCCGCCGAGTCCCACTCCAGCTCGCAGACCCGGAAGTGGTACGGGTACTGCTTCTGGAACGAGCCCTCGCCCAGCAGCAGCCAGCCGTCCGCCGTGCGGTACAGCCGGTTGCGCTTGGGCGTCATCGGATGGCGCGGGGTGTAGGCGCGGATGTACGGCTTCGCCAGCTCCTCGGCCTCGGCCCGCGTGGCCGCCTCGTACTCGGCGAGCACGTTGGCGGTCGACCAGCCCTGGCCGCCGTCCTCGACGACGATCACTCCCCAGCGCGGCACGGCTCAGCGCACCTCGCAGCCGCCCTGGGCCGCGGGCAGCGGCGGGGGCGCGCCGACGGAGGGCAGGCCGAGCATGACGCCCTGCCCGTTCGGCGCCTCCTCGGGAGCCGCCGTGCGCCGCTCCCAGGCGTCGCCTGCGGGGGTGCGGCGCACGGAGGACGCCGGGCCCTCGGCGAGCAGGTGGTGCGGCGCCGCGTAGGTGATCTCCACAGTGACCATGTCCCCGGGACGCACCGGCTCCTCGGGGCGGGTGAAGTGCACCAGGCGGTTGTCGGGCGCACGGCCGGACAGGCGTCGCGTCGCGTCGTCCTTACGGCCCTCGCCCTCGGCGACCATCAGCTCCAGGGTGCGGCCGACCTGCTTCTTGTTCTCCTCCCAGGAGATCTCCTCCTGGAGGGCGACCAGGCGCTCGTAGCGCTCCTGGACGACCTCCTTGGGGATCTGCCCGTCCATCTCGGCGGCCGGTGTCCCGGGCCGCTTGCTGTACTGGAAGGTGAACGCCTGCGCGAAGCGGGCCTCGCGCACGACGTGCAGGGTCTCCTGGAAGTCCTCCTCGGTCTCGCCGGGGAAGCCGACGATGATGTCGGTGGAGATCGCCGCCTCGGGCATGGTCGCGCGGACCTTCTCGATGATGCTCAGGAAGCGCTCCTGGCGGTACGAGCGGCGCATGGCCTTCAGCACGCGCGAGGAGCCCGACTGGAGCGGCATGTGGAGCTGCGGCATGACGTTCGGCGTCTCGGCCATGGCGGCGATGACGTCGTCCGTGAAGTCGCGCGGGTGCGGCGAGGTGAAGCGGACGCGCTCCAGGCCCTCGATACGGCCGCAGGCCCGCAGGAGCTTGCTGAACGCCTCGCGGTCGCCGATGTCCGACCCGTACGCGTTGACGTTCTGGCCGAGCAGGGTGATCTCGCTGACGCCCTCGGCGACGAGCGCCTCGACCTCGGCGAGGATGTCGCCGGGACGGCGGTCCTTCTCCTTGCCGCGGAGCTGGGGGACGATGCAGAACGTGCACGTGTTGTTGCACCCGACGGAGACGGAGACCCAGGCCGCGTAGGCGCTCTCGCGGCGGGTGGGCAGCGTCGAGGGGAACGCCTCCAGGGACTCGGCGATCTCGACCTGCGCCTCCTCCTGGACGCGGGCGCGCTCCAGCAGCACCGGCAGCTTGCCGACGTTGTGGGTGCCGAAGACCACATCGACCCAGGGGGCCTTCTTCACGATGGTGTCGCGGTCCTTCTGCGCCAGGCAGCCGCCGACCGCGATCTGCATCCCGGGCCGGGCCGCCTTCTTGGGGGCGAGCTGGCCGAGGTTCCCGTAGAGGCGGTTGTCCGCGTTCTCCCGCACCGCGCAGGTGTTGAACACGACGACATCCGCGGTGTCGGCGTCCTTGGGCGCGCGCACGTAACCGGCGTCCTCCAGCAGACCCGCCATCCGCTCGGAGTCGTGGACATTCATCTGGCAGCCGAACGTACGCAGCTCGTATGTCTTCGCAGTCATCTCAGTCGACCAGGGTACGCGCTCACCACGGGCCCCCGCCTCTCCCTTCCCCGGCTCCGTACTGGCAGGATCCCGCCCATGGTCGGCCTGCGTCTTCCCGGTACCCGGACGGGGCGTCTGCTGTGGGCAGCGGGCGCCGCGGCCGTCGTGTGCGGGCTGCTCGCCTGGTGGCTCGTCCCGGCCTCCGGGCCGTCGCCCAGCGGAAAGGTCACCTTCGGCACGGGCGTACGTACGGGGGTGTACGAGCGGTACGGCAAGCTCCTCAAGGAGCGGCTGGACCGGGACATGCCGGACGTGGATCTCCGGCTCCGGCACAGCCAGGGGTCGGTCGACAACGTCGAGCGGGTCGCCTCGGGGGAGGCGGACTTCACCATCGCGGCGGCCGACGCGGTCGCGGCCTACCGGAACGGCGGCGGGAAGGACGCCCGGCGCATCAGGGCGTGCGCACGGCTGTACGACGACTACATGCACCTGGTGGTCCCGGCGGACTCCCCCGTCCGCAGCGCGAAGGACCTGAAAGGGCTGAAGGTCGGCGTCGGCGAGGAGCGTTCGGGGGTCTCGCTGATCGCGGGGCGGCTGCTGAAGGCGGCCGGGCTCGATCCGCGGGACGACGTCGAGCAGGTGCGCAGCGGGATCGACCGGATGCCCGGCCTGCTGGACGACGGGAAGCTGGACGCGTTCTTCTGGTCGGGCGGCCTGCCCACGAGCGCGATCGAGCGGCTCGCGGGCCGCACCCGTATCCGTCTCGTGCAGCTCGGCGACCTCGTGCCGCGGCTGCACGAGCAGGAGCCCGAGACCCGCTACTACCGGGCGGCGGTGATGGCTCCCGACGCGTATCCGTCCGTGCAGCGCGGGAAGTCGGTGAAGACGGTGGCGGTGGCCAATCTGCTGCTGACCACGGACCGTGCCGACCCGGGGCTGACGGAGAGCATCACGCGCTCCGTGCTGGGGAGCCGCGACCAGATCGGACGGAAGGTCCACGCGGCCCAGAAGGTCGACCTGCGCACCGCGATCTACACGGACCCGGTCGCGCTCCACGAGGGCGCACGGCGCTACTACCGCGAGGAGAAGCCGTAGGGCGAAGGGTTCGAGGAGTTCGAGGGGTTCCGCCGCGCCGCGGGTGGTAATCCCCTTCTGTATGCCTGTTCGTATGCCCCTCCGTACGCCCCGACCCGACCGCCCGCGGGCCAGTGCCGCCAAGGAGCGTTCCCATGCATGACGACCGCCGCATTGTCGAAGACCGGCTGCGCCGCGTCCTGGAGGAGCGCGTGAAGCCGTGCGTCCACACCTCCGCGCGGCCGCTGACCGTCGAGCGCTGGGAGGCGCCGGGCGAGCCCGTGCCCGTCGCGGAGGGGCTGTCGGCCCCGTACGCCCCCTCGGCCGCCGGTGAGGAGTGGGGGCCCGCCTGGGGCACGACCTGGTTCCGGGTGACCGGGCAGGTGCCGCACGACTGGGCGGGCCGCACGGTGGAGGCGGTGCTCGATCTGGGCTTCGACCGCGACATGCCGGGCTTCCAGTGCGAGGGACTGGTCTACCGTCCGGACGGCGAGGCCGTGAAGGGGCTGCACCCGCGCAATTCCTGGGTGCGGATCGCCGGGCCGGCGACCGGCGGGGAGCACGTCGAGCTGTACGTGGAGGCGGCGTCCAATCCGATCGTCAACGTGCCGCAGACCCCGACGTACGAGGGCGACCGCCTCACCGCGTCCTCCCGCCCCCTGTACCGGCTGGCCCGTATGGACCTCACCGTCTTCCAGGCCGAGGTGTGGGAGCTGGTCCAGGACCTGGAGGTGGCGGGCTCGCTCATGGAGGAGCTGCCGCTGGAGGACGCGAGGCGCTGGGAGCTGCTGAGAGCGGTCGAGAGGACGCTGGACGCCCTGGACCTCCACGACGTGCCCGGGACGGCCGTACGCGCCCGTGAACGGCTCGCGCCGGCCCTCTCCTCCCCCGCCCGCGCCTCGGCGCACCGGCTGAGCGCGGTGGGGCACGCCCATATCGACTCGGCCTGGCTGTGGCCGCTGCGCGAGACCGTGAGGAAGGTGGCGCGCACCGCGTCCAACATGGTGGCGCTGATGGACGACCATCCGGACTTCCTGTTCGCCATGTCGCAGGCACAGCAGCTCGCGTGGATCAAGGAGCACCGCCCCGAGGTCTACGCGCGGGTGAAGAAGAAGGTCGCGGACGGCCAGTTCGTCCCGGTGGGCGGCATGTGGGTCGAGTCGGACACGAACATGGTCGGCGGCGAGGCCATGGCGCGGCAGTTCCTCTACGGGAAGAAGTTCTTCCTGGACGAATTCGGCATCGAGACCCGGGAAGTGTGGCTGCCGGATTCCTTCGGCTATACGGCGGCCATGCCGCAGCTCGTGAAGTTGTCCGGCTCGAAATGGTTCCTCACACAGAAGATCTCCTGGAGCCAGACCAATCCCTTTCCGCATCACACCTTCTGGTGGGAGGGAATCGACGGGACGCGGGTCTTCACGCATTTCCCGCCGGTCGACACCTACAACTCGCGCCTGAGCGGGAGGGAGATGGCGCACGCGGCCCGCAACTTCCGTGAGAAGGGCGCCGCTTCCCGTTCCCTCGTCCCCTTCGGTTACGGGGACGGGGGCGGCGGTTCGACCCGGGAGATGCTGGCCCGTGCCGCGCGGCTGCGCGATCTGGACGGCTCGCCCAGGGTGACGCTGGAGAAGCCCTCCGCCTTCTTCGAGAAGGCCCACGAGGAGTACCCGGACGCGCCCGTATGGACCGGTGAGCTCTATCTGGAGCTGCACCGGGGCACGTACACCTCCCAGGCGAGGACCAAGCAGGGCAACCGGCAGAGCGAGTCCCTGCTCCGCGAGGCCGAACTGTGGGCCGCCACGGCGGCGGTCCGCACGGACGGTTACGCCTATCCGTACGAGGCGCTGGAACAGCTCTGGAAGACCGTGCTGCTGCACCAGTTCCACGACATCCTGCCGGGCTCCTCCATCGCCTGGGTCCACCGGGAGGCCCGCGAGACGTACGCCCGGGTGCGGACCGGGCTGGAGCGGATCATCGACGGCGCGCAGCACGCGCTCGCGGGCCGGGGCGAGGGCGAGGGCACGGGCGCGGTCGTCTTCAACGGTGCCCCGCACGCCCGTGACGGCGTCCCGGCGGGCGGGGCCGTCCTCGCGCCGGACCGTACGGGGGACCCGGTGACCGCCGGGGAGCGGCCGCGCGGTGGCTGGACGCTCGACAACGGCCTGCTGCGCGTCGAGGTGGACGGCCGGGGGCTGGTCGTCTCCGCGTACGACAGGGAGGCGGAGCGGGAGGCTGTAGCGCCGGGGCACGCCGCCAACCTCCTCCAGGTCCACCCGGACTTCCCCAACCACTGGGACGCCTGGGATATCGACTCCTTCTACCGCAACACCGTCACCGACCTGACGCACGCGGACGAGCTGACCCTCGCGGAGGCGGACGCACAAAGTGCGACCGTACGGGTCGTCCGTTCCTTCGGCGCGTCCTCCGTCGTGCAGACGCTGACCCTGCGCGCGGGGAGCAAGGTGCTCCTCGTCGACACGGAGGTCGACTGGCACGAGAGCGAACGGCTGCTGAAGGCGGCGTTCCCGCTGGATGTGAAGGCCGACAGGTCGGCGGCGGAGACGCAGTTCGGGCATGTCTTCCGGCCGACGCACACCAACACCTCGTGGGAGACGGCGAAGTTCGAGATCTGCGCGCACCGCTGGCTCCAGGTCGAGGAGCCCGGCTGGGGCGCGGCCCTGGTGAACGACTCGACCTACGGGCACGACGTCACCCGCGACATCCGTGAGGACGGCGGTCAGACGACGACCGTACGGCTGTCCCTGCTGCGGGCGCCCCGTTACCCCGACCCGGAGACCGACCAGGGCGTCCACAGGATGCGCTACGGGCTGGCCCCGGGCGCCTCAATCGGCGACGCCGTACGGGAGGGGCACCGGATCAACCTCCCGGAGCGCACGGTACGGGGCGGCGCTTCTTCCGTCGCTCCCTTGGTGACGGTCGACAGCGACCAGGTGGTGGCCGAGGCGGTCAAGCTCGCGGAGGACCGGAGCGGCGACGTGGTGGTGCGGCTCTACGAGTCGCACGGAGGGCGCGGCACGGCCGTCCTCACGCCGGGCTTCCCGGTCACGTCCGTGACGGAGACGGACCTGCTGGAACGGCCGCTGCCGGACGGACACCACACCTGGCGGGAGGACGGGAGCGTACGGGTGACGCTGCGTCCCTTCCAGATCCTCACACTGCGTCTGGGGCGTTCCTCGGAAGGGTGATGAGGACGCGCAGGCCGCGCGGCTCTCCCTGGGCGAAGGTGAGCCGCGCGCCGCCCGCCTCCAGCAGGGCGCGGGTGATGGACAGGCCGAGCCCCGAGCCGGAGATGTTCTGGTGGCGGCCGCTGCGCCAGAAGCGGTCGCCGACCCGTTCCATCTCCTCCGGGGTCAGCCCGTCCCCGCCGTCCGCCGTCTCGACCGTCACCCACTCCCCCTCGGCCGTGACGGTCACGGTCACCTCGCCCCCTTCGGGCGTGAACTTGAGCGCGTTGTCGACCACCGCGTCCAGGGCGCTGGAGAGCGCGACAGGGTCGGCCCATCCGGTGGCCGCCGTCTGTCCGGCGGCACGAAGGGCCACGCCTTTCCGCTCCGCGACGGGCAGCCAGGAGGCGACTCTCTCCGCCGCCAGGGCCCCCACGTCGGTGAGCGTCACATGCGCGGCGTCGGCGTGCTCGGCCAGGGCGAGGTCCAGCAGGTCGTCCAGCACGCGGGCCAGGCGCTTGCCCTCCGCCCGTACGGACGCCATTTCCTCGTTCCCTTCCGGCAGTTCCAGGCCGAGCACCTCGATACGGAGCAGCAGCGCGGAGAGGGGGTTGCGCAACTGGTGGGAGGCGTCGGCGACGAAGGCACGCTGCTGTTCGAGGGCGCCCTCGACGTGGTCGGCCATCTCATTGAAGTGCCGCGCCAGGCTGCGCAGCTCGGGCGGCCCACCGGAGGCGGCCACCCGGGAGGCGAACTGTCCTGTCGCGATCTCGTGAGTGGCCCGGTCGAGCGTACGGACGGGCCGCAGCACCCAGCCGGTCAGCCGGAGCGCGGCGCCGACGGCGAGGAGCATCGCCGCCGCCTCGCCCGCGGCGATGGCGAGCCAGCCCTTGAGGATGCGGGAGCGCATCTGTCCGGTGGGCGAGTCGGTGAGGACGACGGCGGCGACGTCGCCGTCCCGGATGACGGGCGAGGCGACGGCGATGCGCCCCTCCTGCCAGGGCCACACCTGGGGCGGGTCATGGCTGCGCCGCCCGGCGAGCGCCTCGGCGAAGGCACGTGCCCCTTCCCCGTCCCCCTCGTCCTTCCCGGGGACCCGCCAGCGGCCGGGGGCCGCCGCCATGGCCCGGCCGTCGCGGTAGAAGACCCCGGCGCGGATGCCGTAGAGGTCGTGGTACCGCTCCAGCTCGCTCTGCAGGGTGGCCCGGCGCTCCCCCGGCTCGCTGGGCGCGGTCACGAACTGGGCGAGCGAGGCGAAGCGGGCGGTGTCGTCGATGCGGTCCACCACGACGCGCTGCTGCTCGGCGGCGGCCTGGCTGACGGCCAGGGGGAAGCCGAGGGCGAGCAGGACGCCCGCGAGCAGGATGAGGAGCAGCGGGAGGAGGCGGGAACGCACGGTCGTCCGTCCTGTCGGCCCGCGGGCGCTCAGGCGCCCTGCGCGGACATGCGATAGCCCACGCCGCGGACGGTCTCGATGAGCGTGGGGCGCCGCAGCTTGGAGCGCAGGGAGGCGACGTGCACCTCCAGCGTGCGCCCGGTCCCCTCCCAGCTCGTGCGCCACACCTCGCTGATGATCTGCTCCCGCCGGAAGACGACGCCGGGACGCTGCGCGAGCAGCGCCAGCAGGTCGAACTCCTTACGGGTGAGCGGCACCTCCGTACCGTCCACGCGGACCTGCCGGGTGGGCAGCTCGATGGTCACGGCGCCGAGCGTGAGCGTCCCGTCGGCGGCCCCGCCGTCCCGCTCGGCCTCCCCGGCGGGCCGGCCCTGTCCCGGGCCGTCCTCGGGGGCCCTGCGGCGGCTGACGGCGTGGATACGGGCGAGCAGCTCCCCCATGTCGTACGGCTTGACCACGTAGTCGTCGGCGCCGAGGTTCAGGCCGTGTATCCGGGAGCGGACGTCGGCGCGGGCCGTCACCATGATCACGGGGGTGGACGAGGTCCTGCGGATACGGCCGCAGACCTCGAAGCCGTCCTGGTCGGGCAGGCCCAGGTCGAGCAGGACGACGTCGAAGCCGGGCGCGCCGGAGCCGGGCTCGCCCGGGAGCAGCTCGCGCAGGGCCTCCGCGCCGCTGCGGACGTGCACCGCCTCGAAGCCGTGACGGGTCAGCACGGCGGAGAGCGCGGTGGCGACGTGATCGTCGTCCTCGACGAGGAGCAGCCTCATGTCCCCGCCCTCCTTTCCCGTGTGCCGTTGTCACGCGCGCCGGTGCGTGTCCTCGTGCGCCCTGGCGCGCGCGCCGTACAGAAACCTCCCGCATCCACCCCGATAAGCCCGGGTGAGTCAAGGGGCTTCCGGGCGCACGAGAGCATCCGTTATACAGCCGGTACGGCCGGTGCGGCCGCGGCCCCGTGAGCAGCCGGTGGAGGGCCTTCCCGAGCCCCGGGGGATGCCATTCCCGAGGGTGGCGTCCCCTTTACCCAGTGTGCCCGGTTGCGGCCAGATCGTTATGCTCAATTTCCGCTCAGATGTAATGACGCTGATGGCAGCGGCTCACTAGGGTCCTCGCAACCGACGAGGACGGAGCTGTACGCCGATGAGCGAAGTATCGGTGACCAAGGACGCGGAGGGCCCCCGGCCGGGGACCGACAAGCTGGTTTCACTGGACAACGTCAACAAGCACTTCGGTGCGCTGCATGTCCTTCAGGACATCGACCTGTCCATCGCGCGAGGCGAGGTCGTCGTCGTCATCGGCCCCTCGGGCTCCGGCAAGTCCACGCTGTGCCGCACGATCAACCGCCTGGAGACGATCGACTCGGGCCACATCTCCGTCGACGGCAAGCCGCTGCCGCAGGAGGGCAAGGAACTGGCGAAGCTGCGTGCCGACGTCGGCATGGTCTTCCAGTCCTTCAACCTCTTCGCGCACAAGACGGTGCTGGAGAACGTGACGCTCGGCCAGGTCAAGGTCCGCAGGACGGACAAGCAGGCCGCCGAGGAGAAGGCCCGCACCCTGCTCGACAGGGTCGGCGTGGGCAACCAGGCGGACAAGTACCCGGCGCAGCTCTCCGGCGGGCAGCAGCAGCGGGTCGCCATCGCCCGGGCGCTGGCGATGGACCCGAAGGTGATGCTCTTCGACGAGCCCACCTCGGCCCTCGACCCCGAGATGATCAACGAAGTCCTGGAAGTCATGCAGCAGTTGGCGCGGGACGGCATGACGATGGTCGTCGTCACACACGAGATGGGCTTCGCCCGGTCCGCCGCGAACAGGGTCGTGTTCATGGCCGACGGCCGGATCGTGGAGGAAGCCACTCCGGACCAGTTCTTCAGCAACCCGCGCAGCGACCGCGCCAAGGACTTCCTCTCGAAGATCCTGCACCACTAGGCATCGCAGAGCACCACCACGGCGCGTCTCGCCAACGACTGTTCGAGCAAGGGATACTCACTATGAAGCTCCAGAAGACCGCCGCCTCCGCGGCCGTGATCCTGGCTCTCGCCGCGACCGCGGCCTGCGGCGGCAAGGAAGGCTCCGCCGGGGACAAGCAGGGCGGCAAGACCGACGAGAAGGCCCTGCCGACCTACAAGGTCGCCAAGGACGCCAAGGTCGACTCCCCGGTCATCGAGAAGGCCAAGAAGCGCGGCAAGCTGATCATCGGCGCCAAGGCCGACCAGCCCTACCTCGGCTTCCAGGACCAGTCGACCAAGAAGTACTCGGGCTTCGACATCGAGATCGCCAAGATGATCGCCGCGGACCTCGGGTTCGACGCGAAGGACATCAAGTTCGAGACGGTCGACTCCGGCGCCCGTGAGCAGGCGGTCCGCAAGGGTGACGTGGACCTGATGATCGGTACGTACACGATCAACCCGGAGCGCAAGAAGCAGATCGACTTCGCCGGTCCGTACTACCACGCGGGCGCCGCGCTGCTCGTCCGCAAGGACGAGAAGAAGATCACCGGTCCGGAGACGGTCAAGGGCAAGAAGGTCTGCTCGATCGTCGGCTCCACCCCGCTCCAGGAGATCAAGAAGCCGAAGTACGGCGGCAAGATCACCGAGCTGGCCAAGTACTCGGACTGCGTCAAGCAGCTCGTCGACGGCCAGGTCGACGCGGTCACCACCGACGACGCGATCCTCAAGGGCTACGCGGCCGACAACCCGAAGAAGCTCAAGGTCGTCGGCAAGCCGTTCACCGACGAGCCTTACGGCGTCGGCATGAAGAAGGGCGACAACGCCCTGCAGAAGGCCGTCGCGGACGCCCTGAAGGCGCACCAGGAGAACGGCGACTACAAGAAGGCGTACGACGCCACTCTCGGCAAGTCGGGCTCGAAGTTCCAGGAGCCGCCGGCCATCGAGGAGAAGTGACCTAGCGGGAGGCCCCTTCCGGGCGCCTCCCGCCCCTTCTCGCCACCCCCCTGAACCCCTGCTCGTACGGGCGTGACCGCACCGTCCGTACGGGCAGGGCTCACACCCCTGTCCGAAACGCCGCCGGACTCCGGCCCGCGGAGACGAGACACTCTATGGACGTACTGCTCGACAATCTCGATCTGTTCCGCGAAGGGTTCGTCGGAACCCTGTCGCTGACAGCCACCAGCGCACTGCTCGCCCTCGTGCTGGGCCTGCTCATCGCCGGATTCCGCGTCTCACCGGTGCCGCCCCTGCGGCTGTTCGGCACGGTCTATGTCACGCTGCTGCGCAACACCCCGCTGACCCTGCTCTTCCTGGTCGCGTTCTTCGTGGTGCCGCAGGTCCTCTTCCCGGGGATCGACTCCTTCCTGCTCGCGGTCGTCGCGCTCGGGATGTACACCTCCTCGTACATCTCCGAGGCCATCCGCTCCGGCATCAACACGGTGCCGCTGGGGCAGGCCGAGGCCGCGCGCAGCATCGGCATGACGTTCACCCAGACCCTGCGGATGATCGTGCTCCCCCAGGCGACCAGGACCGCGCTGCCGCCGCTGAGCAGCTTCCTGATCGCCCTGACGAAGAACTCGGCCATCGCGGGCGCGTTCAACAACGTCGACCTGTTCAACATCCAGAAGACGCTGAGCAACGAGGGCTACGACATCCTCGTGATCTTCATCTGGATCACGATCGGGTACCTGATCATCACCTTCGCCATCAGCGGCCTCTTCCGGCTGCTGGAGCGCCGTATGGAGGTCGCCCGATGAGCGCGAGCGTGCTCTACGACGCTCCGGGCCCCAAGGCCCGGGCACGCAACATCGTCTACTCCGTCATCGGCTCCATCCTGGTCATCGGCCTGGTCGCACTGATCGTGTACCGGCTGTACGACAAGGGCGAGTTCGAGGGCGCCAAGTGGGACATCTTCAACTACTCGGGCATCCGCGAGAACATCCTCGACGGACTGCTCGCCACCCTGAAGGTGTTCGCGATGGCCGCCGTGCTGTCGCTCGTGCTCGCCGTCGTCCTGTGCGTGGGACGGCTCTCCGAGCACCGGCCGGTCCGGTGGGTCGCCACGGCCTTCGTCGAGCTGTTCCGCTCGATCCCGCTGCTCATCACCATCTTCGCGCTGTGGGTCGGCATCCTGGACTCGCTGCTGCCGTTCACCGTCACCATCAAGCCGATGTGGGCGCTGGTGCTCGGCCTCGGCATCTACAACTCGTGCGTCCAGGCCGAGGTGCTGCGCGCGGGCATCAACTCGGTGCCCAAGGGTCAGCGCGAGGCGGCGTACGCCATCGGCATGCGCAAGACGCAGGTCATGATGACCATCCTGATGCCGCAGGCCGTACGGGCGATGATGCCGACGATCATCAGCCAGTTGGTGGTGACCCTCAAGGACACCTCCCTGGGCTACATCATCCTGTACCCGGAGCTGCTCCAGACGGCGCGTCTGATCGCCTCCAACACGACGGTGAACGGCGACTACCCGTACGTTCCCACCGTCATCGTCATCGGCACCATCTACATCGTGCTCTGCCTCGCCCTCTCGGCCCTGGCCACCTGGATCGAGAAGCGCGGACGGCGCGCGAAGACGGGCATCAAGCCCGCCGAGGCGAAGGCTCCCGCGGTCGCCGACCACCTGTGACACGCGGGTGACACCCGCTCCCGCCGAGGCGGCGGTCCCCAAGGGGGCCGCCGCCTCCGTCACTTGACGCCCGCACAGGCAGTGGGTTGCATACGATCGTGATCGTGCACCAGGCTCCACCAGGAACCGCGAACCCCGGCCCCCGTCAGCACCACCAGGGCTGTGAGGTCTCTCCACTGTGGACCCGGTGATCGTCGTCGGCGCCGGACCGACCGGACTCGCACTCTCGCTCCATCTCGCCCGTCACTCCGTCCCCTCCGTCGTCCTGGACGCCACGGACGGCGGAACGACCCGCAGGGCCGCACGCACCTGCGTCCTGCGCCCCGACACCGCCGCCTGCCTGCCGCGGCTCACCGGGCTGCGCTGGCACTCCTGGCGCGCGGAGCGGCGCCGTCAGCTCGTGGAGCGTGTCGATCTCGACGCCGAGACCGCGCCCCTCCACGTCGAGCAGCACCTGCTGGAACGGGCCCTGCGTACGGCCCTGGAGGGCGAGAAGCTCGCCCGCGTCGTCCCGCACAGCCATGTCGACGTGCTGGAGCAGGACGCCGACGGCGTCACCGCCCACACCCGGGGCGACAGCGGCACCTGGTGGCGCGGGAGCTACGCCGTCGGCTGCGACGGCGCCCGCTCGACCGTACGGAAACTGCTCGGGGTGCGCTTCCCGGGCCACACCGCGGTAGAGCGGCACGCCGTCGCCGCGCTCCGCGTCCAGCTCCCCTGGGAGGACGAGGCCCTGCTGCACCGCGACCCCGGCGGCGAGCCCGGCGAGGTGACCGCGCGGCCGCTGCCCGGGGGCGTGTGGCGGCTCGACTGGCTGCTGCCGCCGCGCGGCGACCTCGTCACCCCCGAGGAGATGCTGGAGCGCGTCCAGGACACGCTGTCCCTCTGGTTCGGCGCCGCCTCCGGGAACGGGGCCGGGACCCCGGGCCCGTACGAACTGGTCGACACCGGCGTGCACACCGCGCACCAGCGGCTCGCCCGCCACTGGCGGGTCGACCGCACGTTCCTGGCGGGCGACGCCGCGCACCTCCAGGGCGCGCTCGGCATCCAGTCCGTCGACGAGGGGCTGCGCGACGCGGCCAACCTGGCCTGGAAGCTCGCCCTCGCCTGGCACCACGGCCACGCCGCCGCGGCGGGCGCCCTGCTCGACAGCTACGAGGCGGAGCGGCGCGCTGCCGTGGGCTCCCGGCTGCGCGCCGTCGACCAGGCGCTGCCGCTCGTCCGGCGCGGCGGCGGGCTGCGCGCACTGCTGCCCGGAGGGGGCGCGCGGGCACACCTCGGGCTCCTCACCGACGGCCACTTGGGGCGCGGACTGCTGGGCGCGCCCGCCGCGTACGCCCGTACGCCCCTGCGGCCCCGGCGCGGAACCGTCTCGACCGTCCCCGTGGGCACCGCCCCCGGCGCCCCGGTGCGCGACGTGCCGGTGACCGCGACGGACGGGACGCGGGGACGACTGCGCGACTGGTTGTGCGGGGCGGGGGGCGAGCTGCTGGTGGTGCTGATAGCGCCGGGGACGGGAGTGTGGGACAGCCGCCACTGGCTGTCGGCGGGGATGATGCCCGAACTCGCCGCCGCCGTCGACGGACTGCCGCTGCGGGCCACGCTGCTGGTCGCGGAGAGCTACCCGGGCGCGGCGGCGCACACGGTCCTCGTGGTCCGCGCCGACGGCCACCTCACGGCCGCGCTGCCCGCCGCGCGCCCGGCGGAGCTGGCGCTGTGCGCACGGGCCGTACGGGGCGAGCCGGACGCGATCGACGTGGGCCGGCGCTCCTGAGTCCCGCTCGCTCTTAGAACTCCCTTATAAGCGCTGGCCATTGTGGCGCCCATGGATCGTTCTGAGACACCTCGGCCCTCGCGGCGCGGCAACGGGAGGCGGCATCGCGCCGGGAAGCGGAACCGGAATCTGACGCTCGGGATCGCGGCCGGAGCCGTCCTCGCCGCCACGACGGCCACGGCGGGCTACGCGTCCCTCGCCTCACCGGACTCCCCTTCCCCCTCTCCGGCGCCGCGCGCCCATGGCCGCACGGTCGACTTCTCCGTACGCGGCGGCACCGCCCGCGTCGACACGTCCACGCTGCGCGTCACGGGGCGTACGGGCGACGGGCGCACGCTCCCCGTCTCGGACGCGGCGGCCGACGAGCTGGGCGCGCCCGGCACCGTCACCGTCGAGGGCTCCACCGCGTCGTGGTCGTACCCGTCGGCCGGGCTGCGCGTGAGCGCCGCGAGCGAGAAGGGGCGGCTGCGGATGACCGTACGCGCGGACGCCGACCGCACCCTCGCGTGGCCGGTCACCGGCAAGGGCGCGGGCACCTCGCGGAAGGCGTCGCTCCAGATACCGCGCGGCGAGGGCCTGTCCGTACCCGTCGCGGACGCCTTCTGGAACGGGAAGAAGGCCGGACTCGCGGGCTCCGAGGCCGACCTCGCGGGCGGCGGCGCGCTCACCCTGCCGCTGTGGGGCTACGCCTCCGGCGGACACGGCGTCAGCTACCTGGTGCCCGAGAACATCGGCACCTCGCTCGGCTTCGCGTCCACGGGAGGGAAGCTGCACGCCACGGCCACGCACGACTTCTCCGGCCGTGAGAAGACCCGTGCGTACACCGTGACCTTCGCGCTGACGTCCGGCTCGCCCGTCGCACCGGCCGAGGACTACCGGCGCTGGCTCGACGAGCACGGGCAGGTCCGCACCCTGAAGGAGAAGATCGCCCGGAACCCGGAGATCCGGAAACTCCTCGGCGCCGAACACGCCTACCTGTGGGGCGGGGCGCGGAACGAGAAGGCCGTACGGAAGCTCAGGCGGCAGGGCAGCACCCGACTCTGGCTCGGCTACGACGCGGACGGCAGGCCCATGAGCGAGCGCGCCGTGGCCACGGCGAAGAAGCAGGGGTACGTGGTCGGCCCGTACGACTCCTACGACAACGGCCAGGACCCCGCCTCCGCCGACACCCCCGTCGCCAAGTGGCCCGGCACCGTCTATCCGGACTACTGCGTCCGGAACCGCGCGGGGAAGATCAAGACCGGTTTCGGCGGCCGGGGCTGCTACCTCAGCTCGCAGGCCTTCGCGAAGTCGGAGCCGGGCAAGCACTATCTGGCCACGCACACGGAGAAGATGACCGCCAACGGCGTCAACAGCGTCTTCGTCGACGTCGACGCGGCCGGTGAACTCTTCAGCGACTTCACCCCGTCCCACCCGATGACGAAGAAGCAGGACCGGGCCAACCGGATGGACCGGATGCGGGTGCTGGCCGGCCGGGACCGGCTGGTCCTCGGCTCGGAGTCCGCGGTCTCCTGGGCCGCGCCCGTCCTCGCCTTCAACCACGGCTCGCAGACGCCGGTGAACGACGCCCTGTGGAAGCTCCAGAACGACAAGAAGACGTGGGGCGCCTACTACCCCGCTTCCGCGCCGGGTCACTTCTTCAAGCCCGTACGGCTGCCCGCGGCGCTCGCCGAGGCGCTGTACGACCCGGCGTACCGCGTGCCGCTCTATCAGACCGCGCTGCACGACTCCCTGATCAGCACGGACCGCTGGGAGATGCCCTACGGCAAGCTGCCGGAGCAGAAGACGGACCGCGCGCTGATGTCCGTCCTCTACAACACTCCGCTCAATTTCGCGCTCGGCGACAAGAACCTGGACTCGGCGGGGAAGGAGATGGCCGCCCTCCAGCGGTACTTCGCGCCGCTCCACAAGGCCGCGGGCACCGAACGGATGACGGGCTTCCGCCATCTGACCCGGGACCACCGGGTGCAGCGCTCGGTCTTCGGCGACGGCACCCTCCGCGTCACGGCCAACTTCGGCAGCACCCCCTACGGTTCACTGCCCGCCGGCTGCGTGGACGCCGAACTCAAGGGCGAGGACCAGCCTCGCCGCCTCTGCCCGGACCGGGGGTGAGCCCCGGGGGGCGGGGAGGGACCAGGGGGTGGGGAGAGACCAGGGGGTGGGGAAGGGCGGAGCCGGACCCGCCGTCCGCGCCTCCCCCTCAGACGTCCGGAAGGTGCTCGTCCAGGGCCTCCGGGTCCTCGCCCTCCTCCTCCAGCGCGCGGCGCACCACGCGCAGGGCGAGCCCCTCGGAATAGCCCTTGCGGGCCAGCATTCCGGCCAGGCGACGCAGCCGCCGGTCCCTGTCGAGGCCACGGGTGGAGCGGAGCTTCCGCTCCACCAGGGCCCGCGCCGTCTCCTCCTCCTGCTCGGAGTCGAGCATGCCGACGGCCTCGTCGATCACCGCCGAGTCCACGCCCTTGGTCCGCAGCTCGCGCGCGAGCGCCCGGCGCGCGAGACCCCGGCTGTGGTGCCGGGACTCGACCCACGCTTCCGCGAACGCGGAGTCGTCGATCAGGCCCACGTCCTCGAAGCGGGCGAGCACCTCCTCGGCCGCCTCGTCCGGGATCTCCCGCTTCTTGAGCGCTTCGGCGAGCTGCTGCCGGGTCCGCGGAGTCCCGGTGAGCAGGCGCAGACAGATGGCGCGCGCCCGCTCCACCGGGTCCTGCGGCTCCTGTGGCCGCTGCCCCCGCTTCTCCCGGTTCCCCCCCTCGTCACGCGCCTCGCGATCCCCCCGTGAACCGCGAGACGTGCGCGACGGCCCCGCCTCGGCCCTCGACGGGGCGGGACCGCCGCTGTCCTGTGCGCCGGGGCCGGGACCGCCGTCCCGTCCCCCGCGCTCCGGGATCTCCGCGAACTCCGGCCAGTCGGTGCGCCGTGTCACGGATCAGCTCTTGGCGGCGGCGGCCTTGGACGTCTTCGACGCCTTGGTGGCCTTCGTCGCCGGAGCGGGAACCGTCTTCGCCGCGTCGTCCGCCGCGCCGGAGGCGTCGGCCCCGGCGGCCTCCGGACCGCCCGCCGCGTCTGCCCCGGGCTCCGCCGCCGGGGCCTCCGGCTGGACGCCGATGCCCAGCTTCTCCTTGATCTTCTTCTCGATCTCGTTGGCGAGGTCGGGGTTGTCCTTGAGGAAGTTGCGCGCGTTCTCCTTGCCCTGGCCGAGCTGGTCGCCCTCGTAGGTGTACCAGGCGCCGGACTTGCGGACGAAGCCGTGCTCCACGCCCATGTCGATCAGGCCGCCCTCGCGGCTGATCCCCTCGCCGTAGAGGATGTCGAACTCGGCCTGCTTGAAGGGCGGCGCGACCTTGTTCTTGACGACCTTGACGCGGGTGCGGTTGGCGACGGCCTCCGTGCCGTCCTTGAGGGTCTCGATACGGCGGATGTCGAGCCGCACCGACGCGTAGAACTTCAGCGCGCGGCCACCGGTCGTGGTCTCCGGGGAGCCGAACATCACGCCGACCTTCTCACGGAGCTGGTTGATGAAGATCGCGGTGGTCTTGGAGTGGTTGAGCGCACCGGCGATCTTCCGCAGCGCCTGGCTCATCAGCCGGGCCTGGAGGCCGACATGGGAGTCACCCATCTCGCCCTCGATCTCCGCACGGGGCACCAGCGCCGCGACGGAGTCGATGACGATCAGGGAGAGGGCGCCGGAGCGGACCAGCATGTCGGTGATCTCAAGAGCCTGCTCGCCGTTGTCCGGCTGGGAGAGGATCAGTGAGTCGGTGTCGACGCCGAGCTTCTTCGCGTACTCGGGGTCGAGGGCGTGCTCGGCGTCCACGAAGGCGACCGTCCCGCCCGCGCGCTGGGCATTGGCCACCGCGTGCAGGGTCAGGGTCGTCTTGCCGGAGGACTCCGGTCCGTACACCTCCACCACTCGGCCTCGCGGCAGGCCACCGACGCCGAGGGCCACATCGAGCGCGGTCGCGCCGGTGGGGATGACCTCGATCGGTTCGTTCGGCCGGTCACCCATGCGCATCACGGCGCCTTTGCCGAATTGCCGTTCAATCTGTGCGAGCGCGGCGTCGAGCGCCTTCTCGCGGTCGGTTCCTGCCATGGGTGCCACCCGGGTGTTTGCTTGAGTCGATCGCTTCACGTCACACGACGCTAGCGCCTGCCACTGACAATCGGCCCGGCCTCGGTCCCTGCCGCGGTCCGGCCCCGCCGGTCCACCTATGAGAATCGATGTTCGATTTTCACGTCAAGTCACCTGGGATCACTGTGGATAACTTTGAGAAGGCACAGGTCAGGGGGTGCGGCGACGCACCCGGGTGCCCCGTCTGACCCGTTCGTCCGCCACGTCGTAGCGCTTCACATACGCGCCGAGAAAGCCCTGGAGCGTCGCCGTGGCGGGGATCGCGATGAGCGCGCCGATCACTCCCAGCAGCGACGTGCCCGCGATCACCGAGCCGAAGGCGACCGCCGGGTGGATGTCCACGGTCCGGGCGGTGATCCTCGGCTGCAGGATGTAGTTCTCCACCTGCTGGTAGGCGATCACGAACACCAGCACCCACACCGCCGACCACGGATCCACGGTGAAGGCGATCAGCATCGGCAGCGCCCCGGCGAGATAGGTGCCGACCGTGGGGACGAACTGCGAGACCACCCCGACCCACGCCGCCAGCGCGGGCGCGTACGGCACGCCGATCAGTTGCAGGAAGACGTAGTGCGCGACGCCGGAGACCAGGGCCATCAGCACCCGGGAGTAGAGATAGCCGCCGGTCTTGGTCACCGCGATCTCCCACGCGCGCAGCACCTCGGCCTGGCGCGCCGGCGGCAGCACGGAGCACAGCGCGGCCCGCAGCCGCGGCCCGTCGGCGGCGAAGTAGAACGCGAACAGGCAGACCGTGAGCAACTGGAAGACCCCGCCCAGCACGGTCGCGGAGATGCCCCAGACGTTCTGCGCGCCGCTCTGCACGTACTGGCGCACCCAATCGGAATGGATCACGTCGGACTGGAGACTGTCGACGTCGAGGTCGGTGTGGAACGTCCGGTTGACCCAGCTCACCAGGTCGGTCACGTACGAGGGCAGATTCTCGATGATCTTCGTGATCTGGTCGGCGAACACCGAGCCCAGCGCGGCGAAGAACCCGCCCACCGCCACCAGCGTGACCACGAAGACCACCCCGGTCGCCAGCCCGCGCCGCATGCCGCGCGAGGCCAGCCCGTCCACGGCGGGCTCCATGGCGAGCGCGACGAAGAACGCGATCAGGATGTTCAGGAGCAGCCCGAGCACACGGTCGAACGCCCAGCTCAGGAGCTGATAGCAGCCGACCAGCAGCAGCGCGAGGACGAGCGCCCTGGGCAGCCAGCGCGGCATCCGCCGGTCCCCCGCGGCCCCGGCGTCACCGTCCGCGGTTCCGGCTCCGGTCCCGGAATCATCGCGCCCGTCACCGCCCGCGTCGCCGTCCCGCTGATCCCGTCGGTCCCGCTGATCCCGCCGGACTTCGTCCCGGCCGTCCTCGTCCTCGGATGCGCCCACCGGGCAAGTTTCGCGTCACGGGACAGAACACCCCGTAAACGACTCACCTCTTGTGGGACGGGACATCCATGGCCGCGCACACCACGCGCCAGATGTCCTTCGCCTCCCAGCCGGCGGCGAGCGCCTCCCGCACGGTCCGGCCTCCCAATTCGGACATCACGTGATCGCGCGCGAAGGAGTCCGCGTACGCCTCACCGAAGTGGTCCGCCATCCGCTGCCAGAAGTCCGTCAACCGCATGCCCCCAGTATCCCGCCCTCCGGGTTGGCTCCCGCTTCCGGCCGTGACCGGGCCGCCGCCGGGGCCTACGGTCGGAGAATGGCTCCTTCTGGAACGACGCCCCTCTCCCGTGCCGAGCACTTCATCTGGCTGACGGCACGCGTCCTGGAGCAGCGGCGCTTCGAACACGACTTCCTGGACGGCGACCCCGGAGCCGTCGAGACGGCGCTCGACGCGTACCGCAACGCCGACGGCGGCTACGGTCACGCCCTGGAGCCCGACCTCCGCGGCCCGGTCAGCCAGCCGCTGCACACGGCCGCCGCGCTGGAGGTGCTGGACAGCATCGGGCGCTGCGCGGGACAGCGGGTGGAGCGGATCGGCCGCTATCTGACGTCCGTCTCCACGCCGGACGGCTCGCTGCCCGCGCTCCATCCGTCGCTGCGCGGCTATCCGGCCGCGCCCTGGATCCCCGTCGTGGACGATCCCCCGAGCGACCTGCTCGCAACCGCGCCCGTGGTCGGCACGCTGCACCGCAACAGCGTCTGGCACGCCTGGCTGTTCCGGGCCACGGACTTCTGCTGGTCCGCCGTCGAGTCCCTGGAGAAGACCCACCCGTACGAGGTGCGGGCGGCCCTCGTCTTCCTGGACGGCGTGCCCGACCGGCCGCGCGCCGAGGCGGCGGCGGAACGGCTGGGCAGCCTGGTGCGCGAGCAGCGGCTGGTCGTGACGGAACCCGGCAAGGAGGCCGACTTCCCCGTGCCGGACGGATACGCGCCGGGCGAGCACCACTACGTGACGGACTTCGCCCGCTCCCCCGACTCGCTGGCCCGGCGCTGGTTCAGCGACGCCGAGCTGGCACTCGGCCTGGAGCATCTCGCCGCCGCCCAGCGCGAGGACGGCGGCTGGGACATCAACTGGCGCTCATGGGCGCCCGGTACGGCGCTCGAAGGGCGCCCCCTGGTGACCCTGGAGGCCCTGCGGACGCTGCGGGCGTACGGACGGCTGTAAGGGCGCCCAGGAGGCTCAGCCGCCGACCGCGCGGACACCGGCCGTGACCAGTACGGCGGCGGCGATGACGACCAGGAAGGGCGCGCGCAGCACCAGTGCCACGGCTGCGGCGCCCAGCCCGGCCGCCTTGGCGTCGAGGACGAGGGCGCTGCCGTCGCCGAAAGTCTGCTGCGCGGTCAGGGCCGCGAGCAGCGCCACGGGGACGAGTACGGACAGTTGTCTGACCAGGGGCCGTTCCAGCGCGCCCTCCGGCACCGAGAGGCCGAGCAGCTTGACCAGGTAGCAGCCCGCCACCGTCAGGCCGATCGCGATCCAGACGCTCATCGGGAGCCCTCCTCGTACCCCTCGCGTTCCCCGCTCCGTACCGGCCGCGCGCCCCTTCCGCCAGGAGACAGCCGTCGCCCCGTCAGCACGAGGGGCGCCGCCAGCGCGGCTACCAGTACGGGTACGCCCGCGGGCAGTACGGGCAGCAGCCCGAGGCCCAGGACGACGGCGACGGCCGCCGTCACCCGTTCGACGACGGTGCGCAGCATGGGCGCCAGGAGGGCGAGGAAGACGGCGGGTCCGGCGGCGTCCAGTCCCCACGCCTCCGTGTCGCCCAGCGCCCCGGCGCCGAGGGCGCCCAGGAGCGTGGTGAGGTTCCACAGGACGAAGAGGGTCGCGCCGGTGACGGTGAAGCCGAGCCGCGCGGAGCGTCTGTCGGGCTGCGAGAGGGCGACGACGGACGTCTCGTCGATCACCCAGTGCGCCGCGGCGAGGCGTACTCCGCGCGGCAGGCGGAGCAGGGTGGACAGGCGCAGCCCGTAGAAGGCGTTCCTGGTGCCCAGGAAGAACGCGCCGGCGGCGGCCGTCAGCGGGTTGCCGCCCGCCGCCAGCGCGCCGACGAGCGCGAACTGCGAGGCGCCGGTGAACACGAACAGGCTGAGCACGCACGTCTGCGCCAGGCTGATGCCGGCGCCCGCCGCGGTCACCCCGAAGGCGAATCCGGAGAGTCCGACGGCCACGCCGACCCCGAGCGCGTCCCGGACGACGGCGCGGTCGGCTCGGCCCTCCCCCGGAGGCGGGCCCGGCGGGCCCGGCGGGTCCGGCGAGGCGGCGGGACCCGTGGTGTCGGTGTCTGTCTGCTGAGGCACGTCCTGAGGCACGTCGGGGACGCTAGGCGGCCCCGGAGCCTCCGGTCTTGTACGTTCTTGCGCGTTCCCGCTGGTAGGCACCGGGCGGCACGCCGATGATGCGGCCGAAGTGCCGCGTCAGGTGCGACTGGTCGGTGAACCCCACGGCGGTCGCCGCCTCGGCGGGCGGCGTACCGGCGTCCAGCAGGGCGCGGGCGCGGTGCACACGCGCGTCCGTCAGCCAGGCGTGCGGCGGCATCCCGTACACCTCGCGGTAGGCCCGCAGCAGCGCGAACGGGCTGGTGCCCAGCTCGGCCGCGAGCCGCTCCAGGGTCGGCGGGTCGGCCATCCGCTCCTCCAGCACGGCGCGGGCGCGCGCGGCATGGCGCGCGCCCGCCGTGCGCACCTCGCGCGCCGGAAGAGGCTCCCCGTGCCGCCGCAGCAGCCTGGCCACGGCGATCCGCATCAGGCTGTCGGCGGCGAGCGCGTTGCCCTCCTCGGCGGCACGGTGGACCTCGTGGACGAGGCGGGCCGAGCCGGGGTCGTCGACGGCGGGGACGGCGAAGCCGGGCGTGCCCCGGATCGAGGTGGTCTCGGCGGCGATGGAGGCGACCAGTCCGGCGTCCGGGTACAGCGCGTCGTACCGCCAGCCCTCGGGCACCCCCGCGTGCCCGGTGTGCGGGGTGTCCGGGTTGATCAGGGCCAGCCCGCCGGGCCCCGCCCTGTGCACGGTGCCGCCGTGGTGGAACGCCTCCACGCCCTCGGCTATCGCCGCGATGACGTACGTCGCGTGCGTGTGCCGGAGGAACGTCTTGTGGATGTAGCGGGCACGCAGGAGGTCCACCCCCGGCAGCTCCGGGGGCCGCCAGTGGCGTGCGCTCTCGCCTCTCCCCATCCGCCCATTGTGCGGCGCCGCAGAGCGCCGGGCCCGGGCCCCGTGCCCGCTCGGGGCCGCCGCTGTCAGTGGTGTGCTGCACGATGGAACCCATGGGTCAGAACTCGGCACTGGACGGCTTCTCCCCGGCGACCCGGGCGTGGTTCACGGCTGCCTTCAGCGAGCCGACCGCGGCCCAGGAGGGCGCCTGGAAGGCGCTGGCCCAGGAGTCGGACGCGCTGGTCGTGGCCCCGACCGGCTCCGGCAAGACCCTCGCGGCGTTCCTCGCGTCCCTGGACCGGCTCGCCTCCGCCCCGCCCCCGGCCGACCCGGTCAAGCGCTGCCGGGTGCTGTACGTGTCGCCGCTGAAGGCCCTCGCGGTGGACGTCGAGCGGAATCTGCGCAGCCCGCTGACCGGCATCCGCCAGGAGTCCGTCCGCCTGGGGCTGCCCGAGCCCGACATCCGGGTCGGCATCCGCTCCGGCGACACCCCGGCCTCGGAGCGCCGCTCGATCGCCCGCCGTCCCCCGGACATCCTGATCACCACGCCCGAGTCGCTCTTCCTGATGCTGACGTCCTCGGCGCGCGAGGCGTTCTCCGGCGTCGAGACGGTCATCCTCGACGAGGTGCACGCGGTGGCGGGCACCAAGCGCGGCGCGCACCTCGCGCTGTCCCTGGAGCGGCTGGACGAGCTGCTGGAGCGACCCGCGCGCCGTATCGGCCTGTCCGCGACGGTCCGCCCGGTGGACGAGGTGGCGCGTTTCCTCTCGCCCCGGCGGCAGGCCAGGGTCGTGCAGCCGCCCTCGGGCAAGGAGTTCGCGCTGTCGGTGGTCGTGCCCGTGGAGGACATGGGCGAGCTGGGCGGGTCGCCCGCGCAGGACGCCGCCAAGGATCCCGGCGGCGGCCCCGGAGGCGGCGCGAAGCCCTCCATCTGGCCGTCCGTGGAGGAGCGGATCACCGACCTCATCCAGGAGCACCGCTCCACCATCGTCTTCGCGAACTCGCGCCGTCTCGCCGAGCGCCTGTGCAACAGGCTGAACGAGATCGCGTACGAGCGCGCGACCGGCGAGCCCATGCCCGAGGACCACTCCCCGGCCGAGCTGATGGGCGGTTCCGGCGCGGCCGGGGGCGCTCCCGCCCTGCTCGCCCGCGCGCACCACGGCTCGGTCTCCAAGGAGCAGCGCGCCCAGGTCGAGGAGGACCTGAAGGCGGGGCGCCTCCCCGCCGTCGTCGCCACCTCCAGCCTGGAGCTGGGCATCGACATGGGCGCGGTCGATCTCGTCATCCAGGTCGAGTCGCCGCCCTCGGTGGCCTCGGGTCTGCAGCGGGTGGGCCGCGCGGGGCACCAGGTGGGCGCCGTGTCGGCCGGTGTGGTCTTCCCCAAGTACCGGGGCGACCTCGTGCAGTCCGCCGTCGTCACCGAGCGGATGCGGGAGGGCGCCATCGAGGCGCTGCGCGTCCCGGCCAATCCGCTCGACGTGCTCGCCCAGCAGATCGTCGCGATGACCGCCGTCGACACCTGGGACGTCGACGAGCTGCTGGCCCTGGTGCGCCGCGCGGCGCCCTTCGCGGCGCTCCCGGAGTCGGCATTCACCTCGGTGCTCGACATGCTCGCGGGCCGCTATCCGTCCGACGCCTTCGCCGAGCTGCGCCCCCGTCTGGTGTGGGACCGGGTGGCGCACACGGTGAGCGGCAGGCCGGGCGCGCAGCGGCTCGCGGTGACCTCCGGCGGCACGATCCCGGACCGCGGCCTGTTCGGCGTCTTCCTGGCCGGGGCCGACCCGAAGAAGGGCGGCGGCCGGGTCGGCGAGCTGGACGAGGAGATGGTCTACGAGTCGCGGGTGGGCGACGTGTTCACCCTCGGCACCACCTCCTGGCGGATCGAGGACATCACCAGGGACCGGGTGCTGGTCACCCCGGCGCCCGGCGTTCCCGGACGGCTGCCGTTCTGGAAAGGCGACCAGCTCGGCCGCCCGCTCGAACTGGGCCGTGCCCTGGGCGCGTTCCTGCGCGAGGTCGGATCGCTGCCCCCGGAGAAGGCCCAGGAGCGGCTGTCGGCCTCCGGGATGGACGACCTGGCGGTGAGCAATCTGCTGGCATATCTGGGCGAGCAGCGCGAGGCCACGGGCCATGTGCCGGACGACCGCACCATCGTGGTCGAGCGCTTCCGCGACGAGCTGGGCGACTGGCGCATCGTCGTCCACTCCCCGTTCGGCGCCCAGGTGCACGCCCCCTGGGCGCTCGCGATCGGCGCCCGCCTCACTGAGCGGTACGGGATGGACGCGCAGGTCATGCACGCGGACGACGGCCTCGTCCTGCGGCTGCCCGACGCCGAGTTGATGGGCCTGGACCTCTTCGACGATCCCTTGGGCGAGCCCGGTGAGGGGAGCCCGTCCAAGGAGCTGTCCGTCGATCCCGACCAGCCCCCGCTGGGCGTCGGCGACGTGCTGTTCGACAAGGACGAGATCAACCAGATCGTCACCGACCAGGTCGGCGGCTCGGCCCTGTTCGCCGCCCGGTTCCGCGAGTGCGCCTCCCGCGCGCTGCTGCTGCCCCGGCGCAGTCCGGGGAAGCGCACGCCCCTGTGGCAGCAGCGGCAGCGCGCCGCGCAGCTCCTCCAGGTGGCCAGCGAGTTCGGCTCGTTCCCGATCATCCTGGAGGCCGTGCGCGAGTGCCTCCAGGACGTGTTCGACGTGCCGGGCCTGACCGAGCTGATGGGCGACGTCGAGTCGCGCCGCGTCCGCATGGTCGAGGTCACCACCCCCGAGCCGTCCCCCTTCGCCCGCTCGCTCCTGTTCGGCTATGTCGCGCAGTATCTGTACGAGGGCGATTCCCCGCTGGCCGAGCGCCGCGCCGCCGCGCTCTCGCTCGACTCCCGGCTGCTGTCGGAGCTGCTGGGCCAGGCGGAGCTGCGCGAGCTGCTCGACGCCGACGTGCTGCGCGAGCTGGAGCGGGAGCTGCAGTGGCTCACCGAGGAGCGGCGCTGCAAGGACACCGAGGGCGTCGCCGACCTGCTGCGCCTCCTCGGCCCGCTCACCACGGCCGAGCTGGCCGAGCGCGGAGCCGAGGCGTCCTGGCCCGAGGAGCTGGAGGCGGCCCGCCGCGCGATCCGCGTCCGTATCGCGGGCCAGGAGCACTGGGCGGCGGTCGAGGACGCGGGACGGCTGAGGGACGCGCTGGGCGCGGCGCTGCCCGTCGGCGTCCCCGAGGCGTTCACGGAGCCCGTTCCCGACCCGCTGGGCGACCTCCTCGCGCGCTACGCCCGTACGCACGGCCCGTTCATCTCGGCGGACGCCGCGGCGCGCTTCGGACTGGGCACGGCCGTCGCGGACGGGGCGCTCCAGCGGCTCGCCGCCGGGGGCCGCCTGGTGCAGGGCGAGTTCCATCCGTCCGGGGTGGGCCAGGAGTGGTGCGACGCGGCGGTGCTGCGCCGGCTGCGGCGCCGTTCGCTGGCCGCGCTGCGTCACGAGCTGGAGCCCGTGCCCCCGACGGCACTCGCCGCGTTCCTGCCGCAGTGGCAGCACCTCGGCACGGGCGGGGTGCGCGGCGTCGACGGACTGCTGCGCACGGTCGAGCAGTTGCAGGGCGCGCCCGTTCCCGCGTCCGCGCTGGAGAAGCTCGTCCTCCCGGGCCGCGTCGGGGACTACGCGGCCCCGATGCTCGACGAGCTGACCGCCTCCGGCGAGGTCGTCTGGGCGGGCGCGGGCGCGCTGCCCGGCAAGGACGGATGGATCTCGCTCTATCTGGCCGACACGGCGCCGCTGCTCCTCCCGCCCCCGCACCCCCTGGAGCTGACGCCGCTCCACCGCTCGGTCCTAGACACACTCCAGGGCGGGTACGGGCTGTTCTTCCGCCAGATCGCCGGCCAGGTCCGCGCCACGACCCATCCGGAGGCCGCCGATCCCGAGCTGGCCGAAGCCCTGTGGGACCTGGTCTGGTCAGGCCGGGTCACGGGCGACACCCTCGCGCCCCTGCGCGCGCTCCTCGGCTCGGGCCGCACCGCGGGCTCGACGGCGCACCGCGCCAAGAGAGCGACACCTCGCGGGCGTTACGGATCGTTCACCGCCGCCGCCGTGGCCGCCGGCTCGGGCGTCGCGGGAGGCCACGGCGTCGGTCGCCGGGGCCCGGGACGCCCGCAGTCGGCGCCGCCGACGGTGGCGGGCCGCTGGTCCCTGCTCCCCGCGCCCGAGCCGGAGCCCACGCACCGGGCGCACGCCCTGGCGCGCACCCTGCTGGACCGGCACGGCGTGGTCACCCGGGGCGCGGTCGCCGCCGAGGGCGTGGAGGGCGGCTTCTCCGCCGCGTACCGGGTGCTGTCCGTCTTCGAGGAGAGCGGCCAGGCCCGGCGGGGCTATGTCGTCGAGGGGCTGGGGGCCGCGCAGTTCGCGATGGACGGCGCCGTGGACCGGCTCCGCGCGGTCAGCACGGCCCGCGAGCGCGAGCTGCCGTCGGTGTCCGGGCCGTCGGGCGGCCGTTCCGCACGCCGCGCGCTCGTCCTCGCCGCCGCCGACCCGGCCAACGCGTACGGGGCGGCGCTCCCCTGGCCCTCCCCTCCCGCCGGAGCCACTCACAAGCCGGGCCGCAAGGCGGGCGCACTGGTCGTCCTCGTCGACGGCGCCCTGACGCTCTACATGGAGCGGGGCGGCAAGACGATGCTCGTCTGGACGGACGGGGACGACGACACGGCCGACGGCCGTACGGGCGCCACGAGCGGACCGGAGGGCAGACCGATGGGCGGTCCCATGGGCGGTCCGAGCGGCGGACCGCGAGAAGGCTCCGGCACCGGAGGACAGGGCAGTGCGCTCGATCCGTCCGACGAGAGGCTGACCGCCGCGGTCGAGGCCCTCTCCCGCGCCGCCCGCCAGGGCGCCCTGGGCACGGTCACGGTGGAGCGGGTCAACGGCACGCCCGCGCTCTCCTCCCCCGTCGGCACGGCCCTGGAGGCGGCGGGCTTCCATCCGACGCCCCGAGGACTGCGCCTGCGCGCGGCGTAGCGGCGTAGCCCGGGGCACAACCCGGGGGGGCACAACCCGGGCAGGCGCGCTCCCGTGCCGTTCCGCCCATCGCCGTTCCGCCCACTCCCGCTCTCCCCACGCCCCTGCGACCATGGCCGTATGCCCGAAGGTGACACGGTCTGGCGTACGGCCCGGATGCTCCATGACGCACTCGCGGACCACACGCTGACCCGTACGGACCTGCGCGTGCCCAAGCTCGCGACGGTGGACCTCTCCGGGCGCCGGGTCCTGGACGTCAGCCCGCGCGGCAAGCACCTCCTCACCCGCGTCGAGGGCGGGCTCACGCTCCACTCCCACCTCGGCATGGAGGGCTCCTGGCGCCTCACGGGCGGCGCCAGGAAGGGCTCCTGGCGCCTCACGGGCGGCGCGTACCCCTCCGGCAAGGGCGGCCCCGCCCACCAGATCCGCGCCGTCCTCGCCACGGAGACCCACACGGCGACGGGCTACCGCCTGCCCGTCCTGGAACTGCTGCGCACCGGCGAGGAACCCTCCGTCCTCGGCCATCTCGGCCCGGACCTGCTGGGCCCAGACTGGGACCCCGCAGAGGCCGAGCGGCGCCTCCTCGCCGACCCGGCCAGGCCCCTCGCCGAGGCCCTGCTCGACCAGCGCAACCTGGCGGGCATCGGCAACGTGTACGCGGCCGAGCTGTGCTTCCTCGCCCGCACCTCGCCCTGGGCCCCGGTCGGCTCGCTCACGCCCCCGCTCCCCTCCCGGCTGCTGACGGTCGCCAAGCGGCTCCTGGAGGCCAACAAGGACCGCCCCGTCCGCCGCACCACCAACGGCACCCGCCCCGACCGGAACCTCGCCGTCTACGGCCGCGAGCACCGCCCTTGCCACCGCTGCGGCACCTCCGTACGCGTCGGCCAGTACGGGCCGCCCGGCCAGTCCCGCAGCATCTGGTACTGCCCGCACTGCCAGCCCGCGCCCCGCTGACCGGCCGACGCCCCGCTGACCGGCGTTCCGCGAGGGCCGCACGACCAATTGACGACCCGTCAGATCCGGTCGTACCGTCCTGACCCATGACCCTCACGGCGTACGACCTGACCGGCCGGACCGCCCTCGTCACCGGCGCCGCCAGCGGCATAGGCCGCGCGACCGCCCTGCTGCTCGCCGAGGCGGGCGCCCAGGTGCACTGCGCCGACCTCGACGGCAAGGGCGCGGCCCGTACGGCGGAGCTGATCGCGGAGACGGGCGGCACGGCCCACGGCCGTACCGTCGACGTCACCGACCGCGCCTCGGTCGCCGGGGCCGTCGACGCCGCCGTCCGTACGGGCGGGCGGCTCCACATCGCGGTGGCCGTCGCCGGGATCATGCACCGCAGCACCGTCCTGGAGACGGACGACGCCGACCTGGACCGGGTCCTCGACGTCAATTTCAAGGGCGTCCTGCGCACCTGCCAGGAGGCCGCCCGCAGCATGATCGGCACGGGCACCCGCGGGAGCATCGTCACCATGTCCTCCGGCGTGGTCGACAGCGGCTCCCCGGGCCTGCTCTGCTACGGCGCGGCGAAGGCCGCCGTCGTCCAGCTCACCAGGATCCTCGCGTCCGAGACGGGCCCGCACGGCATCCGCGTCAACGCCATCGCCCCCGGATGGATACGGACGCCCATGACCGCCCGCTTCGACAGCACCCAGCAGCGGAGCGCCGAGGAGGCCATGTCCCGCGTCTCCCCGCTGGGCCGCGTCGGCGAACCGGAGGAGATCGCGCACGCCGTGCTGCACCTCGCCTCGGACGCCTCGGCCTTCACGACCGGCCAGATCCTGCGCCCCAACGGCGGGGTCGCGATGCCGTGGTGAACCCGAGCGCCCGGAGGAGATCGGTGGCACGCGGTGCTGGGCCCCTGTCCGGCGAGACATGCACGGGCAGCAGGCTCAGCCCCCAGCCACCGGCGGCCACGGACGCCTCCAGCGCCCCACCGGCGCCCCAGACCAGCCGCCCCACCGCACTCACCCACAGCAGCGCGCAGAGGGCGGACAGCAGACACAGCGCGCCGGACGGCCACCCCTGTCCCACCGGCCAGCGCCGACGGCCCACCGGCCCTCTCGCGCCCCCCGGAGCGGCATCCGGAGCGACCCCCGCGCAGCAAGCCCCGCAGGTGCCGTACGTCCCGCAGGAGCCGCCCGCGCCTCCCGCCATGCCGCCCACCTCCCGCCGCACGTTCCGCCGCCTCGGCCCGCTCCGGCCGGCTCGCGACTGGATCCACCATGCTCCCGCACTCCCCGCGACGGCGCGACCACGCATGGCAACCAGCCCTCTGCCGTACGCACGCCCCTGGAGCCGCCCGTCGGCGAACCCGTACGTTCCCGCACGGCCGCACACGCCCCGCACACAGCAAAGGTCCCGCCGGACGCTCCGGCGGGACCTTCTTCGGTTCTTCTTCGTCTCTCAGGCAGCGACGACGTCCACTGCCTCCGTCGGCGCCTTGATCGTGACGCGCTCCTCGGGAACCCCAGTGACCGACGTCACAGTGAGCGGATTGAGCACCGGCCGCATGGGCGCGGGCACGGTGTCGCTCGCCGCGGACTCGGCCAGCTCGGCAAGTGCCAGCTCATCGCTGACTTCACGCATCAGCTCGGACATCCGCACGTCGAGTGCGTCGCAGATGGATGACAGCAGTTCGGACGAGGCTTCTTTCTGGCCGCGCTCGACCTCGGAGAGGTATCCGAGCGAGACCCGGGCGGACGAAGAGACTTCGCGCAGGGTCCGGCCCTGGCGTTGGCGCTGCCGACGCAGCACGTCACCCAGCAGGCGACGGAGCAGAATCATCGGTGCTCCTCCCTCTCAACGCGCGGCGTCTTCCACAGCCTGTATCGGGACGGCCAGTTGGCCCCGACTCCTTCAGCCTCCACCGTACCGCCTCGGACAGCGGCCGTGCGGGGAGCGATGTCGTGTTCACTCAGGGCTGCAAACATCCATTCCCCCCGGTCTGTTCCCTACCCTGTCCCCGGCATTTTCGATCAGTTGCTTGCAGAGCAGCTCCAGAACTCCTCGAACACTCTCGGTACGGATTCGAGCACGCACACGGTCAGGATTCCCTTCAGGGTCCGCCTCAAGCGGCAGAAGGACCGCCGCCGCCGATCCGTCCGGACCCGCCGCCGCCACGTAGACGGTCCCGACGGGCCGTCCGTCCTGGGGCTCGGGGCCCGCGACACCGGTGGTGGCGATGCCCCAGTCGGCGCCCAGCACCCGGCGTACGCCCCCCGCCATCTGCCGCGCGACCTCCGGGTCGACCGCCCCGCGCTCGGCGAGCAGCGCCCCGTCGACGCCCAGCACGTCCCGCTTCAGCTCGGTCGCGTACGCCGTCACGGAACCGCGGAACGCGCGTGAGGCGCCCGCCACCGCCGTGACCCCGGCCGCGACGAGCCCGCCCGTCAGGGACTCGGCGATCGCGAGGGTCTCCCCGCGCTCGCGCAGGAGCCCGAGGGCACGAACCGCCTCGTCGACCTGTCCCGCGCCGTCCAGGCCCGCCCCGCCCCCGTGCGGGATCACTGCCGCTCCGGTCCCGGCGCCCCGGCGGAACCGGCCTCCCCGACGACATCGACGGGCTCGGCCGCCTCGGTCCCCGAGGTCGCCTCGGCCGTCCCAGCCGTCTCAGCCGCCTCGGCCGTCCCAGGAGAGTCCAGGGCCCCCGCGACCCCGGCGACCCCTTCGGTCCCGGCCTCCGCCATCTCCGCCGACGTCTCGGCCGCCTCCGCCGCCGCGGCACGTCCCGCCCGCCGCAGCACGACGGCCTGCCGTACGTAGTCCAGCCCCGTCACGACCGTGAGGACGACGGCGACGGCCATCACCCACCAGCGCAGCGTGGCGAGCGGCCCGGTCAGCGCCAGGACGTACATCCCGACGGCGATGCCCTGGGCCAGGGTCTTGAGCTTGCCACCCCGGCTCGCGGGGATCACTCCGTGCTTGATGACCCAGAAGCGCATCAGCGTGATGCCCAGCTCCCGGGCGAGGATGACGCCCGTGACCCACCACGGCAGGTCGGAGAGCGCCGAGAGGCAGACCAGCGCGGCGCCCATGATCGCCTTGTCCGCTATGGGGTCGGCGATCTTGCCGAAGTCGGTGACCAGGTTGTACCGCCGCGCCAGCTCACCGTCGAAGAGATCGGTGATCATCGCGATGGTGAACGCCGCCCAGGCGAACGAGCGCCAGGCCGGGTCGTGCCCTCCGCTGGCGAGCATCAGCGCCACGAAGGCGGGCACCAGCAGCAACCGCACCATCGTGAGGATGTTCGCGATGTTCCACAGGCTCACCGGCCGTACGGTCGGCGCAGCCTTCGCCTTCGCGACGGGCCCCCGTCCCGCAGCGGAGGCCGGCACTCCCGTCATCTGCCCGCCTCCTCACTCACTCGGTCCCACGGCTCTGCGACGAGATCCACTCCCTCCGCGGCGACCACTCGTGCTTCGACCATACGTCCGACGGCCGGAGCCTGTCCCTGCCCGTCCACGCCCTCCGGCACCGACAGCAGGACCTGTCCGTCCGTCTCGGGCGCCTGGTGCGCGCCGCGCCCCACGGGCCCGTCCTCCGTGTCGACCGACTCGACCAGCACGCGCACCGTCTCCCCGATCCGCTCCTCGGCGCGCTGGGCGGTGAGCTCCTCGGCGAGCCGGGAGACCCGCGCCAGCCGCTCGGCGACCTCTTCGGACGGCACCTTCTCCGCGTAACCGGCGGCCTCGGTGCCTTCCTCGTCCGAGTACCCGAACACGCCGATGGCATCCAGCCTCGCCTCACTCAGGAAGCGCTCCAGTTCCTTGACGTCCTGCTCGGTCTCGCCGGGGAAGCCCACGATGAAGTTCGAGCGGACTCCGGCCTGCGGCGCCTTGCCCCGGATGTTCTCCAGGAGCCCGAGGAAGCGGTCGGTGTCGCCGAAGCGCCGCATCGCGCGCAGCACGTCCGGCGCGGAGTGCTGGAAGGACAGGTCGAAGTACGGCGCGACGCCCTCGGTGCCGGTGAGCACGTCGATCAGCCCCGGCCGCATCTCGGCGGGCTGGAGATAGCTGACCCGGACCCGCTCGATCCCGTCGACGGCGGCCAGCTCGGGCAGCAGCGTCTCCAGGAGACGGATGTCACCGAGGTCCTTGCCGTACGAGGTGTTGTTCTCGGAGACCAGCATGATCTCCGAGACGCCCTGCTCGGCGAGCCAGCGCGTCTCACCCAGGACGTCGGAGGGGCGGCGGGAGATGAACGAGCCGCGGAAGGACGGGATGGCGCAGAACGAGCACCGGCGGTCGCACCCGGAGGCGAGCTTCACCGAGGCCACCGGGCTGCTGCCCAGCCGCCGGCGCAGCGGGGCGCGGGGCCCCGAGGCGGGCGCGACGCCCTCGGGGAGGTCGGCGGGAGCGGCGGCGGGCGCGGAGTCGGTGACGGTCGCGGAGACAGAGCCGGTGGCGGTCGCGGTGGCGGTGGCCTGCTCCTCGCCGTTCCCGTGGCCCGGCAGCGCGACCGAGGCGCCCTGCCGCTCGACGGGGCTGACCGGCAGCAGCTTGCGCCGGTCACGCGGGGTGTGCGAGGCGTGGACTCCGCCGCTCAGAATCGTCTGGAGCCGGTCGGAGATGTCCGCGTAATCGTCGAAACCGAGCACTCCGTCGGCCTCGGGCAGCGCCTCCGCGAGGTCCTTGCCGTACCGCTCGGCCATGCAGCCGACGGCGACCACGGCCTGGGTCTTGCCGTGATCCTTGAGATCGTTGGCCTCCAGCAGGGCGTCGACGGAGTCCTTCTTGGCGGCTTCGACGAATCCACAGGTGTTGACGACGGCGACATCGGCGTCCGAGGCGTCCTCGACGAGATCCCAGCCATCCGCCGCCAGGCGGCCTGCGAGCTCCTCCGAGTCCACCTCGTTACGGGCGCAGCCAAGCGTGACAAGGGCGACGGTGCGGCGTTCGGGCATGGGCTCAGCCTACTTCGTCCCGGCTTCCCCACCCGCCGCGAGGGCCCCGGACCACCCAGCTCAGCCGCCCCGAAGGGCTGTGCGATCAGCCTGCCTCGGGGTCTCCTCGCGTGTAGCTGACCCGCTGCACCTGCCCGACCTGGCCGACGTCCTTGACCTCCTTGCCGTTGACGTACAGCTTCACGCCGCCCGCGTTGCCGAGGACGAGGTCGAGCCGCTTGTCGTCGGTGAGGGTCTTGGACTGGCCCTGCCGGAGGACGCCCTCGTGGACCAGGCGCCCGTTGTGGTCCTTGGCGGAGACCCAGCTATTGCCGCGCTCGGCGGTCATCCGGACGGTGACCTTGTCGGCGGGCGCGCCCGCGATGGCGCTGTCGGAGGGCTTGGGGTCGGCGGTCTTGCTCGGGCTGGGCTTCCCGGTCTCCTTCTTCGAGGGGGCCTGCGAGGGCGTCTTCTCCGCGACGGCCCCGCCGGACTCCTCCTCGCCACCGCCGTTGACCAGCGTGAAGCCGACGAAGCCGATGACGACGACGATCGCGGCGACCATGGCCGCCGTCCAGTTGGGGCGCCGGGGCTCGGGGCGGATCCGCTCCGCCTCGAACAGCGTCGCCGCGGGGGTCGGCTCCGGGCGGCCGCCGTGCTCCTCGTCGTACTGCGCGACGAGCGCGTTCCCGTCGAGACCGACGGCGCGCGCCAGCGTACGGATGTGACCGCGGGCGTAGACGTCGCCGCCGCACCGGGAATAGTCGTCCTGTTCGATGGCGTGAACGATCGGGACGCGCACCCGCGTGGACGTACTGATCTCGTCCACGGTCAACCGCGCGTCGATACGGGCCTGCTGGAGGGCTCGGCCGACCGAGGGGCGGTGCTCGTCACCGACCGGCGGACGGTCCTCTTCGGGTGAGTTGCCGATGGACACGGGGGCGCCTTTCGAGCGTGTAGCCACCTGCTGGAGGTTCAGTCTAGGGGCGGGGCAAAAGGGTGGGGCAAGCGGGCGGACCGACTTTGTCCGCCATCGGGAGGGCCGGGCCACCCGGTCCGCCCGAAACGCGCGCATCCGCCCGCCGCTCTCTCCCGGTGGACGTAACGAATGCGGAAACGGTTGCCTCACGCTCCCATTCATCGCTCGTACGAGTGACCTTGTGTCCCGTCCGCCCCGTGCGCGCCCCCACCGCCCGCGCGATCCCGCTCGCCGCGCGCTAGCCGTCGCCCCGGATGACCGCCAGCACCCCGTCCAGTTCGTCGGGCTTCACGAGAACGTCACGCGCCTTCGAGCCCTCGCTGGGCCCCACGACGCCGCGCGACTCCATCAGGTCCATCAGCCGCCCCGCCTTGGCGAAGCCCACGCGCAGCTTGCGCTGGAGCATCGACGTCGAGCCGAACTGCGTGGACACCACCAGCTCCGCCGCCTGGCAGAGCAGGTCCATGTCGTCGCCGATCTCCTCGTCGATCTCCTTCTTCTGCGACTGGCCGACCGTCACGTCGTCGCGGAAGACCGGTGCCATCTGCGCCTTGCAGTGGTCGACGACCGCGGCGACCTCCTCCTCCGTGACGAAGGCGCCCTGCATACGCACCGGCTTGTTCGCGCCCATCGGCAGGAACAGACCGTCACCCTTGCCGATGAGCTTCTCGGCGCCGGGCTGGTCGAGGATGACGCGGCTGTCGGCCAGCGACGAGGTCGAGAAGCCCAGCCGCGAGGGCACGTTGGCCTTGATGAGGCCCGTGACGACGTCGACGGAGGGCCGCTGGGTGGCCAGCACCAGGTGGATGCCCGCGGCACGCGCGAGCTGCGTGATCCGCACGATCGCGTCCTCCACGTCCCGCGGGGCCACCATCATCAGGTCCGCCAGCTCGTCCACGATCACCAGCAGGTACGGGTACGGCGACAGCTCGCGCTCGCTGCCCTCGGGAGCCTTCACCTTGCCGGAGCGCACCGCCGCGTTGAAGTCGTCGATGTGCCGGTAACCGAAGGCCGCCAGGTCGTCGTAGCGCAGATCCATCTCGCGTACGACCCACTGGAGCGCCTCGGCGGCCTTCTTGGGGTTGGTGATGATCGGGGTGATGAGGTGCGGGATGCCCTCGTACGCCGTCAGCTCGACCCGCTTGGGGTCGACGAGGACCATCCGCACGTCCTCCGGGGTGGCCCGGACCATCACGGAGGTGATGAGGCAGTTGATGCAGGACGACTTGCCGGATCCGGTGGCGCCCGCGACCAGGATGTGCGGCATCTTGGCGAGGTTGGTGTACACGTAGCCGCCCTCGACGTCCTTGCCGAGCCCGGCGAGCAGCGGGTGCTCCTCCCCCGCGGCCTCAGCGGAGCGCAGCACGTCGCCGAGGTTGACCATCTCGCGGTCGCTGTTGGGGATCTCGATGCCGACGGCGGACTTGCCGGGGATCGGGTTGATGATCCGCACGTCCGGGCTGGCGACCGCGTACGCGATGTTCTTCGCCAGGGCGGTGATCTTCTCGACCTTCACGCCGGGGCCCAGCTCGATCTCGTAGCGGGTCACCGTCGGGCCGCGGGTGAAGCCCGTGACGGCGGCGTCGACCTTGAACTCGCGGAAGACGTTCGTCAGCGACTCGACGACCTGGTCGTTGGCCGCGCTGCGGGTGCGCCCCGGGCCGCCGCGCTCCAGCAGGTCGAGCGAGGGCAGCGCGTACGTGATGTCGCCCCGGAGCTGCAGTTGCTCGGCCCGCGGCGGCAGCGCGTCGGGCTCCGGCGGCGCGGCGGCCTTGGTCAGGTCGGGCACGGCCGCCCGGTCGTCCTGGTCCCCGTCCCCGTGTGCGCCCGGCACCGGGACACCGGCGTCCTTGCCCGCCTTCTCGCGTCCGGCCGAGACGGAGCTGGTCAGATCGGCCACGAGCGGCGAGGGCTGCACCCCGTGCAGCACCGCGCCGTCCAGCGAGGCCGCAGCCGCCGCGGCGACATCCACGGCGTCCAGCGGCCGGTCCTGCCGGTCCGAGGCGTCGCCGTCCGGCAGCGGCTGCTGGGTGCCGCGCTTGCCCTTACGGCCGGTACGGCGCTGGTCCAGCGCCTCCTTCTCGGCGAGGGCCGCGTCGATGTGGTCCTTGCGCACGCTGTGACGCGTACGGCGCGGTCTGGGCTCGTCCTCGTCGTACCCGGGGTCGTACCCGGCGCTCCCGGCGTCCTCCGGCTCGTACTCCTCGTCGGGCCGGGGCGCCACCACACCGAGGCGCACCCCGACGTCGCGCAGGCGCTCCGGGATCGCATTGACGGGTGTGGCCGTGACGACGAGCAGCCCGAAGACCGTGACCAGCACCAGCAGCGGCACGGCCAGCATCTCGCTGAGCGTGACGATCAGGGGGCGGGAGGCCGCCCAGCCGATGAGGCCACCCGCGTCCTGGAGCGCCTCGGTGCCCTCCCCGCGCCCGGGCGCCCCGCAGCCGATGTGCACCAGCCCGAGCACGCCGATCACCAGTGCGGAAAGCCCAATGACGATACGGCCGTTGGCCTCGGGCTTCTCCGGGTGCCGGATGAGCCGTACGGCGATGACGCCGAGCAGTATCGGCACGAGCAGGTCGAGACGGCCGAAGGCGCCGGTGATGAGGGTCTTGATGAGGTCGCCCACGGGACCGTGGAGGTTGGACCAGGTGCCCGCCGCGACGACCAGCGCGAGCCCGAGGAGCAGCAGCGCCAGCCCGTCCTTGCGGTGCGCGGGGTCGAGCGCCTTGCCGCTGCGCCCTATGCCGCGGAACACCGCGGCGACCGCGTGGGCGACGCCGAGCCAGCAGGCGCGCACCATCCGGAAGATCCCCCCGGTGGGAGACGGCGCGCCCTTGGCCGCCGGCTTGCCGCCCTTGCCCTTGGGCTTGGCGGCCGCCTTCTTCGCGGGGGCCTTCTTGGCGGGTGCCTTCTTCGCCGGGGCCTTTTTCGCGGCAGCCTTCTTCGCTGGCGCTTTCTTGGCTGCCTTTCCGCTTCCCGACGTTCGTGAGGCCATGGGGGTGAGGTTACTCGGAACGGGCCCCTGATGTCGTTCGGAGGGCGGCGTGTGGCCCGCTCGCCGACGGGGCCCGAGGGCCGCTCCTGACACCCGTGGCGCACGTGCCCGGGGCGCCGAAAGCGCCCCGGGGGTCAGTTCTGTGACGGCACGTGAGCCGAGGTGTCGCCGCCCGTGCCGGGCTCCAGGGCGTCAAGTGCCCGGCGGAGCCCGGAGAGTTTGCGCTCCAGGTGCGCGGCGGTCGCGGCCGTGGCCGCGTCGGCCGAGTCGCCCAACTGCTTGGTGAGCGCCTCCGCCTGCTCCTCGACGGCGGCCAGCCGGGCCGACAGCTCGACGAGCAGCCCCGGCGCCTCGGCGGGCTCCTCGTCCGGCTCGCCGCGCTGTCCCGTGCCGTTGCCCTCCAACTGGAGGCGCAGCAGGGAGGCCTGCTCGCGGAGCTGCACGTTCTTCATGTACAGATCGACGAACACCGAGACCTTCGCCCGCAGCACCCACGGGTCGAAGGGCTTCGAGATGTAGTCCACCGCACCAGCCGCGTATCCCCGGAAGGTGTGGTGCGGGCCATGGTTGATGGCCGTGAGGAAGATGATCGGGATGTCGCGCGTGCGCTCTCTCCGCTTGATGTGCGCGGCGGTCTCGAATCCGTCCATCCCCGGCATCTGGACATCCAGCAGAATGACCGCGAAGTCGTCTGTCAGCAGCGCCTTGAGCGCTTCCTCCCCTGACGATGCCCGCACCAGCGTCTGATCGAGCGCGGAGAGAATGGCCTCCAGCGCCAGCAGATTCTCCGGCCGGTCATCGACCAGGAGGATCTTGGCCTTCTGCACCATGGCCCGTCCTCCTCGCCCCGGCAGCCCCTCGGACGCCGCCCCTGGGAGCGGCTCCCTGTCGCCGCCGCCCGTCCTTGTGCCGGTCATGGTAGCCGCACCCTGCGGCCCGCCACACCCTGTCACCGCGATGTCACTGTGCACGTAGCAGAAACGCCCCAGGGGACCAAAAGGTTCCCGGTTTACCGCGTTTCCACACGTCCTTGACCACACTGAGTCAGCATGTGGCCCGCGCAGACCCCGCACGTGTCACGGTGTCATATTCACCGCGCACCCATCCACCGCCTCATGACACTCAACAGGTGCTCCGTGTCCACCGGCTTGGAGACGTAGTCGGACGCTCCGGACTCGATGCTCTTCTCGCGGTCCCCCTTCATGGCCTTGGCCGTGAGGGCGATGATCGGCAGCCCGGCGAACTGCGGCATCTTTCGGATGGCCGCCGTCGTCGCGTATCCGTCCATCTCCGGCATCATGATGTCCATCAGCACCACGGCCGCGTCGTCGTGCTGCTCCAGCACCTCGATGCCCTCGCGCCCGTTCTCGGCGTAGAGCACCTGAAGCCCGTGCTGCTCCAGCACGCTGGTGAGCGCGAACACATTGCGGATGTCGTCGTCCACGATGAGGACCTTGCGCCCGGCGAAGGCGCCCATCTCCGCTCTCGCGACCTCCTGGCCCTCCGGGGCGACCGTGTCCGGGACGAAGTCCGCCGCGCCCTCAGAGGCGCTCCCACGGCCCTCGTAGCCGTTCCCCAGCTCCGCCGCGGGGCCCGTCCCCGCCGCCGAGGGTGCCGCGCCGTTGCCGTGCTGCGCGTTGTACGGCAGGGCCTCCGGGGGCAGCTCGGGCTGTCCCCGGCCCGCCTCCTCGCGCCTGCGGCGCCGGTCGGCGAGACTGTGCGCCGCCTCGGCGGCGGCCTCCTCCGGCGTCATCGGCGGCCCCTCCTCCGCCTGCCCCTCGGCCGTACCGACCGGCTCGGCCGCCGCCGCGCCCGTCTCCGCCGCAGCGATGGCCAGCGTGGCGCCCGAGTCGATCTGCGTGTAGCCCTGGGGCGGCAGTTCGGTCGGGTGCAGCGGCAGGTAGAGCGTGAACGTGGACCCCCGGCCCGGTTCGCTCACCGCGTAGATCTCGCCGCCCAGCAGGCGCGCGATCTCCCGGCTGATGGACAGCCCGAGACCCGTGCCGCCGTACTTGCGGCTGGTCGTGCCGTCCGCCTGCTTGAACGCCTCGAAGATGACGCGCATCTTGCTCTGCGCGATCCCGATGCCCGTGTCGGCCACCGAGAAGGCGATCAGGTCGGCTTCCGCGTCCCGCAGCGACCCCTGCTCCAGCATCTGCTCGCGGATCGTCTCCGGCACGTCGTCCCGCGCCGAGCGGATCACCAGCTCGACGGCGCCGGTGTCGGTGAACTTCACCGCGTTCGACAGCAGGTTCCGCAGCACCTGGAGCAGCCGCTGCTCGTCCGTGTGCAGCGTCGCGGGCAGCTCCGGCGAGACCCGTACGGAGAAGTCGAGCCCCTTCTCCGCGGTCAGCGGCCGGAAGGTCGCCTCCACGTAGTCGACGAGCTGGACGAGCGCGATACGGGTCGGGCTCACGTCCATCTTGCCCGCCTCGACCTTGGCGAGGTCGAGGATGTCGTTGATGAGCTGGAGCAGGTCGGAGCCCGCCCCGTGGATCGTCTCGGCGAACTCGACCTGCTTGGGCGAGAGGTTGCTCTCCGCGTTGTCGGCGAGGAGCTTGGCGAGGATCAGCAGCGAGTTGAGCGGCGTGCGCAGCTCGTGCGACATGTTGGCCAGGAACTCGGACTTGTAGCGCATCGAGACGGAGAGCTGCTCGGCGCGCTCCTCCAGGACCTGCCGCGCCTCCTCGATCTCACGGTTCTTGATCTCGATGTCGCTGTTGGTCTGGGCGAGTTGCTCGGCCTTCTCCTCCAGCGCCGCGTTGGACTCCTGGAGCGCCTTCTGCCGGTTCTCCAGCTCGCCCGAGCGCTCCCTGAGCTGCACCGCCAGCTCCTGCGACTGCTCCAGCAGCCGTTCGGTGCGCGTATTGACGCTGATCGTGTTGACGCTCGTGGCGATCATCTCGGCGATCTGGTTGAGGAAGTCCTTCTGGATCTGCGCGAACGGCTGGAACGACGCCAGCTCGATCACGCCCAGGACCGTGCCCTCGAAGATGACCGGCAGCACGATGACGTTCGCCGGCGGGGCCTCGCCGAGCCCCGAGGAGATCTTGAGGTACCCGGGCGGCGAGTGGTCCACGAAGATGGTCCGCTTCTCCTTGGCCGCCGTCCCGACCAGCGACTCGCCGGGGCTGAACGTGGTGGGCATGGAGTCCGTGCAGTACCCGTAGCTCCCGAACATCCGCAGCTCGTACGAGCCGTCCTCGCCGGGCCCCGCGCCGACGCCCGCGGCCTCCTCCGGCGTGCCCGTGGGCATCGACAGGAAGAACGCGCCGTGCTGCGCGGAGACGACCGGCGTCAGCTCGCTCATGATGAGCCCGGCCACGTCCCGCAGCTCGCGGCGGCCCTGCATCAGGCCGGAGATCCGGGCGAGGTTGCCCTTCAGCCAGTCCTGCTCCTGGTTGGCCTGGGTGGTGTCGCGGAGGTTGGCGATCATCGTGTTGATGTAGCCCTGGAGCTCCAGGATCTCGCCCGCGGCCTCGACGTCGATGTGCACGTTGTGGTCGCCCCGCGTCACCGCGGTGGCCACCTCGGCGATGGCCCGCATCTGACGGGTCAGGTTGCCCGCCATCTCGTTCACCGAGTCGGTGAGGTCCTTCCAGGTGCCCGCGACGCCCGGCACCCGCGCCTGGCCGCCGAGCTGGCCGTCGGTGCCCACCTCGCGGGCCACCCGCGTCACCTGCTCGGCGAACGACGAGAGCTGGTCGACCATCGTGTTGATCGTGGTCTTGAGCTGGAGGATCTCTCCGTTGGCCTCGATGTCGATCTTCTTGGTGAGGTCGCCCTTGGCGATGGCCGTCGTGACCATCGCGATGTTGCGGACCTGGCCGGTCAGGTTGGACGCCATCGAGTTCACCGACTCGGTGAGGTCCTTCCATGTGCCCGATACGCCCGCGACACGCGCCTGGCCGCCCAGCACACCGTCCGTACCGACCTCCCGGGCGACCCGGGTGACCTGGTCGGCGAACGACGACAGGGTCGTCACCATCGTGTTGACCGTGTCGGCGAGCTGCGCGACCTCGCCGCTGGCCTCGACGGTGACCTTCTTCGTCAGGTCTCCGGAGGCGACGGCCGCGGCCACCTGGGAGATGTTCCGGACCTGCCCCGTCAGGTTGTTGGCCATGATGTTGACGTTGTCGGTGAGGTCCTTCCAGATCCCCGACGCGTCCCGCACCCGGGCCTGGCCCCCGAGCTGCCCCTCGGTGCCCACCTCGCGGGCCACCCGCGTCACCTGCTCCGCGAACGACAGCAGCGTGTCCACCATCCCGTTGACGGTGGTGACGAGCGCGAGGATCTCGCCCTTCGCGTCGACGGTGACCTTCTTCGACAGATCGCCCTGCGCGACGGCGGTCGTGACCTCGGCGATGTTCCGCACCTGCGAGGTGAGGTTGTTCGCCATGAAGTTGACGGACTGGGTGAGGTCCTTCCATGTGCCCGAGACGCCCTTGACCTCGGCCTGCCCGCCGAGGATGCCCTCGGTGCCGACCTCGCGCGCGACCCTGGTGACCTCCTCGGCGAATGAGGAGAGCTGGTCGACCATCGTGTTCAGCGTGGTCTTCAGCTCCAGGATCTCGCCCCGCGCGTCCACGTCGATCTTCTGCGACAGGTCACCGCGCGCGACCGCCGTGGCCACCTGCGAGATGTTCCGCACCTGGGTCGTCAGGTTGCCCGCCATGCCGTTGACGGAGTCGGTCAGGTCGCGCCATACGCCCGCGACGCCGGGCACCTGCGCCTGGCCGCCCAGCCTGCCCTCCGTACCCACCTCGCGGGCCACCCGCGTGACCTGCTCGGCGAGCCCGGACAACTGGTCGACCATCGTGTTGATGGTGTTCTTCAGCTCCAGGATCTCGCCCCGCGCGTCGACCTCGATCTTCTGCGACAGGTCACCGCGCGCCACGGCCGTCGTCACCTGCGCGATCTGACGCACCTGGGACGTCAGGTTGTTCGCCATGAAGTTCACGGAGTTGGTCAGGTCGCGCCAGGTGCCCGAGACCCCGTCGACCCGGGCCTGACCCCCGAGTCGGCCCTCCGTACCGACGTCCCTGGCCATACGCGTGACCTGCTCGGCGAACGAGGAGAGCTGGTCCACCATCGTGTTGACGGTGTTCTTCAACTCCTGCATCTCGCCCGACACATCGACGGTGACCTTCTGCGACAGATCACCGTTGGCCACCGCCGTCGTCACCTGCGCGATGTTGCGCACCTGGCCCGTCAGATTGCGGAACGCCGTGTTGACCGAGTCGGTGAGGTCCTTCCAGGTGCCCGCGGCGCCCGCCACGGACGCCTGCCCGCCGAGCACACCGTCGACCCCGATCTCCCGGGCGACACGGGTGACTTCGTCTCCGAACGAAGACAACTGGTCCACCATCGTGTTGACGGTGTTCTTCAACTCCTGCATCTCGCCCGACACATCGACGGTGACCTTCTGCGACAGATCACCGTTGGCCACCGCCGTCGTCACCTGCGCGATGTCCCGCACCTGAGCCGTCAGATTGCGGAACGCGCTGTTCACCGAGTCGGTGAGGTCCTTCCAGATCCCGGCGGCCCCCGGCACCTGGGCCTGCCCCCCGAGCACACCGTCCGTCCCGACCTCGCTGGCCGCGCGCGTGACCTCCCGCGCGAGAGTGCGCAGCGTGTCCGTCATCGCGTTGATGGTCTCGGCGAGCTGCGCGACCTCGCCGCGCGCGTTCACCGTGATCTTCTGCGACAGATCGCCGTTCGCGACGGCCGTCGTCACCTGCGCGATCTCGCGCACCTGGGACGTGAGATTCCCCGCCATCAGGTTGACGGAGTCGGTCAGGTCCTTCCATACGCCCGCCGCGCCCGGGACCGACGCCTGGCCGCCCAGCTCGCCCTCGGTGCCGACCTCCCGCGCGACCCTCGTCACCTCGGACTGGAACGAGGAGAGCTGGTCGACCATCGTGTTGACGGTGTTCTTCAGCTCCAGCATCTCGCCCGCGACATGCACGGTCACCTTGCGTGACAGGTCGCCCTTCGCGACAGCCGTCGTCACCAGGGCGATGTCCCGGACCTGAGCGGTCAGCCGGGACGCCATCGTGTTGACCGAGTCCGTCAGGTCCTTCCAGGAGCCGGACATCCCGCGCACCCGCGCCTGGCCGCCCAGCTTCCCCTCGGTGCCGACCTCGCTCGCGACGCGCGTCACCTCGTCGGTGAACGCCGAGAGCTGGTCCACCAGCCCGTTCACGGTCCGCCCGACCTTCAGGAACTCGCCGCGCAGCGGATGACCGCCCCCGTCCGTCCCGCGGGAGCGCAGATCCATCCGCTGCTCCAGATCGCCGTCCGCGACGGCGGACAGCACCCGGCCGACCTCGGAGACGGGACGGGCCAGATCGTCCACCAGCGCGTTCGCCGCATCGATCGCCGAGGCCCAGGAGCCCTCACAGGTGCCGGTGTGCAGCCGCTCTGTGAGTTTCCCCTCACGCCCCACGACGCGCCGCACCCGGGACAGCTCTCCGGTCAGATGCAGATTCTGGTCCGCGACCTCGTTGAAGACGGCGGCGATCTCCGCCATCGGGCCCTCACCGGTCACGGTGAGACGCTTACGGAAGTTTCCGTCGCGCATCGCCGTCAAAGCGGCCAGCAGCTTGTTGACGGACGCGGCGTCCACTTCGATCGTCCCGTTCCTCCGGGACCGTCCGCCCTTCGCGCGCGTGTTGGTGCTACGCGCCGCTGCGCCAGACTCCACTGTCCCTCCCGCGGGTCGACCATCTGCCCGGGCCCTTTTACTCCGAGCCTTCCCAGTGTTTCACCCTGCCCGAACCCGGCGATAACAGTTCGGCAGCATGGCATACGGCTCTGCGTCCGTGCCGGACGGAAATCACCCGCATCCGGCGGACACGCGTGGCGAGAACGTAAGTAACCTGGCACCCGGCTGTCCGTATCCCCGCCCCTCGCGGGGGTGCCCCCACCGGCCGGCTGGGTAGGGGGCAACAGAGGACAGCGGCGTGAGCACGACGGGTTACGGAGGGGCGCTGCGGTGACGCAAAGGCAGGGCGCCGGGTATGGGGGTCCCCCCACCGACATTCCGCCTGCGCCCGGGAGCGCCCCGGCGGAGACGGCAGACCCGGGACACACGGCGGCCGTGACCGCGCAGCGGACACTCCCGCGCCAGTCAGGCGACGAGACACCGATGGGGAGACCAGTGATCACCGCGCGAGCCGCTGCCACCTTCGAGCCGGTGGGGCGCTCGGTCGCCTCCGCGCGCGGCTTCGTGCGCGACACCCTCCAGGGCTGGGGACTCGCCGACATCGTCGACGACTCCGTCGTCCTCACCAGCGAGCTCGTCACCAACGCCGTCGTGCACGCGGGCACGGCCGCCGAGGTCCTCTGCCTCCGCGACGAGGACGGCGTCCGTATCGAGGTCGTCGACCGCTATCCCGAGCGCGAGCTGCCCCTCCAGGAGCCCGGCCTCCAGCCCGGCAGCCCCGACCGCGAGGGCGGCCGGGGCCTGCTGCTCTGCGCGGCCCTCGCCACCCGCTGGGGCGTCGACTACACGGCCGCAGACAAGCGCGTCTGGTTCCGCCTCGACCTCCCCGAGCGCCCCGTCGGCACCCGCGCCGCCGGCCCCGCCCTCCCGGACACCGCGCTGCCCGTCGCCGACACCCGCGTCCACGTCGCGGTCGTCCAGGTCGACCGCAGCGGCGCCATCAGCGCGTGGAACGAGGACGCGACCGAGCTGTTCGACTATCCCGCCGAACAGGTGCTCGGCAAGCCCCTCACCGATCTCGCGGCCTGGCCCCACACCCCCGGCACCGGCACCGGCATCGCCGAGGCTCTCCGCCTCTCCCGCTGGGAGGGCTCGTACGGGGTCCGCGCCTCCGACGGCCGTACGATCCCGGTCTACGCCTCGCACCTGCGCGTCCGCGACGGCGACGGGGAGCCCTCCACCGTCTGCCTCCTCGTCCGCGAGCACGAGCGCGCCGTCCTCCAGTCCCCGCCGCGCGGCCCGGCCACGGACTCCACGGGCCAGCGCCAGCCGAACTCCCACGAGCCGTCGGCCACCGACCCCTTCGAGGTCTTCATCGGCTCCCCGGCCCCCGACGACCTCGACGGACTCCTCCAGCGCACCGTCGAACGCGCCCGCGACATGCTCGACGGTGACGCCGCCTATCTCCTCCTCGCCACCGACGACGAGACCGAGCTGGAGGTCCGCGCCTCCACCGGCCTCCCCTCGGCGCGCCAGCGCTTCGCCCGCGTCCCCGTCGAGGCCGGCAGCGGCCGGTACGGGAACGCGCGCATGCCCTCCGTGCACGAGGACCTCACCGTCGTCCCCGGCGCCGTCCCGCTCCTCTCCGGCACCGGCATGCGCTCGGTCGTCACCGTGCCGCTCAAGGTCGAGGGCAGACTGACCGGTTCGCTGGGCGTCGCCACCGAGGCCCCGGGGCGGTACTCGAACGAGGAGGCGCTGCGCCTCCAGTTCGCCGCCGATCGCATCGCGCTCGCCGTCGAACGGGCCCGCCTCACCGAGCTGGAGCGGCTGCGCCGCGGCTCGCTCTCGTTCCTCGTCGAGGCCTCCGACCTGCTCGCCGGAACGCTCGACAGGGACCAGACCCTGGCCCTGATGGCCCAGATGACCGTCCCGACGCTCGCCACCTGGTGCGCCGTCTATACGGTCGCCGACCAGGGCTCCGACCCCAAGCTCTCCTACGTCCTGCACGAGGACGAGGACCGGATCGACAACCTCAAGGCCCTGCTCTCGAAGGTCGATCCGCCCGACCCGGTGCCCACCCCCGGCGCCCGCGTCTGGACCGCTCCGACCGACGCCGCGCGCTCTGCGGCGCTGCGCACCTCGCTCCGGAGCGTCGTGATGCACGCCGAGGACCACCGCGCCGCGCCCGGCACGACGCTGGCGACCGCCTCCGCCGTCGGCGGCGAGACGGTGGTCCTGCCGCTCGTCGCCCGTAACCGCGTCATCGGCATGCTCACCCTGGGCAAGCCGACGGACGAGCGCTTCCGCCAGGAGATCCTGGAGCTGGCCGAGGACCTCTCCCGCCGCGCGGCGCTCGCCCTCGACAACGCACGCCTGTACTCCGAGCGCACCGCCATCAGCCAGTCCCTCCAGCGCAGCCTCCTCCCGCCCGAGACCCCCGAGGTCGCCGGCGGCGTCGAGGTCGAGGTCATCTACCGCGCGGCGGGTGAGGGCAACGAGGTGGGCGGCGACTTCTACGACCTGTTCGAGATCAGCGACGGCACCTACGGCTTCGCCATCGGCGACGTCTGCGGCACGGGCCCCGAGGCCGCCGCCGTCACCGGCCTCGCCCGGCACGCGCTGCGCCTCCTCGCCCGCGAGGGCCTCGGCGGCCCGGCCGTGCTCGAACGGCTCAACACCGCGATCCTCGACGAGGGCGCCCGCAGCCGCTTCCTCACGCTCCTCTACGGCGAACTGCGCCCCCAGCAGGAGGACGGCAGCTCCGAGCTGAAGGTCGTCTGCGCGGGCCACCCCCTGCCGCTCCGCCTCCGCCAGGACGGCAGCGTCGAACCCGCGGCCGAACCCCAGCCCCTGCTGGGCGTGATGGACGACCTGGAGCTGTACGAGCAGACGGTCACCCTCGACCCGGGCGACGTCCTCCTGTGCGTCACGGACGGCATCACCGAGCGCCGCGAAGGCACCCGCATGCTCGGCGACGACGGCCTGGCCGACGTCCTCTCCACCTGTACGGGCCTGACGGCGGGCGCCGTCGCGGCCCGCATCATGCGCGCGGTCGAGCGCTTCGCCAACGATGCGCCGTCCGACGACATGGCCATCCTCGCGATGCGCGTACCGGAATAGCCCCGGAACAGCAGAAGGGCCCCCGCCGAGTGGCGGAGGCCCTTTCGCAACTGCTGTTCTCTGAGCCCCAAAACGGAATCGAACCGTTGACCTTCTCCTTACCATGGAGACGCTCTGCCGACTGAGCTATTGGGGCGTGGTCAGCGGGAAAGATCTTACCCCATGGGCGCCGGTGCTCTCGACCGTCCACCGCGCTCCTGTCACGATGCGGCGATGCGCACCCGATTACCCCGATCCTGGCTGATCACGGCACTCCTCTGCCTGCTCGCGCCCCTCGGAGCCGCGGCCTGCGGCAGCGACTCCGGAGACGCCCACGAACCGCGCCGCGAACGCGCGGCCAAGCCCGGCGAGCCCCGCCCCGGCAACCAGAAAGCCGACCTCACCTGGAAGGGTAAGAAGCGGACCTACCGCGTCCACGCGCCACCCGGATACAAGCCCGCCGACGCCCTCCCCCTCGTCATCGCCCTGCACTCCTTTCCCGGCACGGGCAAGGAAATGAGCCAACTCAGCGGCCTCGACGCCAAGGCCGACAAGGAGAAGTTCCTCGCCGTCTACCCCGACGGGCAGAGCGGCGGCTTCAACGCCTTCGTCTGCTGCGGAAACGAGGACGATGTCGGCTTCGTCCGGCAGCTCGTCAAGGAATTCACCGGTGACTGGGGCGCCGACAGGGACCGCGTCTACGCCACCGGCATCTCCAACGGCGGCGACCTCACGCTCAAACTGGCCGTGGAACTCCCCGACACCTTCGCGGCCGTCGCCCCGGTCAGCGGCGGATTCATCGGAGAAGCGCCCAAGGACCCGTCCTACGCGCCCAAGAGCCCCGTCTCCCTCATCACCTTCCTCGGCGGCACCGACCGGTACTACGGCCAATTCCGGAACGGCATGAAGACCTGGCACTCGCGCCTCGAATGCACCCCGGCCCCGAAGCACCGGCTCCCGAAGGGCAATTCCGTGACGACTGCGGACTGCGCCGACAGAAGCGCGACGGCGGTCTACACCCTCCCCGCCATGGGCCACGCCTGGCCCGGCGCCCGGGGAGCCGACCTCGCCGATCCCCAAGCGGGCCTGCGCGCCACGGATCTCCTCTGGAAGTTCTTCGAGAAGCACCCGCGGAAGAAACCCTGAGAACGGGAACGTGAAAGAGAACGGAACGCGAACGGGCGGCGGACCGGCTCGGAGGAACCGGTCAGGACGCCCGCTCGTGCATCAGCCCGCCGAGCGCGTTGCACGCCGAGACGACCTGGTGCAGCTCCCGCTTGCTCATCGCGGAGGACAGCGGAAGCGCCAGGCATTCCTCGGCGGCCTTCTCCGCGGCGGGCAGATGCACGTCCGCGCGGAATCCCGGCAGCCAGTGCACAGGCGCCTTCACCGGCACATGACACTCCACGCCCCGCGCCCGCAGCGCCCGCTTGAACGCGTCCCTGTCCGGACGGCCGTTCCCCGGGACGCGGACCACGTACTCGGTGTACGCGTGCTCGACTTCCCGACGTGCGCCCGGTATCACGACGCCGTTCAGCCGGCGCGCGAGATAGGCGGCGTGCTGCCGCCGGCGCACGGCGTCCACGGAATCCGTACGCGGCCGCGGCTCCCATTCCACGAGACGTGCCCCGCGCCGCTGCGCGACCTTCGCCAGCCCGGCCATGTCCGCGGCCTGGCCGAAGAGATGCACGGGCACGATCGCGGCGGTCCGCTCCGTCACCACGGCTTCCACGGCCTCGGCGTCGAGGCAGAAGCTCGCGGGATCCACGTCCGCGCACACGGGCCGCGCGCCCAGCTCGCGCACGGCCTCAGCCACTTCCGCACCCCCGAACGCGGGCAGTACGACCTCGTGTCCTGCACCCACCCCTGCGGCGGTCAACTGTGTGGTCCCCATGAGGCGGATGCTGTCCATCCCGCGTGAACTCCCGGTGACGGGAAATAAAAAAGCCGAGGGCCCTGGATGAAAATCCAGGGCCCTCGGCCTCAAAAGGAGTTCGGCGGTGTCCTACTCTCCCACACGCTCCCGCATGCAGTACCATCGGCGCTGAAAG
>NZ_BAAAPE010000015.1:0-218796 GCF_039530985.1 Streptomyces albiaxialis
CGCCGCCCGCTACTACGACACCCGCACCGGCCGCTTCACCCAACCCGACCCCTCAGGTCTGGAAGCCAACCCCTACCTCTATGCGTCTGGTGACCCCACCAACCGTGTTGACCCCTCAGGGCACTGGAGTATTGGTTCGGTTGTCGGAGCCACCGTTGGAACCGCGATCGCCGCTACAGTCACCACCGTCACGGGCAATCCGTACCTGGGGGCTGCGGTCGGCGGGTGCGCATGGGGCATCGTTGAAGAGTCCTACAACGACTCCTCATGGGCCGACAGAGGCAAGGCGTGCGCCACGAATGGAACTGCCGGTGTGGCTCTGACAGGCTTGGGAAAGTTCGCCACATGGGGTAGTCAGGGGAGGCGATAACGCAGTTCGCTCCGGCTGCTCAAGGACATCCTTGAGCAGCCGGAGCGGGATTCCATAGGAAAAGCTGAACAGCAGGTGGCACGCAGAAGGCAGGAGTAATTTGACATGATGCGAGACCGTGCCTGGAATTTAGGAACTCCTGTCTTTTGTTGGGCATCCCTGGTGATCGCCGTCAATTGGAACTACCCGGGATGGGTAATCTGGCCACTGCTCGCTGTTTCCCTTCTGTTCTCGATTGCCGCCTTTCGATATCTTAGGGAAAGGATATTTCGCTCCGAAGACCGTCATATCGGCGAACGCCCTTCCCTCGTTTGGAGGGTGTATGAGGGAGCACTGGTCTTCTCCTTCATTGTCGTGCTGGCGCCTGTTGCTTTCAGTATCCTCGTATACCGTGACAAGCCGGATTGGGCTGCGGTGGCGCGACTGGCAATGGTCGGAATCCTCTGCAGCGGCGCCGCGATGGCCGGTCTTATGGCCCGGCAGCGGTTTCGTGAAAAGTGAATACAGCGCCGATGGTGAAGGAAAGTTGCCTGCGCTGCTATGACAAGGTATGCCCCCGACGGCAGGCAGCGCGTACTGACAGCAAGTGGATCGACTTTTCCCAGAACACCGCGCTGACTCAGGGCGGGAAGGAGTTCCAGGTCAAGTACGCCAGCACGGACAACTCCGAACGCGTCCAGTTCGGCGACACCGCCCTGCACCACGGCCCGCTCGGCCTCTTCGCCCAGACCACCGGCGGAGTGGACATGACCTTCACCCGCGAGGTCGGCGGCACCCTCAATTCCTTCCGCACGGAAGGAAAGAGCTACTACTACCTCACCGACGCCCTCGGCTCCACCGAAGCCGTCGTCAACGACCAGGGCGAGAAGGTCAACACCTACTACTACAGCCCCCGTGGCGTCACCGTTCCGACGGAGAAGGCCCCCAGCCCTACCGCTTCGCGGCAGCTACCAGGACCCGACGCAGCTCTACCACAACGCGGCTCGCTACTACGACACCCGCACCGGCCGCTTCACCCAACCCGACCCCTCAGGTCTGGAGGCCAACCCGTACCTGTACGCGTCCGGTGACCCCACCAACGTCATTGATCCCAGCGGGCTTTGGGGAGGTCTCGGCAAGATTTTCGACGCAGGGTCATGGGCTGGAACAGTAGGCTCGTTCTTCACCGGGGACATGAAGGGCCTGCGAGCAAATTTCGCCAGCCTAATTGTCGGCGCTGGAATCACGGGAATATGTGAGGGAGGAGCCACCGTGGTTACCGGGGGAACGGGAACAGTGCCAGCCACACCGTTCTGTGTCGCCATAGGGCTGCTGCAGGAACTGCCGCCTACGAAGCCACCAAGTAGGCAGCTTAGGTCTCTTGGCCTTGGGGCGTCACAAGTGGGCGCCCCAAGGGTCATATTTGGGTAAGGATCTGGTGATTAGTGAAGCCGCTTGATGAGAAATCGAGGAAGCACGTATTTCGCTGGGGCATGGCCGTAACCATCCTTGGATTTTTGTTGCCGATCGTCGCGGTCCCGGGAAATGACTCCACTCGTGCCGTGGTTCTCTATTCCTCCATTTCTGTGATTTTTATTGTGTGCGGTGCCTTCTTCATGGTTCACGCCCGCAGGAATCGCCGATAGCTCCACGAGGGTGACCTGTGCGTGCGGTAGCTGTGGCAGGTCGAAAGTCGTATGCTGCGGGATCGGCTGGGTGGCCCTTTGTCGATGGCAGGATCATTGGTGTGACGCGAGGGGGGGAGGGTGACAACCTCCACACTTTTTCTGGCGGTTCAGTGGCGACCGTACAGCGATGAGTTTACAAGGTTGTCCTTCGTCGGCGCACTCGTCGTTCTTGTCGGCATTTGGGTTTATTTCCGGAGTAAGTCCCCGAAGTATCCTGACGTCCAGGAGCGAGTATTTAGGCTCCTCCTGGTGGGCATGGTCATCGGGGGCCTCGTGGTCCCGTTCGCGCTTACGGAATATCCATCCGGCCCGTGGAAACTGCTCGTCTCGGTGGCTGCAGGATGCATTCTTCTCCCGCTTGGAGTGGCTCTCCTGCTTCTCTGGAAGAATCGGAGGTGACTCTCAACAAGAGCTCCTTCTTCCTTTTGCGGAGAACTATCAGCTCTTCGGGCTATGCCTTGGCGAAACTGCTTCGGGAGGGAAGGCGACTCGCGCAAATTCTTAGTTGACCCTTGAGCGGTCAACTGGACGTAACAGTGCCACCCCGGTGCTCCGGGTCACGTCACCCTCGCCCGGATCGGAGACGCGTCGAAGGTGTCTCCCTCGGACATCGACGTCTTGGCCGAACACGTGGCCAAGGGCACCGAGCCGCCGTTCCGACTTCACGCGCATGCCCTTGCGGGGTCACGAGGAGCCCTTCGCCTCTCGCTCACGCCGTGGGCGCCCCTGGTCCGCCTCCACGCCGCCCTGACAGAGATCAACACCTCGGTCGGGGCGCCCGGCGGCAAGCCGACCGGTGGATTCCGCCCGCATATGGGGGTGGCGTACAACAACCGTGAGCGACCGGCCGCACCCGTGGTCGAAGTGGCCACCACGCTTCGGCAATCGGCTCCTGTGGCCCTCGACGTGAGCACCGTCGAAGTGGTGGAACTCCAAAGGACCGACAGGGCCTATCGGATACGCGTGCTGCACCGGGTGCCGTTGAAGTGATCTTCGACGTATGCCATGCACAGCACGGTGCGCAGGGTCGGTGATGGTGCTCGTGCCCACCCGGTGCCCACTTCCGGGCACGAAAAAGCCCCTCCGGCAGCGTTCCCGCTGCTCAGAGAGGCTTTCCGTCAAGTGTCCGAGGGGGGACTTGAACCCCCACGCCCGATAAAGGGCACTAGCACCTCAAGCTAGCGCGTCTGCCATTCCGCCACCCGGACTTGGGCTGTCGCCTTGGGCCCCTGTGGGGCGCGGCGACACAGGTAACGATACCAAGGGTTTGGAGTGCTTCTCCCCAGGGTTTTCCGACGTAGAGTCCGTTTGTGGTTGATTCGGTGCGGAATGTCGGTCCGGGAGTGCGGGCTCAGGTGGCGCTGCGGCGGCCTCGGCCGTTGTCGCCGTTGCGGGAGCATCTGCGGGACACGTTCTGGTTCGCGCCCGTGGCCGGGCTGGTGGGGGCCGTGGTGCTGGCTCTGGGGTGTGCTCTCGTCGACGACGTGTACGTCGAGCGGCTCCAGCGGGAGCGGGACTACGGGTCGCTGCGCGACATGATCCATTTCGCGGACACCGCGAAGTCGATCGTGGCCATGATCGGGTCGTCCGTGCTGACGCTGGTGGGGGTCGTGTTCTCGATCTCGCTCGTCGCGCTGCAGATGGTGTCGAGCCAGTGGTCGCAGCGGGTGCTGCGGCTGTACGTGCGGAGCCGGGTGACCAAGGGGACGTTCGCGGTGTTCCTGGCGACGTTCGTGTTCTCGCTGCTGGTGCAGCTCCAGTATCCGGAGTCCTCGGATCCGGAGCGGGTGAGCAGCGTGCCGTTCGTGACGATCGCCGTGGCGTTTCTGCTGGTCATCGCCGCTCTGGGGCTCTTCATCGGCTATGTGAGCGCCACGATGTCGCTGATGCGCGTCAGCCATGTCGTCGACCGGATCTCGCGGGAGGCGGGGCGGCTGCTGGTGCTGCCCGCGCGGCCGTACGTGATCGAGCACGTGGGGGAGCGGAGCGCCACGCTCGTGCACCGGGGGCGGGCCGGGGTGCTGCGGGACGTGCATGTGGCGCGGCTCGTGCGGGTGGCCTCGGCGCAGGGGGTCGTCGTGCACCTGCTGCCGCGGATCGGGGACTTTCTCGTGCCGGGTACGCCCGTGATCGCGGTGTACGGGGAGTGGCGGCGGCCGGGGAGGCGGCGGCGGGCCGAGAGGGCGTTCGACGCCGCGCTCAGTACGGGGGTCGAGCGGACCTTTCACCAGGACCTCGGGTTCGGGCTGCGGCAGCTCGTGGACATCGCGCTGCGCGCGCTCTCGCCCGCCGTCAACGATCCGACGACGGCCGTGCAGTGCGTCGACCGCGTCCAGCAGTTCCTCGCCGAGGCCGCGGGCAGGCCGCTCGGGCTGCTGCTGCACACCGACCGGGCCGGGGCGCCGCGCCTGGTGCAGGACCTGCCCCGGTGGGAGGACCTGGTCAAGCTCGGCTTCACGGAGATCCGGGGCGTGGCCACGCGGCAGCCGCAGGTCACCCGGCGGCTCCGCGCGGCCCTGGAGGACCTGGTCGAGCTCGCCCCCGAGGAGCGGCGCGAGCCGCTGCTGCGCCAGCGCGAGCTGCTGGAGCACGCCATGGAGCGGGATGTGCCCGACACCACGGAGCGGGAGTTCGCGCTCACCGCCGATCGGCAGGGGATCGGGTAGCCCTCCTCCGGCTCCTCCCCGTTCCCCGTCCCCCGCTCCCCGTTCCCCCGACCGTCAGGACCAGCTTGCCCCGGAGGTGGCCCGCGTCGAGCAGCCGGTGTGCGTCGGCTACGCGCGCGAACGGGAACGTCTCCTGTACGTGGACCCGGAGCCGGCCCTGTTCGACGAGTTCGGCCAGGCCGCGCAGGGCGACCGGGTCGGGGTCGACCGCGATGCCGCTGAAGCGCATGCCGGCCGCCTCGTACGCGGCGATCAGCTCCGTGTCCTCCTCGGCGACCGCCGTCACCAGGTGACCGCCGGGGCGGAGCACCGCGAGCGACCGTTCGGCGGTGTCGCCGCCGATCGTGTCGAGCACGAGGTCGATGTCGCGGACCGCCTCGGCGAAGTCGACCGCCGTGTAGTCGATCACCTCGTCGGCGCCGAACCCCTCGGCGAACGTCCGCTTGCTGCCGCTCGCGGTCGTGAACACGTACGCGCCGCGCGCCTTCGCGATCTGGATCGCGACATGGCCGACCCCGCCGCCACCGCCGTGGATCAGGACGCGGTCTCCCTTGGTCACGCCGCCGAGGTCGACGAGGCCCTGCCACGCCGTCAGCCCGGCGACCGGCAGCGCCGCGGCCTCGACGTGCGAGAGCGACGCCGGCTTGCGTGCCAGGTGCAGGGCGGGCGCCGCCACGGCTTCGGCGTACGCGTGCGCCGCCCTCGGGAACAGCGGCATCCCGAACACCTCGTCGCCGGGCCGGAACCGCCATGTCCCCGACGCCTCCTCGACCACGCCGCTGATGTCCCAGCCGAGCGTGAACGGGGGCTCTCCTATCAGCGGGAACTCGCCCGCGCGCAGGCGCGCCTCCAGTGGGTTCAGCCCGATCGCCTCGACGCGGACGAGGACCTCGGTCGGGAGGGGCCGGGGCTCGGGCGCGTCCACGAGGGTGAGCACCTCGGGACCGCCGAGCGTCTGCTGGGTGATGATGCGCATGTCTCTCCTGGTGGGAGGGGAAGCGGGAGAGACTCAGGCTAGATTTCCGACAGGAACCCACAGGTACCTTTGGTGTCATGAGCGGTTTCGGTCCCGGCGACCCCTTTCTCGCCGACTGCCCGGCACGGCTGGCGGTCGAGCTGATCGCCGACAAGTGGACGGTGGTCGTGCTCGCCGGCCTCAGCAGGGGGCCGGTCCGCCACGGCGAGCTGATCGAGCTGATCGGCGGCGTCTCCCGCAAGATGCTCACCCAGACGCTCCGGCGGCTGGAGGCCCACGGGCTCGTCCACCGCCGCGCCTACGCCGAGGCGCCGCCCCGCGTCGAGTACGAACTCACGCCCCTCGGGGCGACGCTGACCGATCCGATCCGCGCGCTGACCGAGTGGGCGCAGGCGCACGGAGAGGCGGTGCTCGACGCCCTCGACGCCCTCGACGCGCCAGAAGCCGGTCCCGGCCCCGCTGCCCGCCGCGACTGAGGCTCGCGTCAGGCCGCTCGTCGTTCCCGTTCCCCCTCCGGCTGGAGGCGGTAGTCCGGGAAGTTGCCCGGCAGCCGTTCGTCCGCCGGGCCCTCGGTGACGGCGCGGACCAGGAGCTCGCCGCCGACGAAGGCGCCGCGCCAGGAGCCGCCGAAGCCGCCGAACAGCTCGTCGCGGTCGCCCCTCGAACGGGGCTTGCCGTGGCCGGTCTTGAACGCGCGGACTTGCGGCGCCAGGCGGTCGTAGAGCCCCTGGTCGTCCGTGGAGAGGGTGGCGACCAGGGCGCCGTTGCTCGCGTTCATCGCGGCGAGCAGCTCGGCCTCGGTGTCGGCGAGGACGATCGTGTCCACCGGGCCGAACGGCTCCGCGTGGTGCAGCGGCGAGGACGGGGGCGGGCCCAGCAGGGTGGTCGGCGGGAGGTACGCGGAGGTGTCCTGGCCGGGCAGGAAGCGGCCGTCGGCGAGCATCCCGCGGTGCAGCGGCACCGCGCCCCGTCCGATCGCGTCGGCCGTCAGGTCGGCCAGCTCGCGCGCCTTGCCCGCGTTGATCAGCGGCCCGAAGTCCAGCTCGGGAAGCGGGTCGCCGGGCGCGGCGACCGCCAGCGGGTGGCCGAAGCGCAGCGACCGTACGGCCGGGAGGTACGCGGCGAGGAAGTCCGCGAACAGGGTGCGCTGCACGACGAAGCGCGGGTAGGCCGTGCAGCGCTGCTTGGCGTAGTCGAACGTCTTGCGCAGCAGCGGCGTCAGCGCGTCCCAGTCGCCGAACTCCCAGACGCCCCAGCAGTTGAGGCCCTCCTGCTCCAGGATGTGCCGCTTGCCGAGGTCGGCGACGGCCGTGGCCACGCGCGCGCCCGCGTCCCGGCCGCCGACGAACGAGACACAGCCGATCTCCGGCGCCCGTACCAGCGCCTCCGACAGCTCGCCGCCGCTGCCGCTGACGAGGGTGAACGGGAGCCCCTCGCGTACGCACAGCGCGCAGGCGACGGTGAGGCAGGCGAGGCCGCCGTCGGTCGGGGTCTTGGCGACGACCGCGTTGCCCGCGAGGGCCTGGACGAGCATCGCGTGGACGAGCACGCTCATCGGGTAGTTCCAGCTCGCGATGTTGCTGACCGGGCCGGGCAGCGGCGAGCGGCCGTCCATCATCGGGCCGATGCGCTCGACGTACCAGCGGACGCCGTCGATCGCGCGGTCCACGTCCTGCTGGGCCGCCTTCCAGGGCTTGCCGATCTCCCAGACGAGCAGCAGCGCGAGGAGTTCGCGGTGCGCTTCGAGGGCGTCGAGCGCGGCGCTGACGCGGGCGCGCCGCTCGGGCAGCGGCACGTGCCGCCACGCGCGGTGCGCGTCGAGCGCCGCGCGGACCGCCTGGTGCGCGGTGGCCGCGTCCAGCCGGGGCGGGCCCGCGATCGGCGTGCCGTCGACCGGGGTGGTGGCGGGGAGCGGGTCGCCGTCGGCGTGCCACGCGTCCGCCCAGCGGTTGCGGACGCGGGGGACGTCGTCGCCCGCCCCTGCGCTGCCGCCGCCGGTTCCGCCGGTCCCGGCGGGACCGCCGTCGGCCACGGCCTCCGGTACGGCGGACCGGGCGCGCGCCCAGGCGTCGCACCACGCGGTGCCGGGTTTGAGGGTGAGGGCGTGTCCCATCGTCGCGCTCCCTGGCGTCGTCATGGCGGTCATGGCGGTCATGGCAGTACCGACGGGAGGATGGAGGGGGCTGGTCGAGGACGGGTCGGGCACGCCTTCCGCCGGTGGGGGCGCTGCGGGGAACGGATCAGCTCCGGGGGGTGAGCGCCCGCGTCAGCATCGGCAGCGCCCGGTGCAGCTCGCGCTCCCAGTACGGCCAGGTGTGCGTGCCCGGGCCGTACAGGTCGGCCGTGACGCGGAGGCCTCGGGCGCGTGCGGCCTCGACGTAGCTGACGCTCGACGGGAGGAGCCGGGCCTCCAGCGCGTCGTGCCGCGCGTCGGGCGGGTCCAGCGGGCCGGGGGTGCCGTCGCCCGCGCCGACGAACACCGGGTAGCCGCGCGGCAGTCGGCGGACCAGTTCGGCGGGGTTGTGCGCCCGCCAGACGTCCCGCTGGGCGACGGGGTCGCCCCATACGGCGTCCGGGTCGTGCCCGTGACGCGGCAGCAGGTCGTCGACCAGCCACCGGCCGAGGCGGGTGTCGCCGAGTCCGCTGAAGGACGCGGCGGCGCGGAACATACGGGGGTGGCGCACGGCGTACGCGAGCGCGCCGTATCCGCCCATCGAGAGGCCCGCTACGGCGCGGCGCGGGCCCGCGCCGAGCCCGCGTTCGAGGATCTGGCGCAGCTCGGTGAGGTGGAACGTCTCCCAGGCGGGCGGCCCGCCCTCGCCGCCGTTCCACCAGTCGCTGTAGAAGCCGACGGGCCCGCCCTCGGGGAGGACGACGAGGGCACGGGTGCGGGCCGTCGCCTCCTCGATGTCGGTCCTGTCCGTCCACGCCTCCCAGCCGTTGCCGGGATCGCAGCAGCCGTGCAGCACCCAGAGGGACGGGACGCCGGTACGTGCGGGACGGGCCTCGGCGCCGCGGCCGGGCGGGAGCAGCACGCGGGCGTGGCCCTCGCGCCCCAGCGCGGGCGAGTCGATCGTCAGGTCGAGCTGCCGCCCGTCGCGCACGGCGCGGGTCACGCGTGCGCCGTCGTCGGCCTCGACACCGAGCAGCGCGGGAACGGCCTCGCGCGGCTGCGCGGACGAGGACGAGGACGAGGACGCGTACGCGGCCACGGGGCCGGGGCCCAGCGCGAGCATCGGGGCCAGCAGTACGAGCAGCAGGGCGAGCACGGCGGGGCGGCCGGTACGGGCGTACGGGGCCGTGCTCAACGGTCTTTCCATGCGCGCTCCTCGGCCCGGGGCGGACGTGGCGGCTGAAGGCTATGCGGCCGTCACGGCCGCAACAAGAGCCGGGACGGGCCCCGCCCTTACCTCGCCGGTAATCGACCCGGGGTGGCGGCTCCGGGCAAGGTCGTACCCAGAACAGCGCAGCACAGCGAAGAACAGCGGAGAACGACAGCGGACGACCGCAGTCGATGACGACGAACGACGAGAACGAGGAGACGACCATGGACGCGAGCACCTACCAGGCCGCCGTCGAGCGCTACTTCGCCGCCTGGAACGCCCCGGACGCGGAGAGCCGCGCGAAGGCCGTCGCCGCCGCGTGGACCGAGGACGGCAGCTACACCGACCCGCTGGCCGACGTGCGCGGCCACGAGGCGCTGACCGCGGCCATCACGGCGGCACGCGAGCAGTTCCCCGGCCACGAGTTCGCGCACACCGGCGAGGTCGACGGCAACCACGACATCGCCCGTTTCACCTGGGACCTGGTCTCCACGGCCGACGGCTCCTCGCCCGCCGCCGGGTCCGATGTCATCACCCTCGCCGAGGACGGCCGGATCATCTCCGTGAAGGGGTTCCTGGACCGGGTTCCGGGGGCGGCGTAACGGGCGGGGCGAACCCGTCGGCGCGGCGGACGCGGGCCAGTTCCTCGCCGACCACCGTGACGGCCTCGGGTGCCGGGAGCGCGAGCCCGTCCTCGTACGCGGCCTTGTGGGCGGCGGGGCCCAGCTCGGCGGCGAGCGCGTCCGCCGGGCCGGAGACGTCGGGGTTCGCGGCGTCGGCCGCGCCCCGCAGGGCGTGCGCCGCGCCGAGGAGACGGGACGCGGCGGTGAACTCGCCGCGCAGATGGAGGAGTTGGGCCGCGCTCACCGCCGTCTCCGCCACGAGCACCATGTCCCACGCGGCCACCGCGCCCTCCAGCGCGTCGCCCAGGCAGCGTACGGCGCCCGCCGCGTCGCCCCTGGCCGCGGCCAGCCGGGCGGTCACCGCCCGGTGGAGCGCCTGGAGGGCGGTGGGGGCGGCCTCGACCGCGGGCGTACGGCGGGGGCCGGGGCGCGGGGCGAACGCCGCCTCCGCCAGCGCGTACTGCCGCTCGGCCTCCGGCAGGTCGGCGGCCCGGCGCGCCAGGTCGCCGAGCGCGAGCCGGGCCAGGCCCGCGTACCGCGCGGAGGAGGCGCCGGTCGCCACGTCGAGCAACTCGGCACGCGCCGCCTCGGTGTCGCCGGGGGCGTCCGGGGCGCCCGTACCGCCCGTACCGCCCGTACCGCCCGTACCGCCCGTACGGACGCGGGCCGTGGCCAGCCAGACGCGTTGCAGGTCGTGGCCGCCGAGCAGGCGGGCGGGCTCCATGGCCTCCTCCAGCGCGGCGACGGCCGCGCCGGGCTCGCCGAGCGCGGTCAGCGCGAACGCGGCGTGCGTCAGCGCCGTGACCAGCCCCCATCGCTCCCGCGCGGCGCGGAACTCCCCGGCGGCGGCACGCAGTTCGCGGCACGCCCCGGCGCCGTCACCCCGGTTGCTGTGGAGGAACGAGCGGACCAGCAGCAGCATGCCGCGCGCCCAGGCGCCCCCCGCGGCCTCGCCCGTACGGTCGGCCGCCGCCAGGCCCCGTTCCGTGTCGCCCGCGATCAGTGCCGCCAGCGGCTCGATCAGCGGTTCCGTCGGATGCGGGGACGGTGGGGTCGGTGGGGTCGGTGGGGTCGGTGGGGACTTCGGGGACGGCGGGGACGGTTCGTCGGAGAGCCGTCGCAGCAGTTCGTCCAGCTCCGCCCGTGTCTCGGCCGCACGCCCCGCGAGCACGCTGTGCAGCAGCAGGCCAGCGGTGGCCGCGCGGCGCGCGCCGGCAGGTGTCTCGCCGTCCGGCGTCAGCGCGTCCCGTAGCAGGTCGACGGCGCGCGCGTGCTCGCCGGTGAGCGTCCAGAGGAAGGACGTGGCGGCCCCGAGCCGTACGGCCGTCGCGGCGTCGCCCGTCGCCCGCGCGCGGTGGAAGGCCGCGACGAGGTTCTCGCGGTCGGCGGCCAGCCGTCGCAGCCAGGGGAGCTGCTCCGGGCCGCGCAGCAGGGGCTCGGCGTGCTCGGCCAGCCGGAGGAAGCAGCGCGTGTGCGCGGCCTCCGCGCGTTCCCTCAGGCCGCGTTCGGCGAGCTGCTCCAGCCCGTAGGCGCGGACGGTCTCCAGCATGCGGTAGCGGACGTCGAGGCCGTCGGCGGACGGCACGGTCTGGAGCAGCGACTTGTCGACCAGCGCGGCGACGCGCTCCCACGCCAGGACGCCGTCCGCCGCGATGTCCTCCGGGACAGCGCCCTCCGCCGCGACGTCCTCCGCGACCTCCTCCGCCGCTTCGAGCGTGAAGGAGGCGGGGAAGACGGCCAGGGCCGCCGCGAGGTGCCGGGTGTCCTCGTCCAGCAGGTCCCAGCTCCAGGCGACGACGGCGCGGAGCGTGCGGTGCCGGGGGAGCGCGGTACGGCTGCCGCCGGTCAGCAGCGCGAAGCGGTCCCCGAGACGGGCGGCGAGCTGCTCGACGGAGAGCAGCCGGAGCCGCGCCGCCGCGAGTTCGAGGGCGAGCGGAAGCCCGTCGAGGCGGCGGCAGATCCCGGCGACGGCCGCCGCGTTCTCGGCGGTGACCGCGAAGCCCGGGCGTACGGCGGCGGCGCGGTCGGCGAAGAGCCGGACCGCGGGCGAGGCCGTCACCGACTCGGCCGGGCTGCCGGGCGGCGGGCACTCCAGCGGCGGGACCGGCAGCAGCGTCTCGCCCAGGATCCCCAGCGGCTCCTGGCTGGTGGCCAGGACGCGGAGGCGCGGGCAGCGGCCGAGCAGCTCGTCCACCAGCCGTGCCACCGCGTCGACGAGGTGCTCGCAGTTGTCCAGGACCAGCAGCGTGTCCGTCAGCGAGAACGCCTCGGCCATACGGTCGACGGGCCCCGCACCCTCCTCTCCGGCCGGTCCGGCCCCGCGTGGGCCGAGGGTCGCGACCACCGCGCGGGGCACGTCCTGCGGCGCGGACAGGGGCGCCAGTTCCGCCGTCCGTACGGTGCGGCCCTCCCCGGCGAGCCGCGCGGCGAGGGCGAGCGCGAGCCGGGTCTTGCCCGAACCGCCCGCGCCGACGAGCGTCACGAGCCGCCCGGCGCGCAACTGGGCGTCCAGTGCGTCGAGTTCGCGCTCCCGCCCCACGAAGCTGGTGAGGGCGGCGCGCGGGGGAGGGGCGGGCGCCGGGGTCGGGTCCGGGGCCGGAGCGGCGGCCGTACCGGCGACGGGCGGGGGCGCGGTCCGTACCGGCGGCTCGCCGCGCAGGACGGAGAGGTGGACGCGCCGCAGGTCCTCGGACGGGTCGGTGCCGAGCCGGTCGGCGAGGTGGGCGCGGAACCGTTCGTAGACGCCGAGCGCCTCGGCCGAGCGGCCGTCCGCGTGCAGCGCCCGCATCAGCAGGCCGCGCGGGCGTTCGCGGTGCGGGTGGGAGGCGGTGACCGCCTCCAGTTCGGCGACGAGGTCCGAGGGCTCCACCCGCCGGACGAGGTCCGCCTCGATCCGGTCCTCGACGGCCCGCAGCCGCTGCTCCTCCAGCCGTGCGACGACGCTCGCGGTGAAGCCCGAGCCCGTGTCCGGCACGTCGGCGAGGGCCTCGCCCCGCCACAGCGCGAGGGCCTCCCGCAGCTCCGCCGCCGCCTCCTCGGCCCGGCCCTCGCCGAGCGCGCGTCCGCCCCGGCGGGCGAGGCCGGCGAACCGGTGCGCGTCGACGTCCTCGCGCGGCAGGTCGAGGCAGTACCCGCCGGGCCCCTGGCGGAGCGGCACGTCGTCGGGGAGGGCGCGGCGCAGCCTGCTGACGAGGGACTGCAACGCGTGCGTACGGTCCGGGCCGCCGGGCTCCTCGGGCCACACCGCGGCGCAGAGCGCGCCCACCCCGACGGGGCGTCCCGCGTCGAGGGCCAGCCTGGCCAGCAGGGCACGGAGCCTCGCTCCTCCCACCGCGGAGGTCTTCCCGTCGGTCCGGAGCTGCAGCGGTCCCAGCACTCCCACGCGCATGGGGCCATGGTGCCAGCGCTCTGACAGCGTTCTGTGAGCGGTACGGCGCACCGTGAACGCACAGGGATCTTCCCGACAGGCCTTGAGGAGGACTGAATGCCGTCAGAGCAGGCTGCGGACTCGCCCGGCACGGTCGTCGTGTACGGGATCACCGGAATGGTGTGCGGGAACTGCGAGACGTTCGTCGGCGAGGCGATCGGCGGGGTGCCCGGGGTCGTGCGGGTGGACGTGGATGCCGCGTCCGGGCGCGCCGCCGTCACGGCCGGGGACGGGCTGGACGACGCGGCCGTCGCCGCCGCCGTCGAGGACCTCGGCTACGGCTTCGCCGGACGGACGTGAACCGCGCCCTCCCGGTCGTCCCCGTGGCCCCCGGCCGCCCCCCATCGCCCCCATTGCCGCCCGTATCTCCGCGCCCCGAAAGGACCACGATGAGCCGCTTCGCCGACACGCCGCCCGACCGGTTTCTGGAGGACTTCTACGCCTCGTTCCATGAGGAGGCGCTCTCCTGCGACGCGGACGGCGGAGACGTCGGGGCGGTCGTGGACCGGTACTTCAGCCCGGGCTTCGTGCAGATCAGCGACGGGATCGTGATCGACCGCGAGAAGCTGATCGCCCATCTGCGCCCCGTGCGGAAGATGGTGGAGAGCGGGCACTACGAGGTGCTGGAGGCCCTCGCGGACGGGGACCGGCTGGCGGCCCGCATGGTCATCCGCGCGGTCACCAGGAAGGGCCGGAAGATCGACACCGAGGTCCATCTCTTCGGAACCGTCGACGACCAGGGCCGGTTCCGGCGGCTCGACCAGATCACCCGGACCCTGGGCGACGCACAGGGGTCTCCTTGATCTCCCTGACTCCGGCGGCGTGATCGGTGACACTGAGGGAGAACACGCGATCCAATCGCCGTCGCCGTGAAGGGGGTACGGGGGAGATGTCACCAGGGCTCGGGGGAGACCGGCACGCGGGAGACCGGGGAGACCCGAAGCTGCTCGCCATCAGCGATCTGCATGTGGCCTTCGAGGAGAACAAGGCCTTCCTCGACACCCTGCGGCCCGGGTCCCCCGGCGACTGGCTGATCGTCGCCGGGGACGTCAGCGAGACCATGGCCGACATCAAGTGGGCGCTGCGCACGCTGGCCGGGCGCTTCGCGCGCGTGGTGTGGACGCCGGGCAACCACGAGCTGTGGACGCCCCGGGACGACCCGGACCAGTCGCGCGGCGAGGAGCGCTACATGCGCCAGGTGCGGTTCTGCCGCGAACTGGGCATCGCCACCCCGGAGGACCCGTACCCGGTGTGGGAGGGCCCCGGCGGCCCGGTCACGGTCGCGCCGCTCTTTCTGCTGTACGACTACACGTTCCGGCCCGAGGGCACGCACACCGCGAAGGAGGCGCTGGCCGTGGCGTACGAGGCGGGTGTGGTCTGCACCGACGAGATGATGCTGCACCCCGACCCGTACCCGAGCCGCGACGCCTGGTGCCGCGCGCGGGTGCGGGCCACCGAGGAGCGGCTCGCGGCCCGCCCGGAAGGGCTGCCGACGGTGCTCGTCAACCACTGGCCGCTGGTCCGCGAGCCCACGCGCGTGCTGCGCTACCCCGAGTTCGCGCTCTGGTGCGGCACCGAGCTGACGGACCGCTGGCACGTGACGTACGACGCTGCGGCCGTCGTCTACGGGCATCTGCACATCCCCCGGACGACCTGGCACGACGGGGTGCCGTTCGAGGAGGTCTCGGTCGGCTATCCGCGCGAGTGGAAGCGGCCCCGGCACCCCTCGCCGCGGCTGCGGCAGATCCTCCCGGCGCCGGTGCGGGAGCCCGTTCCGTGATCGAGGAGTTGCTGCCGCCGGAGGTCGAGGTGGTCTCCGCGCGCGGCGACGTGACGGGGGCCGAGCTGTACCCCGAGGAGGCGGAGACCGTGGCGGCGGCGGTGCCCAAGCGGCGGGCCGAGTTCGCCACCGGGCGGCACTGCGCCCGCCGCGCGCTGGCCCGGCTCGGCGTGCCGCCGGGGCCGCTGCTGCCGGGACGGCGGGGCGCGCCGGGGTGGCCCGAGGGCACGCTCGGCAGCCTCACGCACTGCGACGGGTACCGCGCGGCGGCCGTCGCGCGTCGCGGCGACGTCCGGGCGCTCGGGATCGACGCGGAGCCCAACGGGCCCGTGCCGAGGGGCGTGCTGGGCGGCATCACCGTCGGCGGCGAGGCGGAGCGGCTCGCGCGACTGGCGGCGGCACGGCCCCAAGTGCACTGGGACCGGCTGCTGTTCAGCGCGAAGGAGGCGGTCTACAAGGCGTGGTTCCCGCTCACGGGGCGCTGGCTCGGCTTCCCCGACGCGGAGCTGGACTTCAGGGACGAGAGCGCCGCGCCCGGCTCCCCGTACGGTGCTGCGCCGGGCTCCCCGAACGGCGCTGCGCCCGGCTCCCCGTACGGTGCTGCGCCGGGCTCCCCGAACGGCGCTGCGCCGGGCTCCCCGAACGGTTCCCCGTGCGGGGCGTTCACGGCCCGGCTGCTGGTGCCGGGGCACGGCGCGCTCACCGGCTTCCACGGCCGGTGGGCGGTGCGCGACGGGCTCGTCGTCACCGCCGTCGCGGTGAGCGCCACCGCCGTACCGGAGCGCCATGTGTAGTGTGACCGGGTATGAAGGCGGAGACCCTGAGAGGGAACCTGGAAGGGATGCTTCTGTCCGTCCTGGAGCCCGGCGACCTGCATGGCTACGCGGTCATCGAGGAGCTGAAGAGGCGCAGCCGGGACACGATCAATCTGCCCACCGGGACGGTGTACCCGGCGCTCCACCGCCTGGAGGCCGCGGGCCTGGTGAGCAGCGAGTGGTCCCGGACCAACGGCAGGCGCCGCCGCAACTACTCGCTGACGGCGGCGGGCCGCCGCGAGCTGGCCGCGAAGAGGACGGCATGGCAGGAGGTCTCCTCGGTGATCTCCGGCGTGCTGGGAAGCGAGACGTGACCGACCCTGAGGACGTAGCCGATCCCGTCGCCCTGCGGCGGTACGCGGAGCGTCTGTCGGCGCGCCTCGTCGGGCCCCGTGCCCGGCGCCGGGAGATCGTGGACGAGGTCCTGGACGGGCTGCGCTGCGCCACCGAGTGCCACCTCGACGACACCCCCGACCCCGAGGAGGCCGCGCGCCGCGCGGTGCGGGAGTGGGGCGAACCGGGCGCGCTGGCCCGGGAGTTCAACGACGCGACGCTCCGGCTCAGCGCCGGGCGGCTCGCGTCCCGCGCGCTGTGCGCGCTGCCGCTGCTCGCGTTCACCTGGGCGTACGCGCTGCTGAGCGGGCCCGCGGGGCCGTGGGGTTACCGGCCGCCCGTGGTGATGGCCGGGCTGGGCGTGATCGCCTTCGGCTGTGTGCTGAGCCTCGCGGGGGCGGTCTCCGGACTGCGCGGCGGACGCGGCCTCCGCGCGGCCGCCGCCCGGCGCGGGGAGACCCTTGCCACCGGTACGTTCGCCGCCCTGGCCGGGGTGCTGTGCGTGGTCGCGGCGCTCGTCGTGATGGTGCTCCACCGGGGTCTGGGCCACCCCGAGTCGCTGGACTGGGCCCTGGTCTCCGTGCCCGCGACGCTGACGGTCGCATCGGCGGCCTACTTCGGGCTCTCGCTTGGGCGCTTCGCCGCCGTCGCGCGCCGCGTGTAGCTCGGCGCCCCGCAAGTGAGCGGGCCTGGCAGGGGCTGCCCCGTGCGGTGCGTTGCAGTCTGCCGCAGCGCCGTGGCCGGTCGCGCAGTTCCCCGCGCCCCTTAGGGCACTCCTCGAACCGCCCCGTCAGGGGCGCGGAGCTGTGTCGATATGCGGCTCCGCCGCGTGGGCGCGACCGGTTCAAGACTTCAGGGCTTGCCCGATCAGGGGCGCGGGGAACTGCGCGACAAGCCACGACGGCGGCCGCAGCCTGCGATGCGCAGCCAGGGGCAGCCCCTGCGCAGCCCTGAGGGGCGGGCCCCCTCGCCCAAATGAGGCCGCTTGCAAGGCACTTGGCAGAGGGTTACGTTTGCCGTCATATGTAGCGTGTCTATATAGTAGCGTCCCTACAGGAGGTTCGGTCCGTGGAACGCATGACGCGATGGGTGCTCGCCCACAAGTGGCCCGTGGTGCTGGTGTGGCTGGTGTTCACCCTCGTCGGCGGCGCTATGGCGAGCGGCACCATCGACAGGCTCAGCTACGAGTCGCGGCTGCCCGACCGCCAGGCGCAGAAGGCGAACGACGCGCTCGCCGAGCGCTTCACCGGCACCGGCGGCAAGAACGCGCCCCTGCTGCTGACCGTGACCGTCCCCGAGGGGACGAGCGTGCGGAGCGAGGACGTCCGCCGCCAGTGGGGCGCCCTCGTCGCCCGGGTCACCCCCGAGGGCGGCCGCAGCGTCTCGTACGCGAAGAGCGGGGGCAGGGGCGGGACCGGGGCCGGGGCCGGGCAGGCGCTCGTCTCCGAGGACGGGCGGACGACCGTCGCGATGGTCTATCCGCCGGGCAACCCCTCGCAGTCGCCGTACGAGAAGTCGCTGCCCGGCATCAAGAAGGCCGTGGAGAAGGCGGAGATCGCCGGTGAGCCCGTCGAGCTGACGGGGCAGCCCGTCCTCTCCGGGCGCGACAGCGGCGCCCGGCGCGGCCCGGTCTACGAGACGCTGATCGGCGCGCTCGGCGCCCTGGTCGTGCTCGTGCTGGTCTTCGCCAGCGGCCTCGCCGTCGTGCCGCTGCTGATGGCGGCGGCGGCGATCCCCACCACGTTCCTGCTGGTCCGGGGCGTCACCGGGATCACGGACGTCTCCTTCATCGTCCAGTACCTCGTGGCGCTCATCGGCCTCGGCATCGCCATCGACTACGCGCTGCTCGTCGTCACCCGGTGGCGCGAGGAGCGGGCGAGGCCGGGCGCCGACGGGCCGGGGCGCGAGGCGCGCACGGAGGCGGTGGTGCGCGCCGTCGGCAGCGCGGGCCGTGCCGTAGTGCTCAGCGGCGCCACCGTCGCCATCTCGCTCGCCGCGCTCGTCGTCCTGCCGGTCCCGTTCCTGCGCAGCGTCGGCTACGCGGGCCTGCTCATCCCCCTGGTGAGCGTCTGCGTCGCCGTCACGCTGCTGCCCGTCCTGCTCCACTCCTGGGGCGACGCGCTCGACAGGCCGCGCCGCGCGCACCGGCCCGACAGCCGGATGTGGACCGGGATCGCCCGGCTCACCACCCGCCGCCCCGTGCTGTGCGCCGTCCTCAGCGGCGCGCTGCTGCTGGGCGCGGCGGCGCCCGTGCTCGCGATGCGGCTCGGGGCGCCCGAGACGGAGACGCTCGCCCAGGGCGGCGGGCCCGCCGCGGCCTTCGAACGGATCGTCGACGCGGGCTTCGGCGAGGGCATCGCGCGCCCGGTCGAGGCGGTCGGCGAGGCGGGCGGCGCCGACGCCCTCCGCGAGCGGCTCTCCGGGATCGACGGCGTCGCGGGCTCCGTCGCCCCCGAGGACTGGCAGCGCGGGGGCAGCCGGATCACCGAGGTGTGGACCGCCGAGGACCCGTCCAGCGGCGCGGGCCGGGAGACGGTGTCGGAGATCGTGGACACCGCCCGGGAGACCGACGGCGTCCTCGTCGGCGGCGGCCCCGTCCAGGACATCGACTTCGTCGACGCGGTCTACGGCTCGCTGGGCCTGATCCTGCTCCTCGTCGCCGTCCTCACCTTCCTCGTCCTGGCCGCGACCCTGCGCTCGGTGCTCCTCCCGCTGAAGGCGCTGGTGCTCAACGCGCTGTCCACGTGCGCGGCGTACGGCGTGGTCGTCCTCGTCTGGCAGAAGGGGTACGGCAGCGAGCTGCTGTTCGACACCCCGGCCGTCGGCGCGGTGACCATCTGGATCCCGATGGCGGTCTTCGCGTTCCTCTTCGGACTCTCCATGGACTACGAGGTGTTCATCCTGCACCGCGTCCGGGAGACCCATCTCGAACTGGCCCGGAAGGGCGTGACCGACACGGCCGTGCCGTCCGTCGTCACCGGCATCAGCCGCACCGGACGGCTCGTCACCTCGGCCGCGCTCATCCTCTTCCTGGCCTTCACCGCGCTGGCCGGCATCCCGGTCACCGACGTGAAGGTGTTCGCCACCGCGCTGGCGGCGGGGATCATCATCGACGCCACCGTCGTCCGAGGCTTCCTCACCCCGGCCCTGATCACCCTTCTCGGGCGGGCCAGTTGGTGGTTCCCCCGCTCCGCCTCCGGGACTCCGTCCCCCGAGGAAGCGGCTCCCGGCCGCCAGGACACGGACAGTCCGAAGGTGGAGGCATGACGGACGTACGGGAACGCCCCGGGCGAACGGATGGACGTCGTCGTCGATTTCTCCCGCTGGAGGCCGGGCACCTCCAGGTTGTGGCAGTGGAGCGTGAACGTGCCCGCGTGGCCCGTGAAGCGGACGGCGACCTCCACCGCGTCCGAGGGCGGCAGGTCCACGGTGTCCTTCCCGCCACGAGGACATGGCGATGATGGGCGACTTCGTGACGGAGTGAGCGGGGCCGCTACCTCCGCGGCGCGCCCTCGCCCTCCCAGTGCGCCGGGCGGGCGAGCGCGCCGGGGAGGCGCGTCGTCGCGTCGCCCCGGGCCGCGTTGACCTGGGGCTGGGTGAGGAAGAAGGCGTCCGTCAGATCGGCGCCCGCCAGATTCGCGTCCCGCAGGTCGGCGCCGATCATGTCGGCCGTGCGCAGATCGGCGCCGCCGAGGTCGGCGGCGATGAGCAGCGCCCCGCGCAGGCTCGCGCCGCGCAGCTTGGCGTTCCGCAGCCTGGCCCCGAGCAGGTCGGCGCCCCTGTGGTTCTTCTTACGGCCCGGAACGGTGGCCCGCACCAGGTCGCTGACGCGCAGCAGCAGGCCGTTGACCTCGCCGCGCACGGCCTCCACGTCCAGCTTCGCCAGCTCCTCGGCTGCGCCGCCCGCCAGCCGGTCGATCTCGGCGCGCGCGGCACGCAGGTCGGGCCGGAGGGAGCGGGCGGGGGAGAGGGACAGCGCCTCCGTCACGTACCAGAGCAGCTCGTGGAGCTGCCGGGTCACCGGGAACACGGCGAACATCAGCTCGGCGCTCACCGGTTCCGCCCGCCAGTCCCGGCCGCCGAACGTCTCCTGGGAGACGCGCTGGCCCGCGCCGAAGCAGTCGTAGACCGTGCAGCCCTGGTAGCCCTCCTCGCGCAGCCGGGCGTGGATGCCGCAGCGGAAGTCCTCCCGCAGGTTCACGCAGGGTTCACCCCCGCGCTTGCTGACGGGGAAGTCGGCCGAGGCGGCGAAGGGGAGCGCCACGCAGCACAGGCCGAAGCACTGCGCGCAGTCGGCGCTCAGGGCGCGGTCGGGGGCGGTGGCGGGGGTGGGGGCCTGCGAGGACAACGTACGAGCACTCCTGGGACGCGGCGACCCGCCCATTCTCCCGCATCCGCCCGTACGGGGTCGGCGGCACCTCCCTCTGGGCCACAGCGCTCGCGGGGCCGCGCGGCGCGTCCGGAGGATCGAGCCATGGCGGAACAGGGCGAGAAGACCGGGACGGCCGAGGGCGCGGGCGGCGGCGGGCGGCGGGCGGAGGACCGGCACGGCGGGCCCGGGCACACGGTCGTGCTCGCCGTCGCGCTGGCGCTGCCCGCCGTGAAGGTCGCCTGGACCGTGGGCGGCGGGCACTCCGCGTGGGAGGTCTTCCTCGTCCTCCAGCCCTCGAACTGGATCGACATCCCCATCGGCATGATGCTCACCAACCCGCTGCTCGCGGCCGTCTTCGCCGTCGTGGTCTCCCGCGTCGTCCTCGGCTGGTTCGCCGCGCGCGGCGCCGTGCCCCGCGGCCGGGGCTGGGCGGCGCAGGCGCGGCTGGTCGCGCTCTCCCTCGCCGCGCCCCTCGCGATCGGCACGCTCATGGCGGTCTTCTACGGGGGCTGGTGGGGGCTGGGCACCGGGCTGGTGCTGCTCGGGCTGCGGTACGGCGTGCTGGCCGCCTACCGTACGGGCCGCGGCGCCCTGGTCTCCGCCGAGCAGGCCGTCGCGCTGCTGCTCACCGTCGTCGTGCTGCCCCTCACGGCGCTCACGGCGGCGCTCGACGGGCAGTCCTGGGCCCCCGTCCTGCGCTGCACGGTCGACACCGGCGACGGCGGCTCCCGGCAGCGCCTGGTCGAGCTGGGCCGCCAGGGCCAGGGCGTCTACGGCTGGAGCACCGACAGCCACGCGGTCGTCACCGGCGTGGCCTGCTCCGCCGACGAGGACCGTGCCGTGCGCGACCCGTGGTGGCGCCAGGTGTAGGCGTGACGTACGTTCCGCAGTCGGTATCCAGGAGAGGGACGGGAAATGGGGCGGGACATGGGGCGGGACATGAGGCGGGACATGAGGACGCGGTATCCGGACGTCGAGCCGTACGCGTCGGGGATGCTCGACGTGGGCGACGGGAACCTCGTGCACTGGGAGGCGTGCGGCAATCCCGACGGCAAGCCCGCGCTCGTCGTGCACGGCGGCCCGGGCTCGGGCTGCTCGGCGGGGTTCCGGCGCTGGTTCGACCCCGCGCGCTACCGCGTCGTCCTCTTCGACCAGCGCGGCTGCGGCCGCAGCACCCCGCACGCCGGCGACCCCGGCACCGACCTGCGGCACAACACCACCGCGCACCTCGTCGCCGACATGGAGCTGCTGCGGGCGCACCTCGGGATCGGGCGCTGGCTGCTGTTCGGCGGCTCCTGGGGCTCGACGCTGATCCTCGCCTACGCCGAGCGGCATCCCGAGCGGGTATCCGAGATCGTGATCCCGGCGGTCACCATGACCCGCCGCACCGAGACCGACTGGCTCTACCGGGGCGTGGGCCGTTACTTCCCCGAGGCGTGGGAGCGCTTCGCGGCCGCCTCCGGCGTCTCCGGCGTCACGCACGACTCCGGCGACATCGCCGAGGTGCTCTCCGGCTACGCGCGCCTCACCGAGGACCCCGACCCCGCCGTGCGCGAGCGGGCCACCGCCGAGTGGTGCGCCTGGGAGGACACAGTCCTCGCGCCCGAGCCGAACGGCACCCCCGCGCCGTACTCCGGCCGCCCCGGCACGGCCCGGCTCGCGCTCGTCCGGATCTGCGCGCACTACTTCTCGCACGGGGCCTGGCTGGAGGAGGGCGAGCTGCTGCGGGACGCCGGGCGGCTGGCCGGGATCCCCGGGGCGCTGATCCATGGCCGCCTCGACCTGGGCGGGCCGCTGCGCACCGCGTGGGAGCTGGCGCGCGCCTGGCCGGACGCCGAGCTGACCGTCGTCGACGACGCGGGGCACCTGGGCAGCCCGGCGATGGGCGACCGGATCCTCCACGCGCTGGACACGTTCGCCGTACGCACCTGAGCGGACCGCCCCACGTGCGTACGTACGGTGAATCCCGGGCCCGGGGTGCGGGCCGGCCCGGGCAGGCGCACCATGGCCGGAGGCCGACCCCGGACCCCGTGGACCGACGGGAGGGACTCCACCCATGGACCGCCACGATTCCGACCACGGCGCCGTCACGCTCCGTCATGTGCAGCGCTCCGAGCCCCGGCAGGTCGCGGGCCCCGACACCCAGGTGGACAACAAGGCCCTGGTCATCGCGCCCGGCGACTTCCGCCGCACCGACCCCTTCCTGCTCATGGCCGAGGACTGGTTCTCCTCGACGGGCTTCGACTGGCACCCGCACCGCGGCATGGAGACCATCACCGTCGTCCTCGGCGGCGTCCTGGAGCACGGCGACAGCCTCGGCAACGCGGGCACGCTCACCGCGGGCGGCGTCCAGTGGATGACCGCGGGCCGGGGCATCATCCACCGCGAGCTGGCCTACCGCGACGAGTACGCGCACACCCTGCAGCTCTGGCTGAACCTCCCGAGCGGGCTGAAGATGACCGCGACCCACTACCAGGACCTGCTCCCGGAGGACCACGGCGTCTACACCGAGCCCGGCGTCCGCGTCGAGGTCGTCTCCGGCGCCACCGGCGGCGCCACCGGGCCCGCCGCCACGCTGTGGCCGGTCACCGGGCTCTTCGTCACCCTCGACCCGGACACCACCTACAGCCAGCTCCTCGCCTCGCACGACCGGGCGTTCGCCTACGTCGTCTCCGGCTCGGCCACCCTCGCGGGGCACCGGCTCTGGGAGGGCGAGACGGCCTGGTCCGACCCCGTGGCCGACCCGGCCTCCGGGGACGACACCGTCAGCGAGCTGGTGATGACGACCCCGCCCGGCGGCGAACGCACCACGCTGATGCTCTTCTCCGGGCGCCCCATCGGCGAACCGGTCGCCGCCGGGGGCCCCTTCGTGATGAACAGCGAGGACGAACTCCGTCAGGCTTTCGTGGACTTCGAGTCCGGCCGCTTCGGCCCCGTCCCGCGGATGGCGCGCGTCACGAACCGTTGACCGCCCCTTACAACGAGTGCTGTGCTGCGTATCCTCCCCAGTGGGCACGGGGTCGGCACGACGGTGAGGCACATCCATGGCATTCGGCGTGATCCAGCGGCGTACGGGCGAACTCCCCATGGAAGTCACCGGGTTCGTCGGCAGATCGGCCGAACTCCGGCAGCTCGAAGGGCTCCTGGAGCGCGCCCGGCTGGTGACCGTGACCGGGCCCGGCGGCGTCGGCAAGACCCGCACGGCGCTGCGCGCCGCCGCCCGCCTCCGCTCGCGGTACGCGCACGGGGTCTGCCTCGTCGAGCTGACCGGGCTGCGCGACCCCGAGCTGCTCACCCACACCCTCTCCACCTGCCTCGGCCTGCCCGAGCAGGACTCCCGCGACCAGCTCGACGTCCTCGTCGACCATCTGCGCGAGCGCGAGATCCTGCTCGTCCTCGACACCTGCGAACACCTCGTGGACGCCTGCGCGATGCTCGCCGACATCCTGCTGCGCGAGACCCGCGCCGTGACCCTCCTGACCACCTCGCGTCAGCCGCTGGACGTGCCCGGCGAGTACACCTGCCCGGTGCCGCCGCTGCCGGTGCGGGACGTGGACGGCGCGGCGGGCACGGGGAACGCGGGCGCGGGCGCGGGGGGCGCGGATGCGGGGGACGCGCGGGGCGGCGGGGACGCCGTCGAGCTGTTCGAGCAGCGTGCCGCCGCCGTGCTGCCCGGCTTCGCCGTGACCGGCCGCAACCGCGCGGACGTCGTCAAGCTCTGCCGCCGCCTGGACGGCATCCCCCTCGCGCTCGAACTCGCCGCCGTGCGGCTCCGCGCCGTCCCCCTCGGCCAGCTCGTGGACCGCCTGGAGGACCGCTTCCGGCTGCTGACCGGCGGACGGCGCACCGCGCTGCCCCGCCACCAGACGCTGCGCACCGCCATCGACTGGAGCTACGGCCTGTGCGACGCGCAGGAGCGGCTGCTGTGGGCCCGGCTCTCGGTCTTCGCCGGCTCCTTCGACGTCGCCGCGGCCGAAGAGGTGTGCGCCGACGCCGAGCTGCCCCGCGAGGAGATCCTGGAGACCCTCATCCACCTCGTCGACAAGTCGGTGGTACTGCGCGAGGACGACGAGGAGCACGGCACCCGCTATCGGCTGCTCGACACCCTCCGCGAGTACGGTGCCGAGCGCGGCGAACTCGGCCCCGCACGGCTGCGGCACGTCGAGCGGTACGCGGCACTCGCCGCCGACTTCGACGCCCGCTTCCTCCACGACGGCCAGCTCGCCCGCGCCCACGCCCTGCGCCGCGACCACGCCGACGTCCGCGCCGCGCTGGAGTACGCGCTCGCGCTGCCCGGCACCGCCACCACCGCCGCGGCCCTCGCCGGCGGACTGTGGGGGTACTGGCTCGCGACCGGCCGCATGACCGAGGGCCGCTACTGGCAGACGCGGGTGCTGGAGCGCTTCCCCGCGCCCTGCCCCGAGCGCGTACGGGCGCTCAGCGTCCGCGCCTCCCTGGCCACCTTCCAGCGCGACCTCGCGGCGGCCGATGCCGACCTGTCGGCCGCCATCGAACTGGGCCCGCTCGATGACGTCCACGCGGCACGCGCCCACGCCCACCTGCAGCTCAGCCTCGCCGCGCAGCACCGCTTCGCGGAGGCCGCGACCGTCGCCGCCGAGGCGGAGCGCCGCATGCGCGCGCTGGGCGACCGCACGGGCCTGTGCGTGCTCTACGGCACGATGGCCTACGGCTTCCAGCTCGCGGGCGAGCCCGCGAAGTGCCTCGCGTACTGCCGCCTGGGCCACCGGATCCTGGGCGAGCGCAGCGGGGAGCACTGGCTGCGGGGCTATCTCTTCTTCGTCAGCGGCATGGCGCACTACGCGCGCGGCGCGTTCGAGCAGAGCGCCGAGGACGTCGGCCGGGCGCTGCGCCTCAAGCACGAGCTGGGCGACCCCGCCGGGACCGGGTACGCGCTGTCGGGGCTGGCCTGGCTCGCCGCCGCCGACGAGCGCTACGAGCGCACGGCCTGGCTCCAGGGCGCCGCCTCCGCACGCTGGATCAGCGCGGGCAGCCGCCCCCGGCTCACCGCGACGATGGAGCGCTACGACCAGCACGTACGGGAGGTCGCGCGGGCGGCCCTCGGCGAGGAGCGGTACGCGCTGCTGCGCCGCCGCGGCGCCGACTGCCCCCTGGAGGACACCGTCGCCTACGCCCTGGACGAGCCCCGCGCCGCGAGCCCCCGCGCCGCGCCCCGCCCCCGGCACGCCCCTGCCGACGCGCTCACCCGCCGCGAACGCGAGGTCGCCGCGCTCGTCTCCCAGGGCCTGTCGAACCGTCAGATCGCCGAGCGGCTGGTCATCTCCAAGCGCACCGTCGACGCGCACCTCGAACACATCCTCGCCAAGTTCGGCGCCTCCTCCCGCACCGAGATCGCCGCCCGGCTCGCGGCCGAGGGTCACTGACCCGTGGCGCCCGCGACACCGGAACCGCGCGCGGGCGCGCTAGGGGCCGACGGGCGCGGGGCCCGTCGGCCGTGATGGGCGGGGGTGCGGCGCCGTGGCCGTCAGGCCCTGTGGTGGGGGCTCTCCGGGTCGGCGCCGGGGGTCGGGGGCGGAGCCGCGGGCGGCGTGCCCGGCGTCGGCGGGATCGGGCCCGCGCCGATGCCGGTGCCCGTGCCCAGCCCCGCGGGGGCGGTCGGCGGAGCGGGCGGCGCAGCCGGGGGACGTTCGCCGGACGCGGTGTCCGCCGTACGGTGCCTGCGGTCGCGTGCCGCCGCGCGGAACGCCAGCGCGAGGCCGAAGAGGCCCGCGGCGACGATCAGGAACGCGGCCCAGCCGGGCAGCGCCAGCGCCAGCAGCAGCCCCACGGCGACGGCGAGCGCGCCGCCTCCGTAGAGCGAGGCCGCCGTGGCGCCCGCGTTCATCTTCACCGCGCGGCGCTGCGGCTGCGCGCGGAGTTCGGCGCGCATCTCGTCCTGGATGACCTTCAGTTCCTCACGGACGATCCGCGCCACCGGCTCGGACAGATCTGTGCCCGGCGCTGTGGCGGCACGCTGGCCCGCACGAGGGTAAAGCGCCTTCTCAGTCATGCGGGCCGAGTACCCCGCCCGAGGCATCCGACTCCTGCCGCCTCGCGAAGGCGCTGAGCGAGGCCCGGTCCGGCTGCCCGGTCTTGGCGAGCAGGCTCGCGACGTGCTTCTCGACCGTACGCGGCGAGATGAACAGCTCGCCCGCGATGGCCAGGTTCCCGGGGTGGCGGCCCATCAGCCGGAACACCTCGAACTCGCGTCCCGTCACGCCCAGCAGCCGCAGCGCGTGCGGCACGTGCGACGTGCCCCTGCGGCGCTGCGGCAGCGCGGCGCCCGTACGGCGCAGCAGCGCGCGGCACGCGGCGGCGACCGCGGGGACGTGCGCGGTGTGGAAGTGCTCCTCCGCGCCCCGTAACCACTCCTCGGGCGCGCCCCAGCGTTCCGCGTACGCCGCCTCCGCGACCAGCCGCAGGCCCAGGTGCCGGGCCATGGGGAACGGCGCCCCCGCGCGTGCGGCCTCCGCGACCGCGTGTGCCGCCTCCGTGGGGTGCCCCGCCCTGCCGAGCGCGACGGCCCGCGCGAGGAGCGCGAAGTGCCGGTTCCAGCGGACCGCGTGGACGCGGAGATCGGGCGGGCCGCCGACGCCGGGCGGGCGGCCGACGCCGGGCGGGCCGTCGCCCACCGTGCCCGCCGTGGGGCCGGAGGCGGTTCCGGGGGGCCGTGCCGCGTGCGGTCCCTCGCCCGTGAGGGCGTCGAGGAGGAGGGACAGGCCGTGACGGCCGGACAGGGGGAGGGGCGCGGGGTGGTGCCGCTCCAGGGAGGCGGCGTGCGCCAGCTCCTCGCGGGCCCGTTCCCGGTCCTCCTCCAGCAGCGCGCAGAAGGCCAGCGCGAGGCCCCGGCCGACCGCCGCCCAGCCTGTACGCGCGCCGCCGTGCTCGGCGAACTCGCCCCACGCCCGCTCCAGGACCGCCCGTCGGCCCTGGTGCCCCGCGAGCACGGCGGCCGTCAGCGGGGCGAGGGCCCGCGCGTCGGCGAGCCCGAGGCCGTCCGCACGCCGACGGCACCGGGAGACGAGCGGCGCGGCCTCCTCGTACCGCCCGCCGAGCACCGCGTCGAGCGCGAGTACGGACGCGGCCGTGAGCCCGGGCGGGGCGGCGCCGAGCTGCGCGGCCTCGTTCTGTACGCGCTCCAGGTGCCGTGTGTCGCCCCGCGTGAGCCAGTACGCCGTGGCCCGGCCCAGGTGCGCGTCGAGCCTCGCGAGCGGCAGCCGGGCCCGCTCGGCGAGCCAACGCGCCTGCTCGAAGCAGGAGTTCGCGGCGCCGGGCGCGGAGCGCAGCGACAGGGCGCCGAGCGCCTGCCAGGCCTCGCACGCGACGGCGGCGTCGTCACCGGCGTGGGACAGCGCGCCGCGCGCGAGCCGTTCGGCCTTCCCCGCGGCACCGACCGCCCCGCCGGTGCGGTCGGTGCCGCGGGTCACCTCGGCGGCGTCGGTGCCGTTCGCGGCGGGGGAGCGGAGCGTGAGATGTGCGTCCGCCGCGTCGAGCCCGGCCCGGACGGGCGCCGCGCCGTGGCCGAGGCCCGAGCGCGCGGCGTCCAGCCAGTGACGGGCCTCCTCCGGCCGCCCGGCGGCGGTCGCGGCGCGCGCGAGACCGGCGCGGAGCGCCGCCGCGTACGCCGGATCGGGGTGCACGCCGCACAGCGCGTCCACCTCGTCCGCGAGCGCGAGGGCACCCTCGGTGTCCCCGGCGCCGGTACGGGCGTCCAGCAGCCGGCCCAGCACGGCGGACCGCGACTCCGCGGCGGCCTCCCCGTCCAGACCGGCCAGCAGCGCGTGCGCCCGGCCCAGCGTCCCGGCCGCCGCGTCCACCCGGCCCTCGGCCAGCGCCCTGCCGCCCACCCGTGCGAGCAGCCGCGCGGCGCCCAGCGGATCGCCCGCGTCGAGCGCGAGCCCGGCCGCCGTACGGCACCACGCGCCCGGCATCCCGGGGTGCAGCTCCTCGATCGCGTCGGTCAACTGCCGTACGAGGACCGCCCGTTCGGCCGGGGTCAGCCCCGCGAGCAGCGCGGCGGGCAGGACGGGATGCCGGAACACGTACCAGTCCGGGGCGGGCTCACCCGCCTCCAGATAGCCGCGCGCCACGCCCTCCTTGAGGTACTCCAGCATCTCGTGGTCGTCGAGGCCCGTCGCCCGCTGCACCACCGGCAGCGGGAACCGCTGCCCGAACAGTGCCGCGGCCGTGAACAGAGCGCGCCCCCGGGGCCCCGTCCGGTCCGCGCCCCGCGCGACCCGGCGCACCAGCGCGCGCGGCACCGGGACGGCCGGATCGCCCGTCAGGCGCCAGCCGTCGGCCTCGGGAACGAGCGTCGAGCGCCGTACCAGTTCGCCCAGCAGCTCCTGGAGGAGCAAGGGGTTTCCCGCGCTCCCCTCCCACAGCGTCTCGACGGCCGCGTGGGGCAGCCGCGCAGGATCGGTACGCAGACAGGAGGCGAGCAGCGCCCCGCTGGCCTCCTTCCCGAGCCGCCCCAGCGTCAGCAGCCTGCCCCGGCCGTGCGCGCGGGCGGCGTACGCGAGGTCGAGCGCCGCGCACGGCTCGGACCGTACGGTCGCCAGCAGCATGGTGCGCTGCGCGTCCAGGTTGTCGGCGAGGTACTCGACGACGGCGAGCGTCGCGGGGTCGGCTGCGTGCAGGTCCTCCAGGACGAGCAGGCATCCCTCCTCGCCCCCGGCGACGGCGGTCAGCCGCAGCACGGCCTCGGCGAGCACGACGAGCGAGCCGGCGGCGCCGCTGCCCTCGGCGTCCCCGGCGTCCCCGGTGTTCCAGGTGTTCCCGGCGTCTCCGGGACCGGGGCTGTGTCCGAGGCCGGGCCCACGGCCGAACTCGCGCCCTGGCACGGTCTCGGCGGCGGTCTCGGCCTCGACCTCGTACGAGAGTTCCGCACCCGGCGCCGCCCCCGCCCCCGGCCCCGACGACGCCCCCGCCCTGGAGCAGTCGGGCACCAGGCCGCGCAGTGCCGCACCGTACGGCGCGGGCACGGCGCACGGCCCGGGCAGCAGCGCGGGCTCCCGGAAGAGCCGCAACAGGGCCTCGGTCAGCGGCCGGAACGGCACCGCTGGGCCGACCGTGCCGGCCCCGCCGCGCAGTACGCGCGCGCCGCGTGCCGCGCCCCGGTCCGCGACCTCCCTGGTGAGACGCGTCTTGCCGACCCCCTCCTCGCCGAGGAGGAAGACGGCTCCGCCCCGGCCCGCGAGGGCGTCGTCCAACGCCCGGTTCAGTTCTTCGAGTTCTCTGTCGCGGCCCATGAGGTGTTCCGCGTGCATCCCCCGCATGACGTCCCCCGTCGTGATGCGCTCGTGCTCTCCACTGTGCTCGTCCCGCACGGTAGCGGCACCGGGTGGGCGTCGTAGCGGGGTATTCGGGGACGCGCACAGCAATGAGCTGAGTGTCAATCCGCCGGGAGCCCCGCCTCCACCCACTTGACGACGGTCTCCGCGGCCTGGTCGGGCGGGAGCAGCGCGGGCCCGATGACGACCTCGCGCTGCCACAGCTCGTACACCTCGGACTCGCGCGGCTCGACGACGGTGTGGCCGTCCGCGCGCAGCGCCTCGACGTGGCGAGCGGTGGACTTCCTGGCCCACATGATCCCGTTCATGCTCGGGAAGAACAGCGCGGGCCGCTCGGCCGCCAGCAACACGGTCTGCGCGGGCGAGCCGCCCAGGCCGAGCGCCGCCGAGGCCAGCATGTGGGCCGTCGCGGGCAGGACCACGACCGCCAGCGAACGGCGCGCGAACTCGGTCGGGTTCAGGCCCGGATCGTCGCTCGTGAAGATCTCGTCGACGTGCCAGGCCACCAGTTCCCGGGGCACGAACCGCTCGGCGCTGTGGGTGAGCAGGACCCGGAGAGGCAGGTCGATCTCCTGGTGCAGCCAGGTCAGATACGAAGGCAGGTTGCTCGCCGCGCTGGATCCGCAGACGAGAACGGAAAGGGTGTCGTCTCGCATGGCACGAGCCTCGCCGTGCGCCGCCCCCGGGGCATGGGGGCGGCGCCCCCGCATTCGGCGGCGGGCGGGGCGCGGAACATGGGGGGCGCCTCCCCATGTGCCGCCCCGTTGCGCGCTGGCAGCGTGACGGTCACGCCGGGAGGTCCGGCGCTCCCAGACCCGAACGGGGAAGTGAGATCCATGAAGAAGATCACCGTGCGCAAGACCGGTTCCATCAAGCTGACGTCGTCCGCCGGCGTCTACCAGTGCACCTGCTGCTGAGCGGCGGGGACACGCCTGCCATGAAGACCATCACGGTCCGCACGACCGGCGCCGTCAAGCTGACGTCGTCCGCCGGGATCTACACCTGGGGCTGCTGAGCCCACCTTCGCGGGGCCCGCGCCCGGGCGGCCCGAGTGCCGTCCCCGCGGGTCCCGCACCGACCACACGCGGGGCTCGCGCGGAGGAACGCTCCCGCACGGGCCCCGCCGCCAGGGGGCTTCTGATGGATCTCCGCGGCGTCGCTCCACGGAGATCCATCAGAAGCCCCCTGGCCCTTTCCCGCTGCCGGAAGAGATCCCGAGCCACGATGAATGCCGTCACCCGCGTTTCCCTGCATCCTCTGACGTTCGTCCCCGAGCCCGACGGCGTCATGGTGGGCCGTGCCGACGCCGCCGCCTACGCCCTGCTGCCCGCCGACGGCGCCGCCCTCCTGGGCCGCCTCGCCGAGGGCGCGCCCGCCCCCGAGGCCGCCGCGTGGTACGAGGCGACGTACGGCGAGACCGTCGACATGGACGACTTCGTCGCCACCCTCGACGAGCTGGGCTTCGTACGCGGCGAGGGCGCGGCCCCCGCCGAACTGCCCCGCGTCCGCTTCCGGACCCTCGGCAGGGCGGTCTTCTCGCCCTGGGCCTGGGCCTGTTACGTGCTGCTCGCCGCCGTGGCTGTCTGGTTCCTCGTGAGCGAGCCGGGCGTACGCCCGCACGCCCGGCACGTCTTCTTCTCCCCGTCCCTCCTCGTCGTCCAGCTCGGCCTCGCGCTGGTCCAGCTCCCGCTGGCGCTGCTCCACGAGGGAGCCCACGCGCTGGCGGGACGCAGGCTGGGGCTGCCGACCAGGCTCGGCATGGGCCGCAGATACTTCCTGCCGGTCTTCGAGACGAGCCTCGACGGGCTGCTCGGCGTCCCGCGCGCGCGGCGCTATCTGCCGTTCCTCGCGGGGATGCTCACCGACGCCGTGATGGTCTGCGTCACCCTCACGCTCGCGGGGGCCGACCTCGCCGACGGCACCCTCTCGTGGCCAGGCGGGCTCGCGCTGGCCGTCTGCTATGTGACGCTCATCCGGCTCGCGTGGCAGTTCTACCTGTGCCTGCGCACCGACATGTACTACGTCGTCGCGACGGCCCTGGGCTGCACCAACCTCCACGAGGTGGCCTCCGCGTACCTGCGCCGCACCTTCCCCCTCCTGGCCCGGATCCCCGGGGTCCGGCTCGCGGGCCTGGAGGAGCGCGAGTGGTCGCCCCGCGACCGGGCCGTCGCGCCCTGGTACGCGGTGATCCTCGTCGGCGGCGTCCTCTTCCTGGTGGCGGGCGCCCTGCTCGTCGTCGGGCCCGTGGTCCTCGAATTCGCCACCCGCGTCGTGGAGGGCTTCGGCCGCGCGTCCCTGGACGACGCGCGGTTCTGGGACTCGGCGGTCACCCTGCTGCTGGCCGTGGTCCAGTTCGTCGCGCTCCCGCTGTTCGCGGGGCGCGGCTCCCGCTCCGTCAGCTCCGCCCGGAAGGAACAGTCGGTATGACCACCACCCACACCTGGATCACGGGCCCGGACGCGGCGGCACACGCGGCGCTCGCGCTCGCACCCGTGACCGGCCACCGGTCCGACGGCCATGGGCCCGACGGCCATGGGCCCGACGGCCATGGGCCCGACGGCCATGGGCCCGACGGCCATGGATCCGACGGCCACCGGTCCGACCGCCACGGCGCCGACCACACGGTCGACTGCCACCGTCGGCTGCGCGGCCCGTACACCGGCGTCGGCGCGCTCGTGCGGGCCCTGGTGCCCGCCGCCCACGCCGCGGACCCGGCGCTGCCACGTGCGCACACCATCGAGATCCTCACCGTCGCGCCCGAGCTGCACGCCCTCATCGGGGCCGCGCCCGCGACCCTCACCGCCCTCGCCGTCCCCGTAGAACGCACGCGGCTGTACGCGCCGACGCGCACCCGGCGCATCGCGCACGGCATCACCGAGTTCCTGCACTCCTGGGCCCGGCTCGCCCCGGGCGGCGCGCCTCTCACGCTCGCCTTCACCCGCGTCGACGAGGCGGACCACACCGACCAGGAGTTCCTCGCCATCCTGCTGCGCCGCTCCCGTACGGGGCCGCTGCGGATCACCGTCCACACGCGGGGCGACGGCGGGGACCTGCCCGGGGAACTGCGCGGCGCGCTCGCGGAGCACACCCGGTGCACGCCGCTCGACGTACGGGCCGGGACGAGGCCGACGGGGGAGGGCCGGAGCCGGGACGCGCTCGCCCGCGCGTTCGTCGCCTCGGACTGCACCGGCGAGGACCCGGCCGAGCGGGAGGCGTACGACGCCCTCCGCGCCGCCGAACCGGACGCGGCCGTCGCGCTGCACGAGGGGCGCGCCGCCGAACTGCGGGAGGTGCCGGGGGCCTTCCTCGGCGCCCTCCCCTACCACCTCGAACGCGGCAGCAGTCGGGGCCGCGCGGGCGAGGCCCTCAGGGAGGCGGCCGACTTCGCCGTGGAGCGCGGCTTCTACCACGCGCTGTACGACTACGGCGTGCGGGGCCGCGAGTTCACCGACCCGCGTACCGAGACCGTCCAGTACTGGCAGATCGCCACCAAGGCCACCACGGCCCTGGCGGTGCTGGGGCAGTACGAGGAGGCCGAGGACCTCTACCTCGATCTGCGCTGCATGTTCGACGAACCGGGGCTGCACCTGTTCACCGGATACGCGATGGCGATGATCTACACCCGCTTCCGCTCCGCCGAGAACCGGGACCACCGCCGTGCCAAGGCCGCCATCAACGGGTCGATCGCCCTCGCCTCCCAGTGGGAGGACCGCGAGGAGCGCGCCTTCCATCTGACGTTCCAGCAGAACGGCCTCGCCCTCGTCGAGATGCACCTGGGCAACCTCGACGAGGCGCTGCGGCTCGTGGAGCTGGGCATGGAACGGCTGCGCACCGAACTCGGTCCCGACCAGCACCGCCTGCACAAGTCCGTGCTCGTCCACAACAGGGGCAAGCTCAAGGACGCGCTCGGCCGTCCGGAGGAGGCCCTCGCGGACTTCCTCAAGGTCATCGAGGCCGACCCCCACTACCCCGACTACTACTTCGACTGCGCCGACGTCCGCCGCAAACTCGGCGACCCGCGCGGTGCCCTCGCCGACTACGACAGGGCCATCTCCCTCTCCCCGCCCTTCTGGGAACTGCACTACAACCGCGGCGACCTGCTGCTGGAGATGGGCAGGACGGAGGAGGCGGCGGCCGAGTTCGCCCGCGTCGTCGAGCTGGAGCCCGACCAGGCGGAGGCCCGCGCGTCCCTCGCGGACCTGCTGCTGGAGTCGGACGGGACGGACGCCGTACGCGCCCTCGTCGCCGACGGGCTGCGCCTCGACCCCGCGCAGCCGCGCCTGCTGTGCGTACGCGGCATGCTCGCGCTGCGCGACGGCGAGGCGGACGCGGCCCGCGCCGATTTCGACGCCGCGCTGGCCACCGACACCACCCTCGTCGGCGCGCTCGCCGCCCGCGCGGCCCTCGCCCACGAGGCGGGCGACCCCGCACGGGCGCTCGCCGACCTCGACCGGGCGCTGGGGCAGGCCCCCGACGACCCGGACCTGCTCTACAACCGCGCCTTCGTGCACGCCGCCGCGGGCTCCTGGGACGCCGCGGCGCGTGACTGCGACCGCGCGCTGGGCCTGCCGGGCGCCGACCGGGGGGAGCTGCTCGCCCTCCGCTCCCGCTGCGCCGCGCGGCCGGACACGGCCCCGGACGTCCTGGAGGAGGTGTCATGAGCGCCCTGCGCGAGGAGGACGGCCCCCGCGCGGCCGGAACGCGCGCGATCCCGGGAGAGGCCTCCGGGCCCGACGTACGGGCGTTCATGCGGGCCTGGGCGACCGGGGTCGCCGTCGTCACCGGCACGCTGGGCGGGGAGCCCGCGGGGTGCACGGTGAACGCGTTTCTGTCGGTGTCACTGCGCCCGCCGCTGCTGCTGGTCTCCCTCGCGGACGGCAGCCGTACGCTCGCCGCCGTGGCCGGGCACGGCGCCTTCGGCATCAACGTGCTGGGCTGGGACCAGCGCCAACTGGCGGGCCGGTTCGCGGGCGGCGCCGCGCGGCACGCCGACCGGTTCGCGGGCACCCCGTGGCGGATGCGCGCCGGGGCGCCGGTGCTGGAGGGCGCCGTCGCCGCCTGCGTCTGCGTACGCGAGCGGCTCATCGGCGCGGCCGACCACACCCTCGTGCTGGGGCGGCCCGTGTGGACGGACGCCGGTGTCGCGGCGGAGCCCGGCGCGCCCGTCGTCTACCACGGCAACCGGTATCAGCCGCTGCCCTCGTCCGCCGGAGCCGTCCCGTGACGGCTCCCCGGCGGCGGGGCCGCGCCCGTCCCCCGGCGGGGTGCCACGTGTTCGGGGCGGCGGGCGAGTGCGCGCCGAGCACGCCGCCGTCGTCGAGGGGAGCCGCGACGCGCTGCTGCCGTTCTTCGCCGACCAGATCGGCCTGACGCCCTACGAGCCGGGCGATATCGAGGCCGAACTCGCCTGGGAGGCCTGCCGCGCCGTCCTCCAGGGCTTCGCCCTGTGGTGGCTCGACCACCGCGACGTGCCCCGCGAGCGCGTCGTACGGGCCGCGATGGAAGCGCTCTGGCTCGGCTTCGCGCGCGTACGCGACGGGGAGCGCTGGCGCGCGCCGTGAGGCCCGGGGATTACCCCGGCGGTAATCGACCCCCGGCGGGCGCCCCGGCAGTGTGGGGCGTGCCCACTCCGCTCCGACCTGGAGGTGCTCCTCATGGCTCTGTCCTACGCGCGACCGCACACCGACGCGTCCGCCGCCGTCTGGCTGCGCCGCTTCCTCGCCCTCGACGCGGCCGTCACCGGCGTCAACGGCCTGGCCTACCTGCTGCTCTCCGGCCCCTGCGGGCGGCTGCTGGGCGTCGGCCAGGAACTGCTGGCGGGCCTCGGCGCCGGGCTGGTCCTGTACGCCGTAGCCGTCGGCTGGACCGCGACCCGGCGTCCCGCGCCCCGGCTCGCCGTCCGGGCGATCGTCGAGATCAACCTCGCCTGGGCCGTCCTGAGCATCGCGGCCATGACCCTCTGGTTCGACGGGCTCACCACCGCCGGCACGGTCTGGGCCCCGCTCCAGGCGGCGGTCGTCGCGGGCTTCGCCGTCCTCCAGTACACGGCCCTGCGACGCGTGGACGCCTGAGCGCGCACGCTCCGTGGCAAGATGGGAAACTGCCGCGAAGATCCAGGAAGTTGGCGGTCCCGAGAAAGGGTGGTCCCGTGGGCGGTCTGAACAAAGGGCTCAACAAGGTCGAGGTATCGCTCAAATGGGATCCGGCCCCGCTCGGGGCCCCGCCGTGCGACCTCGACATAATCGCCGCGACGTTCACCACGGACGCCCTGGAGGAGCCGGACTACCTGGTGTCCTTCGACAGTCGTTCGCCCGACGGCACCATCACCCTCAACCGCGACAGCCAGACCGGCCAGGGCTTCGGCGCCGACGAGGTCATGACGCTGGAGCTGGAGCGGCTGGCGCCGCGGTACGTGCGGGTGCTGGTCGGCGTCGCGATCCAGCAGCAGCCCGGCGTGCGGCGCACGTTCGGCGACGTGCAGAACACGCAGGTGAAGCTCCGCGAGGGCTACACCGAACTGGCACAGGACGACTTCTCCGCTGTCGCGGGCGCGACGGCGGCGAAGGTGGCCGAGTTCGTGCGGACCGGCACCGGCGGCTGGGAGCTGCGGGGCGACGTCCAGGGCTATGACGCGGATCCCGGCGCGCTTCCCTGGCTGATGAGCGCCTCGGAGTAGCCCCGAAGCAGGCCCCGGAGGGGCCGCTTCAGGGGGCGCGGGGAACTGCGCGCGCGACCACGATGTGGCGGTCGGCTGCGATGCACAGGACGGGGCAGTCCCTGCTCAGCGCCCCGGCGAATACCCGGTCCGGCCCCGGTTCTCCGCAGAGGGAGAACCGGGGCCGGAGCCTTGCTCGGCGTACCCCCTACAGCTCGCGGATCCGGATGTCGCGGAACGACGTCACGTCGCCCGTGCTGTGGGTCTGGAGGCCGAGGTACCCCGACGCGTAGCGGCGCCCGTCCGTGCCCGGGTCGTCGTCGCGCGGCGGGTTGAACACCTGGCCGCCCTTGTTCTCGAACTCGTTGATCAGCACTCCGTTGCGGTAGATCTGGTAGTGCTGGTCGATCACGCGGATCTCGTAGTCGTTCCAGGTCCCCTTCGGGGTGACGCCCGCGTTCGCGAGGTTCACCCGGTCGAAGCCGTAGACCGAGCCGGACTTGTACATGTCGCCGTCCGGCCTGTCGAGGATCTGCAGCTCATGGCCGTACTTGATGGAGACCCACTCGGGCCGGGACTCCTCCGGGTGGTCATGGACGTCGGGAAAGCGGACGAAGACGCCGCTGTTGGCCCGGGAGTCGGCGTCGCCCGGCGCGTCGTCCCGCCACTGCAGCTTGAGTGAGAAGTCGCCGTACCTGCGCTGCGGGAACCACAGCATGCCCATGCCCTCGACCTTCGAGGACGTGGTCATCGTGCCGTCGCCGTTGAGCCCGAAGGCCCCGCCGCCGACGTGCTCCCACTTCGCGAACGACTCCTTCGTGCCGTCGAACAGCGGCTTGTAGCCGGTGTCCTGGCCCGGCGTGCCGATGCCGGACTGGCGGGCGGCGCGATTGATGAGCTTGCGCTCACGCTCGACGATCACGCCGTCCTTCAGCAGCTTCGCCGTCACGCTCTTCACGTGCTTGAGGAAGAGCGCCTGCGAGGTCCACTCCTTCTCGTCCTCGATCAGCTCGTTGATGGTGCAGCGCCGCTGCGTCATCCGGTTCGGCACGCCCGTGTCGACCGTGCCGACGATGACGGTCAGCCGCTCGTCGAACTCCGGGCAGTCCGGCGACGGCACGCCGCCGCCCGGCACCACGCGGAAGGACAGCTTGCCGGACTCGGAGGTGTTGCCCGCCTTGTCCGTGGCCCGGTACAGCACCGTGTGGTGACCCGTACGGTCGATGAGGACCGGGTCGGCGTAGGCCAGGTACGGGCCGCCGTCCAGGGAGTACTCGACCTTGTCCACGCCGGACTTGTCGTCCTTCGCCTCGACGGTGACCTCGGCCTTGCCGACGTAGTCGCCGTCCGCGTTCTTCGAGCCCTCGGCCTTCGCGGAGACCGTCGGCGGCGTCGTGTCCTCGTCCGGCGGTTGGACGACCGTGAACTCGACGGACTTCTCCGCGGCCGTGTTCCCCGCCTTGTCCTTGGCTCTGTAGCGGACCTTGTGCGTGCCCACCTCGTGGACCATCACCGGCGCGGTGTACGGCTGCCAGGCGCCGTCGCCGAGCGCGTACTCGATGGTGTCCACGCCCGAGCCCGCGTCGGACGCGGTCACGGTGACGGTGGCCATCCCGAGGTAGTTCCCCGCGTCGTCCTTCTCCCCGTCGACCTTCGCGGAGGTCTCCGGCGGCGCGGTGTCCTCGCCCGGGTCGCCGGTCACCACGAGGGTGCCCTGCATCGCGCCGTGCCCGGGGATCGTGCAGTGGTAGCGGTACGTGCCCGGGGTGAGGGTCACCTCGGCCGTGTGCTTGCCGCCCTGCGCGTCGCCGGGGTTGGCGAGGATGTCGAGGTCGACGTCCTGGTTGTAGTCGGGGTTGGAGGTGTCGAAGGTCAGGGTGTGCGGCATGCCCGTCGTGTTGCCCGTGGCCTCGCTGTTCTCGAAGACGATGGTCGCCTTCCCGGCCACGGCGGTGGCGGGCGCCGAGGTGTACTTGTTGATGTCGTTGCCCGCGGTCCAGGTCAGCACCTGCTGCTCGGCCGCAGCCTCCTGCCGGGGGCCTTCCGGCGGCGCCGACTTCTGGCCGTACGCCGAGGCCGTGGTCAGCCCCAGCACCATCAGCAGCGCCGACAGCAGCGCGATCAGGGGTCGCCGGGCGTGTCGTGTCGTCCGTCTCATCGCGACGCCCCCTCGGGAGGCTCGGCCAGGTCGCCCTCCGCCGGTGTCGGCGGCCCGCCCTTGTACGTGACGCGCCACAGCGCCGACTTGTCGTCGGAGGTGAAGAAGCCGCGCCCGTAGTCCAGGACGTACAGCGAGCCGTCCGGGGCGAACTTCCAGTCCATCAGGTTGCGGATGCCGCCCTCGCCGACCGGGACGATGCCGTCCAGGCTCTCGGCGTGCGCGGGCAGCGCGCCCGGCGTGTCGGTGTCGGGCATCACCACGGCGTGCCGCGGCTGTTCGCCGTCGTAGAGGTCGCCGACGAACCACTTGCCGTCCCAGTACTCGGGCCACTTGTCCTTCGACCCGCCGGCCGCGTCGTAGCGGTAGACCGGGCCGTTCATCGCGGCCTGGCCGCCGCCCTTGAGCCAGGGGAGCCGCAGCTTCTGCTCGCCGAGCTTGTAGCTGGGCACGCCGTCGGCGTTCCTCGGGAAGTCGGGGCCGCCGCCCTGGGGCGAGTACCAGATGTTGTTGGGCCGGGCCGGCGGGATCTTCACCAGGCCGTCGTTGTTAGGAGACTCGTTCTTGAGGTTGTCGCAGTCGTACCAGCCCAGCGGCTTGCTCGGGTCGGGCAGATTGCGGTCGCGGTAGGGCTGGTTGTTGCCCATGCAGTACGGCCAGCCCTGGTTGCCCGCCTTGGTGATCTTGGCGAAGGTGTCGTACTTCGCCGGTCCCCAGGTCGTGCTCGGCTCGCCCGCGTCGGGTCCGACCCAGCCCGCGTAGAGCGTGTCGGTCTTCTTGTCGATCGAGATGCGCGCCGGGTTGCGCACGCCCATCACATAGATCTCGCCGCGCGTCTTGCCGCCGCCCTCGTCCTCCTCCTTGCCCGTGAACAGGTTCCCGTCCGGCAGCGTGTACGTGCCGTCGTCCTCGGGGTGGATGCGGAGGATCTTGCCGTTGAGGTTGTTGGTGTTGCCCGCCGTGCGGCGCGCGTCGGCGAAGGAGACGCCCTTGAAGTTCGGCTCGGGGTTGTTGCCCGAGTAGCCGTCGGAGAAGCGCGAGGAGTTGTTGTCCCCGGTCGCGATGTAGAGGTTCTCCTTGGAGTCCCAGGCCATGCCGCCGCCCGCGTGGCAGCAACTGTGGATCTGGACGGGCCACTTGAGCAGGACCTTCTCGGACTTCAGGTCCAGCTTGTTCGTCTTCTGGTCGAGGGTGAAGCGCGAGACGCGCCGCTCGGCCATGTGCGTGTCCCGGTTGATCTCGCTGTGCGGCGTGTAGTGCAGATACACCCAGCCGTTGGAGGCGAAGTCCGGGTCCAGCTCGATGCCGAGCAGGCCCTCCTCGTTCTTCACCAGCTCGTCGCCACCGCCCTTGTTGCCGAAGACGGTCAGCTCGCCCGCGAGGGTGACCTTCTTCGTCGCCGGGTCGTAGACGTGGACCTGGCCCTTGCCCTTGCCGATGTCCGGGTCGTTCCAGTCGGTGACCACGGGCGCCTTCGCGTCGCCGCCGCCCCGGCCGATGTAGAAGGCCCGGCCGTCCTTCGCGGTGACCACGCCGTGCGGCTCGCCGATCTGGTCGGACTGGCCCGGCTGGTTGGGCTGGGTGATCCGCTCGGCCTTGTAGTTCGAGGAGATCGCGGCCTGGCAGTCCGCGCGCTCCAGCCGCGTCGTCCACATCAGCGCGCCGCGCAGATGGGAGCGGAAGTCGGTCTCGGCGTAGCTGGCCTCGGTGCCGCCCATCGCCGTGTAGAAGGACCGCCCGCCGTCGTAGTCACGGCACCAGGAGACCGGGTGGTCCCAGCCGTTGGCGCCCTCGCCGGGCTTGTACGTGTTCTCCCGTACGCGTGCGACCGTATGGACCGAACCGCTCGGGCTCTTCTTCCAGTTGAGCCACTTGTCGGGACGCTTCCACTCGACCGGGAGGCCCTTGGTGGCGGGGTTGTTCCGGTCGCCGACCTCCACGGTGGCGCGCTGCGCCTTCTCGGGGCTCGTGGCGGCGGGCCGCGCGCCGACCAGCCCGGTGAACCAGTCCGAGTACGGCTCGGCGTTCGCCGCGCCATGGACGCCCAGGAACCCGCCCCCGGCCTCCATGTAGCTCTCCAGGCCCGCCTCCTGCTCGGGCGTGAGCACGTCGCCGTCGCCGGTCAGGAAGACGACGGCGTTGAACTTGCCGAGCCGGGGCTTGGCGAAGACCGCCGGGTCGTCGGTCGCGGTGATGGTGAACCGCTCGCGGGCCGGACCCTGCTGCCCGATCTTCTCGATGGCCTCGATCCCCGCGTCGACGGTGGGCGACTCCTCGCCCGTCGCGCCGTGGAAGACCAGGACCTTGACGTCCTCCCCGCCGGGCGGCGAGGGGAGTTGGAGCTTCGGCGTGGCCCGGTCGGGCGCCTGCCCCGCGAGCGCCGGGGCGCCCAGCAGCCCGGCCGCCAGCGCCCCTGCCACGAGCGCCGCAAGCCTGCCGCGGGCCCCGCGGCGCCGGGTTCTGCTCCGTAACGTGCTCCACCCTCGTCGCGGTGAGGGTCTTTGCTGCGGTTCGAGCCGCATAGGCGATCCACCTCACTTCTGTCACAGAACGTCGCAGAAGCTAGACCTCTTTTGGTGCTTCGCCAAGAGCTATGACCGCGATACAACGAACTTTGTCCTGAGTGTGGATAAACGAAGATCCTCGCGCTACCGTCCCTCGCGGCTCGACTCACGAACGCGTCCGACTCGCCTCACTCGCCTCACCTCACCTCACCGGGGGGAGCACGATGACCGAGACCGCCGACCGCACCGACCCGCACCCCAGACGCGCCCTCACCCGCCGCCTCTTCGCCGGAGGGGCCGCCGCCGCGCTCGGCGGCGCCGCCCTCACGGCCGCCTCCTCCCCGTCCGCCGCGCCCCGCGCCGCCGGCTCCGTACGCCGCGCGGGCAAGGGCGGCGAGACCCGCCGCATGAAGATCTACGCCGAGAAGCTGCCGAACGGGCAGATGGGATACGGCCTGGAGAAGGGCAAGGCCGGCATCCCCGGCCCCCTCATCGAGCTGATCGAGGGCGACACCCTGCACATCGAGTTCGAGAACACGATGGACGTCGCCGCCAGCCTCCACCCGCACGGCGTGGACTACGACATCAACAACGACGGCACGAAGATGAACGACAGCCACGTCGAGCCCGGCGGGAAGCGCACGTACACCTGGCGCACCCACGCGCCGGGCCGCCGCAAGGACGGCACCTGGCGCCCCGGCAGCGCGGGCTACTGGCACTACCACGACCACGTCGTCGGCACCGAGCACGGCACCGGAGGCATCCGCAACGGCCTCTACGGGCCCATGATCGTGCGCCGCGAGGGCGACATCCTGCCCGACCCGGACCGGCAGTTCACGATCGTCTTCAACGACATGACCACCAACAACCTCAAGAAGGGCCCCGACTTCAAGGCGACGGTGGGCGACCGCATCGAGATCATCATGATCACGCACGGCGAGTACTACCACACGTTCCACGTCCACGGTCACCGCTGGGCCGACAACCGTACGGGCATGCTGGAGGGCCCCGACGACCCCAGCGCCGTCATCGACAACAAGATCACAGGCCCCGCCGACTCGTTCGGGTTCCAGGTCCTCGCGGGCGAGGGCGTCGGGGCGGGCGCGTGGATGTACCACTGCCATGTCCAGAGCCACTCCGACATGGGGATGGCGGGCCTGTTGCTGATCGCCAAGCCCGACGGCACGGTCCCGGGGCACGGGGACCACGGCGGGCACGGAGATCATCACTGACCCTCTGTTGCTTTCCCTTCACGGGAGGGCGTGTTAGTGTGAAGGCGTTGCAGTTTTGGTACCCATGACTTATGTGCGCCTGGTGGTTGTGACCGCAGGCGCATTTTGTTTTTCCAGAGTTTCATCTCTGGATGGGGGTCATTGCGGCGACGAGGAGTCCACGAGGTGTGGACTTCCAGCCCCCTGAAGGAGAAATGACATGGCCACTGGAACCGTGAAGTGGTTCAACTCGGAAAAGGGCTTCGGCTTCATCGAGCAGGACGGCGGCGGCGCTGACGTCTTCGCCCACTACTCGAACATCGCCGCCCAGGGCTTCCGTGAGCTGCACGAGGGCCAGAAGGTGAACTTCGACGTCACGCAGGGCCAGAAGGGCCCGCAGGCGGAGAACATCACCCCGGCCTGAGCCCCGCTCAGCCCGACTGGGGCCCGCACCCGCGTGGTGCGGGCCCCAGCCCTGTGCGGGCCCTCAACTCCCCGGTACGTCACCGGAATCCGGCCCGCACCCGCTCGACCCCGGCTCACCCGGTCCGCCCGGGACGCCGGTCCTTCCGGCCGTTCGCACGGCCTCCCGGCGCACCGAAGCAGGCGATCCGCGTGACCTCTCGTAATCCCGGCGACCCCGGCTCCCGCTCCGGTGGCGGACGCTCCCCGCGCTCCCGCCACGGACGCCGGGCACACCAGAGGAAGGGGCCCGCGACGGCCCCCCGGTCCGCCGAGCCCGCCGCCGCGCCAACCGTGCCGTCCGCGCCTTCCGCGCCGGCCGCGCCCGCGCCGCCCCCCGTCACGACGTTCGACGAGATGGACCTCCCCGCGCCGCTGCTCGCCGCCCTGCGCAAGGAGGGCATCACCGCCCCCTTCGCCATCCAGGCCGCCACGCTGCCCAGCGCGCTCGCCGGGCGCGACGTGCTCGGCCGCGGCCGTACCGGCTCCGGCAAGACCCTCGCCTTCGGCCTCGCGCTCCTCGCCCGCACGGCGGGGACCCGCGCCGAGGCACGGAGCCCGCTCGCGCTGGTGCTCGTGCCCACCAGGGAGCTGGCGCAGCAGGTCACCGACGCGTTCTCGCCGTACGCCCGCGCGCTGCGGCTGCGTGTCACCACCGTCGTCGGCGGCGTCTCGCTGACCCGTCAGGCCCGTGCGCTGCGCGACGGCGCCGAGGTGCTCGTCGCGACCCCGGGCCGCCTCAAGGACCTCATCGAGCGCGGCGACTGCGCGCTGGACCAGGTGCGCGTCACCGTCCTCGACGAGGCCGACCAGATGGCCGACATGGGGTTCCTGCCGCAGGTCACGGCGCTGCTGAAGCAGGTGGACCCGGACGGCCAGCGGATGCTGTTCTCCGCGACGCTCGACCGCGACGTGGACCGTCTCGTGCGGCGCTTCCTCAGCGACCCGGTGACGCACTCCGTGGACCCGCCCGCGGGCGTCGTCACCACCATGGCCCACCACGTGCTGCACGTCGGGACCGCCGAGAAGCTCGCCGTCGCCGCGCGCATCGGCGCGCGCGAGGGGCGCGTGCTGATGTTCCGCGACACCAAGCGCTCCGTCGACCGGCTGACGAAGTCGCTCCTCGCGCACGGCGTCCACGCCGTGGCCCTGCACGGCGGCAAGTCCCAGCCCCAGCGCACCCGCGCGCTCGACCAGTTCAAGGGCGGCACCGCGAGCGTCCTCGTCGCCACCAACATCGCCGCGCGCGGCATCCACATCGACGACCTCGACCTCGTCCTCAACGTCGATCCGCCCACCGACCCCAAGGACTACCTCCACCGGGGCGGCAGAACGGCCCGCGCGGGCGCCTCGGGCGCCGTCGTCACCCTCGTGCTGCCCGAGCAGCGGCGGGAGATGACCGGCCTGATGGCGCAGGCGGGCGTCGCCGCCAGCACGGTGACGATAGGCCGCGCCGACGACCCCGAGCTGGCCCGCGTCACCGGCGCCCGTACGCCCTCCGGCATCCCGGTCACGCCGGTCGCCGCGGCCCCCGCCACCCCGGCGGGGCGCGCCCCGGGCCCCGCTTCCACCCGCCCCCGCCGACCCCGCCGAGGCGGCCGCCGCCGCCCCCGCCGGGGCCCCGCCCGCGAGGCCTGACGGCGGGGAACCACGCGATATCGGCCACGGAGCACCCGCAGCCTGCAAGGCAGGCCTCGGGGCACTTCCTCGGCAGCGCCCTAAGGCCGCTGAGCCCCCCTATGGCAGCATGCCGCTCAGCGCGTGGGCCTGAAGAAAGACCAGGACACAAAGGACCAGCAGCAGTACCACGCTCCAGCCGATCGCCTTGCGGAACAGCTCCGCCTCGCGGCCGAGCATGCCCACCGCCGTCGCCGCGATCGTCAGGTTCTGTGGGCTGATCATCTTGCCCACGACACCGCCCGAGGTGTTCGCCGCGACGAGCAGCGTCGGGTCCAGGTCCGCCTTCCGCGCCGCCGTCTGCTGGAGCGTGGCGAAGAGCGCGTTGGCCGAGGTGTCCGAGCCCGTGACGGCCGTACCGAGCCAGCCGAGGACGGGTGAGAGGAAGGCGAAGGCCGCGCCCGCGCCCGCGATCCACGTGCCGATGGTGATGGTCTGCCCGGACAGGTTCATCACGTACGCCAGGGCCAGCACCGAGGCGACAGTGAGCAGCGCCCAGCGCAGCGTGACGACCGTACGGACCAGCTCGCGGCAGGCGTCCCACGGGCGGATCCGGTAGACGGCCGCGACCAGCGCCCCGCACAGCAGGAGCAGGGAGCCGGGGGAGGAGAGCCAGGGGAGGACGTAGACGGTCGTGGAGGAGCGTTCGCCGTCCGCCGTCAGGACCTCGCCGTCGAGGCCGGGCCACGCCACCTCGACGTCGGTGTCCGCGAGGAACTCCTTGGCGGGGTCCCACAGTTTGGCCACGGAGAAGACGCCGATCACCACGAGGTACGGCAGGAACGCCATCAGGACGCGCCGCCAGGGCACACCCTCGCGCGAGGCCGAGCCCGGGGTCGAGTCCGAGGCCGAGCCCGGGGTCGAGTCCGGGGCCGAGTCCGGGGCCACGGGCCCGGACTCCGGCACCGGCTCCGGCTGCCACACCCGCAGGAACAGCACGACGGCCGCGAGCGCCACCAGCGAGGCGACGATGTCGGTCAGCTCCACCGAGATGTACGTCGCGCTCACGAACTGCGCCACCGCGAACGCGACCCCGCACACCAGCGCCACGGGCCACGTCTGCCGGATCCCCCGCCGCCCGTCCACGAGCGTGACCAGCAGCAGCGGCACGAAGAGCGCGAGCAGCGGCGTCTGGCGGCCGACGTACGCGCCGATGTCCTCGTACGGGATCCCGGTGAGGCTGCCCGCGGTGATGATGGGCGTGGCGATGGCGCCGAAGGCGACGGGCGCGGTGTTCGCGACGAGCACGGTGACGGCGGCGCGTACGGGCGTGAAGCCGACGGCCATGAGCATGACACCCGTAATGGCGACCGGGGCCCCGAACCCCGCCAGCGCCTCCAGCAGCGCGCCGAAGCAGAACGCGATGATCAGCGCCTGCACCCGCGCGTCCCCGCTCACCAGGTCGAACGCCCGCCGCAGGTCCTCGAACCGGCCGCTGTGCACCGTGAGCTGGTACACCCACAGCGCCGCCAGCACGATCCACATGATCGGGAAGAGCCCGAACGCGGCCCCCTCCGTCCCCGACAGCAGCGCGAGCCCCACCGGCATGCCGTACGCCACGACGGCCACGCCCACCGCGACCCCGAGCGAGGCCAGGCCCGCCCAGTGCGCCTTCAGCCGCAGGCCGCCCAGCAGCACGAACAGGGTCAGCAGCGGCAGCGCCGCGACGAGGGACGACAGCGCGAGGCTGTCCCCGACGGGGGAGAGATCGGGACGGTACATGCTCCGACAGGGTGAGAGCCCGCGAGGCCCCTGTCCACCCCTGTGACGTTCACGGACCCGAGTGGCGCACACTCTCCACCAGCACTGGCAACGCCCGCTCCAGCAGCTCCGGTTCGTGTGCGTACGGGAGCCGCAGCCGGTCCCGGAAGCCGTCCACGGGCGAGAACGCGGGCCCCGGCACCGCCAGCACGCCCCGGCGGCGGGCGAGATGGGCCGTCGCCTCCGCGTCCGCGCCCGGCATCCGCACCCACAGCGCGGGCCCGCCCGAGGGCCGCTCCCACTCCCACCCGGGCGCGTGGGCGCGCAGCAACTCCTCGGCGTGCGCCAGCCGTTCGCGCAGCGCGCCCCTGCGCTGGGCCCGCGCCGCGGGCATCCGCGCGAGCAGCCGTACGGCCAGCACCTGGTCCAGCACAGGGCCCGAGAGGTCCACCGACTTCTTGATCCCGGCCAGCCGCCGCACCAGCGGGGGAGCGGCCCGGATCCAGCCGACGCGCAGCCCGCCCCAGAACAGCTTCGAGAGCGTACCCACCGTCGCCGTGCTCGCGCCCGGCAGCAGCGAGGCCAGCGGAACCGGCGCGGCGTCCCCGTCCAGCGTCAGCTCGGCGCACGCCGTGTCCTCGACGGTGAACAGCCCCTGCTCCTCGGCGAGCCGCGTCAGCAGCGCCGCCCACGCCCGCCGCCCGGCGGGGGAGAGGCTGCGGCCCGTGGGGTTGTGCGCGGTGGGCTGGAGGTAGACCAGCCGGGGGCGTACGTGCCGCAGCAGCCCGGCGTCCGTTCCACCGGCGGCGCCAGTGCCCGCGCCCGGGACCGCACCCGCGCCCGGGACCGCGCCCGGGCCGGTCGGTGTGCCCGTGCCGTCGTCCGGCAGCGGCACCAGCCGCGCGCCCCGGGACCGCAGGGCCTCCAGCGCGCCCCGGTACGTCGGGTTCTCCGTCATCACCGTGTCCCCGGGGTCGACCAGCGCCTGCGCGAGGAGCCACACGGCCTGCTGCGAGCCCGCCGTGACGAGGATCTGGTCGGGGCGCGTGGGCGTACCGGCCTGCGCGTAGGCGTCGGCGAGCGCCTCGCGGAGCGCGGGCAGCCCGTACGGCAGATAGCCGTCCGTGCGCAGCAGCGGGCCCAGCTCCTCCGCCGAGAGCCCGTCGATCGCGGTGTCCACCGCGGCGATGCCGGGCAGCGCGCCGCTGGAGAGATCGACGGCGTCCGCCGTCGGGTCCCCGTGCCGCTCGTCGAAGCTCGCGAGCCGCCCCTCCGCGCCGTTCTCCCTGGTCAGCGGCGTGCCGCGGAGTCGCGAGCCGCTGCCCTGGCGGCTCTCCAGCCACCCCTCGGCCTCCAGCTCGCCGTAGGCGGCCGTCACGGTCGAACGGCTGACGCCCAGCACCGCGGCCAGGGCGCGCTGCGAGGGCAGCACCGTCCCGGCGGGCACGTCGCCGCGTTCGGCCAGCTCGCGCAGGGCGCCCGCGAGCCGCCCGGGGAGCGAGCCGCCGTCGCCGCCCGCGTCGTCCCCGTGGCCGTCGCCGTCGAGGGACCAGCCGGTGAGGAGCCGTGACAACTGACTGGGAGTGAGACGTCGCACCCCGCCATCATCCCGCGCGCGGGCCGAGCTCCGCCCGCCGCCTCCCGCCGCGCCCCGCAGGCCATTTCCCCCGAAGTGGTCTTTGCTGGTCAGCGCGTGGAGACCGAGCATGGGCGCACATCGCGTACGACGAGGTACGAGGGAGTGTGAGGGCATGGCCACGGTGGTGCTGGTCGGGACGCTGGACACCAAGGGCGAGGAGTACGCCTGGATGCGCGAACGGCTGCGCGAACAGGGCTGCGACGTGCTGCTCGTGGACACGGGCGTCCTGCCGCCGCCCCCGTCGGCGCCCACGGCCGACGTCACCGCCGACAGCGTCGCCCGCGCCGCCGGGCACGACCTGACGCGGCTGCGGGCCGCCGAGGACAGGGGCGCCGCCGTCGCGGCCATGGCCGAGGGCGTCGAGCGCGTCGTCCAGGACCTGTACGCGCGCGGCGAGCTGCACGCCGTGCTCGCCGCCGCGGGCAGCGGCGGCTCCGCCATCGCCGCCCGCGCCATGCGCGCGCTGCCGCTCGGCGTACCGAAGGTGCTGGTCAGCACCATGGCGGGCGGCGACGTCAGCCCGTACGTCGGCAGCAGTGACCTCACGCTGATGTACAGCGTCGTGGACGTCGCCGGCATCAACTCCGTCTCCTCCCGCGTCCTCGGCAACGCCACCGCCGCCGCTGCCGGGATGGCCCGCCACCACGAGCGCGCCCTCGCCGCGCCCGGGCGGGACGGGCGCAAGGTCGTGGCCGCGACGATGTTCGGCGTCACCACCCCGGCCGTGGACGCGGCCCGCGCCCGCCTCGCCGAGCTGGGCTACGAGGTCCTGGTCTTCCACGCGACCGGCGCGGGCGGCCGCGCCGTCGAGAAGCTCGCCGCCGACAAGGTGCTCGACGGCGTCCTCGACCTCACCACCACCGAGCTGGCCGACGAGCTGGTCGGCGGCGTGCTCAGCGCGGGCCCCGACCGGCTGACGGCCGCCGGCGCCGCGGGGATCCCGCAGGTCGTCGCGCCCGGCGCGCTCGACATGGTCAACTTCGGCCCCCGCGAGACCGTCCCCGAGCGCTTCGCGGACCGCACGCTCCTCGTGCACAACCCGACCGTCACGCTGATGCGGACCACGGCCGAGGAGATGGCCGCCCTCGGCGCCGAGACCGGGCGCAAGCTCGCCGCCGCCTCCGGCCCGACGGAGGTCTTCTGGCCCCTGCGCGGCGTCTCCGCCGTCGACGCGCCGGACGGCCCCTTCGAGGACCCCGCCGCCGACGCCGCCGGACTCGGCGCGCTGCGCGCCGCGCTGGACGGCACCGGCGTCCCGCTGCACGAGATCGACGCGCACCTCAACGACGCGTCCTTCGCCCAGGCCGCCGCCGACCGCCTGCACGCGCTGATCACGGCCCGCGCCTGACACGCCTGACACGCCTGACACCCGCGCCCGATACCCGTCACCGACACCCGCGCCCGACACCCGTACGTACGACACACCCCCCGGAAAGGAACTCCCATGGACCGCAAGGAAGCCCTCACCCGCCTGCGCGCCGAGGCCGACGCCGGACGCCCGGTCATCGGCGCGGGCGCGGGCACCGGCCTCTCCGCCAAGTGCGCGGAGGCGGGCGGCGTCGATCTGCTGATCATCTACAACTCCGGCCGGTACCGCATGGCGGGCCGCGGCTCCCTCGCCGGGCTCCTCCCGTACGGCGACGCCAACGCGATCGTCGTCGACATGGCCCGCGAGGTGCTGCCCGTCGTGCACGACACCCCCGTGCTGGCCGGGATCTGCGGCACCGACCCGTTCCGCGACATGGGCCGCTTCCTCGACCAGCTCAAGACCATGGGCTTCACGGGCGTGCAGAACTTTCCGACGGTCGGCCTCTACGACGGTGTCTTCCGCACCAACCTGGAGGAGACCGGCATGGGCTTCGGCCTGGAGATCGACGCCGTACGCCTCGCCCACGAGCGCGACCTGCTCACCGCGCCCTACGTGTTCGACCCCGACCAGGCCGCCGAGATGACCCGCGCGGGCGCCGACGTCCTCGTCCCGCACGTCGGCCTCACCACCAAGGGCTCCATCGGCGCGGGCACGGCCCTCACCCTCGACCAGGCCGTCCGCTCGGTGCAGGCCATGCACGACGCGGCCAAGCGCGTCAATCCCGACGTGCTGGTGCTGTGCCACGGCGGCCCGATCGCCGAGCCCGAGGACGCGGCGTACGTCCTCGCCAACACCGAGGGCGTCGTGGGCTTCTTCGGGGCCTCCTCGATCGAACGGCTCCCCACGGAACGGGCCATCAAGGACCAGACCCGGGCGTTCAAGGGCGTGGCCACCGACCGGTAGCCGCTCAGTAGGATTGCCCGCATGGCAGAGGGCAACGAGGGGCGCCGGTCGCGCCGCAGAGGCCAGGGCGAGCTGGAGGCACAGGTCCTCTCCGCGCTGGGCACGGCCACGGGACCGGCCACCGCGGCCTGGGTGCAGGAGCGCCTCGGCGGCGACCTGGCGTATACCACGGTCGTCACCATCCTGACCCGGCTCCACACCAAGCAGGCGGTCACCCGCACCCGCCGGGGCCGTTCGTACGTCTGGAGTCCCGTCGCCGACGAGGCGGGGCTCGCGGCGCTGCGCATGCGCCGCGTGCTCGACAACGAGGCGAACAGGGACGCGGTCCTCGCGAGCTTCGTCTCCTCGCTCAGCGCCGACGACGAGCGGCTGATGCGGGAGCTGCTGCGCGAGGCCTCCGACGAGGCGGAGCGCGGGGAGGACGGCCGCGGCCGGGGACGCTGATGGGTGTCTTCGTCTTCCTCCCCCTGGTCCTGCCGCTCACCTCGCTGCCGATAGTGCGGCTCGCCGAGCAGCATCTGCACCCGCGCGGCGCCACCCGGCTGCTGACCGTGCTCGGCATCGTGCTCGCGCTGTGCAGCACCGTGTGCCTGGCACTGCTGGTCGTCGTGGGCACGGCCCAGCTCCCGGGCAACCCGCTGCCGGACGGCTGGGCCGACCCCGAGGTCCGCGAGGTCGTCCCGTACCCGGACTGGACGGGCACGACCGCCATCGCGGCCCTCAACCTCGTCCTCGGCGCCTCCGCGCTCGACCTGCGCCGCCACCGCCGCGTCCGTACGCACGCGCACCGCGCCCTCGCCGGGCTCCCGCCCGAGGGGCCCGCCGTCCTCCCGGACCCCGCGCCCTACGCGTACGCGCTGCCCGGCACGGGCGCCCGCCCGGCCCGCGTCGTGGTCTCCACCGGCATGCTGTCCGCGCTCGCCGAGGACGAACGCGGCGCCCTCCTCGCCCACGAACGCGCGCACCTGGCGGGCCGGCACCACCGCCACCTGCTCGCCGCCCGCCTCGCGGCCTGCGCGAACCCCCTCCTGCGCCCCCTGCGCGAGGCCGTCGCCTACAACGCCGAACGCTGGGCCGACGAGGACGCCGCCCGGGAGATCGGCGACCGCCGCGTGACGGCCCGCGCCGTGGCCAAGGCGGCGCTCGTGGCGGGGGAGGGCGGCCGGGCCCCCGGCATCGCCGCGTTCGCCGCGGGCGGCCCCGTGCCCCGCCGCGTCGCCGCACTCCTGGGACCGGTCCCCCCGTCCCGGAGCTGGCCCCCGGCCGCCAGCCTCGCGGGCGGCGCCGCCTTCCTCGCCGCCCTCGGCACCACGGTCTCCGCCGTCTCCTCCCTCAACGCCACGATGGCCCTCTTCCTGGTCCTGAAGGCAGCCACACCGCTCTGAGCCTGAGCCGAGCCCCAGAAACGCGGGGAACGGCGCACCCCCACAGGCCCGCACGCGGCAGGAGCCCTGAAGGGGCGCGGGGAACGGCGCGCCGAGCCACACTCAAGCGGCAGCCGCGCGACGGGGCACAGTCCCGGGCTGGCGGGCGCACCCCCACGGGCCCGCACGCGGCGGGAGACTTCAAGGGGCGCGGGGAACTGCGCGCCGAGCCACCCCCGGAGCGGCAGCCGCCCGGCGGCGGACAGCCCCGCCCCGGCAGGCGCACCGGAAAAAAGCTACGCGGCCCGCTCGGCCTCGCAACCACAAGGCCGGTACTCAAGCCCCAGCTCGTGGTCGACGGCGACACTGGTGCGGCCGGCCGCGTCGCTGACGGCCCGCCAGGACCCGTACTTGGCGTAGAGCTGATCCGCGGTCGGCCCCAGCGGGTTCCCGTACTTCTGCCGGTTCCGCTCCTCCAGCACCCGGACCTCGTCGGGACTCATCCCCGCACGGGTGATGTGCTTCGCCTCATTCCGCATCTGGACGAGTTTCCGGGCGATCTCCTCCTCGGAGCGCCCCTCGGTCCGCATCTCGCACTCCGTACGGTCCATCTCGGCCAGCAGCTCGTGGTAACGGACGCGGATCTCGCGGGACTTCTCCCGCTCCTCCGGCGTCTGGCTCCTGACCAGGCACACGGCCTTGTCCGGGCTGGTGCACGGGCCCTCACTGGGCGGTGCCTGGGAGACGGGGCCGGTGGAGACGGAGCCGCAGGCGGTGGGCGGACAGGAGAGCTGCTGGGCGTGGGCGGTCCCCGACACGAGACCGGCGGGGAGCAACACCGCCTGGGCGGCGAGCAGAAGGGGCAGGGCGCGGCGGGCGAGGGCCCGCGGGCGAAGTCGTGACATGGCCCGCATCCTCACCGCGCGGTACGGGCGCGAAGGGCCACCCCGCCCCCGTTTCCCCCGTCCGTGCGGCGAGCCCGCCCGTGTGGGGGACGAGCGGCCCGCACTCGCGGCCGGGACGTCGCTCAGCGCGCGAGCCGCCCCTCGCGGGTGCGCTGCGCGGGGATACGGGCGGGCGGGTGGACGACCCAGACGTTCGGCTCCGTGTAGCGGGCCGTACGGCCGTCCGGCGAGATACGGACGGGCACGAGCGCACCGTCCAGGGTGAACGTACCGGCGCGGTCGGCGGGTAGTTCCGCGCCCCACGCCTCCCAGTCCGCGAGCGGCGCTTCTATCACGGTCGACTCCTCCGCGATGCCCGCCACGCGCCCGCCCGCGCGCAGATGGGCGCGCAGCCAGGGGTCCTCGGGCAGCCCGTCGGCCCGCAGCCGTGCCACGTACTCCTCCATCGGCACGTGCGGGTGCGCGGACTTGAGGGTCGGCCGTACGGGCGCGAGCACCGCGCGCAGGCCGAGCCGCCCGGCGAGCGCGCGGCTCAGCTCGATCGCCGTGGCGCCCAGGCCCCTGCCGCGCGCGTCGGGCAGCAGGTTGAGCGACATCATCGCGAGCGCCGTCGGCGTACGGCCCGCGCTCAGGCCGTCGACGGCGCGGCGCATCAGGTCGTCCCAGCCGCCCGGCAGACGCGCGTCCGCCCCGTCCCAGTAGGAGGGGGCGGTGTCCAGCCAGCCCAGCAGCCCGCCCGAGGTCCGGTCGGTGAGCAGGAGTTGCGCGTAGGGCCAGCGCTCGGCGAGCGGGGCGTAGAGCCGCATGCTGGGCGCGGCGAAGAGGAAGGGAGGCCACAACGGGGCGTAGTCGACCTGCGCTCTCAGCTCCGGGGCCTGCGAGGGGAGCACCACCGCGACGGCGGGGAAGCCGAGTTGATCCACGATCGCCACTGTCCGCTTCTCATCCATCACGGTGCGCGACCGTAGCAGTTCAGTGCGGTGCGCTGGCGGGCAGGGCGCGAGGATGCGTCGAACGGGTGGCGGTCGTCGGCGTGTTGGGCTGTACAGAAATGGATACGTAGCGTGTGTGACTGCTTACGTAACGTCATCACTTGTACGGGGTGACACGGACTGGGAAGCCCTCCGGAGCGGCCTCGGCGGCGAGCTGGTGCTGCCGGACGACCCGGAGTACGCCGCGGCGCGCCGTACCGCCGACGCGCGGCACGACGACGCACGCCCCCGCGCCGTGCTGCGGTGCGCGGGCGAGGACGACGTGCGGGAGGGCCTGCGCTTCGCCCGCGCCCACCGGCTCGCCGTCCATGTGCGCGCCGGGGGCCACTGCTTCGCCGGGTTCTCGACGGGCCCCGGCCTCGTGCTCGACCTGGCGCGGCTCGACGCCGTCACGGTCGCGGGCGAGCGCGCGGTCTGCGGCGCGGGCACCCTGACCGGCGGGCTCGCCGACGCGCTGGACGAGCGGCACCGGGTCGTCCCGACCGGCCTGTGCCCCACCGTGGGCGTCGCCGGGCTGACGCTGGGCGGCGGCATGGGCACGGTCGGGCGGCGGTACGGCTTCGCGCTCGACAGCCTCGCCCGAGCCCGCGTGGTCCTCGCCGACGGGCGCGTCGTGGAGTGCGACCAGGGGCGGCATCCCGACCTGTTCTGGGCGCTGCGCGGCGGCGGCCACTACGGGCTGGGCGTGGTGACGGAGCTGGAGTTCCGTACGTACCCCGAACTGCCCGTCACCGACTTCCTGCTGAGCTGGCCCCTCGGCTGGCGCGCCAAGGTGCTCGCCGCCTGGCAGGAATGGGGGCCCGGCGCCCCGGACGCGCTGTCCACCATGATGGGGCTCACCGCGGGGGAACCCTGGGACGGGCTGGCGCCCGCCGCCGTCGGGGGCGCCTGGCTCGGCGAACGGGAGGACCTGGAGCGGCACCTCGCGGAGCTGGTCGCCGCCGTCGGCCGCGAGCCCGACAGCTACGCGACCGCGAGCCACGGCCAGCGCGCCTCGCTCCGTTTCTGGGGCGGCGCGTCCGAGGGGCGGCTGCCGCTCGTGCTGCGCAGGCACGAGTTCTTCGACCGCCCGCTCCCGGCCAGCGCCGCGCGCGAGCTGATCCACGCGCTGGAGCGGGACCTCGCGCCGGGCGAGAGCCGCAATTGCGACTTCGAAGCCCTGGGCGGCGCCTACAACCGCGTCCCCGCCGGGGCCACGGCCATGGTGCACCGGGGCCATCTCTTCGGCATGCTCTCGCAGTTCAGGCCCCCGGCCGGCGGGCCCCGCGCGGGCACCGCCGAGGCGCTCGACGGACTCCACCAGCAGATCGGTCCGCTGGCCTCCGGCCACGCCTACCAGAACTACGCCGAGGCCGACCGCCCCGGCTGGCGCCACACCTACTTCGGCGCCAACCACGCCCGCCTCGCGGCCGTCCGGGAGCGTTACGACCCGGAGGGCGTACTCGGCACCCCATTCGAGAAGTGCGGGGATGAGCGGGTTTCACGGGGGCCGCTTCGCCCCGAGGGGTGAACCTGGGGGGCGCCCAGATTGCCGCGGAGGGCCGAAGGCAAGCCATTCAGCGGTACCGGAACGGTCCGGTCCGGCACGCCCCCTGACGCAGGCCGCACGAAGGGAATCGCCATGAGTGCTTCGACGCAGCTCGCCGCCGCGCTGTCCGACCTCCGCACGGAGGAGGCCGAGGCCGAGGGCTTCTCCGTTCCGCGCTGCGACGGCCACCTGACGGCGGTCGAGCACGGCACCTGACCCGCACCCCGTCCCACCCTGCCGCGCGCGCCGAGCCCTCAAGGCCCGGCGCCGCGCGGGCGTTCCGGGGGCTGTGGGGGGCGAGGGTCAGGCGAACGGGTGCGGGTGCGGGTTGATCTCCTCCTCCGTCAGCGCGTCCGCGCGGAAGCCGAGCGTGCGCGGCAGCGTCCGTACCCGCGAGAGCCCCTCGATCCTGCGGAACGCGTGCCCGTACGTCATCGGCAGCGTCCCCGGCACCAGCACCTTCACACAGCGCAGCCCCGCAGAGCGGTGCTCGGGCCGCGTCTGGTCCACCACGAGCACCTCCATCCCGTCCTCCGCGTACCGCCGCACCAGTTCGCGTACGTGTTCCGCGAGATCGTCCGACGAGGGCCACGGACGGGCCCGGTCGAGGACGGCCACCGGCGTACGCTCGCCGTCCGCGCGCAGGAACGAGAGCCGCCCGTACGCCCCCGACTGCGCGTACAGCAGTTCGTGGTCCGGCATCGAGCGCACCGCGAACGGGTCCCGCAGCATCGCCGCCGCGCGCTCCCCGTCCTGCCGCGGCGGCGCCAGCAGCGTGCACACCAGTTCGTCGAGTGCCGCGCGCAGCGCGTCCTCGGCGCGCAGCCGCGCGGCCGCCCCGCACAGCACGGCGGGCCGCCGCCCGGCCGCCCCGCCCTGCCGCGCGACCGCCATCACCCACACCGCCGGAACGCCCTGCTCCAACGTCGCGTCGAACGCCATCAGTTCGCGGCCCGCGCGCTCCCGTGCCCACGCGGCCAGCACCGGGATCCGCCGGTCCGGGGCCGAGTCGAGGTCGATACGGGTGAGCGGCAGCCGGGCGTACCACGTCGCGAGGAACGCGTCCCGCTCGGCGACCTCCAGCAGCCCGTGCAGCACCGCCTCGGCCAGACTGCCGCCCAGCGCACAGCCATTGGACAGCTCCTGCACGAACAGCGGGCGCGCCGGGCGCGGATCCGCGTGGTGCGCCAGCCCCGCTGGCACCAGCACGGGCCGGTCCCGGGTGAGCGACCGGGCCCACGCCCACTCCGTCTCGCACGCCTCCGACCAGCGGACGTACGGGAAGCCGGGACGGTTGTACGAGGCGTCCGGGTGCAGGCCGAAGGAGGGCGGGGGGACGGCGTGCTCCGCCACGTCGCGGTACGGGGCGGTCGGGCCGCGCCGGGCCAGGGCGGCGGGCGTGGGCTCGCCGCCGAGCCGCTCCAGCGCCTCCAGCACGGCGGTCGAGGCGGCCGTACGGAAGTCGGCCCCGTGGCCGTATCCGTACCCGTAGACGTGGCCGTGGCGGTGGCGGTGGCCGTGCGCGAGTTCCGGCCGCTCGCGTGCGGGCTCGCGCACGGCGACGGCCACCGGGCGCCCGCCGTCCGCGCGTTCCCGCACCTCGTGGACGAGCCCCACGTACGGGTCGACGAACCGCCCGGCGCGTTCGGCGACGTCCGCGCCGGTCAGCGTGCGCAGCGCGCCGGGCGCGGACACCCGCGCGCGGCCCGGCAGCGGATCGAGGTCGGCGGCGGGCAGCAGCGGCCCGCACCGCTCACACACGGGATCGGGCAGCACCGGGTGGCGGGTGATCACGCCGCGCCCCGTGCCGACGCGGAACAGCGCACCGCGCGTACGGAGCGGCGGCGCGCCCTCGCCGCGCGCGGTCGGCGCCAGCAGCGCCGCGAGGGCGGCCAGTTCACCGGCGACCAGCGCGCCCGCCGCGTCCAGGACGGGGCCGGGAGGCGGCGCGTGGTACGGCGGGCCGCAGCTCCCGGGCGGCAGCGGCAGATTGCGGCGCCTGCGCAGCCAGGCGCAGCGCGGGCACCCCGGCTCCCCGGGCAGCCCCGCCGGTCCCACCAGCAGAGCCCCGGGCTCCCAGACGAGCGGCAGCCATCGGGACGCCTCGGCCTCCGCCTCCGCGTAGCAGGCGGGTGGCGCGTCGCCGTACTCGCGCACGCACGCCAGCCAGACGCCCGTGACCCCGGCCGTCGGCGGCGGCATCGCGCACCGCCCCAGGAGCCAGGGGCCCAGCTCCTCGTCCCCGCACAGCCGGACGCCCCGTGTGCCGCGCGGCCCGTTCTCCTCCGCCCTGTCGGCGACTTCGGTCACTCCGGGCTCCCCTCCACCAGGACGACGCGCACGAGGGACGGCACGGCGGCCGTCACCACCGGGTCCGCGCACACCGGCAGCGCGACCGGGCGCGCACCGGCGGCCGCGAGCGCCGCCACGAGCCCCGGCCCGCGCCGGGCGCCGCCGGACGGGACCCGCTCCTGCTCCGGCGGGGTCCGTTCTGGCTCCGGCGGGACGAGCCCTGGCGGGACGTGCCCCGGCCGGGCCCGGTCCCGTGGACCGCGCAGGTCTTCGGGGAGCGCGCCCGCCACGGGTGGCGCGTATTCCGGCTCGCCCGCCGTCGCCGACTGCCAGGCCAGTAGTGCCAGTCCGAGCGCCTCGGCGCGCGCCTCGTCGCGGCGCGCCCCGCAGCGCAGCGCCACCGTCGCGCCGTCGAGCGTGACCGCGAACGCCGGGAGGCCGCCCAGCACCGCCGACAGATCGTGGACCCGCACCTCCAGCCCTGTCGCGCGCAGCAGCGCGTACGCCTCCGTGTGCGGCTCGGCCCCCGCGCCCCCGACCTCGGGGAACGGCGTGCGCCAGCCGCTCAGCCGCGCGACGAGCAGCCGCTCCGCGAGCGCCCGTACGCCGTGGAACGCGGCCTCCGGCACGCTGAGCCCGCCCGCCGTCACCGCCAGGGCACCGTCGCGGTCTCGGTCGCCGTCCCCGTTACCGCCTCCGTCGCCGTCGGCCGGGCCCGGGATCTCGATCGGCGCGCCCGTGCACAGTTCCCGGCCGTGCGCCGGACGGCCCGTCCCGGGTGCCGCCTCCTCCAGCCGCGTGGCGCGGGCGGCCAGGGCCGTGAGGACCGCCCGCTCCCGTGCCTCCTCGCGCGTACGGCCGTACCCGCCGACGGCGAGCGTGCCGCCCCTCGGCACACGGACCTCGGCCCGGCACGTCCACCACGGGTGCTGGGCCCACGCGCCGGGGCCCACCGCGCGCAGCACGCCCGTCCGCGCGTCGGTGAGCCGTGCCGCACGCCGGTCCAGCTCCTCGCGGGAGAGCCCGGGCGCGTCCCACCACGCCGCGACCTCCCGCGCCGTACGCCCCGCGCGGGGCCTTACGGGGCCCGGGTCCCGGTGCGTGACCACGTGCTCGGAGGTGGTGAGCGCCTGCGGATCGACCCGTACGGCGCGGGAGGGGCGGCCGTCCTCGCCCTCCAGCCCCGTCAGATGTCGCAGGCACACCAGCACGACCTGCGCGGCGACGACGGCACGCGCCGCCGGGTCCAGCGTCTCCAGGGGGTGCGTGCCCAGCTCGGCCGGGGGAGAGGGGCCGCCCACGGGGCCGATCCACACCGCCTCGCTCCCGGCCGCGACCCGGCACAGTGCCCCCTCCTCCGGCGGCTGTTCGTCGTCGGCGAGCCGCACGCGCAGCTCGTACGGCGGCATGGGCGCGGTGCCGGGCGCCCGGCGCACGGTCACCTCCTGGAGCGCGTCCTTGCGCGCCGTCGCCGCGAGGCGCCGCAGCGGTTCGGCGGGCGCTCCGTCCGGGACGGTCACCTCCACCGTCCGCCACCCCGAACGCAGCCCGAGCCGCAGCACCTCCGCGAGCAGCGGGCCGTCCCCCCAGAGCGCCACGCGGGCGGCACGGAGGCGTTCGAAGCGATGCTCGGCGGAGTCCGCCGCGTACCGGAGGAAGGCCAACTGCTCGGCGTAGAGCCGCTGCTCGTCGGCGCTGAGGCCGTGCGGGCGCTCCGGCACGGCGTCCGTCACGAACCCGCCCTCGGCCAGCGTGCCGACCAGCCGCTCCACGGTCTCGCGCTGCTCGGGCGGCAGTGCCTCGACGAGTTCGGCCAGGCTGTGCTCGCCGGTCAGGAAGGGCGCGAGCCGGTCGAGCCAGGCGTGCAGATGGGCGCCGGGCAGCAGGGTGCCGCCGTGCGGTGCGTGGACGTAGGTGCCGTCGGGCCGTTCCAGGAAGCGCACATGGTCGCGCAGGCGTGGCCGCATGGAAGCCGCCTCCTCATCCCGTCGACCTCATCCCGTCGACGTCCTCAGCGCGTGCCTGCCACCGCTGGCCCCGGACATGCGCGCCGCGCGCCGGATTCGCCGCAACGAGTGGTCCTGACGGGGGTCTGGGGCCCGTCGGAGAGGATGGGGGCATGTCCCGACGACGCCCCCGGCCGCCCCGCCGTACGCCCGCTCCGTCCGCCGCCCGCTCCTTCGATCCGTCCGCTCCGTGCCCGTGCGGGCTGCCCGCCGCTTACGGGGAGTGCTGCGGGCGTTTCCACGGCGGGGAGGCGACGGCGCCGACGGCGGAGGCGCTGATGCGCTCGCGCTACGCGGCGTTCGCCGTGGGGGACGAGGCGTACTTGCTGCGCACCTGGCACCCGAGCACCCGTCCCGGCCGTCTCGACCTCGCGGACGGTCCGCGCTGGACGGGGCTGGAGATCGTGGAGACGACGGGAGGCAGCGCGTTCCACACGGAGGGCACGGTCACGTTCCGCGCGCACTACACGGCGGACGGGCGCCCGGGCACGCAGGAAGAGCACAGCCGGTTCGTGCGCCACGAGGGCGCCTGGGTCTATCTGGACGCCGTGACCTGAGGACCGGCCCCACACCCGGCAACTATATGTGGAGTATGGCGCCCGTCGGGAACTACGGATGTAGTTGAGCGGTGGAGGGGATCAGCCATGAGCACGGAAGGAACGGCGACCGGCACGGCGACGCGGATGGCGACGGGAACGGCAGTCGGGCGGCTGCGGCTGCGGCTGCGGCTGCGGCAGCGCGGCAAGGTCGCGCCCGTGACCGGAGCGGCGTCGGGCATCGGCGAGGCCGCCGCCAGGGAAATGGCGGCGCAGGGCGCGAGCGTCGTGCTCGCGGACCGGCGGGGCCCGGAGGCCGGGCGGGTCGCGGAGGAGATCACCGCGGCCGGCGGCACCGCGCTCGCCGTGCCGGCCGACGTGACGAAGGACTGACGAAGGACGAGGACGTCGCGGCGCTCGTGCGTGCCACCGAGGACGCCTTCGGCGGCCTCGACGTCGCGTTCGACAACGCGGGGGAGTTCGGCCCCACGGGCCAGATCGACGAGATGAGCCCCGAGGAGTGGGCGGCGGACGTCACCGCGCTGCTGACCAGCGTGTTCCTGCCGCTGCGGCACGAGATACCCGCGATGCGGCGGCGCGGCGGAGGGAGCGTCGTCAACACCGCCTCGACGCTCGGTGCCGTCGGCATCAGCGGCGGCATCAGCTCCTACACGGCCGGAAAGCACGGAGTGATCGGCCTGACGAAGGCCGCGGCCCTGGAGTACGCCCACGCCAACATCCGGGTGAACGCCCTCGCCCTGGGCACCGTGGACACGCCCAGGTACCGCGCCTTCGTCGGCGACAGCCAGGAGACGCTGGACATGCTCGATTCCCTGCACCCGCTGGGCCGCATCGGGACGGCGGAGGAGGCCGCCTCGGCGGTGGTCTGTCTCGCGGGCGACGAGGCGGCGTTCTTCACCGGGTCGGTCCTCGCCATGGACGGCGGCTGGACCGCGCGATGAGCGAGCACGGCACTCGTGCTGGTGCTGGTGCTGGTGCTGGTGTCCGTGTTCGGGCTCAGTGCGGCGTGCGGCCCTCGCCGAGCATGGTCACGAACTGCTCGATGCGGCGGGCGCGCGTCTCCGGGCGCTTCGCGTCGTGGATGCGGTGGAGGATCGCGTACCGGTTGCGGCCGTCGAGCGTGGCGAAGAACGCGCGCGCCGCCTCGTTCGCGTCCAGTGCGGCCTGGAGGTCGTCGGGGACGCTCGCCTGGCTCGGGCTCGCGTACGCGGCCTCCCACCGGCCGTCGGCCTTTGCCCGCTCGATCTCGCGCAGCCCGGCGGGCCGCATCAGGCCGCGTTCGATCAGCTCCGTTGCCCGCTCCCGGTTGATCTGCGACCACTTGCTGCGGGACCGGCGAGGGGTGAACTTCTGGAGCCAGTACGTCTCGTCCAGGCGGCGGGACTGCCCGTCGATCCAGCCGAAGCACAGCGCGACCTCGACCGCCTCGGCGTAGCTCACGCTGGTGACGCCCGTGCCCTTCTTGGCGAGTTTGATCCAGACGCCGTCGGCCTCGCCGTGCCGCTCCTCCAGCCAGGCCTCCCACTCGGCGCGCGAGGCGAAGGGGAGGGTGGGCAGCTCCGGCTGACCGGCGGGGGCGGGAGCGGGCGTCGGTGTGCGCGTCATGCGCACATGCAAGCCGAGCGGACGCCCCCGGTCAACCGGTGTCCCGGACGCCCTCTGTCCCGGACGCGCCGCTGACCTGCGTGGACGCCTGCTTCATGTCCGGGACGCCGTAAGGCCGTTGCGGCCCCGGCGTCCGCGCCCGAACCTGACCGGTGTCGGGCACCGGGCACGACGGTGACGCCTTCGGACGGGGGAAGGGCGTCGCCGTCGTCGCGTGCCGTCTCCTGCCGGGCCGTGTCACGGTGCCGGTTCGACGCGGAAGCGCTGGGCCCGTTCGTCCGCGCACTTCCGCGCCACCGCCTCCGCCCCTTCCTTCCCGGAGCCGCCCCTGATGGCCACGCACCGTTCCTCGTCTATCCGTAAGGCGTACGTGTCGGAGCCGGGCGCCGTGCGCTCGAACCGGAAGGGGGTCGCTTTCTCGCAGGCGTCCCACGGCTCCAGCAGGCCCGTGCCGGGGCCGTGTTCCAGGACCTTGAGGCAGCCGGTGCCGAACTCGGGATGGCGCCACTCGACGCGATGCGCCTCAGAGCCCGGCACGGCCCGTACGACCGTCTTCTGGGGAGCCGTCCGGTCGCACGGCCGCTGGACGGCGACGAGCGGCTCGTACCGCCCGTCCTCGACGTGGCCGTCCGTCAGGCAGAGCCGCGGCGCCGACAACGGCCGGATACGGACCGCGCCGCGCACCACCTCTGCCGCGAGCCCCTTCCGCGCGGACGGGCTCCGTCCGGAGGACGGCCCGGACCCCTCCGACCCCGATCTCTCCGAGACCGACTCATCCGCCGTGGTCCGTGCGCCCGTGCCGCCGACCCTGTCGCCGCCGTCTCCCGTGTCGTTGCCCGAGGCCAGGAACCAGACCGTGGTGACGAGCAGTATCGCCGCGACGATCGAGACGGGGACGGTCAGCTTGCGCGGGTTGGGCAGCCGGGGTGCCGTGGGCGGAGGCGGATCGTTTCCCTCCGCCTGCGGGGCCGTAGGCGGCGCGTCCGGTGGCCGGGCCGCGAGGCGGTCCCTGGCCTCCAGCCACGCCGTCAGCCGGTCGCCGTCGCCGCACGCGCGGACGTACGCGGCCAGCAGCTCGTGCCGGGGCAGCGTCCTGCCGCGCAGCATGGCCGACACCGTGCTGCGGGGGAGCGGATCACCGCTCCGCGCCGCCCGCTCCTCGAGCTGACGGTAGGTCAGTCCCGAGCGTACTCTCAGCTCCTTCAGCAGACCCAGGAACTCGGCCGTGCTCCGCGCGCTGTCCGGACTCAACTCGTCCTCCACCCCCATGAACCGCATCCTTACGGCACACGGGGCCCATCGGCAACGACGGTTTCCGGCCTCTTCGGCGTCAGTGGTGGAACCCCACCCGGGGCGCGCTCGCGCCGGGCCCCGTGCCGCGCAGCCGTTCGAGCGAGGCGCGCAGGTCCTCGAAGAACAGGTCCGCCTTGTCCCTGCTGATGCCGTGCCGGATCAGGACCCGCTGGATCACGGTCTCCCCTCGGTCCGGCGGCAGCGGATACGAGGGCACCAGCCAGCCGCGCATCCGGAGCTGGTCGGACAGGTCGTAGAGGGAGAAGCCCGGATCCGGGTCCTTGAGGGTGTAGGACAGCGCGGGCAGGGCGCCCTTCCCGTCGTACAGGACCGTGAACGGGCCGGCGTCGGCGATCTTCCCGGCGAGCGCCGCGGCCGTGTCCGCGCAGTTCCGGTGGACCTGCCGGTACCCCTCCCTGCCCAGCCGCAGCAGCAGCGCGTACTGCGAGATGACCGAGCCGCCCGGGCGGGAGAAGTTGAGGGCGAAGGTGGGCATGTCCCCGCCCAGGTACGAGACATGGAAGACCAGGTCCTCCGGCAGCATCTCCGCGTCCCGCCACACCGCCCAGCCCACGCCCAGCGGCGCCAGCCCGTACTTGTGGCCCGAGGCGTTGACCGACACCACGCGCGGCAGCCGGAAGTCCCACTCCAGGTCCGGGTGGAGGAAGGGCGCGACGAAGCCGCCGCTCGCCGCGTCGACGTGCAGCGGGACGTCGAGGCCCGTCTCCCGCTGGATCGCGTCCAGCGCGTCGGAGAACTCCCGCACCGGCTCGTAGTCGCAGGTGTACGTGACGCCGAGGATCGCGACGACGCCGATCGTGTTCTCGTCCACGTACGCGCGCAACTGTTCGGGCCGCATGCCCGTCGCGTCCGGCAGCAGCGGCACCCGGCGCAGCTCGACGTCGAAGTAGCGGGCGAACTTCTCCCAGCACACCTGCACCGGGCCGCACACCAGGTTCGGGCGGTCGGCGGGCTTGCCCGCCGCCTCGCGGGCCTTGCGCCACCGCCACTTCATGGCGAGCCCGCCCAGCATCGCCGCCTCGCTCGAACCCGTGGTCGAGCAGCCCACGGCCTCGCTCTGCTCCGGCGCGTGCCAGAGGTTCGCGAGCATCCGCACGCACCGGCTCTCGATCTCGGCGGTCTGCGGGTACTCGTCCTTGTCGATCATGTTCTTGACGAGGCTGATGTCCATCAGCGTGTGCACCTGGGACGCGCTCCAGGTGGTGCAGAACGTCGCGAGGTTCTGCGCCGCGTTCCCGTCCATGTCCAGCTCGTCCCGGACGAGCTGGCACACCGTGTCCGGGTCGTGCGGCCCGTCCGGGATGCGGTGCTTGGGGAGCTGCCGGGCGCTCAGCGGATGCGCGTAGATGTCGGTCGGCTCCCCGGGCCCGGACCCGCCGCCGACCTTGGAGATCGCCATGCGGGCGACGCTAGGCGCCCCGCGCACGCCCGGCACCCCGGCGGGGTCCGGCCGGGGGTGCCGGGCGAGGGGCGGGCGGGCCCAGGGGCCCGGGGGGAGGGAGAGAGGGCAGAGCGCCGTGCGCTCAGATCTCGTACTCCTCCACGACCCGGAAGCCCAGCCCTGAGGCGATCAGGCGTTCCGTCAGCGCGCCGCCCATCGCGACCGCCGTGGTGACCTGGCCGGATGTCTCCGGCAGGGGGTCGAGGGCCAGGGACAGCGCCGCCTCGGACAGGATGCGGGACGTCTCGTCGTACCCCGGGTCGCCGCCCGAGACCTCCGTGACCACGCGACGGCCCCCGCCCTCGCCGAAGAAGCGCACCGAGAACCAGCTCCGCTCCCGCCGCTCCGGATCGGGCCCGTCACCGGGCTCCAGCCGCGACGCGAGGAGCTTGCGCAGCGACGGCACCTGCGCGGCGGCGAACGCGGCGCCGAAGCCCGCGACCGCGCCCACCGTCAGCGGCAGGCTCCGCAGCGCCGCGTACTCGCTGTAGCGGAAGCGCGGCCCGTAGCGCTCCAGGGCCGCCGCGGAACGCCCGACGACCTGCGCGTCGATCGTCGGCAACGGCACCGCCCACGCGTCCAGCCCGGTGTACGCGGGGGTCCGCGAGATCCGGCCCAGCGGCGTCCGTACGCTGCGGTCCTCGGGACGCGGATCGGCCGCCCGCCGCGCCTTGGCCGCCTTCGCCATACGGTCGGCACGCGCGAAGGCCAGCAGCGTGCTCTCGTACGTCCCGCCGGAGAACGCCCCGTTCGACCGTACGTACGCGTCGACGCTCAGTGGCACCCCCTCCGGCAGCCGCTCCACGGTGAAGAGCGTCCCGAGGTCGTGCGGCACCGAGTCGAAACCGCACGAGTGCACGATGCGGGCGCCGGTCTCGCGGGCGCGCGAGTGGTGGCGCAGATACATCAGGTCGACGAACTCGGGCTCGCCCGTGAGGTCCACGTAGTCCGTGCCCTCCTCGGCGCAGGCCGCGACCAGCGCCGAGCCGTACCGGATGTACGGCCCCACGGTCGTGGCCACCACGCGGGTACGGGCGGCGAGTTCACGTACGGACGCCGGATCCGTGACGTCGGCGCGCAGCAGCGGCAGCGCGTCGTCCGACTCCAGTTCGGGACGGATCCCGGCCAGCCGGTGGCGCAGGGCCTCCAGCTTCGCGGTGTCCCGGCCCGCGACCGCCCAGCGGCAGCCCACCGGGGCGTGCCGTGCGAGGTACTCGGCCGTCAGGGAGCCGGTGAAACCGGTCGCCCCGATCAGGACGATGTCGAATTCGCGCTCCTTCTTCGCCCGGGTGCTCGTGCTCTTCGCCCGGGTGCTCTTGCTGTCCTGGGTGGCGGGCTCGTGAGGCATGGGCTCATTTCAGCAGACGGGACATCCGGCGGTCGGCGAGGGGCTTTCCGCCGGTCTGACAAGTCGGGCAGTACTCCAGCGAGGAGTCCCGGAACGACACCGACCGGACGGTATCCCCGCACACAGGGCACGGCTCCCCGGCCCGGCCGTGCACCCGCAGCCCCATCCGCTTGCCCGCCTTCAACTCCGCCGCGGACAGGCCCCGTGCCCGTTCGACGGCCGCGGTGAGGGTGGCCAGCATGGCCCCGTACAGCCCGGAGATCTCGTCCTCCGTCAGCTCGTCGGCGACCTTGAAAGGGGACATCTTCGCGGCGTGCAGGATCTCGTCCGAATACGCGTTCCCGATACCGGAGATCACCGACTGGTCGCGCAACAGGCCCTTGATCCGGTGCCGCTGCCCGCGCAGCAGCCCCGCGAACTCCTCGCGCGTGAAGGACTCCGCGAGCGGATCGGGGCCGAGCCGGGCGACACCCGGCACGTCGGCCGGGTCGCGGACCACGTACACGGCCAGGCGCTTCTGGGTGCCCGCCTCGGTGAGATCGAAACCGCCGCCCTCCGCGAGTTCGACGCGGAGGGCGAGCGGCCCCTTCCCGGGGCGCGGCGGCGCCGCCGGGAAGCTGTCCTTCCACTGGAGCCACCCCGCACGGGCGAGGTGGACGACGAGCCACAGGCCGCCGCCGTCCGCCCCGCCCCCGCCCGGCGGTTCCGGGAGTTCCATGCCGAGGAACTTGCCGTGCCGGGACACGCTCCTGAACGTCCGGCCCTCCAGGGCGCTCAGCGGCGGGTCGTACGTCTTCAGCACGCTCACCGCGACCGGCAGCGCACGCGCGATGGCACGGCCCGTCAGCCGCTCCTCCAAGAAGCCGCGCAGGGCCTCGACTTCCGGCAGCTCCGGCATGGTTCCTCCCGGACCGGCCGGCTCAGGCCAGCTTGGCCTCGTGCGTGATGGTGGTGCCCTTGAGCGCCTGGCTCACCGGGCAGTTCTTCGCCGCCTCCTCGGCCGCCGAGGCGAAGCCGGCCTCGTCCAGGCCCGGCACCTCGCCCTGCACGGTCAGGTGGATGCCGGTGATGCCCGTGCCCGGCTGGAACGTGACGTCGGCCTGCGTGGTGAGCTTGGTGGGCGGCGTCCCCGCGCTGTTCAGGCCGTTGGAGAGCGCCATCGAGAAGCAGCTCGAATGCGCCGCCGCGATGAGCTCCTCGGGGCTGGTCTTCCCGCCCGGCTGCTCGGAGCGCGCGGGCCACGAGACCGGGTAGTCGCCGATGCCGGACGAGTCGAAGGTGACGACGCCGGAGCCCTCCGTCAGATTGCCGTTCCAGACGGTGTGGGCGGTGCGTGTGGTCGCCATGGAGAACCTCTCCGCTCTGGTCGTTGTGTGTGACGTGCGTACCCGATCCTCCTGCTTCGCCTCCAGGACCGCGAATCCTGGCGCGCCGGGCGCTGTCAGTGGGCTCCTTTACTCTCGCTTGGTATGGGACGAGAGCTGATCGGGCGGCAGCATCCCGCGGGTGAGCTGCGGGCCGAGGCCCTCCGCACGGTGCGGAGCCACGGAGGGCTCGTGCTGGTCACCGGGGAGGCCGGGATAGGGAAGACCTCGCTGGTCGCCCAGGCCGCCGACGAGGCACGGCAGCTCGGCGCGCTCGTGCTCGGCGGCTCCTGCTGGGACTCGCACAGCGCGCCGGGGTACTGGCCGTGGACGCAGGTCATGCGCGGCCTGCGGCGCGCCGCCACGGCGGAGGAGTGGAGCGCGGTGCGCGCCGCGGCCGAGGCGGCCGGAGAGGGCTGCCTGCCCGTGCTGATGGGGGAGACGGGCGCGGCGTCCCGCACGGCGGAGAGCGGGACGCCGCGCGCGATGCCGGGGACGTCCGGGGCTGCGGGGGCGCCGGGGACGTCCGGGGTGCCGGGAGCGGTGCCTGGCGTGACCGGCCCGTCTGGCGTGCCCGGGGTCCCGGCGGGGGACGAGGGCGCGGCCCGGGCCGGGCCGCCGCCCGGGGGTACGGGACGGCGTACGGGCAGCGGGGGCCCGGGGAGTGTGGAGAGCGGGGGAAGCCGGGGGAACGTGGGGAGCCGGGGGAGTCCGGGGGGTGCGAGGGACCTGGGGGGCCTGGGGGGTGCGGGGGACCCGGTCGGCGCGGGGGATCTGGGTGGTGCGGCGGGTGCGGGGAGCGCGGGGGCCGTGCCGGCCGGGGGAGAGGACGCGTTCCGCTTCCAGGACGCGGTGACCGCCGCGCTCGTCGCCGTCGCGCAGAGCAGGCCCCTCGTCGTCGTGCTCGACGATCTGCACTGGGCGGACGGCGACTCGTTGCGGCTCCTGGAGTTCGCCGTCCAGCACACCTGGTTCGAGCGGCTGTTGCTCATCGGCACGTACCGGGACGTGGAGGTGGAGGCCGCCGATCACCCGCTGCGCCCCCTCATGCTGCCGCTGCTCGCGAAGGCGACCACGCTCACCCTCACCGGCCTCAGCCGCGAGGAGACCGGGCTGCTGATGGAGCGCACGACGGGCGTCGAGCCCGAGGCGGACCTCGTTGCCGAGGTCCAGGCCCGCACGGGCGGGAATCCGTTCTTCGTCGAGCAGACCGCCCGCCTCTGGCACAGCGGCGGTTCGGCCGACGCCGTCGCGCCCGGCGTGCGCGACGCCCTCCAGCGCCGCCTCTCCCTGCTGCCCGAGGCCGTCTCCGGGCTGCTGACGGCCGCCGCCGTCCTCGGCCGCCGCTTCCACCGCCGCCGCCTCGCCGCCGTCGCCGCGCAGCCCGTGCCGAGGGCCGACCGGCTGCTGGACCAGGCCGTGGCCGCGCGCCTGGTGACCGTCGAGGGCGGCGGCACCTTCGCGTTCGCGCACGACCTGGTGAGGGAGACGCTGTACGACGCGCTGGACCCCGCCGAGGCCCGCGCCCTCCACGCCGCCGCCGTGCACACCGCCGTCCGGGCCGCCGACGGCGCCCCCGCGCGCGACCCGTACCTCCTCCCCGCCGACCTGGCCCGGCACGGCTATCTCGCGGGCGACGCGCTCGAAGCCCGCCACGTGGTGAAGCTGCTGACCGACGCGGCCACCGACGCGCACGACAGGCTCGCCGCCGAGGAGGCCGTCGGCCACCGCCGCCGCGCCCTGGAGCGCGTCCCCGAGGAGGACCGCCGCACCCGCGTCGTCATCGGGCTCACGCTCGGCGCCGAGCTGCACCGGGGCGGCGAGCGCGACGAGGCGTGGGAGGTCCTCGACCGCGCCACCGCCCTCGCCCGCGAGCTGGACGACGCCGAGCTGCTGGGCAGGGCCGCCCTCACCGCGTACCGCACCGGGGACATCTGGACCCGCGGTGCCTGGATCGAGGACTTGCTGCGCGAGGCCCACGCCAGACTGCTCCCGGGGGACGGGACGAGGGGCGACCCGCGCCCGGGCCGTACGGGTTTCCTCGACCAGCTCGTCGAGGAGCTGTCCGACCGCCTCGCCTCCCTCGTCCGGGAGAACGGGGACGACGAGGCGCTCAGCTTCGGCCTCTGGGTGCGGCACGACGTGATCTGGGGCCCGGGCACCGCGGCCGAACGGACCGCGCTCACCAGCGAGATGATGAGCGCCGCCCGCCGCTCGGGAGACGCCGCCATGGAGGCCCTCGCGAGCGGCCTGCGCTGGGTCGCGCTGCTGGAGCAGGGCGATCCCCGCTATCTCGACCAGTTCCACGCGATGCTCCGGGCCACCGAGCGGAGCACCGTGCCGCGCGGCCGGATGATGGCCGCCGCCGACCGCAGCATCCTCGCCGCGCACCGGGCCCGCTTCGCCGAGGCCGAGGAGCGGTTCGAGCAGGCGTTCACCGACGACGTGCTCTGCCACGTCGAGTCCACCTATCTCGGCCACCACCTCCGCTGGTCCCTGCTCCTCCTCCAGGGCCGCTTCGACGAACTCGCCCAGCTCCACGGGACCATAGGAGAGAACGGCCACCCCCACCCACGGCTCCTGGAGGCCCTCACCGCCGTCCAGAGCGTCTGCGCGGGAGGCGACGCGGCATACGGGGACGGGGCCGGGGATGGGGCCGGAGACCGGGATCGGCACAGGGACGGGGGCGCCCCTGTCGCGGGCGCGCACGGGGACGCCCACGCGGGCGCGCACGGGGACACCGACGGGTGCGTGGAGGACCCGCGTCTCCGGGCCGCTCTCGCCTACGTCAGGGACATGCTGGCCGCCCCCGAGGAATTCCCCCGCGGTATCAAGGCCATGTGGCTCCGCCTCCTGGCCCAGACGGCGGCCCTCTCCGGAGACCCCGCCCTCGTCGAACGAGCCGGTGCGGACCTCGCCCCCTACCTCGGCGAATGGGCCGTCGCCGCCTACGGATGCGACATCGGCGGCCCCGTCGTCCTCTGGTCCGCGCTCCTCGACTCCGCGCGCGGCGACTGGGACGCTGCCGTGAACGGCCTCACCGCCGCCCTCCGCACCGCCGACCAACTCGGCCTCCACGCCTGGTCCCTGGAGGCCCGCTCCTATCTCGGCGGCGCCCTCCTCGCCCGCGACGCCCCCGGCGACGCCCGCCAGGCCGGACACCTTCTCGACCGGACGGAACGCGAGGCCTCTCAGCTCGGCATGCGCCACGTCGTCCGCCGCGTGCGGGACACCCGGACCCGCGCAGCCGCCCGCCACGAGGCGGCCACACCCCCGAAGCCCGCCCCCGCGACGGCCGGACCGACGGCCGAACCGGCCCCCGCAAGCCGCACGGCCCCACCAACGGCCACCGAACCACCGCAACCGGTACCGCCACCGCCCACGGAGACGCCGACCGTCCCCGCCTCCCACGGCGCGTTCCTGCGCGAGGGCCCCGTCTGGCAGCTCGACTTCGCGGGTCGCGTCATCCACATGCCGGACGCCAAGGGGCTGCGGGACCTGCACCTGCTGCTGAGCAGCCCCCACGCCGACATCTCCGCGACGCGGCTGCTCAGCCCGGAGGGCGGCGAAGAGGTCGCCGCCGCCCACAGCATGGGCGGCGACGCCGTCCTCGACGACGAGGCCAAGAAGCGGTACGCCCGTCACCTCGCCACGCTCGACGAGGAGATCGACCGCGCGATGGCCCGCGGCGACGACGCACGCGCCGCGGAGTACGACCGCGAGCGCGACGCCCTCCTCGCCGAACTCCGCGCGGCCACCGGCCTGGCCGGCCGCCCCCGCCGCCTGGGCGACGGCGCGGAACGGGCCCGTAAGACGGTCACCGCCCGCATCCGCGACACCCTCCGCAAGCTCGACACCCGCCACCCCGAACTGGCCGCCCACCTACGCGCCGCCGTCTCGACCGGCACGGCTTGCCGCTACGCCCCGGAACGCCCCGTCACCTGGCGGCTGTGACCGACCGGGTCCGGTCCGACGAGTCGCGCCCGCGGCGCCCCGCCCGTACGCAGACGGGGAACCGGGGCACCGGAATCCTGGGGTGCCGGGCCCCTGAGGGTGCCTGACCCCTGAGGGTGCCTGACCCCTGAGGGTGCCGGAACCCCGGGGGCGCCGAGGGCAAGACGCGGCCCCGCGCACGGGCGGCGCGGCCCGAAGGCGGCGCCCCCCTGCGCGGGGCCAACTCGCGGCGGTGCGGCCACGTGCGCGAGGCTCGGCTCGCTCGCGGTGGTGCGGGCACCTCACTTGCGGTTGTAGATCCGCATCGTCAGCGTCCCGAAGACGGCGATGAGGACGCCGCCCGAGACGAGGGTCCAGGTGATCTCCGACCCGTTCCAGGTCCCCGCCATCAGGTCCCGCACCGCGGCGACCAGATGCGCGACCGGATTGACGTCCACGAACGCCTGGAGCCAGCCCGGCATCGTCTCCGGCTCCACCAAGATGTTGCTCAGGAAAGTCATCGGGAACAGCACCATCATGCTGACGCCCATCACCGACTTCTCCGAGCGCAGCAGCAGCCCGAACATCGTCCAGATCCAGGAGAACGCGAACGAGAAGGCCACCAGCAGCACTATCCCCGCCAGCACCCCGAGCGCCCCGCCCTCCGGGCGGAAGCCCATGATCAGGCCGACGACGAGAATGACGACCGACGCCATCGTGTACCGCGCGGCGTCCCCCAGCAGATAGCCCACCATCGGCGCGGGCCGCCATATCGGGAGCGTGCGGAACCGGTCGAAGACGCCCTTCTCGATATCCGTGTTCACCGCGACGCCCGTGTACATCGTGGTCATGATGACGCTCATCACCATGATCCCCGGCAGCAGGAACTGCAGATACTCCGACGTCGATCCCGCGAGCGCGCCCCCGAAGAGATACGTGAACATCAACGTCATCATGATCGGAAAGGCCGTCACATCGAAGAGCTGCTCCGGCACATGCTTGATCTTCAGCATGGCCCGCCAACCGAACGTCGCGGACACCGACAGCGCACTCGGCCGCGCCGGCCGGTCCGTGGCGAGGAGCACCGCGGCGAGCTGCTCGGCCTCGACCGGCGGCAGCTCCCCCTCACGCAGGTCACCGTTCGCCGTGTTGGTGGTCGTCGAGGTGCTCATGCCGCCGCTCCCTTGAACTCCGCGGATGTGCCGTCACGGTGCGGACGGCGGGTGTCGGTCAGGGCCAGGAAGACCTCGTCGAGGCTGGGCTGGCCCAGCGAGAAGTCGTCGACGGTGATCCCGTGTGCCGCCAGCTCGCCCAGGGCGCGGGACGCGCGCGTGGCCGCTCCGGGCCCCTCGTCGTCTCCGGTGACCCGCGCGGTCAGCGCGACCGGGTCGGCCTCCCACTGGACACGCGCCCCCAGCTCGCGCGCCAGCACCTCACCGGCCTCCGCGCGCTGACCGGGGTCGCGCAGCCGCACATGCACCGAGCCCGCGCCGACCGACGACTTGAGCTCTCCCGGAGTGCCCTCCGCGATCACCCTGCCGTGGTCGATCACCGCGATCCGGCCCGCCAACTGGTCGGCCTCCTCCAGATACTGCGTCGTCAGCAGCACCGTCGTGCCCTGCGCGACCACCGCGCGCACGATGTCCCACACCTGATTGCGGCTGCGCGGGTCCAGGCCCGTCGTCGGCTCGTCCAGGAAGAGGAGATCCGGGGTATTGAGAATGCTCGCCGCGATGTCGATACGGCGGCGCATGCCGCCCGAATAGTTCTTCACCTGACGGTCCGCCGCCTCCGCCAGCCCGAACGCGTCCAGGAGCTGCCGGGCCCGCTCCCGGCCCCTGGCCTTGCCGTGGCCCAGCAGCCGAGCGAGCAGCACCAGGTTCTCCACGCCGGTCAGGTCCTCGTCCACCGACGCGTACTGCCCGGTGAGGCTGACCAGGGAGCGGACCGTGTCCGCCTCGCGCAGCACGTCGTGCCCGAAGACCCGGGCCTCTCCGCCGTCCGGACGCAGCAGCGTGGCCAGCATCTTGACCGCGGTGGTCTTCCCCGCTCCGTTGGGCCCCAGCACCCCGTACACCGTGCCGGGGGAGACCGTGAGGTCGATGCCGTCCACCGCCCTGTTCTCCCCGAACACTTTCACCAGCCCCGACGTCTCGATCGCCGGGGCGTCCGAGGGCGTCCCTCCGCCCTTGCTCTTGCTCTTGCTCATCGGCGCAGTCCTCTCATGCCTTCGTCATCACGTGCAGTACGGCCGCGAGGCCCGTCCCTCGCGCAAGGCCAGCCCCCACCACGCGAGCTGACGGAGCATCGCCTCCGCCGACCGCGCGCTGTCCTCGGGGTCGCGGGGGCCGAGCAGGTCGAGACCCACGCAGTCGCGCACCGTGACCGTGTGCAGCTCGGTGAAGACCGCACGCAGGTGCGTGACCGCGTGGGTGCCTATGGAGCGCGATCCGTACGACACGAAGCCGACGGGCTTGGCCTGCCACTCGTCATAGGCGAAGTCGATCGCCTGCTTGAGCGAGGCCGGAAAGCTGTGGTTGTACTCCGGGGTGACGATCACGAACGCCTCCGCGGCGTCCACCCGGTCCGTGAACTTCATGACCTCCGGCGTCGGGGCCTCGGGATAGCGCTCGGGGAAGTGGAAGTCCGCGAGATCCACGAGATCCACGCAGAGGTCCCGCCGGCCGCGCGCCAGCTCCGCGAACCAGTCCGCGATCCCGTCGCCCTCGCGGCCCTGGCGCGTGCTGCCGACGATCACAGCGACCCGCAGCGGGTCCTCGCCCGTCAACGGCTGGGTGCACGACATGGGCGCCTCCTCCCTCGCTCGCTCTCGCACCGGCCACAGCGGCCGTACACCCGAAGGGCGCGAGATCACGGCAAGCGGGCCGCGAGAACGAATCTCGCGGCCCGCTGGGTCCGCTGGGTCCGCCGGGCCCGCCGGGCGCGGAGCAGCGAGCGAGGTGCCGGACTCAGTCCAGCGCGGGCATGATCTTGTCGTGGATCAGCCGCAGTTGGGCGTTCACGTCCGCCACGCCCTCCAGGTCCCGGCCCGTGAACGCCTTGACCAACGTGCGGTCCGTCAGCGCGCAGATGATGTGGTTCACGCCCGACGGCGCTATCTGCGTACGGATCTTCTCCGCGCACTCCTCCGGCGTCCCCGCGATCGACAGCCGGTCCGCCAGCTCGGGCGACGTCAGCTCGATGCCCCGTGCCAGGTCGCCCGCGCCGATCGCCTCGACGATGGGCTTCAGCTCGCCCGGGTCCACGCCGTTGCGGACAAGCTGCTCCTCCGGCATGGACGAGGCGTAGATGCCCACCATGCTGCGGGCCGCGTCCTTCGCCGCCGCCGAGTCCGGGCCCGTCGCGAACACCACCCAGGCCCCGATGTCCAGCGACGTCCAGTCCTTGCCCGCCTTCTCGGCGCCCGCCCTGATGTGCCGGACCGCGTAGTCGTAGGCCTCGCGCGTGTAGCTCAGCGCGTGATGGCACCCGTCCGACAGCTCGCCCGCCGCCTCGAACGAACGGGGCCCGCGCATCGCCCCCAGCTTCAGCGGCACCCTGTCCTGCACGGGCCGCGCGAAGGTGAACAGCCCCTCGTACGAGTAGAACTCGCCCTGCCGCGTGATCGCGCCCTCGTCCAGCAGCGTGCGGACGACGGCCAGTGCCTCCTTCGTCCGCGACAGCGGCTTGGTGCGCGCCCAGTCGATCCCGTACTGCGCCAGCAGCCCGAAGTTCCCGCTGGAGAGCACGGCTTCGGCCCGGCCGTCCGACAGCTCGTCCAGCGTCGCGACGGCCTGCGCGATCAGCGACGGCTCGCGCAGTGTCACGGGCGCGACGCTCGGCCCGAAGCGGATCCGCTCGGTCTGCCCCGCCGCGGCGGCGAACAGCAGCCACATGTCCTTGTGCCAGGTCTCGTCGGCGGCGTAACAGGCGTAGAAGCCCAGTTCGTCGGCGAGCCTGATCGAGGCCAGCGACTCCTGGAGCGGGTAGTCGGGGAGCATCGCGTAACTGAACTTCATGACGGTGCGACCTCTCTTGCTCTCTCGACGGACAAGCAGGGGTGGTGCCACGCACGTTCGCAGCGGATTATGCCGATCCGCGCGGCGCCGCGGGAGGGGCCGGACACCGGATCACGTGAGGATGAGGTAGCCATTGCGCGCATTCGGGAAAGAGCGCGTTTCCCGCCGCCGTACGGGACGCGGGTGTTTCGGTGGGGAATTCGACGTGCTCCTGTGGCTACAACTTGCACGCCGTGTAAAGGGGTTGACCGAAGTGGTACACGCGAACGGCTGATGGGTATCACCCGTAGAACCGCACAGGAAGCAGGATGGTGGTCACTCTTGATCAAAGGGATCGATGTTGCCTCGTACCAGCCGGAGAAGTACAGCACGAAAGGCATGGACTTCGTATTCATCAAGATCACGGAAGGAAAGTCGTACACGAATCCCAAATGGGTGGCCCAGCGGAAGACGGCGCGTGACGCGGAGCTCGTCACCGGCTTCTACCACTTCGTCAGGCCCGGCAGCATGAAGACGCAGGCCGACTATTTCCTGTCGAAGATCAACCTGGTCGCCGGGGACATGCTGGTGCTCGACTGGGAGGACACCGGGGTCAGCAACGCGCAGAAGGACGACTGGATCAAGTACGTCCAGGACAAGCGGCCCGACCACAAGGTGCTGCTCTACTGCAACGTGAATTTCTGGCTCAACAGGGACACGACCTCCTTCGCCGGTGACGGTCTCTGGATCGCGCACTACAACGGGAAGCCGGGAAAGCCGGGAGTCAAGCACCCGTGGCGTTTCCACCAGTACACGAGCAAGCCCATCGACACGAATCTCGGCAATTTCGACAGCCGTGAGGCGCTGCGCGAGTGGGCGGGCGGCGCCAAGTCCTCCTCCGAGGGCGGCTCGGACCCCGAGGGCGGCTCGGAGGGCTAACGGGGGCTCAGCCTCCCCGGTGTCAGGGGCGCCGTATACGCTCACCTGCATGCCGGAAGCCAACTCATCCCCCGCACAGCAGGTCCACGAGGACAGGCCCGGCCTCACGCCGCGGCAGGCGCGGCGCATCCGGATCGTCCTCTCCGCGACCGTCATGCTCGTCGTCGCCGTCGCCCTGGTGATCCGGCTCGGCAGCGCCCCCTCAGTGCTGACCGTGGGGTTCTACGGGATCGCGCTGACCCTGTCCGGCACAGCCATCGTGCTGAGCCGCCGTGGGCGCACCCGGGTGGCGACGGCCGTGCTCGGACTGGGGTTCGTGCTGGTCCTGCTCGGTGAGTGGATGCTGGGTTTCCCCGGCGGGATGTGACGCCTGGTCAGAAGGCCGGGCCCCAGGCCCCAGGCCCCGGGGGCCAGGGTCCCCGGGCGCGGGTCCCGGGGGCTCCGGGGTCAGCTCCAGGCGCTGGGGTCCGTGCCGGGCGGGCCGGGCATCCGGGTCCAGGTGGACGGGGTGTGCCGGCCGAAGGCGACGGGGGAGCGCACGTGGCGGAGGCGCCCGAGCGGGCTGTCGGCCTCCGCCGTCCACGGCGTGGGGTCGAACGGGTGGGCGGGGCCGGTGTCCTGCTCCCTCGGCAGTTCGCGCAGCAGCCACTCCGCGGTACGGGCCAGGGCGAGCCGGACGACGCGGGAACCGCCCGTTCCGGTGCGCTGCTCGGTGAGGCAACGCAGCAGTGCACCGGCGAGCAGATAGCCGCTGCCGTGGTCGAGGGCCTGCGCGGGCATCGCGCCGGGCGCGTCCTCGCCCCCGGCGGCGCGTGCCTCGCCCTCGATGTGGGCGATGCCGGTCGCCGCCTGGACGAGGCTGTCGAAGCCGCGGCGGCGCTGCCAGGGGCCCGAGCCGCCCCAGGCGCACAGTTGCCCGACGACCAGGCCGGGGCGCCGGTCGGCGAGCGACTCGGGGGCGAGCCCGAACCGGTCGAGCGCGCCGGGCCGGTACCCGGTGACGACGACATGGGCCGAGGCGAGCAGCTCCTCGAAGGTGGCCTGGCCGGAGCGGCTCGCCAGGTCGAGCGCGGTGGAGCGCTTGCCGAGGCCCGTGTCGGCGTAGGTGTCGGTCAGTTCGGGGTACTGGGGCGGGTCGATGCGGAGCACGTCGGCGCCGAGCAGGCCGAGCGTACGGGTGGCGACGGGGCCCGCCAGGACGCGGGTGAGGTCGAGGACGCGGAGCCCTTGGAGTCCCCCGGGGCCCGGGCGGCCGTCGAGGGGGAGGGGCGGGGCGTTGTCGAGCCTGCTGGTGGCGACGAGCGGGGCGTTGACGACGGCGGCGCGCTGGGGGTGCGCGAGCCAGGCGTGGGGCGTGCGTACGGCGACCGCGAGCCCGCCCGCCGCGAACACGGCGTCCTCGACCTCGACGGCCTCGCGGCCCGCGAATTCAGCGGCGACCTTGGCGGCGAACGCCTCGTCGTCGGCGGTGGCGCCGGTGCCGCCTGTGGTTCCGGTGCTGCCGCTGCCGCTGCCGTCCTCCGTGCCGAGGCCCAGCGCGCCGAGCAGGCGGGCCCGGTGGTGGGGGTAGTTGGCGTGGGTGCGTACCCAGCCGTCGGAAGTGCGCCAGTAGCGGGAGAGCGGTGCGAAGTTGACCGGGTCGCGGCCGTCGATCCGCAGGTGCCGTTCGCTGTGGAACGCGGCGGCCACGGCGCCGTCGTCGACCTGGACGGAGGGCAGGACCGCGCTGCGTTCGCGTACGCAGGAGAACTCGGCGGCGGCGAGCGCGCAGGCGGTCACCGTGGCTGCGGCCAGTTCCTGGACGGGCAGCGCCGAGGGCAGCAGTCCGGGGCGGCGGGTGCGTGCGACGCGGGCCAGCAGCGCGGGGTCGCCGCCGAGCGCCGCCCATGCCTGCGGGGCGCCCTCGGATTCCCCGCCTCCGGTTCGGTTTCCGGTCTCCGCCCCGCGTTCGACTCCCCGGCCGGGGCCGGGGCCGGGGCCGGTTCCGGGGTCGGCTCCGCCTCCGGCGCCCGTCTGCGCGCTCGTTCCGTTGTCGCCCGTCGCTCCGGCGTCGGCGCTGCTCGCTCCGGACGCGCCGGAGGCTGTGGCCGCTTCCGCGGCTCCGTCCTCGCCTGCCGCTGAAAACTGATCCATGCGGCACATTTTCGCACCGGAAGGCCCGGGTCCGGGTGACGTGGGTCCCAGCGTGGGCTAGGTTCCACCGCCATGAGGGGCGTGGGGACCATGAGCGGTACGGGACGGAAGAGGCGCGTGCGGGCCCTCGGGCTTGGCGGCGCGGCGGCGGTGACGGTGCTGGTCACGGCGGTGAGCGCGGCTCCCGCGCAGGCCGGTACCGCGACGGGCGCGGCGCGTGCGGACGCGGCTCCGAGTGCGAACGGGCGTACGGACGCACGTACGGACATCGGCTGGTCGCTCAAGCACGACGGCGGCGAGTCCCGCTTCCGGGGCCTGTCGGCGGTGAGCCGTTCGACGGCGTGGGTCGCGGGCAGCGGCGGCACGGTGCTGCGCACCCGCGACGGCGGCGCGAGCTGGAAGGACGTCTCCCCGCCCGGCGCCGAGGGGCTGGAGCTGCGCGACATCGAGACGTTCGGCCCCCGGCGCGCCGTGGCCCTGGCCATCGGCGAGGGCGACGCCTCGCGCGTGTTCCGTACGGAGGACGGCGGCGCGCACTGGAAGGAGACCTTCCGTAACGACGATCCCGCCGCGTTCTACAACTGCATGACCTTCTTCGACGACCGCAACGGTCTGACCGTCGGCGACCCCGTGGACGGAAAGTTCCGCGTGCTCGCGACGCGCGACGGGGGCCGGAACTGGCGGGTCCTGCCGTCCGGCGGCATGCCGCCCGCGCTCAAGGGCGAGACGAACTTCGCGGCGAGCGGCCAGTGTCTGACCAGCGCCGGGAGCCGGGACGTGTGGATGGCCACCGGCGGCGGGGAGAGGGCGAGGGTCTTCCACTCGGCGGACCGCGGGCGGCACTGGACGGTCACCGACACGCCGCTCCCGGGGGCCGAGCCCGCGCGGGGCGTATTCGGCCTGGCGTTCCGCGACGCGCGGCACGGGCTGGCCGTCGGCGGCGACTACGAACCCGGCGAGCAGTCGCCGGACGCCTCGGCCGTCACGGGCGACGGGGGCGCGCACTGGAAGCGGAGCGCCCGTCCCGTGCCCGAGTACCGCTCCGGCGTCACCTGGCTGCCGCACGCCCGGCGTACGGCCCTCGCGGTGGGCCCGACCGGATCCGACCTGACGCTGGACGGCGGGCGGAGCTGGCGCACGTTCGACCAGGGCTCGTACGACACCGTGGACTGCGCGCCCGACTTCGGGTGCTGGGCCTCGGGGGAGAAGGGCCGGATCGCACGGCTGGAGCCGGGCGGCCGCTGAGCGGGTGCCGAGCCGGGGCCGACCCCTGACGGCAGGCGCCCTGACGGCAGGGGCCCCGACGGCAGGGCGGCTTCAGGCGTCCGGCGCGGGCCGCCCTGACGCGGCTCCATGAGGCCCGGCTGCATGTTTCCCTGCCGGATGCGTCCCATCCGGATACGTCCCCGGGGCGTACGCCTCATGCGCGTACGCTTCCGCCGCGTCCCTCAGTGCCGCGAGGCCGCGCGCGACAGGGGGCTGCCGTTCGCTGCCGCGCCGTACGTACGCGACGATGCGCCGTACGGGCCGCGACGGGCCGCGCAGGGGGACGCGGACGACCGGGGCCGGGGCCCCGGCCGGTAGGGGCGCGAGCCGGGGCATCAGGCACACCCCGAAGCCGTGCGCGACGAGCGCGACGACGGCCGCCCAGTCGACGGCGGCGTGCGCCAGGCGCGGGGTGAACCCGGCGGCGGCGCACGCCGTGAGCAGCAACTGGTGCTGGTCCTGCGGGTCTCCGGCGCGTATCCAGGTCTCGTCCGCCGCCTCGTCGAGCCGTACGCCCTCCCGCACGCGGTCGGCGAGCGGATGGCCGACCGGGACGAGCAGGTCCTGCGGGTCGCTGAGCAGGGGGTGCGGGGTGAACCGGGGGTCGTCCGGCGGCGGCGCCGCGGGCGTGGGGAGGACGACGGCGATGTCGGCCTCTCCGGTGAGCAGCAGGCCGTAACGGTCCTCGGTGGGGTCCTCGGCGACTGTCACGTCGAGGCCGGGCGCCTCGTCCCGCAGGCGGGCCGTGGCGGGGACGACGAGGGCCGAGAGCGCCGTCGCGATCCCGGTGACGCGCAGGCGGCCCGCGGTGCCCTCGCGGTGGGCCGCGAGGTCGGCCGCGGCCTCCTCCCAGCGGGCGTGGAGGGCGTCCGCGTGGCGCAGCAGCGCGTGCGCGGCGGGCGTGAGTCTGACCTTGCGCCCCTCGGGTTCGAGCAGCGTGAGGTCCATCTGCGCGGCGAGCTGGCGCAGTTGCTGGGAGACGGTGGACGGAGTGAGGTGCAGCGCGGCGGCTGTCGCGGTGACGGTGCCGCACTCGCGCAGCACCCGCAGGGTCTGGAGCCGGGGGTCGATCATCACTCCATCCTGCGACAACCGTGCGGGACTTCCACAGGGTCCGATGCGGAAACTTTCGATGGACTCGAACGGTTGGCGCCGCCGAGGCTGGCCGTATGACGGAATCGATCACGGATGCGGTGCTGACCGGACTCGTCGCGGGCTACGCGGTCTCGATCCCCGTGGGGGCGCTCGCGGTCCTGCTGGTGAGCGTGGCGGCGCGGACCTCGTTCCGGGTGGGCGCCGCGGGGGCGTTGGGGACGGCGACGGCCGACGGCGGGTACGCGGCTGCCGCCGTGCTCGGCGGCGCGGCGGTCGCGGGCGCGGTGGAGCCGGTCGCGGTGCCGCTGCGCTGGGCGGCGGGCGCGGTGCTGATGGTGATGGCGGCGAGGAGCGGCAGGACGGCACTCGCGGCACTGCGCCGCCGAAGGGGCGGAGGAGGCCGGAGCACTGGCAAGTACGAGGGCGAGGGCGAGGGCGAGGGCGGGCGCGGGGTGGCCCTGCGGACGCCCGCCCGTGCCTACCTGGGCTTTCTCGGACTCACCCTACTCAACCCCTGGGCGGTCATCTACTTCTCCGCGCTCACCCTGGGCCGTCAGGACCTCGGCGGAACGGGGACTGCGAGCCGGCTCGCCTTCGTCGCGGCCATCGCGCTGGCGTCGCTGAGCTGGCAGTTGCTCCTCGCGGTGGGCGGCGTGGCCGTGGGCCGGGCGCTCACGGGCGTACGGGGCAGGGCTGTCACCTCGCTCGTCTCCAGCGTGGTGATCGCGGGACTCGCGGTCGTCCTCGTGTCGGGGAGCTGACGTCGAACGGGCGGGCGTATTGACACATGGTCACGGGCGGAGGACATTGAGGCTCGGAAAACGGACATCCTACGTCCAATTTGTCCGTGTCATCAGGGAAGTTGGAGCCTCATGCAGCACGCCGCCACCTCGTCGTCCGCAGCGCAGCACTCGTCCTCCGCCCCGTTCCCCGCGCCGTTGACCGGCGTCGTGCCGCCGCTGTGCACGCCGCTGACGGCCGACGGAGAGGTGGACGCGGCGGGGCTGAGGGCCCTGGCCGGGCGGGTGACGGACGCGGGCGCCTCCGGGCTGTTCGTGCTCGGCTCCAGCGGAGAGGCCGCGTTCCTGGACGACGCGCGGCGCGCGACCGTCCTCCGGGCCGCCGTCGAGGCCGCCGACGGCCGCGTGCCCGTCCTGGCGGGCGTGATCGACATGACGCCCGCACGCGTGATCGCGCACGCCGAACGGGCGGCGGAGGCGGGCGCGTCGGCGCTCGTCGCGACCGCGCCGTTCTACACGCGGACGCACCCCGTCGAGATCGCGGAGCACTTCCGCCGGATCCGCGCGGCCGTCCCGCTGCCGCTCTTCGCGTACGACATCCCCGTCGCCGTGCACACCAAGCTGCCCGCGTCCGTGGTGCTGGAGCTGGCGGAGGACGGCACGCTGGCCGGGCTGAAGGACAGCAGCGGCGACGACGGAGCGCTGCGCCGACTGCTCGTGGCGCTGCGCGGGCGCGGCCTGCTGGAGCGGTTCGCGGTGCTCACCGGATCCGAACTCGCGGTCGACGGTGCCCTGCTGGCCGGTGTCCACGGGGTGGTCCCGGGCCTGGGCAACGTCGACCCGGAGGGCTACGTCCGGCTGTACGCGCTCGCGCGCGAGGGGCGCTGGACCGAGGCCGCGGCCGAACAGGACCGGCTCGCGGCCCTCTTCGCGCTGACCGATGTGGGCCCCGAGGCGCTGATGGGGCGGAACTCCTCGGCGATCGGCGCGTTCAAGGCGGCGCTGCACCTCCTCGGCGTGATCGGCTGTGCGGCCACCGCGCCGCCGCAGGTCCCGCTGGACAGCGAGGCGGTCAAGGCCGTGCGGCACCTGCTGGAGGAGGCGGGCCTGCTGTGACCGACGCGGGCGACGGAACGGGGAGAGGCGGGCAGGGGAACGGACACGGCGGGAACGGGCGCGAGAACGGCCGCGGCGGGAACGGACGCGCCGGAGACGGGCGCGGGAACGGGCGTGCCGGAGACGGGCGCGAGAACCAGCACGGCGGGGACGGACACGGAGACGGACAAGGGAACGGGCGCGGCGGAGGCGGACACCGGAGCGGGTCGGAGAGAGGCGGGCGGGAGATGGGCGGGCCGGGGACGCGGGAAGCCGGGGGCGGACAGCGGTGGTACCGCGAGATCTCCGGCCGCCAGTGGAAGTCGATGTTCGCGGCCTGGCTCGGCTATCTCCTCGACGGCTTCGACTTCGTGCTCATCACGCTCGTCCTCACGGAGATCGCCGACGACTTCGGCCTGAGTTCCGTGGAGGCCGCGAGCCTGGTGTCCGGCGCGTTCATCACCCGCTGGCTCGGCGGGGCGCTCCTCGGCGCGATGGGCGACAGATACGGGCGTAAGGCCGCGATGATCGCCAGCATCCTGCTCTACTCCCTCGGCACGTTCGCCTGCGGCTTCGCCTGGAACTACCACTCGCTCTTCGCCGCCCGCCTCGCCATCGGCATGGGCATGGCCGGGGAGTACAGCGCCAGCGCCGCCTATGTGCTGGAGAGCTGGCCCGTGCGCTTCCGCAACCGCGCCTCCGGCTTCCTGATCTCCGGCTACGCGGCGGGCACCGTCCTCGCCGCCGAGGTCTACAAGCGGGTCGTCCCCGAGCTGGGCTGGCGCTGGATGTTCTGGATCGGCGTGCTGCCGGTGCTGGTGGCGCTGTGGGTGCGCCGGGCCCTGCCCGAGGCGCCGGACTGGCAGGCGGAGGTCGGCGAGGACGCACCGGCGGAGCGCCGCCCCAATCCGATGGGCCCGCTCTTCTCCGACCGCTGCCGCGCCACGCTCAACACGGCGCTGGCAGTGCTCGCGACGGTCGCCCTCTTCTGCGTCTTCACGCCGCTCGCCGACGGGCTGACCCTGCCGCTGGCGCTGGCCGCGACCGGGTGCCTGGTGGCATTCGCCGCGCAGCTCGGCGGGCGCCGGGGCTGGCTGCTGTACGTCGCGCTGACGGTCACCGTCTTCTGCGCGTTCCTCTACTCCTGGCCGATCCAGTCCCTGCTGCCCACCTACCTCAAGGGCGAACTCGGCTACTCCGCCGGCCAGGTGACCGACGTGATGTACTACGCGGGCTTCGGGACGATGGCGGGCTGCTGGCTCGCCGGGTTCGTCGGCGACCGGCTCGGAACGCGACGGGCCTACGCGCTGACGCTGCTGGCCTCCCTCGCGTTCGTCTTCCCCGTCTTCGCCGTGCAGGACAGCCTGGTCGGGCTCGGGGTGCTGCTGTTCGGGCTGCTCGCGCTGAGCCAGGGCATCTCGGGCATCCTCCCGAAGTACATCGCGGGCCACTTCCCGGTGCGCAACCGCGCCTCCTCGCTCGGCTTCGTCTACAACACGGGCGCGCTCGGCGGCGCCGTCGCCCCCGTGCTCGGAGCCCGGCTGGGGGAGGCGCTGACGCTGGCGCAGTCCCTCGCACTGCTCACGTTCGGCCTGACCACCGTCGTCATCGTGCTGGTGGGCCTCGATGTGCCGCGGCGGCTGGGGAGGCTCATCGATCCGGAGGGCTCGCGGGATCATCTCCGGGAAGCGGCGCCGGAACGATCCGCATCCCCCGCTCGGCGAACTCCGCTGCCGCCTCCTCCGTGACCCCCGCGTCCGTGAGCAGCGTCCCGAACGTGCCCGGGCCGCCGATCAGCGCGAAGCACCGCCTGCCGACCTTGGAGGAGTCCACCGTCACCACGGCGTGCTCGGCGCGCTCGGCCATCAGGCCGTTGATACGGGCCTCCGCCTCGTCGTGCACGGAGGCGCCGCGCGCGGGCTCGATCCCGTTCGCCCCGATGAAGGCGATGTCCAGGGCGATCTGGCGCAGCATCAGCTCGCTGAAGGGGCCGGTCAGCTCGAACGAGCGCGAGTGCGCCACGCCGCCCGTGAGGACCGTCTTGATCTGGGGGCGGACCGCCAGCTCGTTCGCGATGTTCAGTGCGTTGGTGACGATGGTGAGGTGGGGCTGCGGGCCCGGCTCGGCGAGGTCGGGGCGGGTGGCGAGGGCGCGGGCGATCTCGGTGGTCGTCGTGCCGCCGCTGAGCCCCACCACGCTGCCGCGCTCGACCATCCCGGCCGCGGCCCGGGCCAGGGCCTCCTTCTCCTGGGCGTGATGGCCGCGCTTGTAGCGGATCGGCAAGTCGTAGGTCACGGCGCTGAGCACGGCGCCTCCGCGGGTGCGGGTCAGCAACTGCTGCTGGGCGAGCGCGTCCATGTCGCGCCGCATCGTCGCGGCGGAGACCTCCAGGACGGTCGCCGCCTCCTCGACGTCGAGACTTCCGCGCTCTCCGAGCAGCTCCAGCAGCGCGTTCATGCGCTCGTGCCGTTTCATGGGCCTCCCTCAGCGTGTCCGGCGCATTCTGCCCCTTCTCCTCCCTCGGGAGCGCATCGCCGGGGCCGGCACCCGGGACCGGGTACTCCGGCCCCGGCGATGCGACCGGCCCCGGTCGGCGACCGGCCCGGCGGCCGGCCCTACTTGCCGATCACTCCGAGCAGCCGGGCCGCCTCCTCGGCGACGGCCTCCCGCGCGGGCGCCACGTACTTCCGCGAGTCGATCAGCGACGGGTCGCCTTCCAGGGCGCCGCGCACCTCGCGGGTGAACACCGAGACGAGATGGGTCGAGATATTGATCTTCGTCATGCCCGCGGCTATCGCCTCGCGCAGCTCGTCGTCCGCGACACCCGAGGAGCCGTGCAGCACCAGCGGCACCGGGAGCGCGTCCCGCAGGCTCCGGATCAGGTCCTTGTCCAGCACGGCCGTGCGCTCGCGCATGGCGTGGGACGAGCCGACCGCCACCGCGAGGGCGTCCACCCCGGTCGCGCGGACGAAGCGCTGTGCCTCGCCGGGGTCGGTGCGCGCGCCCGGCGCGTGCACCCCGTCCTTGCCGCCGACCTCGCCCAGCTCGGCCTCCACGAAGACACCCCGGTCGTGACACCAGGAGGTCAGCTCCGCGGTCGTCGCGACATTCTGCTCGTAGGGCAGAGTCGAGGCGTCGACCATCACCGAGCCGACTCCTGCCGCGACGCCTTGCCGCACCAGGTCGGCGTCCGTGACGTGGTCCAGGTGCACGGACACCCCGGTGCGGGCCGCCTCGGCGAGGGCGAGGGTGGCGCGGGTGATCGGCAGCAGACTGCCGTGGTACCGCACGCAGTTCTCGCTGATCTGGAGGATCAGTGGCGTGCCCGTGCGGTCGGCGGCGGTGACGAGGGCCTCGGCGGTCTCCAGATGGATGACGTTGAAGGCCGCGGCGCCGACACCCGCCGCCCGTGCGTCGGCGACGATCGAGGCGGTGGAGACGAGGGGCATGTCCGCACTTCCCTAGGTGGACGGAGACCGGAACAAGGACGGGCTCGGGGCCGGGTCAGGACTTGGCCGAGAGCATCACCGAGCGGGTGAGGCTGCGCGGGTTGTCGGGGTCGAGGCCCTTCGCGCGGGCGCGCTCCAGGGCGACGCGCTGGACCAGCACCAGGTCCGCCAGCGGATCGCGGGCGTGGTGCACGAAGTGGGCCCCCGTGCGCGCGACGTCGTCCGCCAGGCCCTCCGGCGCCCGGCCGAACAGCCAGGTCACCCGGCCGGGGGCGGCGATGGATATCGGCCCGTGCCGGTACTCCATCGCGGGATAGGACTCGGTCCAGCTCTGGGAGGCCTCGCGCATCTTCAGCGCCGCCTCGTTCGCCACCCCCACCGTCCAGCCCGTGCCGAGGAAGCTGAACTGCTCCGCGTCCACCCACTCCCGGGCGACGGGGGCGGCCAGGGCCTCCTCCGCGTCCCGCACCGCCGCCGCGAGGTCCTCGCCGAGGTGCGCGCGGAACAGGGTCAGCGCGCTCGTCGCGAACCGGGTCTGCACCACCGAGCGTTCGTCGGCGAACGGCAGCGCGACCGTGCGGTCCGAGAGCGGGGTGGCGGGGGTGTCCGGGTCGCCCAGCACCGTGACCGTCGGGACCGTCCCGCGCACGGCCTCCAGCACGCGCAGCACCTCGGTGGTGGTGCCGGAGCGGGTGATCGCGACCACCGCGTCATACCCCCTCGGGGCGCCGAGGAAGGCCTCCGAGGCGGCGAAGGCGTCCGTGACGCCCTGGCCCGAGCCCTCGCGCAGCGCCGCATAGGACTGCGCCATGAACCACGAGGTGCCGCAGCCGATCACCGCGACCCGCGCGCCCGCCTCCGGCAGCGCGCCGTCGGCACCCGAGGCGCCGATACGGGCGGCCTCCCGCCAGGTCTCCGGCTGACTGCGGAGCTCCTGCTCCATGAATGCGTCGTCGCTCATCGGTGCATGCCCCTCCGTGTGCCCACCCGCAGGGCGCACTGCTCGAAACTGCGTGAAACTGCTTCCTTTTACTCAACTTTACGCATCGCCCACGCCGCTGTCCACCCCGCCGTGGACCCCGCCGTCCACCCGCTGTCCGCTCGTCGCGCACCCGTCGCGCACTCGCTGCCCGCGCCGCAGCCCGCCCGTCCTCGGGGGCTTGTGGAAACTGAAACCCGTTCTTAGCATTCCCGGTGTTACATCAGTTGTGTCACAGAGCGGGGGGCCGGATGGCCGAGGGCGGGGCAGGGGCGAGGGCAGCGGCGGCGCCGGGAGCGGGCCCGCTCGCCGGGGTGCGGGTCGTGGAGCTGGCGGGGATAGGGCCGGGCCCCTTCGCCGCGATGACGCTCGCCGACCTCGGCGCCGACGTGGTGCGGGTCGACCGGCCCGGCGGCCACGCGCTGAGCGCCGCGCCGGAGACCGAGCTGACCAACCGCAACAAGCGCTCGGTGGTCCTCGACCTCAAGTCCCCGGAGGGCGTGGAGGCCGCGCTCACGCTCGTGGACAGGGCCGACGTGCTGATCGAGGGATACCGCCCCGGGGTCGCGGAGCGGCTCGGCGTCGGCCCCGAGGCCTGCCTCGCCCGCAACTCCCGCCTCGTGTACGGGCGGATGACCGGCTGGGGCCAGGACGGCCCCCTCGCCGACCGCGCGGGTCACGACATCGGGTACATCGCCGTGACCGGTGCCCTCGGCATGACCGGCCCGGCCGACGGCCGCCCCGTGGCGCCCGCGAACCTCCTGGGGGACTACGCGGGAGGTTCGCTCTATCTGGTGATCGGTGTCCTCGCCGCGCTCCATCACGCGCGCGCCGCGGGGGAGGGGCAGGTCGTGGACGCCGCGATCGTCGACGGCACCAGCCACCTCACGACCATGATCCAGGGGCTGCTCGCGGCCGGTGTCTGGCAGGACGGCCGCGAGACCAATCTCCTGGACGGAGGCTGCCCGTTCTACGGGACGTACGCGACCTCGGACGGCGGTTTCATGGCCGTGGGCGCCCTGGAGCCCAAGTTCTACGAGGAGTTCATCCGCCTCCTCGGCCTGCCCGACGAGGCCCCGCGCCGCGACGATCTCGCCGCCTGGGGAGCCCTGCGCGAAGCCATCGCCGCGCGCTTCGCGGCCCGTACGCGCGCGGAGTGGACGGAGGTCTTCGAGGGCTCCGACGCCTGCGTCGCCCCCGTGCTCTCCCTGACCGAGGCGCACACCCATCCGCATCTCACCGCGCGCGGCACCTTCGTGGAGCACGAGGGCCTCACCCAGCCCGCGCCCGCGCCCCGCTTCTCCGCCACCCCCACCGCCGTCACCCGCCCGCCGGCGCTCCCCGGGGCGCACACGGCGGAGGTCGCGCGCGACTGGAACGCGCCCGGCCTGCCCGGGACCAGCCTGCCCGGCACCGGCCTGCCCGGCACCAGCCCGTCCGGAACGCCCGAAGGAGACCAGTCCACCCCATGAAGCGCCAGATCTTCACCGAGGACCACGAGGCGTTCCGCCGGACCGTGCGCACGTTCCTCGCCAAGGAAGTCGAGCCCCATCACGAGCAGTGGGAGGCGGACGGCGTCGTCTCCCGCGAGGCCTGGCTCGCCGCCGGACGGCAGGGCCTGCTCGGCCTCGCGGTCCCCGAGGAGTACGGGGGAGGAGGCGAGGACGACTTCCGGTACGCGGCGGTGCTCGCCGAGGAGTTCGCCCGCGCGGGCGCCTCCGGGCTCGCCGTCGGCCTGCACAACGACATCATCGGGCCGTATCTCACCTCCCTCGGCACCGACGAGCAGAAGCGGCGCTGGCTGCCCGGCTTCTGCTCCGGCGAGACCGTCAGCGCCATCGCCATGACCGAGCCCGGCGCGGGCTCCGACCTCCAGGGCATACGGACGACCGCCGAGGACAAGGGCGACCACTGGCTGCTCAACGGCGCGAAGACGTTCATCTCCAACGGGATCCTCGCCGACCTCGTCATCGTCGTCGCGAAGACCACGCCCGAGGGCGGAGCGCACGGGCTGAGCCTCCTCGTCGTCGAGCGCGGCATGGAGGGCTTCGAGCGCGGCCGGAACCTCGACAAGATCGGCCAGAAGGCGCAGGACACGGCCGAGCTGTTCTTCCAGGACGTCCGCGTCCCCAAGGAGAACCTGCTCGGCGAGCTGAACGGCGCGTTCGTCCATCTGATGACCCATCTCGCGCAGGAGCGGATGAGCATCGCGGTGGCCGCGATCGCCGTCGCCGAGCACCTCCTGGAGATCACGCAGACGTATGTGAAGGAGCGCGAGGCCTTCGGCCGTCCCCTCGCCAAGCTCCAGCACATCCGCTTCGAGATCGCCGAGATCGCCACCGAGTGCGCCGTCACCCGCGCCTTCCTCGACCGCTGCATCGAGGACCACGCCAAGGGCGAGCTGGACGCCGTCCACGCGTCCATGGCCAAGTGGTGGGCGACGGAGCTCCAGAAGCGCGTCACCGACCGCTGCCTGCAACTCCACGGCGGCTACGGATACATGAACGAGTACCGCGTCGCGAAGGCCTACACCGACGGCCGCATCCAGACCATCTACGGGGGCACGACCGAGATCATGAAGGAGATCATCGGCCGCTCCCTGCTGAGCTGACTTCCCTCCTCCGGTTCCCCTCCCCGGCTCCTCTCCCGTACCCCAGAAAGGCACCCCACGTGAGCACCGAAGCGTACGTCTACGACGCCGTCCGCACCCCGCGCGGGCGCGGCAAGGCGAACGGATCCCTGCACGGCACCAAGCCCATCGACCTCGTCACGGGCCTCATCCACGCGCTGCGCGAGCGCAATCCGGGCCTCGACCCCGCCATGATCGACGACATCGTGCTCGGCGTCGTCAGCCCGATCGGCGACCAGGGCTCGGACATCGCCCGGGTCGCGGCCATCGCCGCGGGGCTGCCCGACACGGTCGCGGGCGTCCAGGAGAACCGCTTCTGCGCCTCGGGCCTGGAGGCGGTCAACATGGCCGCGATGAAGGTCCGTTCCGGCTGGGAGGACCTGGTGCTGGCGGGCGGCGTCGAGTCGATGTCGCGGGTGTCCATCGGCTCCGACGGCGGCGCGTGGTTCAACGACCCGATGACCAGCTTCGACGTCAGCTTCGTGCCCCAGGGCATCGGCGCCGACCTCATCGCGACCCTGGGCGGCTGGTCCCGGCACGACGTGGACGAGTACGCGGCGCGCTCCCAGGAGCTGGCCGCCGCGGCCTGGAAGGACGGCCGCTTCGCCAAGTCGGTCGTGCCCGTCCGCGACCGCAACGGCCTCGTCGTCCTCGACCACGACGAGCACATCCGCCCCGGCACCACCCCCGAGACCCTGGCGGGCCTCAAGCCCTCCTTCGCCGCCATCGGCGACATGGGCGGCTTCGACGCGGTGGCCCTGCAGAAGTACCACTGGGTCGAGAAGATCGACCACGTCCACCACGCGGGCAACTCCTCGGGCATCGTCGACGGTTCGGCCCTCGTCGCCATCGGCAGCGAGGAGGCGGGCGAGCGGAACGGGCTCACGCCCCGCGCCCGTATCGTCTCCGCCGCCGTCTCCGGCTCCGAGCCCACCATCATGCTCACCGGGCCCACGCCCGCCTCCCGCAAGGCGCTGGCCAAGGCCGGGCTGACCATCGACGACATCGACCTGGTGGAGATCAACGAGGCGTTCGCCGCCGTCGTGCTCCGCTTCGTGAAGGAGATGGAGATCCCGCTGGAGAAGGTCAACGTCAACGGGGGCGCGATCGCCATGGGCCACCCCCTCGGCGCGACCGGCGCGATGATCCTCGGCACGCTCGTGGACGAACTGGAGCGGCGCGACCAGCGGTACGGGCTGGCGACGCTGTGCGTCGGAGGAGGGATGGGCATCGCCACGGTCGTCGAGCGTGTCTGAGACCCCTCTCCCGCTCAGAGCCCGACGGGCTCACGCTCTTCCCTCTCCCTCTCTCGTCCTCTCCACCCCGAACGCAGCCCTACGGAGCACACGCCATGCCTGAATCGACCGCCATCCGCTGGGACCAGGACGACACCGGCGTCGTCACCCTGACCCTGGACGACCCGGACCAGTCGGCCAACACCATGAACGAGGCGTTCCAGACCTCGCTCACCGCCGTCGCCGACCGCCTCGAAGCCGAGCGCGACAGCGTGCGCGGCGTCCTCGTCACCTCCGCCAAGAAGACCTTCTTCGCCGGCGGCGACCTGCGCCTCCTCATCCAGGCAGGCCCCGACGCCGCCGAGGAGGTCTACGAGTACGGGATGCGCGTCAAGCGCGATCTGCGCCGCATCGAGACCCTCGGCGTCCCCGTCGTGGCGGCACTGAACGGCGCCGCGCTCGGCGGCGGCCTGGAGATCGCCCTCGCCTGCCACCACCGCGTCGCGCTCGACGCGCGGGGCTCCAAGATCGGCTGCCCCGAGGCCACGTTCGGGCTGCTCCCCGGGGGTGGCGGCGTGACGCGTACGGTCCGGATGCTCGGCATCGCGGACGCGCTGCTGAACGTGCTGCTCCAGGGCCAGCAGTACTTCCCGGCGAAGGCCAAGGAGATCGGCCTCGTCCACGAGGTCGTGGAGACCGAGGCCGAGATGCTCGCCGCGGCCCGCGCGTTCATCGACGCCCACCCGGAGTCCCGCCAGCCCTGGGACGAGCAGGGGTACAGGATCCCGGGCGGCACCCCGGCCAGCCCGAAGTTCGCCGCGAACCTCCCGGCCTTCCCCGCCAACCTCAGGAAGCAGACCAACGGCGCGCCCTACCCGGCGCAGCGCAACATCCTCGCGGCCGCCGTCGAGGGCTCCCAGGTCGACTTCGAGACTGCCCAGAAGATCGAGGCGCGGTACTTCGTCGAGCTGGTCACCGGCCAGATCTCGAAGAACATGATCCAGGCCTTCTTCTTCGACCTCCAGGCCGTCAACCAGGGCCGCAGCCGCCCCAAGGGCGTCGAGGAGCGCAAGGCCGTCAAGGCGGCCGTGCTCGGCGCCGGGATGATGGGCGCCGGTATCGCGTACGCGTGCGCGAAGGCGGGCATCGAGGTCGTCCTCAAGGACGTCTCCCCGGAGGCCGCGGAGAAGGGCAAGAGCTACTCGGCGGGCCTGCTGGAGAAGGCCCTCAAGCGCGGGAAGACCACCGAGGCCAAGCGCGACGCGCTGCTCGCCCGCATCACGCCGACGGCCGACCCGCGCGACCTCGCGGGCTGCGACGTCGTCATCGAGGCCGTGTTCGAGGACACCGCGCTCAAGCACAAGGTGTTCCAGGAGATCCAGGACATCGTGGCGCCCGACGCTCTCCTGTGCTCGAACACCTCCACCCTCCCCATCACCGCGCTCGCCGAAGGCGTCACCCGGCAGCGGGACTTCATCGGGCTGCACTTCTTCTCGCCCGTCGACAAGATGCCGCTCGTCGAGATCATCAAGGGCGGGGAGACCAGCGACGAGGCGCTGGCCCGCGCCTTCGACCTGGTGCGCCAGATCCGCAAGACCCCGATCGTGGTCAACGACTCGCGGGGCTTCTTCACCTCGCGCGTGATCGGTCACTTCATCAACGAGGGCGTGGCGCTGCTCGCCGAGGGCGTCGAGCCCGCCACCGTCGAGCAGGCGGCGGCCCAGGCCGGTTACCCGGCCAAGGTGCTCTCCCTCATGGACGAGCTGACGCTGACCCTGCCCCGTAAGATCCGGAACGAGACGCGGGCCGCGCTCCGAGCCGAGGGCGTCGACTTCCCCGAGCACCCGGCGGACGCGGTCATCGACCGGATGATCGACGAGTTCGGGCGCACGGGCCGCAGCGGCGGCGCAGGCTTCTACGACTACGACGAGAACGGCAAGCGCGCCGGGCTCTGGCCGGGCCTGCGCGAGCACTTCGGCAGGGACGGTGCCCCGGATGTCCCGTTCGAGGACATGAAGGAGCGGATGCTCTTCTCCGAGGCGCTGGACACCGTCCGGCTCTTCGAGGAGGGCGTGCTCACCTCCGTCGCGGACGCCAACATCGGCTCGATCATGGGCATCGGCTTCCCGGCCTGGACGGGCGGCGTCATCCAGTACATCAACGGGTACGAGGGCGGTCCCGCCGGATTCGTGGCCCGTGCGAACGAGCTGCGCGAGCGCTACGGCGACCGGTTCGCCGTCCCCGCGCTGCTGGCGGAGAAGGCCGCGAAGGGGGAGACCTTCAGCGACTAGCGACTATCGGCCGACCGGCCCGGTGCTCGGGGCGCGTTCCTCCGGGAACGCGCCCCGCAGCTCCTCGTTCATCGACCGCTGGAACGCGGTGAGCAGCGCCTGCACCACCAGCGGCTGCATGTGCGCGGAGAGGGACTTCATCTCCTCCACCCGCTCCTCGTCCGGCTCGCTCTCCCGGTACGGCTCCCAGACCTCTTCCTTGAACAGGCGGCTCAGCTCCCGCGCGGCCGACCGGGTGTGCTCGATCATGACCTCGCGGGCCGCGAGGATCGCCTCCTGCGATATCGGCACGTCCAGCAGCCGCACCCCGAGCTGCACCATGCCCGGGTCCACGCGGAAGAGGTCCGGGTCCTCGGTGCGGGAGAGGACGCCCATGGCCTCCAGGCGCTTCAGCTCGTCGTCGTCCAGCTCCCTGCCGACCCGCCCCTCCAGCTCTCCGCGCGTGGCCTCGTCCACCGTGTCCGGCATCCAGGAGGCGACGACGGCGCGGTGAATGGCCAGGTCGTGGGCGCTGATGTCGTCGGGCAGCCGCTGGAGGTAGCGCTCGATGGCGGCCAGGGTCATGCCCTGGTTCTGCAGCTCCTCTATCAGCGCCAGCCGGGAGAGATGGTCCGACCCGTACCGCCCCACGCGGCGGGGGCCGATGGTCGGCGGGGGCAGCAGGCCGCGCGTGCTGTAGAAGCGGACCGTGCGGACGGTGACGCCCGCACGGGCGGCCAGTTGGTCAACGGTCAGCTCGTCCATCGTCCGCGTCTCCCGCCGCTCCCTCTGCCGGCCCGGCCGTCCGGGCTGGTCTGCCTGTCGATCACGTTCAACAGTATTGCTGTCTCACCACTCCTGTGAAACCTTCGGTCGCGCGGAGCCCGTTCCCGCCGCCCGCGTCCGCACGGAGGCGTCATGACCACCATCCTGCGACTGCCCGGCACGGACCCTGCCGAACTCACCGTGCCCGACCTGCTCCTCCGCAACGCCCAGGACCACGGTGACCTCCCCGCGCTCTCCTGGCGCGCCGAGGAGGACGACGCGGCCTCGGGGACCACCCTGACCTGGGGCGAGGCGCGCCACCGCGTCGCCGAGCTGGCCGCCGGATACACGGCGCTCGGCGTCCGCGCGGGCGACCACGTGCTGCTGACGATGGCCGACAGGCCCGAGCACTGGCTCTCCGACCTGGCCCTCGTCCACCTGGGCGCCGTGCCCGTCAGCGTGTACCGGACGGCGGCCCCCGAGCAGCTCGCGCACATCGCCCGGCACAGCGCGGCCCGGTTCGCCGTCGCCGGGACCGGCGCCGAGGCGGCCCGCTGGGAGCCGCTGCTCGGCCAGGGGGACGCGCCGCTGGAGCGGCTCGTCGTAGCCGACCAGGGGCCCGGAGGGCCGCACACCCCGTTCGCCGCGCTCGCCCGCCCGTACGAGCGTGCCGTCTTCGAGAAGACCTGGCGGGCGGTACGGGCCTCCGACCCGGTCACGGTCGTCTACACCTCGGGCACGACCGGTGACCCCAAGGGCGTGGTGATCAGTCACCGGAACGTGGTCCTCAACGCGCTCGCCCTCGACAGGATCACCGCGCTGCCCGACCACGTCGAGCACCTGTCCTATCTGCCCTTCGCGCACATCGCCGAGCGGATGCTCGGCATCTACCTGCCGGTCTTCCGCGCCGGGCACGTCCACCTGTGCCCCGACCCCGCGCGTGTGGCCGTACGGGCGCGGGAGCTGCGCCCGGCGCAGTTCTTCGGGGTGCCGCGGATCTGGGAGAAGCTCGCGGCCGGGCTCCGTACGGCCATGGACGGGCTGCCGGAGGAGCGCCGCGCGGCCGTCGAGGAGGCCTCGCGCACGGCCCGTACGCACGTCGGCTGCCGCGAGCGCGGCGAGCGCCCCTCCGCGGAGCTGGAGGACGCCTACGGGCGGGCCCGCGCGGTGCTGGAGCCCGTGCTGGCCCTCGTCGGCCTCGACCGGTTGGTGTGGGCGGCGAGCGCCTCGGCGCCGATGCCGCTGGACGTCACCCGGTTCTGGGCGGGCTTCGGCATCGTGATCATGGACGCGTGGGGGCTGACGGAGACCACGGGTGTCGTCACCAGCAACGGGCACGGCGCCTTCCGGCTGGGCTCCGTGGGCCGTCCCCTGGAGGGCCTGGAGGTACGGACGGCGCCGGACGGGGAGATCGAGGTGCGGGGCCCGACGCTCTTCGAGGGCTATCTGCGCGGCGACGGCTCCGTGGAGCCCGGCACGGACGCGGAGGGCTGGTTCGCGACCGGCGACGTCGGGCGGCTCGACGAGGACGGCTATCTGTGGGTGACCGACCGGAAGAAGGAGCTGATCGTGACCTCCACGGGCGAGAACGTCCCGCCCGCCCGCGTCGAGAACGCGCTCAAGGAGCACCCCCTCGTCGGCCAGGCCCTCGTCCACGGGGACGGCCGCCCGTACCTGGTGGCCGTGCTCGTCCTCGACACCGAGGAGGCCGTCGCCTGGGCCGCGCGGCGGGGCCTGGAGGCCGGGCCCGGGGAGCTGGCCGGGCACCCCGAGGTGCGGGCCGAGGTCGGGCGCGCGGTCGCCGCGGCCAACGCGCGCCTGGGCCGGACCGAGCGGGTCGGCGCCCATCGGCTGCTGGGCGGGGAGTGGGGCCCGGAGAGCGGCGAGCTGACGCCCTCGCTCAAGCTGCGGCGCGCGGTGGTCCGCGCGAAGTTCGCCCGGGAGATCGACGCTCTCTACGACTGAAAACGGGCAGGGCGGCGGCAAGGGTTGCCCCCTGAGGCCGTGTTCAGCATGTGAGATGTTCCGCTGTGTGAGATGTGCCACCGCATAGTTGGCCCCTACAGGGAAAGGTGACGCCTCGGTCTGCGGCTGCCCATGCATCAATGCGGCAGCAGGCCCGGCAAGGCCCGTACCAGAGTGAGTTGGACCAACTTGTGAAAAGCGATGTCGTCCAGGACGCCGTCCCGCCGCAGCGCGGGGGCTCCGGAGGATCGGCCGGAGGCCCGCAGACCGCCCACGACGCGGGGGACGCCGGCTACAGCAAGGATCTGAAACCGCGGCACATCAACATGATCGCCATCGGCGGGGCGATCGGCACAGGACTCTTCCTCGGCGCCGGAGGGCGCCTCGCCTCGGCGGGCCCCGGCCTGGCTCTCGCCTACGCCGTCTGCGGCCTCTTCGCCTTCTTCGTCGTCAAGGCGCTCGGCGAGATGGTGCTGCACCGCCCCTCCTCGGGCTCCTTCGTCTCGTACTCGCGCGAGTTCCTGGGCGAGAAGGGCGCCTACGTCGCGGGCTGGATGTACTTCCTCAACTGGTCGACGACCGGGATCGCGGACATCACCGCCATCGCGCTCTACACGCACTACTGGAGCCTGTTCACCGACGTGCCCCAGTGGGTGCTGGCGCTGATCGCGCTGGCCGTGGTGCTCGCGATCAACATGATCTCGGTCAAGATCTTCGGCGAGCTGGAGTTCTGGTTCGCGATCGTCAAGGTCGCCGCGCTCGTCGTCTTCATGATCATCGGCATCGTGCTGCTCGCCACCCAGCACGAGGTGGGCGGCTCGACACCGGGCATCGGCACGATCACCGACCACGGCGGGATCTTCCCCAACGGCCTGATGCCGGTCGTCATCGTGATGCAGGGCGTCGTCTTCGCGTACTCCTGCGTCGAACTGGTCGGCGTGACCGCGGGCGAGACCGCCGAGCCGGAGAAGGTCGTGCCCAAGGCCGTGAACGCCATCATGTGGCGCGTCGGCTTCTTCTACGTCGGCTCCGTCGTGCTGCTCGCGCTGCTGCTGCCCTGGGGCGAGTACACCGAGGGCCAGAGCCCCTTCGTCACCGTGCTCTCCAAGGTCGGCGTGCCGATGGCGGGCGATGTGATGAATCTCGTCGTCCTCACCGCCGCGATGTCCTCGCTGAACTCCGGGCTCTACTCGACGGGCCGCATCCTGCGCTCCATGGCGATGTCCGGCTCGGCCCCGAAGTTCACCGGCCTGATGAACCGCAGCCAGGTTCCGTACGGCGGCATCCTGCTCACCTCCGCCGTGTGCGTGATCGGCGTGGGCCTCAACTACGTGGTGCCCGGCAAGGCGTTCGAGATCGTGCTCAACATCGCCTCGCTCGGCATCATCAGCACCTGGTGCACGATCATGCTCTGCCACCTGGTCTTCGTGCGCCGCGCCAAGCAGGGCCTCGTGGAGCGCCCCGAGTTCCGGCTGCCCTGGTCGCCGGTGACCGAGATCGTCACGATCGCCTTCCTGCTCAGCGTCGTCGTCCTGATGTGGAACGACCCCGACGTCGGGCGCAAGACGGTCATGCTCGTCCCGGTGATCGCCGCCGCGCTCGTCGTCGGCTGGTACGCCGTACGGGGGCGCGTGCGCGCGGTCGCGGCCGAGAAGGGCACACAGCTCTGACGCCCTGAGCCCGCGGACGCAAGGGAGGGGCGGCACCCTACGAGCGGGTGCCGCCCCTCCCTCACGTCCGCGGGCTCAGCTCTTGCGCAGCCGTACCGGCAGCTCGTACAGCTCGTTCTGGGTCACCGCCGGCTTGTTGCGCAGCTCCGTGGCCGGGACCGCGAGGTCCAGGTCGGGGAAGCGCTCGAAGAGGGCGGGGAGCGCCACCAGGGCCTCCAGCCGGGAAAGCGGGGCGCCCGGGCAGACATGCGGGCCGTGCCCGAAGGCGAGGTGCCGGCTCGGAGGCCTGGTGATGTCGAACACCGCCGCCGTCGGCCCGTGCTGGGCCTCGTCGCGGCCGATCGCGCCGTACGAGACGATCACGGCCTCGCCCTTGCCGATGACCGTCCCGCCGACATCGATGTCCTCGGTCGCGAAGCGGATCAGCACATGCGTGGTCGGCGCGTCCCAGCGCAGCGTCTCCTCGATCGCCGCCTCCCAGCTCACCGCGCCGGAGCGGAGGAGCGCGAGCTGCTCGGGGTGCGCCAGCAGCGCCGCGACCGCGCTGTCGATGAGGCTGATCGTGGTCTCGTGGCCCGCGGTGATCAGCACCTGAACGGTGTTGATCACCTCCTCGTCGGTGAGGTGGTCGCCGTCCTCGGCGGCGGCCAGCAGCGCGCTGGTGAGGTCGTCGCCGGGCTCCCGCTTCTTCTCCTCCAGCACGGAGGCGAAGATCGACCCCAGCTCCTCCAGGATCGACAGCACCTCCTCGGCGGGCGTGAGGCTGGAGAAGAAGCCGTCGAAGAGCGTGCGCAGCCGCGGGATGCGGACGGTGTCGATGCCCAGCAGCTCCCCGATGACGGCCATGGGGAGGGGATAGGCGAAGGCCGTCTTGAGATCGACCCTCCCCTCGCCGTCCGCCGCCGCCTCCAGACCGTCCAGCAGCTCGTGCGTGATGGCCTCGATGCGCGGACGCATGGCCTCGACCCGGCGCGGGGTGAGGGCCTGCGCGGTGAGGGTGCGCAGCCTGCGGTGCTCGGGGCCGTCGAAGGTGAGCATGCTCGGCCCCGGGTCGGCCAGCCCGATCAGCGGCCACGTCTTCGGGATCTCGCCGCGCTGCCAGGCCGCCCAGTGCGCGATGTCCTTCACCAGGCGGCTGTCCGTGAGCAGCTTCCGGGTCTCGGCGTGGTGCGTCAGCGCCCACGCCCGTACGCCCCCGGGCAGCTCGACGGGTGCCACCGGCCCGGCGGCGCGCAGCCGCGCGCCCTCGACGGCCAGCCCCCGCACCAGCGGGTCGATCACGATCAGTTCGGTGTCGGTTCCGTCCGCTCCGGTCACCGGGCACGACGTCATCTGGTACCTCCTGAGGCAGCGGTCGACGGGGTGGGCGTGAAGCGGACGGGCAGCGAGGCCAGGCCCCGCAGCCAGGGCGAGGGCCGCCAGACGAGCGCCTGCGGGCCGACCGCCAGATCGACGTCCGGGAGCCGGTCGAGCAGCACCTCGATGCCCGTACGGGCGATGCCCTCGGCGATGTCCTGCGCGGGGTACGGGCAGCGGTGGTCGCCGTGGCCGAAGGAGAGGAACGCGTTGTTGCCGCCGGTGAACGCGGACCGGTCGGGGCGCACCTGCGGGTCGCCGTTGGCGGCGGCGAAGCTGAGGATCAGCAGGTCGCCCGCCGCGACGCGGCGCCCGCCGAGCTGGGTGTCGCGGGTGGCCCAGCGGCCCGCGATGTTCTGGGTCGGGGTGTCCTCCCACAGCACCTCGTTCATGGCCTCGCCGACGCTGTGCCGGCCGCCGGAGAGGGAGGCGGCGAACCGGTCGTCGGTGAGCATCAGCCGCAGCGAGTTGCCGATCCAGTCGGCGGTGGGCTGATGGCCCGCGACGATGTTCACCATCATGTCCTCCAGGATCTCCTCGAAGGAGAACCCGTCGGCGTAGTCGTGGTTGAGCATCCGCGAGGCCACCCCGGCGCCCGGCAGCGCCTGCCGCGAGGCCAGGAGCCGGCCCATGGAGGACTGCACATGGTCGCGGCCCTCCAGCGCCCCTTCGGCGCCGTCCACCAGCGCGTTGATGCTCGGCACGAGCGCCGCGCCGTCCTCGTCGGAGAAGCCGTAGAGCCGCGCGAGGACCAGCGCGGGCAGCACCTTGGCGTACTCGCTGACGAGGTCGGCCTCGCCGCGCCCGCAGAGCTGGTCGATGAGCCTGTCGGCGAACCGCTCGGCGTGGTCGCGCAGTTCGAACGGGTCGACGGCCGCGAGTGCGTCGCTCACCAGCGCGGAGCGGCGCTGATGGCGCTCGCCGACCGTGTAGAGGATCGACGGCTGCTTGCCGACCATCGGCATCAGCGGCCAGTCCGCCGGGATGCGGCCCCACTGGTTCCACAGGCCCGAGTCGCGGCTGAACAGCGCGGGGTTGGAGGTGATCTGGTGCAGCTCGCGGTAGCCGAGGACGAGCCAGCCCGGCACGTCGCCGGGGAGCGTGACGGGCGCCAGCGGGCCGTGCTGGGCGTGCATGTCGCGGTAGAGCTGGGCGCGGTTGTCGTTCTGGAAGCGCGGCCCCATCAGCGGCACTGCGTCGGCCTGGAACGTCAGCTCCGAGCCGCCCGCGCTCGCGTGCGCGGGACAGCCCGGGGGCGGCGACGGGGGCGTTGCGGGATGGGAGCTGGGCTGCGGTGCGGTGGTCACGAGGAGGTCTCCCGCGCGTCGTGCGGCTGTGCGTTCCGCGGCTGTGCGTGTGCTTGGGCGGACAGGGCGTAGAGGTGGTGGACGAGGGCGATCAGCACGTCTCTGCTGGACTCGCGGGAGCGCGCGTCGCAGTCGACGAGCGGGATGGTCTCGGGCAGGTCGAGCGCCTCGCGGACCTGCTCGGCGGTGTGCCGGGGCCCGCCGAAGTCGTTACGGGCGACGATGAACGGCGTCCCGTGCGCCTCCAGCCGGTCGATGGCGTACCAGGAGTCCTCCAGGCGCCGGGTGTCGACCAGGACGACCGCGCCGAGCGTGCCGCTGAACAGCCGGTCCCACAGGAACCAGAACCGCTCCTGGCCGGGCGCCCCGAACAGGTACAGCACCGTCTCGTCGTTGAGCCCGATGCGGCCGAAGTCGAAGGCGATCGTGGTGGTGGTCTTGCCCCGCACCGCGCTGAGGTCGTCGACTCCCTCGCCCGCGCGGGTCATCGTCTCCTCGGTGTTGAGCGGGCGGATGTCGCTGACGGAGCGGACCATCGTCGTCTTGCCGACCCCGAAGCCGCCCACGATCACGATCTTCAGCCCGTTCGCCGCCGAGCTGTGCAGCGGCGGGCGGGAGGCGGGGCCTGAGCCGGGGGTGGGGACGGGTGTCGCCTGGGGGTTCGCTTCAGAGATTGCGGAGTCCAACGAGCACCTGCTTCAGGATTTCGGGATCGGGCAGTTCGTCCGCGACGTCGGGCGTACGCGGATGGCGGGCGGTGATCCGGCCCGCGGCGAGGAGGTCGCCCAGCAGGATGCGGACGACGCTCACCGGCAGGCCGAGATCGGAGGCGAGCTCCACGACGGCCGTAGGGAAACGGCAGATGCGCAGGATGGAGGCGTGCTCCGACTGCATGCCGGGCGTCGGGGCGCTCTCGCTGACCACGAGGGTCACCAGGTCGAAGGCGTCCGCGCCCGCACCGGAGCGGCTGCGGCCACCGGTCACGGTGTACAGCCGGTCCGGGTCCTCGTCCCGGGCCGGCCGCTTCATGCCGTTCCGCCTCCGGACTCGCGCGGCGGCGAGCTGAGGTACTCGCCCAACTGCTCGACGAGTTCGTTCATATTGTGTCCGACGAGCCCGACGTCCGAGTCCTCTGCCGCCACCACCGCGAGATGCGCCCCGTCCCCGGCCTCCACGACGAAGAGGATGCCGCCGTAGAACTCCGCCATCGCCTGCCGGACCCCGCCGGTGCCGTTGCCGAACTCCACGGACGCGCCGTGCGACAGGCTCTGGATGCCCGCCGAGATCGCGGCGAGCTGGTCCGCCTGGTCGATGCTGAGTTCTGGCGTACGGCAGAGCTTGAGGCCGTCACGGGAGAGCACGAGGGCATGGCGTGCGCCCGGCGTACGTTCCAGCAGATTCTCCAGCAGCCAGTCGAGCTTGCTGTCAGTGATCATTCGGTGTCGTCCTCCGGGAGGGAAGAGGAGCGGGCGGGGGAGGGAGCCGGTGCCGGAGGCGTGGGGGAATCCCCGGAATCGGCGGTCGCCGCCGCGTCGGCGGACGCGGAGGTCTCGGACGTACCGCCGCCCTGGAGGGCACGGCGGAAGTCCCCGAAGCGCGCACCGGACCGCCCGGCCGGACGGGAGGAAGAGGGCCGGTCGGAGCCGGAGCCGGAGCCGGAGTCGGCGGAGGCCGTGGAGCCGGAGGCGTCGGCGCCGCGCGCGGGGCGGGAGGCCGCCGCGAGGGTCTGGCCGCGCCGCCGCTTGGGCAGCCCGCTCTCGCCGTACTGCGGCGGGGGCGCCGCGGCACGCGCGTGCTCGGGCGACTCCCCGGCGCCGGGGCGCTCCGCCGCGGCGGAGGGCGCGGGCACGGCCGCCGGGGCCGGGGCCGAGGGGGCTGACGGAGCGGACGGCGCGGACTCGGCCGGGGGCACGAGCTGACGGTCCGACAGCGTGTCGCTCTCGCGGGAGACCGGCGCGGGCTCCTCGCGCCGCGTCTCGGTGACCAGTTCGCGCGGGATCCGTACGAGCACGCCGGTGCCGCCGTGCGCGGACGGGCGGAACGAGACGTTGAGCCCGTGCTTGCGCGCGAGGCGGCCGACGACGGCGAGCCCGAGGCGGGTGCCGGAGAGCGTGGTCAGGTCGACGGACTCGGACGACACGGCCTGCTGCGCGCGGCGCAGCGCGACCTCGCCCATGACCAGGCCGCCGTCCTCGATGGTGATGACGACGCCCGCGGCGACCTCCTCGACGTACACGTGCACCTCGGAGGTGGGCGGCGAGAAGTTGGCCGCGTTGTCCATGAGTTCGGCGAGCGCGTGCATCACGCCTTCGGCCGCGTGGCCCGCGATGGCGACGGTGCTCGTCGAGTGCAGCCGGACGCGCTGGTAGCCGCTGATGCGGCCCATGGCGCCGCGCAGGATGCTCTCCATGACGATGGGCTTGGCCCAGCGCCGCCCGGAACGGGCCCCGGTGAGCACCGCGATGGAGTCCGCGAGCCGCCCGGCCTGCGCCGTGCGGTGGTCGAGGTGGAGCAGGTCGCCGAGGACCTCCTCGTCCGCGTGCTTGTGCTCCATCTCACGCAGGTCGGCGGCCATGCTGGTGGCCAGCGCCTGGACGCGGCCCGCGGCGTTGGCGCACGCGGACATCGCGGAGGCGCGCAGGCTCTCGCCGCGGTGCACCTCGGTGGCGAGCGTGATGAGCACCCGGCGGTGCGCGTCGCTGCCGACGGGAGGAGCGGCGGCGAGCGCGGTCTCGGCGGAGGCACCGTTGCGGAGGTGCTCCACGAGGCCGGGCACGGTGGTGGTGGCGAAGTGCTGGGCCGTGGCCTCGCGTTCGGCCGTCTCCGCCTGGTGGCGGGCGAGTGCCGCGCGCAGGTCGCGCGCCCTGAGCCGGGCGTGGGCGGCCACCGCGACCGCCGCGCACAGCACCGCTCCCGCGGCGCCGCTGCCCCAGGCGACGGCGACGCGCGAGGACTGCGGCGCCGCGTACACCGCGACGAGGCAGGCGACGGCCGCCACGACCACGGCGACGAGCAGCGCGAGCGCCGTGCCCGTGCCCACCCCGGGCCCGGCGTCTCTTCGGCCGTTGACGGCGCCGGGGGCGGGTGGTGGCGGGTGCGGCGGTTGTATCTCGGGGGAGGTCATCAATCAGGTCCTCGGGGACAGAGCCGGACAGACGGTACGTACGAGCTAGAGCTGAGCCGCAACACTCCGATCAACGCCGACCCAATATAAGTCAGTTAGTGATCACTTGGTGACGCCGGGGCAGGTCGAAGTGAGAAGAAGGGTTCCGGAGACCGTCGCGCGCCCCCGGCCCCCATGTCACGGGGCCGCGAGGCCCGGGGAGAATGCCCGGGGAAGAGCGAGGAGCAGCCCGTGAGTTCAGCCGTCAGCCTGACCAAGATAGAGACCACCGCACCAGGCCTGGTGGATCTTTACAAGACCGCCGCAATCAGTCTGCGCAAGCACGCGGTCGCGGGCGAACGCGCCGCGGTCTATCTCGTGCTGGACCGGTCGGGTTCCATGCGCCCGTACTACAAGGACGGCACCGTCCAGCACCTCGCCGAGCAGGTGCTGGGCCTCGCCGCGCACCTCGACGACGACGGCCGGGTGCCGCTCGTCTTCTTCTCCACCGACGTCGACGGCACCGCCGAGTTCGGCCTCACCGGCTACCGGGGCCGGATCGCGGAGCTGCACGAGGGCCTGGGCCACATGGGCCGCACCAACTACCACTGGGCCATGGACGCGGTGATCGACCACTACCTCGCCTCGGGCACCAGGGCCCCGGCGCTCGTGGTCTTCCAGACGGACGGCGGCCCCACGAGCAGGGCGGCGGCCGAGCGCTATCTGTGCAAGGCGGCACGGCTGCCGCTGTTCTGGCAGTTCGTCGGATTCGGCGATCCCGACGAGCGCGAGTTCGCCTTCCTCCACAAGCTGGACGACCTCGCCGTCCCCGCCAAGCGCGTCGTCGACAACGCGGGCTTCTTCCACGCGGGCCGCGACCCCCGCGCCCTCACCGACGCGCGCCTCTACGACCTCCTGCTCCAGGAGTTCCCCGAGTGGCTCGCAGCCTCCCGCGCGCTCGGCGTCACACCCGTCCCGGAGGCATCATGAAAATGTGGCACCACAGAACGACCCCGCACGCCAGAACGACCCCGCACGCCGGGAAAGCCCCGGAAGCCGGAAAAGCCCCGGACGCCGGGGAAGCCCGGCACGCCGGAGCGGCCCCGAGCCCCCACCGCCCGGCGGGATGCTCTGGGACGTCAGCGGGGAGATCCGCGCCCTGCTGATGCTCCCCGCGGCGTTCACCCTCCAGACCGCGCACCCCGCGGTCGCCGCCGGGGTCGACGAGCACTCCGTCTTCCGCACCGACCCCTGGGGCCGGGCCGAGCGTTCGCTGCGCAGTGTGCTGCTGTGGGTGTACGGCGGCACGGACGGCGTGGCCGAGGGGCGGCGGCTGCGCGAGCTGCACGGGACGGTCCAGGGCACCGACGCGCACGGCCGCCGCTACCACGCGCTGACGCCCGCGTACTACGCGTGGGTCCACGCCACCGGCTTTCCCGTGTACCGCCAGGGGCGGCGCTATCTGGCCCGCCGCCCGTACACCGACGCCGAGGAGCGCGCGCTGTACGCCGAGTGGCTCCAGGTCGGGCGCGTGCTCGGCATCCGCGACCGCGACATGCCGCAGACCCTGGAGGAGTTCTGGCCGTACTGGCGGCGGATGCTGGCAGAGGAGATCGAGCCGACCGCCGTCGCCCGCGAGCTGGCCGCGCTGAACCGCGACATCCCGCCGCCCCCGTACGGCCCTCGCTGGGCCCGCGTCGCGCTGCGCCCGGCCTGGCCGGTGCTGGTCCGCGTCCTGGCGCGGCTGCGGCGGTTCGTGACGGTCGGTCTGATGCCGCCCGGCGCCCGGGAGGCGCTCGGCCTGGCGTGGACGGCGCGTCAGGAGCGGCGGCTGCGCCGCTTCGGCCGCGTCGTCGCGTACGTCGTGCCGCTGCTCCCGGAGCGGCTGCGGTACCTCCCGATCGCCCGCAGAGCGCGGGCCGCGCACCGCAGCGGGGCCTGACGCCCGGCGCCGGGCGGGCGGCGCGTCACCCCGTTCACCGCGAAGAACCGCGCAGACCTCGGGACAGGAGGCCCCGGCGGCAGGACACTGGGGGCATCCCCCTCTCGTCCTCTCCCTGGAGGCGCTCTGTGACCGTGCACGTCTGTTCCCTGATCTCCAACCACACCCAGTCCGTCCCCGGAGGCGGCGGATACCACATCCTCCGCTTCCCGTTCGGGGCCGGCGAGTCGTACGACGGGCACGGCATGCACCAGATGGTGCAGCCCGACGGCTACGAGATCGTCGACTGGGACAGCGACGACCGCTCCGGCCTGATATGGCCGGCCGCGGACGGATGGGGCGAGCTGACCGCCAACATCCACTGGGAGGACGGGAACTACTCCGAGCTGCGGGACCGCTTCGTACGGGACCCGCTCGGTCTCTCGACAGGCCCGGACTCGACGGCGACCGACCACCGGCCGCCGTCACCCGGCATGCAGTGCTTCACCAAGACCCACGGGATCTTCGTGCACCCCGGCACGCCGCTCGCGCTGCTCGTCGGGCACACCGACTCCAGATCCCGGCGGATCGTGCACGCGCAGTTCAAGCTCGCCGTCCACACCTGAGGGACGGGGCGGACCCGCGCGCAAGGTGCGCGCGGGTCCTCCGCGGCCGTCAGTGGCCGGTCAGCGGCCGGTCAGTGGCCGTGCGCGCGCCGTTCGGCGTGGTGCACGCTGTGGATCTTCTTCCACGACTTCGGCTTCGCCGGGGCGTCCGCCGCCAGCGCCTTGGCCGACTTCCCCGTCGGGCCCGTCGCGGGCTTCCCGGGGGTGAACAGCCAGGTGTCGAAGAGCTTGCCGAGCTTCTCGCCCGAGACCTTCTCCGCGTACGCGATGAACTCCTTCACGGTCGCGTCGCCCCCGCCGCGCTCCTGCGGCCAGCCCTTGAGGATCGCGAAGAAGTCTTTGTCGCCGATCTTGTTGCGCAGCGCCTGGAGCGCCATCGCGCCCCGGTCGTAGACCGCGTCGTGGAACTGGTTCTCGGCGCCCGGGTCGCCCGGCTTCACCTGCCAGAACTCGTCGTCCGCCGGGTACGAGGCGTACGTGTAGTCGGCCAGCTCCTGCGCCGTGCCCTCGCCCTGGTCCTCGGACCACAGCCACTGGGCGTAGCTGGCGAACCCCTCGTTGATCCAGATGTCCTTCCACTGCCGCACCGAGACGCTGTCGCCGTACCACTGGTGCGCCAGCTCGTGCGCCACGAGGGAGGTGTTGGCGCCGTTCTTGAAGCCGGGGCTGTAGAACGGGCGCGTCTGGGTCTCCAGCGCGTAGGACGTGTCCGTGTTGGGGACGACGCCGCCCAGCGCCTCGAAGGGGTACTTCCCGAAGTAGCCCTCCAGCCACTCGGTGATCTCGCCGGTGCGCTCGACGCTGGCGCGCGCCGCCCCGTCGTTCTCGCCGAGGTCCTTGCTGTAGGCGTTGATGACGGGCAGTCCGCTGTCCGTCTCGCTCTTGGTGATGTCGAACTTGCCGACCGCGAGCAGCGCCAGATACGTCGCCTGCGGCGCGCGCGAGCGCCAGTTGTAGCGCGTCCAGCCCGCCGTCGAGCGCTGGGACTGGAGCGTGCCGTTGCTGATCGCCTGGGTGCCGTCCGGCACGGCGACGCTGACGTCGTACGAGGCCTTGTCCGTCGGGTGGTCGTTGCTGGGGAACCACCACCACGCCGCCTCGGGCTCGTTCGCCGCGACGCCGCCGTCCTTGGTGCGGTGCCACGAGGTGAAGCCGTTGACCTTTACCTTCGACGGCGTGCCCGCGTAGCGCACGACGACCGTGGCGCGCTCGCCCTTCTTCAGCGGTTTCGCCGGGGTGATCTCCAGCTCGTGGGCGCCCGAGGTGGCGAACTCCGCCTTCTTGCCGTTGACCCGGACCTCGCTCACGTCGAGCGCGAAGTCGAGGTTGAAGCGCGACAGGTCCTGCGTGGCGGTGGTCAGCAGGGTCGCGGTGCCCTCCAGCTTGTCGTTCTCGGGCTGGTACTTCAGCCGGAGGTCGTAGTGGGAGACGTCGTAGCCGCCGTTCCCGTAATCCGGGTAGTAGGGGTCGCCCACGCCCGGCGCGCCCGGGGACGGCTCGGCCGCCGACGCGGGGATCGCCAGCAGCAGTGAGGCGGCGACCGCCCCCGGAACGATCAATCTGTGACGCACGGGTCCTCCAACTCCTCGCGAACTCCTCGCGACAGGTGTCACTTCGGCTGAAGGTTATGTACTCCTGTGGCGGCCCGCATGTCCACGGCAATACTCGTCATACGACTGCCATCTCTCCGACACACGGGCCCGTACGCCCCCTTCTGCACTCGGTCCCACGCGGTCTACGGTCACGGACCATGACGAAACGTGTACGGCGCAGACGCCCCCCGCGGCACTTCTCAGGGAAGACGGCGGCAGCTCTGACCTCGGCTGCGCTGCTCGTCCCGCTCCTGTCCGCACCGCTCGCCGAGGCGGCGCCCCCCGACGCCGGATCCCCGCCCCGCACCGGATTCGAACAGAGCAACGGTGCCCGCTGGACGACCCAGCCCGAGGAGCGCGACTTCCTCGCCGCCGTCGACCGGGCCAGCGCCCGCGTCACGACGGACACCGTCGGCACCACCGCGCAGGGCCGCCCCCTCCGCCTCGTCCGCATCGGGGACCCCGCGCCCCGCACCGCCGAGCAGGTCCGCCGGGGCAACTCCGTGCTGCTCGTCTGCTCCCAGCACGGCGACGAGCCCTCCGGCCGCGAGGCGTGCCTCTCCACGGTCCGCGACCTCGCCTTCGCCCGGGACAGCAAGACCCGCCGCTTCCTCGCCCGTACGAACGTCCTGGTCGTGCCCACCGCCAACCCCGACGGCCGCGCCGCCGACACCCGGGGCAACTCCGACGGCGTCGACATCAACCGCGACCATCTCGCGCTGAAGACCGCCGAGGCCCGCGCCCTGGCCGCGCTCCAGCGCGACTACCGGCCCGACACGGTCTACGACCTGCACGAGTACGGCGCGACCGTCCCGTACTACGTCAAGGACCTGCTCTCCCTCTGGCCCCGGAACCTCAACGCCGCGCACGGTGTGCACGAGGAGTCCGAGGCCCTCTCCGAGCGCTACGTCCGTCCGCACGCCGAGAAGGCGGGCCACAGCACCGGCATCTACGGCATCTGGACCGACCCCGAGACCGGCGAGCCCGTCAAACAGGTCGCGGGCGACGGACAGGAGCGGATCCTGCGCAACACCGTCGGCGTCAAGCACTCCGTCGGGCAGCTCGTGGAGACCCGCGTCGACCCCCTGACCGACGCCGAGAAGGCCGACCCGGCGCTCAACAACCGGCGGCGCGTCGGCTCCCAACTGGCCGCGCTGAAGGGCGCCTTCGCCTTCGCCTCCGAGCGGCGCGGCCGCATCGAGGCCGCCACCGGCGCCGCCCGCGTCGCGGGCCTCGCCGACCGCGGCCCGGTCTACCTCGGCGGCGCCGACAACGAGGAGCCCGCCGGGGACCAGGTCCTCAAGGACCCGCCGTGCGGCTACCGGCTCACCGCCGCGCAGTGGAAGGACGTCCGCGCCGCGCTGGCCCTGCACGGCGTGAAGGCACGCGGAGACGGCTCCGGCGTCCTCGTACCGCTGCGCCAGTCCCAGCGGGCGCTGGTGCCGTTGCTCCTCGACGGGCGCGCGCAGTACGGGCTGACGGCCGGGACGCCGGTCACGGCCTGCCGGTGACCCACGGGTGGACGCCGCCCGACGGCGGCCCGACCAGCCGGGCGGCGTCCACCGCACAGCCCCACGAGACCGTGACCCCGGCGCCCCCGTGCCCGTAGTTGTGCACGCACAGGGCGCTGCCCCCGCGCCCGTCGGGGACCCGCTCGGTCTCCAGCCGCACGCTCGGCCGGAACGGGCGCAGCCCGACCCGGTGTTCGAGCGCACGCGCGTCGGCCAGCTCCGGATGGACGGCCGCGCAGCGGCGCACGATGGCCTCCGCCGTGGCCGGATCCGGCGTACGGTCGTCGGCGCCGTCGTCCGCGGTGCCGCCCAGCACCAGGCCGTACGGCTGCGGCAGCACGTATGTCGTCTCGCTGGCGCCCTTGTCGGCGGCGACGTACCACTCCTCGATGCCCGGGTTCTCCACGATCACGATCTGCCCGCGCACCGGGCGCACGCTCGGATCGGGGACCAGCTCACGGGCGCCGAGCCCGGCGCAGTTGACGACGACGGGCGCCTCGGCAGCGGCCTCCTCCAGGGACGCGGCGGCCCGCTGCTCGCAGTGCCCGCCCGCCTTCTCCAACCGGGCCAGCAGATAGGGGAGATACGTCCGCATGTCGACAACGGGGGCCCGGGGCGGGGTGCCCGTCAGCTCCGTCCAGACCGCGGGCGGCTCCTCGCCCGCCACCCGGCCGCGCACCAGCCGCACCCCGGTCAGCGACGGCTGCTCGGCGAGCCAGGAGAAGTGCCGGAAGGTGCGCACCGACCAGTCCAGCGCCCGCTCGGCGGGCTCGATGCGGTACGGCCACACGAGCCCGCCCGCGACCGAGGAGGTGGTCTCCTCGGCCGGCTCGCGGCTCCACACCCGCACGTCCATTCCGCGCTCCGCGAGCACCACGGCCGTCGTCAGCCCGAGGACCCCGCCGCCGATCACGACCACGGCCTCGGTCCCGTGCGCCTCTCCGCTCATGTCTGCCATGCGCACGACCGTATCCGGAATGACCGCTGCCGGGAGCAGAACCCCCTCCGGCGGGGAATACTCGGGTCATGCCTGCCGAGTACATGACCTTCGGACTGGCTCCGGCGACGCGTGCGGGGGGAGTCCTGCCCGACGGTGCGTACGAGGCGCACCGCGAGTTCCTCGACTTCATCGTGGACGGAAGACCGCTGCTCCACCGCCTCGGCGGACTGGACGACGGCAGCGCGGGGGACACCGTCTCCCCGCTCGCCGCCGACTTCGGCCCCACCGTCTTCACCGCCCACGTGCGGCGCCTGCTCCTGGAGTCCGAACCGCCCCTCGCGGACGGCCGGTACGTGCTCTACGGCTGCCCCGAGTGCGAGGGCCTGGACTGCGGCGCGGTCACGGCCGTGATCGAACGGGAGGACGACGCCGTCGTCTGGCGGGACTTCGCCTGGCAGACGGACGAGCGGGCCGACCTGGAGCGCGACGGCTACCCCGGGATCGGCCCGTTCCGCTTCCGCGCCGCGCAGTACCGCAGCGAGCTGGAGCGCGTCCTCGCCGACGGCGCCCACGAGGCACCGCCCCGCCGGGTGCTGCTCGTCGGCGCCCGCGCCTCGGTCCTCGCCCGGCTCGCCAACGCGCTGCGGCAGACCGGCATCGGCGCCGAGATCTCCCGCGACGCCGCGCACGCCTCGCCCGAGGAACTGCGCGGATACGGCGCCGTCGCCTTCGGCCGCGGCATCGGCGAGGCGGAACGGCAGGCGGTGCGCGCCGCGTTCGAGGCCGCCGGGTCCGACGCCGCGTTCGTGGACGGGCTGGCGCCCGTCATCCCGCTGCTCGTCGCGCAGATCGAACAGGCTCTGGACCGCAGCCCGTACGACCTGCGGCAGCTCGTCCGCCTGGAGGCGGCGGACGGGGCCGCCGTCCTGCACGTCGGCAGCGCCTGCCGCGTCCGCCTCACCGCCTACCGCCTCGACCGGCTCTTCCGCACCCACACCCACGAACTCGCCGACGCCCAGCTCCCCGCGGGCGAGCACCGCTGGGAGCTGGACCGCCGGGCGACGCGCGGCGAATCGTTTCTCATAGCCCGGGCCCCGGGGAACGTCCTCGTGACACCGGTCGGCTAGCGCGGGCCGCGCGGGCCGTCACACCTCCTCCGGGTCCACGTCCGTCAGTTCGCCGTCCGCCATCCGCATCCACCGCGTCATCCCGACCTCCCGCAGGAACGGCAGATCGTGGCTGGCGACGATCAGCGAGCCTTCGTACGAGGCGAGCGCGGCGCGCAGTTGGCGGACGCTGGACATGTCGAGGTTGTTCGTCGGCTCGTCCAGCATCAGGAGCTGCGGCGCGGGCTCGGCCAGCATCACCGCCGCCAGTGTCGCCCGGAACCGCTCGCCGCCGGAGAGCGTGCCCACCGCCTGGTCGGCCCGCTCCCCGCGGAAGAGGAACTTCGCGAGCCGCGACCTGATCTGCTGGTTCGTGGCCTCCGGCGCGAGCTTCGCGACGTTCTCCACGATCGAGAGGCCGTCCTCCAGCACGTCGAGCCGCTGCGGCAGATAGCGCATCGGGACGTGCGCGGCGACCTCCCCGGGCTCCGGCCCCGCCGGCAGCTCCCCGGCGATCGTGCGCAGCAGCGTGGTCTTGCCCGAGCCGTTCCGCCCCACCAGGGCGATCCGCTCGGGCCCGTGCGTCTCCAGCGTGACCCGCGCCCCGTTGCGCAGCTCCGCCTCACGCACGGTGAGCACCCGGCGGCCCCGGGGCACGGCTGTGAAGGGCAGCTCGACGTGGATCTCCGCGTCGTCCCTGACCTGCTCGGCCGCCTCCTCCAGCCGCTCCTTGGCGTCCTCCAGCCGCTGCTCGTGCATGATCCGGTGCTTGCCCGCCGCCTCCTGCGCGGAGCGCTTGCGCAGGCCCATGACGATCTTGGGTTCGCGCTTGTTCGCCTGGGCCTTCTTGCCGAAGCGCTCCCGCCGGGCCAGCTTCGTCTGGGCCTCGGCCAGCTCCCGCTTCTGCCGCTTGAGATCGCTCTCGGCGGCACGCACCATGCGCGCGGCGGCCTCCTGCTCGGCCTCCACGGCCTCCTCGTACGCCTCCAGGTTCCCGCCGTACCAGTGCACCTCGCCGTCGCGCAGGTCGGCGATCCGGTCGACGAGGCCGAGCAGCTCGCGGTCGTGGCTGACGACGAGCAGCACGCCGTTCCAGCCGTTCACCGCCTCGTAGAGCCGGTGGCGGGCCTCCCGGTCCAGGTTGTTCGTCGGCTCGTCGAGCAGCAGCACGTCCGGCCTGGCCAGCAGCAGCGCGGCCAGCCGCAGCAGCACCGACTCGCCGCCCGAGATCTCGCCGATCGTCCGGTCCAGGCCGACGTGGGCCAGCCCGAGGCCGTCGAGCGTGGCGCGGGCGCGCTCCTCGACGTCCCAGTCGTCGCCCACGGCGGTGAAGTGCTCCTCGCTCGCGTCCCCGCCCTCGATCGCGTGCAGCGCGGCGCGCGTACGGGCGATGCCCAGGGCCTCGTCCACCCGCAGGCCGGTGTCGAGCGTGAGGTTCTGCGGGAGATAGCCGACCTCGCCCGCGACCTTGACGCTCCCCGACGCGGGGCGCAGCTCGCCCGCGAAGAGCTTCAGCAGGGTGGACTTCCCGCTGCCGTTGAGCCCGATCAGCCCCGTACGGCCGGGGCCGACGGCGAGGTCGAAGTCGCGCAGCACGGGCGTCCCGTCCTGCCAGGAGAACGAGAGCCGGGCGCAGCTCAGTGATGTGGTGGTGAAGGAATTCAAGGGGGCCTCCCTGGTCGCCTCGCGTGAAGAACGGTGAACAACGCGGGAGACACCGGACCCGTCAGCACCAGGCTGCTGAGGGCGGGAAGGGGAGATGCGGAGAGAACGGCAGCTCGCTTCCGAGGTCACACTCGTGGCATGCGCGCGAAGGCGCGACGGGGCACACGGTGTCTCAGGACCTCAGATGCGCAACGGCCTCTCCAATCGAAGGCGACAGGGCCAACACGGAAGGGTACGCGCAGGTCGTGGCCGCCGCAAGGCTGTTCTTGCGGGCCCGGGGTGTGCTGTGCTGCCGCTATGGTCCATACCACAGCGTCCAGCCCGCGTCCCGGCCCCGGACCCCACCCCACGGTCCCCCTCCAGCCGATGACGGTCCCGGCGGAGGAGGCGGAGGAGCGCGCCCGCTCCTTCCACGCGATCATGTCCCGCCGCCGCACGGTCCGCGACTTCGACTCCCGCCCGCTTCCCGACGGCGTGATCGAGTGGGCCGTGCGTACGGCCGCCACGGCGCCCAGCGGCGCCCACGTCCAGCCCTGGCGCTTCGTCGTGCTCACCGACCCGGCGCGCAAGCGGCGGCTGCGGGAGGCGGCCGAGGCCGAGGAGCGCGAGTTCTACGGGCGCCGCGCCTCCGACGAATGGCTCGACGCGCTCGCGCCGCTCGGCACCGACGAGCACAAGCCGTTCCTGGAGACCGCGCCCGCCGTCATCGTCGTCTTCGAGGTCCACAAGGGCCCCGGCACCCCCCGGCCCTACTACACGAAGGAGTCCGTCGGCGTCGCCGTCGGCTTCCTGCTCGCCTCCCTCCACCAGGCGGGGCTGGCCACGCTCACCCACACCCCGAGCCCGATGCGGTTCCTCAACGAGGTCTGCGAACGCCCGCCCGAGGAGCGCGGCGCCTACGTCATCCCCGTCGGCTATCCGGCCCCCGGGGCGCGCGTGCCGGATCTGCGGCGCAAGCCGCTGGAGGAGGTCATGATCCGGCTCTGAGGGCCCTGAGGTCCGCTTTCGGGGCCCCCGTTAATTTCACAAATCCGTGAACCTGCATACTCCTTCCACCACTGTGACGCACGGGGAGAACGGGGAGTGTGTGATGAAGAGTTCGGCACGGGGGCGTCTCGCGGGCATGGCCTGCGCGAGCGGCATGGTCCTGTTGGTGACCGCCTGCGGCGGCGCCGACGGAGGTTCCGGTGACGGCGGCGGCTCCGGTTCCGGTGCGGATTCCGCGGGCGGGAAGAAGCGGGCCGCACCGGCCGGAGTCGTCACCACGGCACGGGCCGGAGAGATCGTCGACCACTACGAGAAGTTCAACAACCAGGCCAACAAGGAGTCCGACCCCAAGGTCCTCTCCAAGGTCGAGGGCGGCGCCGTCTTCGAGCAGAGCAAGTCCACGTACAAGATGCAGCGGAACTGGTCGAAGAAGGAACGCGCCGACTACCGCGAGCCCTTCCACTACGTCGACCGGCGCTTCCACATACCCAAGAAGGGCGCCGCCGACTGGTTCATGATGACCGCGCACTCGAAGAACGCGGGCGAGAAGAAGGGCAAGTACCCCGGCATCCTCGTCTTCGAGCGGCAGTCCGGCGGCGCCTGGAAGATGGTCGCGAGCAGCTACAGCGAGACCAAGTGGATGCCCGAACTCGCCGAGGACAAGGACGGGTTCGCGGTCCCCCTCCCCGACACCGCGAAGAAGACGGGGCCCATGGCGCCCGACGGCCTCTCCGACGCGCTGCTGGAGCTGTACGAGGGAACCCCGTCCGCCACCACCCGCGTCGCCGAGTCCGGCACCACCAAGTGGATCCGCAAGGTGCCCAAGGAGCAGAACCGGCTCCTCTCGCCGCACGGCGAGGCCGAGTTCAGCCGGGGCGAGCCCACCCACGAGAAGATCCACGCCCTCAAGACGAAGGACGGGGGCTCGCTCTCCGTCTTCAGCACCCACGTCCGCGAACACGACCGGGGCACCTCGGCCATCGCCTCCGTCAACCCGTCGGACTCGATGGAGGTCTATCTGGACAGCGGCTCGTCCATGCCCTCGTTCTTCGTGGACTGGCTGCACCAGACCAGCGCCTACATCCCGCCCAAGTCCTCCGCCAAGGTCCGGCTGCTCGGCTCCGAGTACGACATGACGGACGCGAAGCCGGGGGCCGGCACGGACGGCGAGATGCCGGGCACCGACACATAGCCGGCGAACCGGCGCCGTGGCCGGTCGCGCGGTTCCCCGCGCCCCTGACGGGGCGGGGATACGGCGGAGCCCGGCCCCCGGCGGGCCGGCGACACGGCAGAGCCCGGTCGCGCCTCACGGCCGACCGGGCTCCGTCACACAAGCTCAGCCTGCCGTCAGGCCAGGCCCGCGCGGCGGAGGGCCTCCGCCATCTCGCTGTTGTTCGGCGCGGGAGCGCCGGAGCCGCGGCCGCGGCCCTGGCCGCCGCCCCTGCCCTGGCCGCCCTGGCCCCCCTTGCCCTGCGGCTTGCCCTGGCCACCCCTGCCGCCACCGCCGCCACGGTTGCCGCCGCCCTGGCGCTGGCGGGGCGTGCCGCCCCGCTCGCCGCCGCCGCGCTCCCGGTCGCCGCTCTTGCGGCGCTGGCCCTGGCCGCCCTGGCCCTGGCCGCCGCCACCGGCGGACGGCTCCTCGTCCAGCCGCAGCGTCAGCGAGATCCGCTTACGGGCCTCGTCCACGTCCAGCACCCGCACCCGGACGATGTCGCCGGGCTTGACCACGTCGCGCGGGTCCTTCACGAACGTCTTGGACATGGCCGACACATGCACCAGGCCGTCCTGGTGCACCCCGACGTCCACGAACGCGCCGAAGGCGGCCACATTCGTCACCACGCCCTCCAGCACCATGCCCCGCTCCAGGTCGGCGAGCTTCTCCACGCCCTCCTTGAACGAGGCCGTGCGGAACGCCGGACGCGGGTCGCGGCCCGGCTTCTCCAGCTCCTTGAGGATGTCCGTCACGGTCGGCAGGCCGAACGAGCCGTCCACGAAGTCCTTCGGGTCGAGCGCCCGCAGCGCCCGCTGGTTCCCGATCAGGGACGGCACGTCGGTGCCCGCGGCCTTCACCATCGTCCGGACCACCGGGTACGACTCGGGGTGCACGGAGGAGGCGTCCAGCGGGTCGTCCCCGTCCTGGATCCGGAGGAAGCCCGCGCACTGCTCGAACGCCTTCGGGCCGAGCCGCGCGACGTCCTTCAGCTCGGCGCGGCTCTTGAACGGGCCGTTGCTGTCGCGGTGCGCGACGATGTTCTCCGCGAGGGTGGAGCCGATGCCCGAGACGCGGGAGAGCAGGGGCGCGGAGGCGGTGTTGACGTCCACCCCCACTCCGTTCACGCAGTCCTCGACGACCGCGTCCAGCGAGCGGGAGAGCTTCACCTCGGACAGGTCGTGCTGGTACTGGCCGACGCCGATCGACTTCGGGTCGATCTTCACCAGCTCCGCCAGCGGGTCCTGGAGGCGCCGCGCGATGGAGACCGCGCCGCGCAGCGACACGTCCAGCTCGGGCAGCTCCCGCGAGGCGTACTCCGACGCGGAGTACACCGACGCGCCCGCCTCGGAGACCATCACCTTGGTCAGCTTCAGCTCGGAGCGCGCCGCGACCAGCTCACCGGCGAGCTTGTCGGTCTCCCGCGACGCCGTCCCGTTCCCGATCGCGACCAGCTCGACCTTGTGCTCCTCGGCGAGCGCGGAGAGCTTCGCCAGCGACTGGTCCCACTGCTTCTGCGGCGCGTGCGGATAGACCGTGTCGGTCGCGGCGACCTTGCCCGTCGCGTCGATCACGGCGACCTTGACGCCCGTACGCAGGCCCGGGTCCAGGCCGAGCGTGGCGCGCGTGCCCGCCGGGGCGGCGAGCAGCAGGTCCCGCAGATTCGCCGCGAAGACGCGCACCGCCTCGTCCTCGGCGGCCGTGCGCAGCCGCGTGCGCAGGTCGATGCCGAGGTGGACCAGGACGCGCGTACGCCACGCCCAGCGGACCGTCTCGGCCAGCCACTTGTCGGCGGGACGGCCCTCGTCACGGACGCCGAACTTGTGCGCGATCGAGCGCTCGTACCAGCTCGGGCCCTGCTGGGCCGGGTCCGCCGGGTCCGCGTCCGCGGCCTCCGGGTCGAGCGTGAGGTCGAGGACCTCCTCCTTCTCGCCGCGCAGCATCGCCAGCACACGGTGCGAGGGCAGCTCGGTGAAGCCCTCGGAGAAGTCGAAGTAGTCGGCGAACTTGGCGCCCTGCTGGTCCTTGCCCTCGCGCACCTTCGAGGCCAGCCGCCCGTGCTCCCACATCCGGTCGCGCAGGGCGCCGATCAGGTCCGGGTCCTCGCTGAAGCGCTCGGCGAGGATGGCTCGCGCGCCCTCCAGGGCCGCCGCCGTGTCGGCCACGCCCTTCTCGGCGTCCACGAACGCGGCCGCCGCCGCCGTCGGTTCCACCGTCGGGTCCCCGAGCAGCCCCTCGGCGAGCGGCTCCAGACCCGCCTCGCGGGCGATCTGGGCCTTGGTGCGCCTCTTGGGCTTGTAGGGCAGATAGATGTCCTCCAGGCGGGCCTTGGAGTCCGCCTCGCGGATCCGGGCCTCCAGCTCCTCGGTGAGCTTGCCCTGCCCGCGCACGGACTCCAGGATCGTCTCGCGACGCTCCTCCAGCTCGCGCAGATAGCGCAGCCGCTCCTCCAGGGAGCGGAGCTGCGCGTCGTCGAGCATCTCGGTCGCTTCCTTGCGGTAGCGCGCGATGAACGGCACGGTCGACCCGCCGTCGAGCAGCTCGACCGCGGCGCTCACCTGCCGCTCGCGTACGCCGAGCTCCTCGGCGATCCTGCCTTCGATCGTCGTCGTCACGATGGTTGGTTCCGCCTTCTCGGTGCCTGTGGATCCCCCGTAAACCTGCATTGTGGCAGGTGGCTCCGACAGGCGGGCGACAGGCGGGACACGGGGAGGCGCGCGGGGCCGCGGGGGCGCCGTCAGTCCTTGCCGAACAGCCCGTCGGGGTACGCGCCCGCCGCCACCGCGGCGCGCGTGAAGCCCTTGCCCAGCTCGGTGAGGCGCACGACGCCCTCCTCGCCCAGGTGCGCGTACGGGGCGCGGTCGAGGCGGTCGGTCTCCTCCTCCAGCCGTTCGCGCAGCGCCGTGCCCTCCTCGGTGATCCGGCCCTCGCCGTCCAGCAGCCCGCGCTCGGCGAGCCGCTTCTGCGCCGCCGCCCAGTCCTGCTCGTTGTAGCCGCGGGTGCGCAGCGCCCAGCCGGGGGAGATGCCCCGGCCCCCGGCCGTGTCGCTCACCTGGGCCTCCAGCGGGCCGAGTTCCGCCTCCTGGAGCACCGCGATGTGCGCGTCGCCCCGGTGCTCGCGCAGCAGCGTGGCCGCGTGCCACAGCGCGAGGTGCGGGGCCTCGGCGACGGGCGGCACGGGCAGGTCGGCGTTGGCGGCGTAGAGCGGGCGCCCTGGCCGGGTGCAGGCCTCGGCGGCGCGCAGCGCCAGCCGCGCGGCCTCGGCCATCTCCGGCGAGGCGACGGCCTCGTCGCCCAGCAGCCCGCGCAGCGTCGCGTCCACGGCCCGCAGCCGCGCGGCCAGTACGGTCTCCGGCGAGGCGGAGTCCCACACCTCGGGGACGTAACGGGCGACCACGGCGTGGCTGAACGTGTAGAAGGTCGCGGTGACGGCCCCGGCCCCCACGGCTCCGAGGGGCGCGGCCCGCATCGCGAAGTACGTCGCGTGCCAGTCGTCGATGCCGTACGGAGCCAGCTCTCTCCCCAGAGCCGGCGAGAAGTAGACGGCGGAGTGCAGGGGCTGGATCGCGTGGTGGCAGCGCCGCCCGGCGCGCTCGGGGAGTGACGTCATGGGCGTACGCTACCGGGGCGTATCGGGACGTCTGAAGGGGAGGGGAAGCAGAACCTCCGCCCTCTCGGCAAGACGGTGAACGAGCCCTTCCGCCCGGCCGGTTGACCGGTCGGGGCCCCGCCTCAGCCGGGCCAGGTGAAGCGCGGGGCGCGGCGCTCCAGGAACGCCGTCACCCCCTCGGCCGCCTCCCCGCTCGTCTCCGCCTCGCGCTGCCAGTGGTCGATCCGCGAGGCGTCCGTACGGCCGTCGGCGAACTCCTTGGCCGCCGCCTGTGTGAGCCGCGAGCGCGAGGCCAGCGTCCGCGCGAACTCCGCGACCCGCTTGTCCAGCTCCGCGTCCGGGTGCGTCTCGTCGGCCAGTCCGGTGCGCAGGGCATGCGCCGCGTCGATCAACTCGCCGGAGAAGAGCAGGTACTTGGCCGTGGCCGGGCCCACGAGGCGCACGAGGCGCTCGGTGGAGGACGCCGCGTACACGATGCCCAGCTTCGCCGGGGTGATCCCGAAAAGCGCGTCCTCCGAGGCGAAGCGCAGGTCGCAGGCGACGGCGAGCTGGCAGCCGCCCCCGACGCAGTGGCCCCGCACGGCGGCCAGCGTAGGCTTGGGGAAGGCCGCCAGTGCCTCCTCGGCGGCCACCGCGAGCCCTCGCTGCTCCCGGGCCGCGTCCCCGCCGCCCCCGTCGTCCGCCGCGGCCCGCAGGGCGCCGATGTCGGCACCGGCGCAGAAGGTGCCCTCGGCGCCGGTGAGGACGAGGACGCGCACGGAGTCGTCGGCCGCCAGCTCCTCCAGGAGGCGGGGCAGGGTCCGCCACATCGCGGGCGTCATCGCGTTCCGCTTCGCGGGATGGTGGAGGGTGACGGTCGCGACACCGCCGGTCCGCGCGGTGCGCAGAGACGGTTCCGTGGAGGGCTCCATGGGCCGGATCGTATCCCGGCGGAACATGCCCGGAGCGGTCGCAAGATCAGTCAGAGACCTGACTCCCGCGTAAGTCTTCTGTCAAATGCCATCGATAAGTGCCGACTTGCAGTCACCGGACCGGACCAGACCCTCGGAGTACCAACACTCGGTGCAAGTGCATCTGCAAGAACGCTGTGCACGTGCGTGGCATACGAGGAGAGCGGGGTGCGGAGGATGGAGAGCCGCGGTGTGCAGGAGCGTGCCGAGCGCACGGAGGCCGTGGGGCGGTCCGTACGCGCGGAGCGCGCCGAGCGCCGGGCGTACGAGGGCGCCTGGAGGTTCACCGCGCCTGCCCTGGACGCGTCGGTGCCGCAGTTGCGGCACGCCGTGCGCGATCTGCTCAGGCGGCAGTCGACACCGGTGCCCGACGATGTGGAACAGGGACTGCTGCTGATCCTCTCCGAGCTGGTCACCAACTCCGTGCGCCACGCGGCGCTGCTCTCGCCCGAGATCGGCGTCGAGGTCTCGCTCGGCGGGGGGTGGCTGCGGGTCGCCGTGGAGGACGACCACCCCTACCGCCCCAAGGCCCTCGCCGCCGCGCCCGACGAGGAGCTGACCAGCGGGCGGGGGCTGCTGCTGGTCAAGGCGGTCACCGCGGAGGCGGGCGGCGTCTGCGACGTGGAGCAGACGGGCGCGGGCGGAAAAGTGATCTGGGCGGCCCTGCCACTGCCCGAGGCATAGACCCGACCCCCGGCCGGAACGCGGCCGGGGGTCGGGTCAGGTCGGGTCAGGTCGGGTCGTCCGGTCGGGCCGGGCCGGAAGACGTGGGGTCACCAGCCCGCCGCGTCGCCCGTCAGCTCGCGGATCGCGGGCCGGGCCGCGTCCAGCACCGTCATGAACCATGTCGAGAAGGTGTCCTCCGCGTGCCGCTTCTCCAGCTCCTCCGGCGTGACGAAGACCGTCTCGGCGACCTCCTCCGGGTCCGGCCGCAGCGGGCCCCGCACCAGCCCCACGAAGAGGTGGTTGAACTCCTGCTCGACCAGGCCCGATTCCGGGTCCGGGTGGTTGTAGCGCACCGTGCCCGCCTCGCCCATCAGGGAGGGCGCGACGCCCAGCTCCTCGCCGACCCGCCGCGCGGCGGCGGCGAACGGCGGCTCCTCCGGGTACGGATGGCCGCAGCAGGTGTTGGACCAGACACCGGGGGAGTGGTACTTGCCCAGGGCACGGCGCTGGAGCAGCAGCCGGCCCTCCTCGTCGAAGAGGAAGACCGAGAACGCTCTGTGCAGGCGGCCGGGGGGCACATGCGCCGAGAGCTTCTCCGCGGTGCCGATCGTCGTCCCGTCCTCGTCGACCAGTTCGAGCATGATCGGGGCCGCTGAGCTGTTCGCCATGTTGTTCCTTCTCGTGGGCGCCTGTACCGCTGTACCGCTTTGCCCCGGGGCGGATCCCGGAGTCTGAGTCATCAGCGTGATCCAGTGTGCCGCAGCCGGGCCCTCGAACCGGCGCGGTGAACGCTTCTGACCGGAACGCGTCCGGACAGGTGCGCGACGTGTCGTACGTCAGCGCGCTTCGGGACGGTGCAGCAGCCAGCCCTCCCAGGCCGAGGCCACCATGTCCCGCACCCCGAACCTCGGCTGCCAGCCCAGCTCCTTGCGGATCCGCTCCGCCGAGGCCACCACGCGGGCCGGGTCGCCCGCGCGGCGGGGCGCGACCCGCGCCGCCGGCTCGCGCTTTCCGGTGATCTCCGCGACGAGGTCGGCCATCTCGCGTACGGACACGCCCTCGCCCGTGCCGATGTTCACCGTCAGGTCGCCCTCGCCCAGCCCGCGCGCCGCCGCGACGTGCGCCTCCGCCAGGTCCTGGACGTGGATGTAATCGCGCACGCAGGTGCCGTCCGGCGTCGGGTAGTCGTCACCGAAGATCAGCGGGGCCTCGCCGCGCGTCAGGGCGTCGAAGAACATCGGGATGATGTTGGAGACCCCGGTGTCCGCCAGCTCGGGCGCTGCGGAGCCCGCGACGTTGAAATACCGCAGGCAGGCCGTCTCCAGCCCGTGTGCCCGGCCCGCGGCGCGCACCAGCCACTCGCCGGTGAGCTTGGTCTCGCCGTACGGGTTCATCGGGACCGCGGGCGTGTCCTCGGTCACCAGGTCCACGTCCGGCATGCCGTACACGGCGGCCGACGAGGAGAAGACGAAGCGCCGGACGTCCGCCGCGACGACGGCCTCCAGCAGCACGGTCAGCCCGTGCACGTTCTCCCGGTAGTAGCGCAGCGGCTGCTCGACGGACTCGCCGACCTGCTTCTTCGCTGCGAGATGGATCACGCCGGTGACGCCGTGCTCCGCGAGCGTACGGTCGAGGAGCGGCCGGTCCAGCACCGATCCCCGCACCAGCGGGACGCCCTCGGGGAGCCGCGCGGGATCCCCGCTGGAGGCGTCGTCCAGCGCCACGGCCCGTTCGCCGGCCGCCGCCATCGCCCGCGCCACGTGCGCTCCGATGTAGCCGGCCCCACCTGTGATCAACCACGTCATGACGGAACCCTATCGGGCTCCGGGCCGGGCCCCGGTTGTGAGCCGTGGCCATGATCCACCATGCTGTCCCCGGCATCCGTTCCCCGTGCAACACCGCAGCGGTGAACGCACGGTGAAGGCTCGCCCCGGCGATCCGATACTCTCTGCCGACATGCCGCCCCGCCCCCGAACGGGCGAGGGCGTGCCCTGCCCGCTGCCCGGTTGTCCCCCGGTGGGCGTGCCAGCTTCCAAGGAGTGAGTTCGTTCTGTCGACCGCCATTCTCACCGGTCCGCCGGTCGCCGGGTCGTCGCTGGAGGGCGACCTGCGGTCGCTCGGGTTCGACGTGCGTGTGGCCGCGGACGCGGCCTTGGTGGCCCCCGAGCTGTCCGAGCTCCCCGCGAACGAGCGCGTCGCGCTGATCGACCCGGCCTTCGTCGGCCACCCCCACGCCCTGCGGCTCGCGCTGACCGACCCCCGCTTCGACGCGGGCGCGGTGCCGGGCGCGGTCGCGGTGGCCCCGGCGGCCCGCGCTGAGCTGGCCCGGATCGTCTCGCTGCGCCCCGGGATCTCCCCGGACGAGGCCGCCGAGGCGCTCGGCACCGAGGGCGTCGCCGTGCACCGCCCGGAGCTGGGCGTCCTCGTCGCCGCCGTGCCGAGGGAGGACGCCGCGCGCCGCGAGGCCCAGGAGGCCGTGGCCGCCGTCGACGACGAGGCCGTACGGCTGCGCTCCGCGGTGAAGGCCCGCGACGGCTTCTTCACCACCTTCTGCGTCAGCCCCTACTCGCGCTACATCGCCCGCTGGTGCGCCCGGCGCGGACTGACCCCGAACCAGGTCACCACCGCCTCGCTCGCCGTCTCGCTGATCGCCGCCGCCTGCGCGGCGACCGGCGAGCGTGCCGGGTTCGTCGCCGCGGGCGTGCTGCTGATCGCCTCCTTCGTCCTCGACGCGACCGACGGCCAGCTCGCCCGCTACGACCTCCAGTACTCCAAGCTCGGCGCCTGGCTCGACGCGACCTTCGACCGCGCCAAGGAGTACAGCTACTACGCGGGCCTCGCGCTCGGCGCGGCCCGCGGCGGCGACGACGTCTGGGCCCTCGCGCTCGGCGCCATGATCCTGATGACCGCCCGGCACACCGTCGACTTCGCCTTCAACGAGGCGAGCGCCCCGGACCCGGGAGACGCCGCCACCGGCAACACCAGCCCCACCGCAGCCCTCTCCGGCAAGCTCGACAGCGCGGGCTGGACCGTCTGGGCCCGGCGCATGATCATCCTGCCGATCGGCGAGCGCTGGGCGCTGATCGCCGTCCTCACCGCCGCGACCACGCCGCGCGTCACCTTCGTCGTCCTGCTGATCGCCGGCGCCTTCGCCGCGAGCTACACGACGGCCGGACGCGTGCTGCGCTCGCTCCGCGCCCGCTCCCGGAGCGACCGCGCCGCCGAGGCGACCGCCGCGCTCGCGGACAGCGGGCCGCTGTCCGGGCTCGCCGCGCGGGCGCTGCGCGGCGTGCGCCTGCCGCGCTTCGGCACGCCCGCCGTGGCCTTCCTGGGTACGGCCGTACTGCTCGCCGTCGCGCTGTGGACCCCGCTCGGCAGCGTCTGGCCGGTGCTGGGCGCCCTCTTCTACGTGCTGTGCTCCGGCCTCTCCCTCGCGCGCCCCCTCAAGGGAGCCCTCGACTGGCTGCTCCCGCCCCTCTTCCGTATCGCGGAATACACCACCATTCTGGTCCTTGCCGCCCGTTCGGAGGTGAACGGCGCACTGCCCGCGGCTTTCGGGCTGGTGGCGGCGGTCGCCTACCATCACTACGACACGGTGTACCGCATCCGCGGCGGCACCGGCGCGCCCCCGCACTGGCTGGTGCGGGCGGTCGGGGGGCACGAAGGACGGACCCTGGTGGTCACGATCGCCGCCGCCCTCTGGCTGGGCGGCGAAGGTCAGGACGGTCAAGGCTTCAATTTTGCGCTGACCGCGCTCGCCGTGGTCATCGCGGCCGTGGTGCTCGTAGAGAGCATCCGTTTCTGGGTGTCCTCGCACGCACCCGCTGTACACGACGAAACAGGAGAACCCGCATGATCGGCCTCGTGCTGGCAGCCGGCGCCGGACGGCGTCTGCGCCCCTACACCGACACCCTGCCCAAGGCCCTGGTGCCCGTCGGGCCCGAAGGGAACGAGGAGAGCACGACCGTCCTCGACATCGCCCTCGGCAACTTCGCCGAGATCGGCCTGACCGAGGTCGCGATCATCGTCGGCTACCGCAAGGAGGCCGTGTACGAGCGCAAGGAGGCCCTGGAGCAGAAGTACGGCCTCAAGATCACGCTGATCGACAACGACAAGGCCGAGGAGTGGAACAACGCCTACTCCCTGTGGTGCGGCCGTGACGCCATCAAGCACAGCGTGATCCTCGCCAACGGCGACACCGTGCACCCGGTCTCCGTCGAGCGCTCCCTCCTGGACGCGCGCGGCGACGGCAAGAAGATCATCCTCGCCCTCGACACGGTCAAGAAGCTGGACGAGGAGGAGATGAAGGTCGTCGTGGACCCCGAGAAGGGCGTCCAGAAGATCACCAAGCTGATGGACCCCTCCGAGGCCACCGGCGAGTACATCGGCGTCACCCTCATCGAGGGCGAGGCGGCCGACGCGCTGGCCGACGCGCTGAAGGCCACCTTCGAGCGCGACCCGCAGCTCTACTACGAGGACGGCTACCAGGAGCTGGTCAACCGCGGCTTCCAGGTCGACGTCGCGCCCATCGGCGACGTCAAGTGGGTCGAGATCGACAACCACGACGACCTCGCCAAGGGCCGGGAGATCGCATGCCAGTACTGACCCGCCTCATTCCGTCGCCCGTCGTCGTCGACATCAGCCGCGGCGCCCTGGACGACCTGGCGGGCCTGCTGGCCGATCAGCGGATCTCCTCCAAGGGGAAGCTCGCCTTCGCCATCTCCGGCGGCAGCGGCGCCGCGCTGCGCGAGCGCTTCGCGCCGGAGCTGCCCAACGCCTCCTGGTACGAGGTCGGCGGCGGCACCCTCGACGACGCGATCAAGCTCGCCGACGCCATGAAGTCGGGCCGCTACGACGCGGTCGTCGGCCTCGGCGGCGGCAAGATCATCGACTGCGCGAAGTACGCCGCGGCGCGCATCGGGCTGCCGCTGGTCGCCGTCGCGACGAACCTGTCGCACGACGGTCTGTGCTCCCCGGTCGCCACGCTCGACAACGACGCGGGCCGCGGCTCGTACGGCGTGCCGAACCCGATCGCCGTCGTCATCGACCTCGACGTCATCCGCGAGGCCCCGGAGCGCTACATCCGCTCCGGCATCGGTGACGTGATCTCCAACATCTCGGCCGTCAAGGACTGGGAGCTGGGGCACGAGGTGCGCGGCGAGGACATCGACGGACTGGCCGCCGCCATGGCCCGTCAGGCCGGCGAGGCGATCCTGCACCACCCGGGGGACGTCAGCGACGACGGCTTCCTCCAGGTGCTCGCCGAGGGCCTGGTCCTCACCGGGATCTCGATGTCGGTCTCCGGCGACAGCCGCCCGGCCTCGGGCGCCTGCCACGAGATCAACCACGCCTTCGACCTCCTCTACCCCAAGCGCGCCGCGCCGCACGGTGAGCAGTGCGGCTTGGGCGCGGCGTTCGCCACGTATCTGCGCGGGGACAAGGACAGGTCGAAGCTGATGGTGGAGGTGCTGCGCCGCCACCACCTGCCGGTGCTGCCGCAGGACATCGGATTCGACCCCGACGAGTTCGTCAAGGTCGTCGAGTACGCCCCGCAGACCCGCCCCGGGCGGTACACGATCCTGGAGCACCTCGACCTGTCCACCGACCAGATCAGGGACGCGTACGCGGACTATGCACAAGCCATCGGTAGCTGAACTGCGGCCGGTCGTTCACCCCGCCGGGGTGAAGGACCGGCGCAGCGGTGAGCACTGGGCGGGCCGGCTCTACATGCGGGAGATCTCCCTGCGTGTGGACCGGCACCTGGTGAACACCCGGGTCACACCCAACCAGTTGACGTACGTGATGACCCTCGCCGGTGCCCTCGCGGCCCCGGCGCTGCTGGTGCCCGGCATCCCCGGGGCCGTGCTCGGCGCGCTGATGGTCCAGCTCTATCTGCTGCTCGACTGCGTCGACGGCGAGGTGGCCCGCTGGAAGAAGCAGTACTCGATGGCCGGGGTCTACATGGACCGCGTCGCCGCCTATCTGTGCGACGCCGCGGTCCTGCTCGGCCTCGGCCTGCGCGCCGCCGACCTGTGGGGCGGCGGCCGTATCGACTGGCTCTGGGCGTTCCTCGGCACGCTGGCGGCGCTCGGCGCCATCCTGATCAAGGCGGAGTCCGACCTCGTCGGCGTGGCCCGGCACCAGAACGGGCTGCCCCCGGTGCAGGAGTCCGCCTCCGAGCCGCGCTCCTCCGGCGTGGCGCTGGCGCGGCGCGCCGCGTCCGCGCTCAAGTTCCACCGGCTGGTCCTCGGCATCGAGGCCTCGCTGCTGATCATCGTTCTGGCCGTCGTGGACACGGTGCGGGACGACCTGTTCTTCACCCGGCTGGGCGTCGCGGTCCTCGCGGGTATCGCGGTGCTGCAGACCCTGCTGCACCTCGTGTCCATCCTCGCCTCCAGCAGGCTCAAGTGACGGGGGGCGGGACCATGCGACTCGGAGCCGTCGTGCTCACGATGGGTAACCGCCCCGAGGAGCTCCGGGCGCTCCTCGACTCGGTCGCCAAGCAGGAGGGCGACCCCGTCCCGGTCGTGGTGGTCGGTAACGGCGCGCCGCTGCCGGAGTTGCCGGAGGGTGTACGGACGGTCGAGCTTCCGGAAAATCTCGGGATCCCCGGCGGCCGTAACGTCGGCATCGAGGCCTTCGGCCCGTCCGGCTCCGAGGTCGACGCGCTGCTCTTCCTGGACGACGACGGGCTGCTCCCGAACACCGATACGGCCGAACTGGTCCGGAAGGCGTTCGAGGCCGACGAGAAGCTCGGCATCATCAGCTTCCGCATCGCCGACCCCGACACGGGGGAGACCCAGCGCCGCCACGTCCCGCGGCTGCGCGCCTCCGACCCGATGCGCTCCTCGCGGGTCACCACCTTCCTGGGCGGCGCCAACGCCGTCCGCAGCCAGGTCATCGCCGAAGTCGGCGGCCTGCCCGACGAGTTCTTCTACGCCCACGAGGAGACCGACCTCGCCTGGCGTGCCCTCGACGCGGGCTGGATGATCGACTACCGCGCCGACATGGTGCTGAACCACCCCACCCACCCCCCGTCCCGGCACGCGGTCTACCACCGGATGGTCGCCCGCAACCGCGTCTGGCTCGCCCGCCGCAATCTGCCCCTCCCGCTGATCCCCGTCTACCTGGGGGTCTGGCTGCTGCTCACCCTGGCCCGCCGCCCCTCGCTGCCCGCGCTGCGCGCGTGGCTCGGCGGTTTCAAGGAGGGATGGACCACTCCGGCGGGTCCGCGCAGGCCCATGCGGTGGCGTACGGTATGGCGTCTGACGCGGCTGGGACGCCCTCCCGTGATCTGACAGGCTCGTGTCTGAGAGCATCAGCACAGGATCCACTTGCGCAGTGTGAGGACGAGAGTTTCCAACGTGAGCGAGACAACCCGCGACGGTGCCACCGGTGTGACGCCCCCGCCGTCACCGGACGACCGTCTGACCCCGGCCGAACTCGCGGCCAAGTACGGCCTGTCGGTGAGCGGAGCGCGACCCTCGCTGCCCGAGTACACCCGGCAGCTCTGGGCGCGACGGCACTTCATCCTCGCCTTCTCCCGGGCGAAACTGACGGCCCAGTACAGCCAGGCGAAGCTGGGCCAGTTGTGGCAGGTCGCCACCCCGCTGCTGAACGCGGCGGTCTACTACTTCATCTTCGGCATCATCATGGGAGGCCGGAAGGGCGTCCCGGGTGGTCAGGACAACTACATTCCCTTCCTGGTCACGGGTGTCTTCGTCTTCACCTTCACCCAGACCTCCGTACTGAACGGCGTCCGGGCCATCTCCGGCAATCTCGGCCTGGTCCGCGCACTGCACTTCCCGCGGGCCTCGCTGCCGATCTCGATCTCGCTCCAGCAGCTCCAGCAGCTCCTGTACTCGATGATCGTGCTGGCCATCATCCTGCTGGGCTTCGGCCAGTTCCCGACCTGGTCCTGGCTGCTGATCGTCCCGACGCTGGCCTGCCAGTTCGTCTTCAACACCGGGCTCGCGCTGATCATGGCGCGGCTGGGCAGCAAGACCCCCGACCTGGCGCAGCTCATGCCGTTCATCACCCGGACCTGGATGTACGCGTCCGGCGTGATGTTCTCGATCGACTACATGCTCAGGGAGCGGAACGCTCCGGAGTGGCTGATCGAGACCCTGATGAGCAACCCGGCCTCCGTCTACATGGACCTGATGCGCTTCTCGTTCATCGACGGCTACACCGGCGCCCACCTGCCGGACCACGTCTGGGCGCTGGCCCTGGGCTGGGCCGTCCTGGTGGGCATCGGCGGATTTGTTTTCTTCTGGAAGGCGGAGGAGCGTTATGGCCGTGGCTGAGGACACCGGGCGCGGCGCTGCCGAGGAGTCGGCGAAGACTCCCGCCGAGCAGCCCGTCGCGCAGCCGGCGGCGCCCTGGGTGCCGACGGTGATCGCGGAGGACCTGCACATCGTCTACCGCGTCTACGGCGGCTCGAAGGGCAGGGGCAGCGCGACCGCGGCGCTGAACCGGATCGTCCGCCGCAAGCCCGCCGCGGGCATGCGCGAGGTGCACGCGGTACGGGGCGTCAGCTTCACCGCGTACCGGGGCCAGGCCATCGGCCTGATCGGCTCCAACGGCTCGGGCAAGTCCACCCTGCTCAAGGCCATCGCCGGGCTCCTCCCGGCGGAGCGCGGCAAGGTCTACACCGACGGCCAGCCCTCGCTGCTCGGCGTGAACGCGGCGATGATGAACGATCTGACGGGCGAGCGGAACGTGGTGCTGGGCGGCCTCGCGATGGGCATGTCCCGCGAGGAGGTCGGCCGCCGCTACCAGGACATCGTGGACTTCTCGGGGATCAACGAGAAGGGCGACTTCATCACGCTGCCCATGCGGACGTACTCCTCGGGCATGGGCGCCCGCCTGCGGTTCTCGATCGCCGCGGCCAAGGACCACGACGTGCTCATGATCGATGAGGCGCTGGCCACGGGCGACAAGAAGTTCCAGAAGCGCTCGGAGGCCCGCATCCGCGAGCTGCGCAAGGAGGCGGGCACCGTCTTCCTGGTCAGCCACAACAACAAGTCGATCCGCGACACCTGCGAGCGGGTCCTGTGGCTGGAGAAGGGCGAGCTGCGGATGGACGGCCCGACGGACGAAGTGCTCAAGGAGTACGACAAGTTCACCAGCAAGTAGCCCGCGCGGCGACAGCGTGACGGAGCCCCCGCCGACCCTCGGCGGGGGCTCCGTCGTGTCCCGGCCTCAGACGCCCGCGGGGGTGCGCGGCTCGGGCTCCTCGGCGGGCCCCGACTCGCTCAGCCCGGCCCTGTCGTGCAGCCGCTTGAGCGGCCGGGGCGCGTACCAGGCGGTCCGCCCCAGCAGCCGCATCGCCGCCGGTACGAGCACGCCGCGCACGGCGACCGCGTCGATGAGGATCGCCAGCCCGCTGCCCAGGCCGAACATCTGGAGGAAGCTGACCTCGCCCGTCGTGAAGGCGAAGAAGCTGACCGCCAGCAGCCCGGCCGCCATGGTGACGATGCGCCCGGTGCGGGAGAGCCCGCCCGTCACGGCGGTGCGGGTGTCCGCGCCCGCGTCGTGCAGCTCCTTGACGCGGCTGGTCACGAAGACCTCGTAGTCCATCGACAGGCCGAAGACGATGCAGAACAGCAGCACGGTCATCGAGGTGTCCATCGGCATCGGCGTGAAGCCGAGCACCGAGGAGAGATGGCCGTCCTGGAAGACCCACACCATCGCGCCGATCGAGGCCGCCAGGCTGATGCCGTTCAGCACGATCGCGCGCAGCGGCTGGACCACGCTGCCGGTGAAGAGGAACAGCAGCACGAACGTGGTGCCGAGGACCATCGCGACGGCGGCGGGCAGTCGGTCGCCGATGGCCTGCTTGGAGTCGATCAGCGCGGCGTCCCGGCCGCCGACCAGTGTCCCGGCGCCGCCCGGCCCGTCGAGCGCGCGGATGTCCCGTACGAGGTCCTGCGCGGCGCCCGAGGAGGGCGCGAGCCGGGTGGTGACGGAGAGCTTCCGCGTCCTGTCCTGCGCGGTGAGCTCCTTCTCGGCGGGTCCGGGCGCACGGACCGAGCGGCCCTCCGCGTAGGTGCCGGTCGGCGCCTGGACGCGGACGACGCCGTCCAGCCGGGACACCTCGCGGGCGTACGCCGCGACCCGGCCGTCGCTCGTGACGGGCTCCCGGGTGACGACGGAGACGGCGTCGCCGGTGTTGCCGTCGAAGTCCTTCTGGAGCGCGGCGGAGACCTGCCTGCTCTCCGCGCTCCCGGGCAGCACCCGCTCGTCGGGCGAGCCGAAGGAGGCGCCCAGCAGCGGGCTCGCGGCGAGCAGGAGCACGGCGAGGACGGGCAGCGCGGTGAGCGCGGGCCGCTTGAAGACGGTGCCCGCGAGGCGTCCCCACAGCGGGGCCTCGGGCTTGCGCACGGCCTCGGCCCAGGGCAGCCGCCCGCGGTTCACCCGGTGCCCGAGCAGGGCGAGCAGCGCGGGCACGACGAACAGCGCGGAGAGCGCGGCGACGGCCACCACGCCCATCCCGGCGTACGCGAACGAGCGCAGGAAGTACGGCGGGAAGAGCAGCAGCGCGGAGAGCGCGGCGACGACGGTGGCGGCGGAGAAGAGGATGGTGCGGCCCGCCGTCCTCACGGTCGTACGGAGCGCGTCGGCGATCTCGTCCCCGGCGCCGAGGCGCTCGCGGAAGCGGCTGACGAGCAGCAGCCCGTAGTCGATCCCGAGGCCCAGGCCGAGCGCGGTGGTGAGGTTGATGGAGAAGACGGAGACGTCGGTGAGGCTGCCGAGCACGTACAGCTCGGCGAAGGTGCCGAGGATGGCGATCAGCCCGATGGCCAGCGGCAGCAGCGCGGCGAGGACGCTGCCGAAGGCGGCCACCAGCAGGAGCAGGGTGAGGGGCACGGCGATGGCCTCGGCGAGGGCGAGGTCGGCCGCGACCTGCCCGTTGATGTCCTCGCCGAGCATCGCCGAGCCGCCCGCGCGTACGGTCACGGCGCCGCGGTCCCCGGTCCACTTGTCGGAGACGGCGGCTGCGAGGTCCGAGTCGTCCTCGTCGATGTGCGCGGTGACCAGGGCCTCGGTGCCGTCGCGCGAGGCGAGGGCGGAGCCGCCTGGCGACCAGTAGGACATGACCTGGGTGACGCCGGGCTGCCCGGCGAGCCCCTCGGTCAGCTCGCGCCCGGCCTCCTTCGCGGGGGGCGCGTCGAGCCTGCCGTCCTCGGCGCGGACGAGGAGGACGACGTTCTGCTCGCCCCCGAACTTCTCGTCCAGCACCTCGGCGGCGCGGGACGAGGGCGAGGCCGGGTCGTCGAAGCCGCCGCCCTGGAGTTTTCCGAACGCCCCCACGCCGAGGGCGCCCATGGCCACCACGACCAGGAAGGAGAGCACCAGCACGAGGCGTGCCCGGCGGTGAGTGAGGTCGGCGATGCGCTGGAGCATGTGGTCCCCCTGGCGGAGTGGTCGGCACGGCCTGGATGTGCACGCCGTTAACATCGAGCATGGCAGGGGATGTTAATGGCGTCAACATCGGGCAGGATGGAGGCATGGAGGACAAGAGCGCGGCGAACGGCGACAGGGCGGCACGCGACGGCGTGCGCGCCAAGGACCGGTACCACCACGGCGACCTGCGCAACGCGCTGATCGAGGCGGCCACCGGGCTCGCCCGCGAGGGCGGTCCCGGCGCGGTCGTGCTGCGCGCCGCCGCCCGCCGCGTCGGCGTCTCGCCCACCGCGGCCTACCGCCACTTCGAGGGCCAGGCCGACCTGCTCGACGAGGTCAAGCAGTACGGCCAGCGCCGGCTCGCCGAACACATGCTGGTGGCGGGTGCCGAGGTCGCGGGCGACGGACCCGAGGCCGCCGTCGCCCGCATCCGCGCCCTCGGCCGCGGCTACGTCCGCTTCGCGGTGGAGGAGCCCGGCCTGTTCTCGGCGGCCTTCGGCGGTACGGAGATGTCCCCCCTCGTCGTCGGCGAGGCCGGGGGAGTGGTCGCGGAGGACCAGTCCTGGCGGGCCCCGGCCTTCGACATGCTCGCCGAGTCCCTCGACGCGCTCGTCGCCTGCGGCCTGATGCCCGCCGAGCGCAGGCCGGGTGCCGAGGTCAGCGCCTGGGCGATGGCCCACGGGCTGGCCACGCTCGTCCTGGAGGGCCCGCTCGCGGGCCTGCCCGCCGAGATGTTCGAACACCTCGTCGAGCGCGCCCTGTCGGACATCGTCGCCGGGTTCACGGCACCCGCCCCCTGAGTCTCGAACGGCTGTCCGCTCCTCGGGAATAACCCCCCGCACGCGGGGTTGATGTACGGCGTAAGCTGTTTCGGTGCTGATTCGCGGCAAGTCGGGCGAAGAAGCGCCCATCTCGCCGTGCCATTGGCCGGTTATGAGGGTAAGTGCGTGCGGCGTGTCCGAAATAGGATGTTCTGGCGCAGCGGTGTAGAAACGGAGATGTGACGGCAATGGCTACTGGCAGCACGTGGTGACCGCGGAGGAGGACGCGCACGCGCGCGCCGTGCTCGCCAAGGCCGCGCGCGAGAACTTCCCGGTGGCCCCCCGCTTCCTGCCGCGCGAGTGGCGGGACGACCTCATGGCCGTCTACGGATTCGCCCGCCTCGTCGACGACATCGGGGACGGCGACCTCGCCCCCGGCGGCGCCGACGCCGTCTCCCTCGGGCTCTCCGCCGACCGGACCTCGGACCGGCTCGCCATGCTCGACGCCTTCGAGGCCGACCTGCGCCGCGTCTTCGCGCGTACGGGCCCCGCGCCCGGACATCCCCTGCTGCGCGCCCTCGTCCCCACGGTGCGCCGCCGCTCCCTCACCCCCGAGCCCTTCCTCGGACTGATCGAGGCCAACCGGCAGGACCAGAAGGTCCGCCGGTACGCCACCTACGGCGACCTGCTCGCGTACTGCGAGCTGTCCGCCAACCCCGTCGGCCGCCTCGTCCTGGCCATCACGGACTCCGCCACCCCCGAGCGCGAGCGCCGTTCCGACGCCGTCTGCACCGGACTGCAGATCGTCGAGCACCTCCAGGACGTGGCCGAGGACCTGGAGAGGGACCGCATCTACCTGCCCGCCGAGGACATGGACCGCTTCCGCGTCGCCGAGTCCGATCTGGCCGCGCCGAGCGCGAACGCCTCGGTCCGCGCCCTCGTCGCCTTCGAGGCGGAGCGCGCGGAGGAACTGCTCGCCGAGGGCACCCCGTTGGCGCGCAGCGTGCACGGCAGACTGCGGATCCTTCTCGCGGGCTTCACCGGCGGAGGGCGGGCCGCCGTCCAGGCCATCCGGGCCGCGCGATATGACGTACTGACAGGAACTCCCCGGGCCGGCGCGCTCAGCGTGCTGCGCGAGGCAGGGGCGAGCCTGCGAAGAGAGGGGTGACCGAAGTGGACAGAGCCAGGTCCGTACAGCAGATGCCCCCACAGGTGGCGGCCGCGTACCGCTACTGCGAAGCAGTCACCGGGCAGCAGGCCCGGAATTTCGCCTACGGCATCCGGCTGCTGCCGACCGCCAAGCGCCAGGCGATGTCCGCGCTCTACGCCTTCTCGCGGCGCGTCGACGACATCGGCGACGGCGCGCTCGACGCCGACGCCAAGAAGCTGCGGCTGGAGGACACCAGGGCGCTGCTCGCCAGGATCAGGGACGGCGAGATCCCCGTCGACGACACCGACCCGGTCGCCGTCGCGCTCAGCCACGCCGCCAAGGCCTTCCCGATCCCCCTCGGCGGGCTGGACGAGCTGATCGACGGGGTCCTCATGGACGTACGCGGCGCGACATACGAGACGTGGGACGAACTCAAGGAGTACTGCCGGTGTGTGGCCGGGGCGATCGGGCGGCTCTCGCTCGGCGTCTTCGGCACCGTCCCGGGCGCGCGCGACGCCGCCCGCGCCCCCGAATACGCCGACACCCTGGGTCTCGCTCTGCAACTCACCAATATTCTGCGGGACGTAAGGGAAGACGCGGACAACGGACGCACATATCTTCCCGCGGAGGATCTGGAGAAATTTGGCTGCTCGGGGGGATTCCACAGCGCCACGGTGCCGCCCGGGGCCGACTTCACCGGGCTCGTGCACTTCGAAGTCCGGCGCGCCCGCGCGCTGTTCGCGGAAGGTTACCGGCTGCTGCCGATGCTCGACCGCCGCTCGGGCGCCTGCGTCGCCGCGATGGCCGGGATCTACCACCGCCTGCTCGACCGGATCTCCGCGGAACCCGAGGCCGTCCTGCGCGGGCGTGTCTCGCTCCCCGGCCGCGAGAAGGCGTACGTCGCGGTGCGCGGCCTCTCCGGCCTCGACGCCCGCCAGGTGTCCCGGCAGGGGACCCGGAGGAGCGCATGATGCCACCGCCGGCGGCGCACCGCCGGGCAACCCGCCCGTCGGGCACGGCGTCCCAGCGGACACGGACCGGACAGAGGATCCCGCACACGGGGGAGGAGCTCCCATGACGGCCGACGAGGCACGGTCCGCGGCGCGGAACGCCGAGGAGCGCGGACGCCGGGCCGTCGTCCTCGGCGGCGGCCTGGCCGGGACGACGGCGGCGCTGGAACTCGCCGACGCGGGCCTGGAGACCACGCTGATCGAGACCCGCCCCCGGCTCGGCGGGCTCGCCTTCTCCTTCCGCCGCGACTCGGCGGCGGGCGAACTGACCGTCGACAACGGGCAGCACGTCTATCTGCGCTGCTGCACCGCCTACCGCTGGTTCCTGGAGCGCGTCGGCGCCGCCGCACTCGCCCCGCTCCAGCGGCGGCTGGACGTCCCCGTGCTCGACGTCGCCCCCGAGCGGCCCCGGCTCGGCCGGCTGCGCCGTACGGCCGCGCCCGTACCGCTGCACCTCGCCGCGAGCCTCGCGACCTACCCGCACCTCTCGCTCGCCGAGCGCGCCTCGGTGGGCCGCGCGGCGCTCGCGCTCAAGCGCCTGGACCCCGCCGACCCCGCGCTCGACGGCATCGACTTCGCCACCTGGCTGCACAGGAACGGGCAGTCGGACCGCGCCGTCGAGGCGCTGTGGGATCTCGTCGGCGTCCCCACCCTCAACGCCCACGCGCCCGACGCCTCGATGGGGCTCGCCGCGATGGTCTTCAAGACCGGGCTGCTCTCCGACCCCGGCGCCGCCGACATCGGCTGGGCCCACGTCCCCCTCGGCGACATCCACGACATCCTCGCCCGCGCCGCGCTCGACCGGGCGGGCGTCCGCACCCTGCTCCAGACGCGCGCCCGCGCCGTCGAGCCCGCCGGGGACGGCCACGGCTGGCGCGTCACCGCCGAGGGCCGGGAGGGCGCCGAGGAGCTGGAGGCGGGCACCGTCGTCCTCGCCGTCCCGCAGCAGGAGGCGCACGGCCTGCTCCCCGAGGGGGCGCTGCCCGACCCGGACGCGCTGCTCGACATCGGGACGGCGCCCATCCTCAACATCCACGTCATCTACGACCGCAAGGTGCTGCGCCGCCCCTTCTTCACCGCGCTCGGCACCCCGGTCCAGTGGGTCTTCGACCGTACGGCCGCCTCGGGACTCACCGGCGGCGGGCAGTACCTCGCGCTCTCGCAGTCCGCGGCGCAGAAGGAGATCGACCTGCCCGTCGCGACCCTGCGCGAGCGGTACCTCCCCGAGCTGGAGCGGGTGCTGCCCGCGGCGCGGGGAGCGGGCGTGCGCGACTTCTTCGTCACCCGCGAGCGCACCGCCACCTTCGCGCCCTCCCCCGGCGTCGGACGCCTGCGCCCCGGTCCCCGCACCGCGGCGCCCGGCATCCACCTGGCGGGCGCGTGGACCGCCACCGGGTGGCCCGCGACCATGGAGGGCGCCGTCCGCAGCGGGGTGGCAGCCGCGCGCGAGGCCCTCGCCGCGCTGGGCCGACCGCAGGAGAAAGAACCGGTTCCCGGCTCGTCCGGCGTTCCCGGCACCGAAGGAAGGGCCATCACATGAGCACCCTCGACGCAGCGAGCACCGCAAGCACAGAACACAGAGGAGACCCTGTGACCCCGGCTCACCCGCGCCCCGCCGACTCCGGGGACGCCACCGAGAGCGTGCGCGCGCTGCTGGAGCGCGGGCGCACGCTCGCCACGCCGGAGCTGCGCGCCGCCGTCGACCGGCTCGCGCCCCCGATGGACACCGTCGCGGCCTACCACTTCGGCTGGATCGATGCCGAGGGCCGCCCCTCGGCGGCGGACGGCGGCAAGGCCGTCCGGCCCGCGCTCGCGCTGCTGTCCGCCGAGGCGGCCGGGGCACGCCCCGAGACCGGCATCCCCGGCGCCGTCGCCGTGGAGCTGGTGCACAACTTCTCCCTGCTGCACGACGACCTGATGGACGGGGACGAGCAGCGGCGCCACCGCGACACGGTGTGGAAGGTGCACGGCCCCGCGCAGGCCATCCTCGTCGGCGACGCCCTCTTCGCCCTCGCCGGCGAGATACTGCTGGAGCTGGGCACGGCGGACTCCGGCCGCGCCATGCGGCGCCTCACCCACGCCACCCGGGCCCTCATCGACGGGCAGGCCCAGGACATCTCCTACGAGCACCGCGACCAGGTCACCGTCGAGGAGTGCCTGGAGATGGAGGGCAACAAGACGGGCGCGCTGCTGGCCTGCGCCGCGTCCATCGGCGCCGTCCTGGGCGGCGCCGACGACCGTACGGCCGACGCGCTGGAGTCGTACGGGTACCACCTCGGGCTCGCCTTCCAGGCAGTCGACGACCTGCTCGGCATCTGGGGCGACCCGGAGGCCACCGGCAAGCAGGCCTGGAGCGACCTGCGCCAGCGCAAGAAGTCCCTGCCGGTCGCCGCGGCCCTCGGCTCGGACGGCGAGGCGGCGGAGCGGCTCGCCGAGCTGATGTCGGCCGACGCGAAAAAGAGCCAGGCGGAGTTCGAGGACTTCGACGAGGCCGAGTTCGCCGAGCGCGCCGCGCTCATCGAGCGGGCCGGCGGCCGCGAGTGGACCTCCCAGGAGGCCCAGCGGCAGCACCGTACGGCCATCGAGGCGCTCGACTCGATCGAGGTCCCCGGCCGGGTGCGCGAACAGCTCACCGCGCTGGCCGACTTCGTGGTCGTACGGCAGAGGTGACTCTTCCTGGCAGGGCGCTTGATTCCGGTCTTTTAGGAGACTTCGAAAGGAGAAGCGATGACAGCCACGACGGACGGACCCGCTGGACCCGGCGTCTCCGGTACGAAGCACACGGACCGGGATTCCCCCGGTCCTGAAGCCCCCGGCCAGGAGAGCCTGACCGCCCTCGCGGAGCGGACCGCGGCCCGCGCCGTCGACCACCTGCTGGCCCGGCAGGACGAGCAGGGATGGTGGAAGGGCGACCTGGAGACCAACGTCACCATGGACGCCGAGGACCTGCTCCTGCGGGAGTTCCTCGGCATCAGGGACGAGAAGATCCTCCGGGCCGCCGCCAACTTCGTCCGCGCCCAGCAGCGCGAGGACGGCACCTGGGCCACCTTCCACGGCGGCCCCGGCGAACTCTCCACCACGATCGAGGCGTACGTCGCCCTCAAGCTCGCGGGCGACGATCCCGAGGCCCCGCACATGGCCCGCGCCGCCGCGTGGGTCCGCGAGAACGGGGGAGTCGCCCGCAGCCGCGTCTTCACCCGCATCTGGCTCGCGCTCTTCGGCTGGTGGCGCTGGGAGGACCTGCCCGAGCTGCCGCCCGAACTCATCTACCTGCCCAAGTGGTTCCCGCTCAACATCTACGACTTCGGCTGCTGGGCCCGGCAGACCATCGTGCCGCTCACCGTCGTCTCCGCCCTGCGGCCCGTGCACCCCGCGCCGTTCCGCATCGACGAGCTGCACCGCGACCCGGCCCGCCCGCTGCCGCCCGGCCGGATGGCGCCCGCCACCACCTGGGACGGCGCCTTCCAGCGCATCGACCGCGCCCTGCACGCGTACCGCAAGGTGGCCGTGAAGCCGCTGCGCCGGGCCGCGCTCAAGGACGCCTCCCGCTGGATCGTCGAGCGCCAGGAGAACGACGGCTGCTGGGGCGGCATCCAGCCCCCCGCCGTCTACTCGCTGATCGCCCTGCGGCTGCTCGGCTACGACATGGAGCACCCGGTGATGCGGGCCGGGCTGGAGTCCCTCGACCGGTTCGCCGTCTGGCCCGACGAGGAGACCCGGATGGTGGAGGCCTGCCAGTCCCCGGTCTGGGACACCTGCCTGGTCTCCATCGCGCTCGCCGACGCCGGGCTCCCGCGCGACCACCCGGCGCTCGTCAAGGCCGCCGACTGGATGCTCGCCGAGCAGATCGTCCGGCCCGGCGACTGGTCCGTGCGGCGGCCCCAACTCCCGCCCGGGGGCTGGGCGTTCGAGTTCCACAACGACAACTACCCCGACATCGACGACACCGCCGAGGTCGCCCTCGCGCTGCGCCGCGTCGACCACCCCGACCCGGAGCGCGTCGACCGGGCCGTGGGGCGCGCGGTGCGCTGGAACCTGGGCATGCAGTCCAGCGACGGCGCCTGGGGCGCGTTCGACGTCGACAACACCAGCAAGTTCCCCAACCGGCTGCCGTTCTGCGACTTCGGCGAGGTCATCGACCCGCCGTCGGCCGATGTCACCGGGCACGTGCTGGAGATGCTCGCCGCCGAGGGCAGGCAGGGGGAGCCGCGCGCCCGCAAGGCCATCTCCTGGCTGCTCGCCGAACAGGAGTCCAATGGAGCCTGGTTCGGGCGCTGGGGCGTCAACTACCTCTACGGCACGGGCTCCGTCGTCCCCGCGCTCGTCGCCGCCGGGATGCCCGTCTCGCACCCGGCCATCCGGCGCGCGGTGAGCTGGGTGGAGAGCGTCCAGAACGACGACGGCGGCTGGGGCGAGGACCTGCGCTCGTACATCGACGCCGACTGGATCGCCAACGGCACCTCCACCCCCTCCCAGACCGGCTGGGCGCTGATGACGCTGATCGCCGGGGGCGAGCGGGACTCCAAGGCCGTCGAGCGCGGCATCGGCTGGCTGGCCGAGCAGCAGCGCGAGGACGGCTACTGGGACGAGCCGTTCTTCACCGGCACCGGCTTCCCCTGGGACTTCTCCATCAACTACCACCTCTACCGGATGGTCTTCCCGCTCACCGCGCTCGGCCGCTATCTGCACGGCGACGGGCTGGACCACCTCACCGCACGCCGGGACGCCTGATGGACGGCCCGAGCGCCCCGGGCCCGCTGCTGATCGCGTGCGCGCTCGGCATCGAGCGCCTGGCCCTCCGCGGCGGCGCGGGGCGCTCGGGCCGCACCCCTCAGGACGCCCCGGGGCCCGTGTCGGTGCTCCGCACAGGCATGGGGCCGCAGGCCGCGCGGCGGGCCGTGGCCCGCGCGCTGCGGGACGAGGCCGTGCCCGGCGGCACGGCCGTGCTCGCCACCGGGTTCTGCGCGGGGCTCGCCCCCGGCATGCGCCCCGGGGACCTCGTCGTGGCGGACGGGACCCGGGACGGCCGGGAGCACACCCCCTGCACCGGTACCGAGCTGCTCGCCGCGGCGCTCGCACCGTACGGAACCGTCCACACCGGGCCGCTCGTAGGCAGCGACCACGTCGTACGGGGCGCGGAGCGCGCCGTGCTGCACGCCACGGGCGCCCTCGCCACGGACATGGAATCGGCCGCCACCCTGCGCACGGCCGTCACCGGGGCGGGCCGACGCCCTGTTGCGGCCGTACGGGTGGTGGTGGACGCTCCCGGACATGAACTGATTCGAATGGGGACGCTGCGGGGTGGAATATCGGCATTCCGCGTGCTCCGCGGTGTCCTGCCCGCATTCCTCGAATGGCACCGATCGTTGCTGCTCCCCTGGAGGTGAGCGAGAATGGCCATGCCTCTGCGCCAGACCGTCCGTATGGGTACCTATCTCTTTCAGCAGAAGCTCCGCAAGCGCGAGAAGTTCCCGCTCATCGTCGAGCTGGAACCCCTTTTCGCCTGCAATCTCAAGTGCGAGGGATGCGGCAAGATCCAGCACCCCGCCGGCGTGCTCAAGCAGCGCATGCCGGTCGCCCAGGCCGTGGGCGCCGTGCTCGAATCGGGCGCCCCCATGGTCTCCATCGCGGGCGGCGAGCCGTTGATGCACCCCCAGATCGGGGAGATCGTGCGGCAGCTCGTCGCCAAGCGGAAATACGTCTTCCTGTGCACGAACGCGATGCTGATGCGCAAGAAGATGGACCAGTTCACGCCCTCGCCGTATTTCGCGTTCGCCGTGCACATCGACGGGCTGCGGGAGCGGCACGACGAATCCGTGGCGAAGGAGGGCGTCTTCGACGAGGCCGTGGAGGCCATGAAGGAGGCCAAGCGCCGCGGCTTCCGCGTCACCACGAACTCCACCTTCTTCAACACCGACACCCCGCAGACCATCATCGAGGTCCTCAACTACCTCAACGACGACCTCAAGGTCGACGAGATGATGATCTCGCCCGCCTACGCCTACGAGAAGGCGCCCGACCAGGAGCACTTCCTGGGCGTCGAGCAGACCAGGGAGCTGTTCAAGAAGGCGTTCGCCGGGGGCAACCGGGCCAGGTGGCGGCTCAACCACAGCCCGCTCTTCCTCGACTTCCTGGAGGGCAAGGCCGACTTCCCGTGCACGGCCTGGGCCATCCCGAACTACTCGCTGTTCGGCTGGCAGCGCCCCTGCTACCTGATGAGCGACGGCTACGTGCCCACGTACCGCCAGCTCATCGAGGAGACCGACTGGAGCAAGTACGGCCGCGGCAAGGACCCGCGCTGCGCCAACTGCATGGCGCACTGCGGTTACGAGCCGACCGCGGTCCTGGCCACCATGGGCTCCCTCAAGGAGTCGCTGCGCGCCGCGCGGGAGACCGTCGCCAGCAACAAGTAAGCCGTACGAGCAGGTCCGACCAGGAGAGCAAGCCGGAACAGAACAGACAGACCGACGGAGAGCAGGGGGGCCGACCATGTCCTTGCTGGAGTCCATCCACGGGCCGCGCGACCTGGACGCGCTGACCGGGGACGAGCTGGAGGAACTCGCGGAGGAGATCCGCGAGTTCCTGATCCACGCGGTGTCACGCACCGGCGGCCATCTGGGACCCAACCTGGGCGTGGTCGAGCTGACCATCGCCCTGCACCGGGTCTTCGACTCGCCCGCCGACCGCGTCCTGTGGGACACCGGGCACCAGAGCTACGTCCACAAGCTGCTCACCGGGCGGCAGGACTTCTCCAAGCTGCGGGCCAAGGGCGGCCTCTCCGGCTATCCGTCGCGCGCCGAGTCCGACCACGACGTCATCGAGAACTCCCACGCCTCCGCCGTCCTCGGCTGGGCCGACGGCCTGGCCAAGGCGAACGAGATCCAGGGCAGGGACGACCACGTCGTGGCCGTGATCGGCGACGGCGCGCTGACCGGCGGCATGGCCTGGGAAGCGCTCAACAACATCGCGGCGGCCAAGGACCGCCCCCTCGTCATCGTCATCAACGACAACGAACGCTCGTACTCACCCACCATCGGCGGCCTCGCCAACCACCTCGCCACGCTGCGCACCACCAACGAGTACGAGCGGGTGCTGGCCTGGGGCAAGGGCGTCCTCCAGCACACGCCCGTGGTCGGCAAGCCGCTCTACGAGTCGCTCCACGGGGCGAAGAAGGGCTTCAAGGACGCCTTCAACCCGCAGGGCATGTTCGAGGACCTCGGGCTGAAATACCTCGGGCCGATCGACGGGCACGACATCGCGGCCGTCGAGTCCGCGCTGAGCCGCGCCAAGCGGTTCAACGGTCCCGTCCTCGTGCACTGCCTCACCGAGAAGGGGCGCGGCTACGAGCCCGCGCTCGCCGACCTCAAGGACCACTTCCACACCGTCAACAAGATCGACCCGGCCTCCGGCGAACCCGTCGAGACCTCCGGCGGCACCTCCTGGACCTCGGTCTTCGGCAAGGAGATGGTCCGGATCGGGGCCGAGCGCCCCGACGTCGTCGCCGTCACGGCCGCGATGCTGCACCCCGTGGGCCTCGGCGCCTTCGCGGAGGCGTACCCCGGGCGCGTGCACGACGTCGGCATCGCCGAGCAGCACGCCACGGTCTCCGCCGCCGGCATGGCCACCGGCGGGCTGCACCCCGTCGTCGCGCTCTACGCGACCTTCCTCGGCCGCGCCTTCGACCAGATGCTGATGGACGTCGCGCTGCACGGCTGCGGGGTCACCTTCGTCCTCGACCGGGCCGGGATCACCGGGCCCGACGGGGCCTCGCACCACGGCATGTGGGACATGTCCGTCCTCCAGGTCGTCCCCGGGCTGCGCCTCGCCGCGCCGCGCGACGCCGAGCGGCTCAGCGCCGAACTGCGCGAGGCCCTCGACGTGGACGACGCGCCGACCGTGCTGCGGCTCCCCAAGGCCACCGTGGGCGAGCCGATCCCGGAGCTGCGGCGCGTGGGCGGCATGGACGTGCTGCGCGAGGACGAGCGGACCGACGTGCTGCTCGTCTCCGTCGGCGCCATGGCCTCCGTCTGCCTGGACGCCGCCGAACTGCTCGCCGAGCGCGGCATCGGCACGACCGTCGTCGACCCGCGCTGGGTCAAACCCGTCGACCCCGAGCTGGTGCCGCTGGCCGAACGGCACCGCGCCGTGGCGGTCGTCGAGGACAACGGGCGTACGGGCGGCGTCGGTTCGGCCGTCGGCGACGCGCTGCGCGACGCGGGCTCCGACCTGCCGCTGTGCGCCGTCGGGCTGCCGCAGCGGTTCCTGCCGCACGGCAAGCGCGGCGAACTGCTCGCGGACCTCGGCCTGACGCCCGCAGAGGTCGCCGGGCGGATCGCGGCCACGCTGGCCCGCCAGGACGAGCGCGAGCGGGCCCGCCGCGAGCGCTGGGAGCGCGAGACGCGCGGGACCGGCGCCGCGCGGGAGGCGGGCGGTGCCCGCGAGAACGAAGGGAGCATGGCGTGACCACGGACTTCGACCTGTCGAAGCTGCTGAAGGAGCGCGGCACCGAGCGGTACGAGCTGCACACGCGGTACCTCAACCACCAGTTGCCGCGCATGCTGCACACCATCGGCTTCGACAAGGTCTACGAACGCGCCGAGGGCGCCTACTTCTACGACGCCGAGGGCAATGACTACCTCGACATGCTCGCCGGGTTCGGCGTCATGGGCCTGGGCCGCCACCACCCCGTCGTACGGCAGGCGCTGCACGACGTGCTCGACGCGGAGCTGGCCGACCTCACGCGCTTCGACTGCCAGCCGCTGCCCGGGCTGCTCGCCGAGAAGCTGCTGTCGTTCGCGCCGGGCCTGGACCGGGTCTTCTTCGGGAACAGCGGCACGGAGGCCGTGGAGACCGCGCTGAAGTTCGCGCGGTACGCCACCGGCAGACCCCGCGTCCTGTACTGCGCGCACGCCTTCCACGGGCTCACGACCGGCTCGCTCTCCGTCAACGGCGAGTCCGGCTTCCGGGACGGCTTCGCGCCGCTGCTGCCCGACACCGCCGTCGAGCTGGGCGACCTCGACGCGCTGGAGCGCGAGCTGCGGAAGGGCGACGTCGCCGCGCTCGTCGTCGAGCCCGTCCAGGGCAAGGGCGTGCACGCGGCCCCGCCCGGCTATCTGCGCGCGGCGGGCGAGCTGCTGCACAAGCACGGCGCGCTGCTTATCGCCGACGAGGTCCAGACGGGCCTCGGCCGTACCGGCGACTTCTTCGCGTACCAGCACGAGGAGGGCGCCGACCCCGACCTCGTCTGCGTCGCCAAGGCCCTCTCGGGCGGATACGTGCCGGTCGGCGCGACGCTCGGCAAGGAGTGGATCTTCAAGAAGGTCTACTCGTCGATGGACCGCGTCCTCGTCCACTCCGCGAGCTTCGGAGCCAACGCGCAGGCGATGGCCGCCGGGCTCGCGACCCTCGCGGTGATGGAGGACGAGGGGATCGTCGCCCACGCGCGCCGCGTCGGCGACCTGCTGCGCACCCGGCTCGCCGCGCTCACGGAGAAGTACGAGCTGCTGCACGAGGTCCGGGGCCGGGGCCTGATGATCGGCATCGAGTTCGGCAGGCCGAAGTCGCTGGGGCTGCGCGGCAAGTGGACCATGCTCCAGGCCGCCCGCAAGGGGCTCTTCGCGCAGATGGTCGTGGTGCCGCTGCTCCAGCGGCACCGGATCCTCACCCAGGTCTCCGGCGACCACCTCGAAGTGATCAAGCTGATCCCGCCGCTGATCATCGGCGAGCGCGAGGTCGAGCGCTTCGTGGACGCGTTCACCCAGGTCATGGACGACGCGCACGGCGGAGGCGGCCTGATGTGGGACTTCGGGCGGACCCTCGTCAAGCAGGCGGTCGCCCACCGCTGACCGGCCGGGCGGGCTCAGCCCTCCAGGAAGCGGTCACGCAGGCGCGTACGGGTCTCCGGAGCTATCCGGAGGCCCTGCGCGAGGTAGGTGTCCACGTCGCCCCACACCTCATCGATCGTCGCGAACGCCGCCTCCAGGTACGCGGCGCGCGCGTCGAACAGCGGCGAGAGCAGCTCCATCACCTCGGGCGACATGCCCGCCTGCGACTTGCCGCTGCGGTGCACCTTGTAGCGCCGGTGCGGGGAGTTGGACTCCAGGTAGTCGGCCTCGATCGCCGCGCGCTCCACGCCCAGCGCGAGGAGCGTGACCGCGATGGAGAGGCCCGCGCGGTCCTTGCCGGCCGCGCAGTGCATCAGGGCGGGCACGCTGTCCTCGGCCAGCGAGTGCAGCACCCGGCTGTGCTCGGCGGTGCGCTCCTTGATGATCGTCCGGTACGACCTGGTCATACGGTCGGCCGCGAGGCCGTCGCCCAGGATCGCGCGGAGCTGGTCCAGCTCGCCGTCGCGCACCATCTGCCAGAACTCGGCGCCGTCGGCCGGGTCGCTCAGCGGAATGTTCACGTTCCGCACGCCGGGGAGCGCGACGTCGGGGCCCTCCAGGGCCTGGTCGGCCGAGTTCCGGAAGTCGAAGACGGTGTGGAGACCGAGCCCGCCGAGGAACTCCGCGTCCTCCGGAGTCGCGTGCGCGAGGTGCCCGCTGCGGAACAGCACGCCCTGCCGGACGCGGCGCCCGTCGGCGGTCGGCAGCCCTCCGACGTCGCGGAAATTCCTGACTCCGGTCAGTACGGCCTCGGCGGACTGCTGGCTCACGCTTGCTCCCTCGGTCGCGGCTTCGACACTCTGTTGACCATACGACATGGCTGTCGAGGGGCAATCGGCTCGTACGCGTGACCCTCGCGACAGCGGACGCCAAGGGGTGAAAAGGGGGTGGCCCGGCGGCTCCCGGGCGCGGAGACTGGCAGGCCCGCGCCCGCGCGCACCCCGCCCCCGCGGGCCCCGCGCGCGCACGATCGGACGACTGCCGGACGACTGGAGGAGCCGTGCCGCTCGATCCTCAGGTGGAGGCCCTGCGGGCCGCCCGTACCGCCGCCGCGGCTCCGCCGCTCTACACGATGAGCCTCGACGAGGCCCGCGCCGCCGACCGCGCCGACGCGCTCGCCTCGGGCGGCGACCCCGAGCCCGTCGGCGAGGTGACCGACACCGCGATGCCGGGGCCCGGGGGACCGCTGCCGCTGCGGATCTTCCGCCCGGACGTCCCGGACGTACCGGAGGCCCCGGACGATCCGGACGCCCCCGGCCCGCTCCCCGTGCTCGCCTACTTCTTCGGCGGCGGCTGGACCCTCGGCTCGCTCGACACCTGCGACGCGATCTGCCGCAGGCTCGCCAACGCGGTGCCCTGCGTGGCCGTCGCGGTGGGCTACCGGCTGGCGCCCGAGCACAAGTTCCCCGCCGCGGTCGAGGACTGTTTCGCCGCGGTCCGCTGGGCCGCCGCGCACGCCTCCGGGTACGGCGGGGACCCCGGGCGGCTCGCGGTGGGCGGCGACAGCGCCGGGGGCAACCTCGCGGCCGTCACCTCGCTCCTCGCCCGCGAGCGCTCGGGGCCGCCGCTCGCCGCCCAGCTCCTCGTCTACCCGAACACCGACCACCACGCGGACACGCCCTCGCAGCGGGAGAACACGGACGACGCGTTCTTCAACGCCCGTTCCGTGGACTGGTACTGGCGCCACTACCTGCGCGGCCCCGAGGACGGCGCCAGCCCGTACGTCTCGCCGCTGCGCGCCCGCGACCTCGGCGGGCTGCCTCCCGCACTGGTGATCACCGCGGAGTACGACCCGCTGCGCGACGAGGGCGAGGCGTACGCACGCAGGCTGCGCGAGGCCGGGACCCCCGCCGCGCTGAGCCGGTACGACGGAATGATCCACGGCTTCTTCGCGATGCCCGGGGTCCTGGACGCGGCGGGCGCGGCACTGGACGAGGCGGCGGAGTTCCTGCGCGTACGCCTGGCGCCCGGGGCGGGCGGCGCGCGCTGAAGGCGGCGCCCGGCGCGCGGAGTTGACGGCCGCGCGCGTCAAACACGCACTCGGAATCTTCACTCTTTGGGAGCTGGCGGGGGGTGGCGAATACCTCGTCTGTACCGGGTGCGGGTGCGAGCGAGGGCTAGCGTGGCAACGCCTCAGATCAGAGCGCGCTCCTCAGTCACGTCAGCCCTCAACCCACCCCGAGGAACCCCATGCCTGAACCCCCGAGCCACGCGGTGCAGACAGGCGCGAACGGCTCGCGGCGACGGCACGGCAGGGCCCCCGCGCGCGAGAGCGCGGGGGACGCCACGGTGCGGCACCGCATGGTGCGCCTCGCCGTGCTGCCCGCCGGGCTCATCGCCGTCGCGGGGGCCGCCGTCGTGGCGTACGTGATGCGCGTCCAGGGCGGCATCGACGCCACCGGGACGCCCGCGCCGGGCCCGGTGGGCGCCCCCGTGTGGGGCGTGCTCGCCGGAAGCCTGCTCCTGGTCTGCGCCGTGATCGTGACCGCCGCGATGCTCGCCTCCTCGGAGGCCCGCGGCACCGTCGAGCGGTACGCGGCGCTGCGCCGCTCCGTCGCCCGGGGCCAGGCCGAACTCCGCGCGACGCTCCAGGCGCTGGAGCGCGGCGAGCGCCCCCAGCCGCGCCCGCGCACGCCGGAGCCGGTCCCGGAGGCCACGGGCGACGCGCTCGACCTGCTCGCGCACGAGTTCGCCGTCGCCCAGCGGACCGCGGAGACGGCGCTGACGGAGGCCGCCGCGCTCGTCCGCAGCACGTACAGCGGCAGCGAGGAGAAGGTCGAGGTCTTCGTCAATCTCGCCCGCAGGCTCCAGTCCCTGGTCCACCGCGAGATCGAGCTGCTGGACGAGCTGGAGAACGAGGTCGAGGACCCCGACCTGCTCAAGGGCCTCTTCCACGTCGACCATCTCGCGACCCGGATGCGGCGTCACGCCGAGAACCTCGCCGTGCTCGGCGGCGCCGTCTCCCGGCGCCAGTGGACGCGCCCGGTCTCGATGACCGAGGTGCTGCGCTCGGCCATCGCCGAGGTCGAGCAGTACCCCCGGGTGAAGCTCGTGCCCCCGATCGAGGGCACGCTGCGCGGGCACGCCGTCGCCGACGTCATCCATCTGCTGGCCGAACTCATCGAGAACGCCACGCTGTTCTCGGCTCCGCAGACGCAGGTGCTGCTCCGCGCCCAGCACGTCACCTCGGGCCTCGCCATCGAGGTCGAGGACAGAGGCCTGGGCATGACGCCCGCCGAGCAGAACCATATGAACGCCGTGCTGTCCGAGCCCGACCGTATCGACGTGCCGGAGCTGCTCCAGGACGGCCGTATCGGGCTGTTCGTGGTCTCGTCCCTCGCCCGGCGCCACGGCGTCGTCGTCCAGCTCCAGAGCAACATCTACGGCGGCATCCAGGCCGTGCTCGTGCTGCCCCGCGTCCTGCTCGGCGACGAGCAGCCCGAGGACGGGGGAGCCGGTGCGGCCGGGGGAGCGGGGACGGCCGGGGCGGCCGGGCTCGCGGGAGGGACGGAGGGGCTGGGGACGTACGCGCCGGCGTCCGCCGGCGCGCAGGCCCGCGCCGAGCACGTCGGCGTCGTGGGCGCGGAGGACGACGGACAGCGGACGGCCCCCGACGGCGGGACGCCCCGGTCCGCGGCCCCGGCCGCGGGCGATCCCGTACCGCCGCCCCCGCAGCCCCGCGCCGAGGAGCGCAGAGGCGGGGACGGCGCGGACGGTACGGGCGGTACGGACCGTACGGACGTCGCGGGCGGTGCGGACGCCGTGAGCGAGGCCCTGCGGTCCGTGCGGGCCGTCGACCCGCTCCCCGCGCCGTCCGCCCCGCCCATGCCCGCCGCGCCGTCCGGCTCCCCGGCGTCCCCCGTCTCCTCCGGTGCCCCCGCCTCCTCCGTCTCCTCCGCGTCCGGCGTGCCCTCGCCGCAGGCCGGGAAGCCGCGGCTGCCCAAGCGGCGCCGCCAGGAGCACCTGGTGCCCGAGCTGCGCGATCCGCCCGTGCCCTTCGGCGGCTCCCACGCGGAGGCGGTGGCCGAGGAGGGGCACGATCCCGGCCTGATGGCCGCCTTCCGGCGCGGCACCAGCCTCGCCGACGAGACCGACCTCGACGGAGGCCCGTACGCCGCCCCCGGCGCGGACCTCCCCAGCGACCCGTCCCCGGCGTCCGGCGGGGACAGCCCCCGTCCCGCCCGTTAGTGCCTGCCCAGAGCGGCCCCCACGAGGAGAAGAACGCGACCATGGTGAGCGAAGCGCCCTTGGGCCAGAACACCGACATCTCCTGGCTGTTGACCGGCCTGGTGCAGCGCGTCCCGCACGCGCACAGCGCGCTCCTGCTGTCCTCCGACGGCCTGGTGAAGGCCGTCGACGGCATGGAGCCCGACACGGCCGACCACATGGCCGCGCTCGCCTCGGGGCTGTACTCGCTGGCGCGCAGCGCCGGGGTGCGGCTGGGGGAGGGCGGCGAGGTGCGCCAGGTCGTCGTCGAGCTGGAGTCCTCGCTGCTCTTCGTCTCCACCGCGGGCAACGGCGCGTGTCTGGCCGTGGTCGCGGGCCGCGAGGCGGACGCGGCCGTGCTGGGGTACGAGATGGGGATGCTGGTCAAGAGCGTCAGACCGTATCTGGCGATCCCGGCCCGGCAGCCGGCGGGGCGCTGAGGCCGGGGCATGCGCGACCCTCAGCCGTCCCCCGCGCGGGACGAGGAGGAGGGGCCGCTCCTCGACGACGACGCGGGCAGGCTGATCCGCCCGTACACCGTCAGCAACGGACGCACCAGGCCCACGGCGCACTTCGACCTGATGACCCTGGTGATGGCCACGGGAACGCGGCCGCAGAGCTATCTCGGGCCCGATCACGCCCAGGTCCTGGGGCTGTGCGGCGGCCCGGTCTCGGTGGCCGAACTCGCCTCGCGGACGCGCCTCCCCGCGGTCGTGACCAAGGTGCTGCTCTCCGACCTGGCCGACTGCGGGGCGATCACCACGCGGGCCCCGGCACCCGTGCCGCTGGGCCCCGACCCGACCGACCGACAACTGCTGGAGGCGGTGCTGGATGGGCTCCGTAGACGACTCTGAGGACCGCGGGACGACGGCCGGGGGCGTGGACCTCTTCCCGACCGCGCTGAAGATCCTGGTCGCCGGCGGCTTCGGCGTCGGCAAGACGACGTTCGTGGGCGCCGTCAGCGAGATCGAGCCGCTCAGCACGGAGGAGCTGCTCACCCAGGTCAGCGTCGGCAAGGACGACCTGTCGGGCGTCGAGAACAAGGCGACGACGACCGTGGCCATGGACTTCGGCCGGATCTCGCTCAGCAGCGACCACATGCTCTACCTCTTCGGCACCCCGGGCCAGGAGCGCTTCTGGTTCCTCTGGGACGAGCTGTGCAACGGGGCTCTGGGCGCCGTGGTGCTGGCGGACACCCGCCGCCTCGAACACTGCTTCTCCGCCGTGGACTTCTTCGAGCGCCGGGGCCTCGGCTTCATCGTGGCGGTCAACGAGTTCGACGGCGCGTTCCACTACGACCCCGAGGAGGTGCGCGCCGCGATAGACCTCAAGCCCGAGGTGCCGGTGGTGGCCTGCGACGCGCGGCTCGCCAGCTCGGGCACCCAGGTCCTCGTCTCCCTGGTCCAGCATCTGATCGATTCTTGGAGGAGCGATCATGGCGCCGATGTCGTACGACCCCACGACCCACCTGCTGCTCACCCCTGAGGACGCCGAGGCGCCGCGGCGGGTCGTCCGGCTGCGGGAGCTGGGGATCGGCGAGGCGCCGGACCCGGAGTTCGACGCGTTCGCCCGCAGGCTGGCGGGCGTCACGGGCGCGCCGTACGCGATGGTGAACTTCATCGACGAGCACCGGCAGTTCTTCGCCGGGCTCCACGCTCCCGACGGCGGCGAGGCCGATCCCGCGCGCCGCGTGCTCGCGCGCGACCACGGCTACTGTCCGCACGTCGTGGTGCGGCGCAAGGCGCTGGTGCTGGAGGACATCCGCGACTACCCCCGGTTCGCGGGCAATCCGGTCGTGGACGAGACCGGCATCCGCTCGTACCTGGGAGCGCCGCTGATCGACCGTACGGGCATGACGCTGGGCACGGTCTGTGTGGTCGACCACGAGCCCCGGCGGTGGGGGCGGCAGGGGCTGGAGACCATCAAGTCCATGGCCGCGGAGCTGGTGGAGCAGATCCAGCTCCGTGAGCGCGGCGGGCTCTGAGGGGACGGTCGGGACGGCCCCTGAGGGGATGACGGGCCCCGGGGGATGAAAATCTGTGTGCGAAAGTGTTGATGTGCCTTGATGCTTGTGGTGTCTTGTGAGGTATGGATGCCAAGCCATGGGCACGAAGAACATTTCTGACGGCAAGTGGCGGAGTCCTCGCGGGCTGGGCCGCCTTCCGGGACCAGAAGGCCGCTTTCGCCAAGGCGGCGGGCCGGGAATGGGATGCCGATCCGACGACCTTCGCGGTCAACCGTGAACCGGCGCGCGCGGCGCTCGTCCCGTACCCCGACGCCGCCTCCGCGCTCCGCGGGAAGCCCGCCGACTCGCCGTACTACCGCTCGCTGAACGGGAGTTGGCGCTTCCGCTGGTCCGAGAATCCCGACAAGAGGCCCGAGGGGTTCCACCGGCCCGGGTACGACGACAGCGGCTGGGACCGGCTCCCCGTCCCGTCCAACTGGGAGATGCACGGCTACCGCGAGCCCATCTACCTCAACGTCCCCTACCCGTGGAGCGGTTACGAGGAGCCCGAGCCGCCCCAGGTGCCGAAGTCCTTCAACCCCGTCGGCTCCTACCGCCGCGCCTTCACCGTGCCGCGCGGCTGGAAGGGACGGCGGACCCTGCTCTCGTTCCAGGGTGTGAAGTCCGCCTTCTTCGTGTGGGTGAACGGAGAGCAGGCCGGCTACAGCGAGGACAGCTTCACGCCCGCCGAGTTCGACATCACCGGTCTCCTGCGCGAGGGCGAGAACACCCTCGCCGTCGAGGTGTACCGCTGGTCCGACGGCAGTTGGCTGGAGGACCAGGACATGATCGACCTGTCCGGGATCTTCCGCGACGTGTATCTGTACTCCGTCCCGCCCGTACGCCTCGACGACGCCGAGGTCTCCACGGACTTCGACGACGCCTTCCGCGACGCCCGCCTCACCGTACGGACCCGGCTGCGCAACCGTACGGACGAGAAGGCGGAGGCCCACACCGTCCGCGCCGTCCTCCACGGCCCGGACGGGAAGGAGGTGGACACGGACGGGCTCGACGGGAGCGCCGAGGTCCCCGCCCGGGGCACCGCCGACCTGGAGTTCTCCTGCGACGTCCGCCGCCCCGCGCCCTGGTCGGCCGAGAGCCCCGGCCTGTACGTCCTCGTGCTGACCGTGACCGGGCCGGACGGGCGTACGACCGAGACGCACCGCGTGCGCTTCGGCTTCCGGCAGATCACCTACGGGCCCGGCAAGCTGGAGATCAATGGCAAGCCGATCGTCTTCAACGGAACCAACCGGCACGAGTTCGATCCCGTGCATGGCCAGGCCGTGCCCGAGGAGACGATGCTGCGCGACATCCGCCTGATGAAGCAGCACAACATCAACGCCGTCCGCACCTCGCACTACCCCAACCACCCGCGCTGGATGGAGCTGTGCGACGAGTACGGCCTCTACGTGATCGACGAGGCCAATCTGGAGTCCCACGGCATCCGCGACTCCCTCCCCGCCTCCCTCCCGGAGTGGACGGACGCGTGCGTGGACCGGGCCCGCAGCATGGTCGAGCGCGACAAGAACCACGCCTGCGTCGTCATGTGGTCCCTGGGCAACGAGGCGGGCCAGGGCGACAACTTCCGCGAGATGGCCGACTGGATCCACCGGCGCGACGCCTCCCGCCCCGTGCACTACGAGGGCATGAACGAGGCCGCCGACGTGCACAGCCAGATGTACACGACGCCCGCGGACGTCGAGGCGTACGGGAAGTCGGGCAACCCCAAGCCGTTCATGCTCTGCGAGTACGCGCACTCCATGGGGAACAGCACCGGCAACTTCCGCGAGTACCGGGACATCTTCGAGAAGTACCCCAACCTGCACGGCGGCTTCATCTGGGACTGGGTCGACCAGTGCATCAGGAAGCCCGTCCCCGGCGACTCCTCCCGCACCTACCTCTCCTACGGCGGCGACTGGGTCCCCGGCTATCCGACCGACGGGAACTTCTGCTGCAACGGCATCGTGCGCGGCGACCGTGAACCGGACCCCGAGATCCACGAGGTCAAGCACGTCTACCAGCGCGTGGCCTTCTCCGCCGCCGACGGCGGGGCCGAGAAGGGGCGGGTCACCCTCGCCAACAAGCAGCTCTTCACCGGCCTCGACGCCTACGAGCTGCGCTGGGAGGTCACCCGCGACGGCGTACGCGAGCAGCACGGCACCGTGGCGCCGCCCCGGACGGAGCCCGGCGGCAAGGCCACCGCCGAGCTGCCCCTCAAGCGCCCCGCACGCCCGGAACCCGGCGCCGAGTACTGGCTGAACCTCGCCCTCGTCCTGCGCCGGAAGACCCGCTGGGCCGACACCGGGCACGAGGTCGCCACGGAACAGCTCGCCCTCAAGGGGTGGCAGAAGCCCGCACCCGAGGAGCCCGGCGACGGCGGACTGCCGCCCGTCGAGTACGAGGAGACCGGCACCGAGGTCACCGTCTCGGGGCGCGATTTCCGGCTCACCCTCGACAAGGCCAAGGGCACGCTCACGGCCTTCACCCACAAGGGCGCCCCGGTGCTCACGGAGGGCCCGGAGCCGAACTTCTGGCGCGGACCGACCGACAACGACATCGGGCGCAAGTTCCAGGAGACCGCGAAGACCTGGCGCGACGCGGGGAGCAAGCGGAAGACCGAGAGCGTGAAGGTCACCCGCGAGTCCGCGTCCGTCGTCGCGATCGAGATCCGCGCCACGCTGCCGACTTCGCCCGCGACCAGCGCGTACACCACCGTCCTGACCGTGCGCGGCGACGGCGAGGTGCGCGTCGCGCACACCCTGGAGCCCGGAAAGGGACTGCCGGACCTGCCGATGGTCGGCGCGCTGCTCACGCTCCCGGAGGAGTACGGGACGTTCGCCTGGTACGGACGCGGTCCGCACGAGAACTACCAGGACCGCAACACCGGCGCCCCCGTCGGGCGTTACCGCTCCACCGTGGAGGAGCAGTTCACCCCGTACGTACGTCCGCAGCAGTGCGGCAACGTCACCGGGGTCCGGCGGGCGACGCTCACCGGGAAGGGCGGCGGGCTGCGGGTGGAGACGGAGCCGGGCGACCACCTGGAGCTGAGCGCCCTGCGGTACACCCCGCACGACCTGGACGGGCCGAAGCACCCGTACGAGCTGAAGCCCCGCGAAGCGACCGTCCTCGGCGTCAACCACCGGCAGATGGGCGTCGGCGGCAACGACTCCTGGGGCGCTCCGCCGCTGGAGGAGTACCTCCTTCACGCGGACCGTACCTACCGTTACGGTTACCGCCTGCGAGCGGTCTGATCACACGGGACACAGGACACGGGACACGAGGAGGGCACGGGCCATGGGCGACGGGCACGAGCGGCGGGACGACTTCACGACGGCGGCGGACGGGACGCCGGTGGCCACGTACACCTGGCTGCCGGAGGGCACTCCGCGCGCCCTCGTGCAGATCGCCCACGGCGCCGCCGAACACGCCCGGCGCTACGACCGGTTCGCGCGCTTCCTCAACCGGCACGGGTACGCCGTCGTGGCCTCGGACCACCGGGGCCACGGCGCGACCGCCCGGCACACCGGCGGCTACGGCGCGGTCGGCGACGCCGGCTGGCCCGCCATCGTCACCGACCTCAAGGAGATCGGCGACCGGGTGCGCGCCGAACTCCCGGGCGGCACACCCTTCGTCTTCCTCGGGCACAGCATGGGCTCGCAGCTCGCCCGCGACTACGCGCAGGAGTACGGCGAGGGCGGCGGTCTGGCCGGGATGATCCTCTCCGGGACGTTCCGGTCCCTGCCCGGCAGCGAGGCCGCGTCGGACATTCGCCGTCTGGAGGGCGAGATCGAGAAGGGCGGCCGGGACGCGCCCTCGAGGTACGTCGCCGAGCTGTTCGGCTCGTTCAACGACCCTTTCCCGCACCGCACGGGCTACGAGTGGCTCTCGCGCGACGCGGCCGAGGTCGATGTCTACGCGGCGGACGAGGGCTGCGGCTTCGACTTCGGTGCCGGTCTCGCGCTGGACTGGGTGCGGGCCATCCGCAGGATCAACGACCCGGCGCGGCTCGCCCGGATCCCGCGCGACCTGCCCGTCCACCTCGCGGTGGGCGAGCAGGACCCGTGCAACCAGCGGATGACGCTGGTGTACGAGCTGCTGGAGGACTTCCGCTACGTGGGCCTGCGCGAGGTGACCTGGCGCGGCTACGCGGACGCGCGGCACGAGATCCTCAACGAGACGAACCGCGAGGAGGTCCAGGCGGACCTCCTCGCGTGGCTCGACAAGCACGTGTGAGGCCCTCGCGGCCCGCCGTACGGCCCGCGCGTCAGCCCTCCACCCACTCCTGGGCGAACTCGGCGGCCGACGACGGGCGCGCGTAGTACCAGCCCTGCGCCGTGTCGCAGCCCAGGTCGCGCAGTTGCGCGGCCTGGTGCTCGGTCTCGACGCCCTCCACCGTCACGGCCAGGCCCAGCGCGTGCGCCAGCGAGACGATGCCCTCGACGAAGGTGACGTCGACCGGGTCGGCCGGGTGGCGCTGGAGGCCCTGGGTGAAGGAGCGGTCGAGCTTGAGCGTGGTCGCGGGCAGCCTGCGGAGGTTGGCGAGGTTCGAGTAGCCCGTGCCGAAGTCGTCCAGGGCGATGTCCACGCCCATCTCCGCGAGCTGCCACAGGGGCTTCAGCTCGTCCTCGTCGGCCCCTATCAGAGCGCTCTCGGTGACCTCCAGGCAGAGCGAGGAGGGCTCGACACCGGCGGCCTCCAGGACGGCGATGGTGTCCGGCACCAGGTCCGGGTGGTGGAGCTGGCGGGGTGAGAGGTTCACGTTCACCCGCATCGGCTGCCCCGCCGCCCAGTCGCACGCCTGCCGTACGGCCTGCTCCAGCACCCAGCGGCCCAACGGGACGATCAGCCCGGTGTGTTCGGCCAGCGGGATGAAGCGGTCCGGGCCGAGGCGCCCGTGGACAGGGTGCTCCCAGCGCACCAGGGCCTCCGCGCCGTCGACGCGGCCGTCGCTCATGCGGATCAGCGGCTGGTACTCCAGGAAGAACTCGTCCCGCTCCAGCGCGGCGGGCAGGTGGTTGGTGAGGCTGTGGCGGTCTATGGCCCGCGCGTCCGAGTCCGGGTCGGCCAGCTCGTACCGGTTCCCGCCCGCGTCCTTCGCGCGGTACATGGTGATGTCGGCGCTGCGCATGACCTCCGCGGGGCCCAGATCGCCGCTGGGGCCCTCGACGATGCCGATGCTGGCCCGTACGGACAGCTCGCGGCCGTCCACCGAGATCGGGGTCGCCAGCGCGGCGAGCGCGGCGCGGGCCAGCGAGGTGACCTCCTCGCGGCCCTCCGGGTCGGAGATCAGCACCACGAACTCGTCGCCGCCGATCCGGGCGACCAGGTGCGAGGGCGCGGGGGAGCAGGACTGGAGGCGCTCGGCGACGGAGATCAGCAACTGGTCGCCGACGGCGTGCCCGAGGCTGTCGTTGACGGCCTTGAAGCCGTCGATGTCCAGGTAGCACAGCCCGAAGCGTTTCACGCCGCTGCCGGCGGTCAGGATCCGCTCCAGGCGCTCGGCGAACAGCGTCCTGTTGGGCAGCCCGGTCAGCTCGTCGTGCGTCGCCTCGTACCGCAGCCGCAGGTGGAGCAGGCGGCGCTCGGTGATGTCCTCCATCAGCGCGAGCTGGTAGCGGGGCTCGCCCTCCGCGTCGCGCAGCAGCGAGACGGTCAGGTTGGTCCACAGCACGGTGCCGTCGGGGCGCTGGTAGGGCTTCTCGACGCGGAAGTGGTCGCGCTCGCCGCGTGCCAGCTCGCGGTGGAGCCGCCAGACCCCGGGGGCGTCGTCGGGGTGTACCCAGTCGTTGATGTTGCGGCGGCGCATCTCCTCCTCGGAGCGGCCGAACATCCGGGCGAGCGCCCCGTTCGCGTCGCGCAGGCGGCCGCTCATGTCGGCGATGCCGATGCCGATGGTCGCTTCCTTGAACACCGCGCGGAACCGGGTCTCGCTCGCGTGCAGCGCCTCCTCCACGGCCGTCTGCGCGGCCAGCGCGGCGCGCGAGAGCGCCTCCTGCTCGGCGAGCGTCCGCTCGCGCAGGGCGCGCGAGAAACCGGCCGCGATGGCGTGCTGGAGCCGGGCGCAGCGGGAGCGGGCGTCGTCGACCGGCAGGGCGCCGGGCGTGCTGCCGTAGAGCACCAGGTAGGACTCGACGACGCCGAGGATGTGCGGCAGCGCGTCGGGGCTCGTGCAGTGCGCGGCGACGAGGGCCTCGCCGACGTCCCAGCCCGGCGCCGGGCTGAACGGATGCGCGTGCAGCGCCTCACCGAGCGTGCGGGCCAGGGGGTGGAGGTACTCCTCCAGCTCCAGGCGGGTCATGGAGGTCTGCGTCGCCGGATAGACGGTCCGGCTCCAGATCGTCGCGAAGCGGCGCAGGCCGTCGTCGTCCGTGGGGCCCGCCGTCGGGCCGCTGTCGTCGTCGAGCTCGTCGCGCTCGTGCGCCCCGGAGGTCACCCGGCGAACCCCGCTTTGCGGCCCACCCCGGCGAAGCCGCTGAAGGAGACCGCGTCCTCCAGCTCGGGCGGGGAGTCGGGATGCCAGCGGGGGACCGACACGAGGCCGGGCTCGACGAGGTCGAAGCCGTCGAAGAGCCGCTCGATCCCCTCCCGTGAGCGGATGACGAGCGGCGAGTTCGTCCGGCTGTAGACCTTCTGGACGCCGATGCCGCCGTCGCGCTTGGGGCCGCCCTCGGGGGAGCCGTGGGAGATCACCAGCAGGCTGCCGGGGGCCAGGGCGCGGCCGAACTCGGCGATGGTCTTGACCGGTTCGTCCTTGTCCTCGATGAAGTGGAGCAGCGCGACGAGCATCAGCGCGACCGGCTTGTCGAGGTCCAGGAGCCGCTCGACCTCCGGGCTCTCCAGCACGTCCTGCGGGGAGCGGAAGTCGGCGGAGACGATCGCCGCCGTCCCGTCGCCGCCGAGGACCGCGCGGCTGTGCGCGACGGCCACCGGGTCGTTGTCGACGTAGACCACGCGGGAGGCGGGGTCCACGGCCTGGGCGACCTCGTGCACATTGCCGAAGGTGGGGATGCCGGAGCCGATGTCCAGGAACTGGGTGACGCCCTCACCGATCGCGTACCGGATGGCGCGGCGCATGAAGGCCCGGTTCGTCTGCATGATCTTCGGGAGTCCCGGCCAGGCCGCGATGGCCTGGCGCGCCGCTTCCCTGTCGATCTCGAAGTTGTGCGAGCCGCCGAGGTAGTAGTCGTACATCCGCGACACACTGGGCACGTTGAGATCGATGCCCTGTGGGGCCCATGCGGGACGTTCCATCGAGGGGTCTCCAGCTCGGTCAGCATGACGGGGGTTCCCGATACGGGACATGAGGCTACTGACCCCGGGACTCCGCGTGGAAGGAATCGTGGGTTCTCCGGTGTGAACTCGTCCTGATCTTGCCCACCCGGAACGGGCCTTTCCGGGCATAGCACCCTGTCCCATGCCAGGAGGGCGGGGCCGGGAGGGGGTCCGGCCCCGGAGTGACGGCGTCCGGTCTCGTGCTGTTTAATTGCGAATCGTTCGCAAGAGCATTCGACCACCAGTAGGGAGCACGAGGGATGACGGCCCGGACGGTACGGACAGCGACCGCCACAGTGATGGCCCTGGCGGCGCTGGCGGGGGTGGCGGCCTGCTCGGCCCCGGGCAGCGACGACGGGGGTTCCGGGGGGACGGATTCGGTCACCGTCGGTGTCGCGCAGGAGCCGGAGACGCTCAGTCCGCTCCTCGGGTACGGCCGGGAGGGCAACTCGAAGATATTCGACGGCCTCCTCAAGCACGACGCGAAGATGAACCTCAAGCCCGCCCTCGCCACGAAGCTCCCCGAGGTCAGCGAGGACGGCAAGACCTACACGTACACGCTGCGCGACGGCGTGAAGTTCAGCGACGGCAAGCCGTTCACCGCCGACGACGTGGTCTTCACCTACGAGACGATCCTCGACAAGAAGACCAACAACGCCTACAAGGACGACTTCGCCGCCCTCAAGAGCGTCCGCGCCGAGGGCAAGACCGCCGAAGGCAACGAGAAGGTCGTCTTCACCCTCAAGTACCCCTACGCGGCCTTCGCCGAGCGCACCCTCCAGCCGATCGCCTCCAAGGCCGTCGCGAGCAAGGGTGACGTCAACAACGGCCCGTACAACACCGAGCCCGTCGGCACCGGGCCCTACACCCTGTCGAGCTGGCGCAAGGGCGAGAAGCTCAGCTTCAAGGCCAACCCGCACTACTGGGGCGGCAAGCCGAAGGTGAAGCGGTTCACCGTCGCCGTCATCGAGGACGACGACGTGCGCGCCACCCGCCTCAAGTCCGGCGACCTGGACGCCGCGATCCTGCCGCCCAACCTCGCCAAGCCGTACGAGAACTCCGGGGACGGCGACGGCAAGAAGGTCATCGAGGCCACCACCGCCGACTACCGCGCCGTCTCCCTGCCCTCCGGCAACCCCGTCACCGGCGACAAGGACATCCGCCGCGCCCTCGACCTCGCCGTCGACCGCGGGGCCATGGTCAAGTCCATCCTCAACGGCGCGGGCAAGCCCGCCTACGGGCCGCTCGCCGGCGACCACCCGTACTTCGCCAAGGGCACCGAGCGGAAGCACGACCTCGCCGGGGCCAAGAAGATCCTCGACAAGGCGGGCTGGAAGCCCGGCAAGGACGGCATCCGCGAGAAGGACGGCGAGCGCGCCGCCTTCAAGCTCTGGTACTTCTCCGGCGACAAGCTCCGCCAGGACCACGCCCTCGCCTACGCCTCCGACGCCAAGAAGGCCGGGATCGACATCAAGGTCCAGGCCGGCAGCCGCGAGGTCATCCAGCCCAAGCTCAAGCACGACCCGATGCTGCTCGGCAACGGCTTCCCGCCGGACCCCGACTTCGACATGTACCCCGCGCTGCACTCCTCGCAGATCGGCAGCGGCTGGAACAACATGGCGTTCTTCAAGAGCGGCGCCGTCGACAAGGCCCTCGACGAGGGCCGCCGGAGCCGCGACGAGAAGGTCCGCCACAAGGCGTACGACAAGGTCCAGAAGGAGCTGGCGAAGAACCCGCCGTACACCTTCCTGACCACCATCGACCACGTCTACGTGATCGACGACAAGTGGAAGGGCCTCACCACCCAGACCGAGCCGCACGACCACGGCATCGGCGCCGGTCCCTGGTGGAACGTGCAGGACTGGCAGCCGAAGAAGTGACGAAGGCCGCGACAGCGGCGCGCCGCCCGGGCGGTCCGGGACGCCCGGACCGCCCGGGACGCAGGAGGCTCGGGGCCCCGGCGGCGCGCCTGGTCGGACGCAGGCTGCTCGCGGCCGTGCCCGTGCTGGCCGCCGTGACCTTCGGCGTCTTCGCGGTCGCCGCCGCGTCCCCGTTCGACCCCGTGCAGCAGTACGCGGGCTCCGCCGGGCTCAACGCCTCCCAGGAGACGCTGGAGCAGCTCCGCCGCAACCTCGGCGTCGACGGGCCCTTCCCCGAGCGCTGGTGGCACTGGGTCACCCACGCCCTCTCCGGGGACCTCGGCGACTCCACGGCGCTGCGCCAGCCCGTCTCCCAGGTCATCGGCGAACGCCTCGGCTGGTCCGTGCTGCTGTGCGCGGCCGGCTTCCTCTTCGCCGTCGTCGTCGGCACGGCGCTCGGCGTCGCCGCCGCGCGCCGCCGGGGCGGGCTCCTGGACCGGGCCGTCACCTCCGTCTCGTACGCCCTGGAGGCCGCGCCGCCGTTCTGGATCGGGCTGCTCGGCATCTGGCTCTTCGCGATCCAGTTCGACCTGCTGCCCGCGGGCGGACTGACGGACTCCGGCAGCGACACGGTCACGGCCGGTGCCCTGCTCCGCCACCTCCCGCTGCCCGCGCTGGTCCTCGGCATCTCCCAGATCCCCTGGTTCCTGCTGTACGTCCGCCAGGGCGTCGGGGACGCGCTGGAGGAGGACGCCGTACGCGGCGCCCGCGCGCGGGGCCTCGCCGAGCGCACCGTGCTCCTCGGGCACGCCCTGCGGTCCGGGCTGCTGCCGGTCCTCACGCTGGTCGGCTCGCGGGTTCCCGAGCTGATCACCGGCGCGCTGCTCGTCGAGACGGTCTTCAGTTGGCCGGGCATCGCCTCGGCGACGGTGGAGGCGGCCACATCGACGGACTTCCCGCTGCTCGCGGCCCTGACCACGCTGGCCACGGTCGCCGTGCTGCTCGGCAACCTGCTCTCCGACCTGCTCTACGGGCTGGCCGACCCCCGCGTCGCGATGGAGGAGATGTGAGCGCCACCGTGAAGCTCCGCGCGTCGGTGGGGCTCGTCGCGCTGATCGTCCTCGCCGTCGTCCTCGTCCCGGTGCTCTTCCCGCTGGACGAGCAGGCCGTCGACATGGCGAACAAGCTCCGGGCGCCGTCCTGGGCGCACCCCTTCGGCACCGACGACGTCGGCCGCGACGTGCTCCTGCGCAGCGTCTACGGGCTGCGGGTCTCGCTCCTCGTCGGCGTCGTCGCGGCCCTGACGGCCACGGTCATCGGCACGGCGGTGGGCGCCGCCGCGGGGGCGGCCGGAGGCCGCACGGACCGGCTGGTCATGCGCGTGGTGGACGTCTTCTCCTCGGTCCCGCACCTGCTGCTCGGGATCTTCATCGTGGCGATGTTCCGGCCCGGCATCTGGCCCGTCGTGATCTCCGTCGGCCTCACGCACTGGCTCTCGACCGCGCGCATCGTCCGCGCCGAGGTGCTGTCGCTGCGCGCCCGGCCGTACGTGGACGCGGCGATCTCCGGCGGCGCGTCGCGCTGGCGCGTGGGCGTACGGCATCTGCTGCCGGGCGTGCTGCCGCAGGCCGGGCTGGCGGCCGTGCTGATGGTGCCGCACGCCATCTGGCACGAGTCCGCGCTGTCCTTCCTCGGCCTGGGCCTGCCCACGCACAAGGCGAGCCTCGGCAACATGATCCAGGGGGCGCGCGGCACGTTGCTGGCGGGCGACTGGTGGCCGACCCTCTTTCCCGGCCTCTTCATCATCATCCCGACCCTCGCGATCGCGGGGCTGGCCGGTGTCTGGCGCGAACGGATCAATCCCCGCCGTCGATCGGAGCTGATGCTGTGAGTTCCGCGGACGTCTTCTCCGGGGCTGTGCCCGGGGTGCCCCTTGCTGCCGCCCCGCAGCCTGCGGGTGCGCGGTGGTCGGCCGCGCAGTTCCCCGCGCCCCTGACCGCTGCGCTTGGGAGGTCTGCGCAAGGCGCAGGGCTGGCAAGCGCAGACCCGATGCCGGGTACGGGGGTGTCGGCGTGAAGCCTTTGCTGGCTGTGCGGGACCTGTCGGTGCGGTTTCGGATGCGGAGGGGGCGCGAGGTCGCGGCCGTTTCGTCCGTGTCCTTCGACCTCGCGCCCGGCGAGTGCCTCGCGCTCGTCGGGGAGAGCGGGTGCGGGAAGTCCGTGCTGGCCTCTGCCCTGCTGGGGCTGCTGCCCGGGAACGCCGTCGTGCGCGGCGAAGCCGTACTGCACGGGGGCGGCGACCCCGTGGACCTGCTGGCCGCCGACGAGCGGACGCTGGCCCGCTCGGTCAGGGGCCGGCGCGTCGGCCTCGTCCCGCAGAGCCCCGCCGCCCACCTCACGCCCGTACGCACCGTGCGCTCGCAACTCGCGGAGACCGTACGGGAGCTGACCGGCGCGCGAAAGGAAGCGCTGGCGGACGCGACGCACGCCGCCGCCGAGCGCGCCTCGTTCCCCGCCGACCACCTGGACCGGTACCCGCACGAGCTGTCCGGCGGCCTGGCCCAGCGCGCCGCGACGGCGCTCGCGCTCGTCGGGGACGCGCCGCTGCTGCTCGCGGACGAGCCGACCACCGGGCTCGACCGCGACCTGGTCGACAAGACGGTGGACGAGCTGCGCAGCCACGCGGGCGACGGCCGCGGACTGCTGATCATCACGCACGACCTCGCCGCCGCGGAGCGGATCGCCGACCGGGTCGCCGTGATGTACGCGGGGCGCGTCGTCGAACTCGCCGCCGCCGACCGCTTCTTCGGCGCGCCAGGCCCCCGCCACCCGTACGCGCGCGGCCTGCTCGACGCGCTGCCCGAGCGTGCCTTCACGCCCGTTCCGGGGATGCCGCCCGAGCTGGGCGACCTGCCCGAGGGGTGCGCCTTCGCGCCGCGCTGCCCGAGGGCGAGCGAGGCCTGCGCGGTCCAGCCGCCGTTCGACGAGGACGGCGGTGAGGGCGAGGCCTGCCACCATCCCGTCGTCCCCGAAGGGAGCCGTCCATGACAGCCGCCCTGGAGCTGCGGGGCGTCACCGCCGGGTACGACCGGCGGGACCCCGTCCTGCGGGACGCCTCGCTCGCCCTCGCCGAGGGGGAGGCCGTCGGGCTGCTGGGCCCGAGCGGCTGCGGCAAGTCGACGCTCGCGAAGGTCGCGGCCCTGCTGCACCGCCCGTACGCGGGCACCGTGCTGATCGGCGGCGAGGAGGCGCGCGGCTGGCGGCACCGGGCCCCGCGCGCGCAGCGCACCGCCGTCGGCGTCGTCTTCCAGCAGCCCCGTCTCGCGGCCGACCCCCGGCTCTCGCTGGCGGCGCTCGTCGCGGAGCCGCTGCGCGCCACCGGGCGGGGCGCTCAGGCCGCCGCCCGCGCCGAGGAGCTGGCCGCACGCGTCGGGCTCGGCCCCGACCTGCTCGCCCGCCGCCCCCACGAGGTGAGCGACGGGCAGCTCCAGCGGGCCTGCGTGGCGCGCGCCCTCGCGCTGCGGCCACGCGTGCTGGTGTGCGACGAGATGACGGCCATGCTCGACGCCTCGACCACGGCGGCGCTGGTCGCCGTGGTCGAGGAGTACCGCGCGGACAGCGGCGCCGCGCTCCTCGCCGTCGGCCACGACCGCGTGCTGCTGGAGCGCTGGTGCGACCGTACGGTCGACTACGCCACCGGGCTCCGCGCCGCCCCGGACGTCACACCTTCGCGCCCCGCTCCCGCAGATACGCCAGCGGGTTGATGTCCGTCCCGTAGCCCGGGCCCGTACGGACCTCGAAGTGCAGGTGCGGGCCCGTCACATTGCCCGTCGCGCCCGAACGCCCTATGCGCTGGCCCGCGTCGACGGACTGCCCCGACCGTACGGAGATGGCCGACAGGTGCGCGTACTGGCTGTACTTGCCGTCGCTGTGCCGCAGCACCACCTGGTACCCGTACGCGTCGGCCCAGCCCGCCGAGACGACCTTGGCCTTGGTGACGGCCTTGACGGTCGTCCCGGTGCGCACGGGGAAGTCGACGCCCGTGTGGTAGCCGGAGGACCAGTTGCCGCCCGAGGCGCGGTAGGCCGTGCCGGGGCTGACGCCGCTGACGGGCGCGATGACGGACGACGAGGCGGGCTTCGCCTTGGCCTGCTGCCGCTGTTTCTGCGGCTGCTGCTTGGGCTTCGCCTCGGGCTTCGCCTCGGGCTTGGGCCTGGGCTTGGCCTCGGCCTTGCGCTCCGGTTTCCGCTCGGGCTTCCGTTCCGGCTCGGCCTTCGCCTTCTGCGGCGCGCCCGTGAGCCGCAGGTCCTGGCCCGGGAGGATCAGGTCGGGGTCCGCGCCGATGGTGGCGCGGTTCCGCTCGTACAGGCCCCGCCAGCCGCCGTCGACCGACTGGCCGTCCGCGATAGAGAAGAGGGTGTCCCCGCCGACCACCTCGTAGGTGGTCTGTTTCTTCTTCCGCTCCTCCTTGGCCTTCTCGGCCTTCTCGGCTTTCTCTGCCTTGTCGGTCCTCTCCTTTTTCTCCGGCTTCTCCTTCTGCTTCGCGGAGGCCTGCTGGACGCGGCGCTCGGGCTTGGCGTCCGGCTCGGCGCTGCCCCGGGTGAGCCCGGCGCGGGGGCCGCAGTTGGGCCACGCGCCGGGGCCCTGGCCCGCGAGGACCTTCTCCGCGACGGCGATCTGCTCGTACTTGGTCGCCAGGTCGGCACGCCCGGCGTACTTGCCGCCGCCGTACGCCTGCCAGGTGCTCTGCGTGAACTGGAGCCCGCCGTAGAACCCGTTGCCCGTGTTGATGTTCCACTTGCCGCTGCTCTCGCAGGCGGCCACCTTCTCCCACACGTCCTGCGGGGCCGCGTGGGCGAGCTGCGCGCCGACGAGCGGGATGGCGATGCCCGCACCTCCCGCGGTCACCTTGAGCGACGTGCGCGAGACGGTGCTTGGCTTGTAGCGGCGGTGACGCCCACGAGCGGACATGGCCGGTCCCTCCGTTGAATTGGCGGCCCACTGACAGGAGTTGGCGAGCGGGCCCACGATAGAGGCGCTGTTCTCCAGGTCACAAGAGGTCACATACGGTTACAGGTCGATGCCGCGGTCCCGGGCGCGCCTGAGCGCCGCCTGGTCGGCTCGCGCCTCCTCCAGATAGACCTCGCACACGAGGCGGCCCGTGCCGGACAGGTTGTGCTCCAGTTCGTAGAGGCTCACCTCGCTGCCGTCGGCGAGCAGGAACACATGCTCGTAGACCGAGCACCACACCTGGCACTCGCCGGTGCGCGCGGCGGGCTTGGGGACGTGCATGATCTGGTGCCCCAGCGCGGTGGCGAGCAGCCGCAGCGTCTCCTCGCCGGGCCGGTCGGGGTTCTCCGCGCGGCGCAGCAGCCGGCGGGCGTGCTCGGGCGAGTCCCGCTCGGTGTGGCTCGGGGAACGGCCGGGGCCGAGCGGGAAGGCGGCCGGCGGCTCGTCCTCGAAGTCCTCATCGATGAAACCGTCGAGCAGTTCGTCATCGTCCAGGTGTCCGAACGCGTCGTCGTCCATCCACCGGTGGACGCGGCGCTCGGAGCGGCGCAGAGCCTCCTCCGACTCGTAGATCTCGTACAGCTCGCGCCCGTCGCCGTCCTCCGCGTCGTAGCACAGCTCCCACAGCAGCAGACTGCCGCCGTCGGCGAGCAGGAAGACGTGCCGGAAACTGCTGCACCGCAGCGTTGGCGGGGGTGTGCTGCGGTGCCGCCATCCGTACAGCTCCGTCTGGAACATCACGGCGCTCTCCAGGCGGGAGAGCACGGCATCCGAGACGTCGAACGGATTCTGGGCCCGTGCGAGCAGCACTTCGAGATGGTGTGCAGGCGTCAGGTGCACTTCCTCGCCCATCGCGGAACCCTCCCGGCGTACAGCCAACAACCGATCGATCCCCGCGGGCACTCACCGTAGCGCCCCGAACGCGGTGCGCGGGCGGATTCCGGGGAATCCGCTTCTGCACGGGGAGCGCATAGGTGCCACACGGGGAGCGCACGACGGGCACACAAGGGCTGCACGGGAGCCGCCCCTCGGGGCGTGAGCGGCGGCGCACGGGGAACGACAAGGTGGGTGCGCACAATTGAGCCCTCTGTCGCGGACGCGGCGGAGGGCAGCGCGAAAGGGGCGTGGCGATGACCACTCTGCCCGTCGGATACGAGTCGTACTGGATGCTCTCGGCTGCCGGATCGCCCTACGCGCCGCTGGCGCCGGACAGCAGGACCGAGGCCGACGTCGCGGTGGTCGGCGGCGGCATCGCCGGGCTCTCGGTCGCGTGGGAGCTGGTCCGCGCGGGCCGGAGCGTGACGGTGCTGGAGTCCGACCGGATCGCCGCGGGCGTCACGGGCCACACGACCGCCAAGGTCTCGGCGCTGCACGGCCTCGCCTACGCCCACCTCCGTGAGAAGCGCGGCGCGGAGAACGCCCGGCTGTACGCGCGGTCCCAGCAGGACGCGATCGAGCATCTGGCCGAGGTCGCGGCCGGACTGGGCGCCGAGTGCGAGCTGGAACGCGTCCCCTGCTACACGTTCGTGGAGGGGGAGGGCCACGAGGACGAGATCCGGGCCGAGGCGGAGGCCGCGGCCGAGGCGGGCCTCGACGCCTCGTACGTGACGGAGACCGGCCTGCCCTTTCCGGTGCGCGCGGCCGTACGGGTGGAGGCGCAGGCCCAGTTCCATCCGCGCAAGTACCTGCTCGCGCTCGCGGAGGACCTCGTGCGGCGCGGCGGGACGGTCCACGAGCGCACCCGCGTGCTCGGCCTGGACGAGGGCGATCCGTGCACGCTCACGGCCGAGAACGGCGCCGAGGTGCGCGCCCGCGACGTGGTCGTGGCCACGCACTACCCGGTGTTCGACCGCGCGCTGATGTTCTCCCGCCTGGAGCCCCGCCGCGAGCTGGTCATCGCCGCGCTGCTGCCCGAGGACCAGGACCCCGGCGGCGGCTATCTCACGCCCGAGCGGGCCACGCGCTCGGTGCGCACCGCGCCCTACCCGTTCCGGGAAGGCCAGCGGCTGCTGATCGTCACGGGCGAGAAGTTCACCCCCGGCATGCCGGGCATCGGCTCGGTCGGCGCCCGCTACGAGCGCCTCGCGGCGTGGACGTACGAGCGCTTCCCCGACGCCCGCCCCGTGCACCGCTGGGCCACGCAGGACAACGAGACCACCGACCACGTGCCGTACATCGGCCGCTTCCACCCGGCGACGCAGCACACGTACGTGGCGACCGGCTTCGGCGGCTGGGGCATGGCCTCGGGCGTGCTCTCCGGGCAGCTCCTGGCCGCGCACATCACCGGCGGGGCGCTGCCGCCCTGGGCGAAGCTGTACGACCCGGTGCGGCTGCGCCCGCGCGAGGCGCCCGCGCTGCTGCGGCTCCAGTCGGCCGTGGCCCGCCGCTTCGTCGGGGACCGGCTGCGCCCCTCGTACGTCGACTCCGTGGACGAGATCAGTCCGGGTACGGGCGCGATCGTACGGATCCAGGGGCGGCGCTGCGCGGTGCACCGGACGGCCGAGGGCGAGCTGCGCGCGGTGTCGCCCCGCTGTACGCACCTGGGCTGCCTGGTCCGGTTCAACGACGCAGAGGCGGCCTGGGAGTGCCCCTGCCACGGCTCGCGCTTCGGCGTCGACGGCGAGGTGATCCAGGGCCCGGCGACCCGGCCGCTGGAGCCGCGGGACGACATCGGCTGAGGCCGCGGGCGATTGATCCGGCCGGGTGGTAGCGGGGGCGCGGGGGCCCGGCGTCGCGGAGTGGCGGGGGAGGGGCGTGCCTAGCATTCGGAATCATTTATTCCGCTCATCGCGGAGGTGTTCTCGATGCACGCACTCTTCCGGGGCCCACGGGCCCGCTCCACGGCCCGGCGGCTGCGCGGGCTGGCCCTCGTCGGAACCGCCTGGGCCCTGCTCTCCTGCGGCGTCGTGCCGCACGGCGGGCAGCAGGGCGCCGCGGCCCAGCGGGAGGCCGGTGCCGGGCGCGCGAAGGCGCTCAACATCCTCCTCGTGGGCCTCGACTCGCGCGCGGGCCTCTCCCCGGAGACCCGCGACCGCCTCCATGTGAACGGCAAGGCGTGCGACTGCACGGACGTGATGATGCTGATGCACGTCTCCGCCGACCGGCGCCGTGTCAGCGTCGTCAGCCTCCCCCGCGACTCGTACGTCCGCTTCGCGCCGCACAAGGACGGGAACAAGCCGCCGTCCGCCCACCGGGGGAAGATCAACGCCGCCCATGAGCACGGCGGCCCCTCCCTCACCGTACGGACCGTCGAGCAGGCCACGGGGCTGCGCGTCGACCACTACGCCGAGACCGACTTCGCCGACTTCGTGAAGACCGTGGACACCCTCGGCGGCGCGAAGGTCTGCACCCGCAAGCCGCTCTGGGACGAGAACGCCGGGCTCGACATCACCGCCGGCACACACGACTTCGACGGACGGAACGCCCTCCGCTACGCCCGCGCCCGGCACGTCACCCCGCCCGGCGACCTCGGCCGCGTCCGCCGCCAGCAGCAGCTCGTCGCCGCGATCCTCCACCGCCTCACCGGCGAGCGGGCCGCGGACGACCCGGCCGCGCTGCTGCGCACCGCGCGCGCCTTCCGCGGGACGGTGCGCACGGACGACGGGCTGACCGCGCGCGAGCTGGTGCGGCTCGCCGGGGAGCTGCGGGGGCTGAGCCCCGCCCGCACGGAGTTCGCGACCGTGCCCATCGGCCGGTTCGACTACCGGGTGCCGGCCTGGGGCTCGACGCTGACCTGGGACGAGCCGCGCGCCCGCGCCATGTTCCGCGCGCTCCGCGAGGACCGTCCGCTCCGGGACGAGCCCCGGCTGCGCCCGCCCCACGGGATGCGCCCGGTCGCGATGGAGCCGGGTCTGATCCCCGTACGGATCGAGGGCACGGGCGAGGCGAGCCTCCGCGTACGGGACGCGCTGCGCCGCAACGGCTTCGACGTCCTGGGCGGCGCGGGCGGGGCGGGCGGCACGGGCGGCGGGACAGGACCGGCCGCTGCGAAGAGCGCGAGGGGAACGAAGGAGGGCGCGAAGGACGCCACCATCACCTACGCGCCCGGCTACGACCGCGAGGCCCAGGTGCTGGCCACCGCGCTGCCGCGCGCCCGTACGCTCCCGGAGGTCGGGCACGGCCGCACCCTGACGGTCCGGCCGGGGACGGGGCGCACCGAGCTGGCGCGGATCGTCCACGACCGCAGCAGCGTCGAGGGCGCCCCCGCGTCGGCCGAGGCGCTCGCCTGCGACCCGACGGGCGGCCACGGCCCGCGCTAGCGGGCTTCCCTAGAGCCAGTCCGGGCCGGTCTCCAGCACGGTGGTGTCCAGCGACTCCAGCAGCGCGAACTGGGGGCCGGTCCGGGGCAGTTCGTACCGGAAGAAGTAGCGCGCGGCCTGGCGCTTGCCCTTCAGGAAGGCGTCCTCGCCGTCGGCCGCGAGGTACTGGCCGAGCCAGAGCCAGGCCACCACCACATGGCCGACCGCCTCCAGGTAGGCCGAGGCGTTGGCGAGCGCCACCGAGGGGTCGCCCGTGCTCCACAGCCGGGCCGTCGCGGCGGTCGTACGGTCCCAGGCCGCGCGCAGCTCCGCGGCGAGCGCCGCGGCCTCACCGCCCGCGCCCTCCGCGCGCTCCAGCGTCCCGCCGATCGCCTCGCCGAGCGCCGCGAGCCCGGCGCCGCCGTCCTGGACCGCCTTGCGGCCCAGCAGGTCGAGGGCCTGGATGCCGTGGGTGCCCTCGTGGATGGGGTTGAGGCGGTTGTCGCGGTAGTGCTGCTCGACGTCGTACTCGCGGGTGTAGCCGTAGCCGCCGTGCACCTGGATGGCCAGGTCGTTCGCCTCCAGGCACCACTGCGAGGGCCAGCTCTTGGCGATCGGGGTGAGCACGTCGAGCAGCAGCGCGGCGCGGTCCCGCTCCTCCTCGGTCTCCGCGGTGAGCTGCTCGTCCACCAGCCGCGAGCAGTAGAGCAGCAGGGCCAGCGCGCCCTCGACGTACGACTTCTGGGCCAACAGCATCCGGCGTACGTCCGCGTGCTCGACGATGGGCACCTGCGGCGCTGCCGGGTCCTTCGCGCCGTCCCCGGTCAGCGGGCGGCCCTGGGGGCGCTCGCGGGCGTACTCCAGGGACTTGAGGTAGCCCGTGTAGCCGAGGGCCATCGCGCCCGCGCCGACGCCGATACGGGCGCCGTTCATCATGTGGAACATGTACGCGAGCCCGCGGTGCGGCTCGCCGACGAGGTGGCCGACCGCGCCCGCCTCGCCGCCCGGCCTGTGCGCGGCGCCCTCGCCGAAGTTGAGCAGCGTGTTGACGGTGCCCCGGTACCCCATCTTGTGGTTGAGCCCGGCGGGCACCACGTCGTTGCGCTCGCCGAGCGAACCGTCGGGGCCCACCAGGTACTTGGGGACGATGAAGAGCGAGAGCCCCTTCACGCCGGGCGGGCCGCCGGGGATGCGGGCGAGGACCAGGTGGACGATGTTCTCGGCCAGCTCGTGGTCCCCGCCGGAGATCCACATCTTGCTGCCGAAGAGCCGGTACGTCCCGTCCGGGCGCTCCTCCGCCCTTGTCGCCACGTCGGCGAGCGAGGAGCCCGCCTGCGGCTCGGACAGGCACATCGTGCCGAAGAACCTCCCCTCCAGCATGGGGCGGACATAGGTCTCGACCTGCTCGGGGGAGCCGTGGGCGCACAGCAGGCGCGCGTTGCCCAGGGTGAGGAACGGGTAGGCGGCGGTCGCGATGTTCGCCGCCTGGAAGTATCCGAAGCAGGCCGTCGCGACGGTCTGCGGCAGGCGCATCCCGCCGAACTCCTCGTCCATCGTGGCCGCGAGGATGCCCGACTTCGCGAACACCTCCAGCGCCTCGGCGGCCTCGGGGACGGTGTGCACGCGTTCGCCGTCGAACCGGGGCTCCTCCTGGTCGTTCTTCTTGTTGTGCGGCGCGAAGTGGCGGGCCGCGATCTGCTCGCTGAGGTCGAGCGCGGCGTCGAAGGTCTCGCGGGAGTGCTCCGCGTACCGCTCGCGGCGGGTGAGGGACCCGGTGTCCAGCCAGGTGTGGAGCAGGAAGTCGAGATCGCGGCGGGAGAGCAGGAGCGAGGGTGTGGCCATGGAGGTGATCCGATCCATCCGGTCCCGGAGAAGTGGGCTAAGCGCTTGCTTATGTTCTGCCCCCGGGTCCGGCCCTGTCAACGCGCACCGGGCACGTGCCCGCGCCCCGCGCGCCCCGCGCACACCGCTCGCCCCGCTCGCCGCCTCAGCGCACCTCCACCCGCAGCGGGCGGGCCGCCACCGTCTCCCGGGGCACCCGCCCGACCAGCTCCAGCACCGTCGCCCGCTCCTCGCCCTGCCCGAAGCGGCCCAGCCACGCGTCGGCCGACGGGCTCTCCGTCGAGAGCGTCAGCCCGAACTCGTAGATCCCGGGCCGCCCGGGCACGAACGCGCCGAACGTGGTCAGCGGCAGATAGCCGGGCCCCGTCGGGTCGAACGCCTCGCCGGGCTCCAGCTTTCTGAAGTCCCCGGGGCGCAGCGGCCCCACGAGCGGGTCCTCCGGGCGCCGGGGCGGGTGGACGGCCCGGCCCTCGTACGTCACCGAGGGCACGTAGTGCGGAAAGCGCACCCGGTCCTCCGAACCGTCCAGCACCCCCGCCGCCCACACCCGGCGCGCCGAGGTGTTGCGCACGGTCACCGTGACCGGCACCGGACTGCCCACGGGGCAGGGGAGTGCGGGGCCGGGCAGCCCCAGCTCCACGACGAACACGGGCACGCGGCCCCGCCTCCCTCCGCTCCGGTCCGGTTCCTCAGTTGCCGTACTCGGCGGCGAGCCTGGCCTTCTCGGCCTCCGCCTGGTCCCTGATCGCCTCCACGACGTGCTGGTTGAGCCCCTGCTCGCCGAAGTGCGCGGCCATCCGGTCCAGCACGGACGTGGCCTGCTCCAGGTCGCCCTGCTTGGCCTCGGCGCGCGCCAGCCTGCGCATCACCATGTTCAACGTGATGCGGTCGACGCCCGTGCCCTGCATGCTCGCCTCGGCCACCGGCGTGAGCTGCTGGACGGACTCCTTCGTGTCGGCCGGACGCACCGTCAGGCCCTCGGCGCCGGGCGTCACGCTCTTGAACTCGTGCTCCGCGTTGAGCCCCCGCACCATCCGCGCGAACACCGCGAACGGGTGCTTGCCGTGCTGGTCGATGATCTGCTGGAGCGCCTCGTTCCCGGAGCGCAGCGCGGGCGAGTCGGAGCCCAGCAGCGTGAAGAGCGTGCCCTGCTCCTCGCCCAGCATCAGCTCGCCCACCTGCTCGTCCGTGCGGCTCATCGGATGCCGCACGGTCACCCGCAGCACGGGGGAGACCACGCGCGAGCCGTCGGTCGCGAGATAGACCGCGCGCAGCTCGTACGTACCGGGCTGCTGGAAGTAGTGCCCCTGCTGGCCGTAGCCGACGTACGCGCTCGTGTAGAGCGCGGGCCGCGAGGCGTCGAGGGTCACCGTGCGCTCGTCGTCCACGCAGCGCCGCAGCAGCGGACGGTAGAGGACCGTACGCCCGGACGGCTGGCGGATGGCGAGGCTCACCAGGTCGCTGTTCGGGTGCAGATGGCCGTGCGTGCGCCGGCCGCGCAGATCGGTCGTCGCGAGCTTCAGCTCGATCACCAGCGGCTCGCCGAACTCGTACGCCCGCTTGCCGCGCAGTTCCAGGCGCAGCCCGGACTGGTCGAGCAGCGGCTCGTCGAACGCCTCGGCGTCCAGCTCGGAGGCGCCGGTGCCGAAGGCGTTCGCGCCCATGACCACGTTCTTGTAGTAGCCGTGCCGCAGGTGCAGCAGCTCGTTCGCGGTGAACTGGAAGGGGAAGCCCGCCCAGTAGGCCGTCTCGCCCGAAGGGGCGCCGCCGCCCGGGTCGAAGTTCTGCGGATAGTTCATCCAGGACAGGTCGCCGAAGCCCCCGTTGGGGCCGAGCGGCGCGGGCGGGCTGGCCAGGTTCTTCTGCCAGGAGTGCAGCAGGTTGAAGGCGTGGCCCAGCTCGTGCACGTACGTGCGCAACTGCGCGCGCTGGCGGGCCGGATCGGCCCCCTGGATCAGGTCGTAGAAGACCGCGCAGCCCTGCCGCTGGAAGGCGTCCTGGTGGTCGAACATGATGCCGCGCACCCCGGCCGAGCCCTCGTACCGGCTCGCGACGAAGAGCCACACCAGCCACTGCGGGGCGTTCCGCCAGCGGCTGAAGTTGGCCTGCATGGCGCCGTGCAGCTCGCCGTCGGTCCAGCCGTTGGAGCTGTCCGCCAGCACATTGGCCGCGCCGGTGCTCAGCAACTGGATCCCGGCCTCCGCGAACGCGCCGGGCACCGTCAGCGTCCGCGCCGGACTGCCGGGCGGCTGCGGCAGCGAGCCCGTGTGGTACGAGACGAACGGGACCTTGCCCGCGACCGAGTCCTGCTCCCACTGCACGGTCCTGAAGTACGGGGAGGCGAACGGGCAGAGATAGCTCGCGCCCTTCGCGCCGCCGGTGCGGAGGAACTGGACGGTGGCGGCGCCGCGCGGCTGGGCGGCCGTGCGCAGCGGGATCGTCACCTCGACGAGGGGGTGGCTCGCGCTCCAGGTGAACGTGCCCCTGCCGCGGATCACGGCGTCGGTCGCCGTGCGGGTCACGGACACGGCGTTCACCACGAACGAGCCGTAGTAGCTGGTCGTCGCCCCGGTGGTGGTGAAGAAGTCGGCGCTCAGCCGGTTGAGCGGGCGCCTCCCGTCGACGTCGACGCGCAGTTCGAGCTGGACGCCGCCGCCGTTGCGGTAGCGGCCGTGCAGCGGGTGGAGACCGGCGGCCGGCGCCTCGGCGGACCGGGCGGTCTCCTCGGTCTCCTCGGCGTCGTCGAAGGAGGAGGCCGGAGAGGCGGTGGTGGCGGTGGTGGCGGTGGGAGTGGTGAGGGAGAGGGCGGATTCGGTGCTGCCGTTCACCCCTGCGGTGGGGTCGTCGATGGCTGATGACATGACGGAGTGCCCTTCGCTTGCCTGGGTGCGCTTCGAAGGGGCGGTGCGCGGACCGCGCGCCGCCGGGCACCTGGTCGGCCAGGAGGACTTCCGGTTTCCGGGATTGTGCCGTGCCTGGGAAACTCGCAGCGCCGACACATCCTGTCAATGCGCGGATACGGTGATTTCCAGGGTGAATTCGGCGGTACGTGGTGGCGCGCTCAGGGCTTCCGCGCCACCGCCGTGTGCAGCGTCAGCGCGTCCTCGGGGAGACCCGGCCCGCCGGGCCCCGGGCGCCAGAGGTGCGCCATGGTCAGGCCGGGGTCGAGAAGCTCCAACCCCTCGAAGAATCGGGCCACTTGGGCCCTGGTCCGGGGCACGAACGCGGTGCCGCCCCGCCGGTAGATGTCGATCACGTCGCCCGCCCTGCCGGACAGCTCCTCGTCCGGTATGTCGGCGATCCCGTGCGTGAGGCACAGGAAACTGCCGGGCGCGAGCGCGTCGAGCAGTTCCCGCACGATCCCGTACGGGCGCCGCTCGTCCGGTACGAAGTGCAGCAGCGCGTTCACCGACAGGGCCACGGGACGGTCCAGGTCGAGCGTGCCCAGCAGCTCCTCGGAGCCCAGGATCGACTCCGGCTCGGTGATGTCCCCGTGCAGATACGCGGTACGGCCCTCCGGGGCGCTGTGGAGGAGGGCCCGGGCGTACTGCAGGACGATCGGGTCGTTGTCGGTGTAGACGACCCGGCACTCCGGTGCCACGTTCTGGGCCGTCTGGTGGAGGTTGGGCTCGGTGGGGATCCCGGAACCGATGTCCAGGAACTGCCGCACGCCGTGCTCCGCCGCGAGCACCCGGGTGGCCCGGTGCATGAAGTCCCGGTTGGCGTGTGCCGCCGGGACGATCTGGGGCAGCGCGGCGACCACGGCCTCGGCGGCCCGGACATCGGCCTCGTAGTGGGTCTTGCCGCCGAGGTAGTAGTCGTACATGCGAGCCGCATGGGGCTTGCTCGTGTCGATTCGTGGCACGTCGCGCTGTTCCGCCATGGGCTCACTCCGCCTTCCGGGGGATCCGGTGGATCAGGGCTTGCGTGCCACGCCGGCGTACATGCTCGGCTCGTTCTCCTTCAGCTCGCTCGGCATGGCCGGGTCGGGACGCCACTGGTGCGCCATGGTGATGCCCGGATCGATGAGTTCCAGCCCCCGGAAGAACCGGGCGACCTCGGCGGAGGTGCGCAGCCGCAGCGGCGTGCCGCCCGCCGCGTAGATCTCCTCGACCTCCTTGCCCAGCGCGGCCAGCGCGGGGTCGTTGACCTCAGAGGTGGCGTGCGTCAGACAGAGGAAGCTGCCCGGGGCCAGTTGGCTGACGAGCGCGTCGAGGATGTCGTACGGGTTCTGGTCGTCCGGGACGAAGTGGAAGAGCGCGTTGACGGAGAGCGCCACCGGACGGTTCAGGTCGAGCGTGCTGTAGAGCTCGTCGGAGTCGAGGATCGCCTCCGGGTCGGTCGCGTCGGCCTGGACGTACGCCGTACGGCCCTCCGGGGCGCTGTGGAGGAGGGCCTGGGCGTACTGGAGGACGATCGGGTCGTTGTCGGTGTAGACGACCTTGCACTCGGGGGCCACGCCCTGCGCGATCTGGTGCAGATTGGGCTCGGTGGGGATCCCGGTGCCGATGTCCAGGAACTGCCGGACGCCCCGTTCGGAGGCGAGCCAGCGGGTGGAACGGATCATGAAGTCCCGGTTGGCGCGGGCCATGGCCCCCGCGAAGGGGACCTTGGCGACCACGGCCTCCGCGGCCTGGACGTCGACCTCGTAGTGGGTCTTGCCGCCGAGGTAGTAGTCGTACATGCGAGCCGAGTGCGGCTTGGTCGTGTCGATCATCGGTGCGTTGCCGTATCCGGCCATCCGAGTCTCCGTTCCGGGTGGGGTGGTCAGGTCCGTACCGGTGGGGGGGGGTCAGGCGAGGAGGAAGTCCGCCTCGCCCTGCTTGGCGCCCTGAATGAACTTCTCGATCTCGTGCGTGGTGTAGATCAGCGCCGGACCGTCCGGGTCGGTCGACTGCCGAAGCGCGACGCGGCCGTCGCCGAGCTTCATGGCCTCGACACAGCTTCCGCCATTGGTGCCGCTCCACGGCTTGTGCCAGCCCTCGGAGCCGAGGTCTTTGGCAGGCATGCCGTTGTATATGTGGCCCATCTGGCCCGTGTGATCCATGTGATCAGAACTCCTTGCGGATCTCACCGAGGAGGGCCTCGGTGTGTGGTACTGGCGCGGCCTGCGCGCCCATGCGGTCCAGGACCTCCAGGTAGACGGCCGTATCCGGACGCTGGTCCAGGTAGGTCGCACCGGTGAGCCCCTCCGTATAGACGATGTCCGGGAGCTCCGGGATGTCGAACCGGAAGAGCTGGAAGGGTCCGAACATGCCGGGGTGGGGACCGGCGGTGAACGGGATGATCTGGAGGGTGACGTTCGGCCTCGCGATCAGCGCGATCAGGTGGTCGATCTGCTCGCGCATCACCTGCGGCGAGCCGACGTGCCGCCGCAGCACCTGCTCGTCGAGCACGGCCCACAGGGTGGGGGCCTTGGGCCCGTCGAGCAGCCGCTGCCGCCCCGTGCGCAGGGCGACGCGGCGGTCCAGCTCCTCCTCGGAGGCGTGCGGGAAGCCGGTGCGCAGCAGAGCGCGCGCGTAGTCCTCCGTCTGGAGCAGACCGGGGACGCAGTGCGGCTCGTACGCCCGGATCAGGCTGGCCTCGCCCTCCAGGCTGACGTAGAGGCTGAACCAGGCCGGCAGGACGTCACGGAAGCCGTGCCACCAGCCCGGCTGGTTCGCCTCGTCGACGAGCGAGAGGAACGAGGTGATCTCCTCGTCGGAGAGCCCGTAGATCCGCAGCAGTTTCTCCACGTACGGAGGCTTGAGGCCCACCTCCGCCTTCTCCATGCGGCGCACGGTGGTCGTGTTGACACTCAGCGCGTACGCCGCGTCGTTGAAGGAGCATCCCGCGCTCTCCCGCAGGTCCCTCAGACGCAGTCCGAGGACGATCTGTCCCACGGTCGGCGCGGACCGCAACTCAGCCACGTGTGCCTCCCTCGACTGCCTCCCCAGCGGACCTGACGCCTGAGCAGTGTGCCATGGCACTAGGTGCAGCAGCCATACTGCCGATGCGATTCTGCGAATTGCAGAACTCCTCTTGCCATCTGTGAAGGATGCGGAGCATAGTGAACAACGTGACCCAGCTCATGTGGGCTGCGGCACCCTCCACAGGTAGACGGAAGGCATCGCTCGTGGCCCCCTCGCGTCCCGACGTGAAGCTCTCCTTGCCGCAGCAGGTCGAAATGGCCCATGCCGTGCGCGAGGAAGGTTTCGAGCTTCCCGCGCACACGTCCTCCGTCGCCCGTGCCCGCGCGCGGGTGCACGCCCACCTGCGCCGCTGGGGTTTCCCGGAGGAGCTGGGACACACCGCGCAGCTCGTGATCTCCGAGTTCTTCACCAACGCCGTGCTGCACACCGACAGCGGCCAGATAAGTTGCAGCCTCCAGCTCAGCGGCCAGCGCCTGCGTATAGAGGTGACCGATGAGGGCACGGAGCGCTGCGCTCCGAAGCTCCGCGACGCCACCGACGACGAGGTCAACGGACGCGGGCTGCAGCTCGTCAGCGCCCTCGCGGAGCGATGGGGGGTCTCCGCGGGGGACCATCCCCGGTGCGGACGAGTGGTCTGGGCCGAGCTGGGCCCGCACTGACCGTCCGCCCGCACCGGGCACGCCCGCCCACGGGCACGCCCACACCGGGCACGCCCCCTCGGGCACCGATTCCCGCTGTTCCGGGGGCACTTGCCGTGGCCACTGGCGTACTCTGCGTGGGATGCTTCCGTGTGATTGAACGAACACGGAAGCGCAATCGGACGCGGGGACACGGGTGAGGCGCATGCGGGAAGAGGAATCCGGATTCGACGAGTTCGGAGTGGACGTCACCACCCCGAGCGTGGCCCGGATGTACGACCACTATCTCGGCGGCAAGGACAACTACGCCGTGGACCGGGCGGCCGTGGCCGAGCTGGACAAGGTCGTGCCCAGCACCAAACCCCTCGCGATCAACAACCGGCGGTTCCTCCAGCGCGTCGTCCGCATCCTGGCGGAGGACTACGGCATCCGGCAGTTCCTCGACCACGGCTCAGGCCTGCCCACGCAGGACAACGTCCACCAGGTCGCCCAGCGCGTGGACCCCACCTCCCGCGCGGTCTACGTCGACAACGACCCCATCGTGCTGGCCCACGGCCGCGCCCTGCTCCAGGAGAACGAGCTGACGTCGGTGATCCAGGCCGACATGCGCGACACCGACGCCATCTTCGACCACCCCGAGGTGCGCCGGCTGATCGACCTGGACCGGCCCGTGGCCGCGCTCTTCGTCTCGGTGATGCACTGCATCCCGGACTCCTCGGACCCCGCGGCGCTGGTGCGGCGGGTGACCGAGCGGCTGCCCTCCGGCAGCTTCCTGGTGATCAACCAGCTCGTGAGCGAGGACAAGGCCACCCGGGACTTCGTCACCGACTTCATGGACCGCAGCACCCACGGGAACTGGGGCCGGGTCCGGCAGGCGCACGAGGTCGAGCGGTACTTCGACGGGCTGGAGCTGCTCGACCCGGGCCTCGGGGAGATCAACGACTGGCGGCCTGACTCCGACCTGGGGCCGCGCCAGCTCACCGACGAGTGGTACGAGTTCGGCGGGGTGGCCCGCAAGCCGTAGGCCCGCAAGCCGTGGGCCCGCGGGCGGTGGGCCCGCGGGCGGTGGGGGAGTCCGCGCTCAGTACTCCTCCAGCAGCCTCTCCAGGAAGGCGGTGGTTCTGGAGGGCGGCTCGGCCGTGGCGCACAGCCGGTCCATCACCACCATGTAACTCTCCACCTCCTCGCGCTTCTCCAGATAGAGCGAGGAGGTGAGCTGCTCCAGATAGACGATGTCGGGCAGGTCGGGCTCCAGGAAGCGCAGTATTGTCACGGGCCCGCCCGCCGCCGCGAGGCCGCCGATGCGGAATGGGGCGACCTGGAGCGTGATGTGGGGCTGCTGGGTGGCCTTCAGCAGGAACTCGATCTGCTCGCGCATGATCTCGCGGCTCCCGAGCGGTCTGCGCAGCGCCGCCTCGTCGACCACCGCCCACAGCCGGGGCGTGTGCGGCTGGTCCAGGATCGCCTGACGGTCCATGCGCAGCCCGACGCGCCGCTCGACCTCGCGGGTGTCGGCCTTGGGGTGGCCGAGACGGATCACCGAGCGCGCGTAGTCCCGGGTCTGGAGGAGGCCCGGCACGAACTGCACCTCGTACATCCGGATGACCGAGGCGGCCTCTTCCAGGCCGATCAGCCGGTCGAACCAGGGCGACATCACGTCGTTGTACTTCTGCCACCAGCCGGGGCTGCCGGCCTGCCGGGCGAGGTCGAGATACTCCTCGCGCTCGTCCGCGTCCGTGATCCCGTAGAGCGTCAGCAGGTCCTCGACGTCGCGGACCTTGCAGCCGACCCTGCCCAGCTCCAGGCGGCTGATCTTGGCGTGCGAGCCCCGGATCGCGTCGCCCGCGGCCTCCCTGGAGATGCCGTTCTCCTCGCGGAGACGGCGGAGCTGGGTGCCCAGCACGATGCGCAGGATCGTCGGACCGCCGCGCGGGTGGTCGAGGATGCGCCTGACCGGCGTCCCTCCCACAGGACCTACGGGCTCTGCTGACATCACGCCTGTCCTTGCTCCCCTGAGTGACGGCTCGGACGCTCAGTGTCCCACTCCGCCAACGCGCCGTACAGGCATGCTGGTTGCCCGTGTCCCTGCCACATGTCGGTGACATGTGGCAGGGACATAACGGCGCGGACACAGGGGTCCTTCGGGTCAGTCCTCCACGAGGAGGTCGTCGAAGTCGCCGTCCTTGGCGCCCTGGATGAACGCGGCGATCTCCGCGGGTGTGTAGATCAGCGCGGGGCCGGACGGGAAGCGGGAGTTGCGGACGGCTACTCCCTTGCCGGGCAGGCCGGCCAGCTCCACGCAGTTGCCGTTCGGGTTGCTCCGGCGGCTCTTCCGCCAGACAGCGCCGTCGATTCGGGTGGCCTCGATACCGTTCTCGATCTGCATGTACGCCTCTCCCTCGCTCACTTGCGTCCCCCGTTGGCGGTTCGGACGCTGGAAGCGTCTCACAGGTCGACGTTCTTGCAGATGTAATTGCAGATGTGCTTGCAGAAGTAAGTGCGGAGGCGCGAGAATGGCCGTTGTCGTCGTGCCGGGCACCAAGTCGCCACCGGCACAGCGGAGTTCGCGAGCTTCCGTACCTCAACTGGAGCCACAGTGACCACACAAGGCGCCGATTCCCCCGTAGGGGCAGGCGCGGTGGACGACGAGACCGCGCCGGACTGGGACCACCCGCTCACGCGGCTGATCCTGCTGCTGGAGATCGCCGACGGACCCGACTGGCTGCGCGAGATGAAGCCGCCCACCCGGCGCGCGGCGCGCGCCGCCGGCTCAGCCCTCCAGGGCCCCCGGCAGCGGCCGCGCGTGCAGCACATGGAGGGCTGACACCGCCCGGGTGAGCACCACATAGAGCCGGTGCGTGCCGCGGGGCTCCGCGTCCACGACCTCGGCCGGTTCGAGCAGCACGACGTGGTCGTACTCCAGCCCCTTCGCGAGGGACGCGGGCAGCACCGTCACGCGCGTCTCCGTCCCGGTGTCCCCGGCCGCCCCGGTGGCGATGCCCGCGGCCTCCAGCGCCGCGCGCACCTCGGCCACCCGGGCGTCCGCCGCCATCACGCCGACCGAGCCCTCCCGCTCCAGCGCGGCCCGTACGGCCTCCGTCGCCGCCGGGGCCAGGGCGGCGGGGGAGGCCACGCGCTCGATCCGCAGCTCGCCGTCGCGGCGCAGCGAACGGGCGGGCGGCACCTCGACGTCGAGGGAGCCGAGCATCCGGTTGGCCAGCTCGACGATCGCGGCCGGTACGCGGAAACCGGTGGTCAGCGGCGCCACTCTGGCGCCCTCGGCGCCCAGGTGGCGGAGCTGCTCGGGCCAGGTGCGCGCCGCCCACGGCGTCGTCCCCTGCGCCAGATCGCCCAGCACGGTCAGCGAGCCGAAGCGGCTGCGCCGCGCGAGGGCCCGGCACTCCATGGGCGACAGGTCCTGCGCCTCGTCGACGACCATGTGCCCGTAGCTCTCCTCGGGGTGCGCGATCCGCCCCGCGATCTCGTCGAGCAGGACGAGGTCCGCCGCCGTCCATCTGGCGCTCTTGAACGAGCGCGGGGGACGGGACCAGAGCAGCTCCTTCTGCTCCTCCGCGTCGAGCAGCCCGTCGGCGGCACGGGCCAGCGCGTCCGGGTCGCCGAGCAGCTCCGCGAGCACATGTTCGGGCTTCACGCGCGGCCAGGCGGCGTCCAGGAACTCCTTGACCGCCTTCGTGCGGCCCATCCTGCGCAGCCACTCGTTGTCCGGCGGACCGGCGCGGCGCTCGGCCTGGGCGCGCAACAGCGCGACGGCACGTGCGCGCACGCGCTCCCTGCCCGTCTCGTACGGCGGGGCCTGCTCGCGGGTCTCCGCCACGATGTCGCTCAGCTCACCCGCGCCCAGCCGCCAGCGGTACGAGCCGTCCGGCACGGCCACCGGCTCGTCCGGCGTACGGACACGGGCGTACAGCGCGCGCTCCAGCACCTCCGCCATCCGCGCGCCGTGCTTGATCCCGGCGGCGCGCGGGCCGTCCTCGGCGCGCACCTGCCAGCCACGTGACGCGCCGTCGAGGACGTCGGCCATCACGCACTGCCGCACGCCGACCTCGCCGAGGGAGGGCAGCACCTCGGAGATGTACCCGAGGAAGGCCCGGTTGGGGCCGACGACGAGGAGACCGCCGCGCTCGATGCGGCGCGGGTAGGTGTAGAGCAGGTACGCGGCGCGGTGCAGCCCCACGGCCGTCTTGCCGGTCCCCGGCGCGCCCTGCACGCACACGGTCTCGGCGAGGCCGGTGCGGACCAGGTCGTCCTGCTCGGGCTGGATGGTGGCGACGATGTCGCGCATCGGGCCCACCCGAGGCCGCTCGATCTCGCTCGCGACGATGCCGGAACCGAGCGCGCCGCCGCCTTCGCCGTCCCCGCCGCCCCCGTTCTCCCCGCTCGCCCGTCCGCCGTCGCCCAGGGGCTCGTCCTCCAGCCCCGTCAGCTCCTCGGCCGCGCCCCGCGCGCCGGGGGCCCAGCCGAAGCGGCGGCGTACGTCCACGCCGCGCGGCTCCAGGGCCGTCGCCTGGTAGAAGGCGCGCGAGACGGGTGCCCGCCAGTCCAGCACCAGGGGCGGCGCCGAGGGGTGCTCGGCGAGGCGGCGGCGCCCTATGTAGTAGCGCTGTCCGGCGTGGTCGCCCGCGTCGGGCCCGGTGCCGAAGTCGAGCCGTCCGAAGAACGGGGGCCCCTCCGGCTCCTCCCGCAACTCCTTGGCCCGGCTGCGCAGATACCGGCCCAGCGCCTCCGCGCTCGCCCCGTCGCCGGACACGCCCTCCTCGTCGAGCACGCCCGCGCCGTCGAGGACCGCGTCCTGCGCGCCCCGTACGAGACGGTCCAGGGCGGCGCGGCAGGCGTCCACGTACTCCCGTTCGCCGGTCAGTTCGGTGTCGAGCTCCATGGGTCCCTTCTTCTGGTCGTTCCGCGTTCAGCAGTACGGCGCGAGGCCGGTGCGCAGCAGGGCGAAGGCGTGCCGGGCCTCGGCCGCCGCGGCGCCGCGGCCGTCGTCGGCGCGCGCGCCACCGGCGATCCGCCGCCAGTTGCCCAGCGCGAGGGTGCGCTGGGCGACGAGGATCTGGCCCGCGGCGAGCCGCGCGGTGAGCGCGCCGTGCTCCCCGCCCGGTGCCGCCTCCTCCAGCGCGCCGGCGAGGTGCTCCTCGGAACGCGTGGTGTACGCGTGCATCCGCGCGACCAGGCTCGGGGTGCCGTACAGCAGCCGGTGGAAGGCGAGCACGCCCGGGTCGTCGCAGAGGCCCGTGACCGGGTCGCGCGCGTCGAGCCCGGCGAGGAAGTGCTCCTCCAGCGCGGTGAGCGGCGCGGTGCCCGCGGCCCTGTCGCGCACGACACGCGCCGCCTCGTCCTCGTGGTCGGCGAAGCGGTGCAGGGCCATGTCCTCCTTCGCGGCGAAGTACCGGAAGAGGGTCGGCTTGGACACCTCCGCCGCGTCCGCGATGTCGGCGACCGAGACCGCGTCGAACCCCTTGTCGAGGAAGAGGGCGATGGCGGCGTCGGAGATCGTCCGGTACATGCGCTGCTTCTTGCGCTCGCGCAGTCCGGCAGGGGTCCCGCTCTTGTCGCTCATGGGGGCGACGCTAGCAGAAAAATGTAACTCGGTTAAATTTCTGTCCGAGTTGCCAGTGCTCCATGTTCCTTTTGCGGCTTATTTCCGGTGCTGGTTGAGTGGTGCGCATGGCCTGACTTCTGACCGACGTGGAGCGATACCCATGACGCTGCCCCCGTACGGCTCCTTCGGCTCGTCCGACCCGTTCAACGAGCTGCTCAACCGCTTCTTCGGGACGTCCCCCCTCTCCTCGCCGCCCGCCGTGCAGCGCGTGCCCATCGGACGGCTGCTGACGGACTCCGCGCGGGAGCTGCTCGCCACCGCCTCGGGCCGGGCCCAGCAGGACGGCAGCGACGACCTCGACACCGAGCACCTCCTCTGGGCCTGCACCCAGGTCGACCCGGCGCGCTCGCTCCTCGCCGAGGCCGGTGCCGACCCGGAGAAGCTGGGCCGGGCGCTGTCCGAGGCGCTGCCGGGGGAGAGCGGCACGCCCTCCTCGGAGCCGGGCCTCACGCCCGCCGCCAAGCGCGTGCTCATCGGCGCCCACGCCCACTCCCAGGCCGCGGGCGTCTCGTACATCGGGCCCGAGCACATCCTCGCGGCGCTGCTGGAGGACCGGGACTCCGGCGCCCGTAAGGCACTGGAGGGGCTCGGCACGGACGTCGGGCGGCTCGGCAGGGACGCCGAGTCCGCGGGCCGCCGCGAGGGCGCCCCCACGGGAGCGGCGCCGGAGAGCAGGACGCCCACGCTCGACGAGTACGGCCGCGACCTCACCGAGGAGGCCCGCGCGGGGAAGCTCGACGTGGTCGTCGGCCGTGCGGACGAGGTCGAGCAGACGCTGGAGGTCCTCTCCCGGCGGACGAAGAACAACCCGGTCCTCATCGGCGAGCCCGGCGTCGGCAAGACCGCGATCGTCGAGGGCATCGCGCAGCGCGTCGTCTCCGGCGACGTCCCCAAGAGCATCAAGGACGTCCGCGTCGTCGGTCTCGACCTGCCCGGACTGGTCGCGGGCTCGAAGTACCGGGGCGAGTTCGAGGAGCGGCTGAAGAAGGTCATCGACGAGGTCAAGGCCGAGTCGGACTCGGTGATCCTCTTCATCGACGAGCTGCACACCGTCGTCGGCGCGGGCTCCGGCGGCGAGGGCTCGATGGACGCGGGCAACATCCTCAAGCCCGCCCTCGCCCGCGGCGAGCTGCACGTCGTCGGCGCCACCACGCTCGACGAGTACCGGAAGAACGTCGAGAAGGACGCCGCGCTCGAACGCCGCTTCCAGCCCGTGCTCGTCTCCGAGCCCACCGTCGAGCAGACGGTGCAGATCCTGGAGGGCCTGCGCGACTCGTACGAGGCGCACCACCAGGTCCGCTTCACCGATGACGCGCTCGCCGCCGCGGCCGACCTCGCCGACCGCTACATCACCGACCGCTTCCTGCCCGACAAGGCCATCGACCTGATGGACACGGCGGGCGCGCGCGTACGGCTGCGCTCACTGGGCCGCTCGACCGAGGTCGTCTCCCGCGAGGACGAGCTGGCCAAGCTCGGCCGCGAGAAGGACGAGGCCGTGGCCGCCGAGAACTTCGAACGCGCCTCCGAGCTGAAGCAGCGCATCGCCGAGGTCGAGGCCGAGCTGGCGGGCGTCGAGGAGCGCCGCGAGGGCGTGATGGCGGTCGAGGTCTCCGACATCGCCGATGTCCTCTCGCGGCGTACGGGCATCCCCGTCTCCCAGCTCACCGAGAGCGAGAAGGACCGGCTGCTCAAGCTGGAGGACGCGCTGCACGAGCGGGTCGTCGGCCAGGACGAGGCCGTCACGGCCGTCGCCCAGGCCGTACGCCGCAACCGCTCCGGCATGGGCGACCCGAACCGGCCCACCGGCTCGTTCCTCTTCCTCGGCCCCACCGGCGTGGGCAAGACCGAACTGGCCAAGGCGCTCGCGCAGTTGCTCTTCGGGGACGAGGACCGGCTCATCCGCATCGACATGAGCGAGTTCCAGGAGAAGCACACCGTCTCCCGGCTCGTCGGCGCCCCGCCCGGATACGTCGGCCACGAGGAGGCGGGCCAGCTCACCGAGAAGGTGCGCCGCCAGCCGTACAGCATCGTGCTCTTCGACGAGGTCGAGAAGGCGCACCCCGACGTCTTCAACATCCTGCTCCAGGTGCTGGACGACGGGCGGCTGACGGACAGCCAGGGCTGTACGGTCGACTTCCGCCACACGCTCGTCATCATGACCAGCAACATCGGCTCCCAGCTCATCCTGGCCAACAGGGGCGACGTCGACGCGATCCGGCCGCAGCTCAAGGAGCAGCTCAACGCCTCGTTCCTGCCCGAGTTCCTCAACCGCATCGACGAGACGGTGGTCTTCCACGCGCTCGCGGAGGAGGACCTGGAGCGGATCGTCGACCTGCTGCTCGACGAGAGCGTGCGGCGGCTGCGGGCGCAGGACATCGGCCTGGAGGTCACCGAGGCGGCGAAGAAGCTGCTCATCGCGCACGGCTATCAGCCGGAGTTCGGCGCCCGTCCGCTGCGCAGGACGATCCAGACCGAGCTGGACAACCGGCTGGCCTCCTTCCTGCTCAGCGACGAGGCCGGCCCCGGGGACACCCTGGTCGCGGACGTCGAGAAGGACGCGCTGGTGGTGTCCGTACGTCAGGGAGAGGCGCGGGAACGGGCGTCCGGGGAGGACCGGGCGTCCCAGGAGGACCAGGCGGGGGCGGCCGGGCGGTCAGGACAGGTCGCGGCCTGACTGCCCTGCCGCGGTGGCCGTGGGCGGGGAGATGCCGGCGGCCACCGCGGCGGCCCGTGGAAGGACCGGCCGTGTGAGGACCCGGCCCGTGGAAGGACCCGGAGCGAGAGGGAGAAGCCATGAAGGCGCTGCAGTACCCGCACATCGGCGCGGCACCGGTCCTGACCGATGTCCCGGACCCGGAGCCGGGCCCCGGGCAGGTGCTGCTGAAGGTCACGGCTGCCGGGGCCTGCCACTCGGACATCGCCGTGATGAGCATGGGCGCCGACCAGATCGCCTTCCCGCTGCCGCTGACCCTCGGCCACGAGGGCGTCGGCACGGTCGCGGCGCTCGGCGACGGCGCGAAGGGCTTCGAGGTCGGGGACTCCGTCGCCGTGTACGGCCCCTGGGGCTGCGGCGTCTGCCACAACTGCGCCCAGGGAAAGGAGAATTACTGCCTGCGTGCCGAGAAGGAGGGCATCTTCCCGCCCGGGCTCGGCGCGCCGGGCGCGATGGCCGAGTACCTCCTCGTGGACGACGCCCGCCATCTGATTCCGCTGGGTGACCTCGATCCTGTGTCCACCGTTCCGCTGACCGACGCGGGACTCACGCCCTACCACGCCATCAAACTCTCGGTACCGAGGTTGATCGCCGGGAGTACGGCCGTGGTCATCGGCACCGGCGGGCTCGGCCACGTGGCCATCCAGCTCCTGCGCGCCATGACCCCGGCACGGGTGATCGCGCTCGACGTCGCCGAGGAGAAGCTGGAGCTGGCCCGCTCCGTCGGCGCCCACGAGGCGATGCTCTCCGACGGCAAGGCAGCCGCCCGTATCGCGGACCTCACCTCGGGGAACGGCGCCGCCCTCGTGCTCGACTGCGTGGGCGCGCCGCCCACCACCGCGCTCGCCTCCGAGTGCGTGGGCATCGAGGGCGATGTGACGGTCCTCGGCATCGGCGGGGGAGCCGTCTCCGTCGGCTTCGGCTCCCTTCGCTACGAGGCCACCGTGCGTTCACCGTACTGGGGCAGCAGGGCAGAGCTGGAAGAGGTACTGGAGTTCGCGCGTCAGGGTGTACTCGATGTGCACGTCGAGCAGTTCGCTCTCGACGACGCGCCGCGTGCGTATGAACTTCTGCATGACGGGAAGATCAACGGACGGGCCGTGATGGTGCCTTGAGTCGTGCCTCCTCCCGCTGGCGGCCTGTGTGTCCCACACTGACGGGGTACACGGGGAGTGACGTGAGGAGAGGACGGACATGCCGGAGACGAACGAGCGCCCCACGACGGCCGGCAGCAGGCGCGTACCACGGGATCACGTGGTCGTCGGAGTGGACGGGTCCCCGGTCTCCCTGCGGGCCCTCGACCGGGCCGCCGACGAGGCCCACCAGCGGGACGTCGGCCTGATGGTGCTGTGCGGCGCCGCCCCGCCGCGGTACGCCGCGGTGCCGGTGACCGACACCGACCGGGAGCGGGCGCGCAAGGCCGGGCTGGAGGTCGCCGAGTCCGCGGCCCAGCGGGCCAGGGACCGGGTGCCGGGGCTGACGGTGGTGCCCTCGGGGTCGTACGAGCTGGCGGCCGACGCCCTCGTGCGGGCCAGCCGCACGGCGGCGCTGACCGTCGTCGGCTCGCGCGGCCACGGCGGATTCCGCGGGCTGCTGCTCGGCTCGGTCGGGCTGCGCCTCGCCGCGCACTCGGCGAGCCCGCTGCTGGTGGTGCGGGGCGACGAGTCGGCGGACGCGGAGGGGCGCGAGACGGTCGTCGGGCTGAAACGCAGCGGCGCGACGGCCCCGCTGCGGTACGGATTCGAGCAGGCGGTCCGCGACGGCTCGTCGCTGCGGGTCGTCCACAACTGGGGCAATCCGGTGCTGCCGGGCCTGCCGCGCAAGTCGACCGCGAAGGATTCCCCGGAGGGTCAGGCCGCCGCGGCGTTCGTGCGCGAGACCGCCGAGCGGATCGGTGCCGACTACGAGGGCGTGGCGTGCGTGAGTGAGGCGCATCACGGCTCGGCGGCCGAGCAGCTCATCGACCTGAGCCAGGGCGCCAGGACCGTCGTGCTCGGCGCCCGGCGCGAGCAGCGCCGGCTGAGTCTGCAGGTCAGCCCGGTGGTGAACGCGGTGCTCCAGCACGCGCGGTGCCCCGTCGCGCTGGTCCCGGTCGTCTGACTGTTTGTTCGATCGTACGAGCCGTGAGGGCCGTCCGGCAGTGTTCCGGGCGGCCCTCACGCCTTGGAGGAAACGCCTGCCGAGAGGGACGCACTGTGTAGCTATGTACGATAGAGGGCGTCTTGCAACGCGCGTAGAGTCCCTCGCGGTCCTGGTCAGGGCCTTGCAATGACGCACGACGCACCTGAGAACCGCACGGAGCCCCCGCATGGCTGCTTCCACTGACGCCCCCGCCACCTTCCCGGACGGCGAGGGCGCCCCCACCGCCGCGGTGGACGAGACGATCGAGACCCGGGGCATCGAGCCCGTCCCCGACCACGAGCGGCGCGGAAGGGTGCGGGAGCTGTTCCCCACCTGGGTGGCCGCCAACATCAGCGTGCTGCTGCTCACCATGGGCGCGGGCCTGGTCGTCTTCAACGGGCTCAACTTCTGGCAGGTCCTGTTCGCCGCCGCCATAGCGGGCTTCGTCTCGTTCGGCCTCGTCGGCCTGCTCTCCGTCTCCGGCAAGTGGGGCGGGGCGCCCGGCGCGATGCTCTCGCGCGCGACGTTCGGCGTCCGGGGCAACTACTTCCCCGGCATGATCCTCTGGGTCGCCCGCTTCGGCTGGGAGACGATCAACGCGGTCACCGGCTCCTACGCGGTGCTCACCGTCCTCGACCTGCTCTTCGGCATCAAGTCCAACACCCCGCTGATCGTCGTCACGCTGCTCGCCTTCGTCGGCGTGACGTTCCTGGTCAGCGGCATGGGGCGGAAGGTGCTGAACCTCTGCAACACCTGGTCGACCTATCTCTTCGGCCTCTTCACCGTGCTGGTCCTGGTCTATCTGATCTCCACCATCGACTGGGACAAGGTCTTCTCCAAGCCCGCCGGCGGCACCGCGATGCTCATCGCGGGCATCGGCACCATCGCCGCGGGCGGCATCTCCTGGATCCCGACCGGGCCCGATTTCGCGCGGTACCTGCCGCACAGCGCCTCCGGCAAGAAGATCTTCGGCACGACCGTCTCCGGCGCCCTGCTCGTCCTGGTGCCGATGGTGCTCATGGGCGGCGTGATGTCGGTGGAGAGCCCGGCGCTCGCCAAGACGAACGACCCCGTCTCCTTCCTCGGCGAGGCCCTGCCGATGTGGCTCGCGGTGCCGTACCTGATCATCGCGCTGATCGGCATGGTGCTGATCAACAGCCTCTCGATGTACTCGGCCGGGTTCACCGCGCAGACAATGGGCGTCAAGCTGCCGCGCGCCTCGGCCGTCAGCATCAACGCGGTCATCAGCCTCGTCGGCGGACTACTGCTGATGCTCGTCGCCAAGAGCTTCTACGGCTCGTTCATCTCGTTCCTCTCCCTGCTCGCGGTCTCCTTCTCCTCCTGGGTCGGCGTCTACGCGGTGGACATGCTGCGCCGCCGCCGGATGGCCGTGCGCTACGACGCCGAGGCCCTGCTCGACACCGGGCGCACCAGCCGCTACTGGTATGTCGGCGGCTTCTGCTGGCAGGCCATGACGGCCTGGGGCATCGCGCTGCTCCTGGGGCTCGGCTTCACCAAGGTCGACTGGTTCGAGGGCCCGCTCGTCGACACCTGGATCGGCAAGAACGGCCTGGGCTGGGCGGCGACCGTCCTGCTGGCCGCGCTCCTGTTCGCGGTGCTGCCCAGGCCGCGGGAGAACGTCCGCGAGGACTGAGCGGCCCGGAGGCGCGGCGTGCTCGCACGTATGCGTCAATGGCGGAGGAAGCTGTCGGCCCCCGAGGCGGAGGTGGAGTCCCCCCATGACGCGCGTCCCCGACGTCACGCTCAACAACGGCACCCGGATGCCCCAGCTCGGATTCGGCGTCTATCTGGTGCCGGACGACGAGGCGGAGCAGGCCGTGACCGAGGCGCTGGAGGCCGGGTACCGCAGCATCGACACGGCCGCGCTCTACGAGAACGAGAAGGGCACCGGCCGTGCCCTGGCGGCGTCCGGCATCCCGCGCGACGAGCTGTTCGTCACCACGAAGCTCTGGAACACCGAACAGGGATACGACGCCGCCCTCCGCGCCTTCGACGCCTCCCTCTCCCGGCTCGGGCTCGACCACGTCGACCTCTACCTCATCCACTGGCCCGTCCCGGCCCGCGACACGTACGTGGAGACGTGGCGGGCTCTGGAGGAGATCCACGCCGACGGCCGCGCCCGGGCGATCGGCGTCTCGAACTTCCAGCCCGCGCACCTCCAGCGGCTGTTCGACGTCAGCGGCGTCGTGCCCGCCGTCAACCAGATCGAGCTGCATCCGCGCCTCCAGCAGGACGCCCTGCGCGCGTTCGACGCGGAGCACGGCGTCGCCACGGAAGCCTGGTCTCCGCTCGGCCGGGGCAACGGCGTCCTCGACGACCCCGCCGTCCTCGCGATCGCCGAGAAGCACGGCAGGACCCCGGCCCAGACCGTGCTGCGCTGGCACCTCCAGCTCGGCAACGTGGTGATCCCGAAGTCCGTCACCCCCGCCCGTATCCGGGAGAACCTCGACGTCTTCGGCTTCGCGCTGGACGAGGACGACATGGGTGCGCTCCGGCGGCTGGAGACGGGAGTCCGCGTCGGGCCCGACCCGGACACGTTCGCGTGACGGCGGCCGAGCCGTCCCCGGACTGCGTGTTCTGCGCGATCGTCACGGGCGGCCAGCCCGCGTACCGGGTCTACGAGGACGAGGCCGTCGTCGCCTTCCTCGACCGGCGCCCGCTCTTCCCCGGGCACACGCTCGTGGTGCCCCGGCGGCATGTGGAGACCCTCACCGATCTGCCGGGGGACGCGGTCGGGCCGTACTTCACCGCCGTCCAGCGCGTCACGGGCGCGGTGCAGCGCGGCATGGCGGCGGCCGGGTCGTTCGTCGCGGAGAACAACACGGTCAGCCAGTCCGTGCCGCACCTGCACGTCCATGTCGTGCCCCGCAACCGCAAGGACGGGCTGCGCGGCTTCTTCTGGCCCCGGCGACGCTACGCGGACGAGGCCGAGGCCGAGACGGCGGCGGCCCGCATCCGCGCGGCGCTCGGCTGACGGTGCCGGGCCCCGTGCTCACCGCAGCAGCCCACGCACCGACCCCACCGTGTCCGCCTCCTCCGGCGTCTTGTCCTCGCGATAGCGGACGACGCGGGCGAAGCGGAGCGTGACGCCCTCCGGGTAGCGCGTCGAGCGCTGGACGCCGTCGAAGGCGATCTCCACGACGAGTTCGGGCCGTACGCGTACGCCCCAGCTCTCCTCGCTCGTCGCCAGCTCCCGCAGCCGCGCCGTCTGCCAGACCAGCAGCTTGTCGGTGAGGCCCTTGAAGGTCTTGCCGAGCATCGCGAACGAGCCGTCGGCGCGCCGGGCGCCCAGGTGCAGGTTGGAGAGCTTGCCGGTGCGCCGCCCGTGCCCCCACTCGGCGCCCAGAACCACCAGGTCCAGGGTGTGCACGGGCTTGACCTTCAGCCAGGAGGCGCCGCGCCGCCCGGCGGTGTAGGGCGCGTCGAGGCCCTTGACGACCACGCCCTCGTGCCCGCGCGCGAGCACCTCCTCGGCGAACTCGCGTGCGGCCTCGCGCCGTTCGGCGTCCGACGGGTCCGGTACGACCAGCCGCCGTACGCGGCGGGGCTCGGGCGTGAGACGTGCCAGCTCGGCGTGGCGTTCGGCCGTCGGGAGGTCCAGCAGTTCGCGCCCTTCGACGCTCAGCACGTCGAAGAAGACGGGGGAGAGCGGCAGTTCGCTGCTCGCGCCCGTCACGTCGAGGCGCGAGGCGACGCGTCCGGAGACCTCCTGGAAGGGGCGCGGCCGCCGTTCCCCCGTGCCCCGCGGGTCCTCGCCCAGGGCGATCACCTCGCCGTCCAGCACCGCCCGTTCCGCGGCCACCTCCCGGCCTGCCGCGACGATCTCGGGCAGCCGTTCGGTGATCTCGTCGAGGGTGCGGGTCCACACCCGTACGTCGTCGCCGTCCTTGTGGACCTGGACGCGGATGCCGTCGAGCTTCTCCTCGACGGCGCAGGGGCCGAGCTTGTCGAGGGCCTCGGCCACGTCCTTCGCGGTGTGCGCCAGCATCGGCAGCACGGGCCTGCCGACCTCCAGCCGGAAGCCGTCGAGCGCCGCCGGGCCGTGGGCGAGCAGCTCGCGCGCGACGGCGCCCAGCGAACCGCCGAGCATCACCGCGCGCCGCACCTCGCCGGGCTCCGCGTCCGTCGCCGCCGCCAGGCCCTCCACGGCGAACGCGTCCAGCGCGCCCTGCCGCAGCTCCCCGCCGATCAGCCGGACGAGGAACCACTGCTCCTCCGCCGTCGCCGCCGCCATCACCTCGCCGACCAGCCGCTTCCGCTCGGCCTGCGCGCCCTTGCCGCCGACGGCGGCGATCCGGGTCAGCGCCGCGTCGACGTCGCCGAGCGTGAGCCGGGGCGCCGCGGCGGGCGGCGGCAGCTCGCGCAGCGCGCTCCAGCCCACGCCGGTCCTGCGCTGCGGCAGCCGCCCCGCGAGGTAGGTGACGACGACGGGCACCTCGGACGGCTCAGCGCGCCGGAACAGCCCGGCGAGCAGCGCGACCTTCTCCGTACGGGCCGGGGTCTCCGCGATCTCGCGGGACGTCCGGGCGATGTCGGCCAGCAGCATGGCCCCATGGTCACCCGGCGGGGCGCGCGGCGCAGGCGCGGCGGCGCGTCCCGGCGGAGAATCACGAATGTGGATCTTCCGGTGATGCCGCCCGTGAAACCGATGCTCGCCAAGCCGGCGGCCCGCATCCCGCCCGGCATGCAGTACGAGGCCAAGTGGGACGGATTCCGCTGTCTCGTCTTCCGGGACGGCGACGAGATCGAGCTGGCCAGCCGCACCGGGAAGTCCCTCGTCCGCTACTTCCCCGAGCTGGCCGACGTGCTGCGCGCCCAGCTCCCCGCGCGGTGCGTGCTGGACGGGGAGATCGTCGTCGCGCTCGGCGAGCGGCTCGACTTCGAGGCGCTCCAGGCCCGTGTCCACCCCGCCGACTCCCGCGTACGGCTCCTCGCCCGCACCACCCCCGCCAGCTTCGTCGCCTTCGACCTGCTGGCCCTCGACGACATCGCCGCGCTCGCCCTCCCGCTCTCCGAGCGCCGCCAGGTGCTGGCCGCGGCCCTCGCGCGGGCCCGCGCCCCGCTGCACCTCGCGCCCGCGACGTACGACGTGGACGTGGCCCGCGACTGGTTCCGGCAGTACGAGGGCGCGGGCCTCGACGGGGTGATCGCCAAGCCGCTCGATCTGCCGTACCGGCCGGGGGAGCGGCTGATGATCAAGGTCAAGCACGAGCGGACCGCCGACTGCGTCCTCGCCGGGCTCCGCGCGCACAAGCGCGACCCGGCCGCCGTGGGCTCACTGCTGCTCGGGCTCTACGACGAGGCGGGCGTCCTCCAGTACGTCGGCGGCTCCTCGTCCTTCAGCGAGAAGCGGCGCCGCGAGCTGATGGAGGAGCTGGCGCCGCTCCGGCTCGACTCCCTCGCCGGGCACCCCTGGGCCGCGTGGCAGGACGAGTCCGCGCACGAGCTGAACCGGATGCCGGGCAGCCCGAACCGCTGGAGCGGCACGAAGGACCAGAGCTGGATTCCGCTGGCCCCCTCACGCGTGGTCGAGGTGGCCTACGACCACATGGAGGCGGGCCGCTTCCGCCACACGGTCCTCTTCCACCGCTGGCGCCCCGACAGAGACCCGTCGACGTGCACATACGCCCAGCTCGAGGAGCCCGTGAGCTACGACCTCTCGCAGGCCCTGGGCTAAGGGCCGCCGGGTCCGGGCTGCCCCGTTCGTGCGCCGCGGTCCGCGGGCGCTTCGTGGCTTGGCGCGCAGTTCCCCGCGCCCCTGAAGCCGCCCCTTCGGGGCGTGCTTCACGAGGCGCCAGAGGATGCGCCCCGTCAGGGGCGCGGGGAACTGCGCGAGCGGCCACGACGCGGCCGCGGACCGGCGCGTTCGGCAAGGGGCAGCCCGGGCCCGGCCCCGAGGAGAGGACGACTCAGCGCGAGGGGGGACGCAGACCCCCGGCCAGAGAGCCGAAGCACTCGTCGAGGACCGCGATCAGCTCTTCCGCCGAGGTGTCGGGGTCCCAGGCCCCGATGGAGGCCCGCAGCGCGGTGAGCGCAGCGCCCGCGACGAGGCGAGGGTAGAGCGCGTCCGGCGGAAGGCCCGTGCGCTCCATGACGGCCTCCGCGATGGCGACCGGCATGGTGCTGTTGCTGTGCAGCAGCTTGGGGATCAGCTCCGGGTACGCCCGCAGCAGGCGGCGCCGGTCGCGCCAGCCCGCGTCGGCGACGAGCGTCGGGATCGTCTCGTGGAAGGTACGGCGCAGCGCCTCCAGCGGGGGCTCCGCCGCGGGGCGGGCCGCGAGCGTGGCGACGAGCTGGCCGGTGAGCCGGTGGTCCCAGTCGAAGACCGCGTCGTCCTTGCTGTCGAAGTAGTTGAAGAAGGTGCGCGGCGAGACACCGGCGGCCTCGCAGATGTCGTGCACGGTGACCGCCGTGGGGCCGCGCTCCAGATACAGCCGCACGGCCGCGTCCCGCAGCGCGGCGCGCGTCTCCTGCTTCTTCCGCTCCCGCAGCCCGCAGGGCGCGGGCGGGGCACCGGCTTCCTCGACGGCCATGTTTCTACAGTAGTGCATTTTTGCAGCACTGCACTTTTCTGTTAGCGTTGCTAAACGTTGCAGTAGTCATCTATTTCTGGGGAGGCGGACCACGTCCATGGCGGAGCACAAGGCGGAACCGGAAAGCGGGGGAGCGGCGTCGTCGCTGGCCACCACCGCGCGCACGCTGGCATCGACGCTCTGGTTCCCGGCGTTCTTCTTCACCGGGTTCCTCGTCTGCTATCTGCTGCCGTTCCACAACCCGGTCCCGCACCACGTCGACGTGGCCGTCGCCGGGCCCTCGGCGGGCCAGCTCGAACAGGCGCTGGAGCAGAAGAGCCCCGGGGCCTTCGACATCCACCGGGTCGCGGACGCGGACGCGGCGCGTGACGCGGTCACCGACCGCGATGCCACCGCCGGATACGTTCCGGACCGGACCGACCCGCAGCTCTTCGTCGCGAAGGCCGACGGGTACTCGCTGGAGTCCGTGCTCCAGAAGACGTTCACCAAGGTCGCCCAGCAGAGCGGCGGACAGCTCCACATGCACGACGTGGCGTCCACCGCGCCCGGCGACGGCATGGGCACCGGCCTCTTCTATCTGGTGCTGGCCTGCACGATCCCCTCGTACATCATGGTGATGATGCTGCTGCGGGCGACGACATTCGGGCGGCGCAAGAAGGTCGCGACGTTCGTGACCGCGGGCGCGCTGATGAGTGTGATCGCGTACGTCACGGCGCGCGGCATGGACGTCGTCCCGGACGATCCGCTGGCGATCCTGTTCATCTTCCTGATGACGCAGGCGGTCTCGCTGACCTCGTACGGGCTGGTGCCGTTCTTCAAGCAGTTCTTTCCCGGCGTGGCCATGGGCCTCTTCGTGCTGCTCAGCATGCCGTCGAGCGGCGGGGCCATCCCCGTGCAGATGGTGCCGGGCTTCTTCCGGGCGCTGCATCCGATCATGCCGATGGGCAATCTGATCGAGGCGCTGCGCGGGCTGTTCTACTTCGACAGCAAGGACATCGTGCGGCCGGTCCTGGTGATCTGCGGCTGGATCGTCTTCGGCGTCGCGCTCATCCTGCTCGGCGCCTGGAAGGAGCGGCGCGCCGCGCGCCGCGAGGCCGAGGGGGAGTCCGCCGAGTCCGTCGAGGCGCCCGTCGAGGATCCGTCGTTCGAGATGCCGCAGCCCAGCGCCGTCGCGCCGCACACCCACCGGCTGGGACAGCAGGACCCCGTGCTGACCGGCCGGGTCACCGACCAGCACGGGCAGCCGCTCGCGGGGGTGGCGATCACGGTGACCGGCACCCATGGGCGGGAGCTGATGCGGGCCATCACGGACGAGCGGGGCGAGTACGCCGCGGCGGGCCTGCCCGACCGCTTCGTGAACGTGATCGCGAGCAGTCCCGACCGGCTCGCCGCCGTCGCCCGCGTGCTCGCGCGCGACGGGCACCCGGTGCGGCAGGACTTCCGCCTGATGCCGCGGACGGCGCCCGCGTCCGCCCCTGCGTCCGGGCCCGCGGCCCCGGTGGCAGGGAGCCGCTGAGCGCGGACGGCGAGGGCCCGGAGACGGGCCCCGGGGGTCCCGAGACGGGCCCCGGGAGGGGCGACGGTCAGGCTTCCTGGCCGCCGCCCTGTTCCTGGCCGCCGTTCTGCGCGGCCTCCACCGACTTGTGGACCTCGTCCATGTCCAGCTCGCGGGCCTGGCCGATGACGTCCTCCAGGGCCGTCTCGGGCAGCGCCCCGGGCTGGGCGAAGACCAGGGTGCGGTCCCGGATGATCGCCAGCGTCGGGATCGACTGGATCTCGAACGCGGCGGCCAGCTCCTGCTGTGCCTCGGTGTCCACCTTGGTGAACGCGAGGTCGGGGTGCCGCTCGGCAGCGGCCTCGTAGACAGGACCGAAACTACGGCAGGGGCCGCACCACGCCGCCCAGAAGTCGATCAGGACGAAGTCGTTGTCCGAGACGATCTCTTCGAAGTTGTCCTTGGTCAGCTCGATGGTGCTCATGCTTTCTCCTGCTTCGGGGTCGCAGAGCGTGCCGTGCTCCGCCGGACGGGAACAATCATGAGCACCTCCGGCATTCCCGCGGCAAGGACGCACGCACGGGGAATCCGAGGAATCCGTTTCTGTGTACGCACTCTTGACCGCGTACGGTCACCGAGTTGTAAAGTCTAGACCAATTGGAGGGCGTGGAACCTTGCCTCACCACGCCCTCTCCCCCCCCACCCGTGCTCTCCGTAAGGAGTTGACATGCACAAGAAAAGGAAGCTGGCCGCGCTGGCCGGTGCGGGGCTCTCGCCCTTCCTGGTCCTCGGCCTCTCGGTGACCCCCGCCAGTGCCCACGGCTACATCAGCGACCCCGCCAGCAGGCAGGCCCAGTGCGCGGCCGGAGTCGTCGAGTGCGGCTCGATCAAGTACGAACCGCAGAGCGTCGAGGGCCCGAAGGGCCTGCAGGACTGCGCGGGCGGCCACGACGAGTGGGCCGAGCTGCGTGACGACAACCACGGGTGGAACGTCGCGAACGTCGGCAGCTCCGCGACCTTCAACTGGAAGCTGACGGCCGCCCACCGCACCACCACCTGGCAGTACTTCATCGACGGCAAGAAGATCGCCGAGTTCGACCAGGGCGGCCAGCAGCCCCCGTCCGAGCTGTCGCACAACGTCGACTTCGGCGGCGTCACCGGCAAGCAGACGGTCCTCGCCGTCTGGAACGTCGCCGACACGGCCAACGCGTTCTACGCCTGTGTGGACGTCAACATCGGCGGCTGACACCCGCCCGCGCCGGGACCGGACCCGTCCTCCCTCATTCCCTGGGGAGGGTGCGGGCCCGGTCCTCTCGCGTCGGGCGGGACCGCGTCCGCCCCGCCGGGCGGCGCTTTTCGGGCTGCGCCGAAACGTCTTGCGGGCCCGCAGGCGCGCGGGCACGCTCCCTGGAGGCGCGGCTCTCCGGCGGGGACACCCCCGTACGTCCCGCGGGAGAGCCGCCCGCTCAGTGCGCCGGTGCCAGGCCGTAGAGGCGGGCGGCGTTCCCGGCGGAGAGCAGGGCCGTGACCCGCGCCGCGTCCTCCTCCGACCAGGCGCCGGACCCCGTGAACGCGCCCGTCGTCGCCGCGACCGCCTCGCGGAAGAGCCGGGCGCCCACCACGTACAGCTCGGGCAGCCCGTACGCGTCGGTCGAGAAGAGGAGCTTGCCGAAGGGCGCCAGCTCCATGAGCTCCGCCAGCACCGCCCCCGCACGGGCCCCGACATGGTTGAGGGAGAGCCCGAAGTCGGCGTAGACGTGCGGGAAGGCGGCGGCCAGATAGCCCGCGCCCCGGTGGTACGGGTAGCAGTGCAGGAGCACCAGCGGCGTGCCGTACGGCGCGACCGCGCGCACGAAGTCCGTCAGCAGCAGCGGGTCGCAGCGGTCCAGCCGCAGGTCCGGATCGCCGAACCCGGTGTGGATCTGGAGGGGCAGGCCCGTGCGGACCGCCGCCCACAGGAGATGGCGCAGCAGCACCGGGTCGCTCAGCCTGCTGCCGCGCACGCGGGAGGAGAGCCAGCGGTCTGCCGCCGCGTACACCTCCGAGGTGCCCGGCGGCTGCGGCGCGAAGTCGAGCCCCGCGCGATACGCGATCACCGACTTGAACCCCCGCGCGGTGCGCACCGATTCGCGGACGCCGTCGGAGATCTCCGCGAGAAACGCGTTGGTGTCGCGGGCGGCGTCCGCCGCGCGCTCCGCGAGCCGTTCGAGGCGGACGATCTCGTGCGCCTCGGCCCCCGCGATCTCCGCCAGCTCCGCGGGCGTCAGCAGATCACCCGGCAGCCCGGTGTCCACCAGGAACGCCGAGATGCCGCTCGCGCGCAGCAGCAGCCGCGTGACCTCGGCCGTGCCCAGCTCCGCGCGCCGGTCCAGGTACTCCTCCGGCGGGCAGTGCGGCGCGAGATCGAGGACGGGCGCGCACCAGCGCCGTACGGCGAAGCCGAGCTGCGAGTCGAAGAAGCTCGTGCCCGGCGCGGCGGGCACGTCCGACTCGCTCAGGTACGCCTCGAACGCGGCGCGCCCCGGACCCGACCTGAGCACGCCGTGGCAGTGCTGGTCGACGAGCAGCGGTTGCCCGGTCATTCAGTACCGTCCTCGTGTCGCCGCCGCGATCTCCAGCGGGGTCGCCCCCTCGAACAGCTCGCTCTCCGCCCTGCGTACGGCCGCGACCGCCCCGAACAGCGGCTCCCCGAGCGCCTCGCGCAGCACCGCCGACCGCTCGAAGCGGCCCAGCGCCACCGGCAGCGAGGTCGGCAGCCTGCGCTGCGTGCCCGTGAGCGCCGGGTCGCCCGAGGCGGGCGGCGGCAGCGGCGCGGGATCCGCCATGCCGGCGAGCCCCGCCGCGAGCACCGCGCCCGTCACCAGATACGGATTGGCCGCCGCGTCCATGCACTTGACCTCCGCGTTCGCCGCACCGGACACACCGGGCGCCGCCGCGACGAAGCGCAGCGCCGTCTCCCGCGCCTCAAGTCCCCAGCAGTGGTAGGCGCCCGCCCAGCGCGAGGGCCGCAGCCGCAGATAGCTCGCGGGGGTCGGGGCGCCGATCGCGAGGAGCGCGGGCAGCTCGCGCAGCACCCCCGCGAGAAACGCCTCGGCCTCCCGCGTCATCCCGAACGGCCCCTCGCCGCCCTCGCACAGATTCCGCCCGTCGCGCCACAGGCTCAGATGCAGATGCCCCCCGTTGCCCACCCCGCCCGGCTCCACGACCGGCGCGAACGACGCCGTCAGCCCGTGCCGTACGGACACCGCGCGCACCGTCTCGCGCACCAGCACCGCCAGATCGGCGGCCCCCACCGGGCCGCTCGGCGCGACCGACAGCTCGAACTGGCCCGGGGAGTACTCGGGATGGATCTGCAGCACCTCGACTCCCTGCGCGGCCAGCGCCTCCAGGATGTCGCGCAGATAGTCCGACAGCTCGACCACGCGCGTCATGCCGTACGCGGGCCCCGTGACCGGATAGTCCAGCTCGGCCCCGGCCTGGGGGAGCCGGCCGCGGACGACCGTCCACTCCGTCTCGAACCCCATCCGCAGCTCGATGCCCTGCTCGTCCCGCGCCCGCCCCGCCATGCGCGCCGCGAACTGCCGCTGGCACGCCGCGTACGGGGTGCCGTCCTGCTCGTAACGGTTCACCGGCGCCCACGCCCACCCAGGCTGCGCGGCGAGCACCGTCAGCCGGTCCAGGTCGGGCCGCAGCCGCAGATCCCCGTCGGGGCCGCCGATGTGCGGACTGGTCGTCGCCGAGTCGTCGACGAGGTATACGTCGAAGACCGGGGACATGCCCACGCCCCGCTCCGCCGCCTCGGCGAGCCGCCCCGCCGGTACCGCCTTGACGCGCGTGATGCCCGCGTTGTCGACCCAGGTCAGTGCCGTTCCGTGGACTCCGGCGGCGGCGAGTCCCGCGGCGGCCCCGCGGGCCCCGTCCTCGCTCTCCTCCTGCGGCGCGTTCCGTGAGGTTCCCATGAATGAGCCGTCTACCCGCTCGCGGGGCCAGGGGCAAGGCGGCGCGGCGGCAGAGGCGTGATTCCCCCGTGGCAATGCCTCTGGCAAGGTGCATGCACACCTTCGCGCCTGACAGGGCCGCGAGTTGGGAAGGTACCCCGGGGCGGGGTCCATGCGGCGGGGAGGGGAAACTGAGAAGGTGGCGAGACCTATGCGGTTACGGTACGGGAGCGGTGGGATGCGCATCACGGACGTCACTGGCGGCGAGGGCGGCGCCGGAGGCGGGCTTCGCGAGAGGACCGAGGGGACCCGGAGGGCCGAGCGGACCTGGGGAACCGAGCGGACCCGGGAGGGCGGCACCTCCCCCGCGGTGCCCCGGCTCGTCCTCGGCACCCGGCTGCGCCGGCTGCGCGAGGCCCAGTACATCACCCGGGCCGAGGCGGGCGAGGCCATCCGCGTGCCCCCGTCGCGCATCGCCGAACTGGAGCACGGGCGCACCGGGTTCCCCCGGCGGGACGTCGCCGACCTGCTGACGATCTACGGTGTCACGGACGAGGGCGAGCGCGCGGTCCTCGAAGCCCTCACCGACGAGGCCAACACGCCGGGCTGGTGGCAGGCGTACGCCGGGGCCGTGCCGTCCTGGCTGCACACCTACATCGGCCTGGAGCAGGCCGCCAGCGTCATCCGCAGCTACGAGGTGCAGTTCGTCCCCGGCCTGCTCCAGACCCGCGAGTACGCCCGCGCGGTGATCGAACTCGCCCATGCCGACGAGTCGGAGACCGGCCTCCAGCGCCGCGTCGCCCTGCGGATGCGCCGCCAGCAGATCCTGTACGGGCCGCGGTCGCCGCACGTGTGGGCCGTCATAGACGAGGCGGCCCTCCGCCGCCCCGTCGGCGGGACCGCCATCATGCGCGCCCAGTTGCGGCACCTGATCGCGGTGAGCGACCTGCCCCATGTGACCGTCCAGGTCATGCCGTTCAGCGCGGGGGGCCATGCCGCCGCGGGAGGCCCGGTGACGCTGCTGCGGATGCCGGTGGCCGAACTGCCGGACGTGGTCTATCTCGAACAGCTCAACGGCGCCAGTTATCTGGAGGGCGCCTCCGACATCGAGACATACCGGCACGTGGTCGACTGCCTGGTGACCCGTTCCGAACCGCCCGCCGCGAGCCGGGAGATGCTCCACCGGATCGCGCAGGAGATGGACTAGCCGGCCCCCTGGGGACCGGCGGGACCGGCGGGGCCGTCAGGCGTCGGCGCGCTCGAAGACCGCGGCGAGCCCCTGGCCGCCGCCGATGCACATCGTCTCCAGCCCGTACCGCGCGTGGCCGCGCCGCATCTCGTGCGCGAGCGTCGCCAGGATCCGCGCGCCCGTGGCGCCGACCGGGTGGCCGAGCGAGATGCCCGAACCGTTCACGTTGATCCGCCGCTCGTGGTCGCTCTCGGTCAGCCCCAGGGCGCGGGTGCAGGCGAGGACCTGCGCGGCGAACGCCTCGTTCAGCTCGATCAGATCGAGGTCAGCGAGCGTCAGCTCCGCGCGCTCCAGCGCGTCACGCGTCGCCTGGACGGGCCCCAGTCCCATGGTCCGCGCAGGCACGCCCGCGCGCGCGAACGACACGAGCCGCAGCATCGGCGTGACCCCCAGCCGCTCGGCCGTGGCCTCCGAGGTGACCAGGCAGGCCGCCGCCGCGTCGTTCTGCCCGCTGGCGTTGCCCGCGGTGACCGTCGCCTCCGGGTCGTCCTTGCCCATGACCGGGCGCAGCCCCGCCAACTGCTCGGCGGTCGTGTCCGGACGCGGATGCTCGTCGGCCGTCACGACGTCCGCGCCCTTCCGCGTCCGCACGGTCACGGGCACCGTCTCGTCGGCGAACAGGCCCTTCTCCATGGCGTGCGCCGCGCGCCGCTGCGAGCGCAGCGCCAGCACGTCCTGGTCCTCGCGCGAGATCCCGAACTCGCGGCGCAGGTTCTCGGCCGTCTCGATCATGCCGCCGGGCACCGGGTGGTTCTCGCCGCCCGCCGTGACCCGCCCGCGCGCCAGCGCGTCGTGCAACTGGAGCCCCGGGCCCTTGATGCCCCAGCGTCCCTCGTGCGTGTAATACGGCGCGGCGCTCATCACCTCGACGCCGCCCGCGACCACGACCTCGCTGAAGCCCGCCCGGATCTGCATCGCCGCGTCCAGCACCGCCTGGAGGCCCGAGCCGCAGCGGCGGTCGATCTGCGTGCCCGTCACCGACTGCGGCAGCCCCGCGTCCAGCGCCGCCACCCGGCCGATCGCCGGGGCCTCCATGCTGGGGTAGGCGTGCCCGAGGATCACCTCGTCCACGTCGTCGGGCGCCACGCCGCTCCGCGACACGACCTCGGCGACCACCCGCGCCGCGAGCCCCGCGGGGCGCTGCCCCGCCAGGGCGCCGCCGAACCTCCCGATCGGCGTACGGAGGGGGTGGCTGATCACGATGGACTGCGCCGTGCGCCGGGACTGCGATGTCATGGGGCCGACCTTTCCATTTCGGGCCGCGCAAGGTCCACTGTTCCGTGACCCGGAACGAGCCGAGAGGACGGACGCACGATGCGCATCAGGATCGTCGGAGCGGGCACGATGGGACGCGGCATCGCCCAGTGGGCCGTCACCGCGGGCCATACGGCCGAACTCGCCGACGCCCGCACCGAGTCGGTCGCCGAGGCCGTGGACTTCGTCCGGCGCATGTGCGAGCGCGCCGTCGAGAAGGGGCGGATGGCCGCCGACGAGGCCAAGGGCGCGCTGGACCGGCTGGTCCCGCTCGACTCGCCCTACGCGCCTCCGGCCGAGGACGGCGCGCCCGAGCTGGTGATCGAGGCCGTGCTGGAGGAGCTGGAGGTCAAGGCCGGGGTCTTCACCGAGCTGGAGCGCGTACTGCCGCCGGAGACCGTGTTCGCGACCAACACCTCCTCGCTGCCCGTCACCCGCATCGCCGCGCAGCTCTCCGACCCCGGACGGCTGGCGGGGCTGCACTTCTTCAACCCCGTGCCGCTGATGAGGATCGTCGAGGTCGTGCCGGGCGCGGAGACGCGGGCGGACGTGCCGCCGATGCTGGCCGCGTTCGTGGAGGGCTGCGGCCACCGCGCCGTCACCGTCGCCGACACCCCCGGGTTCCTCGTCAACCACGCCGGGCGCGGCCTGGTCACCGAGGCGTTCGCGCTGCTGGAGGAGTCCGTGGCCGGGCCCGCGGAGCTCGACCGGATCGCCCGCGACGTCCTGGGCCTGCGCATGGGCCCGTTCGAGCTGATGGACCTCACCGGGCTCGATGTGACCGCGTCCGTCATGGAGACCGTCTGGAGCGGCTTCCGCTTCTCCGACCGGCTCCGCCCCTCGTACCTCACAGCGAACCGCGTGACGGCGGGCCTGCACGGCCGCAAGACGGGTCGCGGCTTCTACGCGTACGACGGCGGCGGGCCCGGCCCCCGCGACGTCCCCGAGCAGGACCTCGCCGGAGGCGACGCCGCCCGCCCCGTGGCCGTCGCGGGGGAGGGGCCCGAGGCCGACGCCCTGCGGGCGGCGCTGCGCCGCGCGGAGCGCGACGGGGGTCTGGTCCTGGTCCCCACGTGGGGGACGTCCGTCGCGGAGGCGGTCGCCCGGTACGGCCTGCCTGCCGAGCGCACGCTCGGTCTCGACCCGCTCTCCCTGGGCACCCCGCGCCGCGTCCTCGCCGTCACCCCGGCGACCTCGGCCGACGCGGTGCGGGACGCGGCGGCGGTCCTCTCCGAGGGGCACGCCGTGACGGTGGTCCGGGACACCGCCGGGTCGGCGGCCCAGCGGCTGCTGGCCTCGATCGTCGCGGTCGCCACGTCGATCGCCGAGCGCGGCATCGCGACGCCGGACGACATCGACACGGCGGTCACCCTGGGCCTCGGCTATCCCAAGGGCCCCCTGGCGTGGGGCGATTCCCTGGGCGCCGAGCGGATGCTGGCCCTCTACGAGTCGCTGCTCGCGTCGACGGGCGACCCCCGTTACCGGCCCACGCGGTGGGTGAGGGAACGCGCCCTGCTGGGCCTCCCGTTGAGGACCCCGCTGGCCCCGCTGCCTGGTTAGACGGACAGGGGTTGCCCCTTGTCGTGCCGGGCCGCCTGCGGGTGCGTCGTGGCCGCTCGCGCAGTTCTCCGCGCCCCTGACGGGGCGTACCCGCGCGGATGAAGCACGCCCCGGAGGGGCGGCTTCAGGGGCGCGGGGAACTGCGCGCTCAGCCGGAGCGGGCCCGGGGGCTGCGACGCGCGGCAAGGGGCAGCCCCTGCTCAGCCGCCCCCTGCCCGGTCTCACTGATTCGGCGGGGACTCCTCCTTGAAGATCTTGGTGACGAGCTTGCCGTCCTTCGTGAGGTAGCCGTGCAGCATGCCCTCGCTGCTGTGCGGCGCGTCGAAGACGCCCTTCGCGTCGAGGGCGATCACCCCGCCGGTACCGCCGAGCTTCGGCAGCCGCTTCACCAGGACCTCGTACGAGGCCCGCGCGACGTCCTTGCCCCCGAACTCCATGAGGTTCGAGATCGTGGCCGTCGCCGCGCCGCGGATGAAGATCTCGCCGTCCCCGGTGGCGCTGGCGGCGACGGTGCCGTTCTTGGCGTACGTACCGGCGCCGATGATCGGGGAGTCGCCGACGCGCCCGGCCATCTTGTTGGTCATGCCGCCGGTCGACGTGGCCGCCGCCATGTCGTCCTCGCGGTCGATGGCGACGGCGCCGACCGTGCCCTTGGCCTCGTCCCTGTCCTCGTCCCTGTCCTTGTTCCTGTCCTTCTCCGCGGCGGACTTCTTGCCCTTCGCCTCCATGAGCTGGTCCCAGCGCCGCTGGGTCCAGAAGTGGTCCTGCGTGACGGGCTTGAGTCCCTGCTCCACGGCGAAGTCGTCGGCGCCCTGGCCCGCGAGCATCACGTGCTTGGACTTCTCCATCACCAGCCGCGCCGCGGTGATGGGGTTGCGCACATGCTTCACGCCCGCCACGGCACCGGCCTCGAGGTCGGAGCCGCGCATGATCGAGGCGTCCAGCTCGTGGCCCGCGTCCGCCGTGAAGACCGCGCCCTTGCCCGCGTTGAACAGCGGGTCGTCCTCCAGCACGTTCACCGCCGCCTCGACGGCCTCGACGCTGCTCGCGCCGCGGTCGAGGGACTTCTGTCCGGCGCGCAGGGCCCGTTCGAGGCCGTCGCGGTAGGCCTTCTCCTTCTCGGGGCTGGTCTCGTCCCGCACGAGCGCGGTCCCGGCGCCGCCGTGGACGGCCAGGACGACGTCGCGGGCGTCGGGTTTCGCCTTGCCCGCGGGGGCGGGTGCCGCGACCGTCCCGGCACGGGGACGGCCGTCGCGCGAGCCGCCGTCCCCGGGGACGGTGACCAGCACCACGGTGAGCGTCGTCGCCGCCGCCAGCAGGGGGAACAGCCACGCTCTCGGACGTATGCGCATGAGCTCTCCTCACGTCGACCTCGGACCGGTCAAACGCGGGGCACCCTACTGGAGCCGCAGCGCCGCGAAAGCCCCCTCGGGGACGGCGGGTTCACGGGGAGGCACGGGATCCAGGCGTACGTACGGGGCGTCCGGAGCCGGGCGGGGGTCCGGTTCGCCGTTGTTGGGCCACAGGGACATCGCGCGCTCGGCCTGCGCCGTGATGGTCAGCGACGGGTTCACGCCGAGGTTGGCGGAGACCGCCGAGCCGTCGACGACGCTGATGCCGGGGTGGCCGTACAGCCGGTGGTACGGGTCGACGACGCCGCTGTCGGCGTCCTCGCCGATGGGGCAGCCGCCCAGGAAGTGCGCGGTCAGCGGGCGGCCCGCGAGTTCGCCGAGGTTGGTGCCGGGGAAGCCGCCGATGCGCTCGGCGATGTGCCGTACGGCCTCGGCGCCCTCGGGGATGTGCGCCGGGTTCGGGGCGCCGTGCCCCTGACGGGCGGTGAGCAGGCCCTTCCCGGGGCCGCGCCGTCGGCGGTACGTGGTGAGGGAGTTGTCGAGGGTCTGCATGACGAGCCCGATGATCGTCCGCTCCGACCAGCGGTACGTGGTGGCGGTGCGCAGGACGAGCAGCGGGTGCCGCAGGTACTGGCCGAGCGCCGCCAGCCAGTTCGGCAGCCGCCCGCCCGTCGCGTACTGCGGGACGCAGATCAGCGCCATCAGGTTCGAGCCCTTGCCGTAGCGGACGGGCTCGATGTGGGTGCTGGCGTTCGGATGGACCGAGGAGGTGATGGCCACGCCCCTGGTGAAGTCCAGCTCGGCGTCGCGGCCGTGCAGCGCGCGGTAGCGGCGGGGGAAGGTGAGCGCGCCCACCAGGGCCTCGGAGTTGGTGCGGGTCAGCTCGCCCAGCCGTGCGGAGAGCCGGGGGAGCCCGCCGGTGTCGCGCATCCGGTGCAGCAGGGTCTGCGTCCCGTACGTACCGGCCGCGAGGACCACACGGCGGGCGAGGAGGACGCGCGGGCGTACCCGGCGCCGGTCGGTGGGCCGGGTGGTGACGGCGAAGCCGTCGCCCTCCTCGCGCACGCCCAGGACGGTCGTCATGGGGTGCACCCGGGCGCCCGCCCGCTCGGCCAGGTAGAGGTAGTTCTCGTTGAGCGTGTTCTTGGCGCCCTTGCGGCAGCCGGTCATGCACTCGCCGCACTCCACACAGGCCGTGCGTTCCGGGCCCGCTCCGCCGAAGTACGGGTCGGGCACCGACTCGCCCGGACGGGCCTTCGTGCGGCCGTCGGCGTCGCGCCCGTCGCCGAAGAAGACGCCGACGGGCGCCGGGTGGAACGAGTCGCCGTAGCCGATCCGGTCCGCCGCCGCCCTGAGGTGGACGTCGGAGGGCGTGGTCGTGGGGTTGAGGCGTACGCCGAGCATGCGGCGGGCCTGGTCGTAGAAGGGCGCGAGTTCGGCCTGCCAGTCGGTGATGTGGCCCCACTGGCGGTCGGTGAAGAACGGGCGGGGCGGCACGTAGAGCGTGTTCGCGTAGTTCAGCGAACCGCCCCCGACCCCCGCGCCCGCCAGGATCATCACGTTCGCCATCAGGTGGACGCGCTGGATGCCGTAGAGGCCCAGGGCCGGGGCCCACAGATAGTCGCGCAGGTCCCATGAGGAGGCCGGCAGCTCCTCGCGCGCGAAGCGGCGCCCGGCCTCCAGGACGCCGACCCGGTAGCCCTTCTCCGTCAGCCGCAGCGCCGAGACCGCGCCGCCGAAGCCGGAGCCCACGACGATCACGTCGTAGTCGTACGCGTGTTCCGGCCGCTCACGCGTCATACAGGGCCTCGATCTCGTCGGCGTACGCCTCGGCCACCGCCCTGCGCTTGACCTTGAGCGAGGGGGTGAGGAGCCCGTTCTCCTCGGTGAAGTCGCCGTCGATCACGCGGAAGCGGCGTATGGACTCGGCCGCGGAGACCGAGGCGTTCGCGTAGTCCACGGCACGCTGGACGGCCGCGAGCAGGTCCGGGTCCTCGCGCAGCTCGGCGAAGGGGGTGTCGCGGGGGCGCCCGCGCACGGCCAGCCAGTGCGCGACGGCCTCCGGGTCGAGGGTGACGAGCGCCGCCACGTACCGCCGTCCCTCGCCGACGACCATGCACTGGGCGACCGGCGGGCGGCTGCGCAGCAGGTCCTCCAGGGGCGCGGGGGAGACGTTCTTGCCGCCGCTGGTGATGAGGATGTCCTTCTTTCGCCCGACGATGCTCAGGAAGCCGTCCTCGTCGAGCCGCCCGAGGTCCCCGGTGGCGAACCAGCCGTCGCGCAGGACCTCGCGGCTCGCCTCCTCGTTGTTCCAGTACGCGCCGAAGACGACGCCGCCCTTGACCAGCACTTCCCCGTCGTCCGCGATCCGTACGGCCGTGCCGGGCACGGGGCGGCCCACGGTGCCCGGACGCGGGGTGAGGGGCGGGATGAGGGTGGCGGCGGCGGTGGTCTCGGTGAGGCCGTACCCCTCGTAGACGATGATGCCCGCCGCGTAGAAGAAGAGGTTGAGGCGGCGGTCGAGCGGGGAGCCGCCGCTGATCGCGTAGCGGAGCCTGCCGCCCAGCTCCTTGCGGACGCGCCGGTAGACGAGCAGGTCGTAGAGCGCCCAGGCGGCGTACAGGCCGGGGCCCGGGCCCTTGCCGGTCTCCAGGAACTTCCGCAGATACGCCTCGCCGAAGCGTACGGCCGTACGGTCGGCGCGCTCGAAGGAGGCGCCGCGGCCGATCTTCTCGGCGGTCTCGCGCCCGGTGTCGTGGATCTTCTCGAAGAGATAGGGCACGCCGACGACGAACGTCGGCCGGTACGAGCGGAGTTCGGGCCGCAGCTCCTCGGGCTTGATGCTCGGGCAGTGGCCGAATTCGATCCGGGCGGAGAGGCAGGCGATCTGGATCGTGCGGCCGAGGATGTGCGCGAGGGGCAGGAAGAGCAGGGTCGAGGCGGTCTGCCCGGTGACCTGCTGGAAGACGGGGTGCAGCAGCTCGACCGTGTTGGCGGCCTCGGCGTGCAGATTGCCGTGCGTGAGCACGCAGCCCTTGGGCTTGCCGGTGGTGCCGGAGGTGTAGCACACCGTCGCGACGGTGTCGGGCCCGAGCGCCGCGCGCCGCTTGGCCAGCTCCTCGTCGGGCACGTCGGCGCCGAGCGCGGCGAGCCGGGAGAGGGCGGAGGTGCCGCCGGGCGGCGCGTCGATCTGCCAGAGCCGAGGGCGTTCGGAGCCCTCGGGCAGCGCGGCGAAGACCTCCTCGGCCGTCGCCGCGTGCTCGTCGTTCTCGACGAGGAGGAAGGCGGTGCCCGAGTCGCCGAGGATCCAGGCGAGCTGCTCGGCGGACGAGGTCGCGTAGACGGGAACGGTCTGCCCGCCGGCGGCCCAGATCGCGAAGTCCAGAACACACCATTCGTACCGTGTGCGGCACATGAGGGCGACGCGTCCGCCCGGCGCGAGGCCCGCGGCGACGAGCCCCTTCGCGGCGTCGGCGACCTCGCGTGCGAAGGTGGTGGCAGTGACCGGATGCCAGGCCCCGCCCTCCTTGCGGCGCAGCACGGTGGCGCCGGGTGCCTCGGCCGCGTTGGTGAACGGGATGTCGGCGATGCTGCCGGTCCGCGCGGGCGGTACGAGCGGTTCCGCGCGGACCTCGCGCACGGTCCCGCCCTCGTCGATCACTTCGTAGCGGACGCGGGCGGCGAGGTCGCCGCGCCGTTTCGCCGTTCTCAGATCCTTCCGGACACCCATTGTCGGCTCCTGTTCGCGGCTCGCGGCGCGGGGGTGGGGTGGGGAAGTGCTCGCATGGCTCAACGTGCTGACGCGGGAGTCAACTTACTCACGCGTAAGGAGAAATCAACCGTCCGGGACGGGGAAATGCGTGACGGTTTCGTGTTCGCGGAGAGAGCCCGGGTTACGACTTTTGCGGCTACGTACGTACGATCGGATTCGGTCGCTTTTGGCCAGGTACCGCGCGAGACGCGGCAGCACGTGAGCAACAAAGCAGGAAGTAGGCAAGGATTTATGGGCCTCGGGACGCTCCTCAGCAGGAGAAGGCCGAAGAACTCCGGCGGCGGCTGGCCGGTGGACGGACTTCCCCAGGAGGCGGGGCTCCTCAGTGCGGAGATCTCCGACCCGATGGGGCAGCCGCTGCCGGGCGTCGAGGTGACGCTCACGGAGACCGACACCCGGCGGCACGTCCTCAAGGCCACCACCGATCCGTTCGGGCGCGTGACCGCGGCGCTGCCGCAGGGGCGGTACGCGCTGCGCGGCACCGTCGAGGGACTCCACCCGCTGCACCGCGTCATCGAGGTCCCCGCCGGGGCCCCGGCGCCGCTGGAGCGGCTGCGGATGGAGACGGGCCAGGAGCCCGACCTCCCGCAGCCCGGCGTGTGGGTCTTCGACCCGCCGCACTCGGCGATCCGCTTCGTGGCCCGGCACTTCGGGATGTCCAATGTGCACGGCCGCTTCACCCGCTTCGACGGCGGGATCCGCGTCGCCGAGCGGATGGAGGACTCCTACCTGGAGATCACCATCGACGCGTCGAGCATCGACACCGGCAACAGGACGCGCGACGAGCACCTGAAGTCCGCCGACTTCCTGGACGTCGAGCGCTACCCGTACCTCCACTTCGCCAGCAGCAAGCTGACCCACAAGGGCGGCTCGAAGTGGACCGTGCAGGGCACGCTGACGCTGCACGGGGTGAGCCGCACGGTCAACCTCGACACCAGCTACCACGGCTCGGTCAACGGCGGTTACGGGGAAGAGCTGCGCTGCGCGGCGTACTCGACCGCGGAACTGCACCGCGACGACTTCACGCTCAACTACGGGAACATGATCCAGCGCGGCATCGTCGTCATCGGGCGCACGGTGCAGTTGGAGATGGACATCCAGGCGATGTACCGCCATGAGGGGATGCCGACTCCTCCGGAGTGACCCCTCCGGGTCCGGAGTGACACCTCCGGAACGGGGGACGTGGGATACGCCCGGGCGTGCGACGGGTTACGCCCGGGCGTACCGGGGGGCCGGTCCGAGGCCGCTCAGCAACGGACCCTGCCCCCATTTCCCCCCCACAGTCCCGGGGTCCGAGGCTGGCCCCGGGAGGTGATGCTTCAGAGTGCCCCCGGGGCGCGGTCCTTCGCAGGGGCCGAACGGCCCTGTCTGGTGAGTCAGCGCCGAAACACCCCGGTTCGCCGGGAAAGTCCCGCGCTGAGGGGGTCCCGGCCCTCGGTCAGGTGCCGGTGATGCGGCGCACGACGGTGCGGATCGAGCCGCGCAGTCGCGCCGTGTCCTCGTCCGTGTCGCCCGCGAGCAGATGGCGGATCTGCGGCATGGCGGTGGGCGAGATGAACAGCGTGATCATCAGGAAGACGAGGTCCCCGGGCGGGATCGCCGTGTCGATGAGCCCCTGGCGCTGCGCCTCCTCGAAGGCGGCGACCTTGCGCGTGTACTGTTCCGCGCGCGCGTTCGCGGCGGGGAGTGCCGAGGTCTCGCCGAACTCCAGTGCCTCCCAGAGCATCAGCCGCGTCACCTCGGGGTGGGACGCGTGGTAGTCGAGGAGGCGGTCGGCCCAGGCCACGGGGTCCTCGGCGTCGATGGGGATCTCGGCGATCAGATCGATCAGATTCGCCTCCAGGACCTGCGAGAACAGCTCCGCCTTGTTGCCGAAATAGGCGTAGATGAGCTGCTTGTTGGCCTGTGCCTCACGGGCGATGCGGTCGACGCGGGCGCCCGCGATGCCGTGGGCGGCGAACTCCTGGGTGGCCGCGCGGAAGATGCGGGCCTTGGTCGCCTCGGGATCGCGTGTCCCGGTCGAGGGTGCTGCCATGCCGGTCAGTGTAACCAACTGTTTGGTTGACAGGGCTGACGCGGGCCTGCCAGAGTTCCAACCAACAAGTTGGTTGGAACCTCTTCGCCCTGCCCAGGGGTGCCTCTTCCGAACCGAAGGACCGCATGTCTCTCTCCGGCAGCACCCGCCGCGACGAGGCCGCGACCGCGCAGGCGGCCCCGGCCCCGGTCCCGGCTCCGGCCCCGGCCACGCCCCCGGCCCCCGTCGGCCCCGGCGGCCGTACGTCCCCCGTCCTGCTCGCCGTCATCGCGCTGTGCACCGCCGTGACGGTCGCCAACATCTATCTCGCCGCGCCCCTCCTCGGGCTCATCGCGCACAGCTTCGGCGCCGCCGCCTCGGGCGTCGGCTGGATCGCCGCCGTCGGCCAGCTCGGTTACGCGGCGGGGCTGCTCCTCTTCGCGCCCCTCGGCGACACCGCGCACCGCCGCAAGGCCGTCGCGGTCCTCGCCCTGGGCGTCGGCGCCGCCATGGCCGCCTCCTCCTTCGCGCCCGGGCTCGGGCTGCTGGGGGCCGGGGTGTTCGCCGCCAGCGCGGCGTCCGTCGTCCCCCAGCTCCTCGTGCCGCTCGTCGTCGAGCGCGCCCCGGCCGGGCGGCGCGGCATGCACCTCGGCGCGCTGATGGCCGGGCTCTTCGCCGGGATCGTCGCCGCCCGCGTGCTGGGCGGCGCCGCGGCGCAGGCGTACGGCTGGCGCGCGGTCTTCCTCGCCGCCGGGCTCCTCACCGTCGTGGTCGGCGCCGGTACCGCCGCGCTGCTGCCCTCCGGCGCGCGTGCGGGCGGACCGGCCGTGACCGCGAACCCCCTGCACGGCATGGCCCGTACGGCACGTGCGCTGGCCTCCTCCGCCGAACTGCGCCGGGCCTGCCTGCGCCAGGGGGGCCTCTTCGGCGCGTGGAGCGCCCTGTGGACCTCGCTCGTCCTGCTGCTGACCGGCGAGCCGTACCACCTCTCCACCGGGACGGCCGGGCTCTTCGGCCTCCTCGGGCTCTCGGCCAGCCTGGTCGCGCCGCTCTCCGGCGGTCTCGTCGACCGGTTCGGCTCGCGCAAGGTGGTGCGCGGCACGTACGCCCTCGCCGTCCTCTGGCTGCCGCTCTTCTGGCTCGGCGGCCACCGGATGTGGGCCCTGTGTGCGGCGGCCGTCCTCGTCCACGCCGGTCTGGTCGCGGGCCAGGTCGCCAACCAGGCCCGGGCGCTGGCGGCCACGGACACGCCCGCCGCCGCCAACACCGGTTACGTCGTGGCCGCGTTCGCGGGCGCCGCGGCCGCCTCCGCGCTCAGCGGCGTCGCCTTCGGCCACTGGGGCTGGACCGGCGTCTGCGCCGTCGCGGCTTGCTGGCTGCTGCTCGGCGGCCTGCCGGGTATACGCACCCACCTGCGCCCGCGCAGGCGCTGAGCGCCGGTGGCCCGGAGGGCCGGGGGCTCGGAGGTCCGGGGGCCCGGTCCCCGACTCGCGGGCTCCGGCCCCCGATTCCCGGCGGGGCTACGCGTGCCGCCACTCCTGCGGCGAGCGCCGGGCCAGCTCCTCGTCCTCGTGGACGACGTCCGCCAGGTCCACGAGCGCGGTGTTGTGGAAGGCGAGGATCAGCCCGTCCTGGACGATCTTCGTCTGGATCGCCTCCCAGTGACCGGCCCGGGGACCGGCCGGTACGTCCAGCGACGAGGTGCTGTGCATCAGGTACACGTCCTCGCCGAGCCGCCTGGTGTCCCTCAGCCGGAGCTCCAGCTCGCTGCCCCGGTAGATCGTGTCGAAGATCTTCTGGTGCTCCGCCCCGATGACGTCCCGGCCGTGCTGGACGCGCCCCACGGCGTCGACGAAGTCGGCGTCCGGCGCGAAGTGGGCCGCCCATCCGGCGCCGTCGCCCGCGTTCCACGCACGTGCCATCCCGGTGAGGATCTCTTCGGCGTTCACGGTAACCTCCGGTGAATCGCTGTTGCAGTGACTAGAACAACGTTCCAACTTTCTGCTCCGGAGGCTACATGACCGAGGACCTGCCCGGAATCGTCCGGCTGCGCGACCGGCGCGAGGCCCTGACCCTCCGCACGATCCTCACCGCGGCGCGCCACCTCTTCGCCGAGCGCGGCTACGCCCGTACGCCGGTCCGTCTCATCGCGCAGGAGGCGGGCGTCGCGCCCCAGACGCTCTACGCGCACTTCGGCTCCAAGGCAGGCGTGCTCGCCGGACTCGTCGACCTGCTGGACGACGAGTCCGGGCTGCCCGACCTGATGGCCGCGTCGGGGGAGGCCACGGACCCGGAGGAGCTGCTCGGCCTGATGGCCACCGCCAGCCGCCAGGTCAGGGAGCGCTGCGGCGACATCGTGGCGATCCTCGAATCGGGCGCCGCCGTCGACCCCGACATCCGGGCCACCAGGGCGGAGGGCGAGCGCCGTAACCGGCTCGGCGTCGAGATGATCATCGACCGGGTCCGCGCCACGGGCCACCCCGTCGCCGACCGGGCCGCCGACATCGCCGTGGCCCTGCTGACCCTCGGCGTCCACGACAGCCTCGTACGCGACGCCGGGTGGTCCTACGACGCGTACGAGAGCTGGCTCCGGCACACCCTGATCACGGCCCTGCTGCCGGGGACGCCGCCGGAGGGGGACGGTGCGTAGCGCGCCCGCTCAGTGCTCGTGCGGCCCCTCGTGGTGGACCGGGCCGTGGGCCGCCGCGCAGTGGGGGACCGGTCCGGCCGTCGCGACCGCGAGGGCCGGCGCCGCCTCGACGGCGGCCGGGGCCGCGTGGTCGATCTGGAGCGTCGTGTGCGTGATCCCGTACTCCTCGGCCAGCGCGGTGTCGAGGGCGCGGCGGACGCCGTGGCAGTCGCCGCCCGGCTCGACCAGGACGTGCGCGGAGAGGGCGGGCTCGCCGGAGGTGATCGTCCAGACGTGCAGGTCGTGGACCTCGGTCACGCGGGGCGCGGCCGCGAGGCGGTCGCCGATCGCGTCCGGGTCCAGGCCGACGGGCGCCGCCTCCAGGAAGATCCGGCCCGAGTCGCGCAGCAGCCCGTACCCGGCCTTCAGCATCAGCGCGACGACCACCAGCGTGGCGATGGCGTCGGCCCGGGCGAAGCCCGTGAGGACGACGACGAGACCGGCGATCGCCGTGCCGATGAACGCGAACAGGTCGTTGAGGATGTGCTGGTACGCGCCCTCGACGTTGAGGGAGGAGCGGTTGGCACGGGACAGGCACCAGGTCGCCGCGAGGTTCACGACGATGCCCGCGAGGGCCGTCACCAGCACCAGCCAGCCCGTGACCTCGGGCGGGTGGATGAGGCGCTCGACCGCCTCGTAGCCGAGCCAGGCCGCGGCGAGGATCAGCGTCAGCCCGTTGGCCTGCGCGGAGAGGATCTCCGCGCGCTTGAGACCGAAGGTGAAGCCGCCGCGCGCGGGGCGCGCCGACAGCCGCATCGCGACCAGCGCCAGCACGATCGACACCGCGTCCGTGAGCATGTGCGCCGCGTCGGACAGCAGCGCCAGCGATCCGGCGGCGAAGGCGATGACCGACTCGACGGCGATGAACACCGTGATGAGCACCAGCGCGCTCGTCAGCCAGCGCCGGTCGGTGTCCGCGGACACCCCGTGCGAGTGCCCCGCGTGCCCGTCTCCGTGCCCGCCGCCGTGTGCGTGCCCGCCACCGTGCCCGTGCGCGTGGCCCTGACCGTGCGGTCCCTTGCCCACCGTTCCTCCCCTCCCGCGGACCCCCGGATCGGGGTCGGCTGAGTGCAGTGAAGCGCACGGGACGGGAGGGTGGCAAAGGCTGTACCGGTGACCGTTGTCAGTACCGATAAGAACGCTCTGACCTGGGGCGATGCCTATCATCGGGGCGCGCGAAGACGATAACGGTGCCCACTTCCAGGGCCCTCGCCGCTACGTCGAGTCCCGCGCCGTCACACTCACGGTCATCGCCCGGCGGCGGCGCGGACGGGCGCCGGGGGAGCGGACCAACTCGTCGACATAAGCGGCGAAATCGGCGCCCGAGGCGTGTTCGACGCGGACGCTGCTGAGGCGGGGGCGCGTCAGCCGGGCGGCCAGGAGGTCGTCGGCGCCGATGACCGCGACGTCCTCGGGCACCCGCACCCCGGCGTCCTGGAGGGCGCGCAGGAGGAGCACCGCGTACTCGTCGTTGTACGCGAAGACCGCGTCGAGGCCCAGCGCGGGCCAGCGGGCGGCGAGCGCGGCGGCCGACTCCTCGGTGAGGGCGAGCGGCAGCGGCGTCATCCGTACGTCCGCGCCGCCGCCGGAGCCCTCGGCCACCGCCGCGTGGGCCCCCGCGAGCCGGGGGCGGGCGAACGCGTCGAGCCCCGGCTCCGCCGGGACGACGACCCCGACGCGCCGCCGCCCGCGCTCCACGAGGTGTGCCACCGCCGCCGAGCCGACCTCGCGCTGGTCCATCGTCAGCGAGTGCGCGCCCGCGACGCGCGGCGGGCCGACGGTGATGACCGCCCGGGTGCCCGCGCGCTTGAGCAGCGTCACATCGGCGGGGGTGAGCACGGTGGGCGGCAGCGCGACGGCGGCCGCGGGCCGCAGCTCGGCCCAGGCGCGGACGTCGACCGAGGTGCCGTCCTCGTTCCCGGAGGCTCCGGTGCCGCCGTCGTCCCCGGTGACCCCGGGGATCCCGGTGACCCCGGGGATCCCGGTGTCACCGGCGGCTCCGGCGGCGACGTGCGCGACCGTGTAGCCGAGGAGGCGCAGGGCGCTCTGGGCCTCGTGTGCGAAGCGCGCGTAGAGCGGGCCCGCGGGCACGTGCGGGGCCGACATCAGCACCATCCGGCTGGCGCCCGCGCGCAGGGCGCGGGCCGCGGCGTGCGGAACGTACCCCAGCGCGTCGGCGGCGGCGTGCACGCGGGCGCGGGTGGCCTCGCTGATACGGGCGCTGCTCTCGGCGCCGTTCAGCACGTACGAGACGGTGGCGCGCGAGACGCCCGCGCGACGGGCCACGTCGGCACTGGTCGGCGGGGACGCGGACGCGGAGCGGGGATCGGTCATGGCGGCTTCGTCCTTCCCGGGCCTCGACCGGCCCCGGCCGGCGTCGACGGGGTCTCGATGGGTCTCGACGGGCCCGTCGGGCCTTGAACAGCCGTTGACCAGGCCGGGTCTGGCGGATCGGTCGGGGCAGTGCTAGACAGGACGTTACACGTGTCAGTGACACGTGTCACCAGGCGCGCGACGGCGTGCCCTCTCCCACGCACGTAAGGCGGGACCCACCGTGAAGCTGCACACCCACGAATGGGGCGGGGGCGACCGGCTCGCCCTCCTCGTCCACGGGATCATGGCCGATCACAGGACCTTCGTGAAGGTGGGCCCCGCGCTCGCCGAGCGGGGCTACCGGGTGCTCGCCGTCGACCTGCGCGGCCACGGCCGCAGCCCGGCCCCCGGCGACTACGCGCTCGACGCCTTCGCCGACGACCTCGTGGACACCCTGCCCGCCGGAGCCGAGCTGGCCCTCGGGCACTCCCTCGGCGGGCTCCTCCTCTCCCGCGCCGTCGAGCGCCTCCGCCCCGCCCGCGCCGTCTACGAGGACCCCGCCTTCCTCGCCGCGGGCCCCGGCCCGCTCGACGGCATCGACGGCGAGAAGGTCAAGCGCGAGACGACCCGCGCCGAGGTCGCCGAGGCGCGGCCCCGCTGGGACGCCGAGGACATCGACGTGGAGCTGGCCACCCTGCGCCTCTGGGACCCCGCGACCGCGCGCTTCAGGGACGGCCACGAGGACACCGACCTGCTCCCCGCGCGCGCCGCCGTCCCCTCCCTCGCGCTCCTCGCCGACCCCAGCGAACTCGTCGGCCCCGAGCGCGCCGCGCTCCTCGCCGGACGCGGTTTCGAGGTACGTACGGTCACTGGCACCGGGCACGTCATGCACCGCGACGACCTCAAGGGCTTTCTCACGGCTCTCGACGGGTGGATCTGAGGGGCGCGCGGCATGGTGAAGGACATGAGCGAAATGAGCGACAAGCGTGCCGAGGCCGTGGACGCGGTCCTCGCCCGGCTGGACCTGCCCGCGAAGGTCGCCCTCCTCGGCGGCGCCGACATGTGGTCGGTCGGCCCGGTGCCGTCCGCCGGGTTCGGCAGACTCGTGCTGTCCGACGGCCCCGCGGGCGTACGCGGTGAGGACTGGACGCCCGAGGACCCCAGCGTGGCGCTCCCGTCACCCACGGCGCTCGGTGCGACCTGGGACCCGGAGGCGGCCCGCCTCGCCGGGCTGCTCCTCGCGCAGGAGGCCCGCCGCAAGGGCGCGCACGTCGTGCTCGCGCCCACCGTCAACCTGCACCGGACGCCGTACGGCGGGCGGCACTTCGAGGCGTACGCGGAGGACCCCGTGCTCACCGGCGTCCTCGGGGCCGCGCTGGTCACCGGCGTGCAGGAGGGCGGCGTCGGCACCACGCCCAAGCACTACGTCGCCAACGACTCGGAGACCGACCGCTACACCGTCGACGTCCACGCCGACTCCCGCACCCTGCGCGAGCTGTACCTCGCGCCCTTCGAGCGGATGGTGCGCACCGCCCGCCCCTGGGGCCTGATGGCGGCCTACAACAGCGTCGACGGCACCACCATGAGCGAGCACGACGTGCTCAACAACGGGGTGCTGCGCGGCGAATGGGGCTTCGACGGCGTCCTCGTCTCCGACTGGACCGGCGCCCGCGACACCGTCCGCTGCGCCCTCGGCGGCCTCGACCTCGCGATGCCGGGCCCGCACACCGTCTATGGCGAACACCTCGTCGCCGCCGTCCGCGAGGGCCGCGTACCGGAGGAGACCGTGGACGCGCTCGCGCGCCGCGTGCTGCTGCTCGCGGCGCGCGCCGGAGTGCTGGAGGGAGCGCCGCCCGCCGTGGCGCCCGGCGACCTGCCCGCGCCGCTCGACGGCGAGGAGACGGCGCGCGCGCTCGCCGCGCGCTCCTTCGTACTGCTGCGCAACGAGCGGAACGCGCTGCCGCTGGGCGGCGACGCGGCCCGGCCGCTCCGGCGGATCGCCGTCGCCGGACTCCCCGCCGCGCACCCGAGGTTCGGCGGTGGAGGCAGCGCGCAGGTCTTCCCGCCGCACGTCAGCACGGTCCTGGACGGGCTGCGCGCCGCCGTGCCCGAGGACGTCACCGTGACGTACGAGCCCGGGCCCGACCCCCGTTCCCGGCTCGCGCCCGCCGCCGACGGCTTCGCGCTCACCGCCACCCTCTTCGGGCTCGACGACGCCGAACTCGCGCGCGCCGCGCAGGCCGACGGCTCCGTCCGCTGGATGGGCGCGCTGCCCGGCGGCGTCGCCTTCGGCGACCTCGGGCGCGTCGAGCTGACCGGCGAGTTCACCCCGGACGAGGACGGCGCCCACCGGCTCGCGGTGCGCGGCGTCGGCCACTTCCGGCTGGAGGCCGGTGACCGGCTGCTCTTCGACGGCGAGCTGCACCCCGACAGCGAGGACCCGGCCGCCGCGTTCCTCAACCCGCCGCAGCGCGTCTTCACCCTCGACGCGCACGCGGGCCACGCGGTCCCGGTCCGCCTCGTGCACAGCGTCAACGGCAAGGAGGCGGGGCCCCTCTTCGGCCTGATCTCCTTCGAACTCGGCCACGGGGCGCCCGTCGTCCCGGACGACGAGCTGATCGAACGTGCCGTGCGGGACGCCGCCGACGCCGATGTCGCGCTCGTCGTCGTCGGCACCACCGACGAGTCCGAGAGCGAGGGCGTCGACCGCGACACGCTCGCCCTCCCCGGCCGCCAGGACGAACTGGTCGCGCGCGTCGCCGCCGCGAACCCGGACACGGTGGTCGTCGTCAACGCGGGCGCGCCCGTGCTGATGCCGTGGCGCGAACGGGTGGCCGCCGTGTTGCTGGCCTGGTTCCCCGGGCAGGCGGGCGGCAGCGCGCTCGCGGACGTCCTGCTGGGCGCCGCCGAACCGGGCGGGCGGCTGCCCACCACCTGGCCGGCGGCGGAGACCGACGTGCCGGTGCGGCAGGTCGTCCCGGACGGCGACGGGCAACTCCCTTACGCGGAGGGGCCGTACATCGGCTACCGGGCCTGGGCCCGCGCCGGTTCCGAGCCGGCCTACTGGTTCGGGCACGGCCTCGGGTACACGGAGTGGGCGTACGAGGCGCTCGACGTCCGGGTCCCTTCCGGCACGGCCGAGGGGCCCTACGACTCCGTCGCCGAGGCCGTCGTCCGGGTCCGCAACACGGGTGGGCGTCCGGGCCGCGAAGTCGTCCAGCTCTACCTCGGGCCCGAGGGGGCCGAACGGTCCCTCGCCGCGTTCGCCGTCGCGGAAGCGGACGCCGGGGACGCCGTCGAGGTCCGGCTCGCCGTGCCGCTGCGCGCGGTCCAGCGATGGGACGCCACGGGCGAGTGCTGGCGGACCGAGTCTGGCCCGCACCCCCTCTCGGTGGGCCGCAGTGCGACCGACCTCCGCCTCTCGGCGGAACTGACGATTCCCGACTGACCGCGCCTTGCCCATGCCGTGTGCCGGTGCCGGTGCCGTGTGCCGTGTGCCAGGTGCCGGGTGCCGGGTGCCGGGTCCGGGGTGCCCCTTTCCGCGCGCTGCGGTCTGCGGGTGCGTTGTGGCCGCTCGCGCAGTTCCCC
>NZ_BAAAPE010000015.1:218831-345622 GCF_039530985.1 Streptomyces albiaxialis
TCGTGCCCCGAAGCACGCCCCGGAGGGGCGGCTTCAGGGGCGCGGGGAACTGCGCGGCCAGCCAGGCACTCAGCCGCAGTCTGCAACGCACAGGACGGGGCAGCCCGTGATCAGCCTAGGGGGGCCCGGAACAGTGCCGGGGTCTCAGGTGTCGGCGCCCCGCACGGACGCGCGGAACGCGCCCGGCGTGCGGCCCGCGCGCTGGTGGAAGAACTTGGAGAAGTTCGTGGCGTCGGCGAAGCCCAGCCGCGAGGCGATCACCGCGGCGGGCTCGTCGCTGTGGGCCAGCAGCCGCTGGGCCTCCAGCAGGACGCGGCGGTCCACGAACTCCTTCGCGCCGACGCCCGCCGCGGCCCGCGCCGCGCGCGAGAGCGTACGGGGCGAGTAGCCCAGCGCGCGGGCGTAGTCGGCGACCTGGCGGGTGCGGGCGAAGTCCCGCTCCACCGCGGCGCGGAACCGCAGAAAGGTCTCGCCCGGACCGGCGCCCGGGGCGCCGCCGCCCTCCGGGCCAGGCGAGAGGGCGGTGATCCGGAGCAGCAGTGCCGCCAGCAGGTGGCGCAGCACCGCGCGGTGCGCCACCGCGGCGGGGGCCTCCGTCGTGGTGAACGCCGCGAACTCCCGGTGGAGATGCTCCAGCGCCAGCCGTGTCGCGCCCCCTTCCGGGCGCCACCGGACGGGGCCGAACGCCTCGTCCAGGCGGGCCGCCGAGGCCGTCGCGGGGTCGAGGAAGCCGGACTGGAAGAGGACGAGCGTGCCCTCGCCCGCAGCGAGGTCGCCGTGCTGCTGCACCTGGCCCGGCCGGACCCAGAGCCAGGAGCCCGGCGTCAGCTCGTACTCCGCGAAGTCGACCGTCTGCCGCAGCGTGCCCTCGTCCAGTGCGAAGAGCTGGTGGAAGCCGGGGCGCTGGGGGTCGGACATGACCTGGCCCTTGGCGCGGGCGCGGGTGCGCAGCTCGGCGAGTGTCATCACCTCGACCCCGGCGGACACTCCGGGCGGCGGGGCGTACGGAAGATCGGGGATCACGGGGTCGGGGCTCACGGGGTCGGGGCTCATCGGGGAATCGCAGTGTGTCCGTTATTCACCATAGACAGTCCTCAGCGTACCTCGCCGCTCCCAGCTCCGGAGCGTAGCGTCGGAGACATCGAGCCAGGAACTAGCGGAAACCACCATCGCACCACCGAGGAGCACCCCATGACGACCAAGGCGAGGATCGCGGTCTTCGGAGCCAACGGCACCATCGGCAGCCGCGTCGTGCGCGAGGCGCTGGACCGCGGGCACGAGGTCACCGCCGTGGTCCGTGACCCGAAGAAGCTGGAGGACGCCGACCCGCGCGTGACGGTCGTGACCGGCGACGTGCTCGCGCCCGCGACGGTGACCGAGGTCGCGCGCGGCGTGGACGTCCTGGTCAGCGCGGTCGGCGGCGGCGACGGGCCCGGCCATGTCGCCACGGTCGAGCCGTCCGTGCGGTCCCTGGTGACCGGGCTGCGCGCGCTCGGCGACGCGGCGCCCCGGCTGATCGCGGTCGGCGGCGCGGGCTCGCTGCGCACGCCCGACGGCAAGCAGGTGTGGGACGCGGAGGGCCTGCCCGAGGGGCTGCTCCAGATCATGCACGCGCACGGCGACGCGCTGGACTTCCTCCGCACGGTCACCGATGTGCGCTGGACGAGCTTCAGCCCCGCCGCGAGCATCGCGCCGGGCGCCCGTACGGGCGTCTACCGCACGGGCGGCGACGAGCTGCTGACGGACGGCGCGGGCGAGAGCCGTATCTCCACGGAGGACTACGCCGCGGCGCTCGTCGACGAGATCGAGGAGGCCCGGCACGTGGGCGGGCGTTTCACGGTCGCGTACTGAACCCGCCGGGTGCCGGGCCGCGCCTCACGGCAGTTGGCGGTCGAGCGCGGACCGGCCCAGCTCGGCGAGCCTGCGCCGCGCCCACTCCAGGTTCTCGGGTGTGAGATCCCTGCCGGAGGCGAGGACGACGTCCTCGGGCGTCGGGTCCCCGTCGGGCGCGGCGTGCAGCACGGCGTCCGGGGTGGGCTCGTCGTCCGGGTTCTGAGCAGCGCTTTCGCTCATGCCCCCTCCTTTCATCCGTCCTGCCAGGCTACGGCCGCCCGCCCGCCGCGGCATCCCCGCCGAGGTGCGGGGACCCCCGTCCGGCGGGATCCTGGGGGCATCCCTCGCCCCTGACGGGTCCCCGACGGAATGAGGTACGGATGCGCATCACGGACCTGACCGACGACGTGCTGGCGGCGCTGCGCGAACGGCGTCCGTATCCGGCGGTCTCCCTCGTCGTGCCCACGCACCGCACCCGGCCCGCGAACGAGCAGGACCCGGTGCGGCTGCGCAACCTCATCGCCGAGGCCGCCCGCCGGCTGCACGCCGACCCGGACGTCTCGGACCGCACGCGGGAGGCGGTCGTGGCGCAGCTCGAAGCGGCGGAGGCCGAGGTCGAGTTCGCGTACACGCTGCACACGCTGGTGCTCTTCGCGACCGCCGACGAGCACCAGGTCTGGTACCTGCCGCGCACGGCCGCCGAGCGCGTGGTCCTCAGCGACTCCTTCCTGACCCGCAGCCTCGTCGCGGCCAAGGCGCAGGCCCGGCCGTACTGGGTGCTGGTCTTCGCCGAGGACCGCGCGCGGCTGTGGAGCGGCTCCGGCGACCAGCTCACCGAGTCGCGGCGCGAGGGCTTCCCGCTGGACGCGCCGGTCCGCGTGGACGAGGACCCCGCACAGGCCCGGGTGAACCGCGGCGGCAACAGCGTCAAGCGCTACCGCGACGAGACGACCCTGAAGTACCTGCGCACCGTCGACGCCTCGCTGGCCAAGGTGCTGGAGACCGAGCCGCGCCCGCTCGCGCTCGTCGCGCTGCCGCCGGGACTCAGCGCGCTGCAGGACGTCGGTACGCGCGTGGCGCGCTCGGCCCTCGCCTCCGTCCCCAAGGGCGGCCTGACGGACGCGAGCGCGCCCGTGCTCGCCGAGGCCATCGCGCCCGCGCGGGCCGAGGTGCGGCGCGAGCGCACCCGCGACGCGGTCGAGCGGCTGGGCGCGGCGCGTGGCCGCAAGGAGTACATCGCCGGGCTCGACGAGGTGTGGGGCGCGGCGCGCGAGGGGCGGGTCGCGCTGCTCGTCGTCGAGGAGCAGTTCCGCGCGACCGTACGGGTCACGGAGGAGCACCTCGTGCCCGTCGAGGACGGGGCGGCGGAGGGCGACACGACGGGCGAGGTCCGGGAGGACGTCGTGGACGAGATCGTGGAGTCCGCGCTCTCGACGGAGGCCGAGGTCGTCTTCGTGCCCGAGGGCACCCTGGCGGACGAGGGCCGTATCGCCGCCACCGTCCGCTACACCTGGGCGCCATAGGGGAGCCGGCCTGATGAGTGACGAGACGGAAGACATCGAACCGGCCGAGGACGACGGCGTGCTGGAGCCCGCCGACTCCTTGCTGACGGACCGGCTGGACGCCGACCCGCTGGACACCGGCATCCTGCCCGCCGACCGGTGGTCCCCCGCGGAGTCCTACGGCAACACCGCCGAGGAGGCCCGCGAGGGCGAGAGCCTGGACCAGCTCCTCGCGGAGGAGGAGCCCGAGCCGCCGTCCCCGTACGCGGACGACGGGGAGGACGGGGAAGGCGGGGACGGCGCGGATCCCGTCCCCGACGAGTGGTCCGGCGGGCCCGGCCCCCGCACCGGCCGCCTCACCGCCGGGGACGAGGGCACGGGCCGGGTCCGCGACCCCGAACTCTTCGCGCACGACGAGGGGATCGACGGGGGAGCGGCGAGCGCGGAGGAGGCGGCGGTGCATGTGATCGAGGACGAGGGCGCGATGTGAGGCCGGGAGGGGCAGAACGACAGTTCCGCACTCTCCCGCACTCTCCCCAACAGGAGCGCACATCCCTATTGTTGCCGTGTGCCTGACACCTCGTGGACTCGCCGTGGAATGTTCCTCGCCGGTACGGGCGTCGCCGCGGCCGTGAGCGCCGGGGCCGTGCTCGCGCCCCCGCCCGCCGCGGCCGCCCGCACGCGCGAGCGGCTCGTCCGCGTCCCCCAGCGCGGCATCCGCGCCACGGACCCCGGCGGCGAGGAGGGGCTCGCCAACCCGCACCGCGGCTTCCGGTACGAGATGTCGTACAACGCCGAGGACCTCACCAGCCCCTGGCCCATCGAGGCCGACCACCCCGCGGACGCGGACCGTACGCTCGACATCCTGCGCCGCAGGTACGGCACGGGCGCCCACGTCACCCAGCTCTACTTCTACCTCCACGACTACGCGACGACCGCCCTCCCCGACACCGCCCTCGACCACATGCGGCACGTCTTCGAGGGGCTGCGCGCCCGGAACTGCACGGCCGTGCTGCGCTTCGCGTACGACGACGGGGTGCGGCCCGCGCGCGGATACGGCGTGCGCGACATCGAACGGCACCTCGACCGGCTCGCGCCGCTCGTCGCCCGCCACAGCGACGTGGTCAGCGTCTGGCAGGCGGGCTTCCTCGGCAACTGGGGCGAGTGGTCCCACGAACTGAACGACGACCCCGCCGCCGTCACCGCCCTCGCCCGCGCCCTCACCGACGCGCTCCCCGACGGCGTCCGCACCCAGCTCCGCTACGGCGAACTGCGCGAGCGCGTCACCGACGACCGGGTCCGCCCGGCGATCGGCTTCCACAACGACTACCTCACCCTCGGCGGCGGCAAGTGGGACTACTACGTCCCCGGCAACCCCTACTGGCGGGACTACCTCGACGTCTCCGCCACGCTCCCCATGGACGGCGAGATGCCCTGGGACAAGGGCCAGAGCGAGGACCCGTACGCCTGGGACACCGTCATCGAACCCGTCGCCTGCGCCCGGCGGCTCCAGACGCTCCGCTGGGACACCCTCTCCCTCGTCCACAACGCGACCGTCACCCTCCCCGCGTGGAAGGCGGGCGTGCTGCACGAGGAGCGGGTGCGGGACGCCGGGCTGCCGGTCGCGGACGGGTACTTCGAGGGGCACGGCGGTACGTCCGTGCCGCGCACGCCCTTCGCGTACCTGCGCGACCACCTCGGCTACCGGCCCGAACTGCGCGAGGTCCGGCACGCGGCGCGCCCCGGCGGGGACGGCCGGCTCCTGGTCGAGGCCGACGTCGTGAACAGGGGCTTCGCACCGCCGAAGCACCCACGGCCGGTGCGGTTCGTGCTCCTGGACAGGAGAGGGCGGGTCCTCTCCGCCGCCGACACCGGCGCCGACTGGCGGACCTGGGCGCCCTCGGGGCGCGCGGAGGAGGGCGGCGGCGCGGCCCCGGTGACGACGGTACGGGCGGCACTACGGATCCCCCGGGGCGTACGCGGCGGACGGCTCGGTCTCGCCCTGCCCGACCCCCGCTCCGGGCGCCCGGAGATGGCGGTGCGCTGCGCGAACGCGACGGTGCGATGGGAGCGGGGCGTGAACGTGCTGGCCCCCGTGCGGTGGTGAGCGGCGCCCTCTGACCGCCGGGCGTGACTGTTCCGCGTGTGCCCCGTTGGCCTGAACTGACGGGGCACTGCGGGAGAGACGAGGGACCCTGCGTCATGGCACGAGACGAGCGGCTGTGCCTTCAGGCCGTCTGGAAGGCGTACGGCGCCCGGGCGGTGCTGCGCGGAGCCGACCTGTCGGTGTCGGCGGGCATGCTCGCGGGGGTGGTGGGCGAGAACGGCTCGGGGAAGAGCACCCTGCTGCGGATCGCGGTGGGACAGCTCCGCCCGGACAGCGGAACCGTGCGGCGCTTCAGCGCACTGGGCTACTGCCCCCAGCAGGCGGTGGTCAACGACACGCTCACGGTCGCCCAGCACCTGCGCCTGTTCCAGGTCGCCTACCGGCTCCCCCGGCTGGACCACGCCTGGGAACTGGTGGACCTGCTCGGCTTCGGCGCCGACCGCGGCACCCGGGCCGGTGAGCTGAGCGGCGGCACCCGGCAGAAACTCAACCTGACCCTGGCGCTGATGCACGATCCGCCGCTGCTGGTGCTCGACGAGCCCTACCAGGGCTTCGACTGGGACACCCACCAGCGCTTCTGGCACCTGGCGGGCCGGCTGCGCGCCCGGGGACGCTCCGTGGTGGTCGTCTCCCACCTCCTGCACGACCTGCGGCACTTCGACACCGTCCACCACCTGCGCGACGGCCGCCTGCACGAGGAGCACGCGGAGCACGGAGAGACGGGGCACGGAGAGGGGGCGCCGGAATGAGGCACCAGTGGACGGCGTTCACCGTGGCCCTCGGCTTCACGCTGACCGGCCATCTGCGCAACCGGCTGGCCATGAGCATGATCGCCTTCTTCATCCCGACATGGATCTACCTGGTCCGTGCCACCGCGCTCTCCAAGAACATCTCGTTCCAGGCCAGCGCCCTGGACATCGACGTGGTCGCGTCGATGAACCGCACCATCCAGGTCTCCAGCGCCCTGCACGCCGTCACGGTCATCGCCGGGTTCATGATGTTCATGGCCACCTTCAGCGCCCGGGAGATGGACCTGCGCCTGGTGCTCGCCGGCTACCCCCGGCTACAGCTCCTGAGCGCCAAGGTCGTCGCCCTGTTCGTCGTCACCGCCCTGCTCACCGGCTACACCCTCGCCCTGCTGTGGCTGTCCTGGCCGCTGACGCAGCCGCTCGGCGTCGCCACCGCCCTGGCCACGGCGATCCTCGCCTACGGGGGACTGGGCATCATGGCCGGTTACCTCCTGCGCAACGAACTGGAGGGCTTCTTCGTCGTGGTGATGGCCACGCTGATCGACGTCGGCATGCAGAGCCCGGTCTCCAATCCGGCCGCGGACCAGGCGTGGCTGAGCGCCCTTCCGCTGTACGGGCCGGCGCAGGCGGCCCTGGCCGCCTCGTTCACCCACGCGGCCTCCGCCGGATGCGCGGCCCGGGCGCTGCCGTGGTTCGTGGCCACCACCCTGATGGCCCTGCTCCTCTTCTGCCTCCGTACCCGCCACTACCACCGGCAGCGGCACCCGTGAGCGGAGCCGTTGCCCGGCCGCCCGGGGGTCGTTGCATCGGACGTGAGGGACAACGAACCGCACGTATGGACACCGGCGGAGGTGCCCGACCTCAGCGGCCGTACCGTGGCCGTCACCGGCGCGTCCCGCGGCATCGGCGCCGCGACGGCCGAGCACCTCGCCCGCCACGGCGCCCACGTCATCGCCCTCGGCCCGCCCTGCCCTTCGCGCACGGAAGCGCGTACGGCGGCGGCCCGCGCCGCCGACGCGGGACGCGTGGACCACGTCGAGTGCGACCTGGCCCGTCCCGACCAGGTCCGTGCCGCCGCCGAACGGATCACCGGTCTCGCCGCGGGACGACTGGACGTCCTGGTCAACAACGCGGGAGTGGCCGCCGCGGGCCCTGCCCCCTCACCGGACGGCCACGACATGCACTTCGCCGTGAACCACCTCGGCCACTTCGCCCTGACCGGCCATCTGCTGCCCGCGCTCCTGAACGCCCCCGAGCCGCGGGTGGTCAACGTCTCCTCCCTCCTGCACCGGCTGGGCCGGGACCCCGCCCGTCGGGCGCACGCGCCCGGCGGACGGCTGCGCTGGCCCGCCTACTGCGACTCCAAGCTGGCGAACCTGCTGTTCACCCGGGGGCTCTTGGACTGGGCACACGCCCATGGGCTGCCCCTGCGCGCGGTCGCCGCGCACCCCGGCCTGGTCAACACCACCCTGGGCTCCGGCGCCCTGCGCGCGGACGGCCACCACGCCCAGGCCCGGCTGCTGGAGTGGGCGCAGGCCCGATGGCACACCCCCGCCCGAGCGGCCTGGACGCTGGTGCGGGCCGCGACCGACCCGGACGTCACCGGCGGAGAGTTCTTCGGCCCCGGCGGCCGGTGGGAGTGGTCCGGGTCCCCCGTGCGCGTACGGGCGGCGCGGCGGGCCTGCGACCCCCGGGCCGCGGAGCGGCTGTGGCGCCTGTCCCAGCGGATCACGGCGTACCCCTTCCCCTCGGCACCGGAGCGGCCGACGCCACGGGCCGGCGCACGGTGACGACGCGCGGGCCGAGCGCCGCCCCCGCCCCCGCCTCCGGCCGACGGCGCCGGTTCCTGCGCGCGGTGGGCAACTCCCGGCTGCTGCGCCGGTGGGGGCCCTCCGTGCTGCCCCGCCTGGACCGGCGGTTCCATCGCTGGACCGGGGGGCGCTGGATGCCCAGCCGCCTCCTGGTCCCCGTCCTGATCCTGCACACCGCGCGCCGCGACGGCACGCCCTGCCGGACCCCTCTTCTGGCCGGCCGGACCGAAGCGGGCACTTTCCTCGTCATGGCGACCAATTTCGGCCGCCCCCGGCATCCGGCCTGGTCCTTCCACCTCCTCCGCGACCCCCATGCCCTCGTCGACTGGCACGGCGACCTTCTCGCCGTGCGGGCGCGCCTGCTGAGCCACGAGGAGCAGCGGGCGATGGAGGAACAGCTCCTGGGCTGGATGCCCTGCTTCCACGACTACGCCCGCAGCAGCGGGAGAGACATCCGGGTCTTCTCCCTCACCCCGTCGTAGGCGCGGAGGAACGGGCACTCAGAACGCGTCCCCGGACCAGTACGCCGCGCCCCGTGCCTCCGGCGCCGTCGCGGGGGAGCGGAGGTCGCGGACCATTCCCGTGCGGTCCGTGTGCCAGGTGGGGTTCTGGACGAGGTGGGGGAGCGCGGGCCGGGCGTCGGGGGTGAGGGGGACGCGGACCCGCTCCACCCCCTCGCGGCACGCGTGCGCGGCGTGCGCGGCGAAGAGGTCCGGGAGGCAGTCCTCGGCGCCGGGGAGGGACCCGAACTCGGCCAGGGCCAGGGCCTGTCCGCCCGTCCGGTGGGAGACCGCGTAGCCCACGGGCGTACGGGCCGCCGGGTGTTCCGCGACGAGCCAGAGCGCGCCGGGCCCGTACCAGGCCGGTACGCGGACGCGCCAGTCGTCCGGTGTGCGGACCGCCGTGAGGGGGCGGGCCGTGTGGAGGCGGGGGAGTTCGGACGGGGCCGCCTCCCGGACGCGGTGCCCCGTACGGGAGGGGGCCCTGCGCGTGGGCTCGCCCTCCGCGTACATACGGGCGAACGTGCGCCAGCCCGCGCCCTCGTACACCCCCGGCGTGCCGGTGAACAGGAGCGACCAGGCGAAGCCCTCGGCCCGCATCGCGTGCACGGCCTCGCCGAGCAGGCCCCGGACCAGGCCCCGGCCCCGCGCCGCCGGGAGCGTGGCCACACTGCCGATGCCGCCGACCCGTTGCGGGGCGCCGTCGGCGTCCCGTACGAGGCGGGGCACGACGACGACCACAGCCTCGGGCGCCCCGTCGCCCGGCCGCGCCGCGACGAACGTACGGCGGTGGCGGTCCGGGTCGAGGGCGTGGAGCGCGGGGAGGTGGGCGGCGGACGGGCCGAAGCAGGTGGCCCAGAGCGCGTGGAGGGCCGGTTCGTCGCCCGGCACCGCCGTGCGCAGGACGTGGCTCACGCGCCGTCCGCCGTGTCCGCCGTGTCCAGCGCGTCCACCGTGTTGCGGTACGGCGGCATGAAGCGCGTGCGCGGCATCTGGTCGGCGAGCACGCCGCCGTCCACCACGAGCCGGGCGCCCGTGACGTACGCGCCCGCGTCCGAGGCGAGGAAGACGAGGGCGCCCGCCTGCTCGTCGGGCCGGGAGTAGCGCCCGAGCGGGATGCGCTCGCGGTAGGCCGCCTCGAACGCCTCGCGGTCGAAGGGGAAGCCGCCGTCGATGGGGGTCTCGACCATGCCGGGCGCGAGGGTGTTCGCGGTGATGCCGTGCGGGGCCAGCTCGACGGCGAGCGTCTCGGTGAGGAGCTGGGCGGCGGCCTTGGACGCGTTGTAGTGGGCCAGGCCCGCCTCCGCGACCAGCGCGTTCTTCGAGGTGACGGTGATGATCCGGCCGCCCCGCACCCCGTCGGCGATCATGTGCTCGGCGAGTCGCTGGGAGAGGAAGAAGACGGCGTCGACGTTGACGCGCAGCACCGCCGACCAGCTCGCGGGCGTGATCTCGTTGAACCGCTCCAGCGCGGCCGTTCCCGCGTTGTTGACCAGGATGTGCACCGGGCCCGCCGCCTTGCGGACCCGGTCGGCGAAGGGCGCGATCTCCTCCGTACGGGAGAGGTCCTGGGCGTGGACGTACGCGCGGCGCCCGGTGGCGGCGACGGCGCGTGCCGTCTCCGCGAGGCCCTCGGCGCCCGGCAGGTCGGTGAGGACGACGTCGGCGCCCGCCCGGGCGAGGGCCGTCGCGTACGCGCGGCCCAGGCCACCGGCCGCGCCGGTGACCAGGGCCGTACGGCCGTCGAGGGAGAAGTCGCTCATGCGAGCCCCAGCAGCGGCAGGGCCTCGCGGTGGATGACCTCTTCCACCTTGTCGGCGTCGAGCGGGTCGAGCCCCGGGATGCCGGGGATACGGGCGATGCGGCGCAGGCCCTCGACCGAGTCGTCCACCGTCGTGAACGGATAGTCGCTGCCGAACAGCAGCTTGTCCCACACCCCGTAGTCCTGCACGAGCCGCAGGCTGTGCCAGAGCTGGAACGGGCGGTAGTGCAGGGCGCTCACATCGGCGTAGACGTGCGGATGCTTGCGGATGACGGCGATGCACTCGCCCTCGAACGGGTGCGAGAGATGCGCCAGGACCATCCGCAGTTCGGGGTGGCGGATCGCGACCGCGTCCAGGTGGCGCGGCATCGCGTATGCGAGGGGCGCCGCCGAGACGAACGTCGTGCCCGTGTGGACGAGCAGTGGCAGGCCGTGCCGCTCGGCGTACGCGTACAGCTCCTCGTACCGCTCGTCGGCCGGGTCGAACCCCGCGTACATCGGCATCAGCTTGATGCCGCGCAGGCCCAGCTCCTCGTGGCCGTACCGCAGTTCGTCCTGCCAGCCGGGCTGGGTGGGGTCGAGGGAGAGGTAGCCGATGAGCCGGTCGGGGCGCTCGGCGACGTACGCGGCGACCGCCTTGTCCTCGACCCACAGGCCGCTGCGGCGCGCCTTGCCGCCGACGACGATCGTGCGGGTGCCCTCGGGGGCGCTCGCCGCGTACTCCTCCCAGGTCACGGTGAGATCGACCTCGCCCGCGTGGGCGCGCGCGGACTCGGCCCTGAAGGTCTCGTCGAAGTCGTGGCTGTGCCGGAAGAGATGGGAGTGCACATCTGTGATCATTTTCTGTCCCTCTTCTCCCAGCCGTCCTCGAACATGTTCCAGAAGCGGTGCGTCGGCGGATGCTCCGCGAAGACCTCGTCGGCCAGTTCGACGCCGAGGCCGGGCGCGGTCGGCAGGCCCACATGGCCGTCGTCCGACACGGGCAGCACGCCGGGCAGCGCGTCGAACACGTACGGCTCCAGCAGCCCGTCGAAGGTCTCCAGGATCTTCAGGTTCGGGATGCCGAGCCCGGCGTGGACGGAGACGGTGGTGCACAGCGGGGAGTTGGAGTTGTGCGGGGCTACGAGCATGCCGTGCGTGTCGGCGATCGCGGCGAGCTTGCGGACCTCGGTGAAGCCCCCGGCCATCGACAGGTCGGGCTGGATGATGTCGACGGCCTCGGTCGCGAAGAGCTGCTTGTACTCGTAGCGGTTGTGGAAGTGCTCGCCGCCGGAGATCGGGAACGCGGCCCGTCGGCGCAGCTCGGCGTAGCGCTCGATGTGCGTCCACGGCAGCGGCTCCTCGAACCAGCCGATGTCGAACGGCTCCAGCTCGCGCAACAGCCGTACGGCCGTGGGCATGGCGAAGCGGGCGTGGCCCTCGATGAACAGGTCGATGTCGGGGCCGATCGCCTCGCGCACGGCGGCGACCAGCTCGACGGAGCGGCGCAGCTCGGCCCGCTCCAGCTCGTGCAGTCCGGGGCCGAAGGGGTCGAACTTCAGCGCGGAGTAGCCCTTGGCGACGGTCTCCCTGGCCTTCGCGGCGAAGACGTCGGGGTCGCGCTCGCCGTTGTACCAGCCGTTGGCGTAGACCCGGACGCGGTCGCGGCAGGCGCCGCCGGTGAGCCGGTAGACGGGGACGCCGAGGGCCTTGCCCATCAGGTCGTGCATCGCCTGGTCGAGGCCGGAGAGGGCGACGCCGCCCATGTCGCCGCCGCGCAGGAAGTCGCCCTGGTAGAGGCGGAGCCAGATCTCCTCGGTGTCGAAGGGGTCGGCGCCCAGCAGATGGCGCCCGGCGAGGGACTCGGTGAGCGCGCAGACCTCGGCGACCCGGTACGGGTGGGTGATCTCGCCGATGCCGCTGAGGCCCTCGTCGGTGTGGACGCGGACGTACCCGAAGTCGCGCCAGGCCGTGCCGAGCTGGAGCGTCTCGACGCGGCTGATCCGTCCGGCGGGGCCGGCGGGCCGCGTGGTGTCGACGGTGAGCATCAGTGTTCCGCCCCTCCCATGGTCGAGGCGTGCGCGAGGTCGTCCGCGCCGCCCTCCGCGAGCACGGCCTTCACGGCCGCCTCGGTGCCCTCCAGCAGCCGGTCCACGTCCTCGTCGGTGTGCGCGTAACTGATATGGCTGCGCTTGAGGTTGAGCGGCAGCTCGAAGAGCCCGTGGTCGAGGAGGCGGCGCCGGTAGCCGACGAACCGCGCCGCGTCGTTCGCCAGCAGGTCCTCGTACGTGCGCGGGACGCCGCCGTCGAGCGCCGTGCCGTCCATGAAGTACGTGACGAACACCGAGCCGTACCCGGCGACGGTGACCGGGACGCCGAGGCGGGCGTACAGCTCGCGCAGCTCCGTGCGGGCACGCTCGCCGAGCCGGAAGACATGCTCGTGCACCGGCTCCTCGCGCAGCTTGCGCAGCGTGGCGAGCGCGGCGGCGACGACGCCGGGGTGCCCGTTGTACGTGCCCGCGAAGAAGGCCGGGGCGCCGGGGCGGGTGGAGAAGAGGTCCATCAGGTCGGCCCGGCCGCCGATGGCGCCGACGGGCGCGCCGTTGGCGATGGCCTTGCCCAGCGTCGTCAGGTCGGGAGTGACGCCGCTGATCCGCTGCCAGCCGCCGAGGTCGTGCCGGAAACCGGTGATGACCTCGTCGAAGACGAGCACGCTCCCCGCCCTGCGGGTCTCCTCGCGCAGGGTGGTGAGGAACTCCTCGTACGGCAGCAGCGCGCCCACGTTGTGCGGCACCGGCTCGACGATCACCGCAGCGATGTCGGAGCCCAGCTCGGCGAAGGCGTGGCGCACGGCCGCGCTGTCGTTGAAGGGCAGCACGAGGGTGGAGTCCAGCACCTCGGTGAGGATGCCGGTCGAGATCGGGTCGTGGCCGCCGACCTTGGCGGGCTCGGAGATCACATTGAGGCTCACGGAGTCGTGCCAGCCGTGGTAGCAGCCCTGGAACTTCACGACGAGACGGCGGCCCGTCGCCGCCCGTGCCACGCGCAGCGCGTGGAACGTCGCCTCGCTGCCGGTGCTGGTGAGCAGCACCTTCTCGACGGAGGGGAGCAGCTCGACGAGCTGCTCGGCGAGGAGGACCTCGCCCTCGGTGACGCCCACGCCCATGTGGCCGAGCGTCGCGCCGGTCTCGGCGGCGGCGCGAGCCACGTCGGGGTCGTTGTGCCCGAGGAGCGGGGGGCCGAAGGCCGCGTGGAAGTCGGTGAACTCCCGCCCGTCGGCCGTGCGGAAACGGGCGCCGCCGGTGCCGGTGATCACGAGATCGCCGAGCCCCGGGACGTTGCGCTGGCCGCTGTTGACCCCGCCGGGCACGACCGTACGGGCGCGTTCGGCGAGGGGGACGGGGCCAGAACTCATGCTGCTGCTCCTTGCGTCGAGTCGTCGGTCCCCGGGCCCTGCCCGGCCCTGGGGACGCTGGCGCCATCCGCCCGGCGTTCGTCGCAGGAAGGTGTTGCGTGGCGGTGCTTCGCTTGATGCTTCGCGTTTTCCAAACAGCGTTCTGTATAACAGAACAGATCTTGGATATTAAGAGCGCGAAGTGAGGCGGTCAAGCCCCGAGTTGGAGTCCGCTCGCGAGGATGTGGCTAAACTGTTCTGCTATGACGAACAGTGCTGTTCCTGAGACGTCGAAATACTGGGTGCGGAGCGTGGCCCGAGCGGCCGACATCCTGGAGGCCCTCGCGGACCCCGCGCCCGGGGACGGACTGAGCGTCACGGAGGTCGCGCACCGCTGCGGCATCTCCAAGAGCGCCGCCTTCGGCATGCTCCAGACGCTGCGGGCCTACGGGTTCGTCTCCGACGACGGCGAGGGCATGAGCCGCCGCTACCGGCTCGGCATGGGCCTCGCCCGGCTCGGCGACCGCGCCCGCTCCCAGGTCTCCCTGCGCGGCGTCGCCCGCCCCGTCCTCGGCCGGCTGACCTCCGAGACCGGCATGGCCTCGCGCCTCGCCGTCCCCCAGGACGGGCACGCCGTCGTCGTCGACCAGGTCGAGGTCGACCAGCGCGTCCGGCTCGACCTGCGCATGGGCGAGCGGGAGCTGCCGCACTGCACCGGCCTCGGCAAGGCGCTGCTCTCCGCCGTCCCCGTGCGGGAGGCCGCAGCCGTCATCGAGCGCCACGGCCTGCCGCGCCGCACCGCCCGTACGATCACCGACGCCGCCACGTTCCTCGCCCACCTGCGCGACATCGAACGCGTCGGCTTCGCCCTCGACGACGAGGAGGACGCCGAGGGCATCCTCTGCATCGGCGCGCCCGTACGGGACGACGCGGGCACCTGCGTCGGCGCGATCAGCATCACGGGGCTGAAGCTGGGGCTTCCGGCGTGGCGCTACCAGGAGCTGGGGGGCCAGGTCCGCGACGCGGCGGCCCGCATAAGCCACGAGCTGGGCTGGATCGGGGAGGAGCGGGAGTGAACGGGCTGCGGCTCGAACCCTGGAGCGAGGACGATCTCTGGCTGCTGCGGAGGTCCAACGAGCCGGAGATGACGGCGTATCTCGGCGGCCCCGAACCCGAGGAGAAGCTCCTCGCCAGGCACCGGCGGTATCTCGACCCCCGAGGTCAGGGGCAGATGTTCCGCGTCGAGTTGGACGGCACGGTGGCCGGTCTCATCGGCTACTGGGAGCGGGCCTGGCGCGGCGGCCTCGTCTGGGAGACGGGCTGGGCGGTGCTGCCCGAGTGCCAAGGCCTCGGCGTGGCCGTACGGGCCGCGCGCGCCGTCGCCTCGCGGGCGCGGGGCGAGGGGCGGCACCGGTATCTGCACGCGTTCCCGAAGCCGGAGCATGTCGCGTCGAACGCGGTCTGCCGGAAGGCGGGCTTCGAACTTCTGGGCACGGTCGACTTCGAGTACCCGCCGGGCCACCCGATCATCTCCCACGACTGGCGCCGCGACCTCGCGGAGACGTGACCGGCTCCACGGCTTCTGGGCTTGCCCCTCCAGGGGCGCGGGGCTGTGTTTGATGTGCGGCTCCGCCGCGCGGGCGCGACCGGTCACGACACCTCGGGGCTTGCCCGTTAAGGGGCGCGGGGCTGTGTTTGTTTTGCGGCTCCGCCGCGTGGGCGCGCCCGGTCACGACACGTCGGGGCTTGCCCCTCAGGGGCGCGGGGAACTGCGCGCCCAGCCACGGCGCAGCCGCAGCCTGCGAAGCACAGCCCGGGGCACCCCGAACCCGGCTCTTGCGCGCGCGCAAGCCTCCCGAGTTCGCGGGAGGGGGAAGCGGGATTCGCCCCGTCAGGGGGCGGGAGGAGGAGGGGGGACCCTTGACCTTTTCGGGGGGCGAGCGTAGGTTCCAGCCAATCCGGTCCGCGAACGGCCCTGCCCATCGGCCTCGCCCGGTTCATTTCAGCCATCCGCCCTTATGGCGACGTCGCGGGAACGCTCCCCGATCACCGGCACTTCCTGGAAGGCGAAGTCCGTCATGAGCGTTCCGCAACAGCAAGATCCTGCCCGCAGACGCGTGCTCCGCGCCTCCGGGCTGGCCGGCCTCGTGCTGGCCGGTACGGCGGCGACAGCCGCCCCCGCACACGCCGCGCCCAGAAGCAAAGACATACGGCACGTCGACACCGTGCGCGCCCTGCGCGCCCTCGACCCGAAGTCCCTGGACGACGGCGCGGTCGCGCTCGTCGCCGGGTACCGCACCCCCGGCGACGGGGGCGGTATGGCGCTGCGGTGGGACGCGGGCAGCGGCAAGCCGCACAACGGCGGCACCGTGATCGCGCCCGCGAAAGGGAAGGGCAAGGGCCGCTGGCTCCAGCTCCACGACGGCACCGTCGACTTCCGTACGTTCGGGCACCTCGACGCGGAGGACCCCGCCGACGACGCGCTGGACGCGCTGCTCGCCGACGAGGACGTGCACCGGGTGCAGGCCCGCAACGACCTGCTCTTCCGCAAACGGCACCGCACCCACCGCTCCCGGATCGAGCTGGACTTCGGCGGCCACCGCGTACGCACGGACGGCATCGAGAAGAACAGCCACGACAACCCCTTCGGCGCCGTCCTCTTCTTCGAGGGCACCCGCACCGACACCACGCACAAGCACACGCTCGGCGCCCGACTCCCCGACCTGTCCGACCTGATCGAGGTCGGCGACTCGGGCGGCTTCGCCGCGGGCCAGTGGTGGGCCCTGGAGTCGGACGCGCGGGGCGGCGGCAAGTACGAGAAGGAGATCCAGCGGCTCGTCCAGATCACGGATGTCCCCGACGGCTCCCACGTGCGGATCAACTACAAGACCGGCTGGGAGCTGGCCGAGGGCCGCACTCTGACCTGGACGCGGGTGAAGCCCGTCGAGCGGGCGCACGTACGGAACATGGTGTTCGAGGGCGCGGGCGACGACCAGTACACGGGCTCGCACCCCGTCGCCTACGAGTACGCCGTGCGCTGCGACGTCAGCGGCATCGAGGCCACCGGCACGTTCTGGCCCGTGGTGATGCGCCGCTGGTGCACCCACTACCGCACCGACCGCTGCTCGCTCGCCAACCCGAAGTCCGTGACGTACGGCGGCGCGGGCTATCTCACGCAGCAGATCTACTGCCTCTACGGGCACGTCGAGGACTGCCACACCTCCAACGCCCGCCACCTCAACGACTTCACCGCCTCCGCCTGGTCGTACGTGACGAACTGCCACGGCGACGGCGACGACCAGGGGCCCTTCGTCACCCACGGCCAGTTCGAGCACGACCTCGTCTACACCGGCAACTCCGGGCTGATGACCTTCGCCAACTCCGGCCCCGCGTGGGGCGGGGCGGCCAAGCGGATCACCGTGCGGCGGCACTCCTGCTCGTGGTTCGTCGCACGGGTGAAGGTCACCGAGCTGACGCTGGAGGACGTCACGGTCGTCGGCAAGAAGTCGCTGAAGGACTCCGGGATGCTCTGGGCCAACGCCGACGGGCTCCAGATACGCGGCTGCACCGCCAGCGGTCCGCTGATCCTCTCGCAGGCGTCGGCGCTCTCGGAGCGGCCCAACGTCGTCGCCGACTCCGCCTTCACGTACGCGAAGGGCGCCGAGGTCACCAAGGACGACGTCCGCGCCGATGTCACCCTCCTCCGGACCACACTGGACGGGCTCGACGGCACCGCGTTCAAGGGGACCGGCGCTCTCGTCCTGGAGCGGTGCTCCCTGAACGGGGCGGCGGACGCGGACCCCGTCACCGTCGCCCACCCCGACGTCGCCCTCGACGGCGGCGCGCTCCGCGACACGGGTCTCAAGCTGACCGGCGCCAAGGACCAGCGCGTCCGCCTCACCGGCACGCGACTGACCGGCACCAACGCCGCCGGAGCGCTGCTCTCCCGTACCGCCGACGCGCGCACCGTCACCTGGCACCTCGACGGCGCCGACTCCACCACCGGCGGAAAGACCGCGCATCTGTCCCTCGCCGAGGGCCCCAACCGCTACCGCGCCACCGGCACCGCCTTCCACGGCGGCCGGCTCGACCTGCGGCCCGCCGCGTTCGGCGGCGACGGCTCGTACCTCCTGCACACCGGGTGCGTCGAGGACGGCACCGAGCGCGCCGCGATGCCCGACGAGGGCGAACGCGTCGCCCACAAGAGCGGCAACGTCCGCTTCTAGACCGGCCCGCGGCCCTCCGCCCGCAGCCCTCCCCCCTCTCCGCAGCCTCCGCACGCCTCCGCACGCCTCCTGAAAGAGATTCCCCGTGTCCTCACACCCGAAGGTGACCGGCCGCCCCGTGCGCGTCGCGCTCGTCGGCGCGGGCAACCGCGGCCTCACCTACGCCGAATGGATCAAGGCCCACCCCGAGCGCGCCGAACTCGTCGCCGTCGCCGATCCGCGCCCCGCCGCCCGTGCCGCGTCCGGCGCCGCCGTCGAGTACGAGGACTGGCGTGATCTCGTCGCGGGGGAGCGGAGGGCCGACGCCGTGATCGTCGCGACGCAGGACCGGGACCATCTGGAGCCCGTACGGGCCCTGGCCGGGGCCGGGTACGCGATCCTCGCGGAGAAGCCCCTGGCCCCGACCGAGGAGGAGACCCGCGCGCTCGTCCGGGCCGTCGAGCAGGCGGGCGTGCTCTTCGCCGTCTGCCACGTCATGCGGTACACGCCGTACACCGACCTGGTGAAGCGCGTCGTGGACTCGGGCGTCCTCGGCCAGCTCGTCTCCGTCGACCACCTGGAGCCCGTGGGCTGGTGGCACTTCGCGCACAGCTACGTGCGCGGCCCCTGGCGCAGCGAGCGGGACTCCTCGCCGATGCTGCTCGCCAAGTCCTGCCACGACCTGGACTGGCTCGCGTACGTGATGGGCGCCCGCGTCGAGGAGGTCTCCAGCTTCGGCGGCCTCGCGCATTTCCGCCCCGAGAACGCGCCCGAGGGCTCCGCCGAGCGCTGCCTCGACTGCGCCGTCGAACGCGAGTGCCCGTACAGCGCGCTCAAGCTCTACCTCCCCATCCTGCGCGAGCAGGGCGCCGTCTGGCCCGTCACCCATGTCACCGAGGCCACCGACGAGGCCGGGCTGCTGACCGCGCTGCGCGAGGGTCCTTACGGGCGCTGCGCGTACCGCTCCGACAACGACGTGGTCGACCACCAGGTGCTCGCCATGCGGCTCGCGGGCGGGATCACCGCCACGTTCCAGATGGTCGCGTTCACCGCGCAGACGCACCGCCAGACCCGGATCTTCGGCTCCCACGGCTGGCTGCGCGGCGACGGCGAGCGCGTCACCGTCCAGGACTTCCGCACCGGCGAGGAGAGCGTCCACGACCTCGGCGCCAGCGGCTCCAACGCGGCCGACGGGCACGGGGGCGGCGACACCGCGCTCGTCGAGGCCTTCGTCCGCGCCGTCGCCGAGGGCGACCCCGGGGCCGTGCGCTCCGGGACCGCCGCCTCGCTCGGCAGCCACCTCGCCGCGTTCGCCGCCGAGCGCGCCCGGCACACCCGCACCGTCCAGCCCGTCCCCGTGAGCTGACCCCCGACTTCCCCTCCCACCACACCCCGGAGAACACCATGCCCAGACTGAGAAACGTGGCCCTGCCCGTCCTCGCCACGGCCCTCGCCGCGACCGCGCTCGCCGGCTGCGGCGGAAGCGGCAGCGGGGGCGGCGGCAACACCGTCACCATGTGGACGTACCCCGTGATCTTCGACGAGGCCAAGAACAAGGAGTACTGGGACGGTCTCGTCAAGAAGTTCGAGAAGAAGCACAAGGGCATCGAGGTCAAGGTCGAGACCTTCCCCTGGGCCAACCGCGACACCTCGCTGGCCACCGCCATCGGCTCCGGCAAGGGCCCCGACGTGGTCTACCTCGTCCCCGACCAACTGCCCAAGTACGCGCGGAACATCGTCCCCGCCGACGACTACATGCCGGAGAAGGCACGCGCCGACTACACCGGCTTCGCCCTGAAGTCGGTGACGGCCCAGGACGGCAAGCTGCTCGGCACCCCCGTGCTGACCAGCGCCAACCCGCTGATCTGCGACAAGCGCGTCTTCGAGAAGATCGGCGAGAAGGAGTACCCCTCGACCTGGGAGGACCTGGAGAAGCTCGGCCCGAAGCTGAAGAAGAAGGGCTACTACGCCACCAGCTACAGCGGCGACACCCAGCAGACCCTGAACCTCACCTTCTACCCGCTGCTCTGGCAGGCGGGCGGCGACGTCTTCTCCAAGGACGGCAAGAAGGTCGCCTTCAACGGCAAGGAGGGCGTCCGCGCGCTGACGTACCTCAAGAAGCTGGTCGACGGCGGGATGACCGACAAGGACCTCGTCACCACCACGCCGAAGCTGGAGCAGACGCCCGTCGCCAAGGGCAAGGTCGCCTGCACCTGGCAGAACACCCCGGCAGACGTCGAGCCGTTCTGGGGCAAGAAGAACACCGTCGTACGGCCGCCGCTGAAGGACGCGAAGTCCATCGGCTACGGCACGGTCGGCGCGCTCTCCATGCTCAAGGGCGCCAACACCGAGGCCGCGGGCGACTGGATCAACTTCGTCGCCGAGCCGGAGAACGCCGCGGGCCTGGAGAAGCAGTCCTCGAACTTCCCCGCCCGCAAGTCCGCGAAGGAGCTGTACGGCGACGACGAGGTCCAGTCCGCCGTGGGCGACACCCTTCCGAAGATGAACGCCGGTCCCGTCAAGGACAAGGCCCGCGAGGCGATGGGCGTCCTCGCCCCCGAGATCCAGCACGCCCTCCTCGGCAAGAAGTCCCCGAAGAAGGCCCTGGACGACGCGGCCAAGGCAGCCGAGGCCCAGCTCGCCCGCCGCTGACGCGCACGAAGGAGAGACCCCGTGACCACCACTGTGGGGGACCCACCGCGCCGGAGGCGCAAAGGTGGGCCTCTGACGAGGCGTGAGGCCAGAGCAGGGCTCCTCTTCGTCCTGCCCTGCTTCCTGCTCTTCGTGGCGTTCCGCTTCGGCCCCGGCATCGCCGGTGTCCTGATGAGCTTCACCGACTACACGCTCACCGGCGGCGGGCGCTTCACCGGGCTGGACAACTTCACCCGGCTGTGGGACGACCCCGTCTTCTGGCAGGCCCTGAAGGTCACCGCGGTCTACGTCGTGATCGCCGTGCCCGGCACCCTCGTGCTCTCGACGGGGCTGGCGCTGCTGACGCGCCGCGCCTTCCGGGGCTCGAAGCTCTTCCGGTCCGTCTTCTTCCTGCCGGTCGTCACCTCGCTCGTCCTCGCGGCCACCGTCTTCGTGTGGATCTTCTCCACCGGTGGCCCATGGGCGACGGTGGTGAGCTGGTTCGGGATGTCGGAGGACTCCTGGCTGACCGACGACTTCCTCGTCCTGCCCGCGCTCGCCGTCGTCGGGATCTGGTCCCGCTTCGGCTACGGGATGCTGATCCTGCTCGCCCGCATGCAGGACATCCCGCGCGAGCTGGAGGAGGCTGCCGTCACCGACGGGGCGGGCCCCTGGCAGCGGTTCCGGCACATCGTGCTGCCGCAGCTCAAGCCCGCCGTGTTCTTCCTCGCGGTGATCGAGACGACGGCCTCGTTCCAGGTCTTCGACGCCGTCTACACCATGACGGGCGGCGGCCCCGCCAACGCCAGCTACACGCTCGTCTTCCAGCTCTACGACGCGGGCTTCAAGTACTTCGAGCTGGGCTACGCCGCCGCGATCGGCGTGGCGCTGTTCGCGCTGACCCTCGTGGTCGCCGTGGTCCAGCGGCTCGTGATCGGGAAGGACCAGTGACGCAGTGACCACGAACGCACCCACGGTGGAACGGCCGCGCGCCCCGGAGCCGTTCCCGAAGAAGGATTCCCCGAGGGCCGGGCGCCGCCGCGATCGCCGCCGCAGGCGGGACGCCGAACGCGACGTCGTCCCGGCCGGGCTGCGCGGGACACCGGCGGGCAAGGCCGTACGGATCGTGCTGCTGACCCTCGCCGCGCTCGCGACGATCTTCCCGTTCTACGCGATGGTCGTGCTCTCCCTGAAGCCGTCCGCGGCCGTCGAGTTCCCCGGCAGCCTGGTGCCCTGGCCGCTGACCGGCGAGGCGTACGACTCGATGCTCAACACGCAGGACGTGCCGCGCTGGCTGCTCAACACCGTGCTGTACTCGGTCGTCTCCGTCGTGGGCGTGCTGCTGCTCTCCTCGCTCGCCGGATACGCGTTCGCGAAGAAGCGGTTCCCGGGACGGAACGCGATGTTCTGGTCGTTCCTGTCGATGGTGATGGTCCCGTACCACGTGACGATGATCCCGACGTTCGCGATGATCGCGAAGCTCGGCGGCATCGACACCTACTGGGGCCTGATCGTGCCGACGCTCGCCAACGCCCAGGCCGTGTTCCTGATGCGGCAGTTCATCATGGGCCTGCCCGACGAGCTGTTCGAGGCGGCGCGGCTCGACGGGTGCAGCGAGTGGCAGATCTTCGCGCGGATCGTGCTGCCGCTGCTGAAGCCGATCCTCGCCACGCTCGGCGTCTTCGTCTTCCTGTGGCACTGGAACGACTTCCTGTGGCCGCTCGTCGTCGGCCAGTCCACCGACATGCGCACGCTCACCGTCGGCATTGCTTCGCTCCAGCAGCAGAACGTGCCGCTGAACGTCGTGCTGTCCGGCTCCGTCATCGCGTTCGTGCCCATCTTCGCCGCCTATCTGGTGGGCCAGCGCTACTTCACCGAGGGCGTCACCGCGTCCGGAATCAAGGGATGAACCACGTGTTCCACGATGAGAGCGCCCTCGAAGAGCGCCTCGCCACCCCCTCGCCCGCGCTCGCCGAGGACCTGTCCCGGCTCGACGGCGACCTGCTCGTGCTCGGCGCCGGCGGCAAGATGGGCCCCAGCCTGTGCCGCCTCGCCCGCCGCGCGCTGGACGCCGCCGGTCGTACGGATGTCGCCGTACGGGCCGTCTCCCGCTGGTCCGACCCGGCCGCAGCACGGGCGCTGGAGGGCGCGGGCGTACGCACCGTTCCGTTCGACCTGATGGACCCCGGGGCCGACTTCGGGGCGCTGCCCGACGCGGGCAACGTGGTCTTCATGGTCGGCGCCAAGTTCGGCTCCGCCGGGGCGCCCTCGCAGGCCTGGGCCGTCAACGCCGCGATGCCCGCGCGCGTCGCCGACCGCTGGTCCGACGCCCGTATCGCCGCGTTCTCCACCGGCAACGTCTACCCCCTCGTCCCCGTCGCCTCCGGCGGCTGCGCCGAGGACGACCCGGTGGGACCGGTCGGCGAGTACGCGATGTCGTGCCTCGGCCGCGAACGGATCTTCGCGCACGCCGCTCTCACCCGGGGCACCCGCGTCGCGAACATCCGCCTCAACTACGCCGTCGACCTGCGCTACGGCGTCCTCGCCGACATCGCCGCCCGCGTCCAGGCGGGCGAGCCCGTCGACGTGACGACCGGACACGCCAATGTCGTCTGGCAGGGCTACGCCAACGAGGTCGCGCTGCGCTCCCTCCTGCACGCCACGAGCGGCGAGCACGTGTTCACGCTCAATCTCACCGGGCCCGAGACCGCGTCCGTACGGCGCCTCGCGGCGTGGTTCGGCGAGGAGTTCGGCACCGAGGCGACGACCGTGGGGGAGGAGGCGCCGACCGCGCTGCTCTCCGACGCGGGCCGCTGCCATGCCCTCTTCGGCTATCCGGACGTCCCGCTGCGCACGCTCGTCGCCTGGCAGGCCGACTGGCTGCGGCGCGGACTGCCGCTCTCCGGCAAGCCCACCAAGTTCCAGGTCCGCGACGGAAGGTTCTGAGCCCCTCCATGCACACCCCCCTCGACACGCTGTCCCACGGCACCGTCGTCCCCGCCCACCCCCTCGCCCTGACCGCCGAACGGACCCTGGACGAGCGCCGCCAGCGCGCGCTGACCCGCTACTACCTCGCCTCCGGCGCGGGCGGGCTCGCCGTCGGCGTCCACACCACCCAGTTCGAGATCCGCGAGCCGAACGTCGGGCTGCTGCGGCCCGTCCTCGAACTCGCCTCCGAGACCGTCGAGAAGGAGGCCGACCGCCCCGTCGTACGGATCGCGGGCGCGTGCGGCTACGTCCAGCAGGCCGTCGCCGAGGCCGAACTCGCCGCCTCCCTCGGCTACGACGCCGTCCTCCTCAGCCCCGCCGTGCCCGGCGCCGACGAGAAGGGGCTCCTCGAACGGGCCCGCGCGGTCGGTGAGGTGCTCCCCGTCATCGGCTTCTACCTCCAGGAGGCAGTGGGCGGGCGCTACCTCTCGCCCGCCTTCTGGACGGCGTTCGCGGATCTGCCGTCCACGGCCGCGATCAAGATCGCGCCCTTCGACCGCTACCGCACGGCCGACGTCCTCCGCGCCGTCGCCGCCGCCGACCGCGCCGACGAGGTCGCGCTCTACACCGGCAACGACGACAACATCGTCGGCGACCTGCTCACCCCGTACGGCCCGGTCGACGACCGCCGCTGGTTCGCGGGCGGGCTCCTCGGTCAGTGGGCGGTCGGCACGCGCGCGGCCGTCGAGCTGCTGGAGGACGTGCGGAGCGCCCGTGCGGGCGACCACGCCGCCATGGTCCGCTGCCTCGCGCGCGGCCCGGAGCTGACCGACCTCAACAGCGCCGTCTTCGACGTCCTCGGCGGCTTCCGGGGCTGCATCGCGGGAGTCCACGAGGTGCTGCGCCGCCAGGGGCTGCTGGAGGGGATCTGGTGCCTGGATCCCGCCGAGACCCTGTCCCCCGGGCAGGCGGAGGAGATCACCCGGGTCGCCGCGGACTACCCGTGGCTGACGGACGACGCCTTCGTCGCGGAGCACGCCGATGACTGGCTCCGCTGACCTTCCGCGCGTCGTGGTCGCGGTCCCGCCGGACCTCCGCGCCCAGTTCTTCGCGCCGGAGGAGTGGGCGCGGCTCGCCTCCGGGGCCGACCTCACCGTCCTCGACGCGCACACCGACCGGGGCGCGCTCGCGCGGGCGCTCCCCGGCGCCCGCGCGCTCATCACCTCCTGGGGCACGCCCCGGCTGGAGGGCGAAATCCTCGACGCCGCCGATGCCTTGGAGCTGGTCGCCCACACCGGCTCGGCCGTCGCGCCGTACGTCGGCGAGGACGTCTTCCGGCGCGGCATCGCCGTCACCCAGGCCGGGGACGCCATGGCGGGGCCCGTCGCGGAGGTCGCTCTCGCCTTCACCCTCGCGCTGCTGCACCGCGTCCACCGCTTCGACCACGCGCTGCGCACCGGCGCCGACTGGGAGACCGCGAGCGCGGCGCCGCCCCGCCACGAGATCCGCGGCAGCCGCATCGGCGTCATCGGCGCCTCCCGTACGGGCCGTGCCTACGCCTCGCTCGTACGGGCGCTCGGCGCGGAGGTCGCGGTCACCGATCCGTACCTCGGCGCCGAGGAGGCCCGCGCCCTGGGCGTACGGGCGGTGCCCCTGCCCGAACTCCTCGCCGCCAGCCGTGTCGTGGCCGTCCACGCCCCCGCGACCGCCGAGACCCGGCACCTCATCGGTGCCCCGCAACTCGCCCTGATGCCGGACGGAGCGGGCCTCGTGAACACGGCCCGCTCCTGGCTCGTGGACGAGGACGCCCTGGCCGCCGAGCTGGCTTCGGGGCGCCTGGACGCCGCGATCGACGTCTTCGACGCCGAGCCGCTGCCGGTGGGGCACCCCTTCCGTACCCTGCCGAATGTTCTGCTGACCCCGCACCAGGCGGCGGGCACGGTGGAGTGCCGCCTCCGCCTGGGCGCGTTCGCGGTGACCGAGGTCCTGCGTGCCCTGCGCGGCGAGCCGCCGCTCCATCCGGTCGGCCCGGAGGCCCTGGCACGCCTTCACTAGCCGTGCCGGTGGTTTCCGCCGGGGAGGGGGTGCCTCTTGCGGTGCGTCGCGGGCTGCGGGTGCGTCGTGCTCGGTCGCGCAGTTCCCCGCGCCCCTGGCGGGGCGTATCAGGTTCGGTGGGCGGAGGTGGTGAGGCGGGTGGCCAGGGCGGTGACCAGGGTGCGGAGTTCGTCGGGGCGTTCGATGGCGAAGGGGCGGTCGAGCGCGGCGAGCAGCGGGGGGAGCCAGTCGAGCCGTTCGGCCCGCAGTTCGACGCGGAGCCAGCGCTCGGTCGTATCGTCCTCGTCCGCCTCCAGGCTCGCGACGCTCGCCGGGAGGCGGGCGCGGATCTGTGCGGGCGTCCCGTGGATCCGCAGGGTCACCTCGTGCCGGTACTCGGCGGTGGCGAAGCCCGACAGCACGCGCTGTGCCGGATCGGGGCCCTCGGGCGCCTCGAACGAGCCGGGCAGGGCCCGCGCGTCCGCGATGCGGTCGAGCCGGAGGGTCCGGTCCTCGCCGATCCCGGCGTCCTCGCCCGTGACGTACCACCGGCCCGCGTGGGCGACGATCCCGTACGCGTGGAGTGTGCGTTCGCTGCGCCGCCCGTCGCGGTCGGTGTAGCGGAGCGAGACCGGGCGGCGGTGGCGCACCGCGTCGGCGAGGGTGAGCAGGACCCCGGCGTCCGGGGTGTCGGACTCTCCGGGGTGTTCCGTGAAGGCGAGGGACTCCAGGAGCGCGTCGAGGCGGCGGGCGACGTGCCGGGGGAGCACCCGCCGGATCTTCGCCGTCGCCGTCTCGCTCGCCGTGTGCCGCGCCGTCGCCAGGCCCGACCGGCGGCCCGCGACCAGCCCGAGCAGCACGGCCAGCGCCTCGTCGTCGCTGAGCATGAGCGGAGGGAGCCGGTGGCCGGGAGCGAGCCGATACCCGCCGTAGCGGCCGCGCACCGACTCCACCGGCACGTCCAGGTCGAGGAGCTGGTCCACGTAGCGCCGCACGGTGCGGCCTTCGACGCCGAGCCGGTCGGCCAGTTCGGCCACGGTGCGGGTGCCGCCGGACTGCAGCAGCTCCAGGAGCGTCAGCACGCGGGCGGTGGGTCGGGGCATGCCCGCAGCCTAACGCGAATAGAGGACCGATTCTGTCCCCTATTTCTCCTACGCTGCGACGTGCACGCCTCCAGAACAGCCAAGGAGATTCCCATGCAGTTCGTCTCGATCCGCATCATCACCGGCGACGTGGCACGCCTCGTCGCGTTCTACGAGCGCGCCACCGGGGCGTCGGCGGTGTGGGCCACCGACGAGTTCGCCGAGATCAGGACCCCGGGCGCCACCCTCGCGATCGCCGGGACCGGCACCGTCGCGGTGTTCGCCCCGGACTCCGCCCGCCCGGCGGAGAACCGCAGCGTGATCACCGAGTTCCTCGTCGACGACGTGGACCGCGTCCACCGGAACCTGACCGATTTCGTCACCGACTTCGTCAACGAGCCCACCACGATGCCCTGGGGCAACCGGTCGCTGCTGTTCCGCGACCCCGACGGCAACCTCGTGAACTTCTTCACCCCCGTCACCCCGGCGGCCGTCGAGAAGTTCGCCGGCACGCGCGGCTGACCGCCGGGGGACGCGCTCGCGCCCGCCTCCGCGTGACGGTCAGCCCACCCGTTCCTCCAGGCGGACCGTCACGGTGTCGCCCTCGTCCTTGCCGATCGCCTTCCGTACGTCCGCCTTGACCGGCAGCTTGTGCGTGCCGTCGCCCAGGGCCATGAACGAGCTGCGGAAGGGGTGGCCGTCGATCGTGCCCCGCACCTTCACCAGGCCGCGGGTCCCGAAGAACTCGGCCGACTCGGGCCACACGACGTAGGTCCAGCCGCCCTTGCCCGGGCTCTTGCGCAGGGTCGCGGTGAATTCCTTGTCCAGCATGATGCCGCCTCCTCGGATTCTTCGTGGTCCCCCACTTGGACCGGGGGCGGCGGCGGAACTCATCGTCACTGGGCCGAATATCCGCCGTCCACCAGGTGGTAGCTGCCCTGGACGAAGGCGGCGCTGTCGGAGAGGAGGAAGAGGGTCAGCCCGGCGACCTCGTCCGCGGTGCCCAGGCGGCCCTGGGGGTGGAGGGAGACGAGCCGCTCGCGCATCGGGTTGTCGGTCTCGCGCAGCAGCGGCGTGTCGATGAAGCCGGGGCCGACGGCGTTGATCCGTACGCCCTTGTCGGCGTACTCCAGCGCCGTCGTCTTCGTCAGCCCCACCAGGCCGTGCTTCGCGGCGACGTACGCGGGCGAGCCCGCGAAGCCGTTGGTGCCCAGGATCGAGGACATGTTGACGATCGCGCCGCGCCCGGCGGCGGCCATCACCGGCAGCTCGTAGCGCAGGCAGTGGAAGACGCCGGTGAGGTTGGTGGCGATCACCCGGTTCCACGCGGAGAGTTCGTACTCGCCCGTGGGCGCCGAGGGCCCGCTGATCCCCGCGTTGTTCACCGCGAGGTCGAGCCCGCCGTACGTGTCGACGGCGAACTTCACCCCGGCCTCCACCGAGGCCGGGTTCGTCACGTCCATGGCGACGGCGGCCGTACGCGCCCCCGCGGTCTCCAGCTCGCCCGCGGCGAGCTGGGCGCCGTCCTCGTCGTAGTCGGCGACGACGACGGTCGCGCCCTCGTCGGCCAGGCGGCGTGCGACGGCCAGCCCGATGCCGGAGGCCGCGCCGGTCACCAGCGCCGTCTTCTCCCGGAACTCCTGGAACTCCATGGCGTACGTCCTTCCGGAGACGGCCCCCTCCCCGACACGGTCCGTGCCCCGTCGGCCGCACGCAGCACCGACTGGCCCATTCGAGTGGCCGGGCACCACCTTGCCCACGCGTGTCCGTGGGCAGACAATCTGCCCCTGTCCCGTAGCCCTGTCCGGCACCTCCGCAGAAGGGATCAGCAGTGTCCGACCGAGGAGGAATCAGCGGTACCAGCGGAATCAGCGGTACGACCCGGAGAACCGTCCTCGCCACCGCCGCGGGAGGAGGGATCGGCGCCGCGCTCGGCGGTCAGGGAGCCGCGCACGCGGCGGAGCCGGACGACGCGCCCGCGCCGGGCGGCCGGCCGCCGAGCCGCGAGCTGCGCGCCCTGCTCAAGGAGATCGACCACGAGCGGATCGAGGCCACCGTCCGCAAGCTCGCCTCGTTCGGCACGCGCCACACCCTCTCGTCGCAGACCGGCCGGAAGCGCGGCATCGGCGCCGCGCGCGACTGGATCCGCGCCACCCTCACCGAGTACGCGAAGGCGTCCGGCGGCCGGATGACCGTCGAACTCCAGTCGTACGTCCAGGAACCGGCCGAGCGGATCCCCGAACCGACCCGTATCACCAACGTCGTCGCGACCCTGCGCGGCAGCGAGGACCCCGACCGGGTGCACGTCGTCTCCGGGCACTACGACTCGCGCTGCTCCGACCCCATGGACGCCGAGAGCGACGCGCCCGGTGCGGACGACGACGCCTCCGGAGTCGCCGTGATCATGGAGCTGGCACGGGTGATGGCGAAGCGGAAGCCCGCCGCGACGCTCGTCTTCGCCGCCGTCGCGGGGGAGGAGCAGGGGCTGTACGGGGCCGCGCACCTGGCGGGGCGGTTCAAGGAGTCCGGGGCGCGGGTCGCCGCGATGTTCACCAACGACATCGTCGGCAGCTCGACCGCCGACGACGGCACCCGCGACCCCCGTACGATCCGGCTCTTCGCGGAGGGTGTGCCGACCGCCGAGACGGAGGAGGAGGCCGAGGTCCGGCGCTCCGTCGGCGGCGAGAACGACTCGCCGTCCCGCCAGCTCGCCCGCTTCGTGCGGGACGTCGCCGAGAACGACGCGACGGGCATGCGCGTCCGGGTCGTCTACCGCCGCGACCGTTATCTGCGGGGCGGCGACCACATCCCGTTCCTCGAACGGGGCTTCCCCGCGGCCCGGTTCACCGAGCCCGCCGAGGACTACGCGCACCAGCACCAGGACGTACGGGTGGAGGACGGCAAGCAGTACGGGGACCTGCCCGAGTTCTGCGACTTCCCGTTCATCGCGCGGGTCGCCCGCGTGAACGCCGCCACGCTCTGGTCGCTCGCCCAGGCTCCGGCGGTCCCGGCCGAGGCCAGGATCGTCACCTCGGCCCTCACGAACGAGACGGAACTGGTGTGGAAACGGCCGCCCGGCGGGCCCCGTCCGGTGCGGTACGAGGTGGTGTGGCGCGAGACGACATCCGCCGGGTGGACGCACGCCGAGGACGCCGGTGACGCCCTGCGCCACGGCGTCGACCTCTCCAAGGACAACGTCTTCTTCGGCGTCCGCGCGGTGGGCCCCGACGGCTACCGCAGTCCGGTCGCGTTCCCGTCCCCTCAGAGGTAGCGGCCGGCCGAGAGGGCGATTGTCAGAGGCGGTTGGCAGGATCGTGGCCATGAACACCGCTCTCGTCACTCCGCCACGGCCGCTCGATGTCACCGCGGTCTTCCCCGAGTTGGCCCCGCTGGCACGCACGGCGACCCGGCTGCACCCCCGCCCCGGCGCTCCGACGTGGCGCGACAGCTCGATCGGCGGGCCGCTCCTGTGGCCCGCCGACGAGCCGTGGCCCCACTGCGACGGGCCCCATGTGGTGGACGGGATGAACCCGGCCCTCTCCCCGGCGGACATCCGGCTGGAGCGACGGATCCGCGCCGCCTCGCACGGCAGGAGCCTGACCCCGCAGGAGCGGGCGGCCCTTGAGCGGATCCGGCCCCCTCAGGAGTACCCGCTGCGGGTGGATGTCCAGCCGTACGAAGGCTCCCTCGCGATGCTGCCCGTCGCGCAGCTCTACGCACGGGACGTGCCCGATCTGCCTACGCCTGACGGAGCGGACCTGCTGCAGGTGCTGTGGTGCCCCTTCGACCATCCGATCATGCCCAGGACCGCGCTGTTCTGGCGCTCGGCGGCCACCGTCACCGACGTCCTCGGCACGCCCCCCGAACCGCCCGCGACGCAGTTCGACGGCTATCTGCCCGAGCCGTGCCTGCTCACCCCGGAGCAGGTCACCGAGTACCCGGACCACCTGGAGCTGAGCGCGGAACTGCGGGAGCGGCTCGGTGAGTGGAGCGTGCCGCAGGCGGACGAGGAGGACATGGACCCGCGCACGTACTACGACTGTGTGCTGTCCACCGCGCCCGGCTGGAAGGTCGGCGGCTGGCCCGCCTGGGGCCCCACCGACCCCGCCCCGCGGCCCTGCCCCGCCTGCGGCACCGGGATGGAGGCCCTGCTGACGATCGCCACGTTCGAGGAAGGGGACGACAAGGGGCGGAGCTGGTCCCCGTACGAGGCCCCGGGCACCGAACCGTCCCCCGGCGGGGGCCGCTTCGGCCCCGGGCGGCCCACCGAGGTCCAGATCGGCAGCGGTTACAAGCAGCAGCTCTACGTCTGCCCGGCGGAGCCCGGACATCCCCACATCGAATTGATGCAGTAGCCCACGTAGGGTCGAACGGAGGAACGGCGCGGTGAGAGGGAGAGATGGCGGCACCGGAGATCACGAGCAGTGACCCCGACGGCTTTCCGTACGGGGTGTGGCACGAGCGGCATCCCGCACTGTTCGAGAGGCTGAAGGGCGCCTTCCCGTTCAGCTCCGCGCAGCGGGCCGCCCTCGACGCGCTCCTCGAAGAGACCCGGCACGGTTCCATGGAGCCGCTGCCCGACGACGCGCCCGGCGCCGCGCTGTGGAACGGCGCCTGGGACCGGGGGCACTACGGGAAGCGGTGGACGGACGCGCCGTTCCTCTGGGCGGAGAGCTACTTCTACCGGCGGCTCCGCGGTGCCGTCGGGTACCACGCGCCGGAGGGGGCCTGGCGCGGCATCGACCCGTTCGGGCCGTTCAAGGACGCCGAGCTGGCCGGGGACGCCGTCGACGAGCAGCTCGCCTCGCTCGACGAGCTGGACCGGGCCCTGGTCGACGAGAAGACCGACGCGCTGCTGCTCGCGGCGCTGTGGGGCAACCGGGCCGACCTCGGCTTCCTGCTGACCGCGGAGGAGGAGGGCGGGGACCGCCCGCTCGTCGCCGACGAGCGCGAGGCCCTGCGCGCGCTCCTGCGCGACGGCGGAGGCCGGGTCTCCCTCGTCGCCGACAACGCGGGCCGCGAGCTGATCCCCGATCTGCTGCTCGCCGCCCATCTGCTGGGCGCGGGCCGGGCCGCGGAGGTGCGGCTGCACATCAAGCCGCACCCGTACTATGTCTCGGACGCCACGACCGCCGACGTCCTCGCCGCGCTGCGCCGGACCGCCGCCGCGCCGGGCGCCGCGGGCCGGGCCGGGCACCTGCTGTGGCGGGCCCTGGAGGACGGGCGGCTCACCCTCGACGCGCACCCGTTCTTCTGCGCCCCGCTCGGCTACGCCGAGATGCCCGACGACCTGCGCGCCGACTTCGCCTCCTCGGCGCTCACCCTCATGAAGGGCGACCTCAACTACCGCCGCCTGGTGGGCGACCGGCACTGGCCGGCGACGGTGCCGTTCGCCGAGGTCACCGCCCATTTCCCGGGGCCGGTCGCCGCGCTGCGGACCCTCAAGTCGGACGTCGCGACGGGCCTGACGGCGAGCACCGTCGCCGCGCTGGACGCCGCCGACCCCGAATGGCGTACGAACGGGGCGCACGCGCTCATCCAGGTGCGGGCTCCGGTTGCGGGGGCGCCCGGCGGCGCGTGACATGGCGGGAGGCACGCCTTCGCCCCCGTCCACAGAGGTCCCGCCATGCCCCTGCTCCATCTCGTCGCCCGCCCTCTCCTCAGCTCGCTGTTCGTCGGCTCCGGGCTGGACTCGTTGCGCGACCCCGGCCCGAAGGCCGAGATGGCGGGGCCCTTCCTGGACCGCCTGCGCGCGACGCTCCCGGCGCTGCCGGACGACGACGTGCAGCTCGTACGGGTGAACGCCGCCGTCCAGGTCGGCGCGGGCGCCCTCCTGGCGCTGGGCAAGACCCCCCGGCTGGCGGCCCTGGCGCTGGCGGGCTCGCTGGTGCCGACCACCCTGTCGGCCCACGCGTTCTGGGAGCACGAGGAGGGGCAGGCACGGTCCGCACAGCAGGTCCAGTTCCTGAAGAACGCCTCGGTCATGGGCGGGCTGCTGGCCGTCGCGGGGTCGGCCGGGCGCCGGAAGCGGGACCGCAAGGGCCCGTCGCGCCGGTGCCCCTGGGCGCGCAGTTCCCCGCGCCCCTGACGGGGCGCCCGGAGGCGCCCCGAAGCGCCCCGAAGGGGCTGCTTCAGGGGCGCGGGGAACGGAGCGGGCAACCGCAGCGCACGCGCGGTCCGCGGCGCACGGGAAGGGGCAACCCCTGCCCGGCACCGGAGCGCGGACCGGAGCATCGTCAGGCGCTCGGACGGAGGTCTCCGGGACCGGTCACGTTCTCCGACGCGCCGGGCCGCCACGGTCCTGGCCCTCCGCAGGAGCGAGCAGGAGGCGGGCCGTCGTCTCCCGTTCCACCCGCTCCCGGGTGTAGGCGAGGGGGAAGGCGCGGTCGGCCGCCCAGTCCGCGAAGTGGTCGGCGTGGTGCGGGGAGCGGGGGTCGCCCGACTGGCCGGGGGAGTTCATGACCAGCGAGGAGTCCCACGCGCCCACGTCCACGACCATGCGGAAGCTCGCGCCGCCCGTCTGCCGGAAGTCCGGGTCCGGCAGATACGGCGTGGCGCCGACCGTGTCGCCGCTGCCGCCGCGCGGCACCGGGCCGAGGGCCGTCCACGGCACGTCGCCCGCCTCGGCGAGCTTGTCGGCGAGCGGGTGCCGCAGGTGGGCACGGTGCAGCGTGCCCCAGGCCCACGCCGCCGGGTCGGGCCCGAGCAGCCGCTCGACGGCGGCGACGGCCTCGCCCAGCGTCGCCGCCAGCAGCTCCGGCGTCGCCAGCGGGAAGAGCCTCAGGTCCACCCGCGCGTCCGCCGACGCCGCCTCCGGCGGCAGCACGCGGGCGACCGCCTCCGCCAGCCGGTCGCCCGGCACCAGCGGGCGCAGCGCCTCGCGCAGCAGCGCGGGCCGCAGATGGCCCCGGTACCAGACCTCGAAGAGCGCGGCCGCCGCCGAGTCCGCGTCGAGCGAGGCGTCCCAGCCTCCGTCGCGGAGCAGCCCGAGGGCCGTAAGGACGCGCGGGTCGTCGCTCGTCAGGCCCGCCAGCAGCGGCAGCGCGGCCCGCGCCGGGAGGCTCACGTAGTCGCTCTGGAGGCGCACGCAGCCCTCGGCCGTCCAGTCGTCGCGCGCCGACAGGACCTCCGCGACGCGGTCGTACCGGGTCGGCGCGTACCAGTCGTACGTGACCGTGCGCGTGTCGTTCGGGTAGCCGGGCGGCAGGTTCATCTCGTTCGCGGTCGCGATCCAGCCCCGCTCCGGGGCGCGCTCGGCGGGCAGCGCGTCCGGGCCGTGGAAGCCCGCCCACTCGTACCGCCCGTCGCCGGGCACGGGCAGCGTCCCGTCCCAGTTCGGGCGCACGGGGACGCGGCCCGCCGGGCGCCATCCGATGGTGCCGTCGGGCGTGGCGTAGATCTGGTTCTCGCCCGGAGCGCCCCACCGCCGCATCGCGTCCGTGAAGGCGTCGGCGCTCTCCGCGCCCATGTAGCCCGCGCTGCCCAGGTACGGGGCCATGCCGGGGCCGAGCCACGCCGCGCGGACGGCGAACGCGGCCCGCTTCTCCGGGAGTTCGCGGACGACCGGCCCGTGCCGGGTGAAGCACAGCTCGGCCTCGGCGGGCGGGCCGCCGCGCACCGGGATCGACTCGGTGACCGTCTCCATCTCCTCCCAGCCGTCGCCGTACGCGTACGCGCGGGGCGCGTCAGGCCGGGTGCGGTAGACGTACAGGTCCTCCTGGTCGACCGGGAAGATCGTCAGGCCGAACGCGACCCGCCCGTTGTGCCCGATCGAGATGCCGGGCAGCGCCGGTTCGCCCGCGCCGATCACGTCGAGGCCCGGCGCCGAGAGGTGCGCGAGGTAGCGCAGGGAGGGGAGCGAGACGGGGCGGTGCGGATCGTTGGCGAGAAGGGGGCGGCCCGTGGCCGTACGGGACGGGGCCAGCACCCAGTTGTTGCTGCCGTCGAGGCCCTGGCGCGGCGCCGGGCCCGCCGACCCCGCGGCCCAGGGGGCGACGGTCGCCAGCTCGTACACCCGCAGCACGTCGTCCGGGATCAGCGACAGGTCCAGGCCCTCCGGTACGCGCAGCGCGTGCGGCCCCGGCTCCCGTACCTTGCGCAGCTCCTCGGCCTCCGGCCCGAAGTCGCGCAGGGTACGGGCCCGGGCCACCTCGTCCTGGAGGTTGTAGGAGAGGCCGTGGCTGCGGATGCGGGGGACGTCCTCGGCGGACCAGCGCGCCGGGGCGTAGCCGAGCAGCCCGAACTCGGGCGGCGCCAGGCCCGGTTCGGCCTCGCACAGGGCCACGTACGCGTTGATCCCCGCCACGAACGCGCGCGTCATCTCCTCGGTGCCGGGGCCGTACGCCGCCCACTCCTCGGCCATGTCGCCCCGGTAGAGGAAGAGGCGTGCGGCGCGGTCGTGCTCGACGTACTCCGCGCCGAACACCTCGGCCAGCAGCCCCAGTCCGCGCCGCCGCCACAGGTCGAGCTGGAAGAGCCGGTCACGGGCCGCGTTGAAGCCCTGGGCGAGGAAGAGGTCGTGGCGCGACGCCGCGTACAGATGCGGCACGCCCCAGCGATCGACCAGGATCTCGACGGGGGCCTCCAGGCCGGGGACCTCGTAGCGGGTCTCGTGGGGCGCCGGCGTCTCGGTCACGCGGACTCCTTCGTCAGGGGCGCCGCCTCGCGCGGCGTCGCGGGGGCGGACGGGCGTACGTACGTGAGGGCCGCCGCCACCGCGAGGTTCGCGGCGAGGGCGATCACGCCGCCGTTGACGCCGTGGTACGGGTCGTTGTCCGTGCCCCACAGCAGGAAGACGACCGCGAGGCCCGTCAGCATTCCCGCCACGCCCGCCACCGCCGTCATCCGCCGCCAGAACAGCGACAGCAGCACCAGCGGCACGAGCTGCGCCAGCCCCTCGTACGACAGGACCGACAGCTCGACCAGCGTGTTCGGGTAGAACAGCGCGCCGCCGAGGGCGAGGAGACCGGCGAGGAAGCAGACGAGCTGCGACATGCGCTTGACCCGCATGTCCCGCGCGTCGCCCGGCCGTACGGGCTCGCGCGCGGGACTGCGCGGATCCGCGCCGTTGCCGCCGCCGAGCAGGGTGCGCCCGCACAGCGTGCCGATGGCCAGCATGAACACGCTCATCGGCACGATCGCCGACAGCGCGCCCGCGACGCCGATCACCGCGACGACCGGGGACGGCAGCGAGTCCGTCACCAGCCGGAACAGCGCCAGGTCCGGGTTGCCCAGCGCGGGCACCACGAACAGCGCGACGGCGCCGACCATCATCGGGATGAAGAGGAGGAGCTGGTACCAGGGCAGCAGCACGGCGTTGCGGCGCAGCGCGTTCGGGTCGCGTGCCGAGAGGTAACCGGCCACGGTGGTCGGGAAGATGGAGATCGTCACGGCGTTCAGCAGCAGCGTGCTCACGAACCATGTGCCGTTCAGCCCGCCCGAGGCGTGTCCGGGGAACGTCAGCCACTCGGGCTTCTCCGTCACCATCCGGTCCAGCAGCTCGCCGGGCCCGTCGAGGTAGTGCAGCGGGATCCACACCGCGAGGAACGCCACCGCCGAGATCACCAGCAAGTCCTTCAGCACGCTCACCCACGCCGACCCGCGCAGCCCCGAGACCAGCACGAACGCCTCCGCCACGACGAACGACACGATCGCGGCGACCTTCAGGTCCACGGCGTCGTACGTCATCGCGTTGACGACGACGCCCATGCCCTGGATCTGGAGCTGGATGTAGGGCACGAGGAAGACGGTCGCGCAGACCGCCACCAGGATGCCCACGGGCCGGGAACGGAACCGGTGTTCGGCCATGTCCGCGATGGACAGCAGCTTGTGCCGGCTCGCGTACGTCCACAGGGCCGGGCCCACGACGTACGCCACCGCGTAGCCCACGGTGAGGTAGGCGACGAGGTAGAGGATCGGCACGCCGTACGAGTACGACCAGCCCGCCGTGCCCAGGAACGAGAAGCTCGTGTACGCCTCACCGGCCATCAGCAGCCAGATGAACAGCACGCCCAGGCCCCGGCTGGAGACCGACCACTCGGCCATGCCCTTGTCCCGGCCGCGCGCGCTGAGCACGCCGATGACGAGCGTGGCGACCATCGCCAGCCCGAAGATGGTCGTGGCGATCGCCGCGGACCCGCTCATCGCTCACCCTCCGCGTGCGCGTCGTCGTCGACCGGCAGGGGCTCCACGGAGCCCTTCGCGTACGCCGGGTCGAGCCGGGCCACGAGCCAGATCACGAGCGGGCTGACGACCGTCGCGCCGATCACCCACGCGAGGAGGAACGGCACGCCGAGGATGCGGGGTTCGACCCGGTTGGCGACGAGCGGCGCGGCGCAGTAGAGCACCGCGGGGACGAGCAGCAGCCAGAGGGCCGGGCGCGGCGCGCGGATTCTGGGCAGGCCGTCGAGCGGATCGTCGTGCGGCATGAGGGCTCCTTGCGGGGTGGCTCGGGGTGGCTCGGGTGGCTCAGACGGACGGGTCGTAGCGCCCGTCCACGGCGGTCCAGCCGCCGTCGACGGTGAGGACGGACCCGGTGACGAAGGTGGAGGCGTCCGACAGCAGATACACGACGGCGCCCGCGATCTCGTCGGCCCGCGCCCACCGCTTGAGGGCCGACGCCTGCGCGTACGCGTCGTACCAGTCAGGGTCGGCGGCGATCTGGTCGGTGAGCGGCGTGCGCACGACGCCGGGCGCCACCGCGTTGAACCGCACGCCACGCGGCCCCCATTCGGCCGCCGCCGTCCGCAGGAGCTGCACGAGGCCCGCCTTCGACGCGGCGTACACGCCCTGGCCCGGCTCGACCTGGAAGGCGCGCATCGACGCGAACGAGACGACACTCCCGCCGCCGCGCTCCGCCATGCCGGGCGCGACGGCCCGTACGAGCGAGAAGTGCGCGCGCAGATTGAGGGCGACGACCCTGTCGAACTCCTCCAGCGAGTAGTCCGCGATCCGCTTGCGGACGTTGACGCCGACGGTCACCACGAGTCCGTCCAGCGGGCCCCACTCCGACGCGGCCGCGCGTACGGCGTCCTCGTCCAGGACATCGAGCGCGTACGGGACGGCTCCGCCTCCCCGCTCCGCGTCCGCGAGCCGCGCGGTCTCCGCCGCGCCCTCCGCGTCGCGGTCCACGACCAGCACCTCGGCCCCGTGCGCCGCCAACGCCCGCGCCGCCTCCCGCCCGATGCCGCCCGCCCCGCCGACGACGGCCACCCGCCGCCCGTCGAGCCGAAAGAGCCCCGCGTACCGGCCCTCGCTCCCGTCGGTCACCTCATCACCTCTCTCCTCGCCACGGCGTGCGCGGCCTGTCGTGCCGCCGTGACGTGTCGTCGATGCCTGTGCGGTCGCGACGACGCGGCCGCCCGTCCACCGCCGTCGCGGGCTCCCGCTCGGCCGGTCGCGGAGGTCCGGGCCCCGGTGTCCGTGTGCCTCGTGGCGCCCGTAGGCCCCGTCGGGGCAGGGGCGTTCGGCGCGTCCGTCGGGCTTGTGCTCGTCCGGACCGGCAGGCGCGCCGGAGCCGGATCGCCCGTGGTGGTCGGCCCGTTCGTGCGGTCCGGGTGGCGCGCCGGGCCCGTGCGGTCCGGCGCGGCCGCCCGGTCCGGCGGGGGCGCCGGGTCCGCGTTGTGCGGCGTGTCCGCCGCGCGGGTCGCGCTCGTCATGGCCGGATCACCGCCATCCTCGTCACCGTCAGTTCCTCGATGGCGAAGCGGGGGCCCTCGCGGCCGATGCCGGAGTCCTTGACGCCGCCGTACGGGGCGACGTCGCAGCGGTAGCCCGGGACCTCGTTGACGACGACGCCGCCGACGTCGAGTTCGTCCAGGGCGCGGAAGGCGGGGCCCAGCGCGCGGGTGAAGACGGCGGCGTGGAGGCCGTAGCGGCTGGCGTTGACCGTGTCGAACGCGGCGTCCAGGTCCGGGACCGTGCGCAGGCAGACGACCGGGCCGAAGATCTCCTCGTCCCAGGCGGGCTGCCCGTCCGGGACGTCCGCGAGCAGTGTCGGGGCGAGGCAACGGCCCTCGCGGGTGCCGCCCGCGACGACCCGGGCGCCCGCCGCCTTCGCGTCCTCGATCCAGGTGAGGACCCGCCCGGTGGCGGTCTCGTCGATGAGCGCGGAGACCCGCGTGGACTCGTCGCGCGGGTCGCCGACCGTGACGTCGGGGAGCCGTTCGGCGATCCTCCGCTCCAGGTCGGCGGCGACCTCCGCGACGGCGATGACGCGCTGCACGGCGATGCAGGCCTGGCCGGAGGCGTAGTAGCCGCCGCGCACGACGGCGTCGGCCGCCGCGTCGAGGTCGGCGTCGGCGGCGACGACCAGCGCGGCGTTCGAGCCGAGTTCGAGGACGACCTTGCGGGGCGCGGCGTCCCGCGCGATCCGGTGGCCGACGGCGGCGGAGCCGGTGAACGAGACGGCCGCCACGGCCTCGTGCGTCGTCAGCGTACGGCCCACCTCCACGTCCCCCGTGACGAGCTGCGCCGTGCCCGCCGGGGCACCCGCCGCCTCCAGCGCGCCACGCACCAGATGGACGAGCCACAGCGTGGCCAGCGGGGTCGCGGGCGCGGGCTTGACGATGATCGGGCACCCGGCGGCCAGCGCCGGGGCGATCTTGTGGGAGGCCAGCATCATCGGGTAGTTGAACCCGGCGATGCCGACGACGACCCCGACGGGCCGCCGGGTCCAGAAGCCCGTCATGCCGTCCCCGGACGGCAGCCCGTCCAGCGGCACCGTCTCGCCGTGGACGTGCACGACCTCGTCGGCCGCGGCGCGCCAGGTGGCGACGGCGCGCGTCACCTCCGTACGGCAGTCGGCGCGCGGCTTGCCCGTCTCCAGGACGAGCAGGTCCTCCATGCCCTCGGCCACTCCGGCGAGCGCGTCGGCGACGCCGGTCAGCACCGCCCGGCGGGTGCGCGTCGGCAGCTTGGCGACCGTGCGGCGCAGCGACGCCGCGTGCTCGACCGCGCGCCGGGCGAGGGCCTCGTCGCCGACCGGCGCCTCGGCGACGGCGCTCCCGTCGTACGGGAACGTCACCGTGGCCGTGCCCGGCGCGGGCACCCAGCCCTCGCCGACGGGCAGCCCGGCGGGGAAGTCGAAGCCGCTCACCGGGCGCCTCCCGCCGGGCGGTTCGCCGATCCGCCTCCGCCGGTGAGGAAGCGGCGCGCCGCCTCCGCGTACACCCGCGCGTACTCGCCGATCTCGCGGACCTCCACGAACTCGTCCTTCTGGTGCGCGATCCATTTGCCGCCCGGCCCGTAGACCACCGTCGGCAGCCCGGCGTCGCGCGTGAGGATCGTGCCGTCCGTCGTGCCCGGCACCGCGCCGAACGCGGGCGGCGTACCGTGCACCGCCGTGTGCGCCGCGACGAGCCCGGCGACGACCGGATGGTCCTCGGGGATCTCGATCGACGGCCGGTCGTCCACGACCGTCAGCGTCACGCCGACGCCGAGCGCGGACGCGGCCTCCTCCGCGGCCTTCCGGACGCGCGCGACGAGTTCGGGGTGGTCGGTGCCGGGGATCGTACGGACGTCGACGCCGACGACGCCGTGCGCGGGGATCACGTTGAGCTGGTCGGGGTCGCCGCCCAGCAGCACGGTCGGGGCGACGGTGACCGAGCCCGCGTGCGGATGCGTGCCGAACCGCTCGACGGCCCAGGCCTGGACGGACTCCAGCGCGGTGACGATCCGCGCGCCCGCCGTGATCGGGTTCCGGCCCTCCTGCGGCATCGCGCCGTGCGCCATCACGCCCGCGAGGTCGAGGCGGAGCCGGATGCCGCCGCGCGCCGAGGCGCACACCTCGTACCCCTCCGGCTCGCACACGATCACGCCGTCCACCTCGGCGGCCAGCGGGGAGGCGGCGAACGCCTTGGCGCCGAGCATCATCCCCTCCTCGTCCGCCATCACGCCGACCACGACCCGCCCCGGGAACGGGCCCGACTGCTCCAGCGCCCGTACGCCGTAGATCATCGCGGCGACGCCGGACTTCATGTCGGCGGTGCCGCGGCCCCACATCTTCCCGTCGCGGATCTCGGCCCCGTACGGGTCCACGGTCCAGTCGGCCGGATCGCCCTCGGTGACGACGTCGGTGTGGCCCTCGAACATCAGCGTGGGCCCGGGGCCGCCGCCGCCCTCGACGACGGCGACGACGTTGGGGCGGCCGGGGGCGACCTCGGTGACCGTGTGCTCCCAGCCGAAGCGGGTGAACAGCTCGGACACCAGCGTCGCCGCCGGGAGTTCGACGGCCTCGGCACCCTCGGCGTTCACGGTGCGCAGCCGCACCAGGGCCTGGGTGAGGGAGACGGCCGCCTCGGTGTCGACAGCGGATTGCATAGAACCTCCAAGTCCCCTGCCCCGGAAGGCCAGGCAACTGGTCAGACCAGAAGATCTTCCGTACTCTGCGCGTACGCTGCGGCGTCGGTCAAGGGGGCAGCGCGAGGAAGCCCACGAGGAAGCCCGCGAGGAAGTCTCGGGAGACGAGAAGGGGGACTGGCCGTATGTCCACGGACACGGACACGGGCACGGATAGCGGCGGCGCGGACCGCGTGCCGTTCGAGCCGATCCAGCCGGTGCGCGCCTACCAGCGCGTGGCCGAGCAGATCGAGGAGCGCATCCTCGGCGGCGAACTCCCGCCGGGCTCCCGGCTGCCCGCCGAGCGGGAGCTGGTCAAGCAGTTCGCCGTCGGCCGCTCCACGATCCGGGAGGCGCTGCGCGTCCTCCAGTCCTCCGGCCTCATCCGCTCCCGCCCGGGCGATCCGCAGGGCGCCGAGGTGCTGGGGGTCTCGCCCGACAATCTCAGCCAGGCCCTGGCCCGGCTCGCCCGCTCGTCGCTGTCGGGGCTCGGCGAACTCGTGCAGTTCCGGATGGTCCTGGAGGCCGAGAGCTACCGTCTCGCGGCCCGGCTGCGCTCCGAGGACGACCTGGCCCGGATGACGGCCCTCGTGGACCTCATGGAGGAGGCGGCTCCCGCCCGGCCGCGCGCCTTCAGCGAGGCCGACGCCGACTTCCACCGCGCCGTCGCCGAGGCGAGCGGCAACGCGCTGCTGGCGCTGTGCGCCCGCGCCGTGCACGACGCGGTGGTCGGCGTCATCGAGGGCAAGCTGACCGGTTCCGGGGGCGACGCGGGGGAGTGGATGCGCCGCTCGGTCGCCCACCACCGCCAGGTCCTCGCGGCCCTGCGGACGGGCGACGCCCACCGCGCGGCACACCTGGGCCGCCGGGCGCTGTACGAGCACTACGCGGAGTTCGTCGCCCCCGAGGAACGGGAGCTGCTGAGGGCGGCGCTGGACGACTGAGACGGAGCGTCAGAGGAGCGCGGCGAGCAGGTCCGCCGTGGCCCGGGGCGCCTCCGCCGGGAAGTGGTGGCTGCCCAGGTCGACGGGGACGATGTCGAGGCGGTCCCCGTACCGTTCGACCGCCTCGGGCGCCAGCAGCTCCCGTACGGCGAACACGGTGACCGGCTGCTCCGTCGCGCGCAGCGCCGCGTCCATGTCCCAGCGCACCAGGCCCTCGATGGCCCGGGTGCCCGCGGGCTGCCGTACGGCGGACATCCGCGCGGTGTACGCCTCCTTGAGGGCGGGGTCGAACCCGGCCGGTGAGCCGCCCTCGACCAGGCCTCGCACCGCTCCGGCGAAGTCCTCGCGGAACGCGCGTACGACCGTGGCCGCGCGCTCCTCGTCCTGCGCCGGGAACAGCGCCAGGTAGATCAGCGCGTCGAGGGCGACGACCCGCGTGACCGTACGGGGGAGCTGCCGGGCGACCTCGACGGCGACGGCACCGCCGAGCGAGTGCCCGGCGACGACGGCGCTGTCCACGGATTCGGCCTCCAGGACGGCCGCGACGTCGTGTGCGAACTCCTCGATGGTCCACACGTCCCGCGTCGAGCGGGACGCCCCGTGCTCGGCGAGATCGACGGCGAGGACGCGGCGGTGCGCGGGCAGATGTGCGGTCACCGCGTCGAAGTCCGTACGGTCGCACCCCCAGCCGTGGACGAGGACCAGGGCCGGGCCTTCGGCGGGGCCGCTGGCCGTGTACCGGATCGTCGTGTGGTCCGCGCGCCGCGTCTCGCGGTCCTGCGCTGCTGTGCCGGTCTTGGTCACGGTGTCTCCTCGGAGGGGTTTCACTCGCACGTGGCGGGGGTGGTGTGGCGCCGCGCCCGCATCTGGTTCAGGCGCAGGGCGAGGGCGGAGAAGGCGATCAGTGCGATCACCAACGCGTAGACCTCGGTGGCGGTCCGCAGGCCCATGGCGGTGACGGCGATGCCGCCGAGGACGGCGGGCACGCTGTTGCCGAGATAGCTGATGATGTTCGCCAGGGCGAAGACGGCACTGCGCTCGTGCGGCTCCGCGATCCGCGCGAAGGTGCCGAACGTCGCGAGGACCGAGGCCCCGAAGCCGACCCCCGCGACGACGGTGCCGAGCGCCGCGAGCCAGGCGAGGTGCCCGGCCGTACCGGCGAGCGAGACCAGGGTGCCGAGCCCGAGCAGCGCGGAGGCGGGGGCCAGCAGCGAGGCGGCGGAACGGGAGCGGAGCAGGGCGACCGTGAGTGCTCCGGTGCCCGCCAGGAGGGTCACGACGACGCCGCCGACCAGCCTGCTGTGCAGGCCCAGCAGCTCGGCCGCGACGGACGGCCCGAGCGAGAGGTACATCCCGGCCAGCGCCCAGCTCGCGATCATCGCGGGGACCACCGGCACGATGTCCGCGCGCAGCCGCGCGGGCATCGCGACGCGGGGACGCAGCGAGGCGAGGGCGCCCGGCCGCCGCCGCGAGGTCTCCGGCAGGAGCGCGACGACCACGGCCGCCAGCACCATGCCGACGGCCAGCAGCGCGTAGACCAGCCGGGTCGGCGCGGGCGCGAATTCGACCAGCACGCCGGAGCCGAGGGCGCCGAGCGCGAGCCCGGACAGGGGCGACACCGAGGTGAGGACGCCCGCGCGGCCGCGGGCGTGCGACGGTTCGAGATCGACGAGCGTGGCGCTCACGGTCGTCGTCGCGGCCCCCGTCGCGATGCCCTGGAGCACCCGCGCCACGGACAGGACGACCACGTTCTCCGCGGTGAGGAAGAGGCCGAGCGAGACCAGCTCCAGGCCGATCGCGGCGGCGAGCACCGGGCGGCGGCCGAGGTGGTCGGAGAGCGCGCCGACGACGAGCAGCGAGCCGAGCAGGCCGACCACGTACAGGGCGAAGACGACGGTGAGCGTCCACGCCGCGAAGCCCCACTGCTGCTGGTACAGCGCGTAGAGCGGGGACGGCGCGCTGGACGCGGCCAGGAAGAGGACGAGGACCGCGGCCACGGAGGGGAAGGCGCCCTTCCACGGTGCGCGACGGGGGGTGGGCATGGCGACCTCGCAGTGATCGTTGCGTTAACGGCTCGTCGCGAACGTACCACAAACGCAGCGATCACTGCGATTTAAAAGCAGCGATCAGTGCGATACTGGTCCCATGCCCACTCCGAGCCCCGCCCCTTCCCCAGCCCTCTCGTCCGGCAGCCGGCCCGGCGGCCGGTCGGCACGGGTCCGCGCGGCGGTCCACCGCGCCGTCGAGGAGCTGGTGGCCGACGAGGGCGGTGACGCGCTGACGATCCCGGTCGTGGCCGCCCGCGCGGGCGTGCACGCCACGACGGTCTACCGGCGCTGGGGCTCCGTCGGCGAGCTGCTCGCCGACGTCACCACCAGCCGCTTCACCGGCGACATCGTGGTCCCGGACACCGGCAGCCTCCGCGGCGACCTGGAGCGGTACGCGGCGGACCTCGCCAAGGACCTCGGCGACCCGGACACCCTCGCCCTGGTCCGCGCCACCATCGGCACGGGCGGCGAGCAGGGCGCGGCGGCCTGCCGCGGGGAGCGCCAGCGACAGCTCGAAGCGATCCTCGAACGGGAGCAGGCGCGCGACGGCGAGCCCCCCACCCTCGAACGCACCACGGACGCGGTGCTCGCCCCCCTCTACTACCGCGCCGTCTTCACCGACCTCCCCCTCACCCCGGAGTGGACCCGCTCCCTGGTCTCCCGCCTCCTCGGGGACTGAGCGGGGGCCTCAGGGAAGCAGGCGCTGCTCCTTGGCGACCGCGACGGCCGCCGTACGGGTGTCCACGCCGAGCTTGTCGTAGATGCGGCGCAGGCGGCTCTTGACCGTGGCTTCGCTGAGGAAGAGGGCGCGGGCGATCTCGCGGTTGGCCAGGCCGCGTGCCAACTGCCCGAGGATCTCCCGTTCCCGCTCGGACAGGTCGGGGCGCGGGCTGCGCATCCGGGCCAGCACGCGGTCGGCGACCGGGGCCGACAGCGCGGTACGGCCCGAGGCGGCGTCCCGGATCGCGGCGAACAGCTCCTCCGGCCGTTCGGCCTTGAGGAGATAGCCGGTGGCCCCCGCCTCGATGGCGCGGGTGATGTCGGCGTCGGTGTCGAACATCGTGAGGACGAGCACGCGCGGAGCGGGCCCGTCGGTGCCCTCCCCGCCCTCGGCCTCCCCGCCCCCGGCCACGAGGCGCCGGGTGGCCGTCACCCCGTCCATGCCGTCGCCGAGCTGAAGGTCCATCAGCACCACGTCGGGCCGGACGCGGGCCACCATCGCCAGCGCCTCCTCGCCGCTGCCCGCCTCCCCGGCGACCTCGATGCCCTCGGCGCTGGAGAGGAGGGCGCGCAGCCCGGCACGTACGACCGCGTGGTCGTCGCACAGCAGCAGCCGTATCGGCGCGGTCGGGGTCACGGGGTGTGCTCCTTCGTGTGGGTGAGCGGTACGGCGACGGACACCACGGTGCCCTCGCCCCGCGCGGACTCCACGGTGAGGGCGCCGCCCACCTGCCCCGCCCGGATGCGCATGGCGGGCAGCCCGTGCCCGCGCGCCCGGTCCGCGCCGATGTCCTGCGGGTCCTCCGCCCTGAAGCCGCGGCCGTTGTCGGCGATGTCGAGCGAGATCTCGTCGTCCAGGACGGTCAGGGTCATGACGACCCGTGTCGCGCGGGCGTGTTCGCGCACGTTGGCCAGCGCGCCCTGCGCGATGCGCAGCAGCGCCGCCTCGATCCGCTCGGGCAGCGCCGGGTCCGGGACGCCGTCGGGCCGGAAGGCCACCGTCAGCCCGCCGCCCGCGCGGCTCTCGCGCTCGGCGAGCGCGCCCAGGGCCTCGGTCAGAGAGCCCTCCGCGAGGTCGGCCGGGCCAAGGTCCTGCACGAACCGGCGGGCCTCGACGAGGCCGCGGGAGGCGACACCGGCCGCGCTCCGTACGTGCTCCAGGGCCGCGCCGGGATCCGAACGCCAGACGCGCTCCGCGGCCTGGAGCAGCATCTGCTGGCTGGAGAGGCTCTGGGCGAGGGTGTCGTGGATCTCCGAGGACAGCCGCTGCCGCTCCGCCAGGACACCGGCCCGCCTTCCGGTGGCGGCGAGGTCCGCACGGGTGCGGACCAGATCGGTGATCAGTGCGCGCTGCCGGGCGGTCTGCCGCTGCAGATGGACGAGGACGGCGGTGGCGACGGCGGCCATCGCCGGGGGCGCCACCACCATGTTCGGATTGATCCCTCCGGAGGACACCCGCATCTGGGAGGCGACGACCAGCGCGGTGAGCCCGGCGGCCACCGGTACGGCGATGCGCGCGGGCAGCGCGTGCAGCCCGGCGAAGAGCAGCGGCATCGCGCACCACGTCGCGCTCGGCGCGAGGGCCAGCAGGACGATCCAGACCGCCGATACGCAGCCCAGCCAGGCGAGATGACGCGCCGTCGGCCGGGCACCGGCGCGCGGCGCGGGCGCCAGCAACCGCCCGAGGACGTAGAGCAGCCCGAAGACGGCGAACAGCGCCACGGTCCACGCCGTGCGCGCGCCGTCCCGGTCGTGCGAGAGGTACCGGACGAGGGACGAGCCCAGCAGCAGGAAGAACGCGACGTCCATGACGGCCCGGAGCCACCGCCCGTCGGGGTCGCGCCCGCCCTCCCCGGACCCGGCGAGACGCGCGAAGCCTCCGGCGCCGCCGGGACCGCCGCCCTCGCCGGAACTGCCGTAACTGCCGTAACTGCCGGAATCGGCAGCGCTGTTGGCGTCGGGGCCCGTCACGTCATCGGGGCCCGCCGTACCGTCGGGGCCCGTGCCGCCGCCGTCGGCGGTCCTCGCGGGATCCGTTCCCGCCGTCGTCGACGGCGTCCTCATACGGCCTCGACCAGCCTCTCGCTTCCGTTCCGGACGGTCCGGGCTGCCTAGCGTCCCAGACGCGTTTGCGCAACACCCAACCGGTTGAATCCCGTGCGTCGAACCGCCGCCCCGCCGGAGCCCGACGGTCCCGGGTATGCGGCGTTCTCGCGTACACGCTGGTATCGCGTTCCGCACCATCCGTCGAGAAGGGAACACCCGTGCCAGCCAAGAACGTGACGGTCAACCGCGCAGCCCTCGGACATCGCCTCGCCTACGCCCTGCGGCACCCCGAGCGGGTGCCGCGCCACGTGGTCCGCACCGCGCGGGACGCCTGGCTGCGGTACCGCTCGCCGGACCACGTCGCGTACTACCGCGCGGTGATGCGCTCCGACACCCGGGCCGACCCGAACGCGGCGGTCGGCAGCTCCACCCGCGAGCGGTGGCTGGCGCTGGGGGAGATGCAGTTCGACTACCTGCTCGGCCACGGGCTGCTCCCCGAACACCGGATGCTGGAGATCGGGTGCGGCAACCTGCGGGCGGGCTGGCGCTTCATCCGGCACCTGGAGCCCGGGCACTACTACGGCGTGGACATCTCGCCCGACATCCTCGTCGCCGCGCAGGAGACGGTCGTGAACATGGAGCTGCAGCGGAAGCTCCCCACGCTGACGCCGGTCGGCGACCTGACCCTGCGCTTCCTGCCCGAGGCCCACTTCGACGTGGTGCACGCGCACAGCGTCTTCTCGCACTCGCCGCTCCCGGTGATCGAGGAGTGCTTCGCGCACGTCGGCCGGATCCTCGCCCCCGGCGGCTGGTTCGACTTCACGTTCGACCGTACGGAGGGCGAGGAGCACCATGTGCTGCGGGAGGACTTCTACTACCGCACCGAGACGCTCGTCGCCCTGGCCGAGAAGTACGGCCTCACGGCGCGGTTCATGGACGACTGGGAGAAGCTGCCGCACGGGCAGTCCAAGATCCGCGTCACCCACGGCGTCCGGGAGCCGCACCCGGCCTGAACGGTCGACCGCCAGGGCCCCGGGACCCCCGGGCGGGCCCGTCAGCTCTCGGAGTCGCCGTCCAGCTCCTCGCGCAGGATGCTGTAGACGACCGCGTCCCGCCAGCGTCCGTCGCGGAAGAACGAGCGGCGCAGCACCCCCTCCTGGGTGAAGCCCGCCCTCTCCAGGGAACGCCGCTCCGCGGTGTTGTCCACCTCCGTGTCGGCCTCGACCCGCGCGGCGGGGGAGTGGGCGAACAGATACCGGGCCAGCAGCCGCTGGGCCACGGCGCCCGCTCCCCGCCCGCGCGCCTCCGGCATCAGCACTATCCCGATGTTCCAGAAGAACGAGTGCGTCACGGGGCCGCCGTCGATCCTCCGCCAGGAGACGAAGCCGAGCCGCTCCTCGCCCCGGACCACCAGCAACTTGCCCTGTTCCCCGCCGAGCAGCCGGTCCTCCGCCCACTGCCGGCGCCACGCCTCCGGGTCGGCCCAGCCGAACCACTGGAAGGGGCCGGGCACCTCCGGGTCGGTACGGAACCGGTCCAGCACGTCGAGATCGTCCTCGGCGAAGGGGCGCAGCCGCACCTCGTCTTCCGTTGTCATGCGCGCACACGCTAGTGCCGCGCGCGGGGGGCGATCAACGGCGCCCGGTACGGGAGGCGGCGGGACGGCGGGACGGCGGGGCGGTGCGTCAGCGCATCAACGCTTCAGCGCATCAGTGCGTCAGCGCGTCAGGTCCCGGAGGTCGGTGAGCACGCCGCGCGTCGCCTCCCCGAGCCACTCCGCCGGGGTCGGGCCCCCGGCGTACCCCACGACCGGCATCCCGGCGGCCAGCGCCGCGGTGACGCCCGCCGGGCTGTCCTCGACGACCAGGCAGTCGCCCGGCTCGGCCGCCGACTTCTCCGCCGCGTACAGGAACAGGTCCGGCTCCGGCTTGCCGTGCGCGACGTCCTCCGCGCTGAAGACCCGCCCCGCGAACCGGTCCCACAGGCCCGTCGCCGTCAGCGAGTGCCGGATCCTCTCGTGCGCCCCGCTGGAGGCCACGCAGTACGGGAGGCCCCGCGCTTCGAGCGTGTCCAGCATCTCCCGTACGTACGGCATCGTGTGCGGGGCCTCGTCGAACCCGGCGCGCAGCCGTGCCCGGTACTCGGCGAGCCAGCCCTCCGGGACCGGCTCCGTCGCGTGGGCGCGGACCTCCGCCAGCAGGTACGGCTCCGAGGTGCCCAGGAAGAGGCGGCGGATGTCGTCCGGACCGAGCGGCCAGCCCAGCTCCGTCGTCATCGCGGAGAGGACCCGTGGACCGATGGTCTCCGTGTCCACCAGGACACCGTCGCAGTCGAAGACGACCAGTCCGACACCGTCCAGCAGACCCCTGCTCACTCTCTCAACCCCTCGCACACCCGTACGTCGCGGAACCGCCCGTGACCCTACCCGGGCCCGGGACGCCGTCGGTGACCAGGGAGACGAGGGGGCCGCATGGGCCTTGACGAGCCCGGAGGTGGCACAGACGCTGAAGGGTGCTCGCTGCACCCACCGGCGCTCTCGGGAGAGTCCGCATGTCAGCAGTCGCCAGACCGTACGCGGCGCTCATAGCGCTCGCGCTTCTCGCCGCCGCGGCGCCCGCGGTCGCCGTCCCCTCCGCCGCGTCCTCCTCGTCGTCCCGCTCGTCCGAGGACGCGCGCACCGAGGAGTCCCGCTCCGAGGACCCGCTGCCCGTCGTCTCGCCCGCGCCGCGGAAGATGAGCCGCGCGGGCGCCGACGTGCCGCTCGCCGTCGACACCGAGATCGTCGTCGGCCGGAAGACGGACGAGGCGGCGCGGCGGCTGCTGACCGACGTGCTGCACACGCACGGCGTGCGCGACCCCGAGATCCGCACCCGCCCCTCCGGCCGCGCCGCGCTCACCGTCCTGCTGGGCGAGGCCGGGCGCGAGGACATCGCACGGGCCCTGCGCGGCACCGAGGTCCCGGACGGCGCCGAGGCGTACGGGCTGCGGGTGCGGCGCGACGACGCGCGGCGCGGCACCGTGGCGCTGGGCGGCACGGACGCGGCCGGGCAGTTCTACGCGGTGCAGACGTTCCGTCAGCTCATCGCGGGAGGCGGCCACCACGCCGGCCGCCCCGGCCCTCGCGACAGCGGCGAGCGGGCGGCGCGGCGCGTCATCGCGGGCGCCTCCGTCAGCGACCGCCCGGCCATGCCGCTGCGCGGCACCATCGAGGGCTTCTACGGCCCGCCGTGGACGGCCGCCGAGCGCCTCGACCACATGGACTTCCTCGGCGACGTCAAGTCCAACACCTATGTGTACGCGCCCAAGGACGACCCGTACCACCGCGAGAAGTGGCGCGAGCCCTACCCCGAGGACAAGCTCGCCGAGCTGGGCCAGCTCGTCGACCGCGCCCGCGCCAACCATGTGCGCTTCACCTTCGCGCTCTCGCCCGGCACCTCGATCTGCTACTCCGACCCGGACGATGTGAAGGCGCTCGTCGCCAAGCTCCAGTCGGTCTACGACCTGGGCGTACGCGCGTTCTCCGTCCCGCTGGACGACATCAGCTACACCAAGTGGAACTGCGACGCGGACCGCGAGGCGTTCGGCGAGCCCGGCAAGGGCCCCGCCGCCGAGGCGCAGGTGAGCCTCCTCAACGCCGTGCAGCGCGAGTTCGTCGCCACCCACCCCGGCACCCACCCGCTCCAGACCGTCCCCACCGAGTACGGCGACCTGGCCGAGAGCGCGTACAAGAAGGTGCTGCGGGAGAAGCTCGACGAGGGCATCGAGATCATGTGGACCGGCACCGACGTCGTCCCGCCCGAGATCACCAACGCGCAGGCGGCCCGCGCCTCCGAACTGTTCGGCCGGGACGTGTTCGTCTGGGACAACTATCCGGTGAACGACTTCGCGAACACCCGCGGACGGCTGCTCCTCGCCCCCTACGACAAGCGGGAGCGGGGCCTGTCCGGGCACGTCAGCGGGCTCGTCTCCAACCCCATGAACCAGGCCGCCGCCAGCAAGCTCGGCGTCTTCACCATCGCCGACTTCGCCTGGAACGACGAGGGTTACGACCGCGAGCGCTCCGGCGAGCAGGCCGCGAGCTATCTCGCGGGCGGCGACGCGCGTACCACCGAGGCGCTGCGCCTCTTCGTCGACCTCAACCACGCCGCACCCACCTTCGGCGACACGCCCTGGCAGCCGCAGTCGCCGGTGCTGAGCGGCCGGTTGGAGTCCTTCTGGAAGCGGTACGCGACCGATCCCGAGGGCGCGCTGCGCGAGCTGCGCCCCGTCGTGGACGCCCTCGTACGCGCCCCCGCGACGCTCCGCGAGGGCGTCGCCGACCGCTTCTTCCTCGCCGACGCCGACCGCTGGCTCGACGCGACGGAGCTGTGGGGCGGCGCGCTGCGCCACGGCCTGCGGGCGCTGGCCGCCCAGCGTGACGGCGACGAGGCGGGCGCGGCGAAGGAACGCGCGGCGATGGACGAGGCCGCCAAGGCCGCCTCGGAGATCACCGTCGACCCGGAGGAGCACCACCAGGTGGGCCCGGTGAAGCTCGGCGACCCGTTCCTGGAGGACTTCGTCGAGAAGGTCCGCCAGGAGACGGACGGCGAGGGCACGCAGCGGGACCAGGGCTGATCGGGTCGGCCGACCACGGGAGCACACTTGTCCGACACCGCCATTGACGCCGTCGACGGCGTCGCCATCGACACCGCGCTCGTCAGGCGCCTGGTCGACGCGCAGTTCCCGCGCTGGGCCGGGCTGCCGTTGACGTTGCTGGAGCCGGCGGGCTCGGACCATGTGATCCACCGCCTCGGCGAGGAACTGTCCGTGCGGCTGCCCCGGCACGCCGGGGCGGCCGGGCAGGCGAGGAAGGAGGCCGAGTGGCTGCCCCGGCTCGCTCCGCACCTGCCGCTCGCCGTGCCCGTGCCGGTCGAGGTCGGGGAGCCCGGCTTCGGCTGCCCGTGGCCGTGGGCGGTGACGCGCTGGCTGGACGGCGAGGCCGCGAGCGCCGGGAAGCTCGCCGGCTCGCCGGAGGCCGCGGTCCGGCTCGCCGAGTTCCTCGCCGCGCTCCAGAGCCGCACCCCGGGGGAGGGACCCGGCCTGGCCGGGGAGGCGCTGGCCGCGCGGGACGCCGGGGTCCGGGAGGCCATCGCCGCGACGGCTGCCGTGTTCGACGCGGAGGCGATGACCGCGCTGTGGGACGCGGCGCTGGCCGCCCCGGGCTGGGACCGACCGGCGGTCTGGTTCCACGGCGACTTCCACACCGGCAACCTGCTGACCCGTGACGGCCGCCTCAGCGCGGTCATCGACTTCGGCGAACTCGGCGTCGGCGACCCGGCGATCGACCTGATGATCGCCTTCACCCTGCTCTCGGCCGGCACCAGGGACGTCTTCCGTGCGGCGCTGGGCGTCGACGACGCGACCTGGCTGCGGGGCCGCGGCTGGGCGCTGGCCACCGGGCTCAACGCGTACACCACGTACGCCGCCGTCAGCCCCCGCGTCGCGGCGCAGACCTCACGTCAGATCACCTCCGCCCTGACCGGGGTCTAGACGAAGTCGATCTCCGGGAAGCGCGGTGACGGGCCGTCGAGGAGGCGGTCGTCGTGGTCGCGCAGCCAGCGGTCGAAGAAGGAGGCGACGTACGCCCGCTCGGCGGCCCTCGCCCGGTCCGGGTCCACGGTCCCCAGCGCCTTGCGCACCGTCTTCTCCGGCAGCCCGGCCTGTGGCATCAGCGACTGGAGGTCGGTGTACGACTGGTGCTTGGACCCCCGGAGCGTCAGGTTGCGGTGCCAGCCCTCGGTGTGCGACCAGAACGCGCGCCACGAGGGCTCGGTCCGCCGGTCGCTGCCCTCCCTGCCCATCAGCAGCAGCGGACGGTCCAGGCCGTGCTCCGCGACGGGCAGCAGGTTCGTGCCCTGGGGCTTCTGGTTCAGCTCCAGCGTGCCGTCCAGGTCGACACCGGCGGCGATCCGCTTGTCCTCGTACATGCTCTGCGCGGCGGCCACGCCGCCCGCCGACTGGCCGAACGCCCCGACGCGGCGCGGGTCGGCCCGCCGCGACAGGCCGTGCGGCAGCGCGCCGAGCGAGTCCAGCACGAAGCGGGTGTCGGCGACCCGGGCGCGCAGCATGCGGCCCAGCAGCTCCACGAACGTGCCGTCCTTCTGCGCCTCCTCCATGGCCTTCATCAGGGGCGCGTTGTCCAGCACGCGGCCGTCGGGGAACTCGACGGCGGGCGACTCGTAGGTGTGGTCCACCGTGATCACCAGATAGCCGCGGCTCGCCATCTCCTCGACCAGGACCGTGCCCCAGGTGCGCGGGTCGCCCGCGCCCGCCGCGTAGACCAGCACCGGGAGCCGCCCGTCGCGGGCGTCCGGCCGCGCGTCCTCGTACGCGTGGGTGCGCGTGGCCGCCCAGTCCACGGTGCCGTCCGGGATGCCGAAGCCCGGGGCCCGGTCGGCGGAGAAGCGCGCCGCGGCCTTCGGGCGCATGTGCGGGGCGCGCGGATGCCCGGCGGTGCGCCGCGCCGGGTACCAGACGCTCACCATCAGCTCGCGGTACGGGCGCGAGGGCACCCACGGGTCGCGGCGCGCGCGGTCCACGAGCCGGACCTCGGCGGTGCCGACCGGGTGCGGGCCCGTGGGCGCGGGCAGCCGGACGCGGACCCCCGTGCCGCGTCCGGCGGTCGTGGCCGCGCCGGAGGGCCACGCGGCGGCGGAGAACGTGACGGCCGCCGCCGCGGCGAGCCCGGAGAGGGCGAAGGCGCGGCGGGAGACGGGCCGTTGAGAGCGGTGCGAAGTCATGCGTCCATGCTGCTCAGCGCCCCGGCCGGGGTCCATGTGGGCCAGCACCAGAAGTCGCGTACGGGATATCCCCCAGGACGGCTTGCCCCCGGGCCGGACTCGGCGGAACCTTGGTCAGTGCTTCACACGACGACCGCCCTGCCCCTGAACGCGCTTCTCGACCGCGCCCGTGCCCTCCTCGACCGTCCCGGCCGTGCCGTCCTCGGGATCGCCGGGCCGCCGGGGGCGGGCAAGAGCACGCTGGCCGCCGCGCTCGCCGACGGGCTCGGTCCGCGCGCGGGCCTGCTGCCGATGGACGGCTACCACCTGTCGAACGCGGTCCTCACCGCGCTCGGCCGCCGCGACCGCAAGGGCGCCCCCGACACCTTCGACGCCGCCGGGTACGCGGCGCTCCTCGCCCGGCTGCGCGCCGCCGACGGCACCGACGAGACCGTGTACGCGCCGCGCTTCCACCGGGAGTTCGAGGAATCGGTCGCCGCGGAGCTGTCGTTCGGCCCCGGGGTCGGCCTCGTCGTCACGGAGGGGAACTATCTGCTGCTCTCCGACGGCCCCTGGGCCGCCGTGCTCCCGCTGCTGGACGAGTCCTGGTACGTCGACCTGGACGAGGACGAGCGCCTCCGGCGCCTCACCGCACGCCATCACGCGTACGGCAAGACGCCGGAGGAGGCCCACGCCTGGTCCCATGGCTCCGACCAGGCCAACGCCGAGATCGTCGCCCGCACCCGCGAGGCCGCCGACCTGCGGGTACGGCTGGCCCCTAGCTCATAGGGCTCCGTCGTCGCCGTACCGCGTACGCCCCCAGGATCACCACGAGGGTGAGGGCGCTGGCCGCGAAGTCCATGCGGGTGTCCGGCAGGAACGCCATCGCGAGGATGACGACGCCCATCGCGCCGACCGTGAACCAGCTCAGATACGGATAGCCCCACATCTTCAGCGTCAGGGCGCCCGGGTCCTCCCGTTCGAGGCGGCGGCGCAGCCGCACCTGGGAGAGGGCGACCAGCAGATAGACGAAGAGCGCCACGGCGCCGTACGAGTGGACGATGAAGGAGAAGACGGTGTCGGGGGAGACGTAGGCGAAGACGACCGAGACGTAGCCGAGGACGGTCGCCAGCAGGATCGCGCGGCGCGGCACCCCGTTGGCGCTGAGCTTGGTGAGGCCGCGCGGCGCGTCCCCGTTGCGGGTGAGCGCGAAGACGATCCGGGAGGCGCTGTAGAGCCCGGCGTTGAGCGCGGAGAGCACGGCGACGAGGATGATCACCCGCATCACGTCGTCGGCGGCCGGGATCCCGATGTGCTGGAGCGCCGCGACGTACGGGCCCTCGGCCATGCTCTGGGAGTTCCACGGCACGATCGCCACGATGAGGAAGATCGAGCCGACGTAGAAGAGCAGCACCCGCAGCACCACGGAGTGGGTGGCGCGGGCGACCGCGCGGCGCGGCTCGGTCGACTCGGCCGCCGCGAGCGCGGCGATCTCCGCGCCGGTGAAGAAGCCGACGGCGGGGATGACGGAGGTCAGGACCGGTCCGATGCCCATGGGCGCGAAGCCGCCGTGCCCCGTCAGGTTCCCCACGTCGGCGTGGGCGCCCGGCCACAGGCCGACGACGAAGACGAGCCCGAGGACGAGGAAGACGGTGATCGCCGCGATCTTCAGCGAGGCGAACCAGTACTCGAACTCGCCGAAGGACTTCACCGAGAAGAGGTTGACCGCCGTCAGCAGCACCATCAGGCACAGGCTGATGACCCACAGGTCGATGCCCGGCAGCCAGGCGTGGATGATCGTCGCCCCGGTCACGGCCTCCAGCGCGACCACGTTGACCCAGAAGTACCAGTAGAGCCAGCCGATGGTGAAGCCGCCCCAGGAGCCGAGGGCGAGGCGCGCGTAGGAGTAGAAGGAGCCCACCGCCGGGCGGGCCACCGCCATCTCGCCGAGCATCCGCATCACGAGGATGGCGAGGCCGCCCGCCAGCAGGAACGAGACGATGGACGCGGGCCCCGTCTCGCTGATGACGACGCCACTGCCGACGAACAGCCCGGCCCCGATCACCCCGCCCAGCGCGATGAGCGTCATGTGGCGCTGCTTGAGGCCGACCCGCAGCCCCGCGTTGCCGCCGGGGTCACCGGACGCGCCCGGTTCTCCGGGACCCGGCCCGTCGGGAACCGCCCCGTCGGGGCCCGGGCCCCCGGGGGCGGACGGAGGAGCGGGCGCGGTCTCGGCCATGGCCTCGGTACCGGTACCGGTACCGGTACCGGTACCGGTCGCCGTTCTGTTCTGTCGCACAGTGTGCCCCTCTCAGCCGTGGACGCTTCGCGCCACGTCGTCCACCATCACCGCGACCCCGGACAGGAGTTCGTCCAGGACCTCGCGGTCGGCCACCAGCGGCGGCGAGATCATCAGCATCGTGGCGCCGCGGTCGTCGGGCCGCAGCACCACACCGGTCTTCCGGAACGCCGCGGGCAGCACCTCGCGCAGCACCCGCGCCGACTGCTCCTCGGTCAGCTCCGCGCCGCTGTCGCGGTCGGCGGCGAACTCGACCGCGTAGAAGAAGCCCGTGCCGCGCACGTCCTTGACCACGCGGTGCCGGTTCTTGATCTCCTCCAGCCCCGCGCGGAGTTCGGGACCGAGCGTGCGGACGTTGTCGAGCACGTGCTCGTCACGCATCGCGGTGATGTTGGCGACCGCCACGGCGGTGGAGACGGGGTGCCCGCCCCAGGTCGCGCCGTGCGTGAACGTGCCCCCCAGCGGCGAGTCGTAGAGCGCCCGCACCAGCGGCTCGCGGGCGATCATGCCGCCCAGCGGGGCGTAGCCCGAGGTCGCGCCCTTGGCGAAGGTGATCATGTCGGGGACCGCGCCGAAGGCCCCGCTGCCGAACCAGTGGCCCAGCCTGCCGAACGAGCAGATCACCTCGTCCGCGACGAGCAGCACCCCGTGCCGGTCGCATATCTCGCGCAGCGCCCGCCAGTAGCCGTCGGGCGGGACGAGCGCCCCGCGCCCGTTCTGCACCGGCTCGGCGAAGACGGCCGCGACGGTCTCCGGGCCCTCCTCGACGATGGCCCGCTCGATGGCGCGCACGCACTCCAGTTCGGCCGCGGGGCCCTGGTCGCCGGTCACGCCCAGGGTGTTGGGCACGTGCCGCACGCCCTCCAGCAGCGGCATGAACGGCTCGCGGATCTTCGGCAGCCCGGTCACCGACAGGGCGCCCAGCGTCACGCCGTGGTACGCCATATGCCGGCTGATGATCTTCGTACGGCCCGGCTGTCCCTGGCTCCTGTGGTACTGCCGGGCGAACTTGATGGCCGTCTCCACGGCCTCCGAGCCGGAGTTGACGAACCACGTCACGTCCAGGTCGCCCGGCGCCAGCCCGGCGATGAGGCTCGCGGCCTCGACGGACGGCGGGTGCGCGGCGCCCCAGTTGGTCGAGTACGCCATCGTCTCCATCTGCCGGGCGGCGGCCGCGACGATGTCGGAGCGGCTGTGCCCCATGTTCACGCAGAACAGCCCGGCCAGTCCGTCGAGGAACCGCCTGCCCCGCTCGTCGTAGAGGTGGCAGCCCTCGCTCCGTACGAAGACGGGGAGTTCGTCGCTCTGCCAGGCGTCCCGGCGGGTGAAGTGCTGGCCCAGGTGCGCCTGCGCCTTCGCGCGCAGGCCGGATGCGGTGGTCGTCTCGGTCTCGGTCACGGTCACGGTGTTCTCCTCCTCGGGGTGTGCGGGATACGGGCGCGGGCGGGGTCAGCGCAGGAGCGCCGCCGCGTCGGCGGGCTCGTGGCCGTGCGCCTCGGCGACGGGGCGGTACGTCACGTGGCCGTCCACCACGTTGACGCCGCGCATGACGGCGGGATCGGCGTGGCAGGCCGCGGCCAGGCCGTGGTTCGCGACGGCCAGGACGTACGGCAGCGTGACGTTGGTGAGCGCGTACGTGGAGGTGTTGGGGACGGCGCCCGGCATGTTCGCCACGCAGTAGAAGAGCGAGTCGTGCACGGGGTAGACGGGGTCGGCGTGGGTCGTGGGACGGGAGTCCTCGAAGCATCCGCCCTGGTCCACGGCGATGTCCACCAGCACCGAGCCGGGCCGCATGCCCGAAACCATCCGGTTCGTCACCAGCTTGGGGGCCCGCGCGCCCGGGACGAGCACGGCACCGATGACCAGATCGGACTCGGCGACGGCCCGTTCGAGTTCATACGCGTTTGACGCGACCGTAGTGATCCGGCCCTGGTACATCCGGTCGGCGGCGCGCAGCTTGTCGACGTTCAGGTCGAGCAGCGTGACGTCGGCCCACATGCCGGTCGCGACGGCGACCGCGTTCATGCCGGAGACGCCCGCGCCGATGACGGTGACCTTCGCGGGGCGCGTCCCGGAGACGCCGCCCATCAGCACGCCGCGCCCGCCCGCGGCGCGCATCAGGTGGTACGCGCCGACCTGCGGCGCCAGCCGCCCCGCCACCTCCGACATGGGGAAGAGCAGCGGCAGCGAGCCGTCGTCGGGCTGCACCGTCTCGTAGGCGACGCCCGTGATGCCCGAGGCGACCATGGCCTCGGTGCACTCGCGGGACGCCGCGAGGTGCAGATACGTGAAGAGCGTCTGGCCCGCGCGCATCCGGTGGTACTCCTCGGCCACCGGCTCCTTGACCTTCAGGACCAGTTCGGCCTGGTCCCACACCTCGTCGGCGGTGCGCAGCACGGTCGCGCCCGCCGCCTTGTAGTCCGCGTCCGCGATGGACGAGCCAGCGCCCGCGTCCTCCTCGACGCACACGGTGTGGCCCGCGCGGGTCAGCTCGTGGACCCCGGAGGGCGTGATGGCCACCCGGTACTCGTGGTTCTTGACCTCGCGGGGGATGCCGATCCTCACAACGCACTCCCATCTGTCCGACCATCTGTCGGATCGTCTGTCCGACTTCTGTCCAGCGGCGCCGATGGGGTTTAGATTGCGGATTCAACTGGTCCGGCGGAAAGTGCCAGGACCGGCGACTCTGATGGGACCAGGCTGCGGGAGGCGCTATGCCACGCACGGTGATCGAGGTGGACCGGGAGTCGGAGGAACCGCTCTACCGACAGCTCCGCAAGGCGATCGAGCACGGCATCGGCTCGGGCATGGTGGACGCCGAGGGCAGACTGCCCTCGTCCCGCGAGCTCGCCCGTGAGCTGGGACTTTCCCGGAACACGGTGAACGCGGCCTACCAGGAGCTGGTCGCCGAGGGCTTCGTGGAGTCCCGTGCCCGGCAGGGCCTGTTCGTCAACCGCGAGATGCGCCCGTACTGCGCCGTCGAGCAGGAGCCGGCGGCGTGGCACTACGACTGGTCGGCGCGGCTGCGCGGGCTGCCGTCCCGCCGCGATCCGCTGCCGCACATCGAGAAGCAGACCGACTGGGTGCGGTATCCGTACCCGTTCCTGGCCGGGCAGGTCGACTTCCGCGCGTTCCCGGCGCGCGCCTGGGCGCGGGCGCTCAACGACGCGCTGTACCACCCGCACGTCCAGTTCAGCCTCCAGGACAGCATCGCCGCCGACGACCCGCTGCTGGTGGAGACGCTCTGCACCCGGCTGCTGCCCGCGCGCGGCGTGCGGGCCGAGCCCGACGAGGTGCTGGTCACTGTCGGCTCGCAGCAGGGCCTCGACCTGCTCAGCCGCGCGCTGCTGGGCCCCGGCTCGACCGTCGCCGTCGAGGACCCCGGCTATCTCGACGCGCGGCACATCTTCGCCCGCGCCGGTGCCGCGCTGCGCCCGCTGCCCGTCAACGCCTCGGGGCTGCGCCCGCCCGCGTCCCTGGAGGGCGTCGACCTGCTGCATGTCACCCCGAGCCACCACCACCCCACCAATGTCACGCTCGGTATCGGACGGCGGCGTGAACTGCTCTCGCTCGTACGGGAGTCCGGCACGGTGATCGTCGAGGACGACTACGACAGCGAGTTCCGCTACCAGGGCCGCCCCACGCCAGCCCTCAAGGGCCTGGACGAGACGGGCCAGGTCGTCTATCTCGGAACGTTCTCCAAGTTCCTCGCGCCCGGACTCCGGCTCGGCTATCTCGTCGCCTCGCGCGAACTCGTCCGCGAGCTGCGCGACATCCGCCGCTACTCGGTGCGCCACCCCTCGGGGCACACCCAGCGGGCGCTGGCGCTGTTCATCCGCTCCGGCGAGTACCACCGGGGCGTACGGCGCTACCGTACCCGGCTGATGCGCAAGTGGGAGGCGGCCTGCGCGGCCGTCAACGCGCATCTGCCCTGGCACTCCTCGCCGCCGCCCGGCGGCGTCAGCCTCTGGATGACGGGCCCGCCCGGGCTGGACGGGCGGCGGCTCGCGGAGCTGGCCCAGCGGCGCGGGGTGCTGATCGAGCCGGGGGATCTCTATTTCCTGGGAGACGATCCGCCTCGGAACCACTTCCGCATCGGCCTCGCGGCGCCCCAGCTCGCCGCGATCGACCCGGGCGTACGGATCCTGGGCGAGCTGGTGGAGGAGGCGACGGAGGGATCCGCGCCCGAGGGCGCTTGACTTCAAGGCCCGTTCAAGTTCCAGGCTGGGGGTGAGGCGGTCGCAGGGACCGCACCGTATGAAGGAGACCCCCATGGCCAGCGCTTCCGGCGCCGTCCGCTGGGTCGGCGACCACGCCCGCCCGCTCGCCACCCTCGATCCCGCCGCGCCGCTGGACGACCTGCGGCCCCTCGCCGAGAGCGTGCGCGACGCCGGGATCGTGGCCCTCGCGCACTCGATGCGCCACTCCCGTGAACTCTCCGCCGTCTCCCACCGCGTGCTGCGGCTGCTGGTCGAGGAGCACGGCTTCCGCTCGCTCGCCCTGGAGGGCGACGACCCGGCGGCCCGCGGCCTCGCCGCCTACGTCGCCGGGGGCGAGGGCGACCCGCGAGCGCTCCTCGCCGGATCCCGCTCGTTCTGGCGTACGGGCGAAATCCTCGACGTCGTGGAGTGGATGCGGGCGTACAACGAGAAGCACCCCGAGGACCCGGTCCGCTTCGCCGAACTGCCCGACCCCGAGGGCGGCTTCACCGGCATCGACCACATAGAACGCCATCTGGCCGAGACCACCCTGCGCTGGTACGAGCGCGGGGGCGACCGGATCGTCTACTGGGGCGGCCTCGCGCACATGTCCGTCGGCGCGCCGGGCACCACCGCGGGCAGCCGGCTGCGCGAACGGCTCGGCTCCGCGTACGCCGCGGTCGGCCTCACGTTCCACCACGGCACCGCGCTGTACGAGTTCCCCGCGCCGCCCGCCGACTTCGCCGAGTCGGTTCTCGGCGCGGCGGGTCCCGACGCCTTCACGCTCGACCTGCGTACCGGGGGCGGCGCGGACCCGGCGGCCCGCGCCTGGCTCGACGAGCCGGTCACGACCCGACTGATCGGGCCCTCCTATGACCCGGAGCACGACGCCGACTACCACCTCACCGGCGCGTCGCTCGCCGGAATGCTGGACGCCGTCATCCACGTCCGTGAGGTGACGGACGGAAGGCCGCTGGAGCCCGCCGCGCGGTGACGGCGAGCGGCGCCGCGAGGTCCATGGCCGCCGTCCGCGACAGGTACGCGCTCAGATCGCCGCCCACCGTCAGCCCGTACAGCTCCACCGCGCCCTCGGTCTCGATCCCGGCCGCCACCTCCCGCAGGTGGCCGTCCAGCAGGACACGCCCGTTGACCTGCGCCGTGGCCCCGTCCATCGGGCCGCCGTCCGCGACGAGGCAGAGCAGTCGCCGCCCCTCGGGCCGCAGGGCGGCACGGCGCGCGGCCCACTCCAGGGCCTCGCCGGTCAGCCCCTCGCGGTACAGGTCCGCCTTGAGGAGCGCGGCGAGCGCCGTACGCGCGCGGCGGTACGGCACCTCGGCGTCCTTGACGACCAGGTGCAGCCGCTCGTTGAGCCGCCCGGGGTGCGCGGGCCGCCCGGCGCGCAGCCAGTCGCGGCGGGCCCGGCCGCCGTGCCAGGCGGCGGTGGTGAAGCCGAGGATCGCGCAGGAGGCGCCCGCGAGTTCGAGGGCGCGGGCCCACACGTCGAGCAGCGCGGCGAGCCGCTCCCGGTGCGGCTTCATCGAGCCCGAGCAGTCGAGCAGGAACGTGACATGGGCGTCCGTGCGCGGCTCCGCGCGCGGGGTGCGGAAGACGCGCCGCTCGGCGGGGGAGACGACCAGCCGCGCGAGGGCCCGCCCGTCGACCACCCCCTCCTCCCGACCGCCGGACCAGCCGTCGGGGCCCGGCGCGGCGAGCTTGGCGCGCAGCTCCCGCGCGAGGCGCGCCGTCTGCGGACGGTCCTCCTCGATCCGCCGGTCGAGCCGCGCCCGGAACTCGGCGGCGAGCGCGGGCCGTACGAGCGCGAGGGCCGCGCGCTCCTGGTCGTAGGCGGTGGTGAAGGCGCGGTAGCCATCGCTGTCCGGGGTGGAGGGCGACCCGGCGGAGTCGGAGGCGGAGGCGCGGACCGCGCCGTCCCCGTCCCCGTCGCCGTCCCCGCCCTCGTCCAGGAGCAGCGCGAAGCGGGACTCGTCCTCGGGCGGTTCGCGTCCTGCCCGTTCCCCGGCGTCCTCCTCCAGCATCGCGGCGACCGTACGGGCGACGGCCAGCGCGTGCGGGGCGTACGCGGACTGGTCGGCGCGGTGACGGCGCAGGGCGGCGAGTTCGTGGCCGATCCGGGCGCCGAGCGCCGCGCGTGTCGCCTCGATCGGATCCTCGGCCTCCGGGAGCACCGGGGCGCCCAGCACCCGGGCGCGGCAGATCTCCAGCGCCGTGAAGAGCAGGAGGCCACGGGCGGTCTCGGCCAGCCCCGAGGCGAGGAACGCGCGGGCCCACGCGGCGTGTCGGCGGCGCAGGTTGCGCGCCACGCCCGGCAGCGCCGCCGGGACCCGGGACTCGGCGCGGTACTGCTCCAGCGCCTCGAACAGCAGCCGTTCCACCGGCCCTTCGGGCCGCAGCCGCGCGTGCAGCGCCGCGTCGGAGCCGGTGAGCCGCAGCGCCAGCCCGTCCGCCACGCCGCGCAGCGCCTCGCCTTCCTCGTCGGGGGAGCGGCGCAGGTGCGGCGCGGGCGCGGGGACCGGCGTACGGCCGCGGTGCAGCCGGTGCCCCCGGAAGACGAGTCCGGGCGTGTCGCTCAACGCCCGTACGGCCGCCGCGCACAGCTCCTCGGCGTGGTGTCCGGTGCTCACACCGCGTTCGGTGCTCACGCCGCGTTCCGTGCTCACGCCGCGTCCAGTTCGCGGTCGAAGCAGCGCTGGAACAGCTCGGCCACGAGCGGGCGTTCTTCCTCGTCGCACTTGTTGAGGAACGACAGCCGGAAGGCGAGCCCCGCGTCGCCGAACAGCTCGGCGTTCTCCGCCCAGGTGATGACCGTGCGCGGCGACATCAGCGTGGACAGGTCGCCCGCGCGGAACCCGGAGCGCGTCAGCCCCGCGACGGCGACCATCGCCTCGACCTCCGCCTGCGCCGCGCCGGGCACGCGGGCCCGTACGATCGCGGCCTCCTCCTCCGGGGGCATGTGGCCGAGGGTGGCGACGATGTTCCAGCGGTCCATCTGCGCGTGGTTGAGCCGCTGCGCGCCCCGGTAGAGCCCGTACGGATCGCCGAGGCCGACCGTGTTGGCGGTGGCGAGGAGGCGGAAGGCCGGATGCGGGTCCAGGACCCGGTTCTGGTCGAGGAGCGTGAACTTCCCGTCCCGCTCCAGCAGCCGCTGGAGCACGAACATCACCTCGGGCCGCCCCGCGTCGTACTCGTCCAGCACCAGCGCCACGGGCCGCTGGAGCGCCCAGGGCACGATGCCCTCCTGGAACGCGGTGACCTGCTTGCCGTCCCGCAGCGTCACCGTGTCCTTGCCGATCAGGTCGAGCCGGCTGAGGTGTCCGTCCAGGTTGACGCGCACGCAGGGCCAGTTGAGGCGCGCCGCGACCTGCTCGACATGGGTGGACTTGCCCGTGCCGTGCGGGCCCTGGAGCAGGACGCGCCGGTTGTGCGCGAAGCCCGCGAGCAGCGCGAGCGTCACGTCGGGGTCGAAGCGGTACGCCTCGTCGCGCTCGGGCACATGCGCCGAGGGCTCGCTGAACGCGGGCACCTTGAAGTCCGTACGGACGCCGAAGAGGTCGCGGGCCGACACCCGTATGTCGGGCGTGCCGGGGCCGTGATCCGGTGTGCTCACTCCTGGCCCCCCTCGCGCTCGACGCGGGCGACGGCGTCGGCCGCGCGCTGGAGCGCGGGCAGCAGATGAAGCGCCTTGTCGGCGGTGAGGCGCATGACCGGTGCCTGCACGGCCACGCACTGGTTCGAACGCCCCGACGGGGTCGGCACCAGCACGGCCACGCAGACGAGTCCGGGCAGGAACTCCTCGTCGTCCACCGCGTACCCGTCCCTGCGCACCCGGACGAACTCCTCCTCCAGCGGGCCCAGTTCGGTGACCGTCTTCGGCGTGTACTGCTTCAGCGGCGCGTGGGCGAGGAGCTTGCGGCGCTGCGCCGGGCTCATCTGGGAGAGGATCATCTTGCCGCTCGCCGAGCAGTGCGCGGGCACCCGCGAGCCGGGGCGGAGATAGAAGCGGAGCGGCTCGGGCGTCTCGACGCGGTCGAGGTAGACGACCTCGTTCCCGGAGAGCGCCGTGACGTTGCAGCTCTCGCCGATCTCCTCGACCAGGTCGCGCAGCACCGCGTGCCGGGCTCCGTGGTGCGTGGCGTTCAGCAGCAGGTTCTCGGCGAGCCTGCGCAGCCGCGCGCCCGTCCCGTAGTGCCGCCCGTCGCTCTGCCGTACGAGCAGGCCCGCGCCCTCCAACTGCTGGAGCATCCGGTGGAGCGTCGGTTTGGGCATGCCGGTCTCGTCCACCAGGTCCTGGAGCGTGACCAGTTGGTCCTTCGCGGCGATCAGCTCCAGCAGGGCGAACAGCCGCATCGTAGGCGTGTCGCCGTTGAGCGTGTCCATGGTCCCTCCGTCTGTTCGTGTTCCGAAAAACAAGCTAGCAGGTACCGAATTACGGAACACATGGTTGACGGTCCCGTCGCGGGCTCCCTATGGTCCGGAGCAGAACCTGGATCAGATCCTGATTTCAGGAACTCCACGTACCGATTCTTCGCCATACGTATCGCCCTCCGTGGCGGCCGAAGGAGCTGGAGCATGAGCGAGCCGCAGAAGATGACCCCCTCCGAAGCCTTCGTCGAGACGCTGGTCGCCAACGGCGTGACCGACATCTTCGGCATCATGGGCTCGGCGTTCATGGACGCGATGGACATCTTCGCGCCCGCCGGTATACGCCTCGTTCCCGTCGTCCACGAGCAGGGCGCCGCGCACATGGCCGACGGCTACGCCCGCGTCAGCGGCCGGCACGGCGTCGTCATCGGCCAGAACGGCCCCGGCATCAGCAACTGCGTGACCGCCGTCGCCGCCGCGTACTGGGCGCACAGCCCCGTCGTCATGATCACCCCCGAGGCGGGCACCATGGGCATGGGCCTGGGCGGCTTCCAGGAGGCCAACCAGCTCCCGATGTTCCAGGAGTTCACCAAGTACCAGGCCCACGTCAACAACCCCCGGCGGATGGCCGAGCTGACCGCGCGCGCCTTCGACCGCGCGATGTCCGAGATCGGCCCGACCCAGCTCAACATCCCCCGCGACCACTTCTACGGCGAGATCGAGGCCGAGGTCCCGCAGCCGATGCGGGTGGACCGGGGCGCGGGCGGCGAGCGCAGCCTGAACGAGGCCGCCGAACTCCTCGCCTCCGCCGAGTTCCCCGTCATCATCTCCGGCGGCGGCGTCGTCATGGCCGACGGCGTCGAGCAGTGCAAGGCCCTCGCCGAGCGGCTCGGCGCGCCCGTCGTCAACAGCTACCAGCACAACGACTCGTTCCCCGCGAGCCACCCCCAGTGGTGCGGCCCCCTCGGCTACCAGGGCTCGAAGGCCGCGATGAAGCTGATCTCGCGCGCCGATGTCGTCGTCGCCCTCGGCACCCGGCTCGGGCCCTTCGGCACGCTCCCGCAGCACGGCATGGACTACTGGCCCAAGGACGCGAAGATCATCCAGATCGACGCCGACCACAAGATGCTCGGCCTGGTCAAGAAGATCACCGTCGGCATCTGCGGCGACGCCGCTGCCGCCGCAGACGCCCTGACGCGGCGGCTGGAGGGCCGCACCCTCGCCTGCGACGCCACGCGCGAACGCCGCGCAGGGGAGACCGCGGCGGAGAAGGAGGCCTGGGAGACCGAGCTGAGCGAGTGGACCCACGAACGCGACCCGTACAGCCTCGACATGATCGCCGAGCAGGACGCGGAGGAGGGCGACTGGCTCCACCCCCGGCAGGTCCTGCGCGAGCTGGAGAAGGCCATGCCGGAGCGGGTCATGGTCTCCACGGACATCGGCAACATCAACTCCGTCGCGCACAGCTACCTCCGCTTCGAGGAGCCGCGCTCCTTCTTCGCCCCCATGAGCTTCGGCAACTGCGGCTACGCGCTGCCGACCATCATCGGCGCGAAGGCCGCCGCGATGGACCGCCCCGCCATCGCGTACGCGGGCGACGGCGCCTGGGGCATGTCCATGGGCGAGGTCATGACGGCCGTACGCCACGACATCCCCGTCACCGCCGTCGTCTTCCACAACCGGCAGTGGGGCGCCGAGAAGAAGAACCAGGTCGACTTCTACGACCGCCGGTTCGTCGCCGGGGAACTGGAGAGCGAGAGCTTCGCGGGCATCGGGCGCGCGATGGGCGCGGAGGGCATCGTCGTCGACAAGCTGGAGGAGGTCGGGCCGGCGCTGCAGCGGGCCGTCGACCTCCAGATGCGGGAGGGGAAGACGACGGTCGTCGAGATCATGTGCACGCGGGAGCTGGGTGACCCCTTCCGGCGTGACGCCCTCCAGAAGCCGGTCCGCTTCCTGGAGAAGTACCAGGACTACGTGTAAGAGCCGCACCTTATGTGGGCCCTCCCTGCCTCCGTGCCCGGCGCTCCGGTTCCGGGCACGGGCTGCCCCGTACCTCGCCCTTCAGCGCTTGGGAGATCTGCGCGTGGGGGTGCCCCCTGCTCGAAGAGCTTGGGGGAGCAGGGCTGGCAAGCGCAGCCCCTTCACCGGGTGCGCGGACATGAGGGCTGGGTACGGGCTGCCCCGTGCGCTACTTCGCAGGCTGCGGCTGCGCCGTGGCTTGTCGCGCAGTTCCCCGCGCCCCTGAGGGGGGGCACCCCCAATCGTCGACTGACCGTCGGAGCGCTCATGCTCGTAGAACCGCATGCCCCTCTTCCCGTACCCGGTGAGGCCGGGCCCGCCGTGCAGGCGTTGACGGAGAACTGGGCGGCACGGCTGAAGGGGTCCGGGCGGCGGCCCCGGGTCGCGCTGGTCGAGGCCATGGACCCCCGCGTCCTGTGGGCCGCCGCGCGCCTCGGGGAGGGGCGGGCCGTGACCCCGGTGCTCGTCTCCGGCGACCCCGCGGCCGTACGGGAGCGGGCCGCCGATCTCGGGCTGAAGCTTCCCGAGGACCCCGAACGGCTCGACTTCCTCGACCCCGCGCGGCACGCCGCCCCGCTGCGGGATTTGCTCGACGGACGGCCGGGCGGCGAGGACCCCCTCTTCCTCGCCGCCGCGGCGCTCCGCGCCGGGGACGTGGACGTGTGCGTCGCGGGCAGCGACCGGCCCACCGCCGACGTGCTCCGCGCCGGGCTGCGCGTCGTCGGCCTGGCGCCCGGCATCCGTACGCTCTCCAGCAGCTTCCTCATCGTCCGCCCCGACGGCGGCGTGCTCTCCTACGGGGACTGCGCCGTCGTCGTCGACCCGGAGGCCGCGCAGCTCGCCGACATCGCGCGCGCGACGGCCGCGGGCCACCGCGCGCTCACCGGCGACGAACCCCGCGCGGCCCTGCTCTCCTTCAGCACCCAGGGCAGCGCCGACCACCCGCGCGTCGCGCGCGTACGGGAAGCCCTCGCGCTGCTGCGCGCAGGGGACCCGGGCTTCGCGGTGGACGGCGAGATCCAGTACGACGCCGCCGCCGACCCCGACGTCGGCCGTGCCAAGGCGCCGGGATCGCCCGTCGCCGGGCAGGCCAACACCTTCGTCTTCCCCTCCCTGGAGGCGGGCAACATCGGCTACAAGGTCGCCCAGCGCGTGGGCGGCTGCGCCGCGATCGGCCCGCTGCTCCAGGGGCTCGCCGCGCCCCTGCACGACCTGTCGCGCGGCTGCACCGGATCCGACATCGCCGCGCTCGCCCTCGCCGGGGGAGTCCAGGCGCTCGACCGCCCCCGCCACCGACACGACCAGGAGTCACCATGACCGCACTCGGCCTCGCCGTGCTCGACCTCGCCGGAACGACCGTGACCGACGCGGGGATCGTCGAGGACGCCTTCACCCACGCCGTCGTCCGCGAGGGCGTCGAGGAGGGCGGCGCCCGCCACGACCGCATGATGCGGTACGTCCGCGACACCATGGGCGAATCCAAGATCACCGTGTTCCGGCACCTCTTCGACGGGGACGAGGAGACCGCCCGGCGGGCCAACTCCGCGTTCGAGGAGGGCTACGCGCAGATGGTCGCCGCCGGACGCTGCGCCCCGCTCCCCGGCGCGCGCGAGGCGATCGAGGAACTGCGCGCCCAGGGCTGCGCGGTCGTCCTCAACACCGGTTTCTCGCCCCGTACGCGCGACGACCTGCTCGCCTCCCTCGGCTGGACCGGCCTCGCGGACGCCGTCCTGTCGCCCGCCGACGCCGGTCGCGGCAGGCCGTACCCGGACATGGTGCTGACCGCGCTGCTGCGCACGGGGGCGCCGTCCGTGGAAGCGGTGGCCGTCGTCGGCGACACCCCGTACGACATGCGCGCGGGCCGTGCCGCCGGTGCCGGGCTGGTGGCCGGGGTGCTGACGGGCGGCCAGCAGGCGGAGGACCTGCGGGCCGCCGGGGCCGACCGGGTGCTCGGCTCGGTGGCGGAACTGCCCGCGCTCGTCAGGGAGTCGGCGCGGGTGCCCCGCCCGGCCACCGTCTCCTGACGGGAGCACACCGGGCAATCGACGGCCTGTTCCCTGACTCCTCTTCCGTGTTTCCAGCTTCCCTTTCCCTGTTTCCTGTTCCTGTTTCCTGAGTGAGCGTTTTCCGGCCCGGTGTGCGCCGGGGGCGCTGGTATCTTCGCCGGTGATTCGCGCGCCGTGCACGGCATTCACGAGCAGGCCCCGTTGAACAGAGCTGGAGTACCACCGATGCGGTTTCGACCCAAGACGAATCCGGTCGTGTTCACGGCGTCCACCGTGCTGATTCTCGTCTTTCTGATCGCGGGCGTTGCCGCCACGGACGCCCTGCACGGATTCTTCGATGCGGCGCAGGACGGAATCGCGGCGACCCTGGACTGGTACTACCTGCTCGTGGTCGGCGGATTCCTGGTGTTCGTCGTCTGGCTGGGGGCGAGCCGATTCGGACGTATCCGCCTCGGCCCGCCCGTCAGCCGGCCGGACTACCGCTATCTCACCTGGTTCGCGATGCTCTTCACCGCGGGCATGGGGATCGGATTGCTGTTCTGGTCCGTGGCCGAACCCCTGTCGCACCTTTCCGATCCGCCGATGGCGGAGCCGGGCGGCGCGGCGGCCCGCAGGGAGGCCATGCGGTTCACGTTCTTCCACTGGGGCCTGCACGCCTGGGCGATCTACATCGTGGTGGGCCTCTCCCTCGGCTACTTCGCCTACCGGCACGGGCTTCCGCTGCTGATCCGCAGCGCGCTGTACCCCCTGCTCGGCAAGCGCGTCCACGGCCGTATCGGTGACGCGGTGGACACCTTCGCCGTCTTCGGGACGATGTTCGGCGTCGCCACCTCGCTGGGCTTCGGCGTCCTCCAGATCAACGCGGGAATGGCGAGCCTGGATCTGCTGCGGCAATCGACCACCGTGCAACTGGTGCTCATCGTGGTGATCACCATCGCGGCGACCTTCTCCGTGCTGAGCGGGCTCGACAAGGGAATTCTGCGCCTCTCGCTCGTCAATGTGTGCGTCGGCGTCGCGCTCATGGCATTCGTGCTGTTCACGGGATCCACCACCGACGTGCTGGCGAGTTTCGTCCAGCAGGTCGGCGACTACGCCCAGACGCTGCCGGGGACGACCCTGTGGGCGGATGCCGATGCCCGCACCGGATGGCAGGCGCAATGGACCATCTTCTACTGGGGATGGTGGATCAGTTGGGCGCCTTTCGTGGGAATGTTCATCGCCCGGATCTCGCGGGGCCGGACGATCCGCGAATTCGTCTTCGGTGTTCTTCTCGTGCCCTCCGCTCTCACCTTCCTGTGGCTCGCGGTCTACGGGAACTCCGCCTTCGCCCTCGACGCGGAGACCGACGGCGCGCTGACCGCCACGGTGGCCGACGACCCCGCGACCGCGCTGTTCGGCCTGCTCAGCGAACTGCCGCTCGCCCAGGCCACGACCGTGTTCGCGATCCTGGTCGTCGCCGTGTACTTCGTGACGTCGTCGGACTCGGCGGCGTTCGTCATCGACCTGCTGACCTCGGGCGGCCAGGAGGACACGCCGAAGATCCAGCGCGTGTACTGGTCCTTCGTGGAGGGCGCCGTCGCCGCCGTGCTGCTGCTCGCCGGCTCCGGCGGCCTCCTCGCCCTCCAGACCGCCTCGATCACCACCGCGCTGCCGTTCAGCCTGGTGATGCTCGTGATGTGCTACGGGCTGGTCCGCGCCCTCTACGCCGACGACCGAGGGACGCCGCTCGACAGGATCACCCTCGCCGAGCCGTCCCACGAGCGCGTCCCCGCCTGCGAGGACCCGTCCCGGAGCCCGCTCCGGGACGGTGTCCAGGGCGCGCCCTGAGCCCGCTGCCTCCGTACGGGCGGCTCGTCAGCCCGCCTCCCCGAGCCGCTCGGTGACCCACGCGTGGAACTCCCCGATGTGGTGCTCGCTGGGCACCAGGACGCCGCCGTTCCGGTAGGCGCGGGAGGACATCGCGGGCTGGGTCCGCTCGCAGGCCGCGAAGTCCTGGAGGTTGACCCGGTGGAACAGCTCGACCGAGCGCGAGACATCGGCGCCGGACTCGACGACCTCCGGCGCGTAGAGCCAGTCGCACTCCACGACCGTACGGTCCTCGGCGAGCGGGAACATGCGGTGGACGATGACATGGTCGGGGACCAGGTTCACGAAGACCTGGGGCCTGATGGTGATCGCGTAGTAGCGGCGGTCGTGGGAGTCGGGGACGCCGGGGAGGCGGTCGAAGCCCGCGCTGCCGTCCACCGTGAAGCCCTGTGCCTCCTCGGCGAACTCCGGGCCGTGCCCCACGTAGAACTGGGCGGCGAAGCCGTCGGCGAACTCCGGGAGGACCTCGGTGAGTTCGGGGTGGATGGTGGCGCAGTGATAGCACTCCATGAAGTTCTCGATGATGAGCTTCCAGTTCGCCGCCACGTCGTAGGTGTGCCGCGTGCCGAGGGCCAGCGCCTCGATGCCGTAGTGGCCGATGACGTCCGTGCCGCCGAGGCGTCCGGCCACGTCGCCCATCACCGTCTCCTCGAAGGACGGCGGTTCGGGGGCGAGGCACACCCAGCCGTAGCCGAGCCATTCGCGCAGGTGGACGCCGTGCAGCCCGTACTCGCCGCGGTCCACGTCCGTCATCCGCGTCAGGTTCGGCGCCGCGGTCAGCTTCCCGTCGAGGTCGTACGTCCAGGCGTGGTACGGGCACTGGAGGGCGCGCCGCACCGTGCCGGACTCCTCGGTGCACAACTGGGCGCCGCGATGGCGGCACACATTGAGGAACGCGCGCAGCTCGCCCTTGCGGTTACGGGTGATCAGCACGGACTCCGCGCCGACGCGCACCGTGCGGTAGGCGCCGGGCCGGTCGAGGTCGGCGGAGCGCACGGCGCAGAACCACTCGGTCTCGAAGAGCTGCTGCTGCTCGCGCCGGAACAGCTCGGGGTCGGTGTAGTAACGGCCGGGGAGGGTGGCGAGCAGACTGGGGGCTGCCGTCGTCGTCATGGGTGCGCTCCGCGGAGGGGGTCGAAGAGGCCGATGGGGTGCTCGGTGGCGCCGTTCAGCGCGAGGTCGGCGGCGATCTCGCCGACCACGGGGACGAACTTGAAGCCGTGCCCGGAGAAGCCGCAGGCCACGGTGACGGAGTCGGGGTGCGCGGGATGCCGGGCGAGCACGAAGTGCTCGTCGGGCGAGTTGGTGTACATGCAGGCCACGGCCTTGCGCAGGCGGCCGGGGAGGTCGGGGATCCGCTCGGCCATGTGGGCCGCCATGGCCGCGGTCTCCTCGTCGTGCACGGTCCGCTCGATGGTGTCAGGCGTGCACACGGTCCCCCGGCGGAAGAACGCCACCTTCGCGCCGCCGTCCGGGCCTTCCAGCGCCGGGAAGCCGTAGACCTGCGTGGCGTCCGCGTCCTCCCAGATGTAGATCGGGTGCCGGTCGGGGGTGAAGGGCTCGGTCCCGCCGCGCGGATGGAACCAGTACATGATCTGCCGCTCGACCGTGAGTTCCACGCCCAGGTCGGCGAGGAGCGACGGCGCCCACGCGCCCGGGCACACGACCAGGTGGCCCGCCGTGTAGACGTCCTCGGCGGTGTGCACCCGTACGCCCGCGCCGCCCGGCAGCACGTCCCAGCGGGTCACGGGCTCCTCGAAGTGCAGGTCGGCACCGGCCTGGAGGGCGAGCTGGAGGTGTGCGGTGACGGTCGTCTCGGGGCGGACGAGCCCGGCCCGCGCCTCGTAGAGCCCCACCTCGTCGTCGCGGGGCGCGAGGGTCGGGAAGCGGCGCCGGATCTCCTTGGCGTCCAGCATCTCGTGCGGCAGGTCCCACTGCCGGGCCGAGCGCAGGCTGCCCGCGACCGTACGGGACCCGGGCGGGCCCAGCATCACGCCGCCGCACAGGGTGCTGATCGTGCGCCCGCTGTCCTGTTCGAGCTTCGCGAACAGCTCGTACGAGCGCAGGAGCAGCGGGACGTAGGCCGGATCCTCGAAGTAGGACTGGCGGATGATGCGGGACCCGCCGTGGCTGGAGCCCCGGTTGTGGGCGGGGCCGTGCTTCTCGATGCCGAGCACGCGGGTGCCGCGCGCGGCGAGGTGGGCGGCGGTCGCGCTGCCCATCCCGCCGAGTCCGATGACGATGACGTCGAATGAGGGCATGAGTGTCTCCCGTCTCCTGGCCCGTGTCCCGTCTCAGCGGCGGATCTTCGCCATCTCCGGGTCGAACAGCGGCTCCTCGCGCACCGTCGCCGGGACCTTCTCGCCGAAGTAGTCCACGGAGACGGCCGTGCCCGGCACGGCGTGGGCCGGAAGCCACGCGTATGCCACGCAGCGGCCCACCGAGTAGCCGTACGCCGCGCTCGTGACGTAGCCCGAGGCGAACCCGTCCACGTACACCGGCTCGCCGCCCATCACCACGGACCCGGGGTCGTCGAGGGTCAGGCAGGTCAGACGGCGTGTCGTTTCCCCGCGCGCCGCCAGTGCGGCGCGTCCCACGAAGTCGTCCTTCTTCATCCGGACGGCGAAGCCGACCCCCGCCTCGTACGGATCGTGCTCGGCGGTCATGTCGGCGCCCCAGGCGCGGTAGCCCTTCTCCAGCCGGAGGCTGTTGAAGGCGCTGCGGCCCGCGGCGACCACCCCGAGGTCCCGCCCGGCCTCCCACAGCGTGTCCCAGAGCCGCAGCCCCAGGTCGGCCGTGGTGTACAGCTCCCAGCCCAGCTCGCCGACGTAGCTCACGCGCAGCGCGGTCACCGGCACGCAGCCGACGTATGTCTCCCGGGCCTTGAAGAAGCCGAACGCCTCGTGCGAGAAGTCGGCCGGGGTCAGCGGCTGGACCAGGTCACGGGCGAGCGGGCCCCAGACGCCGACGCAGCAGGTGCCCGCAGTGATGTCGCGGAGCTGGACGTCGTCCGGCGCGTGCCGCTTCAGCCAGTCCAGGTCGGCCGGCGTGTTGGCGCCGATCTGCCAGCGGTCGGGCCCGAGCCGGGCCGCCGTCAGATCGCTGCGCACCCCGCCGCTCTCGTCGAGCAGCAGCGTGTACGTCACCGAGCCGGGCCGCTTGGCGAGCTGGTTGCTCGTCATCCGCTGGAGGAACGCGAGCGAGCCGGGGCCCGTCACCTCCAGGCGGCGCAGGGGTGTCATGTCGAACATCGCCACCCGCTCGCGGGTCGCGCGGGCCTCGGCCGCCGCGATCGGCGACCAGTGGCGCGCCGACCAGGCATCCCGCGCGGGCAGGCCGAGGCCCTCGGCGAGCGGCGCGTTCGCCTCGTACCAGTGCGGGCGCTCCCAGCCTCCCGACTCCAGGAAATACGCGCCGAGTTCGCGCTGGCGCTGGTGGAACGGGCTGACGCGCAGCGGCCGGGGCCGCTCGGGCGGCTGGAGCGGGTGGATCACGTCGTACACCTCGACGAACGCCTGCTCGCCGCGCTCCCGTACGTACGCGGGGGAGCGCTGGGCGCCCTCGAAGCGCCGGACGTCGCAGTCGTGTGCGTCCACGGACGGGCGCCCGTCGGTCATCCACTCGGCGACGGCGCGCGCGGCGCCCGCCGAGTGCGTGACCCAGACGGCCTCCGCGAGCCAGAAGCCGCCCAGCGCGCCCGACTCGCCGAGCAGCGGCATCCCGTCGGGCGTGAAGGAGAACACGCCGTTGAAGCCGTCGGCGACCGTGGTGTGCGCCAGCTCGGGGAGCAGCGCGGCGCACTCCTCCCAGCTCCGCGCGAAGTCCTCCGCGGTGAAGGGCAGCGAGGAGGGCATGACCGGCGCCTCGTCGTACGGCAGCACGCGGTACGGGTCGACGGGCAGCGGCCGGTGCGCGTAGGTGCCGATGCCGAGGCAGGGGCCGCCTTCCGCATCCAGATGCTCGCGGAAGTACAGGTCCTGGTCCTGGTGGCGCAGGATCGGGCGTACGGCCTCCGGATCGTGGCTCGCCCTGAGCGCGGGGAGCGGCGCCGTGCGCGCGTACTGGTGCGCGAGCGGCAGCAGCGGGACCTCCACCCCGGCCAGCGCGCCGATCACGGGGCCCCAGAACCCGGCGGCCGACACGACGTGCGCGGCGGGGAACGTGCCCCGGTCGGTGACGACCCCGGTGACCCGGCCCGCGCTCTTCTCGATCCCCGTCACCGTGTGCCGGTCCAGGAAGCGGGCGCCGCGCGCACGGGCCCGGGCGATCTGCGCCAGGCAGGCGAGCGTGGCGCGCGCCAGCCCGTCGCCGGGCGTGTGGAATCCGCCCAGCACCCGCTCCTGGTCGAGCGACGGCCACAGCTCGGCGCACCGCGCGGGCCCGACCAGCTCGCCGTGCACGCCCCAGGACGCGGCGAGCCCGGCCTTGCGGTGCAGGTCGGACCAGCGCTCCTCGGTCGTCGCCAGCTCCAGCCCGCCGACGGGCAGGAAGCAGGACCGGCCGTCGACATCGAGCGAGCCGAACTTCTCGACCGTGTACGTCGCGTACGCGGTCAGCGTCCGGGACGGGCTCGTACGGAACACCAGCCCCGGCGCGTGCGACGTGGAACCGCCGGGCTCCGCGAGCGGGCCCTGCTCCAGCACGGTCACATCGGTCCAGCCCCGCGCCGTCAGCTCGTCGGCGAGCGAACACCCGACGATGCCGGCGCCGACGATGACGACGGATTCGGTCTTGTCGTTCCCGGGACTCACAACACCACCACCGATCGCAGGACCTTGCCCCGCACCATCCGGTCGAAGGCGACCTCCACCTCGTCGAGCGCGACGGTCTCGGTGACGAACGCGCCGAGGTCGAGCTTGCCGCTGAGGTAGAGGTCGATGAGGACGGGGAAGTCGCGGCTGGGCAGACAGTCCCCGTACCAGGACGACTTGAGGGCGCCGCCGCGCCCGAAGACGTCGAGCAGCGGAAGGTCGAGCCGCGCCTCCTGGCCCGGCACGCCGACCTGGACGAGCGTGCCCGCCAGGTCCCGCATGTAGAAACCCTGTTCGTAGGTGTCGGCGCGGCCGACCGCGTCGATCACGACGTCGGCGCCGAACCCGCCGGTCAGGCCGCGCACGGCCTCGACGGCGTCCGTCCCGCGCGAGTTGACGCAGTGGGTGGCGCCGAACTGGGTCGCCGTGTCGAGCTTGGCGTCGTCGACGTCCACGGCGACGACCCGGCGGGCCCCGGCGAGCGACGCGGCGGCGATCGCGGCGTTGCCGACGCCGCCGCAGCCGATCACGGCGACCGTGTCGCCGCGGGTGACGCCGCCGGTGTGCACCGCCGCGCCGTAACCCGCCATGATCCCGCAGCCGATGAGTCCCGCGGCCTCGGGACGGGCCGCGGGGTCCACCTTCACGGCCTGGCCCGCGGCGACCAGCGTCTTCTCGGCGAAGGCGCCGATGCCGAGCGCGGGGGTGAGCGGCGTGCTGTCGGCCAGCGTCATGGGCTGGGCGGCGTTCTGGGAGTCGAAGCAGTACCACGGGCGGCCCCGGCGGCAGGCGCGGCAGCGGCCGCACGGCGCGCGCCAGGCCAGCACGACGTAGTCGCCGGGCAGCGGGTCGGTGACGCCGGGGCCGACGGCCTCGACGATCCCGGCCGCCTCGTGGCCGAGCAGGAACGGGAAGTCGTCGCCGACGGCGCCTTCCCGGTAGTGCAGGTCGGTGTGGCAGACGCCGCACGCCTGCACGGTGACGAGAACTTCTCCCGGGCCGGGGTCCGGCACCAGGACGGTCTGCACCTCCGCCGGTGCGTCCTTCTTCATCGCGATGACAGCGCGGACCTCGTGTGGCATTCCCAGACCTCGCAGCTTGTTGCGTAGTGCACGACTGGTTGCGCTATGAGAGACATAGTGAGAACGCGGAACCCCGCCGTCAAGAGATGTGGATCAGCGATTCCTGACGGCCCATCAGGCGTGAGCGCACGGCCCTACGGGGGCCGGAAAGGCGCTCTGAGCAAGGGACTTGCTCGCGGGGGCGAGTCCCGGAGCGCACCCCGGAGGGGCGGCTTCAGGGGTGCGGGGAAGTGCGCGCGCGACGACGATGGACCCGCGGTCCGCCGCGACACGGCAAGGGACAGCCCCTGCCCGGCACCGGCGAAAGAGGGCGGGCAGGGGCTGCCGGTCGACGCCTAGTAGGCGTACCCCATCCGTCGGGAGAGGTCCTGCGCCGCGGTCATCGTCCGCTTGGCGACTTCCTGGAGGCGCTCCTCCTCCAGGCGGTACGAGGGCCCCGAGACGCTGATCGCCCCGATGACCTTGCCGTCGTGCGCCCGTACGGGGGCGGCGACGGCGTGCAGGCCGATCTCCAGCTCGTCCCGCGCGACCGCGAACCCGTTCTTCCCCACGCTCTTCAGCTCGGCCCGCAGCTCGGCGGGCGAGGTGATCGTGTGCTCCGTCAGCCGCGGGAGCTTGCGCGAGAGGGCGCTCTCCTGCACGGACTTGGGCTGGTGCGCGAGCAGGGTCTTCCCGCTGGACGTCGCGTGCAGCGGCGTGCGCCGCCCCAGCCAGTTCTGCGCGGTCACGGACGACGAGCCGCGCGCCTGCATGATGTTGACCGCGGCGTCGTCGTCCAGCACCGCGATGTTCGCCGTCTCGCCCGCGTCCTCCGCCAGTTCGCGGCAGACGGGCGCGCCCTCCTGCGAGATGTCCAGCCGCGAGGCCGCCGCGCCCGCGAGGCGGAGCACGCCCGGGCCGAGGTAGTACTTCCCCCGGTCCTGCTCCTGCGAGACGAGCCCTCTCGCCTCCAGCACGCCCAGCAGCCGGAACGCCGTCGACTTGTGGACGGCCAGCTCCTCCGCGATCTCCGTGACCCCGGCCTCGCCGTGCCGCGCCAGGATCTCCAGCACGCTCACCGCCCGGTCCACCGACTGGACCGAACCCGCCGCGCCCCGTGCCTGCTTCCCCGAACCCGTTCCCATGTCCTCCGTCTTGTCCGTCATCTGCTCAACGTCACCGCCTGGTGGCCTGATTGTGATTCCCGGTGTCTGGTTCCCGGCGTCTGGTACCCGGCTCGCACCCGGGCTGAGGCGAGCGCTTGACGTGAGACCTCCCCGCTTGGATTCTGTTGCGCATCACGCGTCATCGTGCGCGATACGAAACTCGCATAGTAGCGAAGAGTGTGAGGGGGGCCAGTGCTACCCGTCTGCCGCCTTGAAGACCTGCCCGAGGGCGAGTCACTCCGTATCGACCTAGAACCTCCCATCGCCGTCTTCCACTCGGACGGTGAGCTGTACGCCATCGACGACACATGCACCCACCAGGACGCTTCGCTCTCCGAGGGGTGGCTCGAAGGCTGTCTGATCGAATGCCCGCTGCACGCGGCTTCATTCGACCTGCGCACCGGCAAGCCCACCTGTCTCCCGGCGCGCCGCGCGGTCCGCACCCACTCTGTCACCGTGCACGACGGGATGGTGTGGGTCCATGTGGCCGCCGAGGAGACCGAGCAGGCAGGACGGGGGACCGCGGCATGAGCGGCGCCATGAGGACCGTGACCGTCGTCGGCGCGTCGCTCGCGGGGCTGTACGCCGCGCTCGCGCTCCGCGACGAGGGCTACGACGGCCGGCTGGTGATCGTCGGGGACGAGCACCACCGGCCCTACGACCGCCCGCCCCTCTCCAAGGAGTTCCTGACCGGCGCGCTCACCGCCGACCGGCTCGCGCTCGCCGACGCCGAGGAGATCGCCGGGCTCGACGCCGAGTGGCTGCTCGGCACGCGCGCCGCCGCGCTCGACACGGCGGACCGCTCCGTAGTGCTGGAGAGCGGACGGCGCCTCACCACGGACGGCGTCGTCCTCGCGACGGGCGCCGCGCCGCGCCGCCTCCCCGGCCGGCCGCCGGAGGGGCCGCCCTCCGGCGTGCACACGCTGCGCACCCTGGACGACGCCGCGGCCCTGCGCGAGGCCCTCAGCAGAGGGCAGGCCCGCGTCGTGGTCATCGGCGCCGGGTTCATCGGCGCCGAGGTCGCCTCGTCCTGCGCGACGATGGGCCACCGGGTCACCGTCGTCGAGGCCGCGCCGCAGCCGCTGCTGCCGCAGCTCGGCCAGGAGATGGCGGAAGCCTGCGCCGCGCTCCACACCGACCACGGCGTCACCCTGCTCACCGGCACGGGCGTGTCGGGTCTGCACGCCGACACGCGCGGGAACGTCGCCTGGGTCGAGCTGGCCGACGGCCGCTACCTCCCGGCCGACGTGGTCGTCGTGGGCGTCGGCGTACGCCCGAACACGGACTGGCTGGAGGGCTCGGGGCTCGCCCTGGACGACGGCGTCGTCTGCGACAGGGGCGGCGCCACCTCCGTACCGGGCGTCGTGGCGGCCGGTGACGTGGCGCGGACCGACGGGACCCGCTCCGAGCACTGGACCAGCGCCACCCAGCAGCCCACGGTCGCGGTACGGAACCTGCTCGCCGGCACCACGATCGAGACGCACACCGGCCTGCCGTACTTCTGGTCCGACCAGTACGGCGTCCGCGTCCAGTTCGCGGGCCGCCGCGCACCGGGCGACACGGTGCGACTCGCCGAGGGCTCCCCGGAGGACCGCAGCTTCCTCGCCGTCTACGAGCGCGACGGGGTCCCCACGGCGGCACTCGCCATGAACCGCCCACGGCCCTTCATGAGAATGCGCAAGGAACTGACGAGGGCGGGCGGCCTCGCGGCGGTCTGACGCCCCCTTGGCCGGGGGCGGGCCGCCCAGTTCCCCGCGTCCCTTGAGGGCGCTGCCCGGAGCGCCAGCGCCCCATCAGGGGCGCGGGGAACTGCGCGAGCAACCACCCCCGACCCGCGGTCTGCGACACACAGGCGGGGCAGCCCTTGCTCAGCAGTCCCGACAGAGGGCGCGCCGACGCCCCGTGCACTCTTGCCGCGTTGCCCCGCCGCGCTCACGCTGGGCACCGTGAAGCCACCCGCATTCGACTACCGGGCACCCCGCACCGTGGACGAGACGGTGCGTCTGCTGAGCGGAGCGAACGGCGCGACGACGCTGCTGGCCGGGGGCCAGAGCCTGTTGCCGCTCCTCAACCGCCGCCGCGTCCGCCCCGTCACCCTCGTGGACCTGGGCGGTGTCGAGGGCCTCGACACCGTCACCCTGGAGGAGCGCGCGGTGCGTATCGGCGCACTCGTCCGCCTCCGCGCGCTGGAGACGCACGCCGCGCTCCGCGACACGCTGCCCGTGCTCCATGAGACCGTACGGCTCGTCGCGTACCCCCAGATCCGCACCCGCGCCACGTTCGGCGGCTCGCTCTGCCACGCCGACCCGGCCGCCGAACTCCCCGCGCTCGCCCTCGCGCTCGGCGCCCGGCTCCGGCTCCGTTCGGCCGCCGGGCAGCGCACCGTGGACGCCGAGGAATTCTACCGGCCGGGCGGCGGCACCGCCCTCCTCCCCGGCGAGCTGCTGACCGAGGCCGAGCTGCCCCTCCACGAGGGGCACCGCTTCCGCTTCGCCGAGGTCCCCCGCCTCGGGCAGGGCGGCTTCCCGCTCGTCGGAGCCTGCGCGGGCGTGTCGCTCGACCCCGAGGGCACGGTGATCTCGGCGCGCCTCTCCGCCGCGGGCGCCGCCGACCGCCCCCTCCGTCTCCACGCCGCCGAACGCGCCCTGACGGGGCGGGCGTTGAGCGGCCTCGGGTCCGTGCTCGACGCCGCCGCGCACGAGGCCGACCCGCCCTCCGACACGTACGGCAGCGCCGACTACCGCCGGGCCCTCCTCCGTACGACACTCCGACGGGCCCTCGAAGGGATGAGGCCATGACCGGCGCACCGGAACGGACGGTCTCGCTCACCGTCAACGGCACCGCACGCGCGGCCCGTACCGAGGTGCGGACGCTGCTCAGCGACTTCCTCCGGCACACCCTCGGCCTCACCGGCACCCACGTCGGCTGCGAGGAGGGCGTCTGCGGCTCCTGCACCGTCCTGCTGGACGGCGAGCCCGTCCGGGCGTGTCTCATGCTCGCCGTCCAGGCCGAGGGCCGGCGTGTCGAGACCGTCGAAGGGCTCGCCCAGAACGGCGAACTCACCGCGCTCCAGCGCGCGTTCATGAGCGAGCACGGACTCCAGTGCGGCTTCTGCACCCCCGGCATCCTCATGAGCCTCACCGCGGCCGAGCGCGACGGCCTCCCCGAGGAGGAGACCGCCACCCACGTCCTCGCGGGCCACCGCTGCCGCTGCACCGGCTACAACGGCATCCGCGCCGCCCTCACCCGCAGCCGCGAGGGAGGTTCCGATGAGCACTGACCACGGAGACCGGGCCGAGGCCGACGCCGACGCCGACGCCGGCGCCGAAGCCGTGCGTCCCGGGCTCATCGGCCGCGCCCTGCCCCGCGTCCACGACGCGCGCATGCTGCGCGGCCACGGGCGCTACGCCGACGACCTCGACGACGGCACCGCGCTGCACGCCGCCGTCGTCCGCAGCCCCGTCCCGCACGGCAGGGTCACCCGCTTCGACGGGACCGCCGCGCGCGAGGGCGGCGCCGCGCTGGTGCTCGGGCCCGACGAGATCGCGCGGCACGCCGACCCGCTCCCCACCGTCTGGCGGCTGCCGGGCCAGCACCAGCGGGACATCGAGGTCGCCACGCGGACCGTGCGGTACGTCGGGCAGCCCCTCGGCCTCGTCGTCGCGGCGAGCCGCGCCGCCGCCGAGGACGCCGCCGAGCGCGTCGAGCTGAGCATCGACCCGCTGCCGCCGGTCGTCGGCGTCGACGCCGCGCTCGCGCCCGGCGCGCCGCTGCTCTATCCCGAGGCGGGCACCAACGTCGCGGGAGAGGTCCGCTTCGGCGACCCCGCCGACGAGATCGAGCGGGCCATGGCCGCCGCGCCGCACGTCGTCACCCGCGAACTGACCGTCCAGCGCGTCAACGCCGCCTCCATGGAGCCCCGGGGCCTCCTCGCCGAGTGGATCCCGCACACCGAGCGGCTCACCGTCTGGAGCAGCACCCAGGTCCCGCACCCCGTGCGGCACGGCCTGGCGACCGCGCTGCGGCTGCGCGCCGACCAGATCCAGGTCCTCGTGCCCGACCTCGGCGGGGCCTTCGGCAGCAAGACCACGCTGTACGTCGACGAGGCGCTGGTCTGCCTCGCCGCCCGGCTGCTGGGCGGGCGTGTCGCCTGGACCGAGGACCGTACGGAGGCGCTGACCGCCACGTACCAGGGCCGGGGCCAGACGGCCACGGCGCGCCTCGCGCTCGGCCACGACGGGCGGTTCCTCGCGCTCGACGCCCATGTGCGCGGCGATCTCGGGGCGTTCAGCACGCAGGGCGGCTCGGGCCCGTTCCAGATCACGGGGCAGTCCCTGGAGGGCCCGTACAAGCTGCCACTCGCGGGCGCCACCGTGACCTGCGTGCACACCAACGCGGCCCCCACCGGCGCCTACCGCGGCTACGGCATGCAGGAGTCCACCTGGATCCGCGAGCGCCTCATCGCCGAGGCGGCGCGCGAACTCGGCCTGGACGCCGATGAGTTGAGGCTGCGCAATCTGATCGCCGCCGAGGAGATGCCGTACACGGTCCGTACGCACATGACGTACGACACCGGCGACTACCCCGCCACCTTCCGCGCCGCGGCCGACGCCGTCGCGGAGGCGCCGCGCGAGCGGACCGGGCGTGTCCGGCGTGGCGTCGCGACCGTGCCCAGCGTGGAGATCACCGGGTACGGGCCGACCGCGCTGCTGGAGATGACCGGGCTGGAGGCCAGCGGCTGGGAGAGCGGCCGGATCCGCGTCAACCAGGACGGCACGGTCACCGTCTTCGCCGGGGCCGTCTCCATGGGCCAGGGCATCGAGACCACGCTCACCCAGATCGTCGCCGACCGTCTCGGCGTGCCGATGAGCCTCGTCGCCGTGCGGCTCGGCGACACGGAGGCCACCCCGCACTCCGAGTACAGCTCCCAGGCCAGCCGCTCCCTGGTGCTGTCCGGGAGCGCCCTGCTGCGCGCGGGGGAGAGGCTGCGGGAGCGGATGGACGCGCTGGCCGCGGCGTTCCTGGAGACCACCCCGGAGGACGTACGCCTCGAAGAGCTGACCTTCCGCGCGGACAAGACCGACCGCACCGCCACCTGGCGCGAGATCGCCCACCGGGGCTGGCTCGGCTGGGGCCGGCCGGAGCACGACCGTATCCAGTTGGAGGAGACGGTCGACTTCGACCCGCCCGACGTGACCTACGCGCACGCGTCGCACGCCGCCGCCGTCGCCGTCGACCTGGACACGGGCGCGGTCACGGTCGAGGGCTACTGGGCGGTCCACGACAGCGGGGTCCTGGTCAACCCGCTGATCGCCGAGGGCCAGACCGCCGGAGCCGTGGCCCAGGGCCTGGGTCTGGCCCTGCTGGAGGAGGCCGCGTACGACCCGGTGACGGCCCGGCCGCTGGCCGCCTCCTTCTGGGACTACGCCATTCCGGCGCCGCCCGACGTCCCCGAGATCCGGGTCAGCCACACCGAGACACCCACCCCGCACAACCCCGGCGGCTTCAAGGGGCTCGGCGAGGGCGGCACGCTCCCGACCGCCGCCGCCGTGGTCAACGCGGTCGCGGACGCCGTCCCGGAGATCGCGGCCCGCCTGGACCGCACCCCGCTGACGCCGTACCGGGTGTGGACGCTGCTGCGGGACGCGGGCCTGGCGGACGAGGGACAGGAAGGGACGGGCGAACGGTCGTAATGTGGGGGTATGGCTGAAATGGAAGCACCCCGTCGCTACGAGGTACGGCTGTACCCCCGGCTCGCCGACGAGGACGGCCACCCGGACCCCGGCGAGCCGGTGCGGTCCGGCACCGTCGAGGCGACGGGCCGGACCGGCGAGTCGGGCTATCCCCGTTACGAGGGCGACGGCTTCGTGGCCGACATCGACCCGTCCACGGGCACCGTGGAGGCGGTGACTGTGGACGGGGAGGAGCTGGACTACGGCTGGACGGTGGGCGCGACCGTAGAGCCCTGGTGAGCGCGGGCCGCCGGCACCGCCTCCGGCGTGTCCGACCGCCCGGAGGCCAGCGCGGCCAGCAGTGCCTCCGGCTCGTCCGCGTGGAAGCGCACGGAGCGGATCGCGGCGAGCCTGCCGAGCGGGCGTGTCGCGGTCATCGGCTCCGTCAGCTCGATCCGTACGTTCGTCTGCGAGGCCACCGCGACGACGATCTCCCCCGGCTCTCCGGGCTCTCCGGGCTCTCCGGGCTCTCCGGGTTCCCCGGGCTCTCCGGGCTCCCCGTCCTCCCCGGGCTTCCGGGCCTCCCCGGGAGCCTCGTCGCCCTCGACCGTCACCGTGCCGCTCTCGCTGTAGTGCCGCACCCGGTGCGCCGCGGCGATGCGCTCGCGCGGGACGCGCAGGTCGAAGAACGCGCCGTAGCGGACGCGGAGTTCGCCGCCGGTGACGACGTGCGGGCGTGTCACGCAGGCCGCGATCATCGCCAGCACCGCCACCACCGCGTACGCGTCGATCACGAAGACCACGGTCCGGATCCACGCCGGCACGCCGGTCTCGCGCAACAGGACCTCCAGGCCCACGAGTTCGACGACCATCGCGAAGAGGAACAGCAGCAGCGTCGAGGTCTGCGCGCGGGAGTACGAGAACTCCCGCGCCCCCGGCGGCACCCCGTGGCGGCGGCGCGCCACCCACAGGGCGAGGCTGGCCATGCCCTTCGTGTCGAAGCCCACGACACGCCGGACCGTGGCCGGGACGAGCCGCTCGTACGTGCCGCGCCACGCCGCGCGCCGTCCCCCGCCGGCCCTTCGCTCCTCCCGGTAGAGCCGCCACGTCGTCGCGCCCTCCAGCACCACGACCGCCAGCACGGCCGCCTCGACGGCGGCGAGCAGCGGCCCCGGGAGGGACACGCCCGACACCAGCAGGACCATGAGCACCAGTTCGGCCGGAACCGCCGCGACCAGCGCGGCACGCGCGACCCTCAGCATCCCGCTCATCCCGCTCATCCCTCTCCCTCCATGGCGTTCCGCCGCAGCGCGGCGATCAGCAGCCGGAACATCTCGGCCTGCGCGGGCGACAGCTCGTCCTCCATCGACGCGGCCCACTGGTCCACCGCGGCCTCGTCCAGGTGCTCCGCCGCCGCGGCCGTCATGGCGTGCGGGAGCAGCGCCGCGAAGTCCTCGGCGAGCGCCGCGACACGCGGGTCGCCGGGATCCGCGTCGGCCAGCGTGTCCATCCGTACGTAGAGGTCCTGGGCCCGCGCGTAGGTCTCCGGATCCGTGAGCGGCTGGAACATCTCCGTCAGCGCCGCGCGGTCCCCGGGGTCGGCGCCCGTGTCCATCATCACGAGCAGCTCCCGGTCGAAGGCGGCGAACCTCGACTCCCCGGCGGGCAGTTCCCGCAGCACCTCCGCCATCTCCGGGGACACGGTCGAGTCCGGGTGCAGATCCGTCTCGGTGAGCAGCGCGGCGAGCCGGGCGCGGCGCGCCGCGAGCGCCTCCTGCTGCCGCGCCAGGTCCACGTCCAGCTCCAGCAGCACCTCGCGCAGCTCCCGCCCCTTGTCGTCGGCGAGCACGTCGCGGATCTCGTCCAGGGAGAGCCCCAGCTCCGCGAGCCGCCGCACCCGGGCCAGCACGACCGCGTCCCGCAGGCGGTACTCGCGGTAGCCGTTGGGCAGCCGTACGGGCTCGGGCAGCAGGCCCTCGTGGTGGTAGTGGCGCACGGTCCGGGTCGAGACCCCGACCAGCGCGGCAAGCTCGCCGATTCGCATGCCCTCATTGGAAACGTTGCCGTTGCGTCAAGGTCAAGCGCACCCTTCCCTCCGGGGCGCGGGACTGGTGTGATCACCGGTATGGACGAGGGAACGGGGGCCTCGGCGCGGTGGGCGACGTGCGGGGCGACGGAGGCGGACGGGGGATGCCGGGGCGTCGTGATCGCCGACGGGAGCTGCCTCGCGCACCTGCACGAGAGCGTCAGCGGCCCGTACCTCGCCGGGCTGGCGCCGGGCGCCGACGTCGATCTGCGGGGCACGCGCCTGGGGGCCCGGCTGCTGGGACGGGTGCTCGACGCGGTGCGGGACCGGACGGGGACGGCGCGGTTCGGGGCGGCGGCGTTCGACGACGCCTCGTTCGCCGCCGACGCGGAGTTCCGCGCCGCGGTCTTCGAGGACCACACGCGATTCGTCCGCGCCACGTTCCACGGGTTCGCCGACTTCAGCCGTACGGACTTCGGCGCGTACGCCTCCTTCGTGGGCACGGCCTTCCGCGAGGACGCCTCCTTCGACGGCGCGCGGTTCGGGGACTGGGCGGGCTTCGCGGAGGCGGAGTTCGCGGACGGCGCGTGGTTCGAGGACGTCGCCTTCGAGGGCGACTGCTCCTTCCGGCGCGCGTCGGTACGGGGCGACGCCCGCTTCGACCGGGCCCGCTTCGCCGGGGAGACCGGCTTCGACGACGCGGTCCTCGCCCGGCGCGCCCTCTTCCGCGGGGCGGAGTTCCGGGGGCGGCTGTCGCTGGGGCCGCTCGTGTGCGGGGAGTCGCTGGTCCTCGACTCGGCCACCGTCGCGGGGCCGACCACCTTCGAGGTGAGCGCCCGGCGTGTCTCGGCCGTCCGCACCCGTTTCGAGGAACCGGTCACCCTCGACGCGCGCCACGCCGCTCTCGACCTCGGCGGCGCCCTCCTGCTGCACCCCTGCACCGTCTCCACCGCCGTGCCGAACCCGCGCACGCGGCACGCCGAGGAGGAGCTGCTGGGCGAGGACGCCACGCCCGAGGGTCTCGTCTCCGTCAGCTCCCTGCGGGGCGTCGACGCCTCGATGGTGCTGCTCGCGGGGGTGGACCTCACCTCCTGCGCGTTCTCCGGCACGCACCACCTCGACCAGCTCCGCCTGGAGGGCAAGTGGCGCCTGGGCAGCACGCCGCGCGGGCTGCGCTGGAGCCGGGGCCTGCCCCGCTGGTGTGCGCAGCGCCAGGTGATCGAGGAGGAGCGGCAGTGGCGTACGCACCCCTCGCGCGGCTCCCGCACCCGGCACGACTGGGGCCCGCCCCCGTCCGACCCCGGGGCCGTGCCCGGCCTCTCCGCGCTCATGACCACCTACCGCCAGCTCCGCAAGGCCCGCGAGGACGCCAAGGACGAGCCGGGGGCCGCCGACTTCTACTACGGCGAGATGGAGATGCGCCGCTACGCCAGGCCCTGGCGGAACGCCGAGCGCTGGCTCCTCCAGGCGTACTGGGCGCTGTCCGGCTACGGGCTGCGTGCCTCGCGCGCCCTCGGCTGGCTCGCGGGCGCGATGCTCGTGACGGTGTTGCTGATGATGGCCGTCGGCCTGCCCGACACGCCCGGCCGCCCCTACCCCGCCGCGTCCGGCGTGGTGGGCACGCAGGCGCCCACCCTGCACCGCCCGTTCGCCGACCGCTTCACGGCGGCGCGCGCGGAGCGGGCCGCCGACGTCGTGCTGAACTCCGTCGTCTTCCGGGCCAGCGGCCAGCAGCTCACCCTGCCGGGGCGGTACGTGGAGAAGACCGCCCGCTTCGCCGAGCCCGCCCTCATCGGCCTCGCCGTCCTCGCGATCCGGGGGCGGCTCAAACGGGGCTGACGGCGCACCACCACTCACAGGGGCCCCTCACACACAGGGAGACGAGAATGCCGACGCTTGTGGTCCTCGGGTACCGGGAAGACCTCGACCGCGCGATACGCCGCAGGGGCCTGGACGCCCACTACCTCGTGCAGACCCCGGCGATCCCCCCGGAGGACCGGAGGTTCACGCGCGTCGCCGACTTCGAGAACGCCCAGGAGATCCTGCGTGCCGTGCTCGCGGCGGGGGCCGGGGACGCCGTGGGGGCGCTGAGCGTCCACGAGATGGGCGTCTTCGGCGCGGCGTACCTGCGCCGGCAGCTCGGCCTCCCCGGGAACACGGACTCCCTCAGGACGCTCTACTTCCGCGACAAGTACCTCCAGAAGCACGCGCTGCCCCCGCACGTGCGCCGCGCCCGCTGCCGCTACGTCCCCGAGGGCACCCCGTACGGCCGGCTCGCCGACGAGCTGGGCGAGCCCTTCGTCGTCAAGCCCGCGACCGGGGCCGGGTCGCTGCGTACGGCCGTCGTCCGGTCCGCCGAGGAGTACGCGCGGGCGCTGGAGGCGCTTCCGGCGGGCTCGGACGTCGGGGTCGTGGCGGAGTCGTTCGTCGACGCGCCCGAGGTCTATGTCGACGGGATCTGGCGGAACGGCGGACTCGCCTGGTGGTCGGTCTCCCGCAACCACATCGCGCCGCTCTCCGCCGTGCGCGGCGGCGTCCTGGCCGCGCACGTGCTCGACAGGAGACGCCACCCGCGGCTCTTCGAGCGCGCCGGGACGCTCGTCGCCGAGGCGCTCAAGAGCCTGGAGGCGCCCGACTGCGTCTTCCACCTGGAGACGTTCGTGGAGGAGTCGGGCCTCACCTTCGGCGAATGCGCCCTGCGGCTTCCGGGCGCGCTCTCCCCGCGCGTCAACGAGCTGACATACGGCGTCGATCTCTTCGACGCGGAGATCAGCCTCGCGCTGGGGGAGGAGCCCGCGCTGCCCCCGCCCCCGGCCGGCGGCGACCCGGAGCGCTTCCACGGCTATCTGCTGCTGCGCCGCGCCCCGGGCGCCGGGCTGACCCGGCAGGACTTCGCGCGCCGCTTCGCCTTCGACGAGCTGAGCTACGACGGCTCGCCCGACGCCCCGGTCGGCCCGTACGGGCGTGTCGGGCAGGCGATCGTCTCCGACCCGGACGAGTCCGCTCTCCAGAAGAGGATGGAGGAGATCGCACGGTTCAACGAACGCGGCGGAGACTGACGGGCGTTCGCGAAAGGCCCTAGTCCTTGCGGCCCGTCGTCGCGACCGTCACGCCGAGGCCGATCATGGCCAGCCCGCCCGCGCCGCCGACCATCGACAGGCGGCGCGGCGAGCGCGCGAACCAGCCTCGGGCCGTGGCGGCGACGAGGCCCCAGACGCTGTCGGACGCGAGAGCGATGGCGTTGAAGACCACGCCGAGCAGCAGCATCTGGAGCACGACATGGCCCTGTCCCCGGTCCACGAACTGGGGGAGGACGGCGGCGAAGAAGACGATGGTCTTGGGATTGGCCACGCCCACGGCGAAGCCCTCCGCGAGGGTGCGCAGCCCGCTGTGCCGCTCGCCGTCCTCGTCGGCGAACGCGGCGCTCAGGGAGCCGCGCCGGCGTATGGCCCGGACGCCCAGATACACGAGATAGGCGGCGCCCGCGAGCTTCAGGGCCGTGAAGACGACGACGGAGCGCTCGACGACGGAGCCGACGCCGAGGGCGACGGCGACCACGAGGACGTACGCGCCGAGCGTGTTGCCCACGACCGTGGTGAGCGCGGCGCGGCGGCCCTGGGCGAGCGCGCGTCCGACGACGAACAGCACGCTGGGCCCGGGCACCACGATGAGCAGCAAGGACATCGCGGCGAAGGCGAGAAGACGATCTGTTGACACCATGGCGGCCATCGTCCTCGCGCGAGGGGCCCGGGATCCAGTGGTTTTTCCGGTGGCCGCGCGGCGCGGGTGACGGGACGATATTTTCGGTGCCGCCGCCGAATTCTCTTTTCCGGAATTCAATTGCCGGGAATTGCCTTCCGGTCTCCGGTCTCCGCCTGTTCTCCGGTTCCGCTGCCACCTGTTCGGCCCAGGAATTCGTCTGCCCGGTGGCCGCTCCGGGAAGCGCTGGTAGCGTTTACGCTCGCCGTGCGTGTCCGAAGGGAAGGCAGGTTCCCGTGCCCGAACCGCAGCCCGTGATCATTCCCCCGGCCAAGGCCGCGGTGTTCCTCGTGTTCACGCTCGCGCCCGGCGCCGAGGCCACGGTCCGCGATCTGCTCCAGGACGTGTCGGGCCTGCGGCGCTCGGTCGGATTCCGCGCCCCGGACGCCGGGCTGAACTGCGTGGTCGGCATCGGCTCGACGGCCTGGGACCGGCTCTTCGGCGGCCCGCGCCCCCGGGAGCTGCACCCCTTCGTGGAGCTGTCGGGGCCGCGGCACCGGGCCCCCGCCACCCCCGGTGACCTGCTCTTCCATCTGCGGGCCCGGCACATGGACCTCTGCTTCGAGCTGGCCCGGCTGCTCGTCGGGCGGCTGGAGGGCGCCGCGACCGTGGTGGACGAGGTGCACGGCTTCAAGTATTTCGACGAGCGCGATCTGCTCGGATTCGTCGACGGCTCCGAGAATCCCGAGGGGCGGGTCGCCGAGGAGTTCGTCCACATCGGCGACGAGGATCCCGGCTTCCGCGGCGGGAGCTATGTGATCGTCCAGAAGTATCTGCACGACATGACCGCCTGGACCGCGCTCTCCGCCGACGAGCAGGCCGATGTCATCGGCCGTACCAAGGCGGAGAACGTCGAGCTTTCCGACGACGTCAAGCCCGCCGATTCCCATGTCGCGCTGAACACCATCATCGACGAGGAGGGGAACGAGCGGAAGATCGTGCGCGAGAACATGCCGTTCGGCACCGTCGGCCGGGGAGAATTCGGCACGTATTTCATCGGCTATTCCCGAACCCCCGACGTCACCGAGATCATGCTCCGCAACATGTTCCTCGGTGACCCTCCGGGCACGTACGACCGGATTCTCGACTTCTCGACGGCGGTCACCGGCTGTCTCTTCCACGTCCCGACCGTCGACTTCCTCGACGACCCGCCACCCCCGCCCGGGAGCGCGGACGCCACGGCGCATGCTACGGCGGAGGCCACGACAGACGTCACGGCGGAGGCCGCCGCGGATGCCGTGGACGTCGTGGCCACCGCGGATGCCGTGGACGCCACCGCGGGGACCGGCGACGGCTCCCTGGGAATCGGCAGCCTGAAAGGAGCCCGACCATGACCACGCCCACCGGCATGTCCCACCTGCACCGGGAACTCGCCCCGATCACGCCCCCGGCGTGGGCGGAGATCGAGGAGGAGGCCCGCCGCACCTTCCGCCGCAACCTCGCGGGACGGCGTGCGGTGGACGTCACCGGGCCGGACGGGCCCGAGCTGGCGGCCGTGGGCACGGGCCACCTCGCGCGCGTCGACGCGCCCGCCGAGGGCGTCACCGCGCGGCTGCGCGAGGCCCAGCCCCTGGTCGAGCTGACCGTGCCGTTCACGGTGAGCCGGGACGCCGTGGACGATGTCGACCGGGGCTCGAAGGACGCCGACTGGCAGCCCGTCAAGGACGCGGCCCGCACCATGGCCTTCGCCGAGGACCGCGTCCTCTTCGACGGCTACGCGGCGGCGGGCATCGACGGCCTGCGCAGCCGCACCTCCAACCCGGTGCTCGGACTCCCGGCGGAGCCCCGCGAGTTCCCCGACGCGGTCAGCAAGGCGCTGACCACCCTGCGGCTGGCCGGAGTCGGCGGACCGTACGCGCTGCTGCTCGGCGCCGAGGCGTACACGGCGGTCAGCGAGACCTCCGACCACGGCTATCCGATCGCCGCCCACCTCGACCGGCTGCTCGACGGCGAGGTCGTCTGGGCGCCCGCGCTCGACGGCGCGTTCCTGCTGTCCACGCGCGGCGGCGACTTCGAGCTGAGGCTCGGCGAGGACCTCGCCATCGGTTACGCGGCACACGACGGGACCGGCATCGAGCTGTACTTCCGGCAGACCCTCACCTTCCTCACATACTCCGACGAGGCCGTCGTCGCGCTCGACTCCCCGGCGCGCGCGTCATGACCGAGCGGGACGACGCGGCCCCGGAGTTCCGCCCGTACCACCACCCCGCGGCGGGCTGGGGCGCGGCGAAGAGCGTGTCCCGGTTCCTGCTGCGGGAACGGGAGTTCGTGGACGGGCCCCGGGCCGTCCAGCGCATGAACCACGAGGACAAGGGCTTCGACTGCCCCGGCTGCGCCTGGCCGGACGACCTGAAGGGCCTGCGCCTCGACATCTGTGAGAACGGCATCAAGCACGTCACCTGGGAGATGACCCACAAGCGCGTGGGCCCCGGCTTCTTCGCGGCCCACACGGTCTCCGAGCTGGCGGAGTGGAGCGACGCGGAGCTGGAGGACCAGGGCCGCCTCACCCACCCGATGCGCTACGACGCGGCCACCGACACGTACGTCCCCGTCCCCTGGTGCGAGGCCTTCGCGCTCGTCGGCGAGAGGCTGCGCGGCCTCGACCACCCCGGGCAGGCCGCGTTCTACACCTCCGGGCGCCTCGGGAACGAGGCCACGTTCCTCTACCAGCTCATGGCCCGCGAGCTGGGCACCAACAATCTGCCCGACTGCTCGAACATGTGCCACGAGGCCAGCGGCCGCGCCCTCACCGCGTCCCTCGGCACCGGTAAGGGCACCGCCGACCTGAAGGACTGGGAGACCGCCGACGCGCTCTTCGTCCTCGGCGTCAACGCCGCCTCGAACGCGCCCAGGATGCTCACCGCGCTCGCCGAGGCGCACCGGCGCGGCGCGTCGATCGTGCACATCAACCCGCTGGTCGAGGCCGCCGCGACGCGCACGATCATCCCGCACGACTTCGTGAACATGGCCCTGTTCCGCTCCACGCCCACGAGCACGCTCAACGTACAGCCGCGCATCGGCGGCGACATGGCGCTCGTCCGCGGCATGGCCAAGGCCGTCCTCGCCCGGTCCGAGGACGATCCGAAGGCGCTGGACCGGGAGTTCGTCGAGCGGTACACGACGGGCTTCGAGGAGTACCGGGAGCTGTGCGCGGCGACGCCCTGGGAGGAGATCGAGCGGCAGAGCGGCGTGAGCCGCGCGACGGTCGAGAGGGCGGCACGTGTCTACCGCGAGGCCGACCGCTCCCTCTTCAGTTGGTGCCTGGGCATCACCCAGCACGAGCACGGCGTCGACACCGTCCGCGAGATCGTCAATCTCCTGCTGCTGCGCGGCAATCTGGGCCGCGAGGGCGCGGGCCCCTCACCGGTCCGGGGCCACAGCAATGTGCAGGGCAACCGCACCTGCGGCATCGACCACCGCCCCTCGGACGCCTTCCTCGACCGGCTGGCCGAGGCGTGCGGCATCGAGCCGCCCCGGGAACACGGCCTCGACACCGTCGGCACCATCCGGGCCATGCACGGCGGCGAGGTGAAGGTCTTCGTCGGCATGGGCGGCAACTTCGCGCTGGCCGCGCCCGACACCCCGTACACCGCCGAGGCCCTGCGGAACTGCGAGCTGACGGTGCAGGTCAGCACCAAGCTCAACCGGAGCCACCTCGTCCACGGGCGTGACGCGCTGATCCTGCCCTGCCTCGGGCGCACCGAGAAGGACGTCCAGCGCGGCGGCGAACAGGCCACCTCGGTCGAGGACTCGATGAGCATGGTCCACCTCTCGCGCGGCATGAAGCGCCCCGCCTCCCACCTGCTGCTCTCCGAACCGGCGATCGTCGCGGGCATGGCACGCGCGGCCCTGCCCGACAGCGCCACGCCCTGGGAGTCGTACGTCGAGGACTACGACCGCATCCGCGACACCATGGCCCGGGCGCTCGAAGGGTTCGAGGACTTCAACCGCCGCGTCCGGCTTCCCCTCGGCTTCAGGCTCCGCCAGCCCGCCCGCGAACTGGTCTTCCTCACGCCGTCGGGGCGCGCGGAGTTCTCCACCGCCGAACTGCCCGACGTCGTGCCGGAGAGCGGCACCCTGAAGCTCGGCACCATGCGCTCCCACGATCAGTGGAACACCACGATCTACTCGGACGACGACCGCTACCGGGGCATCAGCAACCTGCGCACGCTGATCTTCATGAACGAGGACGATATGCGCGAGCGCGGCCTCGCCCTCTTCGACGAGGTGGACGTCACCAGTATCGCCAGGGACGGCAGCACCCGGAGTCTCGCCGGGTACAAGGCCGTTCCGTACGACATCCCGAAGGGCTGCGCGGCGGGGTACATGCCGGAGATGAACGTGCTGTGCGCCATCGGCGACCACAGCACGCAGAGCGACCAGCCGCTGATGAAGAACGTGACGGTCACCGTGCGCCCCTCCGGTTCTACGGATTCAGCGACGGCGGGCGACTGACCGCCCGCTCCAGCGCGTCGAACGCCGCGTGGAGCCGGGCCCGGTGGCCGTCGGCCAGGTCGGAGACGTGGGCCCCCGCGAGCAACCGGGCCACCGTGCCCGTGAAGACGGTGCGGTACGCGGCGACGGCCAGCGCGGCGGTGAGCCGCGGATCGGGCTCACCCGTCTCCTCCTCAGCGGCCTCCCGCAGGACGCCGGCCAGCGCGGTCTCGACCTCCTCGACCCCCTCGCGGGCGCGCGCCCGGAGCGCGGCGGAGTCGAGGACGACGCGTGCGAAGCGCGGCCCGCTCTCGTGCAGGGCGCCCAGCGGATGCCCCTCGTCCGCGAGCCGGAGCAGCGTGCGGCGCAGCGCGGCCAGCGGCGTCTCGCCGGGGGAGCGGTCGCGCACGGCGCCGGTGACCAGCTCGACGGCCTCGGGGATGCGGTCGAGGAAGAGGTCCTCCTTGCGCGGGAAGTGGTTGAAGACGGTCATGGCGGAGACGTCCGCCGCCCGCGCGACCTCGCTCACCGTCACCGCGTCGAAGCCGCGCTCCGCGAAGAGCGCGGTCGCCACGTCGGAGATCCGCTGCCGGGTCTCGCGCTTCTTGCGCGCGCGCAGCGACTCCCGCGCCGCCGCCTGCCTTTGCTCAGCCATGACCTGGAGTATATCCACTCAAATAATTGGGTCACTAAAATCAACTGCATGACGGTCGAGAACACCCTGGAACTGGAACACCTGGAACATCCGGACCATGACGTCGTCGTCGCCGGAGGCGGCCCCGTCGGCCTGATGCTGGCCTGCGAACTCCGGCTGGGCGGCGCCCGCGTCGCCGTACTGGAACGCCGTACGGACATCGACCCGACCCTCAAGGCCGGGGGCATCAACCAGACGACCGCCGAGGCCCTCTACCGACGGGGCCTGCTGCCGAGGGCGGCCGAGGCGCAGGAGCGCCGCCTGGCGGAGTACCGCGAGGCCCTCGCCGCGCTCGGAGGGGGCAGGCTCACCGTGCCGCCGAAGTTCGCCGGGCACTTCGCCGGGATCCCGCTCAGCGCCGAGCTGCTGGACGCCGCGGACCCCGCCTTCGACGGCGCCGGGCCCGCCGGGGAGGTCGGCGCCGTGCTCCAGCAGGACGTCGAGCGCATCCTCGGCGAGCGCGCGGAGGAGCTGGGCGTCGACGTACGGCGGGGCGTCGAGCTGACCGGCTTCGACGCCGGGGCGGACGCGGTCGAGGCGTACACCTCAGCGGGGCGCCTGCGCACGGGCTGGCTCGTGGGCTGCGACGGCGGCCGCAGCCTCGTCCGCAAGCACGCCGGATTCGCCTTCCCCGGCACCGACCCCGAGATCACCGGGCGCCAGGCGGTGGCCGAGATGACGGGCACGGAGGGGCTGCGGTACGGCTGGAACCGTACGGAGCACGGCACGTACGCCTTCGGGCCGATGCCCGGCCGCTTCCTCACCGTCGAGTTCGACGGCCCGCCCGCCGACCGCGAGGCACCCGTCACCCGCGAGGAACTGGAGGAGAGCCTGCGGCGGGTGTCCGGCGCCGACGTGCGGATCCAGGCGGTGCACAGTGCCACCCGCTTCACCGACAACGCCCGCCAGGCGGACCGCTACCGCGCGGGCCGGGTGCTGCTCGCGGGCGACGCCGCGCACGTCCACTCCCCGTTCGGCGGCCAGGGCCTCAACCTCGGCATCGGCGACGCGATGAACCTCGGCTGGAAGCTCGCCGCCGTCGTACGCGGCGAAGCCCCCGACGCGCTGCTCGACACCTACACCGCCGAGCGGCACCCCCTCGGCGCCTGGGTGCTGCGCTGGACCCGCGCGCAGATCGCGCTCATGCGCACCGACCCGCACGCGGGCGCGCTGCGCGAGATCGTCGCCGAGCTGATGGAGACGGTCACGGCGACGACGTTCCTGGTCAAGAAGATCTCCGGGGTCTGGCACCGCTACGACCTCCCCGGCCCCGGCCACCCCCTCACCGGGCGCTCCGCCCCCGACCTCGCCCTCGCCGACGGCACCCGGCTCGCCGACCATCTGCACGGCGGGCGCGGCCTGCTGCTCGACCTGGCGGGGGACGCGGCGGTCACGGACCCGGCGCGCGGCTACGCGGCCCGCGTGGACACGCGCACCGTCCCGGCCGCGAGCCCGGAGGAGACGGCCGCCCTCCTCGTACGGCCCGACGGCGTCGTGGCGTGGGCGACGGACGAACCGGCCGACGCGAAGGGGCTGGAGGAGGCCCTGTCCACCTGGTTCGGGGCCGCCGCATAGGCTCGACCGGTCAACGGGACGAGCACGACGAGCACGACGAGCGAGGCGGTACGGGCACATGGACGCGGAGGCGAACGGGAACCCGAGTACGGGCGGCGAGGCCCCCGACCCCGGCCGGCTGGCGCGGCTGCTGGCCGGGGACGGCGTACGGCTCGTCGTGGACGCCGGGCTCTCCGACACGCTGGTCCGCGAACTGGCCGCCGTCACGAGCCTGACGCCGACCCGCGACCCCGAGGGCCCCGGGCCCGTCGTCCACGTCGGCCCGACCCTCCCCGACGTCCTGCGCGAGGGCGGCACGCTGCTGTGGGCGCACAGCACCAACGCGGGCGTCGACGCGCTGCTGCGCCCCGGCTGGCCGCCGCGCGCCCTGCTCACCCGCACGGTCGGCCGCATGGGCGAGCGCATCGCGCAGTACGTCCTGGCCTGGGTGCTCGCCGACTGCCAGCGCGTCCCCGACGTCCTCGCCGACCACCGGGCCCGCACCTGGGAACGGCGACAGGGCGAACTCCTGGACGGCACCCACGCCGTCGTCTTCGGCACCGGCGCCATCGGCTCCGCCGTCGCCGCCGCGCTCCAGCGGCTCGGCGTCCGTACCACCGGTGTCGCCCGCACCCCGCGCGACACCGAGGGCTTCGACCGCGTCCTCGCCCTCGCCGACGCCCCCGCCGTCCTCCCCGAGGCGCGCTGGGTCGTCAACGCCCTCCCGCTCACCCCGGACACCCGCGCCCTCTTCGCGGCCCCCCTCCTCAACGCCCTGCGCGGCGCGACGTTCCTCAACGTCGGCCGCGGCGAGTCCGTCGACCTGGACGCGCTCCGCGCGGCCCTCACCTCGGGCCACGTCGCCCGCGCCGTCCTCGACGTCCTCCCCACCGAACCCGCACCCCCGCACGCCCCCGCCTGGGACCTGCCCCGCACCGTCGTCACGTCCCACTCGGCAGGTCTGACGACGGACACGGACGTCGCCACGGACTTCCGCACGGCCTGGCGGGACACCACGAACGGCCGCCTGCCGAGCCTGACGGTACGGGTGGGCGCGGGCTACTGAAGAGCCCTGCGGACGACCGTCAGCAGGGCGCGCGTGCCCTGGGCCGTGAGGACCGAGCGGTCGGAGTGGGTGGAGAGGAGGGAGCGGGTGCTGAGGAAGGAGGCGGCGGAGGCGCAGGAGAGGGCCGAGCCGATGGAGGCGGCCGAGAGGGCGCTGCCGACCGAGCCGACCGAGAGCACCGAGCCGACCGAGCCGATGGACAGGACCGAGTCCTGGGACCAGAGGGAGAGGAGGGAGCCGTGGTTCTTCTTCCGGCGGCACGCACGTATGGAGGCCATGGTCCGATGGTGCCCCATCTCCCCGCACCCCGCGCGTCCCCGGTACCGGCACCGGACGGGCCGGGCTGCCCGTCCGGCTGGAGTGAGCCGCGCTACGGCTGGGTGTAGCGCTCGAAGCCGTCGATCAGGCCCTCGCGGCTCGGGTTGTTGAACTCGCGGACGGAGAAGTCCCGCATCAGGGACGTCTCCGTGGGGCGGTAGAGGCCCTTCTCGTAGTAGCCCGCGCCCTCGAAGGCGCCCGTGGTGCCGCCCGCCGGGTCGTCCTTGCCCAGCCAGGTGTGCCACTTGGCGCCGTTCTGCGCCATCTCGTCGGCGTCGTACGTGCTGATGTTGACGTCCTCCGGCTCGGGGCCGGTGTACTCGCCGCTCTGCCCGTAGTCGTACTCGTCCGCGAGGCGGCCGATCGAGTGGGCCATCTCGTGGACGGCGATGAGGCCGGAGTCGGCGTGGTCGGAGGAGAGGGTCGAGACGCCGTCGAAGGGGTAGCCGGTGAGCCGGTTGTAGCCCGCGCCGCCGTACTTCCCGGAGTTGGAGACGACCACGACGATGTCGGCGGCGGGCGCCTGCGCCGCGTACGAGTTGACCTTGTTCAGATCGGCGCAGAGCAGCCGCTCCATGCCGTCGCACCAGAAGTACGAGCCGAGCGCGGTGTCCTTGACGACGTCCTGCGTGGGGTCGCCGGAGACGCCCGACTCGTTGGAGACGGCGTCGACGGTCCAGACGTTCATCTTGTCCGTGTGGCTCTTGTACGGCTCGATGGCGGTGACGTCGGCCCATTTGGCCTCGGCGTCCTTGTGGAAGTCCTCCTGCTGGTCGGCGGTGTAGCCGTCGCCGACGAAGACCAGGTCGAGGCGCTCGGTGGTGGAGCCCGTGCGGTGGAGGGAACTGACGGCGCCGTCGGCCTTCGCCTCGGCGGGGGAGAGGGGGCGGTGCCGGTCGCTGATCCGCTTCGGGGCCCGCGCCGGGACGTCGGGGCGGTAACCGCGGGGGCCCGAGGGGGTGAAGTGCTCGACGTCGTGCGTCCGTTCGGCCGACGGCGGGGAGTCGGGGACGGGCGCCGGGGCGGCGGCTCCGCTCGGGGCGAAGGAGAGCAGCGCGGCGGCAGCGGCGAGTGCGGAACCTGCGGCGGTCGCGGCGGACTTACGTCTGTGGGGGGACATGTGCTCAACGTAAGGAGGCGGGGTGTGTGCGGCAAGAGGTGCGCGGGAGTGCGCGGGAGCCGGCCGTTCCCCCCTTCGTCACGGCCGACTCCCCGGCCGCCGGTCCGGTCCGTCAGTCGCCCGGACCGGCTCCGTCAGTCGCCGCCTCCGCCGCCCCCGCAGCCGCCGCCCCCGCTTCCGCATGAGCTTCCGCAGGAACTCCCGCACGAGGTGGTGCCACAGCCTCCGGGGCTGCTCGGGCGGGGCTTCCTGCGCGGGCCCGCCGCCGCCCCGACCAGGCCGCCGTCCGGCCCGCCGGCGAGGCCCTCGTCCAGCCCGTCCGCCTCCGCCCGGGTCGCCGAGGGGCCCCGCCACAGGTCCTCGTCCGCGCTGAACCCGGCCTCCTCGATCACCGCCACCGTCCGGACGAACGCGTCCGGGTCGCTGCCCGCCGCGGTGCCGCCCGGCGGGTCGGGGTGGTGGTGCACGAAGTGACCGAGCCGCCCGCACAGTTCGGCGTAGACGGCGGTGTGCAGGATCAGCGCGTGCCAGCCCTCGTCGACCAGGCGCGAGGGGCGGACGTTCACCTCGGGGAACTTCGCCGCCGCCGCGACGAGCTTCAGGCCCTCCTCGGTGACGCGCTCGGCGGTGCGCCGGGCCATGCCGGGGTTGTTGTCCCTGACCGTCGCGACGACGCCCTCGAACGCGGCGGGCGTCAGAAGATCGCGTGCCTCGTGCATGTGGTTCCTTCCGTCAGCTCTCCTCGGACTCCAGATGGCGCTTGAGACGGCGCAGCGTGGTGGCGATGTGCCAGGAATTGGTCTCGATACGGTCGACGACGCCGGTGATCAGGACGGCGAACGGGATGAACCACAGCGGCACCCGCAGCCAGGTGCTCTCGGTCACCGCGCAGCCCCCGGGCGCGGACTCGATGTCGAACTGCCAGCGGGCCACGGGAATGCCGAGCGGGGCCGACACCTCGTACGCGAAGCGGCGGTCCGGGTCGGCGTCCGTGACGCGGCAGGTGGTCGCCCAGCGCCGCCGCCCGTTGCGGTTGTGCCCCCGGAAACGGGCGCCGACCTCGGCGGTCGCCGCGCCGTCCAGCCAGCGGGCCCGGTGCGCCTCCTCGGCGAGGCGGACCATCGCGGGCGGGTCGCTGATCACGCGGTACGCCGCTGCCGGGGCCGCCTGGACGGTCACCGAACCGGTGGCGGCGGGGACGGGGAACCGGGGGATGTGGGGTCTGCGCACCGCCGCCTCCTCACGCTGATGTAATCACTGATTACATCAGCGGACGGAGAGGCGGTCAAGAGGGCCGGTCCTCCGGCCGTACGTCAACCACCCTCCGGGGAGGGGGAGTTGGCGACCCCCGCGCCGAAGACGTCCAGGACGCGCTCGACCAGCTCCTCCGCCCGCTCCGGCGGCAGGAAGCCGTCGACGATCATCTGGGAGAGCCCGTAGGTCAGCGCCTGTCCCGCGAGCCCCACGATCTCGGGGTCCCCGGGGCGGAGCGCGCCGGACCGCTGGTCGGCGACGATGGTCTCGGTGAAGACCCGCTCGATGCCGGAGAGTCTGCCGTGCAGCTCGGCGGGCTGTTCGGCCGTGTAGAGCCGGGACGTGATCAGCTCGAAGCGGCGCGGATGCGCCATGGCGAACCGGACGAAGCCCCGGCCCAGGGTCCGCATCACCGGCCCCTCCCCGTCGGCGCGGGTGACCTCCGCGAGCTGCCACGCCTCGAAGTCGGCGAAGATCCGGTCCGCGACGGCCGTCAGCAGCGCCTGCCGGTCCGCGAAGTGACGGAACGGCGCCCCCGGCGACACCCCGGCCCGCCGCGCCACCTCCCGTACGGACACCTGTTCAAGGCCGCGCTCGTCCAGCAGCTCCAGCGCGGCGGCCGTGAGCGTCTCGGGCAGCGATCCGTGGTGGTATCCGGCGCGTTCGGCGGTCCTGTCCCTCATGCGAGCAGTGCTACCACACCGGCGCGGACCGGTCGCGCCCGGCCGTTCCCCGGTCGCTCCGGGCCGTTCCCCTCGCTCCGGGCCGTTCCCCTCGCTCCCGGTCGCGCTACGTCCGTTCCGTCAGCTCGTCCCAGCGGCGCTGCGCCTCCGGGCGCCACTCGACGTGGCGGCGGTGGAAGAGCGCGGCGGCCTCGGCGCCGCTCCAGCGGGCCGGCAGCAGCTCGCGCGGCAGCATCGGGTCGAGGAACGGGAAGCGGCGCCACTCGTGGACGAGCCGGGTCAGCGCGTGCAGCACCGCGTCGCCGCCCGAGGGGCGCAGCCCGGCGAACTCGGCGGTGAACTCCTCGTACCGCCCGGAGAGTTCGCCCAGGTCCCAGGCGCGGGTGACCATCGACTCCTGGCTGCCCGCCGCGCCGTACGCGGCCGTGAACGACATGGCGTCCTCCGCGAGGCCCAGTTCCTTGAGGACCTCCAGCGCCTCGGCCTCGCGGCCGGTGTGCGGGGTGATCCACACGCCGGGCGTGGGGGAGCCGAAGCCGGCCCAGCTCAGCCGGGTCCGCAGCTTGTGCCGCAGCTCGCGGCGGGCCTCGGGGACGGAGGCGAGCAGCACCAGCCAGTTCCCGTCCCACGCGTGCTCGCCGCCGCCGAAGCCGTAGATGCGCTCGGCGCCCTCCGCCAGCAGCCGACGGCCCGTCGGCGTGAGGACCCAGCGGACGCGGCGGCCCACCCGCTCGGAGATCAGCCAGCCCTCGGCGGCGACCCGGGCGAGGGCCTGGCGGGCGGACTTCTCCTCGACGCCGAACGTGGCCAGCGCGTCGACGAGGACCGAGGTCCACACGGCCCGCTCCCGGGGGAGCACGAACTCGCCGAGCAGCGTCGTCAGGAGCGAACGGGCGCTCGCGTGGCTGACCTCGCGCCGCCTGCTGACCACCGGCGCCACCGGCATCACCGGCCGCGCCCCCGCCGCCGATCCCGCCGCCGACCCCGCCATCGTCCCTCGCTTCCCTCCGGAGCACCTCGCGCTCAGGGTAGCCCTGGCCAATAGTTGACGCTATCTTGTCGCGTCGTCACGTATATGTGGAGCTTGGACGACGCTAAGGACACGCCCCCATGAACAGACCCCGGGCCGCGCACCGGTCCCGACGCAGGCCGCGTGCGGTGCTGCTGCCGCTCCTCGTCGCGCTGACGGGCGCGCTCCTCGCGCCTCCCGCCCTCGCGGAAGAGCCCGGCCGTACGGCCCCCTCCGAGCGGAAGCTGACCGTCGGCGTGCTCTCCAGCCGTCCCGACGCGGTGACCGGTTCCGACGCGCTGCTCCGCGTCTCCCTGCCGGGCGGCACGCGGCCCGACACCGTCAGGATCGCGCTGAACGGTGCCGATGTCACCAAGTCGTTCTCGCCGGGGGACGGCGAACTCACCGGGCTGGTCGAGGGCTTGCGCCCGCGCGCCAACACCGTCACGGCGACCGCGCCCGGCCGCCGCCCCGCGCGCCTCACCCTCACCAACCACCCCGCCGAGGGCCCCGTCTTCTCCGGACCGCACCAGAAGCCGTACGTGTGCGAGACGGACTCCTTCGAGCTTCCCGTGATCGGCGGCACGCTCGGCGAACCGCTCGACGCCGACTGCTCCGTCCGCACCCGCGTCGACTACTTCTACCGGACCACCGGCGGCGCCTTCCGGCCGCTGCCCGGCGGCTCCGGGGCCACCGGTCACCCCGCCGACCTCGCGACGACCACCACCTCGACGGGGAAGAAGGTGCCCTACGTCGTCCGCATGGAGACCGGCACCCGCAACCGCGCCGTCTACCAGACAACGCTGCTGCACGACCCCGTGAACGAGCCCGCGCCCGGCCCCCGTTCGCGGCCCGAGGGCTGGAACGGACGCGCGCTGTTCACCCTCGGCGGCGGCTGCACCGGCGGCTGGTACCGGCAGGGGAACACGACGGGCGGCGTCACCGACGACGCGATGCTGCGCGAGGGGTACGCCGTGATGTCGTCCTCGCTCAACGTCTTCGGCCAGAACTGCTCGGACCTGACGGCCGCCGAGACCGCCTCGATGGTCAAGGAGCGGTTCACCGAGGCGTACGGGCCCGCCGCGCACACGATCGGCTTCGGCTGCTCCGGCGGCTCGTACCAGGCGTACCAGATCGCCGACAACTACCCGGGGATCTTCGACGGCATCATCCCCGGCTGCTCGTTCCCCGACGTCGGCTTCGCGATGACGCAGCGTGTCACTGACACCAAGCTTCTCACCGACTACTTCGACAAGGCTGCCGGGCGCGGCGAGAGCTGGAGCGAGGAGCAGAAGCGCGCCGTCACCGGCTTCGGCCGCTACGTCACGGCCACCGCCACCAAGGGCGACGCGGCCCGTATCGACCCCACGGCCAACTGCGGCGTGCTGCCCGAGAAGCTGCGCTACGACCCGGTGAAGAACCCGCGCGGCGCCCGCTGCGACCTCTACGACCACGCGAAGAACGTCTACGGCACCGACCCGGGGACCGGCTTCGCGCGCCGCCCGCTCGACAACGTCGGCATCCAGTACGGCCTGAAGGCCCTCAAGGACGGCACCCTCACCAAGGAGCAGTTCCTCGACCTCAACGAGCGTATCGGCGGCTTCGACAAGGACGCCCGGCACAGCGCCGGGCGCACCGAGGCCGACCCGGAGGCGCTGCGCACCGCCTACCGCACCGGGCGGCTCACCAACGGGGGCGGCGGCCTGAAGGACGTACCGATCCTCGAATACCGCGCCTACCAGGACGACACCCCCAAGGGCGACACGCACCTGCGCTATTACTCGCTCTCGATGCGCGAGCGCCTGGAGAAGGCCAACGGGACCTCGGCCAACATGGTCAGCGTCCTGGAGGACTCGCGGTACGGCGGCTTCAGCACCGACAGCCCGCTGCTGCGGAGGTCGATCGCGATGATGGACCGCTGGCTCACCGCGCTCGCCGCCGACGGCTCGGACGCGCCCCGCATCCAGAAGATCGTGCGCGCCAGGCCGGACGGGCTGCGCGAGGGGTGCAACACGCGCGACGCCGAGCCCCGCTTCCTCGCCCAGAAGCTCGACAGGGACCCGGACAGCACATGCGAGAAGCTCTACCCCTCGCACTCCTTCCCGCGCGAGGTCGCGGGCGAGTCCGTCGCCACCGACGTGATCAAGTGCCGCACCGAGGCGCCTCGGCGCGACGCGTACGGCGACGTCCGCTGGACCGACGCCGAGTGGAAGCGGCTGCGTGCCGTCTTCGACCGCGGCGTGTGCGACTACGACAGGAAGGGCGTGGGGCAGCAGGGACTCAAGGGAACCTGGCTGCGCTTCTGAGGAACGGCGCCGAAGAGGAGGGTGTGACCTGAGTGGCGGGTGTCACGGACAGACCCGCCCACTCAGGGATAAGTTCTGCCTACACACGGAAAAAGGAACGACCGGAGTCTGAGCGTGCTGAGCGTGCGAGCGACAACTTTCGGGCTGGCGCTGCGCGCGGCGGCCTGCGGACTGATGGCGTGGCTCGTGTGGCTGTGCTGGCACCTGAGCACCCGCGACGCGGTCGACGTCCGCTGGGAGTGCGACTCGCAGGGCTGCTCCAGCGACGACTTCGCGAGCGCCGCCCCGATCCTCGGGCTGATGACGGCCGTGCTGCTCACCCTCATGGCCTCCCGTCTCCTGCACCGCGCGGCGCCCGGCGCCGTCGTCGCGCACTGCGCGCTCGCCGCCGCGAGCGGCTGGCACGCGGCGCTCGGCTCCGGCCGGGTCGCCGAGGGCACCCGCACCGACTGGCACCTGCTCGTCCCCGTCGCCCGGCTCTCCGTCTCCACCTGGCTCACGTTCCTCACGGCGGTGGCGGGCGCCGGACTGCTGGGCGCCGCGTGGGGCGCGGCCGTCAGCCTGCGGCGTACGGCCGTGCTCGCGCGGCTCCGTCCGGGCCGGACCACGGCGCGGGCCGAACTCCTGGGCTGGCGGTCCACGGGCCGCACGCGGGGAGCGGTCACGGTCGTCTTCCGGGACGCGCACGGCGTACGCCACGAGGTGCCCACCGTCACCGAACGGCTGGCCCTCGGCCGCCCCGTGCTCGCCGTCTACGACGAGACGCGGCCCGGCGACCCCGCCACGACCCGCGTCGCCATTCCCCGCAAACGGCTGCTCCCCGGGGTGCGGACCGCATGAGGATCACCCTCCCCGCCGTCCTCTCCGGCTGTCTGCTCGGCGTGGCGCTCGCCGTCCTCGTGCACGGGTTCTCCGAGGGCGTGCTGTGGATGCGGATCGTCGGGCTCGCGGCGGCCTCGCTGATGCTGCTCGCGCTCTCCTGGGCCGTCGAGCTGTCCGCCACCGGATACGCGTCCCCGCCGCGCGAGGGCGTCCCCCGCGCGTACGCGCCCGCCGTGGTCCGCTCCGCCCGTTCCGTGGACGACCCGCGAGGGGTCCACCGGGGCATGTTCCTCTTCGAGCTGACCGTCCACCCCGAGGGCCGCCGCCCGTTCGGCGTGCGCGTCCTCCACCCGCTCGACCTCCAGGGGCTGACGCGGCGCCGTGCCGCCGTCGTCGAGTACGACCCGCGCCGGCCCTGGCGCGCGGCTCTGCCCGCCGACCCGCCGTGGGAGTGGGCGGCGCGCGCCGAGGCCCTCGCGGCGGAGGACGAGGGATCCGTGCCGCCCCCCGCCGCGGCGCGGATCCCCCCGGGCTTCCCGGTGCTCGTGATCGGCCTGTGCACCGGCGTCGCGTTCACCTGGCTGCTGTCACGCTGAGCCCCCGCCGGGACGTCCGGCGTCCAGGTGCCGGTCGAAGAACGCCCGTACCGTGCCGCGCACCAGCGGGACCGACCGGGCGGGGGCGATCCTTCCGACGAGCGCGTTGCGGCCCTCGGCGGTCATCAGCCCCGCCCTCTCCAGCGGGGGCACCATCGCGGCGAGGTCCGTGAAGACCCAGTGCGCCGCGTCGCGGACCTCGACGCGGCGCGTACGGCCGCCGGGGTGGTCCAGCATCGCGCCCCACGACCGGTCGAACCGCGCGTCCCGGAAGCCGTCGGTCCCCACCAGGAGCAGCGGCCTGTCCACCCCTTCGCGGGCGACCGGCAGCAGCTCGCCCGACGGCAGGTCGAGATAGCCCTCCAGGTCGACGGCGGCGGCGATCCGCGGGTCCTCGTACATCGCCTGCGCCACGGCCGTGCCGCCCGCCGAGTGCCCGTACGCGCCCACGCGCCGCGTATCCAGGGCGAGTCCGAGCGCGTCCGCGTGCGCGGGGAGCACGTCGAGGACGAAGCGGAGGTCGGCGACCCGGGTCTCCGTCATCGTGCGGAAGAGCGGCGTGTCCTTCGCCGGGTCGCCGCGCAGCGCGGTCGTCCGTATCCGCCCGCCGGGGAACTCGACCTCGCTCGTCTCGCCCGGGTGGTCGACGGACACGACGACGTAGCCGTGGCTCGCCAGGTCCTGCGCGAGGGCCGTTCCCAGGGTGCGCGGATCGCCGCCGCCCGGGGTGTGGAGCAGCACCGGGCGGGGACGCGCGGACGGGAGGGGTGGCGCGTCCTCGTACGCGTGGGTCCGCGTCGCCGCCCAGTCCACGTCGCTCCCGGGGAGCTGCGGGTGCAGCCGCGTGGCGTCGAGCCGCCCGAACCACTCGGCGGCGCCGGGCGTCATCTGCGGCGCGCGCGGACGGCCGTGCGTGGCCCGGGCCGGATGGAAGACGCTGACCATCAACTCCCGCCCGCCGGTGCCGGGGTCCCACGGGTCGGGCCGGTCCTCGTCCGTCAGGTGAAGGAGGGCCACCCCGACGCGGTGCGGGCCGGTGGGCCCGGGGAGCCGCAGGGTGACGTCCCCGGTGAGGTCCCCGGTGGCGTCCCCGCCCGCTCGGGCGCGCGCCCGCGGGGCTCCGCGCGTGAACTGCGCGAGCAGCGTGGCGGTCAGTGCGGCGGTCAGTGCGGCCGCCGATCCGACGACGGCCCGGCGGCGGACCGGCTCTGCGGAGCCGTCGCCCTGGTGGAATGATGTGCTCGGCATGGCGGGAATGCTGGCGCCTGACGGGACGTACGGGCGAAGGTTCAGGCCCTGCCCGAAAGGATAGGCGCGGTGGCGAGAGGGGGCCCGGGCCGGTGATCCGTATCCGCTTCACCGCCGACGACCTCGCCCGCGTCCGCTTCGCGCCCGTCCCCGCGCCGCTGCAGGAACTGAACGTCGCCCTCGCGACGATGCTCCGCCCCGGCCGCGACGGTGCCGCCGACGTCCTGCTCGGCCGCTGGCGCCGCCGTCTGCTCCGCGCCCTGCCCCCGGCGGCCGAGCCCCTGGCGGACCTCGCGCCCGGCGGGAGGGCGCCCCTCTTCCTCGACGTCTTCGCCGGGAGCGTCGGGGAGGGGCAGCGGGCGCTGCGGAGCACGCCGCCCGCGCTCGTCCGCTCCGAACTCGCCCGCGTCTGGCGCGCGTCCGGGGCCGTCTCCGGGGCCGCATCCGGGGCTGCCCCTGGGGCCGTGCCGCTTCCGCGCTGGATCCACGCCCTCCACCGGGGCGAGGAGGAGGCGTGGCGGACGCTGCTGCGCGCCCAGCGCGCGGCGTACGAGGTGGCGGTGCGGCCCGTGTGGGGCCGGGTCCAGGACCTGCACCGGGCGGAGTTCGCCCGGCACGCGCTGACGGTCGCCGAGCGCGGCATCGGCGCGGCACTCACCGAGGCCGTCCCGGGCTCGCGGCTCCGCGACGGCGTCTGGGAGTGCCCGGGCCCCCGCCAGGCGGACCTCGTCCTGGCCGGACGGCCCCTCGTCCTGCGCCCCACCTTCCACGGAACGGGCCAGCCGCTGCTCGCCGAGCCGCCCACGAACGGGGACGGGTTCGGCGACGGGAGCGGCGAAGGCGAGGTGACGCTGACGTACGCGGCAGGGCCGGGCCTCCCTCTCCCGCAGGGGGCCGACCCGGACGCGGCGCTCGCGGAGGCGCTGGGCCGGACACGCGCCGCGTGCCTGCTCCTCCTGGAGGCCGGGCACACGACGACCCAGCTCGCCCGCCGCCTCGGCGTCAGCAACGCGACCGCGTCCAGCCACGCCGCCGCCCTGCGCGCCGCGGGCCTCGTCTCGACGGCCCGGGCGGGCCGCGCCGTGCTCCACCGCCGCTCACCGCTGGGCCACCTCCTGGTCCACGGCCGGGCGGGGGTCGGCTCCGGCCGTCAGTACGGTACGTAGTACGTCAGCAGGTCCGCGGTGAGCGGCGGGAAGAGTGCGCGGTACAGCTCCTCGTCGGCCGCGTACACATCCGGCCGTATCCGGGACAGGCCCTCCATCCCGTGTGGGCCGAACAGAAGGGCCGGAAGGTGATCCGGAGCCACCCCGGCCCCGCCCGCCGCACCCGGCCCCTGCATCGGGCCACCGGTGACGACCTCGCCGAGCCCGTCCTCCCCGACCGGAATCCGGTGGTGGGCGCCGAACGTGGACAGCACGAGGTCGCGTCCGGCCCGGTCGAGCCCCGCGTCGGTGAGCCGGCGCCAGAAGACCGGCCGCAGCCGGCCGAGCAGCGCGGCGGAGTCCGGGATACGGACGTAGAACTGCTCGGCGCCCGCCGGAGGTTCGGCGACGGCCAGGCCGTGCCAGGCCGCGGCGGTGACCGTCCCCGCGCGGTGGACGGCCCGCACCCGGTGGCCCGGGGCCGAGGCCGCGACGCCGCGCAGCAGGTCCCGTGCCGCCTCCTCGTCGCGCGCGGCGGCCTCGGCCAGCAGCACCTCGCCGTCGCCGGGCGGCGTGGTGCGCCCGGTCGCGACGACGGCGCCGCAGCGCTCCAGCACCCACTGGCTGCCGGCCTCGTGGCCGAGCAGCCACCGCCAGCACGCCGCCGAGTGCGGCATCGCCACGTCGAACCCGCCCTGGGCGGCGTCCTGGAGGGCGGCCATGGCGGGGACGTCGGCGGGCCGTGCCGCACGCGGCGCCGGAGCCTCGCCGGGCCCGGGCCGCGGCGGTACGCGCAGGAGCCGGGCCGGAGGAATGTCGATGGCGTACTCGTAGCCGAACAGCCGGTAGAAGTACGGGATCCCGATCATCACCTGAAGGACATGGCCGCGCGTCGCCGAGCGTGCGTGGGCCCAGCCCATGAGCGCCCGTACGAGCCCCCGGCCCTCGTACGCGCGGTCCGTGGCGACGAGTTCGACCTGCCCCGCGGGCAGCCGCACGCCGCCGACGCGGACCTCCTCGTCGAGGAGCGTCGCGGTCGAGACGACCCGGTCGCCGTCGACGACCACGGCACAGGCGGACCAGCCCGCGTCGGGGTCCTCGACGACGAGCCGATGATCGACAGCGTCCTCCGGCTCCCCGCGCGCCGTGAGCAGCTCCCCGATCTGCTCCAGATCGGCCGCCCGGGCCTCACGCAGAACGAGCCCGCCCGGCAACGGGACGGAAACGGGACCGGAACCGGAAGAGTCGGACGAACTGCTCATCCCCGGACCCTCCCAGCCCCACCCGACCCCGTCCACCGGATTTCCCCAGGCCGGTGACTGCCGGGTGGCCGGGCGGCCGGGCGGCCGGGGCGCGGCCGGAATGTCGCCCCCCCGGCCGCTGGCCGGCGGCTGTCGAGCGCCCGGCTGGGGAACGACTGGTCGCCGTGCCGGGAGCCGCGCGGTTGTCGGGCAGGGGGCAACGGGGCGCTGGGCCGTCGGGCCCCGCGGCCCCTTGGCCCACCAGGCCGCCTGGTCCGTCAGGCCACCTCGCCCCCGGCTCATTCGGCCCGCCTGGCCACTTGGCTCACCCCCGGCCACCAGGCCTGCCTGCCCCCCTGGCCCACCAGGCCGTCAGGCAATCTCGCCGGGGGGCGGCAAGGTGGGTCTCGGGGCAGGGCCTCAGGCCGTCAGGAGGCCCGAGGTGTCGATCACTTGGCGGATGGCTGTGCCGTCGGCCAGGGACTCCAGCGCGCGGTTCACCTCCGGCGTGGTCAGGGGGAGCGTGCCCGTGTGCATGTCTTCGACCGGCATCTGGCCCGCGCGCCAGAGGGCGAGGTAGCGGGGGATGTCGCGGGCCGGGACGGCGTCGCCCATGTAGGAGCCGACGAGGGACTTGCCCTCGCCCGCGAAGGCCAGGGCCGGGACCGCGTCCAGGGTGCGGTCCGGGGCCGGGAGGCCGACGGAGACGACCGTTCCGCCGCGGCCCACGGCGCGCAGGCACGCCGCCATGACGCCGCCGCTGCCCACCGCCTCGAACGCGAAATCCGCCCCGCCGCCCGTCAGATCGGCGACCGCCTCCTCCGCCTCGTCCGGCGCGAAGGCGTGGCTCGCGCCGAGGCGCAGGGCCAGGTCCCGCTTGGCCGCGACCGGGTCGACGGCGATCAGCGGGGAGGCGCCCGCGGCGCGTGCGCCCAGGACGGCGGAGAGGCCGACGCCGCCCAGGCCGTAGACGACCGCCGACTGACCCGGGCGCAGGGACGCGGTGTTGATGACGGCGCCCGCGCCCGTCAGCACCGCGCAGCCGAACATCGACGCCACCGAGAAGGGGACGTCGGAGGGGATCGGGACCAGGGACTCCTGGGCGACGACGACGCGTTCGGAGAAGGCGGAGACGCCGAGCTGGTGGTGGACCGTGGCGCCCGCCGCGTCCCGCAGCAGCGAAGGCCCGTGCAGCAGTCCGCCGGAGCCGTTGGCCGCGGCGGCCGCCCCGCACAGCGCCGGGCGGCCCTCCGCGCAGCGCGCGCAGTGGCCGCAGCTCGGGACGAAGACCAGGGCCACATGGTCGCCGGGCTGTACGCGGGCGACGCCCGCGCCCGTCTCCTCGACGACCCCGACCGCCTCGTGGCCCAGGGCCATCGGCAGCGGGCGTACGCGGTCGCCGTTGACGACCGACAGGTCGGAGTGGCACAGGCTCGCGGCGGCGACGCGCACGAGGACCTCGCCCTCGCGCGGCCCGCCCAGCTCCAGCTCCTCGACCTGGACCGGGCGCGTTCCGCCGTACGGGCGTGCCGTGCTGACCTCGCGGAGGACGACCGCACGTGTCTTCACGCCGCCGCCCCCTTCGGGCCCCTCGGGGTCAGCCGCAGCACCTCGCGGTGCTCCAGCAGCGGGACGACCTTGCCCAGGACGAGGTCCTGGAAGTGGCCGGTGGCGCAGTGCGCGTCGAAGTCGGCCTCCGCGTCGTACTCCTCGTACAGGACGACGGTGCGCGGGTCCTCGGCGCCCCGGTGCACGCGGTACTGGCGGTTGCCCGGCTCCTGCCGGGACGCCTCGGCCATGGTGTCGAGCAGCGCCAGCACCTCGTCCTCCTTGCCGGGGAGGGTGCGGTAGCGGGCGACGACCACGTACGTCATGGATGGCTCAGCTTTCTTCGGAGGGCGGGACGGCCGGGGGAAGCGCGTCCCGGGTGAGGTGCCACAGGCGGGGGTCGGAGGTAGCGGCGGCGACGGCGCCCAGGCCCAGCGCCGCCGTCACGTCCTCGGGCGTCTGGACGAACCCGGCCGCCACGTACGGCGTCATCGCGCGCAGCGATTCGGGGCTCATCCGGCCGACGATCGGCGCGGGCATGACCTCCACGAGGTCGGGCAGGCCGCGCGCGACCGCGTCCAGGCTGCGGTTGAGGTTGGAGCGGTCCGTCACGAACACCTTCATCATCGTCAGCAGCCCCAGCGGGCGGCCCTTCTCGATGAGGGAGAGGCGCGTGGAGACGACGCCCGCGGCGCCCATGTTCTTGAGGAACTCCAGCGCGCCCCGGTCCTGGGCGAGACCGGGGGCGCTGTCGACGTTGACGAAGACCGTCTTGCCCGCCCGGCCCAGCGCCGGGACCACCTGCGGCAGCTTGCCGACCGGCACCGAGGCGAGGATGCACACGGAGGCCGGGGCTGTGAGGAAGTCCCGGAGGGGCTGGGAGCCCACGACCGACGACACGACCGGTACCTTCGCGAACGCGGCGGAGAGTCTGCGGTCGAGCGTGGCGGCGCTGGGCCGGTGTTGCGGGTTCATACGGATACGGCGTCCTGTCAGCTCAGAGGGGAGGGCCCGAAACGGCTGGGAAGGCCCAGCTTGCCAGGGTTGAGGATGCCGTTCGGATCCAGCGCCCCCTTCACGGCGGTGAACGTCGCGAAGCCGGCGCCGAGCGCCTCCGCCAGGTACGGGCCGCGCAGCAGCCCGCAGCCGTGGTGGTGGCTGAGCGCAGCGCCGTGCCGGATGAGCACGCCGTTGGCCGCGTCCCACACCGCGCGGTACCACGCGCGGCGCCCGGCCGGGTCCACGTCGCCGCGCAGCGAGAAGTAGACGCAGGCGCCGTCGGTGTACGCGTGCGACTGGTGCGCGGAGGCCGCGAGGGTGCCGGGCACGGACTGGATGGCCTCGACCACCTCGTCGTAGATGACGGGCAGGTCCTTCCAGGACGCCGCCATCTCCAGGGTGTCGGCGACGAAGCCCGGGCCCGGCGTGAAGCCGTCCGAGGACTTGCCGACCAGCATCCGCTCGTCCAGCCAGCGCGCGAAGACCGTCTCGGAGTCCAGCTCGGGCCCGTACTCCTCGCACACCTCGCGGCTCACGGCCATCACCGAGTCGACGAGCGCCGGGTCGCCCTCGTCGGCGATGAGCAGCAGGTTGGTGTCCGGGTGGTCGAAGTGGACGCCGCTCTCCAGCGTGTCGTACAGCCGCAGCACGGCCGGGGTCGCGCCGCGCTGCAGGATGCGGCGGCACGCCTCCAGCCCCTGCGCGAACGAGTCGAAGCCGAAGGCCAGCGCCTTGGCGTGGTCCGGCAGCGGGTGCACGCGCAGCCGCGCCGAGACGATCACGCCGAGCGTGCCCTCGGAGCCGACGAAGAGCTGCCGCAGGTCGGGGCCGACGGCGGCGCGGGTGTAGTCGCCGTACGTGGCGCGGGTGCCGTCGGCGTGGATCACGTCGACGCCGACGACCATGTCCTCGATCTTGCCGTAGCGGGTGGAGAGCTGGCCCGCGCCCCGGCACGCGATCCAGCCGCCGACGGTGGAGATGGCGAACGCGGACGGCCAGTGGCCCGTCGTCACGCCGTACGTCTCCTGCAGCTCCTTCTCGAAGAGGTCGCCGAACATGCCCGCCTCGACGTCCACGACGTTCGACTCCGCGTCGAACGAGCGGATCTTGTCGAGCCCGCACAGGTCGAGGACGACGCCGCCGAAGACGGGCAGTGCGGCGCCCGTCACGTTCGAGCGCCCGGCGGAGGCGGTCACCGGGATCCCCGCCTCGTTGCAGATCCGCAGCACGGCGGCGACCTGGTCGGCGTCGGCGGCCTCCACGACCACCGCGTCCGGCGTCGCGGGACGCCCGTCGGTCTCGCCGATCATCGAGCCCGCCCACCAGTCGCGGGTACGGGTGACGACCTCCTCGCGCTCGACGTGCACGGCCTTCGCGGCCCCGCGGAGCTGTTCGAGAACGGCCTCGGGGACCTCGACGGGGCTGGTCTGGAGCGCGGCCTCGCCGTCCCCGACCGGCGTGCGCTGCGCCCAGGCGGAGGGGCTGGGGGCGCCGACGGTGTAACGGCCCCGGTTGAACGGGTGGGTGATGGTCTGGCGGCTGATCATGCTGCGGCTCCTTCGGTCGCTGCTGCGGTGCCCTCGAAGAGGACGGTCTTCTCGTGGCGTATGGAGGCGAGGTAGTCGGAGACCTGCCGCTCCACCTCCTCGTCGGTCAGGCCCAGTTCGGCGCCGAGCAGCGCGCCGACCTCGGGCGCGGCCTCGGCGGAGGCGTCCCGCGCGAAGAGCCTGGAGCGGGTACGGCGGGAGAGCACGTCGTCGACGGAACGGGCGAGTTCGGCGCGCGCCGCGTAGACGACCTCGGCGCGGGTGTACGGCAGCCCCTCGACCACCGGACCGGCCAGCGACGGGTCCTCGGCGATCAGGTCGTGCACGAAGCGGGCCTCGGTGCCGTACCGCTCGCCCAGGTGCGCGGCGAGGCCGCCGGAGGCGGCGACGGCCTCCGCGTCGTAGCCCGCGCCGCCGAGCAGGGGGAGGTTGACGGTGCGGGACTTCGGCGCGGAGGAGCCCTTGCGGCCCAGCACGCCGAGCACCTTGTCGATGACCAGTTCGCCCATGTGGCGGCTGGTGGTGAGCTTGCCGCCGGTCACGGTCACCATGCCGGTGGGGCCGACGCTGATGTGGTGGTCGCGGCTCATGTTGAGCGTCGCGCCCTCCTTGCCGCCGACGAGCGGGCGCAGCCCGCCGATCGAGCCGACCACATCGTCCGGGGTGAGGTCCACGTCGAACGCGGTCCGCGCGCCCTCCAGCAGGAACTCCATCTCCTCGCGCGTGCAGTGCACGTCGTCGGCGGAGCCCTTGTAGTCGTTGTCCGTGGTGCCGAGGACGACGGTGTCGCCCCAGCGGGTGCAGGTCGCGCGGCGGGCGCGGCCGGGGATCGGCACGGTCACGGTGCAGTCGATACGGACCTTGTGCCACGGCACCACGATGTGTACGCCCTTGGCGGGGCGTACCTGGTCCTCGTGGCGCTCGTCGGCCATCGCGTCGACCCGGTCGCTCCACACGCCGGTCGCGTTGACGACGGCGTGCGCGCGGATCTCGACCTCGTCGCCGTCGATCACGGCCTTCGCGCCGCACGCCCGGCCGCCGCTGGTCAGCAGCGCGTCGACGCGGGCCCCGTTGAGGATCGTCGCGCCGAGCGCGGCGGCCGTACGGGCGATCGTGAGGGTGAGGCGGGCGTCGTCGGCGCGGCTGTCGAAGTACATCAGCCCGCCCTTGAGGCTGTCCGCGCGCAGCGTCGGCGCGTGCGCGAGTACCTCGGGGACGGTCAGCCGCTGGTGCAGCTTGCCTATGCGCCAGCCGCCGACCAGGTCGTACGTCCACAGGAGGCCCTCGAAGCCCTTGGCGAGGCGGGGGTCGAAGATGCCGTCTTGTTCGAGGATCGGGAAGAGGAAGGGCAGACGGTGCACCAGGTGCGGGGCGTTCTTGCGGAACCGGTGCCGCTCCAGGAGGGAGTGCCGGACGAGGTTGACGTTGCCCTGCTCGATGTAGCGCAGGCCGCCGTGCACCATCTTCGAGGACTTCGAGGAGGTGCCGGAGGCGAAGTCGTCCTTCTCGACCAGCGCGGTGCGGAGGCCTCTGGAGACCGCGTCCAGGGCGGCGTACACCCCCGTGATGCCGCCGCCGACGACCAATACGTCGAACTGGTCGTCGGCCAATTGCCGCTTGGTCCGTTCGCGGTCGAGCAGCAGCGCCGTGCGGCGCGTCGCCCGTGCGGAGCGGCCCGGCTTCCGGGCCGGCATGGTGATCACGAGATCAACTCCTGGTGTTGCGTTTGCCTGTTGGGCGGTTGGTGCTGGGGAGGGGGTGCCCCTTGTTGTGCGTTGCCGGGTGCGCCGTGCGCTGTGGCCGGCCGCGCAGTTCCCCGCGCCCCTGACGGGGCACCTTCGCTTCGCCGTTCCGCGAAGCTTGGGAGGTCTGCGTTTCCCTCCCACTGCGCTTGGGAGGTCTGCGCGAAGGCGCAGGGCTGGCAAGCGCAGCCCTCACGCCGGGTGCTCCCGCGAAAGAGCCGGGTTCGGGGTGCCCCGGGCTGTGGTTCGCGGGGTGCGCCCGCGTCGTGGCTGGGCGCGCAGTTCCCCGCGCCCCTGAAGCCGTCCCTCCGGGACGCGCTTCAGCTTCAGGGGCGCCATGCTCATGGCCTCTGCGTCAGGGTGCGCCATTCCGCTCGCTGCTCCTCCCGTACGGCGGAGTCCAGCTCCGGTTCGAAGACGTCGCCCTTCGAACGGGCCTCGACCGCCTCTTCGAGCGAGGTCCAGAGACCGGTCGAGGCCCCCGCCAGGTACGCGCTGCCGCGCAGGCTCGCCGTCGCCGAGTCCGCGACGCGCTCCAGCGGCATGCCGACCAGGTCGGCCTGGATCCGCATCAGGGGGTCGCTGCCCGAGACGCCGCCGCCGACGCGCAGTTGCCGCAGAGGCGCGCCCATCGTCGCGGTGACGCCGTCGACCAGGTCGCAGACGGAGTGCGCGATGCCCTCCAGCACCGCGCGGGCGATGTCGGCGCGGGTCGTGGCGAGGCTGAGCCCCGTCAGGGAGCCGGTGGCCTCGGGCCGCCACACCGGGACCCGTACGCCCGCGAGCGTGGGCACGAAGCGGGGGCCGCCGGAGCGGTAGCCGCCGGGGGCGGCGAGTTCGCCGATCTCCTGCGGGGAGGAGAAGAGCCCGAGGTCCTCGCAGAGCCAGCGCAGCGCGGAGCCCGTCGTCGAGGCGTACGCCTCCAGGCTGTACTGCGTGGTGCCGCCCTGCCGCCAGCCCGGCTGGGCCAGGACGCCGTCGATGCCGGGGCGGGGCATCGCCGGGTCGAGGCCCGTCGAGACGTCCACGAACGCGCCCGTCCCGTAGACGCACATCCCGTGCCCGGCGTCGAGCCCGCCGAGGGCGAGGAGCGCCGCGTGCTGGTCGCCCATCGAGGCGGCCAGCGGGACGGAGACGCCGAGCGTGTCGGCGTCGGTGAGGCCGAAGCCCGCGCCGTCCGCGTCGTCGGCACGCAGGTCGGGCAACAGCTCGGGCGGGAAGCCCTGCGCGGCGATCCACTCCTCGAACCAGGCGTGCTCGCGCAACAGGTAGCCGCCGGTGGACGCCGCGTTCGAGGCGGTCGTCGCGTGCGTGGCGCCGCCGGTGAGCTGCCAGATCAGCCAGGTGTCGACGGTGCCGAAGAGCAGCCGTCCCTCCCGGTGCGCCGCCGCGACCTCGGGCCGCTCGGCGATCTGCCGCGCCGCCCACAGGAACGGGGCGCGCGAGCCGACGGGCCGCCCCGTACGGGTGAGCAGGACGGAGTCCCACTCCGCCTCGTACGCGAGGAGGTCCCGGGCGTAGCGGCGGTCCTGCCAGACGACGGCGGGGAGCAGGGGCAGCCCGGTGACGCGGTCCCAGAGGATCGCGGTCGCGCGCTGGGTGGTGAGGGCGACCGAGGTGATCTCGGTGTCCCCGGCCGAGCCGAGGGCCCGGCGGGCGACGTCCAGCGTCGCCGTCCAGATCTCCATCGGGTCCTGCTCGACGGAGAGCGCGTCGGGGTGGGCGACCTTGATCGGCCGGTAGAACACCTCGCCGGCGGACCCGTCGTCGTACACGATCCCGGCGCGGGTGCCGGTGGTGCCCTCGTCGATGGCCAGTACGCCCCTACGGGCGGACGGCTGCGTCATGGCTGCCCCTTTCCTGCCGCACCTGCCGCACCTGGTCCAGGCCGCCGTGGGCCTCGTCGTCAGGGGAGGCATCGGCCTTGGTCGGGTCCCACTTGATCGCGAGGCAGGTGAGCATGCCGAGCAGCGGGACGACGGACAGGACCAGGAAGGTGTTGCCGAGGCCGAGGCCCTCCTTGATCTGCGGGAAGACGTAGAGCCCGATGACGCTGCCGAAGCTGCCGACCATGCCGGTGACGCCGGTTCCCAGCGCCCGTACGTCGCTGCTGTAGGAGAGCGCGGCGATCGACTTGCCGTTGGCGCCGGGGCCCGCCGAGTGGCAGAGGATGAAGAGCACGGGCAGGCAGAACGCGATCACCAGCGGGGCCTTGCCGAAGGTCAGGCCCATCGCCACGAGCGCCACGAAGACGCCGCCGAAGCCGTACGCGGAGCTGAGCCGCAGGCCCATCCGGCGCCCGAAGTACGCGGAGGCGAGGCCGCCGACGATGCCGACGGCGTTGAAGACCATCGAGCCGATCGTCGCCTTCTCGAAGCTCTCGCCGAAGATCGTCAGGCTGATCACCGGCAGGTACCAGCCGACCGCGAAGTACTGGAGGCCCTGGCCCAGCGAGATCACCGAGGAGAGCAGCGTGCGCGGCAGGTAGTCGCCCTTGAACAGCAGCCCGGCGTGGCGCATGCCGATGGCGGGCTTCGCGGCGACGGCCCTGGCCTCGGCGCCGGTCGTGTCGGCGGCCGCGCCGATGCCGTAGATCTTGCGGAGGTTCTTCACCGCCTCCTCCAGGCGGCCCTTGCTCGCGAGCCAGGCCGGGCTCTCGACGAGGAAGAGCCACTGGAGGACGAGGAGCACCGCTGCGATCACCCCGGCCGAGCCGAGGGACCAGCGCCAGATGTCCTGGCCGACGTCGAGGTTGTAGAAGCCGAGCGCGAGCAGCAGGTTGCCGGTGGTCGCGCAGTACCAGACGGCCTGCCACAGGTTGAGCCGTCCGCTGCTGGCCTTGGGGGTGTACTCGGCGAGGAGGGCCATGGCGACGGCGAAGTCGATGCCGTAGGCGACGCCGACGAGGACGCGGCCGAACCAGACGGTGGTGAAGTCCCCGGCGAAGGCCGCGAGGAGCGCGCCCGCCACCGCGAAGACCTTCGCGAGCAGCAGCGGGGGCACCCGGCCTATGCGGGTGGCGAGCCAGCCGCCGACGGGGTTGAAGATGATGGCCAGAAAGGGCGCCGTGGCCGTGAGCACGGAGATCTCGGTGCTGCTCAGGTCCATCTGGTCGGTCATCGGACCGAGCCCCGCGCTCAGCGCGGCGTTGGCGTACGCGTCGAGGAAGAGGCCGCCGAACGCGAGGTACCAGGTGACCCGGGCCCGCCCGGTGACGGTGCGCAGCCCATCGATGAGCGCAACGATGTCGGCGACGCCTTTGACGCTCGGACGTTGTGCCATAAATCCGCCTTCGAGGAGGACCTGTCCGATGGCACAACGTGAAAAGCAGACACAGCGGAGCCACCGACAGGTGGTCTGTGTCTGTGCCTGCCTTGAGCTACGACAACTTCCGTAGCGTGAAGTACGACGAGAAGTTAAGAACGAGCCAACGACGGCGTCAAGGGTTTCCGGAAGATTTCCTTCACGTGACCGGTCACGTGACCCGGGCCGTCACGGTGAAGCGGGCGCCCTGTCCGCGCGCGTCCGGGCCCGCGTCGTACGGGTCGATGCGGCCCAGGTAGCGGGGCTCGTCCAGCGAGGTCAGCGCGTCGAAATCGGTCAGCTCCCGGTCGTTCGGATCGGAGACCACGACGCGTGACACGGTGGCGACGTGCCGGCCCTCCTCGTCCCACAGCTCGAAGCAGAAGGTGGGCGGGACGAAGCTGCGCACGCCGTTGTCGACGACGCGTACCGGGGAGTCCACGGCGCGTGGTCGCGCGGTCATACGCCGCTCGCCTCCCAGCGTCCGGCGGGGCAGCTCTCGGTGGCCAGGGCCGCCTTGCGCCGTACGTCGCAGCCGCACATCCCGCACACGGTCCTGCCGTCCCTGCCGCCCGTCAGCCGGTACAGGGCCCTGTCCGGCGGGGCCTTGAGCTGGTCGCAGCCCCGGCAGACCGCGAGCCTCTTCCGGTACTCGGCCTGCGGTGTCCGGCTGAATCCGGACGCCGCCCAGCGCGCGAGCGCGGCGCCCGCCCGGCCGAGCAGCTCGGCGTTGCCGGGCCCCGCCTCGTCGTCGTACTGGCTGAGCAGCAGGTCCAGCATGCCCGGGTCGTCCCGGCACAGCTCCAGATGGTGCAGGAACATCGGGTCGCGGGCGATCTCGGCGAGGACCGCGTCGGTGACGCGCGAGGCCGGGATACCCAGGCCCTCGGCGAGCGTCCGGCGGTCCGGCTGGGTGTCGGGCACGGGGTTCTCCCTGGTGACGGGGGCGGGCAGGGGGAGCGGGCGGACGCCGCGGAGGCGTGGGTGATGAGGTCCGCGGCGGCCGCCCGTCGTTCAGCGGGTCACGCCGCGCAGGCCGGCTTGCCGCTGAGCGCGACGGCCGCGTGGTACGTCGCGACGCGGCAGGCCCCCGGCGGGTGCCCGCAGCCCGCGGTGCCGCCCGGCGGGTGCGGGTCGTTGGGCACGCCGAAGAAGTTGGCCATCTGCGCGATGGCCGCGTCCGTCGTCTGGATGAACGCGTCCCCGAACCAGACCTTCCGCATGATGTTGCGCACGCCCCGGTAGTCCGCCTGGCCCTCGCAGGACAGGCCGCCCGGGAACGTCGGCGTGCCGCCGTAGTGGTGCGCCAGCTCGTGCGCGAGCACCAGCGCGATGCCCTCCAGCTCCAGGTCCTGGTCCCGGACGAGGCCGCCCTTGAGGGCCACGTGCCGCACCCCGTTCTCGACCCAGGCGTACGCGTTGACCTCGTCGCTCGCCCAGTCGAGGTGATACGTCACGTCCGGGTAGAACACCTTGTGCTGCTGGATCAGCGCCTCGGTCCACTCGCGCGCCAGCGGGTCGTTGAACGCCCGCTTGGGCGAGCGCCGCTTGGCCTCGGCCTCCTCGGGCGAGAGGAAGCTGCACGCGTCCTCCGGCACGCTGACGAGGGTGGCCTCGGCGGGCACGAAGGTGTGCTCGGCGAGGTCCAGGTCCTTCGCGTTGTAGTTCGAGGCCCGGATGTTGGAGGCCTCCCCGGTGGCGGCGGCCGGGAGCTCGGGCGCCTGGAGGCAGGCCCTGCCGAAGCGGTCGACGTACTCCTGGGAGCCGACGACCGGCATGTCGTCGTGCTGCTTGACGTTGAACCCGGCCACGTCGGAGCGGCGGGCCATGATCTGCACGACGTAGTCGGCGCTCACGACGCCGTTGGTGTTGAGGAGATGCTTGTCCAGGTCCTCGCCCGGCGGCTCCTTGCCGGCGGCGGCGACGTGGTGGAAGCCCGCCAGATAGTCGCCGATGTGCACGGCGCGGACGCTGACCGGGTCGCCGGCGGGCGAGACCAGCACGTCGTCGGGCGTCAGCCGGTCGGCGCGCTTGAGCGTGTGCTCGTCGCCCGCGAGCAGGAAGAGGTGGTCGCTGGTGACCGCGAGCGCCGTCTCCCCGTACAGCACCAGGACGGTGAACTTCTGGCGCGAGGCGCCGGTCGTGCCGCCGCTGAACACGACGGGCTGCGGCGCCCAGTCGAGGCCCGTGCCGGAGGCCATGATCTGGTCGCCCACGGCGTAGGTCTCGATCGCCTTGAACCCCCCGCTCCCGTCCTCGACCATCGTGCCGAAGGCGAGGCAGGAGCACGAGCAGTAGCAGGGCCCGATGCTGTCCCGGGTGAGCACCGGGTGATTGATGGGCCAGCCTTCGAGTTTGCAGATTTCGTTGATTTCTGAATCCGCTCCACTGCAGTGAGCCGATTCGCACTGTCGTACCATTCCCGCCCCCTTCTCGCATGTGCGTGATGGCATTCATTAACGTGCGGAACGGTCCCTACCGGAAGACGCCGGGAGGGAAAACATATGCCTCAGCAGGCTCTTTCCTTTTCAAAAGGAGCGGGAATCCCCGAGGTGAATTCGGGGCACGGGATCCCGCCCCGCGCCAGGGGCCGAACGGCCCCTGGCATAGGGTCGTCCCCGACATGCGGGACCGGGAGGCGGAGGGGCGACCGTGGGTGTGAACAAGGAGCGCATGCTGGCCGGGGACTGGTACCTCCCCGACGACGAACAGCTCGCGGAGGAGTCGCGCCGCGGCATGGAACTGTGCGAGCGGTACAACACGACGAGCCTGCGGCTGCCCGCAGAGCGCCAGAAGATCCTGGGCGAACTGATCGGCTCGCTCGGCGAAGGGGTGCGCATCCGGCCGCCGTTCCGCTGCGACTTCGGCACGTACATCACGTTCGGCGACGGCGTCTTCGTCAACTTCGGCGGCGTCTTCCTCGACACCGCGCCGATCACCGTCGGCGCCCACACCCAGATCGGGCCGAACGTCCAACTCCTCACGCCCACCCATGAGCTGGACCACGACCGGCGCCGCGAGGGCTGGGAGAAGGGCCTGCCGGTGACCATCGGCTCCAACGTCTGGCTCGGCGGCGGCGTCATCGTCTGCCCCGGCGTGACGATCGGGGACAACACGGTGGTCGGCGCGGGTTCCGTCGTCACCAAGGATCTCCCCGACGGCGTTCTCGCGGTCGGAAATCCGGCGCGCGTGATCCGTGATCTCGGCTGAGCCGGAGCGCGTTCGGGTGGAGGGTGTTCGGGTGGAGGGCGTTCGCTTGGCGGGTCAGAAAAGGATTCCGTAATAGGTGCGGGAAGAATTCCCGCCGTTATCCGGGAATGCTCACGCGCCCGGAATCGCGGTGGCCCCCAGCAGCCGCCCGGCCTCCGCCGTGAGGGAGGGAAGGGCGCGGGCCGGGTCGGGGGAGCGGGCCAGCAGCATGCCCGCCTCGCACAGCGCCCCGAACACCAACTGGCAGCGGGCCTCCAGGTCTCCGTCGGCCATGTGCCCGTCGTCCCTCGCGGCGCGCATCCCGGCGGAGAGGACCCGCAGGACGTGCGCGTACTCGATCTCCCTGACCGTCTCCCAGCCGAGCGCCGCCGGGCCGTCCAGCAGGACGACGCGGCGGAACGTCGGGTCGAGGCAGTGCTCCAGGAACGTACGGGCGCCCCGCTCCAGTGCCGTCCAGGTGTCGGGCGCCCCGGCCGCGACGCGCTCCAGCCGGGCGGAGATCTCCTCCTGCTCGCGGACGAACACCGCGCGGAAGAGGTCGGCCTTGCCCCGGAAGTGGTGGTAGGCGGCCCCCTTGGTGACCCCGGCGGCGGAGGCCACGGCGTCGATGGACGTGGGCCCGTAACCGTCGCGGCCGAACAGCTCGCGCGCGGCGGCGAGCAGCGCCGACGTGGTGGCGTCGGACCGTTCTGCCTGCGTACGGGCCGGACTCCGGCGGCTCATGGCGACTCCTGCGCTTCCTCGTGACGGACCTCTGACGGGCCTCGTGGCGGACCTCTCGGCGGGCCTCGTGACAGGCCTCTTGACGGGCATACCCGGGGTACGTAACTTCGGCCGCGACCTTGCATACCCGAAGTACGGAAGAGAGCGAACCATGACCGCACCGGCCATCGCAATCTACGGGGCCTACGGCCACACGGGGCGCCTGGTAGCCGCCGAACTCCGCGCCCGCGGCCGGAACATGATCCTCGCGGGCCGCGATCCCGACGCCCTCGCCTCCTTAGCCGCCGGGCTGGAAGAGGACGGCTCCGGGGGCGGGGCCCGCGTCCGGACCCTCACCGCCTCCGTCGACGACCCCGACGCGCTCCGCGAACTCGCGGGCAGCGCCGCCGTCCTGATCCACTGCGCGGGCCCCTACTCCCGCACCGGCGCGCCCGTCGCCCTCGCCGCGGCCGAGGCGGGCTGCCACTACATCGACCACGCCCTCGAACCGCACCACGTCAAGCACGTCTTCGACGCCCTCCAGGCCACCGCCGAGCGCACCGGGACCCTGCTCGTCCCCGGCGTCAGCTTCTACGGCGGGCTGGGCGACCTGCTCGCCTCCGCCGTCGCCGACGGGCTCCCCGCCGTCGAGCGGATCGTCCTCGCCTACGCGGTGAGCGGCTGGCGGCTCACCACCGGCGCCAAGAACACCGCCGCGCAGCTCTTCGCCGAGACCGAGCGGCTCACGTACGCCGACGGCACGCTCCGCTCGGGCTATGTCGAGCCCCGCAACGCGGTGTTCGCCTTCCCGCCGCCGCTCGGCCCGCGCTCGACGCTCACCCCCTTCCCCTCCTTCGAGCCGCTGACCGTGCCCCGGCACGTACCGACGCGGAACGTCGACATGATGCTGACCTCCTCCACCTTCGAGGAGCCGGACGTCTTCGAGAGCGAGGACCTCGACGACGACACGCGCGCCGCGACGGACTTCATGGTCGCCGGGCAGGCCATCTACGAGGGCGGGAACCGCGCCGGCGATCTGCGGGGCCACGACCTGTGGCGGGCCGCCGCCGTCGCCTCCGTCGAGGCCGCCGTCCGCGTCGCCGACGGCGACGGGCCCGCGAAGACCGGGGTCCTCGCGCCCGCCGAGGCGTTTCCCGCGCGGGAGTTCCTCGAGGCGCTGGAGGCCCGGGGCGTGCTCACGGCCCGCCTCCCCGACCCGTCCGAAGGGAGCTGATCCCCATGGCCACAGCGGCGACAGGGCCGATCCTCGTCACCGGGGCCGGAGGCGGCCAGCAGGGCTCCACCGGCCGCCACGTCGTACGGCTGCTGCGCGAGCGCGGCCACGAGGTGCGGGCCTTCGTCCACACCGACGACGCGCGGGCCGACGCGCTGCGCGCGCTCGGCGCCGAGGTCGTGGCCGGTGACCTCCGCGAGATCACCGACGTCCTCCCCGCACTGCGCGGCGTGCGCCGGGCCTACTTCACCTACCCCGTGACCGACGGACTCCTCGAAGCCACCGGCACGTTCGCCGCCGCCGCGCGCCGCGAGGGCGTCGAGCGCGTGGTCGAGGTCTCGCAGCTCGCCGCCGACCCGCACGCCGGGACCCCGCGGATGCGGCTGCACTGGGTCTCCGAGCAGGTCTTCGACTGGGCCGGGATCGGCGCCGTGCACCTGCGCGCCGGGGTCTTCTTCGAGAACCTCGACTTCCTCGTCCGCGCCGCCGGGCACGGCGAACTCGCCCTGCCCCTCGGCGCCCCCGACACCGTCCTGCCGCTCGTCGCGGGCACGGACGTGGCGCGCGTCGGAGCCGGGCTGCTGGCCGACCCGCTCCCCGAACTCCCCGGCGCCGACCCCGTCGTGCTGCTGTGCGGCCAGGTCATGACGGTCGGCGAGGCCACGCGGACCTTCGCCGAGGGGCGGGGCACCCCGCTGACGTACGCCGACGTCCCGCCCGGCGACTGGCGCAAGCGCGCCCTCGACCTCTACGGGGGCGACCTCCACACCGTCGAGCACCTCAGTAAGCTGTGGGACCTCTTCCGCGCGATCGGCGCCCACCACGAGCTGTACGAGGTGACCGGCTCCATCGAGCGCTACGGCGGCGAACCGCCCCGCACCCTGCGCGACTTCACCGAGGAGCCCGCGAAGGAGCCACCGGCTTCCTGAGGCCGATCGCCCCGGCCATGGCGCGCGGTCCCGCGTCGTCGGGGTGCACCGTGTCCCCGGCCGCGCGGCCCCGGGCCGCCAGCCGCACGAACCCGGCGACGGGCTGACCGGCCCGTCAGCTCCTCGCCGGGGCGCGTCCCTCAGGACGTCGTGCGGGAACCGGGGCCGGCGTGCGCCCAGTGGGCCGAGACGCTCACACATGCCGGTGAGCCCCTCGGCCATGGGCCGCGGGGCCCGGCTCGCGTTGACTACGAGGTGTACGGAGCAGAGACCGGAAAACAGAGGAGTGGTCCGAATGCTGCGGGCACTGCAGAGCGTTTCGCTGATGGCCGCCACGCTCACCACGGGGCTGAGCGCGGGGCTGTACTACGGGTTCACGTTCGCGGTGATGCCGGGGCTCAAGCGCGCGGGCGACCGCACGTTCGTGGACACCATGCAGAAGATCAACGACGCCATCCTCAACGGCTGGTTCATGCTGCTCTTCCTCGGCTCCCTGCTGTTCATCGTCGCCGCCGGGGGCCTCCAGCTCGCGGGGGACCGGGGCCCGGCGCTGCCGTGGATCGTCGTCGGGCTCGTGCTGTACGCGGCGGTCCTCGTGATCACCTTCGCGGGCAACGTTCCCCTCAACGACGCCCTCGTCGCGGGCGGCCTGCCCGACGACGCCGGGCGGCTCGCCGAGCTGCGCGCGGAGTTCGAGGACGCCTGGAACCGCTGGAACGGGCTCCGCACGGCCGCGAACACCGCCGCCTTCGCCTCCCTCGCCTGGGCCCTGGTCCGGCACTCGGCCTGAGCGCGGGCCCGGCGCGGGCTCAGTCCTGGGAGAGGATCACCGCCGTGTACGGGCCGAGGGCGAGCGCGGCGGTGCAGGGGAGGCCGTCCCGGGGCACGGGAACGGCCTCCGTGTCATGGGCGGGGTGGCCGCCGAACGCGGGGTCGTACCCCTCCCAGTCGCTGTTGAAGCGGACCCGCCACAGCCCGCCGCGCGGCATCCCGAGGGAGTAGTGCGCGTACCCCCGGTTGGCGAAGTTGGCGACGACCACGGTGTCGTCCCGGGGCCCGCCGTGCATCCGGCGGTGGTAGGCGAGGCACTTGTCGGTGTCGTTCACATGGAAGACCGAGACATGGTCGCCCCGCAGTCCGGCCGTCGTGCCGCGCAGGTCGCGGCGGAGCGCGATCAGGTCGCGGTAGAGGTCGATGAGGCCCCGGAAGCGGCTCGCGCGCGTCCAGTCGAGCGGGTCCTGGTCGTCGAACCAGCGGTCCTCCAGGAACTCCTGGCCCTGGAAGAGCATGGGCACGCCGGGCACGGTCAGCACGAGTGCCGCACCCAGTGTCGAGCGCTTCTTCGAGAACCAACTGTCGGCGCTGCCCGGCCAGATCTCCTCCGGGACGCGGGCGTGGCCGTTGGCGACCTCGTCGTGGGACTCGGTGTAGACGACGCGGCGCGGCTCCCCGCCGTCGAAGCGGTGCTCGATCGCGGCACGCACGGCCCCCATGTCGCGGTCGCGGTCCTCCGTGGCGATCACCGCGCGCCGCACCGGGTGCACGAAGTCCGCGTCCCACTGCGCGTCGAACCCGGCCCCGCCCGCGCCGGTCGGCGCGGTGACGCGCGGGTCGCCGCGCAGGTCCTCGGCGACGCTGAACGCGAGGGGCGCGCGGCGGTCGATCTCGTCGTTGACCCAGCGCATCAGGTTCCAGCCGTCGGGCAGCGGCGTGCCGTCGGCGTCGCGGATGTACGCGGTGGCGTCCCAGCGGAGGCCGTCCATCCGGTACTCCTCCAGCCAGTGCAGCGCGTTGTCGCGGAGGTACGCGCGGACCTCGGGGCGTCCGTAGTCGGGGCGGGTGTGGCCCCAGGGCGTACGGGCGCGCCAGTCGTTGTAGAAGTAGATCCCGCCGCCGTGCTCGCCCTCGTGCCAGCCGTCGTAGCGCCACAGGATCAGGTCGCCGGGGCCGAGGTGGTTGTAGACGACGTCGAGGAGGACGGCGATGCCGTGCCGGTGGGCCTCCCGGACCAGTCCCTTGAGCGCGAGCGGCCCGCCGAGGTCGGTCTCGACGGCGAACGGCGCCGACGGGTTGTACCCCCAGGAGAATCCGCCGGGGAACTCGGCGGCGGGCATCAGCTCGATCGCGTTCACGCCGAGTCCCGCCAGGTGGGGCAGGCGGGGGAGCACATCGGCGAACCGGCCGGGGCCGCCGCCGGGTTCGTCGTTGAAGGTGCCCACATGCATCTCGTAGAGCACCAGCTCGTCCCGCGCGGGCGGGCGGTAGTCCTCCGTGCCCGACCAGTCGAACTCCCGCTCGGTCACGAGCGCGTCGCCCGGCGAGCCGGTCATCGCCGCCGCGAAGGGATCGGCCCGCCACAGCTCCTCACCGCTCGCGGCCGTGATCACGTACTTGTACGCGTCTCCCGGCTTGACCCCGGGCACCTCGCCCGCCCAGCGGCCCCCGTCCTCGGGCGCCAGCGGCACGCCGGGCACCTGCCAGGCGTTGAACGAGCCGGTGACGGCGACGGCCCGGGCGTGCGGGGCCCAGACGCGGAAGGCGGCCCCGCCGTCGTAGGGGACGGCGCCCATGACCGGCCGGCTCATCGCGGCTCACCTCCCGAACCGCAGCGTGCGGCGCACCAGGTCCAGCGCCTCGTCCGCCCAGCCGATGGTGCGCAGCCCCGCGGTGACGTTGCCCGGCGGCCGGTTGACCAGGGTGTCGCGGCGGATGAGCCGCGCGAAGTCGACCTCGACGGGGTCGGGCCGCACCTCCCCGCCGAACGGTGTGCGGAACTCGACCCCGGCCAGCCGCATCACGTCGATCAGCTCCTGCGCGAGGATCCCGTAGCCCACGGTCGTCGGATGCACGCCGTCCAGCGAGAACAGGCCGCCGGAGGCGCGCCGTTCGCCGTCGCTGGTCAGGAAGTGCGAGGTGAACGCGGGCGTGAGCGCGGCCACGGCGGGCGGCAGCTCGTACGGCGTCCACCAGTCGGGGCGGGCCTCCTCGTCCTCCGCGTAGCGGCGGGAGGCGAGCCGGTCCAGTAGCCCGGCCGTGTCCAGGAGATACCAGTCGCGGCCCGCGCGCCGGGCCTCGCGCACGGTGTCCGCGAGGGAGTCGTTGTACTGGTCGACGGCGGTGTCGATCGACCGCGCCTGGTCGCCGGTGAGATGGGGGTCGCGCCGCACGTCGAAGTCGGAGTCGCTGATCCAGGGGCGGGTGTAGTACGGGAAGTAGCGCGAGCCGTCGGCCATCTTGTGCCGTACGCCGCGCGCGACGGGCGCGATCGTCACGTGCGGCACCGCGCACCAGATGACGTGCCGCGCGCGGATCTCGCCCACCCGCGCGGCCACCCGGGACAGCTCCGTGGCGAAGTGCTCGGGCCGCCACACGGTGTACGCGCCCTTGCGGCGCGGGTCGTCGTAGCCGTCGCCGCTCCACACCAGGCGGAGGTCGATCACGGAGGACAGCGCGTTGTTGGAGCCGAGGAAGACGATCAGCGTCTCGATGCCGTGGTCCGGATCGGGATCCTCC